>CAWGXF010000001.1:0-61085 GCA_963826485.1 uncultured Thermoleophilia bacterium
GGACAAGCACGAGCGTCACCCGGGCAGCTGGTCGTCGCCGCCGCCCGAGCTGCCGGAGGACCGGCTGATCGCCGCCGAGACGCGGGCGGTCGTCGCGCAGGCGATCGACGAACTGCCCGCGAACCAGCGGGCCGTCATCTCCCTGCGAGACGTCGAAGGGTGGAGCTCCGACGAGGTTCGTAACGCTCTCGACCTGACGGAGGTCAATCAACGTGTGCTGTTGCACCGCGCCCGATCCAAGGTGCGGCAGGCTCTGGAGGAGTACCTCGCGTGATCGACGTCGAAGCATTCAGCTGCCAGGAGCTCGTCGAGCTCGTCACCGAGTACCTCGAGGGTGCTCTGTCGACCGCCGATCTGCGGCGGTTCGAGGAGCACATCGCGGGCTGCGACGGCTGCGCCGAGTACATCGACCAGTTTCGACGCACGATCGAGCTGACCGGGACGCTGACGCCCGACGACCTCACGCCGGAGGCAGAGTCCGCCCTGCTCGACGTCTTCCGCGCGTGGACCGCTCAGCAGCCGAGGACGACGGCACCCGACAGATAGATTCGGGATACGTCCACGCCGCCCCGTCGCGGCTGCGCGAACGTGACCAGCGTGCTCGTGTCGGCCGGGATCGGGGAGCTGCCACGCACCCTCAGCGTCACCTGCGCAGGGCGATCCATGGGAACACACACCGTCACGTCCTGCGAGACCTCGTTCGGCCCGGCGACGTTCGTCGTCTTTCCGAGCGAGAACGGGCGCGAGGCCACTCCCGCAGGGGCGAAGACCGACACCGTCAGGCGTCGCTCGACGGGCCCCGCCTGGCCGGGATACGGATAGACGGAGATCCGCGCTGCCATGTCGGGCCGGGTCCAACCGTCGTTGTAGAGCCCGGACGCCGACCAGTCTGCCCGCCATGGAAGCTCCGGGCGCACGAGGAACACGTTGCGATTGTTGATGACGACGACGCCGGCGAGATGGAAGCGGGTGTCTCCGACCGCCTGAATCACATAGCCGGCGCGGGAGCTGCTCGCGCGGCCGAGACGATCGAACCGGAGGGCGAGCTTCGGGAACGTGCTCGGCGTCCACTCGAATTGCCCGGGAATCCCGGCGACCGCGTCGACGGACTCGTTCCAGAACTGGAGATCCCACCAGTACGCCGCACTCGACCAGTAGTCACCGGTGATCGTCGGAAACGGGACGGCCGTGACGCTCGCGCCGCGGCCGACCGCCCGGTCGACCCATGCCTGATCGTGTCTCGGGTCGGAGGTGACCGGCCGGCCGGCGGTGCCGTCGACGCGGAACAGCCTGGCGAAGGCATAGGCCGTGCTCGCCGTCGTGGTGAAGAGCGCGACGACGACCACCGCCCCGATGAACCACTGCCGTCGCAGGAAGACCTGCCCTTCGATCAACATCAGGCAGGCGACCAGGGCGGCGCAGACGAGGAAGAGACGGGCTTCGGTCAGATCGCCGATCTGGGTGCGTATGTAGTTGTCGAAGATCGATGCCGGCGTATCGACGTTCAGCTTGCTGAAGACCGGAAGAGGATCGAGCGCGAACCCCGCGGCCAGGACCGCCGTGGGCGCCACCAGCCACCACCAGCGCACACCCGCCTGCAGGGCGGCGGCGAACGCGATCGCGAACAGGGGCGCGATGTAGAAGAGGTAGCGCTCGCGGACGAGGCCGCCGCCGAACCGGATGTCGTACGACGCAACCTCGGCGGTGACGAGGACGATCGCCGCGACGGCGAGTGTCGCGAACACGTCACGTCCGGCGTTCGCGATGAGCCAGGCGCCGCCGATGATGAACGGGAGCAGGCCGAGGCCGAGACCGATTGCCGCCGTATGGGTCAGCAGCGCCGAGGGGAACCCGGGCGGGATCAGATTCCCACGCGTCGTATCGGCATACGTGCCGAGTGGGCTGTGCCCGGTGACGACGAGGACGAGCACGGCCAGTAGCCCCACCGCGTACACGACGACGAGCCCGGGATGCCGCCGAACCTGCCGGTGCACCGCGATCGCGACCGGCAGCACAGCCGCGAGCACGATGAACTGCGCCCGGGCGCCGACGGCCACGACGATCGCCAGGATCGCGAGCGCGTCGTTCCGCGCCGAGGGCCGCATGACCGCCGAATGAAATGCGAGCAGCACCCAGACGAAGACCGGATAGGCGACGACTTCGGTGAGCAGGAACGACGAGAGTGCGATCCAGGGCACGACGACCGTCATGACGGAGGCGAGGCACGCCAGGGCGGCGGAACCCGTCAGCCGGCGGGCGAGCAACCCGGCGGGGACGGCAGCCGACGCCATCACGAACGCATTGAACGCATGCAATGCAGACAGGTCCGGCCCTGGTTTCACCGCGATGACCGGGGCGAGGAGCAACGGGTACAACTGGTTGACGTTGGCGACCAGTTCGCCGTGGACGCGAGGAAGCGGTGAGTGGAGCCGCACCACGCTCAGCGCGAGTCGCTCGTACAGAAGCTCGTCCGTCATCACGAACCAGTCCCGGACCCGGCTCGTCAGACTCGCCAGTCCTGCCCCGAGCACGAGCCAGACCACGACCGGGCCGGCCCGTCCCACCACCTCACGATCCCTGAGCTTCGTGTCTCACTCCTTCGAACAGCGCGCCTCTTTACACGGTCCTCAAAGCGCCTCGCTACCTTCCCGGCTGCCCAGGGTAAACGGAGGAAGGGGAACGCGCCCGTGCTGAAAGCAGTCCGTCTCGTACTCGTTGCGCTCGCTGCGCTCCTCGCTGTCCCGGCTGCGACCGTGCACGCAGCACCGAGAATGCCGATCGGTTTCTTCGACGATCCGTCGTTTCGCTGGTCGCCGACGCGCGACCAGAACATGGAGCTCGCGGCGGAGACCGGCGCGTCCGTGATCCACACGACCGCCACCTGGGCGTCGATCGCGCCGACCAGGCCGGCGAGACCCCTGAACGGCGACGATCCGGCCTACAGGCTGACGGACCTCGACGATCTCGTCTTCCAGGCGAGCAGCTACAACCTGCGGGTGATGATCAACATCACCGGCACGCCGAAGTGGGCGAACGGCGGCAAGGCGCCGAACGTGATGCCGAAGAAGGTGAAGGACCTGACCCTCTTTGCGAGGATGCTCGCGACGCGGTACAACGGCCGCTCGGGTCACGGCTCCGTTGCGCTCTGGTCGGTCTGGAACGAGCCGAACCTCCAGCTGTTCCTGGCCCCGCAGTTCGTCGGCAAGAAGATCGTCAGCCCTGCGCACTACGCGAAGCTCTACAAGGCGGCCTACGCCGGCATCAAGGCGGGCAACCCGCTGGCGCAGGTCGCGATCGGTGAGACCTCGGCCCGCGGTCGCGACAAGCCGCTTCACGGCAAGAGCGCAACCGTCGCGCCCGGGACGTTCGCGAAGCTGCTCTCCCGGGTCAAGGGGCTCAAGTTCGACGCGTGGGCGCATCACCCGTATCCGACCTCGCCCAACTTGCCCCCGATGCAGAAGGTCCGCTACCCGAACGTCACGCTCTCGACGATGTCGAAATTCGAACGCGACCTGAAGAAGTGGTTCCACCGTACTGTCCCGATCTGGATCACCGAGTACGGCCACGAGACGAAGCCGGCCGAGCCTCATGGCGTCACGCCTGCGAAGCAGGCGGCCTATGCAAAGCAGGCGCTGTCGTTCGCGCGGAAGGATCCGAACATTCAGATGTTCATCTGGTTCGTGTTCCGCGACAGCGCCGGCAACCCCTGGCAGAGCGGCCTGATCTCGCAGTCCGGCACCCCGAAGCCCGCTCTGGCGGCCTTCGGCGCGGTGGCGCGGCTGACCGACGGCACGTCGATGACGGCCAAAGCCGGCGCTCCCGTTCACGTGACCATGTTCGCGCCGTACCTGGCCCACTATTCGGCGCCCGGCGACGTGATCGGGTTGACGTACATCGTCTACAACTCGCACGGCAAGGCGATCGCCGTCGGCCAGCCGACGGCGTTGCTCGCGCCGGACCAGTCGATCACGTTCACGCCGACCTTCGTACCGGAGAAGGGTCAGAAGTACACGGTCGTAGCGACCCTGAACGAGATCAACGGGCACAGCGAGTCCCGGACGGCGTACGTCATGACCTCCTGAGCCGCGCTCATGCTCGTGTGAGCCTCAGCAAGACGACGAGTGCACCGACCGCCGCGGCGACGCCCGCGGCGGCCAGCACCACGCTCGCAGAGGCGGAGATGGCGGCAGTCCCGAGCAGCAGGAAGTTCATCAGCAGCGCGGCTGCGCCGAGCAGTGCGAGCGTCGCGATGCGCCGCGTGGTGAGCGAGCGCTCCTCGGCAATGCGCGCATCGTGCTCGATCGACCAGGTGGCGAGCTCGGCGGCCAGCAGGAACAGGACGCCGACCACGGCCGCCCACCCGTCGACGATGTTCTGGTCGGCGCGTCCACCGACGTAGCCGGCGCCCGTGACGAAGATCGCCCACGGCGTGAACGACGGCCAGCGCAGCACGATCGCGACGGCGAGCAGCGTCAGGCCCAGCGCTCCTCCGCCGAGCGCGACCGGTGCGAGTCGGCCGTCGGCCGCGGCGGCGTAGCCGACCGTCGCCCCGAGAGCCGCCAGGGCGAGCAGCGCCGTGATCAAACGCGCGCGTGCCGGGCGTAGCGCCTGAATTCCCGCACCTCCTCCAGGGCCGACTGAAGGGGCCTGTCCTCGCTCCACTCGGCGACGGCGACGCCCGCCCGCTGCAGGCGATGGCGGATTGCGTCTCGCCGAAGCAGCCAGATGTCGTGCGCTGTAGCGTCGAGCCCGGCCGGGGGACGGGCGACATACGGCACGGGCGAGACGTCGATGACTGCCAGGTCGTAGCCGCGTGCGCGCAGATCGAGCAGTGCGCCCATGGAACGCCGGTCGAGGAGCGGCGACAACGCGATCACGACGGCGTTCGGGGGCAGCATCCGCCGCGGGATCAGCTCGATCTCCTTCCAGTAGTAGGAGAGGATGATCTGAGTGTCGAGGAGCGCATCGACGATGCGATACAGCTGCACGAGCCCGGTGCCCGGAACGAGCCAGCGAAGAATGCCGCCGAACGAGATCAGGCCGACGCGATCGCGGCGGCGAACGTAGGCATCGGCGATCGCCGACGTCGCGCGCACGGTCAGGTCGAGCGTTCCTGCGTCGCCGAGCCGGGCCTCGGCGAACGAATCGACGAAGATGATCACGTCCGTGTTTCGCTCGGGATGGCTCTCGTTGACCCAGAGCTCGCCGCGTCGTGCGCTCGCACGCCAGTTGATCCTGTTGAGCGGATCTCCAGGGCCGCGAGGGCGGATGTCGGCGAACTCGATCCCTTCGCCCTTGCGCCGCGAGACCTCGTTGCCGGAGAAGACCTGAGTCTCCCGTGGCTGGATCACCCGGCGCAGGACGCTCTCCCGCGGGTAGGTGCGGAGTTGGGGCCGGGTCGGGGCGTTCGCCTCCCACACGAGGAAGCCGAGGGGATCCCGCGCGCGGATGTGCAGGGGGCCGAGCATGTGGGCGCCCCAGCGCCTGGCGCGAAGCGTGAGGTCGAGCTCCCGCCGCTCGCCCGCCGCGAGCCGCAACGCCACCGGGTTCTGCCCGTCCGCCAGCTCGACGCCGTCGGGCAGGCTCACGTACAGCTCGAGGCGGTCGACCGGCGATGCGGACTCGACGACCATGCGCGCCGCCACCTCTTCACCCTCGAGCGCCCGGTCGTGATCGAGCTCGATGCGGGCGCCGAAATGCGGCTCGGTTGCAAGCGCGAGCCCCGCCGCGACCGCGAGCAGGAACGGCGCCGTGAGAGCGACGAGCTCGGGTCGCCCGAACGCGAGGGCGGCCAGCAGCCCGACCGCGCAAAGCCACGCGTAGCCGGGGAGCTTGGGCGCGGAGTAGCGCGTCAAGTCTTCGCGAGGTCTTCGGCCACCGGCGTCGGCACCGTCGCGAGCCGCTCGCGCACCACGTCCTCGGGAGAGATCCGCTGGACCCAGAGCTCCGGGCGAAGCGTCAGACGGTGGGCCAGGGCCGGCACTGCGATCGACTTCACGTCGTCCGGCGTCACGTAGTCGCGGCCGTCGAGCGCGGCACGGCAACGCGACAGCTTGAGCAGCGCCAGCGAGCCGCGCGGCGACGCTCCGACCTGGATCGACTGCGAGTCACGCGTCGCGGCGACGACGTCCACCATGTAGAGACCGACGGGCTCGGAGACATAGACGTTCTCGCAGGCGCGCTGCATGTCGATCAGCGTCTCGCGGTCGATCAGGGGCGAGAGAGCGACCTCGTCGGTCCGCCGTAGAGCGCGGTCGGCGAGCACCTGCCATTCGTCCGAGCGCGACGGGTAGCCGACCGACATGCGAAGCAGGAAGCGGTCGAGCTGCGCTTCCGGCAGCGGATACGTGCCCTCGTACTCGATCGGGTTCTGGGTCGCGAGCACGAGGAACGGCGGCCCCAGGCGCCTCGTCTCGCCCTCCGTCGTCACCTGCCGTTCCTGCATCGCCTCGAGCAAGGCGGCCTGCGTCTTCGGCGGAGCACGGTTGATCTCGTCGGCGAGCAGGAGGTTGGCGAAGATCGGTCCGGGCCTGAACTCGAAGTCGGCCTCGCGCTGGTTGAAGACCGACGATCCCGTGACGTCGGACGGCATCAGGTCGGGTGTGAACTGGATGCGTGAGAAGTCCATCGACGCAACCCGCGCGAACGAGCGCGCCATCAAGGTTTTCGCGAGGCCGGGATAATCCTCGATCAGCACGTGGCCGTCGGCGAGCAGCCCGAGCATCAGCAACTCGAGCGCTTCGCGCTTGCCGATCACTGCCTTCGCGATCTCGTCGATCACGGCGGCCGCGCGTGCGCCGACCTCGGAGAGCTCCATCGCCGTTCACATCCTCTCAAGATCGGCGACGAGGGCGAGCAGCTCGTCCCGCGGGATGCCCGGGGCGAAGCGGTCCTCGGGCTCGGCACGGTCGGGGCGGAGCAGCTCCCACCAGCGCCCGAGCGTCTCGGGGCTCGACGTCCGGCCTGTCCGCTCGAGGCGGCACTGGGCGATCTCACGCAGATGAGGGAGGAGGCGGAGGTCCAGGTCGTGAGCGTTCGCCACGCCAAGAGTCACAGCCCGTTCGATCTGCTCCACCTGGGCCGGGGCGCGGTCACGTCGCGGCGCCTCCGCCAGTGCCTCGTCGAAGGGCGAGCGACGCCGTCGAGGAAGCGCATCGCCGAACGACGAGACGACCGCCAGCATGACGAGCGCGCCCACGATGAGCACGTAGGAGTAGATCGCCACGTTGCGGACCCCGGGCTGATCGATCGCGATGTAGGCACAGGCGATCGTCGAGACACCGAGCAGGATGACGAGGTCGAGGAGATGCCTTCTCATACCGGTGCTCCGGTGAGGCCGTCCCTGATCTCGCACAGCGCGTCGATCGCCTCCTGCTTCATCGCACCGTCGATCACGTTTCTGCTGAACTTGGCACGTTGAAAGAGCGCCGTCAGGCGGGTGACGGCCTCCCCACGCGACGTGAGCTCGAGCAGGATGCGGTGCAGGTACTCGATCGCCGTCTCGCTTGGCACGCGCCGGAAGCCGTTCCGGCCGAGCACGGCCTCCATCCGCGCGTAGGCGGCGATCACGGCCCGGCGCGCATCGGGCTCTGCTTGGAGGTCGTCGATCGCGTCACCGATCGTCGTTGCGAGATCCTCGGACACCGTGGTCTCGACGGCGCGCGGCTGAAGAGGAGGCTTGCGCGTCTTCCACCGGTAGAAGCCGTACGCTGCGATGCCCGAGAGCAGAACAAGGGCGATCCAGAGGACGCTCCACTGGAACTTGGGGTTGGAGACCCGGTGCACCGGGTCGTTGTCGTGGGGAGCCTTCGTGCTGGGCTGGCTGAAGGGGTTGAGGTGCTGCAGCAGATGGGGACGCCTGTTGTGCAGGTAGAACGAGACGAAGACGATCACCGCCAGCACCGACCAGCGCAGGGACGTGGCGTACAGGCGCGCCTTGAAGCTCTTGGACGCCGAGGTGCGACGCTCCCGGACCCGAAGCAGGAACGCGTAGACCGCCACCGGGATCATCAGCACGAACAGGATCAGGAACACCGACAGGGCGTAGCTCGTGTACCGATCGCTCGGAGCCGACCCATCGTGGCGGGAGATTCCACTGCGGCTCGCAAACGCCACGACCCCGAGCAGCACGAGCAGCCCGATGCCGAGCAGCGACAGCCGCGTACCGCGGCCCGATCTGGGGTCAGGCTGCATGTGTCGTGCGAAGTTAGACGTCGGGAAGCCGATTTCGTTGCTGCGGGCTCGAGTGCGTCGACATCGATAGATTCCGGACATGGCAGCTCTCGAGGGAAAACGGGCGATCGTCACCGGGGGATCGAGCGGGATCGGCGCCGCGACGGCGCTGGCGCTGGCCGAGGCCGGCGCCCGGGTCGTGACCGGCTCTCGCAGAGACGGCACGCTGGATGTCACCGATCGAGCCTCGAGCGAGCAGTTCGTGACGCGCGCACTCGCGGAGCTCGGCGGACTGGACATCCTCGTCAACAACGCCGGGCTGTCTCGTGGCCGGGACCCGGTGTGGGAGTCGCACGAGGAAGACGAACGCGAGGTGGTCGAGACGAACGTGCTCGGGCTGATGCGCATGACGCGGCTCTGTGTCCCGCATCTCGTCGACGGCGGTGGTCACATCGTGAACCTCGGCTCCGTCGCCGGCATCTGGGCGTACCCGAACGGCTCGTCGTACGTCGCGTCGAAGTTCGCGGTCCACGGCTACACCCGCGCCCTGCGTGACGACCTGCACGGGAAACCGGTGCGGATCACGAACGTCGCTCCCGGGCTCGTGGAGACGAATTTCTCGAACGTGCGGTACAAGGGCGACGAGGCGAAGGCGGCCGCCGTCTACGCGAACGTCGCGCTCGGGGGGCCGCTGCACGCGGAAGACGTCGCCGACTGCATCATGTTCGCCCTCACCCGGCCGGCGCACGTGAACATCGACGAGATCGTCGTGCTCGCTCTTGCCCAGGCCTCCGGCGCGAACGTCGTTCGCGAGCCCTGAGAGCCGTTCGGGTGTACTAGGGCTGCTTGTCCCAGTAGCGTCGTAGGCCGTGCCACGACTGCCAGAACGGCGCCACCTGGTCGTAGACGTCGGCATCTGCACCGGCGTCCGACCGTGCCGCCGCCACGAATTCCTCTTGCTCCATCCCGTCACGCACACGGCCCGCCCACCGGTCCAGCTCGGCGTCGAGGCGATCGAGGTGGGCGTCGACGTCCTCGTGGACGCCGAAGTGGATCAGCGCGAGTCGCTGCGGCTTGCGCGCTCGAATCGCCGCTACCGTCGCATGCCACGCCTCGATGTCGATGTCCGGCGGGGGCGACACCGGCATGACGAAGTCAGCGTCCGGCATGCGCACTCCGGCCGCGTCGCCGGCCAGGAGCGTCCCGTCCCTGAAGTAGCTGACATGGTGCGACGCGTGGCCCTGCGTCGGGAAGGACTCCCAGCCGAGCACGTCGCCCTCGGCCACGCGAATGTTTGCCTCCGGCACGGGTTGGAGCTCTCCCCAGAGCGGGTCGAAGAGCGGGCCGTAGAGCCGGCGGGCCGAACGTTCGAGCCGTGACGGGTCGACGATGTGCGGCGCGCCGACCGGCGAGACCCAGACGGTGAGCCGCGGGTGCCTGCGGACGATCGTCCCGGCTGCGCCTGCATGGTCGAGATGGATGTGGGAGAGGAGCAGGTGACGGACGTCCGTCAGCTCGAGCCCCTGTCCTGCAAGCCCCGACTCGAGTGCCGGCAGTGTCGACGATGGCCCGCAGTCGAAGAGTGCCGGGCCGTCGGTCGTGTCCACGACGTAGACGCCGATCGCACGCGGCCGAGCGCCGAAGTCGAGATCGATGAGCCGCATTGTTTCGTGTTCTCCGCGCAACGTGCCGTGCGCCTATGCCCGTGCCGGTGCCGACCGCCTGACGAGTGCGGCTTCGAGGTCGGCGAGCAGGTCGTCGGCCGATTCGATTCCGACGGAGAGGCGAACCAGGTTTCCGGGCGGTGCGAAGGGAGCGTCGGCGGTCGAGGCGTGCGTCATCCTGGCCGGATGCTCGATCAGGCTTTCGACGCCGCCCAGCGACTCCGCCAGCTGGAAGATGGTGGTGCGCGCGACCAGGGCGACGGCTTCCGCCTCCGACTCCATCAGAAAGGACACCATGCCGCCGAAGTCGCGCATCTGCCGGCGCGCAACGTCGTGGCCGGGATGGTTCGGCAGGCCGGGGTAGAGAACCCGTTCGATGCCGGGCTGTCCGTCGAGGAACTCGGCCACCTGCCGTGCATTCTCCGAGTGCTGGCGCATCCGCACCGCCAGCGTCTTGAGCCCTCGCAGGACGAGCCACGCATCGAACGGGCCCGGTACCGCGCCGAGCGACTTCTGCAGGAAGGCGAGGCGCTCCGCCAGCGCATCGTCGTTCGTCGCGACGAAGCCGCCGATCGTGTCGCTGTGGCCGCCGAGGTACTTGGTCGTCGAGTGCACGACCGCGTCGGCTCCGAGGTCGAGCGGCTGCTGAAGGTACGGCGTTGCGAACGTGTTGTCGACGATCAGGAGCGCGCCGACGGAGTGCGCCGCCTCTGCGGCCCTGCGGATGTCGACGATGTTCAGCATCGGGTTGGACGGCGTCTCGACCCAGACGACCTTCACCTCCTCGTCGAGGTGCGACGGCAGGTTGTCGTCGAATCCGTTCGCCGGCACATAGGTGAAGCGGTAGCCCTTCGGCTCGTAGACCTGCGAGGTCATCCGGTACACGCCGCCGTAGACATCCGCGATCAGGACCACGCGGTCATCCGGGTGCACGAGGTGCATCAGCGTGGTCGTCGCGCCGAGCCCGGAGCTGAACGCGACGCCGTGCCGTGCGTTCTCGAGACTTGCGAGCGCGACCTGCAGTGCCGTGCGAGTCGGGTTCGCGACGCGCGCGTAGTCGTAGCCCTTGTGGACGCCGACCGCCTCCTGCACGAACGTGGAGGTCTGGTAGATCGGTGTGACGATGGCGCCGGTCGCCGGGTCGGGCTCCTGTCCGGCGTGAATCGCGCGCGTCTCGAAGTCCATGCGCGGAGCCTATCGGCCGACTGGACACCGTCGTTGCCAGCCGCGCCCGAACGAGACACGTCCGGGGTCTGACCCCAATCCATGGCCGAACGAGCCACATCGGGTCTGACGCGGACGACGGATCGAAGCACGAGTCCGTGGATCCTCGCCAATTCCGGCTCCGGCTCGTGTCCGAAGGGAACACGTCTGGGGTCTGACCCCGAACCTGTCGACTCCGGACATGGCTGGGGTCTGACCCCACAGATGTGGACCCTCGGGCCCGTCCCGAAGGCCGGCCTAGGCGGGAACGACGCGCGCGTTCAGGAACCGCGCAAGCCGGCGCAGCGGCGCATCCAGCGAAACGGGACGCACGCCCTCCTCCCACCAGGTGCCGAGCACGCGCAACTCGCCGCTCCTCCTGTCGTGGAGAGGCTCGATGCGGCCGATCAGGCGGTCGCCGCGGAGGATCGGCAAGACGTAGTAGCCGTGCACCCGCTTCGCCTTCGGAACGTACATCTCGAGGCGATAGAAGAACCCCCACAGCGCGAGCGCGCGATCGCGATCATGGACGAGCCGGTCGAAGGGGGAGAGGAACGTCGTCCGGGTCTTTGGCACCGGCCCGTCCACGGCGTCTGGATGCGCGACGAGTCGGCCTCTCTCCAGCCGCACCCCGAGCGATCGAAACCGCCGCTCGTCGAACACCCGCTTCGCCTCGGCCCAGGGGATTCGCTCCGTGTCGGGATACCAACGTTCTGCGAGGTCCCAGAGGCGCTGCTTGCCGCGCCGCCCGACGACCGCGACCTCCCCGCGCGTGTTCAGGATGCCGAGCATCAAGCCCATCTTGCGCTCGCCCCACCACCGGTGCGGGTCGCGGCCGCTCGGGCGGTGATCCTCGATCTCGCGCGAGAGCAGTGGGCCGCGACGCTCGAGCTCGGAGAGGACATAGCGGCGAAACGACGCGTTCTCCTTCAGGTAGGCGATGAGACGGCCGTCCAACGCGCGGTCGCGCCGCCGCATGCGCGCCCGCAGGAGCGGCAGGTCTTCGGCCGGCCAGAGGAACGCGTTCCACTCGACGAGCTTCCGCTCCTCCCACAGCAGGCGCGCCAACTCGTCGCGATCGAACATCCCGAGTCTGCTCCACAGGACCAGATGCTGTGGCGGGGCGACCGACGCGATCGGATCGATCTGCAGGAAGCCCAGCCTGCGAACGGTGCTCAGCACGTCGGTTGCCGACCCGTCGAGGAGCTGTGAGCGCACGGCGATCCGCCGTGCCTCCTCGACGCTCGGCTCCCTCGGCTTCACGCGGTTCGTTCCACCCGCTCGAGCCCGAGGACACGCGCGAGCCGTGCCGCCGCCGGCTCGAGCTTCGTCTCGACGTTGCCGCGCACCTTCGGCTCGGGTGTGAACCGGCGGATCCGCAGCACACCCTCCGCGCGGTCGGCCTTGAGATCGGCCCGTCCGAGAAACCTGTCTCCGGAAAGCAGCGGCAGCACGTAGTACCCATAGCTGCGCTCGTGCTCTCGCTTGTAGACCTCGATCACGTGCCGGAAGCCGAAGAGGCGGTCGAGCAGCGGCCGGTCCCAGAGAAGATTGTCGAACGGGCAGACGAGCACCGGCGGCGCGGGATCGCCGTCGAGCTCGACCTCCGGCAGCACGTAGAACGGCCGCCCGCCGTCGTCGACGTCGACCTCGCGCAGTCGCCCCGCTCCGACGAGGGCGAGCAGATGATGGTGCAAGCGCGCCTTGCCGCCCTTGAGGCGCCAGTGCTCGCGGATCGCTGCTTCGGTGAGCGCGCCGCGAGCCGAGACGGCGAGCAGGGCGAGCGTCCGCAGCGTCTCGTCCTCCGGCGGGGTCGGCGCGTTCAGCCATTGCGGCGGGATCACGCGTTCGGCCAGGTCGTAGGCGCGCTGGAAGTTCCGTCGCTCGGCGATTGCGAGCACACCCCTGTCCCAGAGCGCTTCCAGCACCATCTTCGACGGCTTCCAGTTCCACATGCCGCCGTGGCCCCGCCCCTCGAAGTCGCGCGAGGTCAACGGCCCCTCGGTGCGGATCCGGTCGAGCACCGGCTCGACGAGATCGGCGTGCGTATGCAGCGCACGGTCGTGGGCGCCCCAGTGGCCGGAGCCCTGCATCACGGTCCTGAAATGCGGCCAGAGCTCGATCGGGAGCAGCGACGCCTCATGGGCCCAGTACTCGAAGATGCGGCCCGCGCGCAGCAGGGCGGGCACCGTATCCCGTGGGTAGGCGCCGACGCGGGCGGTCAGTGTCAGCCTGTGTGCACGATCGACGGTCGAGATCGAGTCGAGCTGCACCGCCGTCAATCGGCGGACCGTCGCCTCGACGTCGTCGGCGCCGGCCCGCCGAAAGCGCCCGGTGTACCCCTGCGAGCCAACCACGAGGCGCCGGATCGCTGCGATGCTTGCCGCCACGCGTCAGCGATGCGAGAGATACTCGAGCAGGTCCGAGCGAGTGACCACGCCGACCGGAGCGCCGTGGTCGGCCACGACCACCGCATTCGTCCCGCCCGTCAGCGCGGTGACGATCTCATCCACCGATGCGTCCGCGTCGACCGCGGCGAGTGGGCCTTGCATCGCCACGGCGACGTCCTCGTGCAGCGCGTCGGAGTTCTTGAACACGAGGTCGAGCAGCGCGCGGTCCTCCAGCGATCCGATCACATCCGTCAGGGACGACAACTCGCCGTTGCGGACGACCGGCAGCTGGGAGATCGAGTAGCGCTCCATCACGCCGATCGCCTCGGCCACCTTCTGGTGGGACGAGATCGTCACGAGCGCGGGAATGTCGCCCGGCTTCGCCGCGAGCAGCTCCCGCACCGTCGGTGCAGGAGCGGTGCGCTCGAGGAAGCCGTGCTCGATCATCCAGTTGTCGTCGAGGAACTTCGACAGATACGACCGTCCCGAGTCCGGCAGGATCGTCAGGATCTGCGAGTCGGGGCCGAGCGACCGCGCGAAGCGCAACGCTGCGGCGATGGTCGAGCCCGAGGATCCTCCGACCAGCAGCCCTTCCTCGTGCGCCAGCCGCCGCGCCGCGAGGAACGAATCACGGTCCGAGACCTGGATCCACTCGTCGACGACCGTCAGGTCGATCGTCTCCGGCCACGTGTCCTTGCCGATGCCCTCGACGAGGTAGGGATGCAGGTCGCCATCGCTCGCGGCCGTGTAGATCGAGCCTTCGGGATCAACGCCGACGATCTTCACCGCGGGCTTGCGCTCGTGGAAGAACCGTCCGACCCCGCTGATCGTCCCCCCGGTCCCGACGCTGATCACGATCGCGTCGAGCTCGCCGCCGGTCTGCTCCCAGATCTCGGGCGCCGTCGTCTCGTAGTGCGCCTCCGGGTTGGCCATGTTCGAGTACTGGTCGGGCTTGAAGCCGCCCGGGATCTCCTCTGCGAGTCGTGACGAGACGGAGTAGTACGACTCGGGCGAGTCGTGGTCGACGGCCGTCGGCGTGATCACGACCTCGGCGCCGTAGCCGCGGAGCATCGAGATCTTCTCCTGGCTCATCTTGTCCGGCATCACGAAGATGCAGCGGTAGCCCTTCTGTGCGGCCGCGATCGCGAGGCCGACGCCCGTGTTGCCCGAGGTCGGTTCGACGATCGTCCCGCCCGGCTTGAGCTTGCCGTCGCGCTCGGCCGCCTCGATCATCGCGAGACCGATCCGGTCCTTGTTCGAGCCGCCGGGATTCAGGAACTCGAGCTTCGCGAGGATCGTGCCGGGGACGTCGCGCGACACGCGGTCGAGCCGGACGACCGGCGTGGAGCCGACCAGGTCGATGATCGTCGGGTACGGACGGGCCATCGCGGCGGGAAGCCTACAGTCGCGGGTTCCTACGCCTGAACCGCCGCCTCGTCCAGCGCGCCGATCTCGTCGGTGCGAATGAGGGTCGCGGATGCGATCAGCCCGGCGACCGCGATGCCGACGGTCACCCAGAAGGCCCATTGCGTGCCGGACGTGAACGCCTCCGGGACCGGTGTGCCGGACGCGACCAGGCTGTTGAAGTGACTGATCGAGATCGACGAGGTCACGGCCACCCCGATCGCGCCGCCGACCTGCTGCGCCGTGTTGATCAGGCCCGATGCGAGACCGGCTTCGTGCCGCTCGACGCCGGCCAGCGCCGCGATCGAAACGGGAACGAAGGTGAACGGCAATGCGAAGCCGACCAGCAGGTACCCCGGCAACAGGTCCGAGGCATACGAGGCCTGCACCGGGATCTGCGTGTACCAGAGCATCCCGGCGATCAGGGCGATGAAGCCCACGACTGTCACCGGCTTCACGCCGATCCGCGTGACCAGCGCCTGCGCGAGACCCGCCCAGAGGATCGCCGTCCCGGCGGTGGCGACGAAGGTCACGCCGGTCTTGAGCGCCGACCACTGAAGG
Source organism: uncultured Thermoleophilia bacterium (assembly GCA_963826485.1). GTDB lineage: Bacteria > Actinomycetota > Thermoleophilia > Gaiellales > Gaiellaceae > PALSA-600. The sequence continues at coordinate 15,395 of CAWGXF010000001.1, forward strand.
ACCTGCTGGACGTACAAGGTCAACAGGAAGAAGTTCGCGAAGACGATCGCGCCGAGCAGAAGACCGGCGACGTTCGCGCCTGCGACGGTGCGCACCCGGAAGATACGGAACGGCATCAGGGGATCGCTCGCCCGCGATTCGATCACGAGGAACCCGAGGAGCAGGATGGCCGCGACCGCCAGGCGGGAGATCGTCCAGGCACTGCCCCAGCCGTGGACCGGTGCCTCGGAAACGGCGTAGACGAGCAGCGCCAGGCCCGCGGTGATCGTGACCGCCCCGGCGACGTCGTGCGAATGGTCACGGTCGGACCGGCTCTCGCGCACGTAGCGCGGTGCAAGGGCCAGCGCCGCTGCGCCGACGGGGACGTTGACGAAGAAGATCCACTCCCAGCCGAGGTACTTCGTGAGAATGCCCCCCGCCAGCACCCCGACCGCGGCGCCGGAGCCGCCGATCGCGCCCCAGATGCCCAGCGCCTTGTTCCGCTCCGCGCCCTCCTCGAAGCTGGTGGTGATGATCGAGAGCGCCGCCGGCGTGATGATCGCCGCGCCCAGGCCCTGCACGGCGCGGGCTGCGATCAGCACGCCCTCCGACCAGGCGAGACCGCAGAGGAACGACGCGATCGTGAAGAGCGTGACGCCGACGTAGAAGACCCGGCGACGCCCGAGCAGGTCGGCGGCGCGTCCGCCGAGCAGGAGGAACCCCCCGAACGTGATCGCGTACGCCGTGATCACCCACTGGAGACCCTGCTCCGAGAAGTGAAGCGACCTGCCGATCGAGGGAAGTGCGACGTTGACGATCGACACGTCGAGCACGGTCATGAAGAACGCAGCGCAGACGATCGTCAGCGCCTTCCAGCGGTTCGGGTCGAGCTCGGCCATCGGATCCTCCTACGACGAGAACGGACGTGCTGCTGGCAAGATCCTAGGTAAGAGAACGTGCGCGGCCGGGGTGCATTCCCGAAGCCGGCCGGGGGCGCAGGCAGCTGCGCTCAATGGCGGAAATGCCTGCGGCCGGTGAAGACCATCGCCGCACCCGCCGCCGCGACCGCGGCGACGGTCTCGCCGTCCCGGATCGATCCGCCCGGCTGGATCAGGGCGGTGATGCCCGCGTCGAGCGCGATCTGCGGGCCGTCCGCAAAAGGGAAGTACGCGTCGCTCGCAAGCAACGCGCCCGTGGTCTCGTGCCCATGCTCCCGCGCCTTCTCGACGGCGATCCGCACCGCATCGACGCGGCTCATCTGGCCGGCGCCGATCCCGATCGTCTGCAGGTCGCGCACGAGCACGATCGCGTTCGACGAAACGTGCTTGCAGACCTGCCATGCGAACAGCAGGTCGGCCCAGTGCGCATCGTCGAGCTCGCCGGTGACGAGCTGCATCGTCTCGCGATCCTCGACCCCGGCGTCGCGGTCCTGCACGAGGAGCCCGCCGAGCACGCGCTTGTAGTCCCGCGCGTCGTCCTGCTCGAGCACGGGCTCGCGATCGACCAGGATGCGCAGCGCCTTGCGGGCGCGCAGGGCGCTGATCGCTCGCTCGTCGTAGCCGGGGGCGGACAGCACTTCTGCGAAGTGCTCGCCGATGCGCGCACCGAGCTCGGCGCTGACCGGCCGGTTCAGCACGGCGACACAGCCGAACGCCGACACCGGATCCGCCGCGAGGGCACGCTCCCAGGCCTCTTCGATCGTCCCGGCCATCGCCACCCCGCACGGGTTAGCGTGCTTGACGATCACGGCGCCCGGCCGGTCGAGCTCTCGGGCGACGCGGCGGGCTCCCTCGAGGTCGCCGAGGTTGTTGTAGGAGAGCTCCTTGCCGCCGACCTGCTCGATCCCCGAGAGCAGGTGGCGGTGCGCTCCGAGCTCGCGGTAGTAGGCCGCCGCCTGGTGCGGGTTCTCGCCGTAGGAGAGATCCGTGACCTTCGCCAGAGCGATCGTCAGTCGCTCCGGGAACGCCTCCGGCTCGCCGAACCAGTCTGCGATCGCCGCCTCGTACGCCGCCGTCAGCTCGAACGCCTCGCGGGCGAGCCGCTTCCGCGTCCCGGGCCTCGTGTCGCCGTGCGCCCGCAGCTCCGAGAGGACGTCCTCGTAGTGGCGAGGACTGGAGACGACGGTGACGTGCGCGAAGTTCTTCGCCGCCGCACGGAGCATCGACGGGCCGCCCACGTCGATCATCTCCACGATCTCCGACTCGGACGCATCCGGCCGGCCGGCCGCCGACGCGAAGGGATAGAGCGAGACGCAGACGAGGTCGATCGGCTCGATCTGCTGCTCCTCGAGAGCCAGTCTGTCCTCGTCGAGCTCGCGGCGCGCGAGGATTCCGGCGTGGATGCGCGGATGCAGCGTCTTGACGCGGCCGCCGAGCATCTCGGGGGCCCTGGTGACCTCCTCGACGGTGGTGACGGGCAGGCCGGCCTCGGTGAGGAACGAGGCGGTTCCCCCGGACGAGACCAGCTCCCAGCCGAGCTCCACGAGGGCGCGCGCAAAGAGGTCGACGCCCTCCTTGTCATAGACGCTGATCAGTGCGCGGCGAGGCAGAGCTCTCTCACCACTTCGGGGAGCAGGCGGTGCTCCGCCGCCTGGACGCGCGCGCGCAGCGTCTCGACGGTGTCGCCCGCCAGGACCGGGACGCTCTCGGCGGCGATGACCGGCCCGGTGTCGATGCCGGCGTCGATGTAGTGGACGGTCGCGGCGGTCGTCGAGACGCCCGCCGCGAGCACGTCCTCGATCGGATGCGCGCCCGGGAAGGCAGGGAGCGGGGCCGAGTGCGTGTTCACGATCCTGTGTGGAAATCGGTCGAGGAACGGCTTCGTCAGGAGGTGCATGTAACCGGCGGCCACCACCAGCTCGACCGAGTGCTCCTCGAGCCATGTCGCCATCACGAGATCGCGCTCGTCGCGGCCGGCGTAACACGTCAGGTCGAATGTCGCCGCCGGGATCTGGGCGTCGCGGGCGCGCACGAGGGCATACGCATCCTTCCGGTTCGACGCCACCGCGCTCACGGGCAATCCTGCGTCGATCAATGCCTGCAGGTTCGTGCCGTTGCCGCTGACGAGGACGCCGATCACCGGATGCGACCGATCACGATGTCGTCCGCTTCGGGCGCAGCGACGACCGCGCACCAGCCGATCCCGAGGTTGAAGACGCGTCGCAGCTCATCCTCGCCGACATGCCGGGCGAGCCATCCGAACACCGCGGGCCGTTCCCACGAGTGCCAATCGAGCTCCGCGCTGCGACCGTCCGGCAGGACGCGGTCGAGATTGCCCGCAATGCCACCGCCCGTCACGTGCACGAACGCCTTCGCACGTCCGCGCAGTGCTCGTGCGGTGTCGAGGTAGAGGCGGGTGGGCGCGAGCAGATCGTCGCCGTCGTAGTCCTCGCGCTCGAGCACGCTTCGCACGAGCGTGAATCCGTTTGCATGAATGCCCGCCGACGGGAAGCCGATCACCGCGTCCCCGGCAGCCACCGAGCTGCCGTCGATCACGTCTCCCCGGTCGACGACTCCCACACAGGTGCCTGCGAAGTCGAGCTCACCCGGTGCGTAGATGCCGGGCAGCTCGGCTGTTTCCCCGCCGATCAGGGCGACCCCCGCCCGGCGGCACAGATCGGCAGCTCCCTCGACGAGGTCCGCGACCTCGTCGAGGTGGATCTCGTTCGCCGCGACGTAATCGAGCAGCAAGAGCGGTTGGGCACCGCACGTGAGCACGTCATTGATGCAGTGTGCCGCCAGGTCGGCGCCGCAGTCGCGCAGCCGCCCGCGTGCGCGTGCGAGTACGAGCTTCGTGCCGACGCCGTCCGTCGATGCGGCGAGCAGCCGGTGCTCGTCGAGCGGATGCAGCCCCGCGAACGCGCCGAACCCGGTCGCGCCGGTCGACTCGACCGCCCGGCGCAGCCGCTCGACGACGGAGCCGGCAGTTGCCAGCGACACACCCGCTGCGGCGTAACTGTGCTCCGTGGCCAGAGCGGCAGTGTACGACGCTGGGCGGCCGGCCCGATCAGCCGAACCGTTCGCCGTGCAGCTCGGGCCGGCCTTCGGGGCCGCCGCCGAGGAACGTGACCGCGGCGCCGCCGACCTCGACGCTCGTGCCGTCGAGCGGGAGGCCGAGAAGGTCGGCGAGCGCACCCGCCTTCCCCTCGGGATCGTCGGCGCGCAGCTGCAGCTCGGTCAGCCGGAACTCGTCCGAAGCGGCGATCAGCTCGTCGATCCAGTCTCGAGGCGGATGGACCTCCAGGCGGTACCCCGCATTCGTCGCGAGGAACGTGCGGCGGCCGCCGTGCTCCTGCACGCGCAGATTCCATTGCATCGCCCGCTCGAGCACCGACTGGAACTCGTCCTCGTCGAGCGCGACGCCGAGGTGGTCGACGCGCGGGATCCGCCAGTGGCCCGGCTGGACGACCACGTCGATCGACCCGCGGCGGAGCTCTGTCAGACGCAGCTTGAAGCCGTCCCGGTCGAGCTTCTCCCACGAGCTGCCGGGCTCGATCGCCACCTGCTCGTCGCCGATCCGCCCGTAGCGGGCGACCAGGTCGAATCCGAGCTTCCCGAGGTAGCGTCCTTCGACCTCGCGCAGCTCCGAGGTGACCAGGTGGTAGTGGAACAGGTGCATCTCTCTAGGCCACTAGTGTTTCAACGTGGTGGCAATCGCGCCGACCTTGACCTGGAGCTTCGAACCGCTCCAGACCATCCCCACCGTCCTGATCGCGCTCATCTACCTGCGGCGCGCCCGCACGCTTGCGCTCAGCGGCCGGCCGGTTCCTGGTTGGCGGCGGGCGGTGTTCTTCCTCGGGATCGCGCTCGTCGTGATCGCGCTCAACTCGCCGGTCGACAAGCTCGGCGAGGACAACTTCTTCTTCATGCACATGACGCAGCACGTGATCCTCGGCGATCTCGCTCCACTGTGCTTCGTCGTCGGCCTGACCGGCCAGATGCTCCGCCCGCTGCTTGCGATCTCCTGGGTCGAGCGGCTGCGCGTGCTCACGCACCCGCTCGTCGCTCTGCCGATCTGGGCGGTCAATCTGTATCTCTGGCACATCCCGTTCATGTACGTGGCGGCGCTGCATCACGATTCGGTGCACGCACTGGAGCACTTCGCGTTCTTCACCTGCGGGTGCCTGATGTGGGAGCCGGTCGTCGAGACGCTGCCCGCACCCGCCTGGTTCGGGACCGGCTGGAAGCTCGGCTACATGGCGGTGGTGCGGCTGATCGAGACGATCCTCGGCAACGTCTTCATCTGGTCGTCGGGTGCGTTCTACGGCGTCTACCGGCATGCGCCCGAATGGGGGATCACCCCCGCACACGACCAGAACCTCGGCGGGATCGTGATGATGGGCGAGGGCTCGATCGTCACCCTCGTTGCCCTCGTGTGGCTGTTTCTGAAGCTGGCGGCCGAGGGAGAGCTGCGCCAGAACCTGCTCGAGCAGGGGCTCGACCCACGGCAGGTGAAGCGGGCGGTGCGCTACGGCCGCGCGCACGACCTGAGCGCCTGACCCGACCCGGCCTAGATGGTTGATCGGTAATTGACGGTGTTCCGGGGAGGGTCTGCACCAAGCAGTGTGGTCGACGCGACCGGGGTCAAGGCCGGTGGGCCTTGGCGCCGGGCGCGGCGGGCGCAATGCGCCGTGTGCAGGACCCCAGCCGGGGCGGCGTTGAATTCCCGATCAATCATCTAGACCCGTTCGAACCGGTGCTTTGCCGCGTCGAGCGGCACGCGGGTCGGATACTCACGCGTGAGGCAGGCGCGACAGAGCGCATTCGCCGGCCGGTGCGTCGCTGCCTGCAGCCCCTCGAGCGAGATGTAGGCCAGGCTCGTCGCGCCGATCGCCTCTCTGACCTCTTCGACCGTCGAGTGGGCGGCGATCATCTCGTCCTCCGACGCGAGGTCGATCCCGTAGAAGCAGGGCGAGACGATCGGCGGCGAGGAGATCCGGATGTGCACCTCGGTCGCCCCTGCGTCGAAGAGCATCTGGACGACCTGTCGCGTCGTCGAGCCGCGCACGAGCGAGTCGTCGACGGCGATGACGCGCTTGCCCGAGACCTCGGCGAGCGGGTTGTACTTCATGCGGATGCCCTGCTCTCGCATCCCCTGTTCCGGCTGGATGAAGGTGCGGCCGACGTAGCGGTTCTTGATCAGCCCTTCGCTGAACGGGATCCCGGAAGCGCGCGCGAAGCCGATCGCCGCAGGCGTGCCGGAGTCGGGGATCGGCAGGACGAGGTCGGCCTCGACAGGCGACTCCTCGGCGAGCTTCTCGCCCATTCGCACGCGCGCCCCGTGCACCTCGACGCCCGAGAGGCGCGTGTCGGGGCGGGCGAGATAGAAGAACTCGAAGATGCAGAGCGCTCCGTGCTCGGCCGGCTCGAGCGCCTGGATCGAGTGCAGCCCGTGCTCGTCCGCGACGACGAGCTCGCCCGGCCGGACCTCGCGCTCGAACGTTGCCCCGACGAGGTCGAGTGCGCACGTCTCGGAGGCGACGACCGGGTCGTCGCCGAGGCGGCCCAGCACGAGCGGGCGGAATCCGAAGCGGTCGCGGAACGCGAAGAGCCTGCCGTCGGCGAGCCCGACCACCGTCGCTGCGCCTTCGAGCAGTCCCATCGTGGCAGCGGCGGCCTCCTCCAGCGGCCGCTCGTCGTCGGCGATCAGCGCGGCGATCACCTCCGAGTCCGACGACGACGCGAGCGGCTTGCCGGCGAGCTCGCGCAGCTCGGCTGGATTGACGAGATTGCCGTTGTGGCCGAGCGCGACAGTGCGGACTCGCCCGTGGTGGAGGAGCGGCTGTGCGTTCTCCCAGGCGTTGCCGCCCGTCGTCGAATAGCGCGTGTGACCGATCGCGAGGTCTCCGTGGAGGCCGGAGAGGCTTCGTTCGTCGAACACCTGCGGCACGAGGCCGAGGTCGCGGAGCGCGGTCAACCGGCCGTTTTCGCTCACCGCGATCCCGGCCGATTCCTGGCCCCGGTGCTGGAGCGCGTACAGGCCGAAGTAGGACAGGCGCGCCACGTCGCGGCCCGGGGCGCGGACGCCGAAGACGCCGCACATCAGGCGACCGTCCCGAGCTCGACCACGTCGTCCCAGGGGATCTCGACGCCGTGTGTGACGGCGACGATCACGCCGTCGCCGTCCACGACGTCGTACTCGGCCCGCCGGCCCGACCATGCCTCGGCCTCACGCAGTGCGAGCGTGACGCCGCCGTCGGAGACGTCGTGGGCGAGCGTCCAGAGATGTGCGTGCCGCCAGACCACGTGCACGAGCCCGGGGCCGGAGCCGCGGAGGAGGACGATGCGGTCGCCCTGCTGCCAGCGATCGGGGATGCGGGTCACGTCGCGCACGAGCCCGACGCAGCCGACCACGGGGGTGGGAGGGATCGGGCTCCCGCCCGTCTCGTTGTAGAGGGAGACGTTCCCGGAGACGACCGGGATGCCGAGTGACTCGGCGGCACGCGAGATGCCCTCGATCGCCTGTTCGAGCTCCCAGCCGATCTCCGGCCTCTCGGGGTTCCCGAAGTTCAGGCAGTCGGTGAGCGCGAGCGGCTCTCCGCCCGCGCACGCGACGTTCACCGCGGCGTCCATCACCGCGCGCCGGCCTGCCTCGAGCGGGCTTCGGCAGCCGAGCGGGGGGCCGTCGAGCGACACCGCGATGCCCCGCGTGCCGTCGACGCGCAGCACCGCCGCGTCGAGCCCGGGGCGGCGCACGGTCCGCGAGCCGACGAGCTGGTCGTACTGCTCGAACACCCACGTCTTCGGCTCGTGGTTCACGGGTGCGACCGGCGCCGTCTCGACCGCCAGCTCCCGGGTCTCGACGGCGTAGCGCGGGCACCCGTCGGTGAGGTGCGCCGCCGGGATCGAGCCGACGATGTCGCCGTCGAAGAACGCCCGCAGCTCGCCGTGGTCCGTCACCTCTCCGATCACCGTGCACGGCAGCTCCCAGCGTTCACACACCTCGTGCACCGCATCGACCCGCGTGGGCTCGACGACCGCGACCATCCGCTCCTGTGACTCGGAGATCATGATCTCCCACGGTTCGAGGTCGCCTTCGCGCAGGGGCACGCGGTCGAGGTGCACGTCGACGCCGACGTCGCGGGCCATCTCGGAGAGGGACGAGGCGAGCCCGGCGGCGCCGCAGTCCTGGAGCGAAAGAACGAGGTCACGCTCGACGAGCTCGAGCGAGACCTCGATCAGCGCCTTGCCGCGGAACGGATCGCCGATCTGGACGGAGGGGCGTTTCTCGTCCGAGCCTTCGAGATCCTGCGAAGCGAGCACCGATGCGCCGCCGATCCCGTCACGGCCCGTGAAGGCGCCGTACAGGACGAGCGCGTTGCCTGCTCCCCGGGCGCGGGCGCTGAGCACGCGTTCGGTCGGCAGCAGGCCGACGCACATCGCGTTCACCAGGGGGTTTGCCGCATACGCCTCGTCGAAAGCGCACTCGCCGCCGACGTTCGGGACGCCGACACAGTTCCCGTAGTGGCCGATGCCGGCGACGGCCCGGCGAAAGTGCCAGTCGGGCTCGCCGAACCGCAGGCCGTCGAGGAGCGCGATCGGCCGCGCTCCCATCGCCACGATGTCGCGGAGGATCCCGCCGACGCCCGTCGCGGCGCCCTGGAACGGCTCGACCGCCGAGGGGTGGTTGTGCGACTCGGCCTTGAAGGCGACGGCCACCCCGTCGCCCAGGTCGATCACGCCCGCGTTTTCACCCGGCCCCTGCAGCACGCGCGCGCCGCTCGACGGAAGGCGCCGCAGCAGCCGTGCCGAGTGCTTGTAGCCGCAGTGCTCCGACCAGAGCAGCGAGAAGACGGCGAGCTCGAAGTCGTTGGGCGATCGTCCGAGCAGTTGGCGGATACGGTCGAACTCCCAGTCGGTGAGACCGAGCCTCGTGTGGAGTGGTTCCGCGACCGAGCTCAGAGCCGCATGGTATCCGGGATCTAGGATGGCCCTCGGTGCATCTCACACCGACCCCCGCCCGATCGTTTCAGCACCGATGACTCGCCGTCCTCTGCCCATGCTCCTGCTGCTGGCCCTGATCTGGGGCAGCTCGTTCATGTTCATCAAGGTGGCCGTGCGGGAGCTCCAGCCCGCGACGCTGATACTCGGACGGATCGGCCTCGCCGCGCTCGTGCTCGCCGTGGTCGTCCCGGCCGCCGTCGGCACGCGCAGGACATGGGACGAGGTGCGCGTGCACTGGCGCTGGCTCGCGGTCGTCGGGCTCCTGAACACGGCGCTCCCGTTCTGGCTCCTGTCGTGGGGCGAGACGCGCATCGACTCCGGGCTCGCCTCGATCCTCCAGGCCTCGGTGCCGATCTTCAACGCGCTCATCGCGTTCGCGTTCTTCCACGACCAGCGCGTGACCGGCGGGCCCCTGGTCGGGGTGTTCGTCGGCTTCGCCGGCGTTGCGCTGCTCGTGGGGGCGCAGCCGGAAGGCAAGATCCTGGGTGCGCTGGCGGTGGTCGGGATGGCGATCTGCTACGCGGTGGGCGGGCTGCTCGTCCGCCGGCATCTTGGTGCCGCGCGGCCCGAGGTGGTCGCGTTCGGCACCTCTGCGGTCGCGGCGCTCTTCGTCCTGCCGGCAGGCGTTGCACAGGCTCCGACGGCGTTTCCGGGCTGGGAGACGGTCGGCTGTGTCGTGGTGCTCGGGGTCGTCGGAACGGCGTTCGCGTATCTGCTGTTCTTCTCGATCATCGCGAAGGCCGGCGCGGGCTACGCGTCGCTCGTCACCTACCTCGTGCCCCCGATCGCGCTCGCGTACGGGGCGATCTTCCTCGACGAGCACGTCGGGGCCGCAGCCCTCGCCGGGCTGGCGCTGATCCTCGGCGGTGTCGCGCTCGGCACGGGATTGCAGCGGCGCCGCGCGCTGGTGCCGGCCGCCGAGACGTGATCACGCTGCGCCGCGCCACGCCGGACGACGTGGATTTCCTGGTCGGGCTCTACAACGACGAGGAGGTCGAGCCGTTTCTCGGCAGGCGGCAGGCGCGCACCGCCGAGGCGATCGGCGCCGAGATCGAGTGTTCGCAACGCGAGCCGCAGAAATCCGGGCGGATGATCATCGAGGTCGACGGGGAGCGGGCAGGATCGATGGCGTTCGACGAGCTCAGCGAGGCGAACCGGATTGCTCACCTCGGCGGCCTCGCCCTCGACCCGGCCTTCCGCGGCCGACGGATCGCCGACGAGGCTGCGCGGCTCCTCCAGCGCTACCTGATCTTCGAGCTCGGCTTCCATCGCCTCGAGCTCGCCTGTTACGGCTTCAACGAGCGCGCGATCCGCGGCTCCGAGCGCGTCGGCTACGTGCGGGAGGGTGTCAAGCGCCGCGCGTACCTGAGGCACGGGGAATGGCAGGATGCGGTGTTGTTCTCCCTGCTGCGGGAGGACCTCGAACGTTGATCAGCTGCCGGCGAACTGCTGGTAGAGCAGGAAGACGTTGAGAAGGCTGATCACGGTGGCGATCGCAACCGCCGCCCAGGTGGTCGCACGCCGGTTGACGTGGCTCCCCATCAGGTCGTGGCGGCTCGTGAGGTGGACGAGCGGAATCAGGGCGAAGGGGATACCGAAGGACAGGACGACCTGGCTCAGCACGAGTGCGCTCGTGGGGCTGACCCCGAGTGCGAGCACGATGAGCGCAGGGATCATCGTGATCAGCCGCCGCAGCAGCAGCGGCACCCGTAGGTTGACGAAGCCGGCCATCACGACCTGACCCGAGTAGGTGCCGACGCTGGACGAGGAGGCGCCGGAGGCGAACAGCGCGACCGCGAAGGCCAGTGCGGCGCTGCCGCCGACCAGGTTCTCGAAGCCGGCGTGCGCCTCCTCGATCGTGGAGACGCTCGTGTGGCCGGTGCTGTAGAAGAGCTTGGCTGCGACGGCGAGCATCGCCATGTTCACGAGCCCTGCGAGACCGAGCGCGATCAGCACATCGGTGCGTTCGAAGCGAAGCACGCGGCCGCGCTCGGCGTCGTCACGAACCGGCATCCGGCCCTGCGTGAGCGCCGAATGGAGGTAGATCGCGTGTGGCATCACCGTCGCGCCGATGATCCCGACCGCGAGGTAGAGCGAGTCCGATCCCCGCAGGTGCGGCAGCAGTCCCTGCACCGAGCCGGAGGCGGAGGGGCCGATCTTCAGCGTCTCGTAGAGGAAGCCGAGCAGGATGATCCCGAGCAGCGCCGTGATTGCGACCTCGAAACGGCGGTAGCCGTGCCGCTGCAGCTCGAGGATCCCGAAGGCGATGAAGCCCGTCATCACCCCGGCGACGAGCAGCGGGACGTGGAAGAGCAGGTTCAGGCCCAGCGCGGCGCCGAGGAACTCCGCGATGTCCGTCGACATCGCCATCAGCTCCGCCTGGCCCCACAGGCCCCACGAGACGGCCCGCGGGTAGCGCTCGCGGCAGAGCTCGGGCAGGTTGCGGTCGGTGACGATCCCGAGCTTGGCCGACAGGTACTGGATCAGCATCGCCATCAGGTTCGCCGCCAGCACCACCCACAGAAGCAGGTAGCCGAACTGGGCGCCGCCCTGGATGTTGGTGGCGAAGTTTCCCGGGTCGACGTAGGCGATCGCAGCCACGAAGGCCGGCCCGAGCATCGCCAGCATCGCCCGCGAGCGCCCCTTGGCCAGCACGTGGTCGAGCGCGCTCGCCTCCTGCTCGTACGGCGCCGGCAGCACGCCGGCCTCCGTCGCCGGCGCAGGCGCCTGCTCGAGCGGCGGTGAGGTCAGCGCTGCTCCTCGATCGTCACGCGCATCGCGCGCGCCAGGACGGCACCGAGCACGTGCACCTCGTCCCCGACGCGCACGAAGAGCGGTCCGTCGAACGGCTGCTTGTCGATCAGCTCCAGCGAGGCGCCCGGCGCGATCGCGCGGGCCTCGAGGAAGCGCAGCATCTCCGAGTCCGAATCCGAGACGCGAATGAAGATGCCTCGCTCCCCTGGCTCGAGGGCATACAGGCTCCGGCTCTCGACCTCGACCACGGCGAGCTCACGCGTCGGGATCGGGTCGCCGTGCGGGTCGATCGTCGGGTTCCCGAGCTTCGTGGCAATCGCCTCCTCGAGCTCCTCCGAGAGGACATGCTCGAGCCGCTCCGCCTCCGCATGAACCTCATCCCAACCGAGGCCGAGGTTCTCGGCCAGATACAACTCGAGCAGCCGGTGATGGCGAAGGACCTCGAGCGCGACCTTTCGGCCGGAGTCGGTCAAGCGGACGCCTCGATAGCGCTCGTGCACGACCAGCCCGAGGGTGTCGAGCTTGCGCAGCATGCCCGACACCGACGCCGGGCGGACACCGAGCCGGTCGGCGAGCGCGTTCGTCGAGGCGACCCCGCCGCGGCTCTCCAGCTCGTAGATCGCCTTCGCGTAATCCTGCACCGCGGCAGAGAGTTCGACGGATCCACTCCCATCTATAGTCATGCCTAAATTCTAACAGAGGCGAACCTGAGAAGGCGCACGTACCCGGCCCCCGCCCGTCGAGTTGGGACTACGATCGCGGTGTGACGCGCTTCATCCACACGATGCTCCGGATCGTCGAGCCGGAGCAGACGATCGCGTTCTACCGGGCGCTCGGCTTCGAGCTCCGCCGGGAGCTGCCGATCGTGCGCGACGGCGAGCTGGAGGCGACGAACTACTTCCTCGGGATCCCCGGGTACGAGGAGCCGGAGCTCGAGCTGACCTTCAACCACGACGGCCGCGGCTATGAGCTCGGTAGCGCCTACGGGCACGTCGCGCTGGTGGTCGACGATCTGGCGGCGACCCTGGCGGCGCTCGCCGCAGAGGGAATCGAGCCTGAACGGGCGCCCTACGCGGTGCGTGAGGGCGGCAGCCTGCTGACCTTCGTTTCAGACCCGGTCAACGGCTACCGCATCGAGCTGATCGGCGCCAGGTCCGAGTAGCGGCTGCGGCCCCGTCCCGAACGCCTCTCTCCGGGGCCTCCGGGCGATGTAGCGTCATTGGGGTCAACGGCAGAGGAGGGAGACGGTGGGGGCCGACAACGAAAGCGGGCGGGCCGGGCTGATGCTGATCCACGGCGCCTGGCTCTCGGCGCGCAGCTGGGAGAACTACGCCGACTACTTCGGGAAGCGGGGCTTCGCCGTCTCGGCGCCGGAGTGGCCGCGCAAGCAGGGCGATGTCGAGGAGATGCGCGAGACCGCGGACAAGTCGGCGGGCCTCGGCGTGCAGGAGATCGTCGACCACTACGAGCAGCTGATCCGCGGGCTCGACCAGCCGCCCGTCCTGATCGGCCATTCCTACGGCGGCCTGTTCGTCGAGCTGCTGCTCGACCGCGGGCTCGGTCGGGCCGGCGTCGCGATGAGCCCGGCGCCGCCGAAAGGAATCCTGAAGCTGCCGTTCTCGACGCTCAAGGCGGGCTCGCCTGCGCTCGCTCATCCGTCCAAGCGGCACGGAGTCGTCACGCTCACGCTCGAAGAGTTCACGTACGGCTTCGTGAACACGTTCACCCCCGAGGAGGCCGCGGCGGCCTACGAGCGCTACGCCGTTCCCGAGACGGGCCAGATCTTCTACGAGGCCGGGTTCGCGAACTTCCACCTCCATCCGCCGACCGAGGTCCACTTCAGAAACGGCGAGCGGGCACCGCTCCTGATCGTCGGAGCCGACAAGGACCACACCGTTCCCGCGTCGTTGTCGAAGGCGCAGTACAAGAGGTACGAGGGCTCGACCGCGAGGACCGACTACCTGGAGTTCGAAGGCCGTCCGCATCTGCACATGACCGCCCCCGACTGGCAGGAGGTCGCCGCCGCGATCGACGGGTGGCTCGACGGCGTGCTCGGGGCCTCCGCTGCGGCGGCGCAGGGGCAGGCGACCTAGACACCCGTCCGGTTCCGCTGGCCGACGACTGCGTCGGCGCGACGCGGAAGCACCCAGCCCGGCCGCGGGAAGTGGCAGGTGTAGCCGTTCGGGTAGCGCTCCAGGTAGTCCTGATGCTCGGGCTCTGCCTCCCAGAACGGTCCCGCCGCGCGTGACCTCGGTGACGACCCGGCCGGGCCAGAGACCGGACGCCTCGACATCTGCGATCGTGTCCTCCGCAATGCGACGCTGGTCGTCGTCGAGGTAGAAGATCGCCGAGCGATAGCTCATGCCGACGTCGTTGCCCTGGCGATCGACCGTCGTCGGGTCGTGGATCTGGAAGAAGAACTCGAGCAGATCTCGGTAGGAGGTCTGCTCGGGGTCGAAGGTGATCTCGATCGCCTCGGCGTGCGTGCCGTGGTTCCGGTAGGTCGCATTGGCGACGTCGCCGCCGCTGTAGCCGACGCGCGTCGCCAGGACTCCCGGGCGCTTGCGGATCAGGTCCTGCATTCCCCAGAAGCACCCGCCGGCGAGAATCGCTGTCTCCGTCGTTCCGGCCATCATGTCGCTCCTCCCTTGCCCTCGACGTCGATCGAAGGCAACGCCGCCTACCTGATCAAGGACCAGAGTAGAGGCCGGAAGGCAGCTCGTGATGCCACGCCCGGGCGGTCTGCATACTCTCGCTGCATGTCGAAGCCCCCTCGGGCGCCGTATCCCCCCGATGTTGCGGACGAGGAGCCGCACGTCACCGAGCCCGCCGATCTCGTCGATGCCGTCGGGATCGACCTGGACTGGGCGAACGAGCGGCCGCGACGATGGTCGCTGCAACGCGTCGAGTTGCGGCGCTCCCGGTTGACGGGAGCGGAGCTCGCAGAGGCCCGGCTGGTCGACGTGACCTTCGAGGAGTGCCGACTCGACCTGGTGGGTCTACGTCATGCGCGACTCGCGCGCGTCGTCTTCCGAGACTGTCGGATGAGCGAGTGCGATCTCTACGGTGCCTCTCTCGAGGACGTGCTCTTCGAGCGCTGTGAGCTGCGCGAAGCGACGTTCTCGACGTGCACCCTGGAGCGCGTCGAGCTGCGCGGCTGCGATCTCGCGGGCGCTCGGGGTGCCGAGGCTCTTCGCGGCGCGCGCATGACGTGGAACGATGTGATCGAGAACGCCGCGGTCTTCGCGACGGCGCTCGGGATCGAGGTCGTCGACTAGCAGCCCAAGTCGGCCGCGTATCGTCTCGCGCAGTGATCCTGTACGAGAACGCCGCTTCCGGCAATTGCTACAAGGTGCGCCTGCTGCTCGCGCAGCTCGGCCTCGAGTATGAGCGCCGCCCGGTCGACGTCCGGGACCGCTCGAACCGCCCCGAGCTCCTCGGCGGTCTCAACCCGTCCCTGCGCGTGCCGACGATCGTGCTCGACAACGGCAGCCCGCTGGGCGAGTCCGGTGCGATCCTCTGGTACTTCGGCGAAGGGACGCGGTTCGTGCCCGAGGATCGATACGCGCGTGCTCAGGTGCTGCAGTGGATGTTCTTCGAGCAATACGACCACGAGCCGGCGATCGCGGTGGCCCGCTTCTGGCTCGCTCTGTCGGGCGACCCGGACGCGTACGCCGACCGCGTGCCCGAGAGGCAGGCCGCCGGGTATCGGGCTCTCGACGCCATGGAGCGGCAGCTCGACGGGAGGCGGTGGCTCGTCGGGGATGCGATGTCGCTCGCGGACATCGCGTTGTATGCCTACACGCACGTCGCCGGGGAGGGCGGTTTCGATCTCGGCCGGTATCCCGCGATCGGCGCCTGGCTCGCCCGCATCGCGGCGGAGCCCGGGCACGTGCCGATCGACGCCTGACAGGGTGAGCGGCGTGCGGCGTCCGGTGGACGAGTTTTCACACTTCTGTGCCAGATGCGTTCCCCACGCGTTGCACGGTTCGCTCTAGCGTCGAGGTATGACGAAGACAGCGACGCCCTGGGGCCCGGCCAACGTGCTGGAGCGGCTGGCGCTCGGTCAGCGTGCGGGCGAGAAACGGTTCTCCTCGGTCGTCGAGCTGCTCGAGACCGATCGTGGCGAGCGGCTCGTCCGGTTCGCCTACTCGACGGGGGGCGCGGTGCGGCGAGGGCCGGTGACGCTTCGAGCGGCAGATCTTCAGCGGCTTCGCCGCTCGCTCGAGAAGACGCCCGAGCTCGCGGCAATGCTCGGCCTGGGGTTCGCCTAGACGGCGGCGGCGAGCGACAACCGAGCCGCGTCGACGAGCGATCCCAGGATCAGCGACCCGTCGGTGGAGCCCAGCAGCCGATCGACAGCATGCTCCGGGTGCGGCATCAGGCCGAGCACGTTGCCGTCGGTGTTGAGAACGCCGGCAACATCGGCGACTGCGCCGTTCGGGTTCGCCCCGGCTGCGTAGCGGAGGGCAACCTGGTCGTTCGCCTCGAGCTGCCCGAGCAGCTCGTCGTCGGCGAACCAGCAGCCGTCGCCGTGCTTGACCGGGATCGTGAGGCTTCCTCCGGCCTGGCACCGTGACGTGAACGGCGTATCGGTGCGCTCGACCGTGAGCGAGACGTCGCGGCACACGAACGAGAGTGACGCGTTCGGGCGCAGGGCACCCGGAAGCAGCCCTGCCTCGGTCAGGATCTGGAAGCCGTTGCAGATGCCGAGCACGAGGCCGCCGGCGGCGGCGAAGTCTGCGACCGCCCTCATCACCGGCGAGAACCGCGCGATCGCCCCGCACCGCAGGTAGTCGCCGTACGAGAAGCCTCCCGGCAACACGACGCCGCTGGTCCCGGGCGGGAGCGCCTCGTCGTTGTGCCAGACCCGTGGGCTCGAGGCACCGAGGCGCTCGAGCGCGAGCTGCGCGTCGCGATCGTCGTTCGAGCCCGGGAACACGATCACCGGAACGACGGGCCTCGGTCCGGCGAGCTCCCTCACCGGCTCTCCAGCTCGATCGCGTAGCTCTCGATGAGGGGGTTTGTCAGCAGCTGCTCGCACATCTGCTGCAACTGGGCGAGCGCCTCGACGCGGTCGTCGGTGCTCAGCTCGACGTCGACCAGCTTGCCTACGCGCGCCTCCCCGATCGCGAAACCGAGGTGGCGGAGGGAGCTTTCGACCGCCTGTCCCTGTGGGTCGAGGATGCCGGGTTTCGGGCGAACGAGCACTGTGGCCCTCATGCAAGGACCACGCTTGGATCGGCCAGGTAGGCGTCGAACTCGATTCCCGTCAGCTGTTCGAACGCCTCGACGTAGCGCGCGCGGGTGCCCGACACGACCGCCGGCGGCAGTTCCGGGCCCGGAGCGGTCTTGTCCCACCCGAGCGACTCGCAGTAGTCCCGGACGAACTGCTTGTCGAACGACGGCTGGGGTCCACCGGGCGCGTAGGCATCGGCGGGCCAGAATCGAGAGGAGTCGGGGGTGAACGCCTCGTCTCCGAGCACGAGCCGGCCGTCCCGGTCGAGGCCGAACTCGAGCTTGGTGTCGGCCAGGATGATGCCCCGCTCGCGCGCATAGTCGGAAATGAAGCGGTAGAGCGCGATCGCCGTCGCCTCGACCTCGTCGAAGCGTGCCTCGCCGACAAGCTCGACCGCAGCTGCGCGGTCGATGTTCTCGTCGTGGCCCGTCTCGGCCTTCGTCGCCGGGGTGAAGATCGGATCGGGCAGCTGTTGCGACTCGACCAGCCCGTCGGGCAGCCGATGGCCGCAGACCTCTCCGGTCGCGGTGTAGTCCTTCCAGCCGGAGCCGGACAGATAGCCGCGGACGACGCACTCGATGGGGAGCATCTGGAGGCGCCGGCATTCGGTCGATCGTCCGTCCTCGTGGAGGGCGAGCAGATGGTTCGAGGCGAGCTCGCGCGTCCGCGCGAACCAGAAGCCCGACAGGCCCGTCAGGACGCGTCCCTTGTCCGGAATCTCCGTCGGCAGGATGACGTCGAACGTCGAGATGCGGTCGCTGGCGACCAGCAGGAGACGTTCGTCGTCGAGTGCATAGAGCTCGCGGACCTTGCCGCTCCCGACGTGCAGAGCTTCAGACATGGGCGGGTTCCTCCTTCGAAGCGAGACAGTGGATGCGGTCGAATGTCGTGTCGAGATTGGCGACGGTCGCGCCGAGATCGAAGACGCGGGCGAGCGCTGCATCATCGAGGCGCTCGGTGATCGCGGCGTCCGCCCGGACGAGCTCCGGAAAGTCGCGCTCCTCGTCCCACGAGCGCATGGCGTTCCGTTGAACGAGCTTGTATGCCTCGTCGCGCTCGAGGCCGCTCCCGACGAGCGCGAGCAGCAGCCGATGGGAGAAGAAGAGGCCGTGCGAGGCCCACAGGTTTCGCTCCATGCGGTCCGCGTGGACGACGAGGCCGTCGACGATCCACGTGAACTTGTCGAGCATGTAGTCCAGCGCCAGGAACGCATCCGGGATCGCAACGCGTTCCGCCGACGAGTGCGAGATGTCGCGTTCATGCCAGAGCGGCACGTTCTCGAGCCCGACGATCGCAGCCGCGCGCACGATGCGCGCGAGACCCGAAATGCGCTCCGCGACCTTCGGGTTCCGCTTGTGGGGCATCGCCGACGACCCCTTCATCCCGGCCGCGAACGGCTCCTCGACCTCGCGCACCTCGGTGCGGGCAAGGTGGCGGATCTCCGTCGCGAATCTGTCGAGGGACGTCGCGCACACGGCAAGCGCGCAGAGCAGCTCGGCGTGCCGGTCGCGGCCGATCACCTGCGTCGAGACGGGGTCGGGCTCGAGGCCGAGGCGCTCGCAGGCGATGCGTTCGACCTCCGGGTCGATCGCGGCATATGTCCCGACCGTTCCCGAGAGCTGGCCGACGCGGCACGTCTCCAGGGCCTGTGCGAGCCGCGACCGGGAGCGGTCGAGCTCGAAGGCCCAGCCCGCGAGCTTCCACCCGAACGTCGTCGGCTCCGCGTGGATCCCGTGCGACCGGCCGATGCAGACCGTCCGGCGGTGCTCCTCGGCGCGGCGCACGACTGCATCCAGAGCGGCTTCGATGCCGCGGCGGATCAGATCTCCCGCGTCGCGGATCTGAAGCGCGAGCGACGTGTCGACGATGTCCGACGACGTGAGCCCGTAATGGACCCAGCGGCCCTCCGGGCCGAGCTGTTCTGCGACTGCGTCCACGAACGCGGCCAGATCGTGATCGGTCGTCTCGCTCGATCTCGGCCACACGCTCGGGCGTCGGCACCTCGCCGCGAGCACGAATCGCGGCGACATCCACGGCGGGCACGGCCCCCACCTCGACCCAGCCGTCGAGCGCCGCCAGTTCGACCTCGAACCAGCGCGCGAACCTGCCCTCCTCCGACCAGATCCGGCTCATGTCCGGACGGGAGTAGCGGGCGATCACTCCGGACAGTGTAGAGCCGGCTCAGGAGGGAGCGTTCACGAGAGCGAGAATGCGCGCGGCGAGCACGGCCGCATTCTTGGCGTTGTCGACGCCGACCGTCGCGACCGGGACGCCCGGCGGCATCTGCACGATCGAGAGCAGCGCGTCGAGCCCGTCGAGCACCGACATCGAGGAACGCAAGGGCACGCCGATCACGGGCAGCTCGGTCTGCGCGGCGACGACACCCGGCAGGGCCGCGGCGAGGCCGGCGCCGCAGATCAGCACCCTCAGCCCCCGGCCCTGCGCCGACGTTGCGTACTCGGCAACCGCGTCCGGCGTCCGATGTGCCGACCGCACCTCGAACTCCCAGGCGATCCCGCGTGCGTCGAGCTCGTCCAGGGCGGCCTGCATCCTGGCGCGGTCCGACTCGGAGCCGACGAGGATCCCCACCGCCGGCTCAGGCACCTGCGACCTCTGCGATGTCCCGGCGAAACTGTGCGCCCTCGAAGGAGATCAGCCGGACAGCGGCATACGCGTGGGCGCGTGCAGCGGCGACGGTGCTTCCTGTTCCGGTCACGGAGAGGATTCTGCCTCCGTTCGTGACCACCGTGCCGTCACGTACCGCCGTGCCGCCGTGAAAGACGAGAGCCCCCGAGGACTCGGCCGCGTCGAGACCCGAGATCGGGGCGCCCGTGTCGTCGCTCCGGGCCGGATACCCGGGCCCGGCGAGGACGACCGTCACCGCTGCGGTTCCGGAGAGCGGCGGGGTCGAGCCGGACAGGTCCCCGACCGCGGCCGAGAGGAGCAGCTCGAGCAGGTCGCCTTCGAGGCGCGGGAGCACCACCTGGGCCTCCGGGTCGCCGAACCGGGCGTTGAACTCGAGCACCTTCGGGCCGTCGGAGGTCATCATCACGCCGGCGAAGAGGCATCCGGCGAACGGCGCTCCGCGGCGCGCGAGCTCGTCGATCACCGGTCGGTGGATCCGGTCGACGAGCTCGTCTGCGTTCTCGAGCCAGGGAAGGGGCGAATAGGCGCCCATCCCACCCGTGTTCGGGCCCGTGTCTCCGTCGCCGATGCGCTTGAAGTCCTGCGCCGTGCCGAGCGGCACGACCCGCCTGCCGTCGGAGAGCGCGAACAGGGACACCTCCTCACCGTCGAGCAGCTCCTCGATCACGAACTCGCCGCCGAATGCGGAGACGGCACGCAATGCATCGTCGACCTCGTCCTTCGTGCGGCAGACGAACACGCCCTTTCCCGAGGCAAGGCCGTCGGCCTTCACGACGCACGGCGGCCGAGCCACCGAAAGCGTCTGTGCGGTCGGCACGCCCGCTGCGCGCAGCACATCCTTCGCGAACGCCTTCGATCCTTCGATCCGGGCGGCGGCCGCGCTGGGGCCGAAGACGGCGATCCCGTTCCGGCGGAGCACGTCGGCGATGCCGGCGACCAGCGGGCTTTCGGGGCCGATCACCACCAGATCGGCGTCGAGCGTCATGGCGAGGCTCAGCAGGCCGTCGGCGTCGTCGGCACGCACGGGATGACAACGTCCGATCTTCGCGATCCCGGGGTTGCCGGGTGCGGCGTGGAGCTCGGTCAGCCCGGGGCTCTGCCCGAGGCGCCACGCGAGCGCGTGCTCGCGAGCACCGGAGCCGACGACCACCACCTGCACGCGGCGAGGATACTTGCGTCGTGAGCGTGCCGCCGTATTCGACAGCCAGGGTGAACATCGTCCGCTTGCCCGAAGGCGCCACCGAGGATGTCGTCGCCGTCGAGGAGCCCCTCGAGATCCGCATCGGCGGCACGCCGGTGGCCGTGACCATGCGCACCCCGGGCCACGACGAGGAGCTGGCCGTGGGCTTCGCCCTCTCCGAGGGCCTGCGGCCGGCCGGCGCCCGCGTGCCTGACGATCTCGCGGCGAACACGGTCGAGCTCGACGCCCCGGGCTTCGACGCGACCCGGCTCGCGCGCAGCTTCTACACGACCTCGTCCTGCGGCGTCTGCGGCAAGGGCGCGCTCGAGGCGGTCGCGGTGGAGGCGCCTCGCGTGGAGGGCGACTTCAAGGTGCCGGCTGCGCTCCTGCAGAGCCTGCCCGACCGGCTCCGGGCAGCGCAGCCGGCGTTCGAGGCGACCGGCGGTCTCCATGCGACAGGCCTCTTCGACGGGCACGGTGCGCTGCTCTGCCTCCGCGAGGACGTCGGTCGCCACAACGCGATGGACAAGGTCATCGGCTGGGCGTTCGGAGGGGGGCGCCTGCCGCTCGCTCGCGCACTCCTGTGCGTCAGCGGCCGCCTGTCGTTCGAGCTCGTCCAGAAGGCGGCCGTCGCCGGCTGCCCGGTCCTCGTCGCGGTGGGCGCCCCGTCGTCGCTCGCGGTGCAGCTCGCGCAGGATCGTGGTGTGACGCTGTGCGGCTTCGTGCGCGGCGACCGGCTCAACGTCTACACCGAGCCGTGGCGCGTCGAGCGCTGACCGGCGTGCTGCTCGTCGGAGGGGCGAGCCTGCGCTTCGGCTCCCCCAAGGCACTGATCGAGCTCGACGGTGAGACCCTGCACGCCCGGGGCCGGCGTGTGCTCGCCGCCGCCTGCGACGAGGTGCTCGTCGTCGGCAAGCCGGGCGAGCTGCCGTTCGACGTGCTCGACGATGGGACGGACGTGCGGGCCCCGATCGCGGGAGTGGTGGCGGGTCTGCGTGCTGCCTCGAACGACGTCGCAGTCTTCCTGCCGGTCGACTGCCCGCGCGTGACGCCGGAGCTCGTGGCCGCCCTCGGAGCTGCGTGCCGCGACGCCGCGGTTCCGCAGACCGGGCCGCTCCCCGGCGCGTGGGCCAAGTCGACGCTGCCGCTGCTCGAGCAGCGTCTTCGCGTAGGCCCGCTCGCCCTCTATCGGGCCTACGCGGAGCTCGACGTGGCCGAGATGGAGGTCGACCCGGCCCTCGTCGCCGACGTCGACACGCCGGGCGACCTCGCCAGCCCTGTGAGCTCATCGTCTCCAGCCCGGCGGGATCGGCCGGGAGGTGGCTAAGCGTCGCGCTCGGCATCTCGACGCTGTTCGGCGAGCCGGCGCCAGCGCTGCTCGTCCGGGTCGTCCTTCTTCCCGCGCAGGACGACGACCGCGAGGACGACTGCGACCACGACCGGGACGAAGATCGACAGCGCGACGATGATCTGCGTCCAGGCGCTCGGAGAGATGACGGCGGTCACGCGAGAACGCGTTCGCGTGCGGCTCCGACGCCGACCAGCTCGATCGGCAGCTGCAGATCACGCGAGACGTACTCCACATATGCGCGCGCGGCGGCCGGAAGGTCGTCGAGCGACGCGGCCCCGTCGAGCGGCTCCGACCAGCCCGGCAAGGTTTCCCAGACCGCGGTCGCATGATGGAAATCCGACTGGTGGGCCGGAAAGTGCTCCGTCTCGGAGCCGTCTCGCAAGCGATAGCGGACGCAGACGGGCAGCTCGTCGAACGCCGAGAGCACATCGAGCTTGGTGAGCGCGAGCGAGGTCATACCGTTGACGCGAACGGCGTACCGCAGCGCGACGAGGTCCAGCCAACCGCAACGCCGTTCGCGGCCCGTCACCGTGCCGTACTCGCCGCCGAGTTGGCGCAACCGCTCCTGGTCAGGCCCGACGATCTCCGATGGGAACGGGCCTTCTCCGACACGCGTCACGTATGCCTTCGAGATGCCCAGGACCCGGTCGATCCGCGTGGGGCCGATGCCGACTCCCGTTGCCGCGCCCGAGGCGATCGGGTTCGACGAGGTGACGAACGGATATGTCCCGTGGTCGAGATCGAGCATCGTTGCCTGCGCGCCCTCGAAGAGCAGGCGCTTTCCGGCCCGCAGTGCGTTGTCGACCAGCAGCGAGGCGTCGCCGACGAACGGTGCGAGGCGCTCGGCGAAGCCGGAATATTGCGACCACACCGCTTCGAGGTCGAACGGCTCGGTTTCGTAGATCCGCTCCAGCCAGAGGTTCTTCTCGGCGAGTGCGACCTCGATCTTCTCGCGCAGGATCTTCGGGTCGAGCACGTCCTGAACGCGGATCCCGATCCGTGACGCCTTGTCGGCGTACGTGGGGCCGATCCCCCGCCGCGTCGTGCCGATCTGCAACGAGCCGAGACGCCGCTCGGACGCCTGATCGATCGTCACGTGCCACGGCATGATCAGGTGGGCGTTGCCGGAGAGCACGACGATCGACGGATCGATGCCGCGCTCGGTCAACAGGTCGACCTCGTCGACGAAGACCTGCGCGTCGACGACGCAACCGGCCCCGATCACCGACTGCGTGCCCGAGACGACGCCGCTCGGCATCTGGCGAAGCTTCCAGGTCTTCCCGCCGACGACGATCGTGTGCCCGGCGTTGGGGCCGCCTTGATAGCGGCACACGACGTCCGAATCCTGGGCGAGCAGGTCGACGATCTTGCCCTTGCCTTCGTCGCCCCACTGCGCGCCGACCACGACGGTCGAAGGCACTGGACCGAGTCTAGCGCGCCAGCGTGTCGGCACCCGAGACCCACCGCACCACGAGCGCGGCGGCGAGCGCGAGCAGGAACGAGGTGGGCGGCCCCGTCACCCAGCCGCGCACGATGCCGGTCAGTGTCTTCGCGTGCACGGTGTGGCGGCCTCGCGCGAGCCCGGCGCCCGCCATCCCGCCGACCAGTGCCTGGTTCATCGAGGTGAAATAGCCGAATCCGACTGCGACCAGGATCACGAGGGCCTGCACGAGCTGTGCGGCAGTCGCCGTGACGCGATCGAGATCGACGATGTCGAAAGCCACTCGGTCGAGCAGAGGCCGCCCGGTGATCAGGACTCCCAGTGCGA
The DNA here is from genome assembly GCA_963826485.1 of uncultured Thermoleophilia bacterium. Classification (GTDB taxonomy): domain Bacteria; phylum Actinomycetota; class Thermoleophilia; order Gaiellales; family Gaiellaceae; genus PALSA-600. The sequence continues at coordinate 39,254 of CAWGXF010000001.1, forward strand.
GGCCCACGCCGCACAGCAGGCCCGCTGCGTGAGGGCCGAGCACATTTGGGCCGACAAGCGCGCCGCTTGCGAGCGCCACATCGTTCGCGCCCATCGCAAACGACGCCAGGCAACCCACGAGAAGCAGTGCGCCGCCGACGCTGGTCACGGACCCGAGCGCCTTGGTGCCGCCGAAGCCCAGGACCGCCGCAACGGGTGGCGCAGCGACCCAGATCACCACGAGAGTCGCGATCGTCCGCCAGTGCACGCCGACCGACGCGCCGACCGCGACACCCACCACTGCGCCTACGAGGATCTGAATCGTCGAGGTCGGGATGCGAATGCGGTTGTAGACCGCAGTCACGCCGAACGCAACCGCGACGACGACGACCTCGCCGAGACGCGTAGGTGCCCCGTCGATCAACCGGCGCCCGACGGTGGTTGCGACCTTGCCGCTTGCAAGCGCGGCGCCGGCAAGTGCGAGTGGAGCCATCAACCCGAGGGCGACGCGGGCCCGCACCACGCCGAGCGCATACGGCATTCCCATGCACGCGCCCGTGTAGTGCGACCCGATCGACCAGGCGAACGAGAATGCGAGCGCGACGAGGAGGAGGGTCACACGGTGATCTGCAGCTGCCTGCCGTCGGGCCGGGCCATGCCGCGCGGCCGCTCGACACGGCGAAGCGTGATCTCGTGTCCGGCGCCGCAGCGCGCCAGCGCGACGTCCGTCTCGGCGGCGATCGAGCCGCGCACGCTCGAGACCATCAACGCGTCGGAGAAGAGCAGCCCTGCTTCGCGCGCGACCTCCATGCACCGCTCGCAGAGGCACGAATACGCCGTCGCGGAGGGTGAGACCCAGACCGTCGTCATGCCGGCACGTTCGTCAGGTCCTGGAACTTCGCATAGCGCTTGGTGAAGTTCAGTTTGATGCCGTCGGTGGCTCCGTTCCTGTGCTTGGCGAGAATCAGCTCCGCGATGCCGGCGGAGTCGGTCTCCTCGGGGTTGTAGTACTCGTCCCGATAGACGAACATCACGAGGTCGGCGTCCTGCTCGATCGAGCCGGACTCACGAAGGTCGGAGAGGATCGGGCGCTTGTCGTGCCGTTGCTCGACGGCGCGGGACAGCTGTGACAGTGCGACGATCGGCACTTCCAGGTCGCGTGCCAGCACCTTGAGTGACCGTGAGATCTGCGAGACCTCCTGCACGCGGTTCTCGGCGGACGTGCCGCTCGTCATCAGCTGCAGGTAGTCGACGATCACGAGCCCGAGCCTCGGCTCTCGCATCTTGAGGCGGCGCAGCTTCGAGCGGATCTCCATCATGGTGATCGAGCCGGTGTCGTCGACGTAGATCGGCGCCTTTGCAAGCTTGTCGCAGGCGGCCGTCAGGCGAGGCCAGTCGTCGACGGCGAGCTTGCCGGTGCGCAGCCGTTGCGACTCGACCTTGCCCTCTGCGCACATCAGGCGCTGTGTCACCTCCGACTTCGACATCTCGAGCGTGAAGAGCGCCACCGGTGTGTCGTGCCGCACCGCGACGTTTGCCGCCATCCCGAGTGCGAGCGCCGACTTCCCCATCGAGGGACGCGCCGCGATGATCACCAGGTTGCCGGGCTGGAACCCGGCCGTCAGCCGGTCGAGATCGCGATAGCCGGCTGCGGTGCCGGTGATGTCGCTGCCCGCCTCGTAGAGCTTGGTGATCGTCTCGAACGACTCCTTCAGGAGATCGTCTATGTGCGCGAACTCCGTCGACACCCGCTGCTGTGACAGATCGAAGACGATCTTCTCTGCGCGGTCGACCAGCTCGATCGTCTCGCCGGGCCGGTCGAAGCCGAGCCGTGCGATGTCGTTGCCCGCCCGGATCAGCCCGCGCAGGGTGGACATCTCGGAGACGATGCGCGCGTAGTGGGCCGCGTTCGAGGCTGCCGGCACGAGCGCGGCGAGCTCATGGACGCGCTCCTGGCCGCCCGCCGACTCGAGGGTCGAGGAGCGGTCGAGCTCGTCGACCACGGTGATCGCATCGACGGGCTCGCCCTTGGCGTAGAGCGAGAGGATCGCCTTGAAGATGTGCCCGTGGCTCTCGCGATAGAAGTCCGAGGCGTTGAGATTGGTGGACTCCGTGACCGCCCCGATCGCCAGCGGAGAGAGCATCATCGCCCCGAGCACCGACTCTTCGGCATCGAGGTTCTGCGGTGGGACCGGGGCGGTCTGGAGGGCCTGGGCAGGCACAGCCATGCGCCTGCTAGTAGACCCTGTGTCGGATGAGCCCGAAAGGGTGTGGAAAGCGCGTACCCGTTGGTCGAAGCCGCCGTCGATGCAGGCAGTATAGAACACATGTTCGTGTTTTGGCGGTGGACGAAACGACCGCTCTTTGCGTCAACTTCGGGGCCAAATCCACAGGCTTGAAGCTCCTGTGGACAGACGGTGGAGCGTCGTCCACAGGCCCGTGGAGAGCCTGTGGACGAATCCCGTCGCTACCCCTCGTCGGCGGGAAGATCGGCGCCGGCGAGGCTCGGGCGTTCCGCCCTCGTCCTCGTCGGCGGACTCGGCAGCGGGCCCTGCATCGAGCTCGGCACCGGGCTCGGCCTGCACGTCCACGTCCTCGACCTCGACCTCGGCGGGCGGGGCCGGAGCGGCGGCTGCCTCGGCGGCGGCGCGCTCCTGCGCCTCCAGCTCGGCGAGCTCCTCCTCGGGCGGCAGCTCCTCGCCCTCGGGTGCGACCACGAGCTTCAGCTGCGCCGTCACGTCGGCAAAGAGCTCGAACGGGACCGTGTACCGCCCGATTCGCTTGATCGTGTCCATCTCGAGCTTGCGGCGGTCGACCCGCAGCTTCTCCTGCTCCCAGAGCCGGTCGGCCACGTTCGTTGCGGTGACCGAGCCGAAGAGCGAGCCGGTGGGCCCGGCCGTCACGTCGAATCGCAGCTCGAGCGCCTCGAGACGCGAGGCCAGCGCGCGCGCCTCATCGACCGTCTGGGCGTCGTGGCGCGCCCGCTGTGCATCGCGCTTCTCGAGCTCCTTGACGAGCGCAGGCGTCGCAACCTCGGCGAGACCGCGCGGCAGGAGGAAGTTCCGCGCATACCCGCGGGCGACCGTGACCACCTCGCCGCGAAGGCCGAGCTTGTCGACGTCGTGCTTGAGAACGACCTCCATCGCCTACTTGTCGCCGACGTAGGGGAGCAGGGCGATCTCTCTGGCCCGCTTGACGGCGACCGCCACCTGGCGCTGGTGGCGCCGGCAGGCGCCGCTGATCCGGCGGTTGCGGATCTTCCCCTTCTCCGACACGTAGCGCCGGAGCTCGTTGACGTTCTTGTAATCGACCTCGTCCACCTTCGACTTGCAGAAAAAGCACGACTTGCGGCGGCCGGGGCCGCTCGGCATGTTGCGCTTCCTGCTCGAGGAGGAGGTGCGGTCGCGATCGGATTTCTTCTCAGCCAAGAAACTCTCCTTAGAACGGGATGTCGTCGTCGGAGCCCTGGAAGTCGGCGTCGGAGCCGGTCGACGCGCCCGCGGGCACGAACTGATTCCCGCCGTCGCCGCCACCGTCGCCGCGCCCCCCGAGGAACTGGACGGAGTCGGCGATGATCTCAACCGCCTGGCGCTTGGTGCCGTCCTGGGCGTCCCACTCGCGCCACTCGAGCCGGCCGTCGACCGCGACGGGCCGCCCTTTCGCGAGGTACTGGGCGCAGCTCTCGCCCTGGTTGCCCCAGACCGTGATGTCGAAGTAGTTCGGCTTCTCGGTCCACTGGCCGGTCGACGAATCCTTGCGGCGCGTGTTGACCGCGATGCGCAGACCGCAGACGGCCATGCCCGAAGGCGTGTGTCGCAACTCGGGATCGCGGGTCAGGTTGCCGACGAGCACGACGCGGTTGATGTTGGCTGCCATGAGTTCTCGCTCCTCTCCGAAGATCGATCCAGGCTACTCGGAAGCCGGGCCGGTGTCATCGCCGTCTTCGGCCGAGGCCGAGGCGGGCGCGCCCACGGCGACCTGCACCGGGGCCTTCGTGTGGGTCGAGCCCTTGACGCGGCGGTAGGCGCCGTACCGCATGACGCCGTCCGTGATCTTCAGGACCCGCGTGATCTCGGCGAGGGTCTCCGGCGGGCAGCCGAAGAGGAGCAGGTGATACACCGCCTCGCCCTTGTGGCCGATCTCGTAGGCCAGGCGCCGGCGCCCCCACGGCTCGTGGCCGTCCCAGGTGCCCTGCGCTTCCTCGACGGAGTCGCGAATCCGCTGGATGATCTCGTTTCCGCGCTCTTCGCTGAGCTCGGGGTCCAGCAGCAACATGATTTCGTAGTCGTTCACAGGCCCGAATTCTCCCTTCTCATGGACTGAATCGGCCCCACCTCACGAGCGCCGCTTCGGGTGACGGCGCGACGGGCGTGGCGAGAAGCGGCGGCAGTGTAGCATCGCGGCGATTTTGAAAAGCACCCCGAAGCGCCTGATTGCGCTCCTGGCCGCCTCGCTCGGCCTGGGGGCACTCCTCCGGCGCCGCGCCGAAACCGCGCCGGCCGAGGCTCCGGCGCCTGCCGACGAGCTGAAGGCGAAACTCGCCGCGACCAGGGAGCCGGAGCCCGAGAGCGTGGCCCCGCCGGAGAGCGTCGACGAGCGGCGCGCAGATGCTCACGCCCGGGCCCGGCACGCGATCGAAGAGCTAGGGGAGAACCGCGGCTAGCAGCTCGGCCCGCTCGCCGTCCGTCAGGCCGCGGAGCGGGCCGCGGACGTCCTCGCCGATCGGGACGCCGCGCGCGCGGACGATCGCCTTCAGCGCTGCGTGCCGCGGGTAGCGATCGACGACGGCACGCAACCTGCCCGCCGCGGCTGCGTCCCTGCTCGCCACCGCCTCGACGACGACCTCGGGGAGCGCCGAGGCGAGGCCGGAGACGGCCCCTGCGGCACCGGCGGCGAGCCCCTCGGCGATCAGCGGCTCTGCGCCGATGTAGATGTCGAGCCCGTCGAGCAGGTACGGCTCGACCTTCGTGAACGGGGCATCGCTCACCTTCATCCCCGCAAGGTTGTCGACCGCTTCCCGAAGGCGCTCGACGACGGAGACGGGAATCGCGTAGCCGGAGGCCTTCTCGAGCTCGTAGACGTAGAACGGAAGCGGGGCGCAGGCCCGTGCCGCGGCGGCGAAGTGGGCGAGCAGGGCGTCCTCGTCGAGCTGGAAGTACGGCGGGGCGATCACGGCGACGGCCTCGGCGCCCGCCTGCGCCGCGTGGGCGGCCAGCGCGACGGTTTCTCCGGTCGTCTGGGCGCCGCAGTGCGCCAACACCGGTAGCGGGCCTTGCACCGCTGTCGAGACGGCTCGCCTGCGTTCGGCGGGTGACAGGAGGATCCCTTCGCCGGTCGTCCCGAGCACCAGGACGCCGTCGATCCCTGCGTCGCCGAGGAAGCGAAGGTACGGGAGGACCGCGTCGTCGTCGAGCTCCCGTCCACCGTCGCGGAGCGGAGTCAGCGCCGCTGCGATCGCTCTCGCCATGCCGCGATTCTAAGATCAAGACGTGGCCGTCAGGGTCTCGAATCAGCCGCCGCCCCTCCGCGACCTCGACCTGAGGCTGCTCGTCGAGGGCGTGCGGCGTGAAGGAGGCTCCTCGTCCGAGGACGACCTCGTCCGGCTCGGCAGCGAGCTTGCCGGCGATCCGCGCGAATGGGGGCGGCTCGCGAACGAGCACCCACCGGTCCTGCGCACCCACGACCGCTACGGCAACCGTGTCGACGAGATCGAGTTTCATCCAGCCTGGGACTCGCTGCTCCGGCTCGGGATCCGCGAGAGGCTGCAGACGCCGGACGGCTACGTCGCGCGCGCGGCGAGGTTCATCGCTCTCGCCCAGGTCGAGCAGGGCGTCGGCTGCCCGCTCTCGATGACCCATGCCGCGGTGCCGGTCCTGCGCGGCGAGCCGGCGCTCGCTGCGGAGTGGGAGCCGCGTTTCGCCCGCGGCGCTCTCTGCGGCATGGCGATGACCGAGCGCCAGGGCGGGTCGGACGTTCGTGCGAACGAGACCGAAGCGCGACCCTGCGGCGACCGCGAGGCGACACTCCACGGACACAAGTGGTTCTGCTCGGCGCCGATGAGCGACGCGTTCCTGATGCTGGCGCAGGCACCTGCGGGGCTGTCGTGCTATCTCGTCCCGCGCGGCGAGGGGTTCACGATCGACCGGCTGAAGGACAAGCTCGGCAACCGCTCGAATGCCTCCGGTGAGATCCGCCTCGAGGGTGCTCCGGGGCGGCTCGTCGGCGACGAGGGCCGCGGCGTCGCCACGATCATCGAGATGGTCGTGCACACGCGGCTCGACTGTGTCCTCGGTTCGACGGCGCTGCAGCGTGAGGCGGTCGCGCAGGCTGCGCATCACTGTGCTCATCGAGCGGCGTTCGGGAGGCCTATCGCCGACCAGCCGCTGATGCAGAACGTGCTCGCCGACCTCTGCGTGGAGTCGGAGGCGGCGACTCTCTGCGCCTTTCGGCTGGCGCGGGCGTTCGACGAGGGTGACGAGCTCCGCCGCGTGGCGACCGCGGTGCTGAAGTACTGGGTCTGCAAGCGCACACCGGTCGTCGTCGCCGAGGCGCTGGAGTGCCTGGGCGGCAACGGCTACGTCGAGGAGAGCGGCCTGCCGCGCCTCTACCGCGAGAGCCCGCTCAATTCGATCTGGGAAGGGAGCTCCAACGTCCAGTGCCTCGACGTCCTGCGGACGCTCCGCCGCGAGCCCGAAGCGGCGGAGGCATTCGTCTCCGAGCTCGAGGACCGCGACCGCGCCGCCGTCGAGGCGGCGCTCGCAGCGGCCGACGAGCAGGGTGCGCGGCGCCTTGTCGAGACGATGGCCGTCGCGTTGCAGGCGACCTTGCTCGATCGGCACGGCGATCCCGCCGTCGCCGAGGCGTTCCGCGCGCGCGAGGGGTTCGGCGCATTCGGAACGCTGCCCGAGGGCCTGCCGCTCGAGGACATCGTCGAACGACACACGCCGCAGGCCGCGTGATCCTGGAGACCGGCGCCGAGCTGCGCATCACCGGAGAAGCCGGGCCGGCGGTCGTCTGTGTGAACGGCGGCCGGGCGCACGCCGTACCGGGCACCTGGAGCGCCACGATCGAGTGGCTCGTCCCCCGGCTCGTGCTGCGCCATCCGGGGCTTCGGTTCGCCGAGGTGCGCTACCGCATCAAGTCATGGCGGCACCTCGACGAGTGCATCGCGGATATGCGCGCTGCAGTCGCCGAGCTCGGGGCGCCGCGCACGCTGCTGCTCGGCTTCTCGATGGGCGGCGGCGTCTCCGTTGCCTGCGCGGCGGAGCCGACTGTCGAGAGCGTGCTGGGGATCGCGCCGTGGATCCCGGACCGGCTCTCGGTCGAGCCGCTGCGCGGCAAGCGTCTGCGTGTGCTCCACGGATCGCTCGATCGCGCGCTCCCCGGCGTCCCGGGTGTGAGCCCGGCGCTTGCACGGCGCGGCTTCGAGCGTGCCCGGACGATCGGGGTCGACGGCGAGTTCACGGTCATCCGCGGCGCCCTGCACGGCGTCGCCGTGCGCTCGCCGTGGGGCGCGCTCGTCGCGCTTCCCCGGGCCGGCCGCTGGCTCGACCTCGTCTCGGACGAGATCGGGAGGTTCGCCCGTAACGACGGAGGGGGCCGCGGGTCTATGGGACGGTGAACGGTGACCAAGCACGCCCGTACGGGCGGCGCGCGTTCCTCGGCCTGATGGCAGGCGGACTGTCGTCGCTCCTCTGGGCCGGGCCTGCCGCGCGGACGCTCGCGCCCGTGACGTCGGGCTTCTCGCAGCTTCTGGGGAACCTCCTGCCGGTCGGCGGTTGGCGGATCTACACGATCTCGGGCTCGATGCCGATCTTCGACGAGCGCAGCTACCGGCTCGAGATCACCGGCCTCGTCCGCAAGCCCGTGCGGCTGACGTATGCGCAGCTACGTGCGCTTCCACGTGCGCAGCAGGTGAGCGACTTCCACTGCGTGACGGGCTGGTCCGTCGGCGGCGTGCGCTGGGCGGGCGTGCGCTTCCACGACCTGCTCGCGCTCGTGGACCCGCTTCCCTCCGCCCGGGCGATCCGCTTCGTCTCGCTCGAGCAGCCCTACGACGACTCGCTGACCCTCGACCAGGCGCTCCGCCAGAACGTGATGCTCGCCTACGAGCTGGACGGCAGGCCGCTCTCGCGTCCGCACGGCGCCCCCGCGCGCGTGGTGATCCCGGAGATGTACGGCTACAAGGGCGTGAAGTGGCTGACGAAGATGGAGCTCGTCGACCACCAGCCGACGGGGTACTGGGAAGGCCTCGGCTACGACCAGGACGCGTGGGTCGGAAGGTCGAACGGCCATGGCTCGTGAGCCTCGCCGGCTGCAGCGGTTCACGCGCACCGAGCGTGCCGTGCACTGGGTGCACGCGACCGCATTCCTGATCCTCTTCGGCTCCGGGCTGTGCCTCTATCTGCCGAGCCTGGCGGAGCTCGTCGGCCGCCGGCGGCTCGTGAAGGGGATCCACATCTACACCGCGGTCGCGTGGGCGGCTGCGCTCGTCCTGATCGCCGTCGTCGGCGACCGACGCTCCCTCGTGCGCACCGCGCGGGAGATCGACCGTTTCGACGCGGACGACCGCGCCTGGCTCGCGCACCGCCCGTCGGTGCAGGGAAGGCTGAACGCAGGCCAGAAGCTGAATGCGGTGATCACCGCGGCCTTCGCGCTGCTCTTCGCCGTCACCGGCTTCTTCCTCTGGTACGGCGAGCGTGACACCCGCTTCCGCCTGCCGAACGCACTGCTCGTGCACGACTGGTTGATGTACGTCTCGTTCTTCCTCTTCATGGGCCATCTCTTCCTGGCGGTCATCTATCCGAGGACGCGGCATGCCCTGAACGGGATCACGCGCGGCTGGGTCGAGGAGGACTGGGCGCTCGAGCACCATCGAAAATGGGTAGAACAGCTCCACGAGCACGAGACTCCCGCTCTCGAGCCGTAACTCCGGTCCACCGGCCGGGGCCAAAGAAGGAGGACGTCATGGAGTTCGAGCAGGGCCATGTCTGGATCACGACGCGTCGGCTGAAGGCAGGCACCCGCGAGGAGTTCAGCCGATCGTGGCGGCCGAGCGATTTCCCGGAGGGGATGCTGCGCGCGTACGAGTGCGCCTCGGCTGACGGCACGGAGGTGGTGGGGATCTCGATCTGGGATTCGCCCGAGTCGCGTGAGCGCTATCGCCTGTCGGACGTCGAGGCGAAGCGGCGCCAGGCGATGTCCCCGTACGTGCTCGAGGAGAGCTCGGGGTTCTACTTCGGCCGTGAGCTGAAGATCCCCAACCGCTGATTCCGGAAGCTGTCCGTCGTTCGGCTCGACCGGCAGGAGGACCCACCGTCCGCATGGTGAACTGGAGATCCCCGAGCCTGGAGGCGAGCCGATGAGCGCCACCGCATTCGCAGATCGCGATCCGATCACCGCTGAGCTCCTTGCCCTCGAGCGAGAGGAGCGGCGCCTCTCGAAACGACGGCGTCAGCTCCACGACCGGATCGACAGGGGCTTTCCGAACGGCATCACGTTTGCCGAGGAACGGAGTGTCTCGGCGGAGCGACGCGCACTCCACGCCCGGATCGACACCCTCCGCGCCGCTTCCTGACGGACAGGGCAGGAGCTACTTGAGGAGTGCCACGGTCGTCGCTGCGCCGACGATCCAGATGAGCGCGACGGCCGAGAAGCCGTAGAACCTGCCGCGGAGCAGCCCGAGCCGGGCCGGTGCCCGCTCGACGGTCGTAGGAGCGCCCACTGCCGGCTGCCCGGCTCCCAGTTCGGCTGTCTGCATCAAGACCATTGATCGGCGCGCGCGGCGAGATCCTTTAGCGCCTGGACGTAACGTTCTCCGGCCGGGGTCGTGGTCCTTGCGGTCGAGCCGGCGACGCTCGCGGCCCACCTGGAAGGATCAGTAGGAACCCCACAGGGGTATGTGTGCGATCACGGCTGTTCCCGGGCTCGACCGAGCCTAGTGTCGGACCGAAATCAGCGACACGCAGCATGGAGGTCACGATGCCCACGATCACCTACTCGGTTCCCGACGTGTCCTGCGGCCACTGCCGCGCAGCGATCGCGCAGGAGGTCTCGGCGGTCTCGGGCGTCGAGACGGTCGACGTCGATCTCGAGACGAAGATCGTCACCGTCGGCGGCGACCCGCTCGACCGGGCGGTGATCGTCGCCGCGATCGACGCGGCAGGCTACGAAGTCGCGGTATGAGCGTCCGTGAACGGAGAGCCGTGCATCACGGCTACCACGATCAGAAGGACAGCCTGGTCAAGCGGCTGCACAGGATCGAAGGCCAGGTGCGGGGGATCGAGAGGATGGTCGAGGGAGACCGCTATTGCATCGACATCCTCACCCAGATCGCTGCGGTCACGACCGCGCTCGACAGCGTCGCCCTGTTGATCCTCGACGACCACGTCTCACACTGTGTCGCGGGCGCGATCGCGAGCGGTGACGAAGCCGAAGCGCACACGAAGACCGACGAGCTCCTCGCGGCCGTCCGCCGCTTCGCGAAGACGCGGTAGCGATGACGGCGATCGTAGACACCCCCTCCCGTGAGCGCGCGACGATCGCGCTCGAAGGAATGACCTGCGCGTCGTGTGCTGCGCGGATCGAGCGCACGCTGAACAAGCTGGAGGGCGTCGAGGCGAGTGTCAACTACGCCACCGAAACGGCATCGGTCAGCTACGACGGAGGGCAGCTCTCGCCCGACAAGCTCGTCGACGCCGTCGAGTCGATCGGTTACCACGCGTCGCTCGGCGACGCCACGGAGCACGGCGGGCACGACGCGCCGTCGACACGCCTGGTGGTCGCGCTCCTCCTCAGCGTGCCTCTGGTCGCGATGGCGATGATTCCGCGCTTCCAGTTCGCCGGCTGGGAGTGGCTTTCGCTTCTGCTCTCGACGCCGGTCGTCTTCTGGTCGGGCGCGCAGTTCCACCGCACTGCGCTGCTGAACGCACGTCACGGTGCGGCCACGATGGACACGCTCGTATCGCTCGGAACTCTCGCAGCCTGGACATGGTCCACGTTCGTCCTTCTCGCCGTGCCGAACGCCGACGCGTACTTCGAAGTGGCGGCGGTGATCACGTCGCTGATCCTTCTCGGCCGTTTCTTCGAGACGCGCGCCAGGCGCCGCTCCGGCGCCGCGATCCAAGCCCTCGTCGAGCTGGGCGCGAAGGACGCCCGCGTGCTCCGCGACGGTGTCGAGATCCAGGTTCCGGTCGAGCAGGTCGCCGTGGATGACGTGTTCGTCGTGCGGCCGGGCGAGAAGCTCGCGACCGACGGCGTCGTCGTCGAGGGCTTCTCGGCGATCGACGAGTCGATGCTGACCGGCGAACCGATACCGATCGAGGTTGGCCCTGGCGCCGAGGTCACGGGGGCGACGATCAACAGCTCCGGTCGCCTCGTCGTGAAAGCGACCCGGGTCGGCGCGGATACCGCCCTCGCCCAGATCGCGCGCCTCGTCGAGCAGGCGCAGGTCGGCAAGGCCCCGGTCCAGCGGCTCGCCGACCGCGTCTCCGCGATCTTCGTGCCGGTCGTGATGGCGATCTCGCTGGCGACGCTCGTCGGGTGGCTCGCCTTCGGCTCGACGGCCACCGCCGCGTTCTCCGCCGCGGTGGCCGTCCTGATCATCGCCTGCCCGTGTGCGATGGGGCTCGCGACGCCGACTGCGCTGATGGTCGGGACGGGCCGGGGCGCCCAGCTCGGGATCCTGATCAAAGGGCCGGAGGTTCTGGAACAGACGCGGAGGGTCACGACCGTCGTGCTCGACAAGACCGGCACGATCACCGAAGGGCGTCTGCGGCTCGTCGATGCGCTGCCGATCGGGACATCGCGCGCGGAGCTCCTGCTGCGTGCGGGTGCGGCCGAGTCCGGAAGCGAGCATCCGCTCGCCCGGGCCATTGCCCGAGCAGCGACCGGCAAGCCGGTGGTGAGCGGGTTCCGCAACCATGCCGGGGCCGGCATCGAGGCGGTCGTGGACGGAGTAACGGTCACCGTCGGTCGGCCGTCGTCTCTCGGATTGGAGTCGACCCGCGAAGCGCTTGCCTGGCAGGAGCGTGCGGAGGCCCTCGGTCAGACGGTCGTCGCGGTTGGCTTCGACGACACCCTGCACGGCCTCCTTGCCCTGGCAGACACGCTCAAGCCGAGCTCCGCGCAGGCCGCCGAGGAGTTGAAGGCGCTCGGCCTCACGCCGATCCTGCTCACCGGCGACAACGAGCGCGCAGCCCGCGCGATCGCCGGCCAGATCGGGATCGACACGGTGCTCGCCGGTGTGCTTCCCTCCGAGAAGGCGGCCGAGATCGAACGTCTCCAGCGCGCCGGGGAGACGGTGGCCATGGTCGGCGACGGCGTGAACGACGCACCGGCGCTCGCGCAGGCCGACCTCGGCCTGGCGATCGGCACCGGGGCCGACGTCGCGATCGAGGCGTCCGACCTGACGCTCGTCTCCGGCGACCTGCGCGCGGCCGCGGATGCGATCCGGCTCGCCCGTCGCACACTCGCCACGATCAAGGCCAATCTCTTCTGGGCCTTCGCCTACAACATCGCTGCCGTCCCACTCGCCGCCGCGGGGCTCCTCAACCCGATGATCGCGGCCGCCGCGATGGCCGCGTCCAGCATCTTCGTCGTCACGAACAGCTTGCGGCTGCGGCGCTTCCACAGTGCCAGGGAGAACGTCCGCTGATCCGGCAGGGCTCGCCGCGCGCCACGGCCGACCCGCTGTTCGGCGAGAGCCGCTCCCGACTGCGTGACGATGTGCCCGATCTACCTGGTCAACCTTCAGAAGGCGGCGGCGGGAACGGTGCGCTTCCGGGATATCTCCGAGTACCTGGTCGAAGCGGCGGCACCCCCTCGTCGCTGAGGGTGGGTGTCGAATCGGTTGATTGCAGGGCATTTGCCCGGGACGGAGCGGCCCCGGAGTCGAACCGAGCCAGCCTGGGGCTGCCAGACCTGACGGGTTTTGAAGACCCGCTGGGGCACCGGCCCCCGCCGCTCCATGACACGGATCGTACGGTGAGGTGGTTTGGCTCGGTGAATCGGGGAGATTCCGGATGACAGAGCCTCGCCGATGGTGAGATGCTGATGGATCGATCGAGGAACAGGAGGAGTCATGGAGCTGCAGGAGCTCATTTCGGGTGCTCGCGACGCCGTGAGCGTCAAGCGCGTCTATGGCGAGCCGTACGAGAAGAACGGGCTGACGGTCATTCCGGCCGCGACCGTCCGGGGTGGCGGCGGCGGTGGGATGGGCGAGCACGAGGGCACCGACTCAGGAGGCGGCGGAGGCTTCGGCCTGATGGCGCGTCCCTCCGGGGCGTGGATCGTCGAGGACGGCAACGCGACCTGGAAGCCGGCCGTCGACGTGAACCGGATCGTTCTGGGTGGTCAGGTGATCGGGCTCGCGGCGGTTCTGGTCACGGGCCGGATCCTGCTCGCCCGCACCCGGCGGCGGCGCTCGCCGGCCGACTTCGTCGCGCAGCTTCCGAAGCTGGGTCGCCTGCGCTTCCCGAAGACGGCCCGCTGGTCGTTGCCGGCACTCCGTCCCTGACCGTCAGCGTCCTTGACCGTCAACGCCGGCGCCGCAGCGTGCGGATGTCCCCCCGTCGCAGCGTCAGCCCGTCCGTGTCGTAACGCTCGAGCAGGAGCTGGGCGGTGCGGCGACCGACCCCGAGCGCGTCGCGAAAGGCCGCGAGCGTGATCGCGTCGAGCGTCGGCAGCAGCTCGCGGCCGCGGTCGTAGAGCGCGGGTGACACCGCGTAGCCGTCGCCGACGCGCCGAATGCGGCCCTCGCTTTCGAGGAATGCTCCCAGTTGCCTGTCGTCGACCTTCGCGATCTCCTCCTGTGCGAGCTGCGCCTCGAGCTCGGCGGCCGCACCGGCGCGTTCTCCGAGCCCGGCCGTCGCGCCGGGCAGATACGCCTTCGCGCCGCGACGTTCGATCTCGAGCAGGTTGAGGACCGACGTCGTCCAGGGCCTGCTCGGGAGCAGCTCGGCGAGCGTCAGCCCGGGATCGAGCGGGCTCGACTCCGCCCGGGCGGCGAGACGCCCACGCACTCCCGCCCGTAGCTCGCGGAGCCACGAATCCGAGAAGTAGTGGTCGCCGGACGAGCGAACGGACGACAGCCCCTGCCCGAGGTCCGCGGGAGAAAGCAGGCCGCGTGCCTGCAGCTCGGCGCCGGTCACCGGATCGTGCACGAGAGCGCCGACGATCTCCTCCGGCGTCCCGTGGTCGAGCACCGCCAGCCGGTCGCGGTCGAGCCGTCGAAGCGGCGCCGGGTCGAGCACGACACCGCCGCCGACGGTGGTGTCGGTGCGCAGGACGACATGGTCACCGCGGGCTGCGACCACGCGCTCCTGCAGCCGCAGCTGTGCGTACTCGCCGTCTCGCAGCACGCGCGCCGCGACGGCTTTCGTGCCGAGATGCACCGTCACGGCGGCGGGAATCTCTGCGAGCGGCTCGAGTCGGATGTCGAGCCGGTAGGAGACAGGGTAGTGACCCGGCTCGACGAGCACGTCCCCGCGCCCAAGGTCACGCCGCTCCACCGTGGGCAGGTTCACGGCCACACGTTGACCTGCCTCGGCCCGCTCGACCGCGGCGTCGTGCACCTGCACCGCGCGCACGCGCACCGTCACCCCCCGAGGCTCGGCGCGCAGCAGGTCGCCGGCAGAGATCGTCCCCGACCAGAGGGTGCCGGTGGCGATCGTCCCGACGCCCTGCAGGGTGAACACCCGGTCGAGGTGGAGACGCGTCGCCGCCGAGACGTCGCGTGCCTCGACGGGGACGCGCGCGAGCGCGGCGCGCAGCTCGTCGAGACCGGAGCCCGTCTTGGCCGAGACGGCGACGACCTCCGTACCGGGGACGAGCTCGCGCGCCTCGTCGAGGGCGAGCTCGAGGGTCTCCTCGTCGACCGCGTCGGCCTTGGTGACCGCGACGACACCGCGTTCGACGCCGAGCAGCCGCAGGACCGCGAGATGTTCGAGCGTCTGCGGCCGTGCTCCCTCCTGCGCGTCGATCACGAGCAGGAAGAGGTCGATGCCGGTGGCGCCGGCGATCATCGTGCGGACGAAGCGCTCGTGCCCCGGGACGTCGACCAGCGAGAGCTGCCGTCCGTCCGGCAGTTCGAGCGGCGCGTAGCCCAGGTCGATCGAGATGCCTCGCCGCCGCTCTTCCGGGAGCCGGTCCGTGTCCTTGCCGGTGAGCGCACGCACGAGCCACGTCTTGCCATGGTCGATGTGCCCGGCGGTGCCGACGGTCAGCGGCATGCGCGAATCGCGGCGGCCACTTCGTCGACGTCGCCGTCCGCCAGCGTCAGGCAATCGAGCAGGAGGCGTCCGTCGCGGACGATCCCGATCACCGGCGGCTCGTTCCCGCGCAGCGGCTCCGCCAGGCCCTCGTCCACCGCGCAGGCGAACGACGGCAACTCCGCGAGCGGCAGTGCGCCGCCACCGACGCGCCCCACCGTCTCCTCGATCTCACCGCCGACCGCCGCGGCGAGGCGCTCCGCCCGGGCACGAACGACCGTCGCCTTCGCGTGCAGCATCTGCAGCACCGGGATCTCGCGACGTGCGCGCGCCGGGTCGAGGTACAGCAGGAGCGTGCCTTCGAGGGCGGCGAGGCCGAGCTTGTCGATGCGCAGCGCACGGTGCAGAGGATGCCGCCGCAACTTCTCGATCAGGTCGCCGCCGCCCACGACGACGCCCGCCTGTGGGCCGCCGAGCAGCTTGTCGCCGCTGAAGCACACGAGGTCGGCGCCGTCGGACAGAGCGCCGCGCACGGTCGGCTCGTCGGAGAGATCGAGCAGGGCGCCGGAGCCGAGATCGTCGAGCAGCGGCAGGTTGTGCCGGCCGGCGACCGCAGCGAGCTCGGGCACGGTCGGCTGCTCGGTGAAGCCGACGACCCGGAAGTTCGATTGATGCACGCGCAGGAGCAGCGCGGTGTCCGTGCCGACGGCACGCTCGTAGTCCGCCGCGCGCGTCCGGTTGGTCGTGCCGACCTCGACGAGCCGCGCGCCGGAGCGCGCGAGCACGTCCGGGATGCGGAATCCGTCGCCGATCTCGATCAGCTCGCCGCGCGAGACGAGCACGTCACGTCCTTCTGCGAGCGCGGCGAGCGCAAGCAGCATCGCACCGGCGTTGTTGTTGACGACGATCCCGGCCTCGCCGCCGGTCAGCCGGCCGAGTATTCGCTCGACGTGGTCTTGGCGGGAGCCTCGCGCCCCCGCAGCGAGGTCGTACTCGAGGTTCGAATAGGCGCTGCCCGCCTCGACGACACGCTCCAGCGCCGCCCGCGGGAGCGGGGCCCGGCCGAGGTTCGTGTGCACGATCACGCCGGTGGCGTTCAGCACCCGCCGCAGTGCCGGCCGCCGGGTGGCCGAGAGCTCGCTCCGAACTCGCGACACGAGGTCACCGGGATCGATGCCGGCGCGGAGCTCCTCGCGCGCCCGGGCGACAACCGTCCGGGCGGCATCGACCGCGAGCGGGTCGTCGACGGTGCGCGCGAGCTCGTCCACGGACGGCAGGTCTCTCAGCTCCACGGCCTGCAGGTTACGCCGAGAGCCCGGCCGCCGGATTGTCCGCGCAGCGTCGCTCGTAGCCTGCGAGCACGTGGCGGACGGCGTCGTCCGGGTCGTCGGTCACGTGCAGGAGATCGATGTCGCCGGCCGAGATCATCCCGCCGGCGAGCGGCTCGCTCAGAATCCAGTCGACCATCTCCCTCCAGTAGCTCGAGTCGAACAAGACCACCGGGAAGTGGCGGATCTTCCCCGTCTGGATCAGCGTGAGCGACTCGTACATCTCGTCGAGCGTCCCGAAGCCGCCGGGGAAGATGACGAAGCCCTCCGACGGGCGGACGAAGCACACCTTGCGCGCATAGAAGTGGTTGAAGGTGTGCTCGATGTCCAGGTACGGGTTCGTCCCCTGCTCGTGCGGCAGCTCGATGTTGAACCCGACCGAGATGCCGCCGCCCTCCTGGGCGCCACGGTTCGCTCCTTCCATCACACCGCCGCCGCCGCCGGTGACGACCGCCCATCCCTGTTCGCCGAAGCGGCGGCCGACGAGGCGCGCGTCCTCGTAGGGCTTGCTCCCCGCGGGCACGCGCGCCGACCCGAACAGGGCGACGGCGGGGCGCGGCACTTCGGCCGCTTTTTCGAAGCCGGCACGGAGCTCCGCCGTGATCTTGGCGATCGACACCTCGATGTCGTTCGTGGGGTGATCGAGGATCTGGCGGTCGTCGATCACAATCGGTGCTGAGGGACGTGGGAGGCGACCATGCCCAGCACGAGCACGAGAGCGGTGCCGAAGTAGAGCGCGTAGATGAAGAGCGCCTTCCCCGGACCGCCGCCGTGGCGGAGGAAGCGCGCCGAGCGCCAGACGGCGCCACCGTCGAAGATCCCGAACGGGATCAGGTTGAAGAGGTTCAGGAAGAAGCCGAAGTAGGCGAGCGCGAGCATCAGGTCCGAGCCGTGCGACTTGCCGATCAGGTAGAAGACGAACGCAGCGGCGCCGCCGAGGATCGGGCCGGCGATCGCGACCCGCGCGGTCTGCCAGGGATTGCCGCGCGTGTACTGCACGTAGGCGCCCAGGAACGGAATGAACACCGGCAGCTTCGGGTGCAGCCCCTCGCGCTGCGCCTCGATGAAGTGCCCGGCCTCGTGGAGGAGGATCAGCAGGACGAGGCCGATCGCGAACCTCCACCCCCAGATCAGTGCGTAGGCCGCGACGGCGATGAAGATCGTCGAGAACTTGACGAGGACGAACGACCACTTCGCCAGCGCGATCGCCCCCGCGATGATCGGCCCGGTGAGCTTCTTCAGGCGTCCGCGCCAGTCGGGGCCGCGCGGCTGAATCGGGTCGTATCCGCGGTAGTCGAAGTCGCCGTCGGTCATGATCCCCTCCCGATCCATTCCTCTCCGCCCTGGTAGACCTCTTTCTTCCACAGGGGCACTCGCTCCTTCAACTCGTCGATCGCGTCCTTGCAGGCGGCGAGCGCAGCCTCGCGATGAGCGGCCGAGACCGCGATCACGACCGACGTCTCCCCGATGCCGACTCGGCCGATCCGGTGGTGGATCGCGATCGCGCGAAGCTCGTAGCGGGCCCGTAGGCCGTCGGCGATCTCCGCCATCACACGCTCGGCCATTCCCTCGTACGCCTCGTAGTCGAGGTGGGTGACGATCCGGTTGCGGGAGTGGATCCGCGTTGTCCCGGTGAACGTCGCGATCGCACCGGCCTCGTCGTCGCGAACCTCCTCGACGACGCGCTCCAGCGACAGCGGCTCTTCGCTGAGCAGGAAGGCGCCGCCGGAGACGGGGGGGATGAGAGCGACCTCGTCGCCGTCCGCGAGCGCCTGATCACGGGTCGCGTATTCCTTGTTGACGGCGTACAGCAGGCCGTTCGGCTCGTCGCCGAGGTCGAGAGCGGGCCACACCTCGGCGACGCTGGAGACGTCGATCTCCCGCTGCGCCCAGCCGGCGCGCTCGCGGAGACCGGCGAACAGTCGGACGCGGACGGTCATCGCCGCGAGCATACTTCTCGTCGTGGCGGCGACAGACGGGCGCGAGACGGAGAGCGGGATCGAGGTCAAGGCGGTCTACACAGCCGACGACGCGACAACCGGGCTCGAGCTGCCCGGCGACTATCCGTACACGCGCGGCCCGTACCTCGACATGTATCGCGGTAGGCCGTGGACGATCCGCCAGTACGCCGGCTTCGCGTCGGCGGAGGAGTCGAACGAACGGTATCGCTATCTGCTCGCGCGCGGCCAGACGGGTCTCTCGATCGCCTTCGACCTGCCGACGCAGCTCGGATACGACTCCGACGATCCGCTCGCGCTCGGCGAGGTGGGGCGCACGGGCGTCGCGATCGACTCGGTCGCCGACATGGAGATCCTGCTCGCCGGGATCCCGCTCGCCGACGTGTCGACGTCGATGACGATCAACGCGCCGGCGTCGCTGCTGCTGCTCCTGTACGAGCTCGTCGCCGAGGGGCAGGGCGTCCCCGGTACCGCGCTGCGTGGGACGGTGCAGAACGACATTCTCAAGGAGTACATCGCCCGCGGGAACTACATCTTCCCGCCTCGGCCCTCGATGCGGCTGACGACCGACCTGTTCGCCTACTGCGCGGAGCGCATCCCGTCGTGGAACACGATCTCGATCTCCGGCTACCACATCCGCGAGGCCGGCTCGACGGCGGTGCAGGAGCTTGCCTTCACGATCGCAAACGGCATCGCCTACTGCACGGCTGCGGTCGAAGCCGGGTTGTCGCCGGACGAGTTCGGCGCGCGGCTCTCGTTCTTCTTCAACGCACACAACGATTTCTTCCAGGAGGTTGCGAAGTTCCGTGCAGCGCGCCGGCTCTGGGCGCGCGTGATGCGCGAGCGGTTCGATGCGACGAATCCGAAAGCGCTCGCCCTGCGCTTTCACGCGCAGACCGGGGGGTCGACGCTGACGGCGCAGCAGCCCGAGAACAACATCGTTCGCGTCGCGATTCAGGCGCTGTCGGCGATCGCAGGCGGCGCGCAGTCCCTCCACACGAACTCGTTCGACGAGGCACTCGCGCTCCCGACCGAACATGCGGCGACAGTCGCGCTCAGGACGCAACAGATACTCGCAAACGAGGCAGGCGCGACGGCGACCGCGGATCCGCTCGGCGGCTCCTTCTACATCGAGTCGCTCACCGACGAGCTCGAGGCCCGTGCCTGGGAGCTGATCCAGCGTGTCGACGAGCTCGGCGGAGCCGTGGACGCCGTCGAGGGGCTTCGTCCAGGGCGAGATCGAGACGGCGGCGTTCCGGTGGCAGCAGGAGGTCGAGTCGGGCGCGCGCGTGATCGTCGGTGTCAACGAGTATGCGGCCGAGTCCAAGCAGCCGATCGAGCTCCACTCGATCGACCCCGAGGCCGAGCGTCGACAGCTCGCGCGACCGCGGCCCTGCGCGCGGGGCGCAACGCGGACGAAGCGGCGACAGCACTCACCGCTGTGCGCGAGGCGGCGAAGGGAACGGAGAACATGTTGATCCCGATGCGGGCGGCGTTGCGTGCCCACTGCACGGTCGGTGAGATCTGCGGCGTGCTGCGGGACGAGTGGGGCGAGCACAACCGGGAACGTGCGCCGCGCTGACGGCGATGCGGATCCTGCTCGTCTCCCAGATGTACCCGGGGCCGGACGACCCGGACCCTCGGCGCCTCGTCGCGCAGGGCGAGCGCGCCCTGCGCGAGCGCGGGCACGAGATCGAGCTTGCGGTGCTCGACCGCCGCGCGGGCGGGAAGGCTCGGTTTCTGGAGCTGCGCAGGCGCGTTCGAAGCGCCGCCCGGCCGGACGTGGTGTGGGCGCACTTTCTCGTGCCCGCCGGTCCTCGCCTCTCGGGTGGACGCTCCGCTCGTGGTGACTGCGCACGGCCGCAACGTCCGCGACATCGGGGCCCTCCCCGGCGTCGGGCTCCTGACTGGCGCGTCGTGCGCGTGCGTCGACGGTCGTCGCCGTCTCCGAGTACCTGCGACACGAGCTCGAGGAGCGCGTGCCCGACGCCCGCGGCAAGACCGAGGTGGTCGACTGGGAGAGGATCTCGACGCTTCCGCGCCGTGACTCCTGCGGCGAAGCTCGAGTCGCCGGCGTTCGTGCACGTGGGCTCGCTGACCGAACGCAAGAACGTCGTTCGGCTGGCGGATGCGTTCCCGCGCCTCGGCCGCGGCTCGCTCACGTTCGTCGGGGACGGCCCGCTGCGGGCGGCGCTCGAGAGTCGCGGCGCACGCGTCATCGGGCGCGTCCGGCACGAGGAGGTGCCCGCGTGGCTCAGCGCGGCCGACGTCGTCTGCGGGCCTGCGCTGATCGAGCCGTTCGGGCAGGCGCTGCTCGAGGCGATGGCGTGCGGCCGCAGCGTCGTGGCGACACGGGTCGGCGGGCCGCCGGAGTTCGTCCCGCCCGAGGCCGGCGTGCTCGTCGACCCGCTGGACACGGCAGACCTCACCCGCGCGCTCGCAGCGGCCGCGTCGCTGCCGTCCCCGAACGAGCCGCCCGGAGCGCCGCGGCCGAGCACGACGTCAGGCGCCAGGCGGAGCGGGTGGAGGCGATCCTCCAGCGAGCCGTTCGAGATCGGCGAGCCTGACCGCGACGAGCGGCCGACGCTCTCCTCCAGACCGTGGTCGCGGGCGACCGCGAGCGCCTGCTCGTAGCTCTGGCGGATCTTCTCCGCGGAGACTCCCTGCTTGAGCCGGTTGTCTCCGGTCAGGAGCAGGTCGTGGATCTTCTGCCTGGCCTCGTCGGTGTTCATAGGGGAATCATGCTCCAGCGGCGGCCGGGCTCGGGGATCGTCACCCGAGCCCGGCGTTGGCTACCCTACGGCCGCGATGCTTCCCGTCTCCGCCGTCGTCCAAGTCCTCCTCAGCGTCGCGCTGATCGGTCTGATCCTGATGCACTCCGGGCGGGACGCGGGCCTCGGCGGCATGGGCTTCACGCCCGCCTCGCAGGGCGGCACCCACATCGTCGAGCGCAACCTCACACGTGTGACGGCCGTGGTCGCAATCCTCTTCTTCGCGAACTCGATCATCCTCTTCAGGCTGCTCAAGTAGTTCGAACCTCTAGACTCGCCCGCATGCAGTTGACGGGCCTGCACCACATAACGTGCGTGTGCTCCGACGCGCAGCAGACCCTCGATTTCTACCGTGACGAGGTCGGTTTCACGCTGGTCAAGAAGACGGTCAACTTCGACGACCCGCACAGCTACCACCTCTACTTCGGTGACGTCGTGGGCAGGCCGGGCACGCTCATCACCTTCTTCGAGTGGCCGCGTGCCGATCCCGGCCGCCTCGGTCGCGGCACGCTCGAGTCGATCGGGCTGGCCTCGCCGAGGGTCGCGCAGGAGACGGAGATCGACAACCCGGACGGCCTGCACCTGCG
>CAWGXF010000002.1:0-99817 GCA_963826485.1 uncultured Thermoleophilia bacterium
GACTCCCGGCTGATCGAGGGCCTGGAGCCCGATGCGTGACGACTCGTCGAGGTCACCAGCGAAGAACAGCGCACGAGAGTGGGCGACGAGAGCGGCGGTGTGGGCCGTGTCGGTTGGATCCGTAGCGAGCGCCAAGGCTCGCCGCGAGTTCGCCACGGCGTTTGCCGGCCCTCCGTGCAGCGCGAGGGCTCGGACGATCGCGGCCCAGGTCTCGACGTAGAAATTCGGGCCGTCCCCGGCCCGTGTCTGGTCTGCGAGCCGCAGGTATCCCCGCTGCTCCGCGACACTCTCTCCGCTCAGCAGGGCTGCCACGGCGCCGGCAACGGTGAGCTCCGGATGCGCCACGACACACTCGTCCGGCAGCGTACGGAGCCAGCGAAGCAACGTCGCGCTCGCGCCGCTCCGGATCAATGCTTCGTAGTACTCGAGGAGCAGGCTCGCGACCATCTCGTGGTCGCCCGCGGCGGTCGCGTGCTGAGCAGCTTCGACCGGCATCCCGCGTGCGCGCAGCCAATCAGCTGCCCGCCGGTGGATCCCATTTGCTTCGACAGAATCAAGGGAGCCGTACTGCGCTCGCACGTACTCGGCGAACAGAGGATGCAACCGGAACCAGCCGCTGCGCCCCAGTCTCGATACGAAGAGGTTCGCGCGCTCGACCTCGGCGAGACGGGCTCGCGAGTCAGACCGGTCGAGCACATCGTCACACAGATCCACCGTGAACTCACCCAAGACCGCAATACCGTGCACGAAGTCCCGAAGATCCTCGCCCAACGAGGCGAGCACCTCCTCGCTCAGATAGTCGGCCACGAACCGATGCTCCCCACCGAACTCGCGAACAGCCGAGGCCTGGTCCTCGAGCGTTCTAAGCCAGATTCCGGCGAGGATGAGCGCGGCCGGCCAACCTTCTGTTCGCTCGACAAGCAGGTGCACCTCCTGGCTCCCGAGAGAAAGTCCACCGCGCGTCACGAGCAGCTCGTGTGCCTCGGCTTGGTCGAAAGAGAGCTCCCTCGCACGCAGTTCAGTCAGCAGGCGATTCGCACGCTTTCGCGCCACGTCAAGGACGGGATCCTGCCGAGCGATGACAACGATGTGTCCGTTGGCAGGGAGGTACGCCAGGGCATGATCCAAAGACGCCAGGCAGAGCTCGTCGCTGACCACATGCAGGTCATCGAGCACGATCACGAGCGGTCGACCGAACGACGCCACCCCGTTCATGAGCTCGTCAACCGCATCTATGACGGAAGCGCCGGGGAAGCTCAGCCGCTGCAGCGACGTTCGTCCCAGCCCGGGCCTGACCCGGTCGACGGCAGTTGCCACGTACCGCCACAGCCGAGACGGATCGTTGTCACCGGCGTCCAGCGACACCCAGGCGAGGGCTGTGTCCCGGGCCGTGCACCAGGCTCGCACCGCGGTGGTCTTGCCGTATCCGGCAGGAGCCACGACCAGCGTCATCGCCGCATCCTCGCCCCGGCTGAGCAGGCCTCGGATCCGCGGCCGATCGATCGTTCCCCGGCGAGCCGACGGGACCGCGAGCTTGGCCTCCATGAGCGGAGGGAACGCGCCGCGCCCGTCTCGGAAGGAAGGTTCTCGGGGATCTGCGGCACATTGTCGGCCATTGGCGCGAACATTTTGCAGAAGCCGCGCAGGCGGAGGTGGCTGTGTTCGAGGCCGGTGGTCTCCGGACCAGGCCTGGGTCGCCGTCCGTCGCCGGCTGAACGGGGCGGGCTGAACCCGGCAGAGTTCACCCGGGTGAACTACCGGTGGCGATCAGACCGACGTACCCACAGCGCCCGAGCCACCTCAGCTGCCGCTCGAGAGCGTGTGGCAGGACGAGGACTGCTGGAACGCTTGCTTCAGCTCACTTCGCGTCGAGCTGCTGCAGGCTTCTGATCGTCGAAGACAATCAGGAACTGCGCCGCCGCCGGCGTCAGCAGCCTTCGAGCCGGCCGAAACCGCGTCGGAGCGCTGGGTCTGCTCAGACACCTAACTCCGCCGCGACCCTGTTCGCCGCGACCGCGTTCTTCAGCGCCTGGTAGTCCCGTTCGTTCTGGTCGGCGTAGAGCTCGGCGAAGACCGCTATGGACCGGTCGAAGGTGTCTCCTGCTCCGAGGTAGTTTGCGATCGCGATGCCGTCGCCGGAGCGAACGTGAGCGCGGGCGAGCTCGGTCGCGCACAGCCTCGCGTACGCTGCCATCAGGTCCGGCTCCATCAGCTCGACGATGGCCGATCCCTTCGCGTCCCAGAGCTGGCGCACGTAGAAGTCGCGCGTGACCTCGTCGAGCGGGTTCTCGGCCCGGATCCAGCCGAGCATGATGTCGCTCGCGGCTTGCGTCAGGCGTTGACCCTCCACGACCCGCTGGCCGTGGTTGGCGTAATCGCTCTTCCCCAGGAAGGGCTCGAGCACCGATGCTTCGGCCTCCTTGAACTGCAGGAACAATGGATCCGCGCCGTCCCGGCCTTCCAGGAGCATGATGAACGCTCGTGTGCCGACACTGCCGACGCCGACGACCTTGCGCGCCGCGTGCACGTAGCGGAAGCGCTCCAGCAGCTTGCGCCGGTCACCCGCGAGAGTGCGGCGGTAGGAGCGGATCACGCCTCGCAGGAAACCGTCGAGCAGGTGCGCCGCCTGCGCGCCCGCGATGTCCTCGATCGGGACGATCACGGGTGGGTCGGAGACGATGCGCGGCTCGCCGTCCACGAGCTCGGTCAGCTTCGCGAACGCCTTCAGGCTGTCTTTCGACGCCGTCTTCGCCTTGTTCGCCTCGTAACGCTTTGCCTGCTTCGCACTCGCCTGCTTCAACCACTGCTGCTCGATCAGGTCCATGTCGACACGGGCGTACCAGAGCGCCAGGTTCCCCATCGGGGCGAAGCGCCGAACCGACTCCCGGTAGGCCTTCCCCACCGTCCGGTTGATCGTCTCGCGGGTCGCCGCGTCGAACCCGCGGTCCCGGCCCGCCACAGCGAAGCTCGTCACGAGCCGCTTCACATCCCACTCGAACGGTCCCGGCAACGTCTCGTCGAAGTCGTTAATGCTGAACACGAGCTTTCGATCCGGGGCCGCGAAGGCGCCGAAGTTCGACAGATGCGCGTCCCCGCACAACTGGACGTGCAAGCCCGTGCGCGGCATCCCCGCGAGATCGGCCGCCATCAAGAAGGCAGCACCGCGGTAGAACGTGAACGCCGACACCAGCATGCGGCCGTGACGAATCGGCACCAACTCCGGCACCCTCGTCTGCGCCTGCTCCTCCAGCAGTTCCACCGGGTCACGGCGAGACGACGGAGGCTCCCAATGCGCATGCACCCGCCTCGGCACCTCCGCCCGCGCCGCCTTCCCACGCGCAGCCCGCTCATCCACGCTGAAATGCTCGACCTTCGGCGCCGGCTGTGTCGACGCGATTTGCCCATCTTCCACAGTGCTCATGTCGCTCTCCTCAATCGATGTCCCGCGGCAGCAGTCGTGCAGAGCGCAAGGTTCGGTTGCCATCACGATGTCGGCCACCCTGCGCTTGGAGGGTTCCACCGCCGACGCTAGGCGGTGGTCGCGCCCAGATCAGCCGCCCTAGGGCTTTTCACCCGGGTGAATTGCGGCGCCTGAACCTGCAAAGCACGAGCAGGCTCGTAGGCTCACGCAAATCAGGACTCAATGGAGCGTCGGGCACGGATGACGCGTCCCGCCACGAAGGAGGCCGACATGATTCTCGCTGCCAACGGTGTTTGGCTCTGGACAACGATCGCACTCTTCATCTGGATCGCGCTCGCGTTTTGGCCTGCGCGTGTCGCAGCTCGGAAGGGACACAGCTTCTTCGGTTACTTCCTCTTCAGCATCCTCTTCTTCCCGCTGGCGTTGCTCGTCGCCTACATGGTCGGTGACCGCACGACAACTGCCATGGCCTGATCATGAGCGACCACTCTGGGAAACCGACAGGCTGGAGGCGTTCACCGACGGCATCTTCGCGATCGCCGGACGACGCCAAGGCTGCCGCATGAACGCGGAAGCGCCCAGGGCCGCCGCTACGGGGCGCGTGTCGCGTTGGTCGGCACGCGGATCAGCTCTCGCCGACCGTGGCGTCGCCTGGCTGGAAGAGCAGGATCCAGCCTCGCGCAAGGGCGCTGCCATCGGCTGGTTTCGCCGCTACCAAGGCGCCGACGGCCAGGTCTTCGCCCTCCTCCTGACCGCATACCTGTTCCTGACCCTGCTGCCTGCCGCGGTGGTCGTGTCCGGCTACCTCTACAAGGACCCGACGACGATGGTGGACCGGCTGATCCACCGTCTCGGCCTCACCGGCTCCACCGCGACCCTGATCCACGGCATCCTCACGGGATCGGCCGACAACAAGTTCGGCGCGACGCTGATCGCGATCGGCAGCGTCGTCCTGTTCGGCCTCGGGATCGGACGAGTGCTGCAGCTCGTCCACGCCCGCTCCTGGCGAATCGACCTCGGCAAGGCCCGCCTGACCGACCAGACCCGCTATCTGGTGACGCTGCTGATCCTGCTTGTCGCCCTCCTGCTGTTGATCGTGCAGACGAAGCTCCTGGACGGACAGCCCGCATGGATTGGCTGGGTGCTCGCGCCGCTCTGGCTCGTAGCCCTGCTCGCGTTCTTCTCCTGGGTGCCACGGATGCTGCTGCACAACAAAGTCGCCGCACGTGACGTCTTCCCCGGCGCGGCCTTCACCGTCGCCGCCCTGGCCGGGCTGCGTCTGCTCTCCCACTTCGTGCTCGTGAACTGGCTCGTCTGGTACGGGAAGTACTACGGCGGCCTCGGCGTCGTGATGGCCCTGTTCTTCTGGATCCTGCTGGCCGCCTCGATCATGATCGTCGCAGCCGCCCTCTCGCCGGCCCTGGCGGAGCGCCGCGACCTCAAGGAGGCGGCATCCCGCGCCTCATCCTGATCGACGGCTTGCTCAGGCTGGAGATCGGGACGCCTCTCCGCATGCAAAGGGACGGTTCCCGGTGAGCGACGCGGGCGCGATGCCTGAGTCGACCGACCCCAAGCTGCTGATCCGCAGCCGGCGGTATCGCGCGCTCCTCGTGCTCGCGGCCGTGGTCGGGCTGCTCGTTTCGGCTGCCTCGTGGCTGTTTCTCGAGGCCGTGCACAAGCTCGAGGTCGGCGTCTACGAGAACCTCCCGCACCACCTCGGCTACGAGACCGTGCCGCTCTGGTGGCCCCTGCCGTGGCTCGGGCTGGCCGGAGTGCTGACCGCCTTCGCGATCGTGTACCTCCCCGGTCGCGGCGGGCACGTGCCGGCCGAAGGGCTGAAAGTCGGCGGCACGCCGTTCGGGCCGCGAGACCTGCCCGGCATCGTCCTCGCCGGCGCCGCGACGCTCGGCCTCGGGCTCGTGCTCGGACCTGAAGGGCCGCTGATCGCGGTGGGAACCGGCCTCGGCATCCTCACCGTCTCGCTCCTGCGACGCGACGCACCGAATCAGGTGCTGGCGTTGATGGCCGCCGCAGGCGCCTTCGCGGCCGTCTCGTCGATCTTCGGCTCTCCGGTGATCGGCGCGGTACTGATCATCGAGGCGACCGGCCTCGGCGGGCCCACCCTGGCGCTCGTCCTCCTCCCCGGCCTCGTCGCCGCGGGGATCGGCTCGCTCATCTTCATCGGGCTCGGCTCGTGGTCCGGGTTCAGCACGGCGGCCTGGTCGCTCAGCCCGTTCCCGCTACCTGCCTACGGCGGCCCCGGGTTCGGCGACTTCGGCTGGACGGTGCTGCTCTCGATCGCGACCGCAGTCACCGTCTTCGGCGTGCTCGAGCTCGCCCGCCTCGTGCTCCGGTTCGTGCGGACACGGAGGTTCGTGCTCACGATCGCCGCAGGCCTCGCCGTCGGCGGCCTCGCGATCGCCTATGCCGAAGCGACCGGCTACCCGCCGAACGCAGTCCTGTTCTCCGGCGAGAGCTCCTTCTCCGCGCTCTTCAGCTCGGCCGGCACGATCTCGCCCTCGTCGCTGGCGCTCCTGCTGATCTTCAAGGGGCTCGCCTGGAGCGTCTCGCTGAGCAGCTTTCGCGGCGGCCCCACGTTCCCCGCCATCTTCCTCGGCGTCGTCGCCGGCCTGATGGCGGCGCACCTGCCCGGCTACTCGGAGACACCGGCCGTCGCCGCTCTCGTCGGCGCGGCCTGCGTCTCCGTCCTGCGCCTGCCGCTCGCCTCGGTGATGATCGCGACCCTCCTCTCGGCCAAAGCCGGACTCGTAGTGGCGCCGCTCGTCGTGATCGCCGTCGTCGTCGCCTACCTCGTGAGCGAAGCCATGACGGCCTACATCGACGCGCGCGTCGACCCCGACGCCGAGGCGAAGGTTCCCGAGCCGCAGCCGACATAGCCCCGGGCCCAAGCCTCGCGGTTGCTATGTGGTGCTGTAGCCCCGGTTTTGTGGGGTCGGGTTTCTAGACTCGGGCGACCTCGGCGATCGGACGACCCGACGAACGGATCAGCTCGAGCGCCTCGCGGCGAAACACCGGCGTGCACCTGGACGGACGAGCCATCAACGACACCTCCTCTAGGGCTCGCGCCCCAGAATCGAGTGTCCACGCTACGGGCTCAACTGCCTTGCCGGTCAACCGACCGCTGGCGAGATCGAACGTCGCGATCGACTCGGTGGCGTGATCCACGAATACCGCCGAGCCGCAGCATGAACCAACATTTTGAAACCCCTCACGCATCTCGCGCTTGACTCGGGCCGCCCGAACCCGACGAGCGCCCGGAGAGATCGCCTGACGGCGAGGTCGAACGTCGCGACCGGCTCGGCCGCCTCGCCACGAATACCACCGCGCAGCCGCATGAGGCGCGACACCAATAATGGCGCCCTTTAGGGGAAAGTTTCCGACAGACTGGGATCCGTGACGGACGGGATCGAGTCGGCGACGGCGGCGCTTCGAGACGCGGCGCCGTCGATCTTCTGGCTCGACGATCCCGACCGTCCGGCCGCGCGGCCGCCCCTCGAAGGGGATGCCGAGGCCGACCTCGTCGTCGTCGGGGGTGGCTTCACTGGGCTCTGGACGGCGTTGCAGGCCTGCGAGGGCGAGTCGGGCCGTGCGGTCGTCCTGCTCGAAGGCGACCGGATCGCCTCGGGCGCGAGTGGCCGGAACGGGGGTTTCGTCGACGCTTCGCTCACGCACGGGATCGCGAACGGCGCCGCTCGCTTTCCGCGGGAGCTGGGACGGCTCGAGGAACTGGGAGCGGAGAACCTGGCGGCGATCGGCGACTCGCTTCGTGTCTATGGCATCGACGCCGACTGGGAGGCGACCGGCGAGCTCTCGATCGCGACGCGGCCGCACGAGCTTCCCGGCGTCGCAGAGCATGCCGAGTCGCTGCGTCGTCACGGCCACGACGTCGTCGAGTTCGGTCGTGACGAGCTCCGGAACGAGATCGCCTCGCCCACCTACCTCGGTGGCGTCTGGGACAGGGACGGCAGCGCGCTCGTGAACCCCGCCCGGCTCGCCTGGGGGCTCGCGGACGCTGCCGAGCGGGCGGGTGTCCGTCTCTACGAGCGGACGCAGGTGACTGGTGTTGCCCGCGAAGGGGCCGGCGTCCTCGTGTCGACGCTCGCAGGATGCATCCGCAGCCGCCGCTGTGTGCTCGCGACCGCAGCCTTTCCGCCGATCGTGCGCCCGATCAGGCGGATCGTCGTCCCCGTCTACGACTACGTGCTGATGACCGAGCCCCTCTCTGCGAAGCAGCGCGACGCGATCGGCTGGCGGCGCCGGCAGGGGCTCTCCGATCGGAGCAACCAATTCCACTATTACCGGCTGACCGCCGACGACCGAATCCTCTGGGGCGGTTACGACGCCGTCTACTACTTCGGCGGCGACCTCGGCCCGCACCGCGACCAGCACCCGCGCACCCACGCGACCCTCGCCCGCAACTTCCTCACCGTGTTCCCTCAGCTCGACGGGATCCGCTTCACCCACCGTTGGGGAGGCGCGATCGACACGTGCAGCCGCTTCTGCGTCACCTTCGGTACGGGTCTCGGTGGGCGGCTCGCCTACGCGGTGGGCTTTACCGGGCTCGGCGTCGGCGCGAGCCGATTCGGGGCTCGGGTCGCGCTCGACCTGGTCGACGGACGCGACACCGAGCTGACCCGGCTCGAGCTCGTCCGCAGCAGCCCCCGCTCGTTTCCACCCGAGCCGCTGCGCTGGCTCGGGATCTCGCTCACGCGTCGCGAGCTCGCCCGCGAGGACCGTACCGGCCGCCGCGGCGTCTGGCTGCGCGCGCTCGACCGGGCCGGCCTCGGCTTCGACAGCTAGATGGCTAGACGGTCGTGCGCCGCTGGAAGATGCTGTTCGCGATCGCGATCACGACGCCCGCGGCGAAGATCAGCGTCCCCATCACGAACACCTGCGGCGGGATCCCGACCTTGACGGCCCCGTAGACCCACAACGGGAACGTGAGCGTCTGGCCGGCGACGAACTGCGTGATGATGAAGTCGTCGATCGACATCGCGAAAGCGAGGAGTGCCGCCGCGACGATGCCCGGGGCGAGCAGCGGTAGCGTCACCGTGCGGAACGCCGTCCACGGGTCGGCGCCGAGGTCGGCCGCGGCCTTCTCGATCGAGCTGTCGAGGCTGACCGCGCGGGCGCCGACGATCACCACCACGTAGGCAACGTTGAACGCGACGTGCGCGACGAGGATCGTCCCCAGGCCGCGGGCGACGTTGAGCGTGATGAAGAACGCGAGCAGCGATGCTCCGACGACAACCGAGGGCGCGGCGATGTCGATCAAGATCACGGAGTTGACCGCGCCGGAGCCTCGGAAGCGGTAGCGGGCGAGCGCCAGCGCGAGCGGCACACCGAGGACGAGCGAGATCAGCGTGGAGAGGGTCGCGAGCTCGAGCGAGTTCACCATCGCTCCGGTCAGGTCGGGGATGTCGAACACGTGCCGGTACCACTCGGTCGTGAAGCCGAGCCAGCTGAACGTGAGTCGGCCGGACGGC
Organism: uncultured Thermoleophilia bacterium; assembly: GCA_963826485.1. GTDB lineage: Bacteria > Actinomycetota > Thermoleophilia > Gaiellales > Gaiellaceae > PALSA-600. The sequence goes on from CAWGXF010000002.1 coordinate 8,929, forward strand.
GCCTGGTTGAACCCGTACGCGACCATCACACCGATCGGGACGATGGTGTACGCGATCACGAGCCAGGTGTAGATCGGCAGCAGGAACCGTGCCGGCCGGATCCGGGCCGGACGCGGATCGAGCGGTGCGGCCGTGCTCACGCGTACTCCTGGATCCGCTCGGCCCCGAACGCGCGCGCGTAGAGGAAGATCACGATCAGCGTCCCCGCGATCAGAAGCGATGAAAGCGTCGACGCCATCGGATAGTCGAAGTTCTGCAGGTAGCTCGTCTGGATCACGTTGCCGATCATCGTCGTGCCCGGGCCGCCGAGGATCGCCGCGTTCACATAGTCGCCGACGTTCGTGACGAAGACGAGCAGGAAGCCGGCGAAAATGCCGGGCGCCGAGAGCGGCAGAATCACACGCAGGAACGAGGACGCCGGCTTGGCGTAGAGGTCGCCGGCAGCCTGGACGAGCCGCCGGTCGATCCGCTCGAGCGCGACGTAGAGCGGCAGGGTCATGAACGGGAGTGCGCTGTAGGTGAGGCCTGCGATCACCGCAGTGCGGGTTGAGAGCACGTGCGTCGACTGCGGCAGCAGGTGCCAGTCCTTCAGGGTGCCGAGCACGAACCCCTGGTCGGAGAGGATGAACTGCCAGGCGAGCGTCCGGATCACGAACGAGACGAAGAACGGGAGGAGGACCAGCAGCAGGTACGTCGACTTGTGGCGCCCGCCGTGGAAGGCGATCCAGTACGCCATCGGATACGCGAGCACGAGCGCGAGCACGGTCGAGACCGCCGCGTATTCGAACGAGCGTACGAACTGGGTGTGGTACAGCCGCAACGCGGTGACGTACTCGTGCCAATGCCAGGTGAGCGTGAAGCCGGTGTCGGGATTCCCAGTCTGAAGCGACACCGACAGGATGGCGAAGAGCGGGACGACGAAGAACAGGAGCAGGTAGACCCCGCCGGGCATTCCGAGCAGGTACGGCGCGAGCATTCGGCGGCGCGGCTCCACCGGTTCTACGACTGGATGATCGGGTCGAACGTCTGGTTCCAGGTGTTGAACTCGTCGTAGTTCTTGAACGTGTAGTAGTCGTGTGCCTTCGCCGCCATCGCCTTCGTCGGAAAGACGAGTGGGCTCGACGCAACGGCTGGATCGTCGAGCTGCTTCGCGATCACCGGCTTCGCCGCCGGCACCGGGCAGATGTAGTTGACCCAGTCGGCCACCTCGGCGGCGATCTCCGGCCGGTAGTAGAAGTTCATCCACTTCAGTGCGTCGACCGGGTGCTTCGCATGGAGCGGGATCATCATGTTGTCCGTCCAGTGCATGACCCCCTCTGTCGGCACGACGAACTTCAGGTGGGGATAGCCGGATGCATTGGCCTGGAAGATGTCGCCCGACCACGCCTGGCTGATCCAGGTGTCGCCGTTCTCGAGGGCCTTGATGTAGCTCTGGTCGTAGTACTGCCGGACGAGGCCGTCGTCGCGCTGCTTCTGGAGGAGCTTCGCGGCCTTCTTCCAGTCGGCGGTTGTCGAGGTAACCGGGTCTATCCCGAGGGCGATCAGCCCGGCGCTCCCGAGCTCGGTGTTGTCGCTCATCATCCCGACGTGCCCCTTGAACTTCGGGTCGAAGAGATCCTGAATCGACGTGATCTCACGCCCGGTCAGCCTCGGGTCGTACGCGATCCCGGTGAATCCCGACTGCCAAGCGACCGTGTACGTGTTGGCGTGGTCGTAGGAGGGGCTCTTGACGATCGGGCTCGCGTACTTCGCGAAGTTCGGGAGCTGCGAGTGGTCGAGCGGGATCAGCCAGCCGTGGTTGATCAGCTCGGTCAGCTGCCAGCCGTTCGTCATCACGATGATGTCGTAGCCGATCGACTGGCCCGCCTGGAGCGTCGGTTCGATCTTCGCGTAGAACGGCGCGTTGTCCGGGATCACTTCCCTGTAGTTCACCGTGATCCCGGTCTCCTTCGAGAACTGCGCGAGCGACGGGTGTTTGCCATGGTCGGTGTCGATGTAGAGCGGCCAGTTGGCGAAGTCGAGGACGCCCTGCTGTTGCTGCTTCGCCCACCACGCGGCCGAGCCAACACCCCCGGCCGTGGTGGTCGTGGCGGAGGTTTTCGCCGCGGTGCCCCCGACTCCGCAGGCGCTGAGCACCGAGCCGAGGCCGATCGCGGCTGCTCCGCCGAGACCGGCTCGGCGGAGGAACTGCCCCCGCGAGAGCCGTTCCGGGGTAAGTCCCCGCGTAAGGGCGGCTTCGAGGCTGTCCAGCTGCTCGAATTCGTTCACCACACTCTCCTTTCGTCGGCCGGTTCTTCGCCGGCTAGACGGCGAACGTGTGCTCGTGGCGCCACCGCAGCCGCACCTCCTCACCGGGGCGCGGCGTTTCCTCGCCGTCGTTCTGGATGTAGACGATCAGCTCGACGCCCCCGGGGCCCGCGACCGCGAGCTGGTGCCCCAGGCCGAGGTAGGTCGACGTGACGACGCGGCCGAGGACCTCGTTCTCGTCGGGGGCACGCGGGGTGGCGTCCCGGGCCGGCCGGACCTTCTCGGGGCGGACGCCCACCTTGACCTGCTCGCGGCCCGGGTGTAGGCGCGCTGCGGGCAGCGACACCTCCGGGCCGTCGTCCAGCGCAACCCGTGCGACGCCTTCCTGGACGGCGACGATCGTGCCGGGCAGCAGGTTCGACGCACCCAGGAACTCCGCGACGAACTCGGTCGCCGGCCGGTCGTAGACCTCCTCGGGCGAGCCGATTTGCTCGATCAGGCCGCCGTTCATCACGGCGAGGCGGTCGCTCATCGCGAGCGCCTCCTCCTGGTCGTGGGTGACGTAGAGGAAGGTGACGCCGACCTCGCGCTGGATCCGCTTCAGCTCGACCTGCATCTGCTTGCGCAGCTTCAGGTCAAGCGCGCCGAGAGGCTCGTCCAGCAGCAGGACGCGGGGCTCGTTCACGAGCGCCCGTGCGAGCGCGACCCGCTGTTGCTGGCCGCCGGAGAGTTGGCCCGGCCTGCGCTGCTCGAGGCCCGTGAGGCCGACGAGCTCGAGCGCGTCTGCGACCCGACGGCGGATCTCGCCCCGGTCGAGCTTCCGCCGCCGGAGACCGAAGGAGACGTTCGCGTGGACGTCGAGGTGAGGGAAGAGCGCGTACGACTGGAAGACCGTGTTCACGTCGCGGCGGTATGGGGGCACGCGGTTCATCGCTTGCGCCCCGAGATAGACGGCACCGCGGCTCGGCTCCTCGAAGCCGCCGATGATTGCAAGCGTCGTCGACTTGCCACAGCCCGACGGCCCGAGCAGGCTGAAGAACTCACCGTGCAAGATCTCCAGGTCGACTCCGGCGACGGCGACTGTTTCCCGGAAGTGCTTGGAGACGCCTACCAGGCGCACATCCGCAGCGGCACCGTCGTCCTCGGCCCGGATGCGGTCTTCCGGCATCCTCGACCCTCGAGCAAGAGCCGTCATCCGCGAGGGCCCGCGAAGCTGCTCACGCTCTCCAGCGCTCAAAGGTTCGCATCGTGGTGGAATGCTACTAGCCTCGACAATCGAGTCACGAACAAAGAGCACACAAGCGTCAATGAGGCGTCCCGGGTTTGACGGAGACCTTCGCAGTACCCCCGATTTGGTGGAGTCGCGTTCGGGGGATGACCGAGACGACGATCTACAACTGGCTCAAGCAGGAGCGCGGCGATGCTCTCACCCGACCGATCGCTCACGAGATGCACGGCTCGTTGACGGTATCCTCTCGGCTGCCGCCGAGAGTGTGGGATCAACTCCCCGAGCGTGTTGGCGTGCCCTCAAAATCGAGGTTTCGGGTGACACACGGATGCCACACGGGGGCATCGGAAGTGCGTAAATGCGACCAGCAGTGACGACCTAAACCTCAGGTTTTGAGCGAGATTCGGCTCGGTAACCAGGAGGCGAATTTCACTCGTAATGAAGGGGTCGGGAGTTCGAGTCTCCCCGTCGGCTCTAGGATTCATGCGGGTTTGCGTGTCAGGGGCTACCGGCTCGTTCCCGGCGGTGACGCACCGTGACGCACGGGCTTCGACGCGGGCAGGTGACGCAGCAGGGCGGCTCGACGTCCCGACAGGCGCAAACGGCGCTCATGAAAGATCAGTGGTTCGAGAGCGCCAACGGCAACAGCCATTCTCCGCACTGCCGGCGTCGGCTCGCGCGCGAAGCTCATGGGTCGTGCTTTCGGAGTTCCGCGAGAAGCGCTTGGGGTGTGAGCAGTCGGACTCCGCGGTACTTGCCGAGTGGAAGCAGATGCTTTTTGTCGCCTGTGACGAGGATGTCCGCGTCCGCTTCGACAGCGCAGGCGAGAACGACGTCATCGCTTCTATCTCCCGTGATCGAGATGGCCTCTTCAGGCAGCGGAGGCTGGGCAGAAGCAATGTGTTCGAGTAGCCGTCGTGTATCCCGGAAGCGATCTCGATCAAAGCCGAGCTTGTCGACGAGCACCCGATCCAGCTCGTCGAGAACGGGACAGGGATCAGGAGCTCCAGGCTGCCGTCGATCGTCTCTTCGAGAACACGGCTTGCCGGCCCGCTGGCGACGAGCGCCGAAACGAGAACGTTGGTGTCGCAAAGAACGCGCGGGGGCTCAGGCCGATCTGCCGCGCAGTTCGTCGACGAGTGACTCGGCGTCCTCCGGGCCGACGCCGCGCTTTTCGGCCTGCCGGCGCCCGTATCCCTGCAGCTCGCGGAGCTGCTCGAGCCCGACCTGACGCCGTAGCGCATCGCGCACGAGTTCGCTTTTCGTCGTGTCGCGAGCCTGCGCGACCGCCTCGGCTTCACGCATGAGCTCGTCGGGGGCAGGTAGCCTTCCGCGAGCTCGGGCACGGCCAGCCGGGCGTGGCAGGAGCCGATTACTCGAGCCGAATCGGTCCTGAGTTCACGCAGGAATAGCCTGGGCGTTATTTGGCGAACGACGAGGAGACGATGAGTTGAGTCGTCGTCGTGGACTTGACGTGCTTGATCTTCTTGCCGTTCTTCTTGGTGTACGTGACCGTCTTGGTCGTCACCGCCCCATACTTCCACGCCACATGGAGGAGCCCACGGGGGGTCACGACGTCACCCTTGGCCCACTCGAGCTTACCGGGATGCGGCCGGACGACGTAGGTGGCATAACCAGGGCTGGTCGGCCGCACGCCCAGGATGTACTGAGTGATCGCCGGAGTCGCGCCGGTCGACCAGCCGATGTCGAATCCACCGCCAAGGCGGCTGTCGGTCGGGCCGCCTCCGAATGGCCCGATCAGCTCCCAATCGGTGCCCGGGCCATTCTGCGACATGTAACCCCACTCCCGCCGAATCATATCGAGCGCCGAATCATCCATCCCGGTCTGGAACCGGGCGAGAAGCTCGTAGTAGCCGATGAACGGATAGACCCGCATGTTGGACTGATAGCCCCATGCCGGATCGTCCCACGTCGGCACGTCCGAGATCGATTCGCCGTAGGAGTAGGTGTCGTGCGCCCACAGGTAGTTGAGTGCCGACGTTGCCTGGTCGGGGCTGGTGATACCCGCGATCACTGCGAATGAATTGCCATCCTCGGGATGCGTCAGATGATCGACCGTGGTGTCGGTGAACACACCATTCGCGCTATCCCAGAAGGCGGAGAACGCCCGAGTGACGGCCTGAGCTCGACCGAGCCATCCGGTCTGTTGACCGGGATATCCGAGCCAACCAGCAAGCTCTGCCGCCTGCTTGAGCACGTAGACATACTCGGCGTTGTAATACGCAACCGTGTCGCCATGGCGACGAAGGAAGGCGTAATCACTGTGGCCGAGGTCGTTGTGGAGCAGGCCATCCGCGCCCAGCTTGGAGGGATACCAGCCGTTCATCAACCGAAGAACACGCCGCCACTGCTGATTGGCGAACGCAATATCGCCCGAATACAAGACATAGTTGTGGAGGGCAATGAGCCAATAACCGCTGTAATCGAAGAGCACTCTGCCGGCGCGGGTCGGAGAGGAGGGAATAGCTCCACTATTCTTCTGTGCGGCGCCGAAGAGAGCCAGCATGTTCCGCTGGATGCCCCACCGAGGGTCGGTGGCGTTATAGGTCTGGTCGATGACCGACTCGTCACCGATGTACGGACAACGATCACGGATCGTGCCGTCGAGAATGACGGTCATTCCTGCCGGAGTGGGGCAGTAGTCCCCGATCGCATCGTAGGTCTGACCGCCGGGTGCGAGCATATCGGCAGCGGTCTGATTACCTGACTGCCAGATCTGATTCAGGAGCGGATCACTCGACGTGAAGGAGCCGGTACCCGCTCTCGCAGTGCCGGCCAGAGAGAGCGCCAGCGCAGCGAAGATGAGGTAGAGCGTGAGCGTTTTCACCTTGAGAAACCGAGCCCGGTCAGAGTAAAGGGATACCCCGTGGCGACGGAAGTGCCAACTCGCCCGCTGGCGACTTCATCCCGTCGGGATGATGCCGTGCCGGCAGCGGCACCCAAGAGTTGGCGCCATGGAGGCAACATTCTGGCTCAAGATGTTCGGCGTCATCGTCGGTGTATGCGTCGCGGGCGCCCTGGTCTTCCTGTTCCTCGGCTGGGCCTGGTACACGTGGGGGCCGGTCGTGGCGATCGCGGCGGTCTTCGGCGCCGTGTGGCTCGTCGCCTACGTGGTCGACCGCAGACGCACGGCAGAGCACCTGGACTGACGCACGGCCGCGACGACCGCGGCCGATGAGCGATTTCAGCCGGCGAGCTCGCGGGCGAGCTGGACGAACAGCGCCTCGAGCGCCAGCTGCGGTGCCAGGTTCAGCTCCTCGAAGCCGCGCCAGGTCTCGCGAACGGCCTCGGCCGCCCGCTCCGCACCGACCAGGCGGTCGCGGCTCGCGTCTTCGCGGAGCACGGCGAGCTTGTCGAGATGGACCGCAGCGCGTTCAGCCCCGACGGCGACCGCGACGAGGTCGCGATACCAGGCTTCGAGCTCTTCGAGCTGCGCCAGGAGCTCCTCGCGTTCGGCGCCGCGGGCGGCGCGCTTCACGCGCTGCTCCGCATCACGTGCGCTCAGCTCGAGGTCGGCGATCCGCGCCTCCTCGGTCTCGCGCGCCTCGGCGGCACGCCCCTGGGCGTTCGCGAGCAGCACGGCCGCTGCCTGCTCGGCGTCGAACGGCTCGGCGCGATAGACGGCTCGGGCCTGCTCGACGAGGGCGTCGCGCCGCGCGGCGGCGGCAGGGTCGAGCAGGCGCTCCATGCGGTCGAGGCGACCGGCGGCGACGCGCGCGAGCGAGGCGCGGCTCTCGTCGTCGAGCTGTGGAGCCCGCGCGTCGACGAGCTCCCGGATCGAGCGCTCGGAGAGCCGACGGAACGGGACGAGCTGGCAGCGGGAGAGGATCGTCGAGGGCAGCGGGCCGAGGTCGTCGGCGATCAGCACGATCACCGCGTACGGGGGCGGCTCCTCGAGGTCCTTGAGCAGCGCATCGGCGGCGTCCTCGTTCAGGAGGTGCGCGCGATGCACGAGGTAGACGCGCCGGTCGGCCTCGAAGGGCCGCATGTGCAGGTCGCGCCGCAGCTCGCGAATCGCGTCGATCCGAATCATCTCGCCGAGCGCATCGAGCTCGTACAGGTCGGGGTGGAACTCGCGCGTGGTGCCGAGGAGGGCATGGCCGAAGGCGCGCGCGACCTGCCGCTTGCCCACCCCCCGCGGGCCGTGGAACAGGTAGGCGTGAGCGGGCCCTTCCCGCAGAGCGGCCTCCAGCAGCCGGGCGGCCTCGGCGTGCTCAGAGAAGCCCACGGACGTGCTCACGGACCTCCTTCGCGATCTCGTCGGCCGGCCGGCCGCCGTCGAGCGCGACGATTCGGGTCGGCGACACGGCTGCGAGCGAGCGGTAGGCCCCGTCGACCCGGCGCATGAAGTCCTCTCCTTCACGCTCGATGCGATCCGGCTCCCCGCCGCCGCGGGCCAGGGCCTCCTCGGGATCGAGCAGCAGCAGGAAGGTGCGGTCGGGCAGCAGCCCGCGCGTGACCGTGAGGTTCAGATCCAGCACCTTGTCCTCGCCGAGGCCGCGCGCGGCGCCCTGGTAGGCGACCGACGAGTCGAGGTAGCGGTCGCAGACGACGTCCTCGCCGCGCTCGAGCGCGGGGCGGATCGCCTGCTCAACGTGGTCGGCGCGGGCGGCGGCATAGAGCGCCGCCTCGGCCCAGGGCGTCATGTCGTGCCCGTGGAGGACGACCTGGCGGACCGCCTCGCCCACCGCCGTGCCGCCCGGCTCGCGCGTCGACAGCACCGTTCGCCCCTGCTCGCGCAGCCAGTCCCCCAGGAGCTCGGCCTGCGTGCTCTTGCCGGACCAGTCGACACCTTCGAACGTGACGAACATTCCACGCCTAATCTACGGCCTCGATGCGGACGGTCGTCACAGGAGGCGCGGGGTTCATCGGATCGAACCTGGTCGACGCGCTGCTCGCCCGCGGCGACTCGGTCACGGTGGTCGACAACTTCGCCTCCGGGAAGCGTGAGAACCTCAACCCGGCCGCCACCCTCCTCGAGCACGACATCCGCGAGCCGTTCTCGGTCGAAGGCGAAGTCGTCTTCCACCTCGCGGCGCAGGCCGACGTGCAGACGTCGATGCAGCGCCCGGAATACGACGCGGCGGTCAACGTCGTGGGGACCGTCAACGTGCTCGGCGCCGCACCCGGGGCCCAGGTGATCTTCGCCTCTTCCGGCGGCGCAGGCTACGGCGAGTGCCCGGAGCCGGCCACCGAGCGGACGCCGTTCCTGCCCCTTTCGCCGTACGGCATCGCGAAACGCTGCGGCGAGGAGTACCTGGCCGGCTGGAACCGCATCCACGACACACGCCACATCGCCCTCCGGTTCGCGAACGTGTACGGGCCACGGCAGGATTCGGGCCTCGAGGGGGGAGTGGTCGCGATCTTCCTCGAGCGTCTGGCCCGCGGCGGCGACACAGTGATCTTCGGCGACGGCACGCAGGCGCGCGACTTCGTCTACGTCGACGACATCGTCGGCTCGCTCCTCGCCGCCGTCGGCCGCGACGGCGGGCCGTACAACGTCGGCACGGGGCACGACACGACGGTCGCCGATCTGCATGCCGCGTGTGCCCGTGTGGCCGGGAGCGACCAGGCGCCGCGGCACGAGCCCGCACGGCTCGGCGACGTGCAGCGCTCCGTGCTCGACGCGCAGCTGATCGAGCGCGAGCTCGGCTGGCGCGCGCGTGTCTCGCTCGAGGACGGCCTCGCCTGCACGTGGGCCTGGATGACGGAGCGCACGGGCAGCTGAAGGAGACGATGTTCGAAGGGCGAATCGGGTCCCGCCCATGGACGCGCCGCTCCAAGCTGACGCACTGATCCGCCCCTGGCGGACGGCGACCCTCGTCGCGAGCCTCGTCGCCGCGCTCGAGCTGATCATCGTGATCGCGCTGGCGCTCCTCCTGCTCGCAAAGCCCCTCGCCCACGCCGTGCGACAGCACGCGCAGGCGGCGGCGCTCGCTCCGGCCGCCAAGAAGAAGGCGCCCGCCGCCCATGTCAAGAAGCATCACGTCGCCAAGCCGAAGCTGCTCCGGTCGGCGACCGGGGTGTTCGTCTTCAACGGGAACGGCCGCACGGGTGCCGCGTCGGCCGCCGCCGTGAAGCTCTCGGGGCTCGGCTACCCGATCCGCGGCAAGGGCAACGCGGCCCGCCAGGACTACGCGACGACGGTCGTGATGTACAAACGCGGCTACGAGGCCGAAGGCGTCCGGCTCGCCCACGACCTGCATGTGCACATCGTCGGGCCGCTCGACGGCATGAGGTCGTCGGCTCTGCACGGCGGCAAGCTCGCCGTCGTGCTCGGCGCCGCGTAAGAGCCTCTAACAGGTCGGCTTGCCGGTGTTGACGAGGTCGCGCGCGCGCCGGTAGGCGTCGCCGCCCTTGTCCTGCCGCTCCTGTGGGTCGAGCTCCGTGAACGGCTCCAGGTACGCGTAGGCCCGGCGCGGGCAGCCGTGCGCCAGCTCGAACAGGCCGGCCTCGAGGAGCGTGTCGGGGTTCTTCGGCTGCGCGCGCACCGCCTGCGCGTAGTACGCCCGCGCGACGCGCGGCCTTCCGGCGAGGTCCGACGCGAACCCGAGCGTGAGGAGCGGCTCGACGAGGAGCGGGTCGACGGAGCGGGCCCGTTTTGCGAGCGTGATCGCCTGCTTGGGCGAAAGCGCCACGGCCGCCTCGTCCGACCAGCGCTCCCCGAGCCACGGCAGGAGCAGCAGGCCGAACAGAAGCAACGAGGCACCGGCGGCCGCGAGCATGGGGAACAGCTGCACCCGGCGCGACGCGGGCCTGCCGACCAGCGCACCCGCAACGAGAAACGCGAGCGCCGACACGGCGATGAAGTCCCAGTCGACGTCGACGAGTGAGTGCAGGAGATACGCGGGCAGGACGAGCGCCAGCGCGAGCTCGTGGCCATGACGGCCGAAACTGCCCCGGAGCAGCGCGGCCGCGCTCAGCAGGAGCAGCGCGAGACCGACGATGCCCGCCTCGGCGAGGAATTGCAACGGCAGGTTGTGCGGCTCGGTGGTGAAGTCGAGATAGCTCCCACGGAAGCGGAGGTTCGCGAGGTGGAACGTGCCCGCGCCCGTGCCGGCGAGCTCGTGGCCGCGAAACCCGTTCCAGGCCTGCCGCCACCAGACGAAGCGGAAGTTCGAGCTCGTCGACCCGAGCCGGCCGCCGTTGTTTCCGACGGCTCCCGAACCGGCGCCTTTCACCGCGACGACGACTACGACGGCGGCCGCGATCAGCAGCGCAGCTCCGAGCAGGCTCCGGAGGAGCATCGGCGTGACCCGCGGACGCGGCAACCGCTCCAGCACCGACGCTGCGCCTGCCCCGGCGAGCAGCGCCACTCCGAAGACGACGCCGTCGCGCCAGCGCACGTGCGCCGACTGTCCATCGCTCGTCACGCCGGGCAACACGAACGCGATCGCCGCCACGACCGCAGCCGGGACCGCCGCGGCCACGAGCGTCGCCGCGCTTTCGATGCGCTCGTCGTCCAGGGCGAGCCAGGCGGCGACGACGACGAGCGCGGTCAGGATCCCACCGCGCGAATAGGTGAGGAGCAGGGCGACGATCCAGCCGTAGGCGAGCAGCGTCCCCGCGAGACGCCGCCGCCACAGCGCAAGCGGCAGCGCGAACGCGCCGAGCACGGCGAGTTGATTCCACAGTCCGACCGGAGCGCTCAGCCGCGCGGGCTCGGGCGGGCCGTAATCGTGCACGAACGGCAGCACCTTCCCGAGCAGCGACCACACGACGACTGCGCCGAGCACGATGCAGAGACCGTTCGCGAGCTCTCGCGTGCGCGAGGCGAGCCACAGCCCGAGCGCCGCGAAGAGGAGATAGACGAGCGCTCGGTCCGCGTAGTCCCACGAGCGGTCGGGCAGCGACGACCACGAGATCGTGAGCCCGAGCCAGGCGGCGAGAGCAGCGAGCGGCAGCAGTGAGAGCGCTCCGCCCGGCGCCCCCTGGGTGGCGAGAAGCACGAGGACGATCAGCAGGGCGCCGCCCCCGAACCACATGATCGAGGCATTCCCAGGGCCGCCGCCGAAGAAGATCGCGAGGCCGGCAAGGGCGAGGGGCGCGACGAGCGGCAGTTCCCTGATCGCCCGCATCCCGCGCGAAGCTACCATCCCCCGGCGACGTGCCCGGATCGCTCACAAAAGCCTTACAGCAACGTCGTACGCTCGGCTTCCTCGTGCCGTCGCTGAAGCTGCTCGTACGTGTGACGATCGCCGCCGTCGCGCTGTTCGCCGCCGTCGCCCACGCCTCTCCCGCCGCGGCCGCGACCCCGTGCTGGAAGGTGCTCCTGAACGACTGGTACGACGGCCGCATCGACCACACCTACGCAGTCCACTGCTACCAGGACGCGCTGCACCATCTGCCGGCCGACGTGCAGACCTACTCGAGCGCGCACGACGACATCCTCCGCGCGCTGCAGAGCGCGATCGCGAAGGAGAAGAAGGCCGGCCAGACGGTCCAGCCGAACAGCCCGGTCACGCCGCCGGCGACCACGCCGACCACGAGCCCGACGGCGACCACGGGGACGACGACGAAGACGACGACGACGGCGGCGACGACCACGAGCGCCGCCCCGGGCCGGCAGCCGGACAAGGGGCTCGGCGGGGTCGCCCAGGACCTGAACTCCTCCTCCAGCGCCTCGTCGCTCCCGCTGCCGCTGCTCGTCCTCGGCGGCCTCGCGATCCTGCTCGTCGCCGCCGGCGGCGCAGGTCTGCTCGCGAAGCGGATGCAGGGCCGGAAACAGGCTCCGTAAACCCCATCTTCGGCCCCTCGGCCGGCGGTACGATGTGCTGTCCGAGGACCGCTCTACGCTCCGTCTCCCTTTCGGATCACCGAACTATCGAGGTTCGCACGCGGAGACCGTGCGTATGGAGGAGGCGACACAGATGGCGTCCGTAGAGCACGAAACGACCGTCCAGATCGATCCCGTCGAGCTCGTCAACCACGTTGTCGACGAGGACGCCACCCTGACCGTGAAGCGACGGTTCACGATCGAGGGCCGCGACCCCTACGACGAGGTCGAGTGGGAGATCCGCGACGCGCACATCCCGGGCAAGAACGGGCCCGCCTTCGAGCAGAAGGACGTCGAGTTTCCGAAGTTCTGGTCACAGACCGCAACGAACATCGTCGCTCAGAAGTACTTCCGGGGCCGCATGTCCAGCCCGGAGCGTGAGCGGTCCGTGAAGCAGATGATCAGCCGCATCGTCAACACCGTCGGCACGTGGGGCCGGGACGGCGGCTACTTCGCCGACGATGACGAGGCCGTGACGTTCGAGGACGAGCTGAAGGCGATCCTCGTCAATCAGCTCGCGGCGTTCAACTCGCCGGTCTGGTTCAACGTCGGCTTCGAAGAGAAGCCGCAGTGCTCGGCCTGCTTCATCCTCTCGATCGACGACTCGATGGACGCGATCCTCGACTGGATCCGCCGTGAGGGCATCATCTTCCGCGGCGGTTCCGGCTCGGGCGTCAATCTCTCGCGTCTTCGCTCGTCCAAGGAGCAGCTCTCGAAGGGTGGCTATGCATCCGGCCCGGTCTCGTTCATGCGCGGCGCGGATGCTTCGGCGGGAACGATCAAGTCAGGGGGCAAGACGCGCCGCGCGGCGAAGATGGTCGTGCTCGACGTCGACCACCCGGACGTCATCGAGTTCATCTGGTGCAAGGCGCACGAGGAGGAGAAGGCACGCGTCCTCGAGGCAGCCGGATACGACATGTCGCTCGACTCGCCCGACTGGGCGTCGATCCAGTACCAGAACGCAAACAACTCGGTGCGCGTCTCCGACGCGTTCATGGAAGCCGCCGCCGCGGACGACGACTGGAACCTCACCGCCCGCACCGACGGCACGGTCGTCGAGACGATGAAGGCGCGCAAGCTGTTGCACGACATCGCCGAGGCCGCCTGGCGCTGCGCCGACCCGGGCGTCCAGTACGACACGACGATCAACTCGTGGCACACGCTCCCGAACACGGGCCGCATCAACGCGTCGAATCCCTGCTCGGAGTACATGTCGATCGACGACTCCGCCTGCAACCTCGCATCGCTGAATCTGATGAGATTCAGGCGCGAGGACGGCGAGCTCGACGTCGATGCGTTCGAGCATGCGTGCGACGTGATGTTCCTCGCCCAGGAGATCCTCGTCGGAAACTCCTCCTATCCGACACCCGAGATCGAGCGCAACGCGAAGGCATATCGCCAGCTCGGCCTCGGCTACGCAAATCTCGGCGCGCTGCTGATGGCCCGCGGGCTCGCGTACGACTCCGACGAGGGCCGCGCCTATGCGGCCGCGATCACCGCGCTCATGACCGGCCGCGCCTACCGCAAGTCGGCGGAGATCGCGGGCCGGATGGGCTCGTTCGCCGGCTACCGCCCGAATGCCGCAGCGATGCTCGGCGTGATCGCGAAGCACCGCGCGGCGGTGGGCAACATCGCAAACGCGGAGACGGTGCCGGCCGACCTGCTCGGAGCGGCCCGCCGCTCCTGGGACGACGCACTCGACCTCGGCGAGGTGAACGGGTACCGAAACGCACAGGCGACGGTGCTGGCGCCCACCGGGACGATCAGCTTCATGATGGATTGCGACACGACAGGCGTGGAGCCGGACTTCTCGCTCGTCAAGTCGAAGAAGCTCGTCGGCGGCGGCGAGATCACGATCGTCAACAAGACGGTCGCCGGCGGCCTCGAGAAACTCGGCTACGCGCCGAACGAGGTCGACGAGATCATCGCGTTCGTCGACGAACGCAACACGGTCGTCGGCGCGCCGTATGTGAAGAGCGAGCACTATCCGGTGTTCGACTGCGCGGTCGGCGAGCGGGCGATCCACTACCGCGGGCACGTGAGGATGATGGGCGCGATCCAGCCGTTCATCTCGGGCGCGATCTCCAAGACGGTCAACCTGCCGGAGACGGCGACGATCGACGATGTCGCACAGCTCTACCTCGAGTCGTGGAAGCTGGGCATCAAGGCTGTTGCGATCTACCGCGACAACTGCAAGGTCGCCCAACCGCTCTCCGGGAAGGGCGAGAACGGCGCGCAGACGTCGCTCACGCACGCCGGCGGCGCGATGGCCGCGCCGAAGCGCCGGCGGCTGCCGGACGATCGCACCGAGATCGGGCGCAAGTTCCGCGTCGGCGAGTACGAGGGCTACATCCACGTCGGCGTGTTCGACGACGGATCCCCCGGCGACATCTTCGTCGACATCGCCAAGGACGGCACGACGCTGCAGGGCCTGATGAACTCGCTGATGATCGCGGTCTCGATGGGCCTGCAGTACGGCGTACCACCCGAGGTGTACGTCTCGAAGCTCTCGCACCTGCGCTTCGAGCCCTCGGGCCTGACCAACGACGCCGACATCCGCGCCGCGAAGTCGATCCCCGACTACATCTTCCGTTGGTTCGGCAAGAAGTTCCTCTCGGTCGACCAGCAGGAAGAGGCGGGCATCCTCTCGATGGAGGTGCGGGCGCAGATGGCAGACCGGATCGCCAACGGAGAGCCGGCTCACGCCGAGACGGCTGCTCCCGGCCAGACCGCGCTCTTCAATCCGCACGAGGATGCGATCGAGTGCAACCGCTGTGGCGGCCGCATGGTGCGCGCCGGCACGTGCTACACGTGCCGCGACTGCGGCACGTCCACCGGCTGCGGCTGAGCCCGGCCGTCGCCGGCCAGTTCCTGCAGATACCAAAGCGGGGCCGCCGAGGCGGCCCCGCTGCTGGTCGGCTAGCGCACCGAGCGCGCCTGGAGGTAGCCCCAGACCGCGGCAGCGGCGAGGACTCCGACGATGATCCCGAGCACCCAGTGGCCCGAGATGAGCAGCAGGAGAGCCAGCAGCACGAGAGCGCCCGCGACCAGCGCTACCCGGCGCAGGATGTGACTGCGCGCGCGGCTCCGCCCGTCGATGCTCACCCGGCCGCCTCGGTCACGAACACCGCTGCATCTCAGCACAGCGAGCCGGCGGCGTCCACTTCCGACGATGCACCTCGGGGCGCGAGATACTGACGCGTGCCCTCCGGCGAGATGGAAGCGGGCCTCTCGGCCGACCCTGAGGACGCGCTCGTCCGGGGCGAGCTCGCTGAGGCGCACCGGAAGCGCCGCACGGGAGCGGCCCGGATCATCGGCATCGCCGCCTCCGTGCTCATCGTCGGCGGCGTCTTCGCCTTCGCCCTGCCGAGGATCGCGAACTACGGAGACGTCTGGGACGTCGTCCAGACGCTCTCCTGGGCGTGGCTCGCCGCGCTGACACTCGCAACGATCCTCAACCTCGTCACCTATGCTCCGCCGCTCGTCGCGGCCCTTCCCGGCCTGCGCTACCTGCACGCGGCGCGCGCCACCCTGGCGTCGACCGCACTCTCGATGGTCGCGCCGGGCGGCGCGGCTGTGGGGATGGCCACGTCGTTCGCGATGCTGCGCGCCTGGGGCTTTAGCGGTCGGCCCGTCGGGTTGGCCGTCGTCGTCACGGGCGTCTGGAACCAGTTCGTGATCCTCGGCTTCCCGATCATCGCCGTCGCGGGCGTCGTCGCCGAGGGCGGGCGGAACCGCACTCTCGAGCTGGTCGCGATGATCGCCCTCGTCGTCTTCGCGGTGATCGTCGCGGGGTTCGCCGTCGGGCTCTCCAGCCGGCGGCTTGCGGGGCAGATCGGCGACCGCGCCGCCCGCGCCGCCAGCTGGGGGAAGGGGCTCGTTCGCAAGGCACCGGTGAAGTGGAACGGGGCCTCGTTCGTTCGGTTCCGCGAGGAGACGATCGTGCTCATTCGCCGACGCTGGTTCTTCCTCACCGCCGCGACGCTCGCGGGGCATCTGACGGTCTTCGTCGTCTTCCTCACCTCCCTGCGGGCGATCGGCGTCCCGCGCGCCGAAGTGACGATCGTGGAGGCGTTCGCGGCCTGGACACTCGCGCGCGTTCTCGGCTCGATCCCGATCACGCCGGGCGGCGTCGGCTTCGTCGAGCTCGGCCTCACGGGCATCCTGGTGGCGTTCGGCGCGAGCAACGCCGACGCGGTGACGGCGACGCTGATCTACCGCTTCCTGACCGTCGTCCCGGTCCTGGTCGTCGGGCTCGTTGCGGCTGCGACGTGGAAGGCCGGACGACGACCGGCCGCGACCGCGAAGCGACCGCGTAGCCTGGGGCCGTGAGCGAGCTCGCCCTCGTCGTCCTCGGAAACGGGCTCTTCCGACGAGACGGCACCTACCGCATCAGCCGCGCGTGCCGGCGGCTCGTGATCGAGGCGGAGCGCTGTGCACGACGAGTCGACGTGCGCACGGTCGTGTTCACCGGATGGGCGCCCGACGACGGTCCGTCGGAGGCGGAGCAAATGCGCACTCTGTGGCGAGGCCCGGCACTCGAGCTCGTCACGGAGGAGACCGCCTCGACCACGGCGGAGAACGCCGCCCGCACGCTTCCGCTTCTCCTCGAACGGGACGTGACCCAGGCGGTCGTGATTTGTGCTCCGTTGCATCTCCTCCGGGCCCGCTGGATCTTTCGCGGCATCTACGAGGAGCACGGTGTCGCGGTTCGCTTCCGGCCGGCCCCGGTCGCGCCAACCCCCGGCGCACTGGCCTGGGAGCTCGGAGCGCTCACGGTGACGGCCCGCCAGCTGCGGGCGGCTCAGACTGAGCTGAAACGGCCGTGAGGGATACCGTCGTCTTCATTCCCGCCTGGAACGAGGAGGACAATCTCCCGGCCGTGCTCGACGCGCTGCGCACGGAGATCCCACGGGCCGACGTGCTCGTGGTGGACGACGGGTCGACCGATCGCACGGCGGAGATCGCCCGCGAGCACGGCGCTCGGGTCCACTCGCTCGGCTCGAACATGGGCCTCCGGTTCGGCATCGCCGCCGGCTATCGCTGGGCGCTCGAGCACGGGTACGCATACTGCGGCCGGGTGGACGCCGACGGTCAGCATCCGGCGCACGAGCTCGCGCGCCTGCTCGAGCTCGTGCGGACCGATCGCTGCGATGTGGCAGTCGGGTCACGCTTCGTGTCGGGTGAGGGCTACCCCGCCTACCGCTACCGGCCCAGCCGGGCCCGCAGGGTCGGGACGGCGGCGCTGCGCCGGGCAATGGCGCTCGTGCTCGGCCGTCCGTTCGGAGACGCGACGAGCGGGCTCTACGCGGTCAACGCGAAGGCTCTGCCGCTGCTCGCGGAGCCGTTCGGGAGCGGCGCGCCGGAGGTGGAGGCGCTGATTCGGGTCACGAACGCGGGCCTGAGGCTCGAGGAGGTGCCGGTCACGATGGAGGAGCGCGCGAGCGGGGTCTCGAAGCTGCGGGGATCGAAGGCCGTCCGGCTCGTCATCACGGTGACGGCCACGCTCCTCGTCGCACGCTATCTCCGGTCGCGACGCGGCTGACCGCCGGCCACGGTCAGAAGGCGACCGTGTGCGTCGTCGCGAGAACCCGGCCGTGGTGGTCCAGGGCCTGGGCGCTCACGTAGCCTGGCCCACGAGGCAGGTTCAGGCGCGTTTCGAAGCCGGTCCGCGGCGTACGCGCTCCCGCCGCGAGCCGAGCACGCGTCGACCCCGTGCGCAGCCGCCACGCCGCCACCTCGGTCGCGCCGTTCCAGCTCGCAAAGGCGGACGACCCCGACAGGACGAGCCGGGGATGCTCTGCGGGGCGGCCGACCCACGGCTCGCGGCGTGCCCGGTAGTTCTGGGCGCCGGCCGGAAGCCTGGCATCGAAGACGAGGCGGCCGGAGGAGGTGTACTCGCTGATGTACGGCTGCGTGCCCCAGCCGACGAGCACGTCGTCGTTCGGAAGCAGCTGCAAGCTGCCGAGGGCGACGGCGACCACCGACGGGTGGTGCGTGTACGCCCGCTTCAGGGTGGCGCGCATTCGCTTGGTGTCGAGCGCGATCACGAGACCGCGCGACTGGGGCTCGACCTGGGGCCGGGCTCCGTCGTCGAACAGGCTGATCACCTCTCCGCCGTGGTGACTGCGTGCGTCGTGCTGCCAGGCGAAGCGCGTTCCCGGCCCCATGACGAAATCGCTCTTCTTGCCGCCGAGACGCCACAGCACGCGACCGGACTTGCGCTCCAGCTTGTACACGGCCCAGGTGTTCCGCGCCGAGACGAGGTAGTTCCCGTCCGTGTCGTGCTCGATCGAGTTGATGTGGAAGTAGTCGAACGGCGTCTTGTATCGCGCGTGGGACTCCGCGACCGCCACGTGGTCGAGGCTGTTCCACTCGAAGAGCACCTTCCCGCTCGGGAGCTCGAGCTCCTGCATGATGCCGCCGACGACTCGATCGTCCTTCTTCCCACCGAGGGCGGTCAGGTCGGCGTCGGCGTTGGCGTACGACGTGATCAACGCCGTGTTCTCGGGCGTGATCAGAAACTCGTGCAGGTCGGCGGGCCGGCCGCCGCCCGCGGGGAATTGCGCGATCCGCCGGTAGGACTGGTCGACGATCACGTGCGTCCCGTCACCGAGACCGTGCGCCGTGTTCCCCTGCCACCAGGTCAGGACGGGCTTGCCCCGGTACAGCGCCGGCCGGAAGTTCATCGCGGGCGCGCTCGTGGCATGGAACCAGACCGGCTCGCCGGCGTCGTCGACGATCATCACACCGCGCTGGCCGGGCCCCTCCGAGGGAGCGAGGAACAGGAGCCCGCGCGCGATGCGCGGCTCGGCGCGGAGAACCGTCAGCCTGGGCGGGTGCAGCTCGGGGCGCGAGACGAACGAACGGACGCCGCTGCCCTCGGCGAGCGTCGCCGCCCGGCCGTTGCCGAGGAGACGACCGGCGTAGGCGCCGGCGAGCCCGACCGCAACGCCGGCCCCGGCGACCCCCTGGAGAAATTGCGCACGTGTCACCGGCCGTGGCATCTCATGAACGGTACGTCGCCGTGAGCCGCCGCACCACCTCCTCGTGGACGGGCCCGCCGTTGAACGCGTAGTCCTGTGTGAAGTCGACGGCTCCGTTCACCTCCAGGACGACCCATGCGCCGGTGCCGTCCCGGATCAGATCGACGCCCGCGAAGTCGAGACCGAGCGCCCCGATCGCGCGTAGCGCCAGCCGGCACGCAGCCGGATCGGGCAGCGCCGGGGCGCGCCGGCCGCCCAAGGCGACGTTGGTGCGCCACTCGCCCTCCGACGCCACACGCCGGACCGCGCCGACGACGGCTCCGCACGCCACGAGCACCCGCAGGTCCTCGCGCTCGCTCCCGATCAGCTCCTGGACGAGCGCGCCGTGCTTTCCGAACCACGGCTTGTCGGCAAGCTCCGCGAGCGCCCGCCCGAGCGCGGCGTCGTCGCGGCAGAGGAGAACGTCGGCGCCCCAGCTCCCGAAGCGAGGCTTGAGGACGTACGGCGGTGTCAGAGAGCAGGGCGGTATGGCCCCCGAGACGTGGAACGTGGCGGGATGGGCCACCCGGGACCGCAGCAGCGTCTTCGCGGTCGCAAGCTTGTCGTGGGCGAGATACAGCGCAGCCGGACGGTTGAGGAGCCTCGCACCCAGCCGCTCGGCGAAGGCGGCTTCCCAGAGCCCCTCCTCCGGTCCGTCGAGTGTCGGGCGGACGTCGACGCGGTTCAGCACGAGGTCGCCGCGTCTCACCTCCCGCTGCACGTCCTCCGGCACGAGAACGCGCGCGGACAGGCCGGTCGCCGCGAACGCCGAGACCAACGCGAGGTTGGTGCGGTTCGAGGGCGACCCGACAACGAGCACCTGACGAACGACCCGCGGCAACGTCTTGCGCACCTCGACCTGAGGCGGCACCGGAAGCGCACGCACGACCATGATGAGAACCTGAGCCCGTCCTCTTAGCGGAGGCTGAGGCTCACCTAAAGGTTCCCCAAGAATCGGGGCCGGCCGGCCCTCCGGGGCCGGGGAGTTTACGCGGCCTTAAGATCCGTCCGCCATCGTCCATCCCGTGCGAGGACAGGCCGGGCAGGCATGAGAGACGCGCACTTCTCACGCGCCGGGCTTCTCCACCGGGCGGCCGTGGCAGGCGTGGGCCTGACGGCGGTCGGCCGTCTGGGGCTCGATCGCCTCGCCGATGCGGGGGCGGCCGGCCCGAACGACGTCCACGCATTCGTCTCGCGGCCCGACCTACGGCCTCCCGTCGTTTCGGTGCTCCATCAGGAGGCGGCGGCAACCGGGGACGGGTTGTTGTTCCTGGCGCCGCTGTCCGGCCCGGGAGCGCGCGGCCCGATGCTGATCGACAACGACGGCCACGTCGTCTACTTCCACCCGACGAAGCCCGTCGTGGCACTGAACTTCCGAGCGGCGACGTATCTCGGCAAGCCGGTGCTGACGTGGTGGGAGGGAAAGACCGAGCACGGGCTCGGTGTGGGGACCCACGTGATCCTCGACTCGAGCTACCGAGTGGTGAAGCGGCTCGAGGCCGGCAACGGCCGCCCCTCGGACCTGCACGAATTCCTCCTCACCGACCGCGATACGGCGCTCGTCACAGCCTGGGAGCACGCCGAAGCCGATCTCAGGCCCTACGGCGGCAGGAAGAACGGGGTCGTGGTGGGCGGGCTCGTTCAGGAGCTCGAGCTGCGAAGCGGCCGCGTCCTCTTCGAATGGCGGAGCCTCGACCACGTGGGCCTCGCCGAGTCACACGCACGAGTCGGGCCGCAGTTCGACTACTTCCATGTCAACTCGATCGAACGCGACGCGGACGGGAACTACCTCGTCTCCGCCCGAAACACATGGGCGATCTACAAGATCGACGGCGAGACGGGGAAGGTGCTCTGGCGTCTCGGCGGCAAGAAGAGCGACTTCGCCATGGGGCCCGGCACGGCATTCGCCTGGCAGCACGATGCCCGGAGCCATCCGGGCAACCTCGTCAGCCTGTTCGACGACGGCGCAGCGCCGCGGGTCGAGCCCCAGTCGAAGGCACTCGTGCTCGCGCTCGACCACAAGCATCGGCGTGCCACCGTCCACCGCCGCTATGTCCATCGCCCGGCCGCGCTCGCTCACGCGCTCGGCAGCACGCAGATCCTGCCCAACGGCAACGTCCTCGTCGGCTGGGGCACTTCGCCGTACTTCAGCGAGTACACCGACGACGGTCATCTCGTCTTCGATGCGACGCTGCCGGCCGGCGGCCAGAACTACCGGACGGTTCGGTTTCCCTGGCGGGCGACGCCGGACTTCGAACCGAGGATCGGCCAGACATCGAACGCGGGTGGAAACCTGATCTACGCGAGCTGGAACGGCGCCACGGAGGTCGCGCAGTGGCAGCTCGAGAGCGGGCCCTCGGCCGATCGTCTGACTGCGGGGCCGAGGGTGCCGAAGCAGCAGTTCGAGACCGTGATCGCGATCGCGGCCGGGCCGAAGGCGGCCCGGGTCGCTGCGCTCGATGCGAACGGCGCCGTCCTCGCACGGTCGGGCGTCGTCGGTCTCTGACCGAAGCGCCTAGTAGAGCCCTTCGCCGCGCGCGTACCGCTCGGCGCGCTCGCGGTCGTACTGGTCGGAGTCGAGCTCCGGATCGCTGATCGAGCGCAGGATCTCGCCGCCGCTCGGCAGCTCGTTGCGGCCGATGTGCTTCTCGGGGTTCCAGAGGTCGGAGCGAATCAGCGCCTTCGAGCACTGGGTGTAGGCCTCCTCGATCGCAACGAGGATCCCGAGCTTTGGCGCCTTCCCATCGACCGTGCTGGCAGCGAGCAAAGCCGCGTCGTCGGTCACGGAGGCGCGGCCGTTTACGCGAAACGAGTCGCCGACGCCGGGGATCAGGAAGAGCAGCGCCACCCGGTCGTCGGCGAGCAGGTTCGTCAGAGTGTCTGCGAGCTTGTTGCCCGGCCGGTCGGGCAGGAGCAGCGTCCGCTCGTCGAGGATGCGCACGAAGCCGGCGGGATCGCCACGTGGCGAGACGTCGAGACCGCCGTCCGGCCTGGCCGTCGCGATGCACAGGAACGGCGAGCGTTCGATGAACTGGCGCGTCAGGTCGTTGAGGCGGCCGGCCACCTTGCCCGCGACGAGCGCCGACGGCGAGCCGATCACGTCGCGAAGCTCGGGCTCCGACTCGATCACCCGCCGAGCATAGCCCGCGATAGCCGTGAGCCGTGCGTCCGGCCATACGATGGCGCGAGCGATGAAGCGCCGGCTCGCACCTCTCCTCCAGAACAAGAGCGCGTGTGTCGGCCTCGCGCTGCTCGGGCTCGTCGCCGGCGTCGCTCTGATCGGCCCGTTGGTCGCACCCGGGGACGGCTCGCTCTTGTCGATGCTCAGCGGCCGCGACGCTCCTCCCTCGTGGCCGCACCCGTTCGGCACCACCCGCGAGGGGCACGACGTGCTCTCGCAGGTGCTGACCGCGGCTCCACTGACTCTCGAGCTGATCGTGGGCGCGACGGCGATCGCACTCGTGCTTGCGGTCGGCTGCGGCTGTGCCGCCGGGGCGTTCCCCGGCCGCGCCGACACGGTGCTGAGCGCCGTCACCGGGATCTTCCTGGCCCTCCCGATCCTGCCGCTCGCGATCGTCGTCGCCGGCGTCGTCCCCCGTGGCCGGCACACGGCGTTCGCGACGATGCTGATGATCGGCCTCGGCAGCTGGGCGGCGGAGGCACGGGTGCTGCGCGCGCAGGCACTCAACCTGCGCAGCACGGATTTCGTCGCCGGCGCCGTGGCGATCGGCGAGAGCCGGACACGGATCGTGCTGTTCGAGTTCATCCCGAACATGGCCGGGCGCATCGCGGCCGGAGCGTTCTTCATCGCGATCCAGGCGATGGTCGCGCTGGCGACTCTCGACTTTCTCGCCTCGCTCTCACGCGGCCGCTTTGCGCTCGGCGACACGGACGGCTCGACGTGGGGCTCGCTGCTCGCTGTCGCACAGGTCGACGAGGCGCTGCTGACGGGCTCCTGGTGGATCTTCACCTTCCCGGCACTCGCGCTCCTCGTCACCGCCGCGGGGCTCGTCCTGACGATGTACGGGATCGAGCAGCTGGCCGATCCGCGCCTCGCCTACACATCGGCTCCGCGACCTCGCCGTTCGAGCCTCCGCTTCCGCATCCGCCCCCGTCGGCCCTGTTTCCGCTCACCGCTGCCGGCGATCGCCTCGTTCGCCGCCGCACTGCCGTACGTCGCCCGCTACATCGTCCGGCGCCTGCCGATCTACGCCCTGGCGCTCTGGGTCGCCGTCACGGTCGCGTACGCGCTGCCGAGGCTCGCGTGGCGAGGCAGCCTGAGCGCACCGCCGCCGAGAGGGCCGTTCTGGAGCGGGTACGGACG
This sequence comes from uncultured Thermoleophilia bacterium, assembly GCA_963826485.1. Taxonomy (GTDB): domain Bacteria; phylum Actinomycetota; class Thermoleophilia; order Gaiellales; family Gaiellaceae; genus PALSA-600. Next base: position 32,550 of record CAWGXF010000002.1, read on the forward strand.
CTTCCTCCGAGAGATCGCAACCGGCCACCTCGACCTCCATGCTCCCGGCGTCGCGGCGACGATCGAGAGCTCGCTCCCCTTCTCGCTGGCGCTCGTCGGCACCGCGACCCTGTTCGCCTTCGCGATCGGCGGGCTGCTCGGCCTGATCGCGGCCTGGCACCGCGGCGGCCGGTTCGACCGCTGGGTGACCACAGGCACTGCCGTCCTCTGGACGGTGCCGGCGTTCGCACTGGCAGGGCTCGCGCTCGAGTTCCTCGGTGTGCAGTGGCGCCTCTTCCCGGTGCAATGGGCCTACGACATCGACCTGCAGCCGGCCTGGACGTGGACCTTCGCGGCCAGCGCGTTCCGGCACGCCGAGCTGCCGCTGATCGTCCTCGTCGTCGCGAGCGTCGGTCTGTGGGTGCTGAGCGTGCGCACGATCACGCTCGGCGTCGCGAACGACGACTACGTCCACTTCGCGCGTGCGAAGGGCCTCTCCGAGGCGCGGACGATGTTTCACTACGCCGGGCGGAACGCGCTGCTGCCTGCACTGACCGGCCTCGCGGTCGCCTTCAGCCTCGCGCTCGGCGGAGTGCCCGCTCTCGAGGCTGTGTTCAGCTACTCGGGCGGCGGGTTCGCCCTGCAGCAGGCCGCGATGAGCGGCAACCTGGTCCTCGTGCAGGCCCTCGTCGTCTCCTTCGCCGTCGCCGTGGTCGTCGTCAACCTGCTCGCCGACGCGGCACAGGTCCTGCTCGATCCGAGGCTGCGGGCGTAGAGGCTAGAACGTCTCGAGGGTCGCGGCACGCCGGCTCTGGAACTCGAACACACGCAGCATGACGACGCCGACCATGTCGGCGAACAGCGAGACGCTTCGGCCGCGCCGCCCGAGCCCGCCCAGGCACAGGCCGAACGACGTGCAGGCGAACGACGCGACGAGGGCGGCGACGGCGAGCCCGCCGAGCTCGCCCGCCGAGAAGTGGACGCCCAGGATCACGCTGCAGATCGTGAACGCGAGCGCCGCAACCAAAAACCCCGTGAGGATCGAGGGGACGGCACGACCGAGAAAGAGCGCGAGGCGGTTGGCGGGAGAAGCGAGGAGCGTCGGAAGGGTCTGTGAGCTGGAGCGCGATCCCCAGGCTGAACGCGGCACGGTAGAGCACGAAGGTCACGCCATCACGAGCCCGAGCCCGATCGCGAGCATGCAGGCCGGCAGTGCGAATGCAAACGCGAACGGGTGACCGATCGAAATCTGCCCGCGAGTACGTCTCGACCCGCTTCCGCTCGCGTCCCTTCAGCCCGACGAGCTCGAGCAGGTGGTCGATGCGCGCCTTCTTCTCACGCACCGGCACCCGGTAGAGGTCGGCGAAATAGCGAAGGTTGTCGAGCGCCGTCAACCGGTCGTACAGGCCGCGATCGCCGCCGAAGACGACGGCAAGAGGAGCGTGGTCAGGATCTTGATCGTCGTTGTCTTGCCCGCTCCATTCGGTCCCAGCAAACCGAAGAGCTCTCCCGGCTCGACCTCGAAACTGATGCCGGCCAGCGCCTGCACGTGGGTGCGCCGCCGACGGACGATCCCCACATGGGTGCGGTACGTGCCGCAGAGATCACTCACCTCGATCGCGGCCACACCGTGACCCTACTGCACACCTGTTCACGGTCTGTACGGTTTCGGCGTGGATCAACGTGTGCTCGGGCGCACCGGCGTCAACGTCAGTCCTCTCTGCCTCGGGGCGATGATGTTCGGCGCGTGGGGGAACACCGATCACGACGAGTCGATTCGAGTCATCCATCACGCGCTGGACGCAGGCATCAATTTCGTCGACACGGCCGACGTCTACTCGCGTGGCGAGTCGGAGGAGATCGTGGGCAAGGCGCTGAAGGGACGCCGCGACTCCGTGGTGCTGGCCACGAAGGTCCACGGCTCGATGCACGACACCGATCCGAACATGCGCGGCAACTCGCGCCGGTGGATCGTGCAGGAGGTCGAGGCGAGTCTGCGCCGCCTGCAGACCGACTGGATCGACCTCTACCAGATCCACCGCTTCGACCCGTGGACCGACCACGAGGAGACGCTCGGCGCGCTCACGGATCTCCAGCGCGCGGGCAAGATCCGCTACCTCGGCTCCTCGACCTATCCGCCGTCGGCGATCGTCGAGGCGCAGTGGGTCTCCGAGAGGCGCAGCCTCGCGCGGTTCGTCTGCGAGCAGCCTCCGTATTCCCTACTCGCCCGCGGCGTCGAGCGAGAGGTGCTGCCGGTCTGTGAGCGCTTCGGGCTGGGCGTCATCCCGTGGAGCCCGCTCGCGGGCGGCTGGCTCTCGGGCCGGTTCCGCAAGGGAGTCGACGTCTCGAGCCACCGGGCCGCGCGAATCCCGGCGCGCTACGACCTGGCGGTGCCGGGGAACCAGCAGAAGCTCGAGGCCGTCGAGCGCCTCGCGCAGCTCGCCGAACAGGCCGGCGTCAGCCTCATCCATCTCGCCCTGGCGTTCGTCATCCGGCATCCGACGGTGAGCGCCGCGATCGTCGGGCCGCGCACCCTCGAGCAGCTCGAGGGCCTGCTGGGCGCGACGGACGTACAACTCGACGACGGCGTGCTCGACGCGATCGACGAGATCGTGCCGCCCGGCACGGACCTGAACCCGGCCGACGCCGGCTGGTACCCGCCGCACCTCGACGACCCGGCTTCCCGCCGCTAACAGTTCCGTAACGGGGCTCTTAGGGCGCTCTTCAGGCCTGCAGCTATCCTGCCGCCTGTGCTGAGGGCATCGATTGCGATCGTCACCGCGGTCGCCGCGTCGCTGGCGGTCGCCGGCGGGGCGTTCGCCGCGGCGCCCGACGTGAGCTCGAACTGGTCCGGGTACGTCGCCGGCGCGCCGCACGGCGCAGTGACCACGTTCAGCGACGTCACAGGCACCTGGACCCAGCCGAAGGCGACGTGCGGGTCGGGGCGCATCGATGCTGCGGCGTTCTGGGTCGGCCTCGGCGGAAACAGCTCTGATTCCCAGTCGCTCGAGCAGCTCGGAACCAGCGTGTCGTGCGACGGCAGCAGCTCCGCTCCCACCTACCAGGCCTGGTGGGAGATCGTGCCGGCCGCCTCGGTCCTGATCCCGCTGAAGATCCGGCCCGGCGACGTCGTCAATGCGGCGGTGCTCGTCAAGGGCCAGACGGTGACCATGAGCCTGAAGAACCTCACACGCCACACGCGCTTTTCGAAGACGATCACGACGGCGCAGCCGCTGGACGTCTCGTCGGCGGAATGGATCGCCGAGGCGCCGTCGGACTGCTCGCCGAGCGGGCGGTGCAGGGCCGTCCCCTTGACGCGTTTCGGCACCGTCACGTTCACCAAGGCCGCGGCGATCGGTAACACGCACCCCGGGACGATCTCCGATCCTCAGTCGATCTCCAACCCGGTCTGGCTGCCGACCGCGATCGAGCTGATCAGCGACGGCGCAACCAGTCGGTTCTTCGGAAACGGCGACCCGCTCGGGTCGGGCATCGGAGCGGTGCCGGGCGACCTGTCCGCCGACGGACGCTCCTTCAGCGTCTCGTGGCGTGCGAATCTCGCGGCGTAGCCCCCGGCTGACGCTGCTCGAGAACCGGGTAGGCGAGGTGCACGAATGGCCGCTCTCGCACAGCTGAGCGGCGCCGCCAACGCGACTCTCCGCAAGGGCATCCTCGCCGCGGCCGACAGCCGCCGCGTTCAGGGGGTCGTGCGCCGGCATGGCAGCCGCTTCGGGGCGGCGCGGTTCGTTGCAGGTGAGACGCTGGACGAGTGCATCGCTGTCCTCCGCCGCCTCAACGAGCAGGGGCTCGCGGCGAACACGACGCTGCTCGGTGAGGGCGTGCTCGAGTCGGGCCAGACCGAGGGGGTCGTCTCGGCGTACCGCGAGGTGATCGCCCGCATAGCCTCGGAGCAGCTGCAGGCGAACGTGGCGTTGAAGCTCACGCACCTCGGGCTCGACATCGACGAGGAGCTTGCCTTCGAGAACGTTCGCCTCCTGCTCGAGCAGGGCTCGTTCATCCGAATCGACATGGAGCAGTCGCAGTTCGTCGATGCCACGCTCCGGATCTATCGAAGATTGCGCGAGGCAGGCTTCGACAACGTCGGCACGGTGCTGCAGGCGTACCTCTACCGCACGCCCGCGGATCTCGAGTCACTGCTCGACCTTGGACCGAACCTTCGCCTCGTCAAGGGCGCCTACCTCGAGCCGGCGAAGATCGCCTATCCGCACAAAGCGGACGTCGACGCGGTGTACGGACGGCTCATGGAACGAATGCTCTCGAGCATCGGCCACACGGCGATCGCAACCCACGACGAGTCGCTGATCGAGCAGGCGATCCGCTATGCCGACACGCGCGACGTCGCACCGGACCGCTTCGAGTTCCAGATGCTCTACGGCGTGCGACCGAACCTGCAGCTCGACCTCGTCCGGCGCGGGCACAAGGTGCTCGTCGCAACGCCCTACGGCCCCGAGTGGTACCCGTATCTGATGCGACGCCTCGCTGAGCGCCCGGCGAACCTCCTGTTCTTCGTGAAGGCCTCGCTGCGCGGCTGACGGTACGCGGCGCTCGACTACCATGCCTCGAATGCCGTGGCTGCGGAAGGTTCTCGACTGGGCGGTGACGATCGGCGTCGCGCTCGTGCTCGTGCTGGTGTTCGAAGCCGAGGTCGCCAAGCCCTACCGCATCCCGTCCTCCTCGATGGAGCCGACACTCCACTGCGCGAAGCCCGGCGCCTGGTGCGAAGGCCGCTTCAACGACCGCGTGGTCGCGAACCGGCTCTACTACCGCTTCGCGAGCCCGAAGCGCGGGCAGGTCGTCGTCTTCCACGCCCCGTCGGACGCATGCGGGATCGGCGGAACCTTCGTGAAGCGGCTGATCGGGCTGCCCGGCGACACGGTGACGGAGCGCAACGGGTTCGTCTCGATCAACGGCAAGCCGCTGCACGAGCCGTACGTCGATCCGACGCTGCGCGACACGATCACCAACACGTGGCATGTTCCGAGGGGCCGATACTTCTTCATGGGCGACGACCGGGTCCACTCGTGCGACTCCCGGATGTGGGGAACGGTGCCGAGGTCGAGCCTCATCGGGCCCGTGGTGTTCACCTACTGGCCGCCGACAAGCTGGTTCTGAGCAGTCAAAACGCCTAGCGGGGCTCCATCACCGCATCGACGAGACCGTAGTCGACCGCCTCCTCGGGTGACATGAAGCGGTCGCGATCGATGTCGCGGAGCACCTGGTCGACGTCCTGGCCGGTGTGCCGCGAGATGATCTCCGCCATTCGACGCGTCATGTCGAGAATCTCGCGTGCGGCGATCTGGATGTCCGCGGGAGTGCCCCGGAAGCCCCCGGAGCCCTGGTGGATCATGATCTTCGCGTTCGGGAGCGCGAACCGCTTTCCCGCCGCGCCACCGGAGAGGATCATCGCAGCAGCGCTCATCCCCATCCCGAGGCACACCGTCGCCACGTCCGACTTCACGTACTGCATCGCGTCATAGATCGCCATGCCCGCGTAGGCGGAGCCGCCGGGGGAGTTGACGTAGAGGTGGATGTCCTTGCCCGGCTCCTGCGCGTCGAGGTGCAGGAGCTGCGCGGCGATCAGATTCGCGATCTGGTCGTCGACCTCCTGACCGAGGAAGACGATGCGCTCGCGCAGGAGGCGCGAGTAGATGTCGAACGAGCGTTCCAACCGCCCGTCCTGTTCGACGACCATCGGCACGACCGATCCCACCAGCACCTCGACCTCCTGAGATAATGTGCAACTTGTCGGTTGCACTCTAGCGCAACCAGGAGGTTGCAGATGATTCGGAAGGAAATCGTCCTGCCCGCGCCCCGAGAGGACGTCTGGGAGGCGTTGACGGAGCCCGAACGGCTCGAGGACTGGTTCGCGAACGACGTCGATCTCGACCTGCGGCCCGGCGGAGGTGTGAGCTTCCGCTGGTCGAACGGAGAGGAACGGCGAGCGACCGTCACGGACGTCGAGCCGGAGCGACGGCTCGCGTTCGAATGGGACGACGAGGGCGAGGTCGAGTTCACCCTCGACGACGACCCCGGCGGGACGAGGCTGATCGTCGTGGAGTCGTCGCCCGCCTGGAGCACCGCGCTCGACCTGCAGGCCTCGGCGCTCGTCTGTGCCTGAATCGCTCAACCTGGTGTTCGGGGCGCTCGCCGACCCGAGCCGCCGGCAGGTGATCGGCTACCTGTCCGCCCGCGGCACGGCGACCGCCACCGAGTTGACCGGGGAGCTGCCGATGACACGCCAGGCGGTGTCGAAGCACCTGACCACGCTTGCGGACGCGGGTCTCGTCGAGGCGGAGCGTCGGGGCCGCGAGACGCGGTACCGGCTGACCCGGGCCGGCTCGGAGTGGGACGACCGCCTCGACGCTCTCGTGCAGCACCTCGAGCGCCGTAGGTGAACTGCCCGCCGCCGAAAGCGGCAGCAGGCTTGGGTTCAGTAGGCTCGCCGCGATGGCCACGTACGACCGCGTCCGCACCCTTCCACTGCACATCGACGGCTACTACCTCGAGCCGCTCGAGCGAGAGGTCGCGCGCGAATTCACCCTGCGTCGCACCGTCATCGTGCTGCACGGCCGCGGGGAGGAAGGACGCGGCGAGGAGATCGACTACGACCCCGCGCAGCAGGCAAGGCTCCAGGAGCACGGCGGGAAGATGCCGCTGGCGGGCGAGCACACCCTGGACTCTTTCTCGCTCCTCCAGTCGGGCCAGACGGAGTACCGGCGCTGGGCGCTCGAGTCGGCGGCACTCGACCTGGCGCTGAGGCAGTCCGGGCAGTCGCTCGGCGAGGCGCTCGGGCGGTCACCGCAGCCGCTTCGCTTCGTCGTCTCGACGCGCGTGGCCAATGTACCGCGCTGGCTCGAGCTCTATCCCGAGCTTCGGTTCAAGCTCGACCCGGGCGCCGACTGGACCGAGGAGCTGATCGCGACGCTCGCAGCGACTGGCCGGGTCGAGACGGTTGACTTCAAGGGGATCTTCCGCGGCGAGTTCGGTGCGCCGCCGGATCCGGGCCTCTACCGTCGAGTCGTTGCAGCATTTCCCGACGCGTGGATCGAAGATCCTGCACTCACGCCGGAGACGTCGGCGACCCTCGCCGAGCATCGCGAACGCATCACGTGGGACGCCGGGATCCACGAGTGGTCGGATGTCGAGGCGCTGCCGTTCGCGCCGCGCATGCTCAACTGCAAGCCGTCCCGTTTCGGATCGGTGAAACGGCTCTTCGACTTCTACGACGCCTGTGAGGACCGCCAGATCGGGCTCTACGGCGGAGGCCAGTACGAGCTCGGCCCTGGGCGCGCGCAGATCCAGCTGCTCGCCGCGCTCTTCCATCCCGATGCTCCGAACGACGTCGCGCCCGACGGCTTCAATGTGACCGAGCCGGTCTCCGGCCTGCCCCGTTCGCCTCTGCCGGTCGACGCCTCCCTCGGCTTTTCCGGCTGACGAGCTCGCCGCCCAACGTCGGCAGCGGCGCGAGCGGCTCGAACCGTGCCTGGAAGAACCGGAGCGTCGGCGGCTCGTAGACCAGCTCGAGACCCGGAATCGCATCCCGCACCGCGTGAACGCGCAGGACCGTCTCGGCGACGTAGTCGAGATGCTCACGGCTGTAGACGCGCCGCGGAATCGTCAGCCGCACGAGCTCGAGGCCGTCGTACGGCTCATCGCCGTGCCGGCCCGAGACGATGCCACGCTCCATCGAGCGGACACCGCCCGCAACGTAGATCGCGGCGGCCAGCATCTGAGCCGGGAACTGGTCCTGCCGCAGATGCGGTAGGAACCGCTTCGCGTCCAGGAACACGGCGTGAGCGCCGACCGGGTGAACGATCGGGACGCCCGCGTAGTCGAGCAGGTCGGCGAGGTAGCGCACCTGTCCGACGTGATAGGCGACCGTCGACTCCTCCGCCGCCTCGCGAATCCCCTGGGCGAGCGCTTCCATGTCGTGGCCGGCCAACCCGCCGTAGTGCGGGAAGCCCTCGAAGACGACGACGAGCTCGCGCGCCTTCCGCGCGACGTCATCGTCGTTCGTGGCAAGGAAGCCGCCGATCGGGACGAAATGGTCCTTCTTCGACGAGAACACCGCACCGTCGGCGAGCGACGCGATCTCACGGAGAATCTCCGGCAGCGGACGGCCCGCCTGCCCGCGCTCCCGTTCCGCGATGAAGACGGCGTTCTCCGAGGAGCGCGTCGCGTCGAGGTAGAACGGCACGTCGAGCTCGCGCGTGAGAGCGTGGACGGAGCGTAGGTTCTCGAGCGAGAACGGCTGGCCGCCGGCCATGTTGAGGCACGCCTCCTGGCGCACGAAGGCGATCCGCTCGCGCCCCTCACGGACGATCAGGTCGCGCAGCTTGCCGAGGTCGATGTTTCCCTTGAAGGGATGCCGGGACTCGGGATCGCCGGCCTCCGGGATCGAGACGTCGGTCCAGACGCCGCCCGCGAGCTCCGCGTGCACGCGCGACGTGGTGAAGTAGAGGTTCGACAGGACGAGCTGTCCAGGCTGGACGAGCACGCGGGAAAGCAGATGCTCGGCGCCGCGTCCCTGGTGGGTCGGGATCAGGTGCCGCCAGCCGTACACCTCGCGCATCGCCGCCTCGAGCCGGTAGAAGCTGCGCGAGCCGGCATACGACTCGTCGCCGAGCTCCATCGCAGCGCGCTGCTCCTGCGACACCGCCGACGTGCCGCTGTCCGTCAGCAGATCGATGTAGACGTCGTCCGAGCGCAGGAGAAAGGTGTTGAAGCCGGCCGCGATGATCGCCCGTGCGCGGTCGACCACGTCCGGCAGCCTGATCGGCTCGATCACCTTGATCTTGTACGGAGGCAGGACCACGTTGGGAATCGTGCAGCTCCCGCGGGCGCACTTCATCGGGGAAACCCCCTAGGTGCGATCGGGGGCGAGTCTGATGGCCGCCCTTCGGGCGGAGGCGATCCTCCACCCGTGGAGACGATGTGGGCGATCCGCAAGCTGCAGCGTGAGCCGGGTCTCGTTCTCGATCGGGTGCCGATCCCGGAGCCCGGCCCGCATGACGTGCTCATCCAGGTCGAGGCGGCGAGCGTCTGCGGGACGGATCTGCACATCTTCAAGTGGGACGACTGGGCGAAGGCACGCATCAGGCCGCCGCTGACCCTGGGTCATGAGTTCGCCGGCACCGTGGTCGAGACGGGGGAGGACGTGCGCACAGTCGTTCGCGGCGATTATGTGTCGGCCGAGAGTCACGTCACGTGCGGCATGTGCTTTCACTGCCGCACGGGTCGAGCGCACATGTGTGAGCACACGCAGATCCTCGGGGTCGATCGCGACGGTGCGTTCGCAGAGTTCGTCGTCGTGCCCGAATCCGTCATCTGGCAGAACGATCGCGAGAAGCTTCCACCGGAGATCGCGACGCTGCAGGAGCCGTTCGGAAACGCCGTCTTCGCCACCTCGACACAGGATCTTCCCGGACGGACGATTGCCGTCCTCGGCTGCGGGCCGGTCGGGCTCTTCACGATCGCAATCTCACGCGCTTCGGGCGCCGGCCGTGTGCTCGCGTCGGATCGAGTGCCGTTTCGCCTCTCGCTCGCACGGTCGCTCGGCGCGGACGTCGCAAACGTCAACGAGATCGCAGACGTGTCGGGGTGGTTCCACGACGCAAACGAGGGCGCCGGCCTCGACGTGGTATTCGAGATGTCGGGCGCACCCGGCGCGGTTCGAGACGCCTTCCGCATCGTGCGCAACGGCGGCGATGTCGTCCTCTTCGGCATCCCGAGCTCAGCGGTCGAGCTGGACATCGCGGAGTCACTGATCTTCAAGAACCTGCACGTGACGGCCGTGAACGGCCGCGAGGTGTTCGCGACGTGGTACCGCACTCGCTGGCTGCTCGAGCACGGCGTGGTCGATCTCAGGCCGCTCGTCACACACCGCTATCCGATCACCGAGTTCGAGGTCGCGTTCGCAGAGCTCGAGTCCGGAAACGCCTGCAAGATCATCCTCCATCCGGGCGGCGAGCCCACGATGCCGCTCGTCAGTGCGACGCCGGCACTCGCCGCCGAGCCGGAGCCGATGTTGTCCGGGCTCGGCAAATGGGTGCACCGGTGAGCGCCGTTGCCTTGAGGGCGGAGCTCGATGCCCTCCGCGCAGCCGGAACATTCAAGCGCTTCAACACATTGCTCACGCCGCAAGGACCTGTCGTGGAGATGGCCGACCACGGCGAGGTGATCGTCCTCTCGTCGAACAACTACCTGGGGCTTGCGAACGATCCACGCGTCGTGGCAGCGGGGATCGAGGGCCTTCGGCGCTACGGTGCCGGAACCGCCTCGGTTCGGTTCATCTGCGGCACGTTCGAGCCGCACCTCCAGCTCGAGCACGCGCTCGCGGAGCTGTCGGGGAGCGAGGCCGCGCTCACATTCGTCTCCTGCTGGAACGCAAACGAGGCGCTCGTGCCGACGCTCACCGACGAGAGCACGCTCATCCTTTCGGACGAGCTGAACCACGCGTCGCTCGTGGATGCGATCCGTCTTGCCCGGCCCGCTCACAAGGTGATCTACCCGCACTCGGACGTCGACGCGCTCGGCCGTGAGCTCGCCGCATGCGATCCGGGCCGGCGCAAGCTCGTGATCACGGACGGAGTCTTCTCGATGGAAGGCGACCTCGCGCGGCTGCCCGAGATCGTGGCGCTCGCGCGTCGGCACGACGCGATCGTGATCCTCGACGACTCGCACGGCGTCGGCGTCCTCGGCGCCCACGGTCTCGGGACGCCGGAGCACTTCGGGCTGATGGGCGAGATCGACGTCGTCACCGGAACACTCGGAAAGGCGCTCGGAGGAGCGGCCGGCGGCTATGTCGCAGCAAGCGCCGACATCTGCGAGCTCCTTGCCCAACGCTCACGCCCACAGCTCTTCTCGAACGCGCTGCCGGCGACCGTCGCGTGCAGCGCCCTGGCCGCCGTCGACGCGCTTCGCAACGACCCGTCGCTCGTCGAGAAGCTGCGGGCGAACACCCGGCGCTTTCGCACGATGCTGCTCGATGCGGGCTTCGCGCCGATCCCCGGCGACTCGGCGATCATCCCGATCGTGCTCGGCGAGACTGCCGTGGCCATCCGCTTCTCGGAGCGCCTGCTCGAGCACGGCATCTTCGTGACCGGCTTCGGCTTCCCCGTCGTGCCGGAGGGAACCGCCCGCGTTCGCGTCCAGATGTCGGCGGCCCTCGAGCCCGAGCACCTCGACCGGGCGCTCGCCGCCTTCGTGGCCGTCGGCCGCGAGTTCGGTCTCATCCCCTAGCCGAGCGCGAGCGCCTTCGCGGCGAGCCGGTCGACGGAGCTGTCGCCGACCGTGCCGAGCGCATGCCACTCGGCGCCTGCGCACGGCTCGCCACGGCCGATCAGCAGATAACGGATGTCGAGATGGAAATGCGCCGGCTCTCCCGGACGGTCCGGGATCTCGTGGACGTCGACGTCGAACGGGCGCGGGGCGGTCGGGTGCAGGTCCACCTCGAGCGTGGTCTCCTCTCGCGCCTCACGCAAGGCCGCCGCTTCCAGCGACGGGTCGTCGGGCTCGACGTGACCGCCGGGCTGCAACAGCCGGCCGAGCTTCACGTGCTGGACGAGGCAGGTACGGGTGCCCGTCTCGTCGATCACGAACGCCGACGCGGTGAAGTGCGCCGACGGCTCGTCGCGCGACAGAGGCTCGGAGAGCTCGTGCGCAAGGCGAAGCATGGCGCACCGGTCCGCCTCCTCGCGCGCGTCTGCGGCGACATGCGTCTGCAACAGGCGCACGACTATTCGCCGCTCGATCATTCGTACTGAAGCGCCGCGAGGATGTTCAGGCGCGCAGCGCGTCTCGCGGGGAAGATGGCGGCGAGCAGCCCGGCGATGATCGCGGCGAACACGAACACGACCAGCGTGCCCCACGGGATGGCGATCGTGAACGAGCCGAGCGCCTCACCGACGAGCAGCGCCAGCCCGATCCCGAGCGGAATCCCGAGCGACGCGCCGATCAACGCCGTGACGACGCTCTCGTGACGGATCATCCGCCTCGTCTGGCGCCGTGTCAGCCCGACCGCGCGAAGCATGCCGAGCTCGCGGGTGCGTTCGAAGACCGACAGAACGAGCGTGTTCACGATGCCGAACAGGCTGACGAGGATCGACAGCGACAGCAACACGTAGAGCAGGTTCAGGAACACGTTGATGCCGGCTTCCTGCTGCTTCTTGAAGGCCGACTCGGTCTGGATCTTCGCGTCGGGGAACGCCTTCAGGGCAGAGGTGAGCGCAGTCGTGTTCTCGGGGCTCACGCCGCCGGTCATGTTGATGAATGCGTAGACGTTCTGGGGCTCCTGGTAGATGCGATCGAAGAGGCTCGTCGAGATCGTCACGTTGCCGAAGGGTGAGCCGCCCTTGGGAGCCTTGAAAATGCCCTGGACGCGCAGCGGGACCGTCTCGCCGGTGGGCAGCTCGACCGGAATCGGAGAGCCCATCGTCAGATGATGATCCTTCGCGTAGTTCGAGCTGACGATCGCACCGGTGTCGCCGAGGGCCGCGGGGACTCCCGGGCCGCCCGACTTCCAGGTGATCTTGATCACGCGGCCGACGTTGGGCTCGACGGCGGTGACGTTGATGTGGCTCCCGAATGCCTTTCCCTCGCCCGCACGCACGCCGGAGACCGCCAGGACGCCCGCCACACCGCGGACCGCCTGCTCCGAGGCGACGCCCGTCGGGGTGAAGCCGTTCTCCGACGTCAGCGCGTAGTCCCCGAGGAACTGCTCGTCGACGGCGTGCTCGAAGGTTGCCTTGATCCCCGAGGCGAGCACGCCGACGGCCGTGACCAGCGCGAGCCCGATCATCAGGGCCGCGGCCGTCGAGGCGGTTCGCGCGGGATGACGCATCGCGTTCTCCCGGGCGAGTGAGCCCGAGACGCCGCCGAGGCGTGCTCCGGGCCAGCCGAGCGTCGAGGCGAGCGGGGGCACGAGCCGCGGCGCAGCGAGCGCCATGCCGATGAAGCTGGCGACGACACCGAGGCCGATCGCGAGCAGGCGCTGCGTTCCGGTCGCACCGGTGGCGAGGCCGCCGAAGAGGAGGAGAGCGAGGGCGACCGCGAGCGTGACGAGGGCAGCGGGGATCCCGAAGCGAGCGAGGCGGGACGAGGGCAGCACGCCCTCGCGAACGGCCGCGATCGGCTCGACCCGCGTCGCCCGGAGCGCGGGCAGAAGGCTTGCGAGAACCGTGACCACGGTGCCGACGACCAGGGAGACGATGATCGTCCGGGTCGCAAAGATCGTGTTGCCGTGCGGAAGCTCGATCCCGAAGGAGACGAACAGCGCCTCGAGGCCCTTCGCGATCCCGAGTCCGATGAAGAGCCCCGAGACAGATGCCAGAACGCCGATCACGCCGCCCTCGACGATCACCGAGGCCATCACCTGCCGTCGCGTGGCGCCGAGCGTGCGCAGCGTGCCGAACTCGCGCGCGCGTTGCGCGATCGTGATCGAGAGGGTGTTGGCGATCACGAAGATGCCGACGAACAGCGCAATCCCACCGAATGCGAGCAGGAACTTCTGGAGGATGCTCGTGAACGCACTGGTGTCCTGCACTTGCTTCGCGGCCTCCTGCGTCCCGCTACGCACCTGCGCGGTGGGAGGCAGGATCGGCTTGATCTCGGCGACGAGCTGTGCCGGCGAGATGCCCTGCCGGGCGGCGACGTCGATCCCGTCGAGCTTGCCGACCTTGCCGAAGATCTTCTGCGCGGTCGGGAGGTCGAAGATGGCCATGGTCGCGCCGCCGATCGACGAGACGTTGCCGAGCTTGACGACTCCGGTGATCCGGTACTGCTGAACCGGGCCGCGTGCAACCGCGCCGATCGTGTTGCCGACGCTGTAGTGCTTCTTGTCCGCGGTGCTCTTGTCGATCGCGATCTGGTGTGACCCGCGCGGCCACGTGCCGGCAGTCAGCACGAGCGGATTGAACTGCTGCGTGCCCCTGGAGTCGACGCTGAACGCGAGGCCGGGAGCAAAGCCGTTGGAGATCACCTTGCCGTCGCGGCCGACGAGCTGCGCCTGATCGCTGACGCCGCCTTTCGCCGCGGCGACGTCCGGCAGTCCCTGGACCTCGGCGAGCAGCGACTCCGGCATCGACGGGGCGATGTTGCCGTTGTTGCCGTTGCCGATCGCGCTCTTCCCGGTGATCACCGCGTCGGACGACTCGTAGACGCTGGTGAAGATCTGGCCGAAGCCGGCCTTCAGCGTGTCCGTGAGCACGAACGTGCCGCTGACCATGGCGACCCCGAGCACGATCGCAAAGCCGGTCAGGAACGCCCGCAGCTTCCGGCCTGCGAGCCCTTTGAGCGCGACCCGGAGCATCAGCTGTCGAGTGACTGCATGAGCGAGACCACGTCGGACGCCGACATGCCCTTGCGCTCTTCGACGATCACGCCGTCCGCGAGAAAGAGAACGCGGTCGGCAATCGCCGCGGCGCGCGACTCGTGGGTCACCATCACGGTCGTCTGTCCAAGCTCGTCGACCGAGTCCCGCATCAGCTTCAGGATCTCGCCGCTCGTCTTCGAATCGAGGTTCCCCGTTGGCTCGTCTGCGAACATGATCGCGGGCCGGGAGACCAGTGCTCGTGCGATCGCGACGCGCTGCTGCTGGCCGCCGGAGAGCTCGGACGGCCGGTGGGTGCGGCGGTCGCCGAGGCCGGTCTTCGACAACAGCTCTTCGAGCCATTGCTCGTCCGGCTTCGCACCGGCGATCGACAGCGGAAGGACGACGTTCTCCTCCGCATTCAGCATCGGCAGGAGGTTGAAGAACTGGAACACGAATCCAATGCTTCGCCGCCGCAGCTTGGTGAGCTCCGTGTCACCCATCGACGTGATCGACTTGCCGTCGACGTACACGTCGCCGGAGGTGGGCTTGTCGAGCCCCGCCAGGATATGCATCAACGTCGACTTGCCGGAGCCCGATGGCCCCATCACCGCGACCAGCTCGCCGGTCTGGACGGCCAGGGAGACCCCGCGCAGGGCATCGACGGCCGCCTCACCCTCGCCGTATCGCCGTGTGACGTCGCTCGCGTCGACAACTGCACCGTTTTCGTTCATGTGCCCGAGGCTACCGACCGGCGGGCGCGCGCCGCCATGGGGTACCACCCTGATTCGACCCTGGTCCTACGCGGTGGCGCCGGCGAAGCCGGGAATGATCTCGTCGCCGTAGGCCTGCAGCGTCTCCTCCTGGCTGTGCGTCATCAGATAGATGTTGAACTGGTCGACGCCGATTTCGGCAAGCTCACGCAGTTTCTTCGCACATTGCACCACGTCTCCGATCACGCAGAAGCGGTCGCAGATCTCATCGGTGACGAATTCGCCGTGCTTGGCGCCGACGCGCGAGTGTTCGTCGTAGTCGTAGAACTTGCGCGCCTGCACGTAGTCGGTGAGCGCCTTCGGGACGGAGCTCCCGTCGGTGCCGTAGCGGTCGATGAGATCCTGAACGTGGTTCGAGACCATGGCCGGGAACCAGCGCACCTGCTCGCGCGCGTCCTGAAGGTCGTCGGTGACGTGACTCGGTGCGCTGACGATGCACTTCAGGGACGCGGGGTCGCGGCCGGCTTCCTCGGCCGCGCGGCGCGCCGTCGCCATGATCCACTGGATGATGTCGGGGTCGGCGAGCTGGATGATCACGCCGTCGCCCTGACGGCCGGCGACGGCGAGCGCCTTCGGCCCGTAGCCCGCGACGTGCATCTCGATCTCGGGCAGCTCCGGTCGGACCCACTTCAGCTGCAGTTCCTTGCCGTTCCAATCGACAGGCTCGCCGTTCATGAACGGCTTGATCATCTTCAGCGCGCTCTCGAACTCGGCGACCTTCACCGGCTGCCGTCCGACGTAGCGCACCGCCGAGTCGCCGCGCCCGATGCCCATGATCATCCGACCATCGGAGATGTCCTGGAGCGTCGCGTAGGCGCTCGCGAGCACCGTCGGCTCGCGCGTGCCCGGGTTCGTGACCATGTGACCGAGCTTGATCGTGGACGTCCTGTCGGCGACGAGCGCGAGCACGGGGAACGACTCCTGCCAGAGCACATGCGAGTCGTACGTCCAGGCGTACCCGAAGCCCCGCTGCTCCGCGAACTGGATCAGCTCGATCATCCGGCCGTACGGTGGGTCGGGGAGCACGGTGACACCGAAGCTCAAAGCCACGCCGCTGACCCTACCTCGTCGAGCTCGCTGCGCAAAAGGTCACCTGTGTCGGGAGGAGCCACACCGAGCACGCGGTCACCGCGGGTTGAACGTGAGCAGCTTGAGCTCGGTCATCTCCTCGATGGCATAGCGGATGCCTTCCCGACCTGAGCCGGAGCTCTTCACGCCGCCGTAGGGCATATGGTCGATTCGGTAGGTCGAGACGTCGTTGACCATGAGGCCGCCCACGTCGAGGCGGTCGAATGCCTCGTCGATCACACGCAGGTCGTTCGTGAACAAGCCGGCCTGCAAACCGAACTCGCTGCGGCCGGCAGCCGAGATCGCCTCGGACACGTCGTCGAACGGGGCAAGTGTGACGACCGGGGCGAAGAGCTCGTCACAGCTCGCGCGCACCTCTTCTGGCACACGCTCGAGAACGGTCGGCTGCCAGAGACTTCCCACCCTGCTACCGCCGACGCGCACTCCTGCGCCCGCGCTGACGGCCTCGTCGAGCCACTGATCGACACGGTCAGCGGCGGCCGCGTCGATCAGCGGCCCTACATCCGTCTCCTCCTCGAGCGGGTCACCGACGGAAAGCGCCTCGACTCGCCGCACGAGCTCGGCCGCGAACACGTCGTAGACCCGCTGGTGCACGTAGACGCGCTGCACCGAGATGCACGACTGGCCGGCGTAGGCGAAGCCGCCCCAGGCAACCCGCTCGGCCGCATAGGCGACGTCGGCGTCCTCGTTGACGATCACGGCGGCGTTGCCGCCGAGCTCGAGCGTCACGCGCTTCCGACCTGCCCGCATCTTCAGCGCCCAACCGACGACCGGACTGCCGGTGAACGTCAACAGCTTGACGCGATCGTCCTCGACGAGCGGCCGTGCCACGTCGACCGAGCATGGGACGACTGCGATCCCGTCTGCAGGCCAGCCGGCCGCGAGCACGATCTCGGCGAGCTTCAACGAGCTCACGGGCGTCTGTGACGCGGGCCGAAGCACGATCGGGTTGCCCGCGGCCAGAGCCGGCGCCACCTTGTGGGCAACGAGGTTCAGCGGGAAGTTGAACGGCGAGATGCCGGCGATCGCGCCGAGCGGCACTCGACGAACGTGGGCGAGGCGCCCGTCGTTCCCGGGGAGCCAGTCGAGCGGCACGATCTCGCCGTAGATGCGCCTCGACTCCTCGGCGGCGACGCGGAAGGTGAATGACGCCCGCTCGACCTCGACCCGCGCCGTCTTGATCGGCTTGCCGGCCTCGAGCGCAATTGTTCGGGCGAGATCCTCTCCCCGGGCCGTGATCGCGTCGCTGACCGACTGCAGGATCTCCGAGCGGCGCCAGGCGGGCAGCTTGCGAGTCGTCTCGAACGCCCTGACTGCACCGTCGAGCGCGCGCTCGACATGCTCCGAGCCGGCACGGTGGACGAGCGCCACCAGCGCGCCGTCGTACGGGCTTTTGATCTCAACCGTCTCCCCCGTCGCGACCCGCTCGCCGCCGAGGACGATGCCGTACTCACCGAGCTCTGCCTGGACGACGGCCACCTCAGCCCACCAGCCCCGCCGGTTCCTCGACGAGCAAGGCGAGCGTGTCGAGGAACTCCGCACCGCGGGCCCCATCCACCATCCGGTGGTCGAACGACAGGCTCAGGTGCACCATCGGCCGCACCGCGGGCTCGCCGTCGATCGGGACGATCCGCTCGACGATGCGGCCGACGGCGAGGATCGCCGCCTGGGGAGCGTTGACGATGGCGTCGAATGAGTCGACGCCGTACATCCCGAGATTCGAAATCGTGAAGGTGGCTCCGGTCACGTCCGTCGGACGCAGCCTACCGCCCCGGGCGGCCTCGACGAGCTCGATGCGCCGCGCCACGGTATCCGTGAGCGACAGCCGGTCTGCGTCGTGCACAACCGGCACGACGAGCCCGTCGTCGACGGCTACGGCGATGCCGACGTTGACCTGCTCGGCCGATACTGCCGCGCCGTCGCGCCAGGTCGCGTTGACCCGGGGATGACGCCGAAGCGCCTCGGCAACCAGCTTGACGAGGAGGTCGGTGTGACTCACTTGCTCCTGGCCCGGCCTCGCTCGCGCACTGGCGCGCCAGCTGACGAGGCGCGACGCATCGACCTCGCGGCGCAGGTAGAAGTGCGGCACCGACCGCCAGCTCTCGGTTGTGCGCTCCGCCATCAACCGCCACACGGCTGGGACGTCGGCGCCACCCGGCGCGGCGCCTCGAGTGCCTTCGACGTCGGCTGCGACGACCGCGCCGTTCGGGCCGCTACCCGTGACCGAGGCCAGATCGATCCCCCTCTCGGCTGCGAGGCGCCGGGCCTTGGGCGAGGCGAGCGCACGCCGACCGCGCTCGAAGGTCACGACCGGCGCGGCAGCAACCAGAGAGCACCGCGGCGTCGGGCACCGCGGCCGGCGCAGCCTCGGGCAGGCTCTCGCCCGAGGCGAGCAGGACCGCGATCGTCTCGCCCACCGGGACGTCGTCGCCCTCGGCGGCGCAGATGCCCGTCAGCCGGCCGTCGGCCGGCGCCTCGACCTCAACGGTCACCTTGTCGGTCTCGATCTCGAGCAGCGGCTCCCCTTTCGCGACGGAATCACCTTCCGCCTTGAGCCAGCGCAGCACCTTGCCCGTCTCCTGGGCCATACCGAGGGCCGGCATGATCACGTCGCTCGGCATCAGTCGCTGTGTGCGCCCTCGAACCGCGCCGAATCCACGACCGCATCCGAGATGCGCTCGTTGTTCAGGTTCGACTGCGTCTCGCGTATCGCCGGAAGTCCGCCGCCGACCGTGTGGTGCCGCCCTCCGGCGATGAGGAGCTCCTCGGCGGGGAAGCGCGTGATCACTTCGCAGCCATCACGCGTGACCACCAGCTGCTCCTCGATCCGCGCCGCCTGCCAGCCGTCGCTGGCCGGCCAGAACGTCTCGAGCGCAAAGACCATCCCCTCCTCGATCACCTCCGGGTAGTCGAACGAGACGAGCCGGCTGACGATCGGCTTCTCCCAGCTCGAAAGGCCGACACCGTGCCCGTACTGAAGTGCGAACGCGGCTTCCTCGTCGGGGAAGCCAAACTCCTGGGCCTTGGGCCACACCGCAGCGATCTCGGCCGTCGTCGCGCCGGGGCGGACCATGGAGATGCCCTGGTCGAGAATGTCGCGACAGCGCTTGTATGCATCGACGAGGCCTCGCGATGCGCTTCCGACGGCGAACGTGCGGTAGTAGCACGTGCGGTAGCCGTTGAAGGCGTGGAGGATGTCGAAGTAGGCGGGATCGCCCGGCCGGAGCATCCGGTCGGTGAACACGTGGGGATGAGGACTGCACCGTTCACCCGAGATCGCGTTGATCCCCTCGATGTGCTCGGAGCCGAGCTCGAAGAGGCGTTGACTGACGAGCGCCACGCATTCGTTCTCGCGCATGCCCGGCTTCATCGCCTTGAAGAGATCTTCATAAGCGGCGTCGACCATCGCGCACGCCGTGTTGAGCAGCGTGATCTCGTCGGTGGTCTTGATCTTGCGGACGTCCTGCATCAGCGCCTGACCGTCGACAACCGTGATTCCCGCGGCCTCGAGCGCCCGAAGCACCGGCAACTCGACGATGTCGACCCCGAGTGGCTCGCCGAGGAGCCCACGCTGCTCCAACTCGACGCGGATCTTCTCCGCAACAGACGCGGCTCGACCCTGCACCGAGCCGCGGAGCGTCGAGATGCCCGCGCGAGACCGCTCGTCGCCGAGCCACGGGTTGTAGAGCTTGTGGTGACGCGCCGCGGAGCCGAAGTCCCACATGATCGGATCGTCGCCCTGAGGCAGCAGGCAGAAGCGAACGTACTTGTCGACCGCCCACATGCCGATGTGCGTCGCCGTGATGTAGCGAATGTTGCTCATGTCGAAGCAGAGCAACGCTCCAAGCTCGGACTGATCGAGTGCAGCCCTCGCTCGAGCCAGCCGCTCGGTGCGCAGACGTTCGAAGTTGGCCCGCTCCTCCCAGTCGACCCCCATCACCCCGTAGCTGTGCAGCCCCATGGTTCTCCTCTCTCAGGTCCGCGCGAAGAGCTCGCGGGCCGCTCCTGCCACACGCTCGGCGGTGGGCACGGTCTCGTCCTCGAGTGTCGGCGAGAACGGCACGGGGACGTCGAGCGCGCCGAGTCGGCGCACCGGCGCGTCCAGATGGTGAAAAGCACCTTCCGCGATCACCGCCGCGAGCTCGGCAGTGACGCCGTAGGAGCGGTGCCCCTCGTCGACGACGACGGCGCGGCCGGTCTTCACCGCCGAGCGGACGAGTGTCGGCGTGTCGAGGGGCGACAGCGTCCGCGGATCGACAACCTCCGCCGAGATTCCATCTGCTGCGAGCAGCTCCGCAGCCTCGAGGCAGACGCGAGCCATCGAGCTCGTGCCGACGAGCGTCACGTCCTCGCCGACCCGCTTGATGTCCGCCAGGCCGATCGGCACGACGTACTCGCTCTCCGGCACCTCGCCGCTGACCCGCCAGTCCATCTTGTCTTCGATGAAGACGACCGGGTTGTCGTCGCGGATCGCGGCCTTCAGCAGCCCCTTGGCGTCGTAGGGCGTCGAGGGAAGGACGACCTTGAGGCCAGGCACGTGCGCGACCCACGCTTGCAAGCTCTGGCTGTGCTGAGCCGCCGAGCGGCGCGTCGCGCCGAGCGTCGTGCGCAGTACAAGCGGTACGGACAACTTTCCACCGGACATGTAGTGCGCCTTCGCCGCCTGGTTGGCGAGCTGGTCCATCACAAGCGTCAAGAAGTCGCCGAACATGATGTCGACAACCGGCCGCAAGCCGGTCATCGCGGCACCGACCCCGAGGCCCGTGATGCCCGCCTCGGAGATGGGCGAGTCGACGATGCGCTCGGTACCGAACTCCTCCACAAGCCCCGAAAGCACCTTGAACGGAGTGCCGGCCTCGGCGACGTCCTCGCCGATCACGAACACGCTCTCGTCGTGCCGGAGCTCTTCGGCAAGCGCCTCGTTGATCGCCTGCGCAATCGTGATCTCACGCAGCGCCGTGGGCGTCGTGACGCTAGGCGAAGACATCCTCGGTCACCTCACTCGGGTCGGGGAACGGCGCAGCCAGCGCGAACGCGACTGCTGATTCGATCGCTGCACGGACATCGGCGTCGACGGCCCGAAGCGACTCCTCGTCCGCGAGCCGCTGCTCGAAGAGCCACCGGCGGTGCAGCTCGAGCGGATCGCGCGAGGCTTGCCACCGCTCCTCCTCTTCCTTCGCCCGGTAGTACGCGCGGTCGACATCGCCGACGTGGTGACCGTGGTAGCGATAGGTGTTGCAGGCGAGGAACGCAGGCCCAGCGCCGGCCCGTGCGCGGCCCACCAGTTCCGCCGCCATGGCAAACACAGCCCTGACATCCTGCCCGTCCACCTCGCGCGATTCGATCCCGAACGCGCGCGGCCGGTCGAGGACGTTGCCGGCAGTCGCCTCGAGATAGTGCGTGTACTCGTTGTAGAGATTGTTCTCGCAGACATAGACCACCGGCAGCGACCAGAGCGACGCCATGTTCATGACCTCGTACAGAAGTCCCTGCCCGAGAGCTCCGTCGCCGAAGAAGCACACCGCGACCTGGTCGGTGCCGCGCCGCTTGGCCGAGAAGGCGGCACCGGTCGCGATGCCCGTGGAGCCGCCGACAATCGCATTCGCACCGAGGTTTCCGTTCGCGTGGTCGGCGATGTGCATCGAACCGCCCTTGCCCCGGCAATACCCGGGCTCGCGGCCGAGCAGCTCCGCGAACATCAGCGAGACATCGGCACCTTTCGCAAGACAGTGTCCGTGACCCCGATGAGTGCTCGTGATGTAGTCGTCGCGACGCAGCGCCGAGCAGACACCCACAGCGACCGCTTCCTCACCGATGTAGAGGTGCGCGAGCCCGGGCATCTTCGCGCCGCGATAGAGCTCGTTCACCTGCTCCTCGAAGAAGCGGATCGTCGCCATGTCGCGGTACATCGCGAGCGCGAGCTCGGCGTCGATCAGGGGTGCCGTCGTCCCGCTCACGCCAGGACGCTCGTCTCGACGCCGGACATCGCCGCGAGAACATCGAATAGCACTGCGAAGTCCAACTCGCCGATGCCCATGCCGTTCGCCGCAGTGAGCAGCTCGTTCGTCACGGCGGTGGTCGGGAGCGGAACCTCGAGCTCGCGGCCCAGCTCGAGTGCGAGGTTCAGGTCCTTCTGCATCATGTGGCAGTCGAACCAGACTTCGTCCGGATGGCCGAGAACGAGGGGGCCCCGGTAGGCGACCATCGGCGAGGCGATCACGCTCGCGAGCATCACCTCCACGGCCCGCTCGCGCGGAATCCCGCTCTTCTCGGCGAGCAGCACACCCTCACTGAACGCGAGCATCTGCACCGCAAGTGAGAGGTTGATAGCGATCTTGATCGTCACGGCCAGGCCACTCGGCCCGACGTGAAAGACCCTCGGCCCGATCGCATCGAGAGTTGGCCTGACACGCTCGAACGCCTCCTCGCTCCCGCCGACCATGATCGAAGCCTTACCCTGATCGACGGTGATCGACGTGCCGGAGACGGGAGCATCGAGCATCTCCGCCCCAACCTCCGCGACCCGCGCCGCGAGCCGGCGCGTGTTCGCCGGGCTCGCAGTGCTCATGTCGATGTAGACCTTGCCGGGAGTGAGGCCGGCGATGATCCCCTCCGGGCCCTCGGTGACCGCGCGCACCGCCGCCGTGTTCGTCACCATCGTGAAGACGACCTCGTTGCGCTCGGCTGCCTCACGAGGAGTCTCCGCCCAGCGTGCTCCCGCCTCGAGCAGGGGCTCGGCTTTCTCGCGCGTTCGGTTCCACACGGTCACGTCGTGCTCAGCGGCCAGAAGGCGGCGAACGATCGCGCTGCCCATCACGCCGAGCCCGACGTACCCGACCTCAGCCATCGTCGCCTCCTCTGGCGGCCGGGGAAGCCGCAGTAAGCGCGCTGTGGACGTCCGATTCGACCCGAACGAGGTGCGCCCGCATCTCGGCTCGGCCGGCATCTGCGTCGCGCGCAGCAATCGCCTTGCGAATCGCACGGTGCTGCTCGAACGACCGCTCCGGGCTATGGGGAACGGAGAAGATCGACATCAGCGCACGCCGGATCACCCCACGCAGGGCATCCATGGTGTGAAGGATGACGCCGTTGCGGGTTGCTTCCGCGATCGCGAGATGGAAGCGAAGGTCCGCGTCGATGTAGCGCCCCCCGCGTTCAGCGTCCTCGCTTGCGAGCGCAGCGGCCATCTCGTCGATCGCCGCGTCCATCAGCGCGAGGTGCGCATCACTGTGTCGCTCGGCTGCGAGCCCGGCGGCTTCACACTCGAGGATTCTCCGCAGCTCGTAGACGTCCAGCATCGTCGCCTGGTCGAGGTTGAGCAGCAACTGCACGCTGGAGTTGAGCGGATTGGCGTAGCCGGAGACGACGAAGGTGCCGTTGCCCCGATTCTCGATGACACCCTTCGACTCGAGCATGCGCAGCGCCTCGCGAACCGACGAGCGGCCGGCCCGGAATGCCTGGGTCAGCTCGCGCTCTGTCGGCAGCGGGTCGCCGGGGCTCAGCCGCCGCTCGCCGATCCGCCGCAGCAACTGATCGGCGATCAACTCGTAGAGCTTCTGACGCTCGATCGGTTGATAACTCAACGCCGCCTTCTTGTCTGACAACAGGACACGCGGGACTGTACCGTGCGTCGAAGCCGCGGGCAAGAGCGAGATCTTGACAAAGAATGCCGTCGACTGTTGCAAACTTCCGCGCGGTATGCGTAAATCCAGCGGTTCAATCTGCTTGTCAGACAAAGGAGGGCTTCAGATGGCGAAGCGGACGAAGAGACTGCTTGCGGCGATCCTGGCCACAACAGTTGCTTCCGCCGTGCTGGTGACGGCCGCAAGCACTCGACCGACGGCGCAGGCCGCACAGGGGCCGATCAAGATCGGGATCTCCCTCTCGCTCAGCGGCGACTTCTCCGATCCGGGGAAGGCGGTGAAGCGCGGTTACGACCTCTGGGCCGCCTATGTCAATGCGCATGGCGGGATCCTCGGACGCCAAGTGCAGCTGAAGATCGTCAACGACGCATCCGATCCCAACCAGGCCGTCTCGAACTACCAGAAGCTGATCACGGGCGACCACGTCGACCTGGTGTTCGGACCGTTCTCGTCTCTCCTGACGGGACCGTCGGCGACGGTGGCGAACCGCTACCACTACGCCTTCCTCGAGTCGGCCGGCGGCGGCCCGAAGGTCTTCGCCCTCAAGCTGCACAACCTGTTCTTCGTGCAGCCGGCGCCTGTCGTCAAGTGCGGGGACTCGTTCGTGCGCTACCTGAAGACGCTGCCGGCGTCGAAGCGCCCGAAGACCGCGTCGTACGCGTCGCTGGACGACCCATTCTCGTCGCCGATCGCCGACGCGATGCAGAAGCAACTGTCGTCGAGCATGCACGTGAAGACCGTCTACAAGACGATCTACCCCGCGGAGACCACCGACCTGACGCCGATCGTCGCGAAAGAGATCGCGCCCAAGCCCGACATGATCATCGGCGGGACACAGTCGGAGGACGCTTACTCGCAGGTCAAGGGCCTCGTCCAGTCCGGTTACAACCCGAAGTTCCTGTTCTTCGCCAACGGTGCCAACTCACCGACGGAGTTCCCGAGCAAGGTGGGTAAGAAGAACGTGAACGGGATCTTCAGTTGCAGCGATTGGACGCCCGTCGCAAAGACCAGCGGCAACAGCCTGTTCGTCAAGCAGTACGTCAAGCGCTACGGCGGCACCGGGTTCGACATCGACAACAACTCCGCCGAGGCGTGGGCCGTCGGTCAGCTACTGCAGGTCGTCGCAAAGAAGAACCACTCGATCGACAACCAGAAGATCATCAACGCGCTGCACAAG
The DNA here is from genome assembly GCA_963826485.1 of uncultured Thermoleophilia bacterium. Lineage (GTDB taxonomy): Bacteria > Actinomycetota > Thermoleophilia > Gaiellales > Gaiellaceae > PALSA-600. Next base: position 57,540 of record CAWGXF010000002.1, read on the forward strand.
GGTGTCTGGCCGACGATCGAGGGGAACCTATCCTGGGATGCCAACGGGTCGCCGAACGGCGACGATCTGCTGGTCGAGTGGATCAAGGGCAAGCTGCTGCCCGTGTATCCGCCGAAGGTCGCAGTCGCGAAGCCGTTCTCCCCGAAGCCGCCCTGGGGCGGGTAGCGGAATCGAAAGCAACGATGCACGTCTTCATCCAAGCCTGCATCCTTGGCCTCCTGACCGGCGGGGTATACGCCCTGATGGCGAGTGGCCTGGCGCTCGGCTTCGGCGTGATGCGTGTCATCAACGTAGCTCAGGGCGCGCTGATCATCCTCGGCGCGTACCTGAGCTACACGCTCTACGGCCATTTCGGGATCGACCCGTTCGTCGGGCTGCTCGTTCTCACACCACTGATGTTCCTGCTCGGCGTGGCGCTGCAGCTCGCGTTCCTTCGTCCTCTGCGTGACGAGGAGCGGGAAGAGCTCTCGCTCCTCGTCACCTGGGCAATCGCGCTCGGGATCGAAGGCCTTCTGAGCGTCGCCTACCAGACGACCTACAGGTCCACGATCACGAGCTATGCCGATCGCTCGTGGCACGTCTACGGTTACTACGTCTCCGTCGCTCGCGGCTATGCCTTCATCGCGTCGTTCGTCGTGCTGGGCCTGCTCTTTGGGGTGTTGCGATTCACCAAGATGGGTCGAGCGATCCGGGCGACCGTCCAGAACCCGACTGCGGCCCGCCTGTTGGGAATCGACACGCGAATGGTCTCGGCGTTCGGCTTTGGGCTGAGCGTGGCCACCGCGAGCGCCGCCGGAGCCGTGTACGGCATCGTCTTTCCATTCAACCCCGGCAGTCATTACGACCTGATCTCGCGGCTGCTCACGATCTGCGTGCTCGGCGGCCTCGGCTCGCTGGGCGGCGCGGTGATCGCGGCACTCTTCATGGGGCTCTGCGAGTCGGTCTTTGCAGCGCAGATCTCCCCAACCTGGTCGAGCTTCACGTTCTTCGTCGTGCTGATCGCCGTGCTCGTCGTGCGGCCGCAGGGCCTCTTCGGCGCGCGGGTGCGAGGCTCGATCTGAGCCGGCTCACCGCTACGGGGGTCGCGCGCGCGGCGGTCATTTTCGGGATGCTCGTCGCCCTTCCGTTCGTCTTCACCGCGCCCTGGGTGCAGGACCTGTTCCTCTTCACCCTGATGTATGCGGGACTCGCGACCGCCTGGAACATCGTCGGCGGCTACTCCGGGTACATCTCGCTCGGCCATGCTGCGTTCTTCGGTGTCGGCGCCTACGCCACCGGGATCACCTTCACGCACATCTCGATCGGAAGCGGCTACCGGCCGTTCTACTTCCTGCCGCTGATCGGGATCGGCGTGGCGTTCGTATCGCTTCCGTTCGCCTGGCTCGCATACCGGACGCGTGCCGCGACGTTTGCGATCGTCACGATCACGCTGCTCTTCGTCACCCAGCAGCTTGCGTTCAACCTTCGGTCGCTGACCGGCGGCTCGCAAGGCATCGCGATCCCGACTCCATACTTTCCGGTGGCGACGTACAACGTGCCGTTCTATTTCGGAATGCTCGGTGTGCTCGCGATCGGAATGCTCTCGAGTTGGTGGGTGCGCGGCAGCAAGCTTGGCCTTGCTCTTTTTGCGATCCGGGACGACGAGGATCGCGCGCGCGGGCTCGGCGTCCAGACGAGCTTCGCGAAGCTCACGTCATTCGCGCTGTCCGCGGGCCTTGTCGGGATGGTGGGCGGCGTTTGGGCCTATTACCTCTCGTTCATCTATCCGCAGTTCGCCGTCGATCCCCTGGTGACGATCGGGATGGTACTGATGGTCTATCTCGGCGGACGGGGGACGATCTGGGGCCCGGTGCTCGGCGCCTTCATCCTCGTCCCAGCGCAGAAGTACCTGGCCTACCGCTTGGGGGCCAGCGACCTGTACCTCGTCGGCTACTCGAGCGTCTTCCTCGTCGTGATCCTTCTCATGCCACGGGGAATCCTGCCGTCGGTCGCCGACTGGGGGCGTAAGCTGCGCCTCCGCAGGCTGCCACGCGAGAGTGCCGCCAAGGAGGTTGCACCGTCATGACGGCCCTGCTCGAGGTGAACGCCGCTTGTAAGCGATTCGGGGGCGTGGTTGCCGTGGACGAGTGCACTTTCACTGTCGAGATCGGGACGATCACCGGCCTGATCGGCCCGAACGGCTCCGGCAAGACGACCGTGTTCAATCTCGTCACGGGCTACCTCCACGCCGACAGTGGCGAAGTCCGATTCGCCGGCCGCGTCGTGCGCAGGCCCGACCCGGCGCGTCTCGCGCGCCGGGGCTTGATTCGCACGTTCCAGCAAGCCCGGGTCTTTCCCAACTTGACCGTTCTCGAGAATCTCGCGCTCGCCGTGCCTCACGGTGTGCTCGACGCGCTCCGAACTCGCATCTCGAGCGCCGAGCGTGCACTCGCCGGGGAGCTCCTCGACGATTTCAACCTTGCGAGCCACGCGGACACCCTCGCGAGAGAACTCTCATTCGGGCAGCGAAAGTTGCTGGAGTTTGCGGCGACTCTGATGGGGCGTCCGCGGCTCGTGCTGCTCGATGAGCCCGCTGCCGGCGTGAACCCGGTCCTGATCGAGACGATCGAGCACCACATCCGTCGACTCAACGCGGACGGGCTCACCTTCCTGGTCGTCGAACACGACATGCCGCTCGTCATGCGGCTGTGCGACCCAGTGGTCGTCCTCGACCGTGGACGCAAGATCGCGGAGGGGCCGGCAGTTGAGATGCAGAACAACCCACACGTTCTCGACGCGTACCTCGGGGGCTAGCTGATGCGGATCGTGCTCGAGGATGTGGTTGCGGGCTACGGCTTCGGCGATGTCCTGCGTGGCCTCGATCTGATCGCTGAAGCCGGGGAGATCACGTGCCTGATCGGGCCGAACGGTGCCGGGAAGTCCACGGTGCTGCGGGCAGTCAGCGGGCTTCTTCGGCCTCGTCGGGGATCGATCTCACTCGGTGATGAGGAGATCACCGGATACTCCCCGCGACGCCTACTCTCGCTCGGCGTTGTTCACGTCCCGCAGGAGCGCAGCCTGTTCCCGTTGATGACTGTTTGGGAGAACCTCCTGCTCGGCGGCTACATCAACCGAGACCGAAACGCCGTTCACCGGCGTGCCGAAGAGCTCACGGAGCGCTTCCCGCTGCTCGCCGAGCGGCGTCGCGAGCGCGCAGGCTCGCTGTCGGGCGGCGAGCAGAAGACCGTCGAGATCGCGCGCGCGCTGATGCTCGATCCGAAGGTGCTGCTGATCGACGAGCCCTCGATCGGGCTCGCTCCTCGCTCGCGCCGTGAAGTCTTCGCGACCCTCGCGTCCCTCTCCGGCGGCGGTTGGACGATCCTGCTCGTCGAGCAGAACGCCCGCTCGGGGCTCGCGATCGCGCAGCACGGCGCCGTCCTCGACGGAGGGATCGTCAAGCACACCGGCCCCGGCAGCCTGCTACTCGAGAACCCGGAGATCGGCAGGCTGTACCTCGGGGTCAGCCGCGATGTTGCTCACGCCACCGCGACGTCGGACTGAGCCGGCTCTCAAAGCCACGCCGGGGAGATTACGCCGCCCAGCCTCTGAGCCGGCTCAGAGGTGGCTCAGAGGCGGCTCAGACGCCGTGTGAAGAAAACCTCGCTGCGAGCGTGAAAAGAGTGACGCGAGTGTGAATCATGCCATCCAGGCGAGCGTCTTCGACGCGAGCCGGTCGAGCGCTTCGACGCTCAGCTCCAGGTGCTCGCGCTTCGTGTCCTCGACCTTCGTGTGCGACAGCCCGCGCAGGCTCTGAACGAACAGCATCACCGACGGAACGCCCGCACGCGCGACCTCCGCCGCATCGTGGAGAGGGCCCGACGGTAGCCGGTGAGACGTCCTGGCGACCTCGCGGATCGCCTCGTCGGCGAAGCCGATCAACGTCTCGTCGAAGAGGATCGGCTCGATGTTCCAGAGGCGCTCCCAGTCGACCTCGATGTTCTCCTCGACCGCGAACCGATCCGCTGCGTCCTTCGCCATCTGCAACATCCGCGCCAGCGAGCCCGCGTCGAGATGCCGCTGGTCGAGCAACTGCTCGGCGGTCTCCACGACGGACGTGACGATGCCCGGCTTCGTGACGACACCGCCCGAGGTGCAGACCGCACCGTCCCCGACCTCCGCGGCGATCTCGCGAATGTAGAGGGCGAGCTTGGCTGCCCCGGCGAGCGCGTCGCGGCGCTTGTCCATCGGCGTCGACCCGGCATGCGCGGCCTGGCCGTGCCATGTGAACCTCGAGCGTTCGACCCCGAACGTTCCAAGAACGACGCCGAGCGGCAGCTCAAGCGCCTCGAGCACGGGGCCTTGCTCGATGTGCAGCTCGAGATACGCCGCAGCATGCTCGAGCTGGGAATGCGCATTCAGAGCGCCGTCGAGCTCGACGCCGTGTTGCCGCAACGCGTCGGGCAGCGCGATGCCGTCCCGATCGGTGAGCGACCGTAACTCGTTCTGATCCCGCATCGACCCCGCCGCAGCCGACGAGCCGAAGAGCGAGCGACCGAAGCGCGCTCCTTCCTCGTCGGCCCAGGAAACGAGCCGCACCGTCAACGGCGGGACGCCTTCCGATGCGATCCGCCGCAGCACTTCGGCGCCCGCGAGCACGTTCAGGCTGCCGTCGAGCCAGCCGCCGTTCGGCACCGAATCCAGGTGCCCGCCGATCAGCAGAGCCCGCTCGGACGCGCCGCGAAGCGTGAACCACTGGTTGCCCGCCTCGTCGATCTCCTCGACCGTTCCCGTTCCATCGAGTTTCGCGCGCAGGAACTCCCGCGCCTGCTCCCAGGTCTCCGTCCATGCGACTCGCTGAGCGCCGTTTTCGTCGCCGGTCAGCGTGCGCAACTCGTCGAGCTCAGCGACCGTGCGGGAAGGCTCCAGTGCCACGACCCCGATCCTAAACCGTGATAGGACTCGAGCGGCACCAAGGGTTCAAAGGCTGCTGGAACCAGCGAAAGGAGCGGAGCCATGTCAGTGCTGATCAAGGGTGGCCGCGTAATCACCGCGGCGGACGACTACGTCGCCGACATCTTCATCGAGGACGAGCGGATTTCCCTGATCGGCGAATCGCTCGACCTCCAGGCCGACAGGGTGATCGACGCGTCCGGCAAGTACGTGCTGCCCGGGGCCGTCGACCCGCATACGCACCTCGACATGCCGTGGCGCGGCGAGACGACGATCGACGACTTCGAGTCGGGGCACGCCGCCGCCGCGTTCGGCGGGACGACGACGCACGTCGACTTCTGCATCCAGGGCAAGGGCCAGACGTTCGCCGAAGCGCTCGAGATCTGGCACGCCAAGCGAGCGGGAAAGGCGCTGATCGACAACGGGTTTCACATCGCGGTCACCGACCTGGACGAGGGAGGCACGCTCGAAGAGCTTGCGCGGCTTCCCGAGGACCACGGTGTCACCTCGTACAAGCTCTTCATGGCCTACAAGGACTCGCTGATGGTCGATGACGAGACGCTGTTCAAGGTGATGCAGGTCGCCGCCGAGACAGGCGCGCTCGTGATGGTGCACGCGGAGAACGGTGATGCGATCGAGGTCCTGATGAGCGATGCCGTTGCCGCCGGGAACACCAGTCCGAGATATCACGCGCTGACCCGCCCGCCCGAGCTCGAAGGCGAGGCGACGAACCGCGCCATTCAGCTCGCGCGTGTTGCAGGCGCGGCACTCTACGTGGTTCACGTCTCGTGCAAGGAATCGGCCGAGCCGATCGCGCTCGCCCGCGAGAAGGGCTGGGACGTCTTCGGCGAGACCTGCACCCAGTACTTCTTCATCGACCAGTCGTACCTCGACCGTCCGGGATTCGAAGGGGCGAAGTACGTCTACACCCCGCCTCCCCGCCTCAAGTCGAATCAGGACGTCCTCTGGAGCGCCGTCAGGACGAACGTGCTCCAGGCGATCTCCACCGACCACTGCGCCTACCTGTTCGAGGGCCAGAAGAATGCGGGCCTCGACGACTTCCGCCAGATCCCGAACGGCGGACCGGGGCTCGAGAACCGGCTGCACATGATCCACCACTTCGGCGTGCGCACAGGCAGGATCTCGCTGAACCGGATGGTCGAGCTGCTCTGCACGAGCCCTGCAAAGCTGTTCGGCCTCTACCCGCGGAAAGGGACACTCGCGGTCGGATCGGACGCCGACGTGGTGGTGTTCGACCCGGAGAAGAGCCTGACGATCTCGGCGGCGGCACACCATTCGCGCTCCGACTACAACCTCTACGAGGGCACTCGGGTTCAGGGCTCACCCGAGGTCGTGCTCGTCCGCGGCCGCGTTGTCGTCGAGCACGACACCCTCGTCGCCGAGCCGGGCAGCGGCCAGTTCATCAAGCGCGCGAAGTTCGGCGAGGAGCTCCAACCGGTGAACGCGCTGGCGCGCTAACGCGTCTGCGGAAAACCGAGATCGACCTTCGAGGTGGCCGGGTCGGGCCAGCGCGAAGTGACGACCTTCGAGCGAGTGTAGAAGTCGATTCCCTCCGGCCCGTAGATGTGACGGTCGCCGAAGAGAGACGCCTTCCAGCCGCCGAACGAGTAGTAGGCCACGGGCACCGGGATCGGGACGTTGATCCCGACCATGCCCGCCTGCACCTCGAACTGGAACCGGCGGGCGGCACCGCCGTCGCGCGTGAAGAGCGCCGTTCCATTGCCGTAAGGGCTCTCGTTCACGAGCCGCACGGCCTCGTCGTAGCTCGACACGCGAGTGACGCTGAGCACCGGGCCGAAGATCTCGTCGTCGTAGGCCCGCATGCCCGGCTCGACGCGGTCGATCAGCGTCGGCGCCAGGAAGAAGCCGTCGTCCGGACAGCCCTCCCGTCCGTCGACGACCACGGTCGCGCCTTCGTCCGAGCCGATGTACGACGCGACCCTGTCGCGGTGCTCCCGCGTGATCAGCGGGCCCATCTCCGAGGCGGCATCCATGCCGTCGCCGACCTTCACCTTCGGGATCCGCTGCTTGATCGCGTCGATCAGCGGGTCCGCGACATCACCCACGGCGACGAGCAGCGACACGGCCATGCAGCGCTCGCCTGCGGAGCCGTACGCCGCCGAGACGGCTGCATCGGCCGCCATTTCGACGTCGGCATCGGGTAGCACGACCATGTGGTTCTTGGCGCCCCCGAGCGCCTGGCAGCGCTTCCCGTTCGCGGTGGCGGTCTCGTAGACGTACTTCGCAATCGGTGTCGAGCCGACGAAGGAGACGGCCGCGACGTCCGGATGTCCGAGGAGCGCGTCGACGGCGACCTTGTCGCCGTTGATCACGTTGAACACACCGTCGGGCAGACCGGCGTCCTTGAGCAGCTCGGCCGTGTAGAGCGACGCCGACGGATCCTTTTCCGACGGCTTGAGCACGAACGTGTTCCCGCACGCGAGCGCCGGCGCCCACATCCACATCGGGACCATCGCCGGGAAGTTGAACGGCGTGATGCCCGCGACGACACCGAGCGGCTGGCGGATCGAGTAGACGTCGACGCCGCTCGAAGCTTGTTCGCTCATCGCACCCTTCAAAAGATGAGGGATGCCGCAGCAGAACTCGATCACCTCGAGCCCGCGCGTCACCTCCCCCAGCGCGTCGGAGAGCACCTTGCCGTGCTCGGCGGTCAGGTGCTTCGCGATCTCCTCGCGCCTGGCGTGAAAGAGCTCGCGAATCGCGAAGAACAGCTCCGCGCGCCTCGCCAGCGACAGCGCACGCCAATCCGGCAGCGCCCGCCTGGCAGCCTGTACCGCCAGGTCGACCTCCTCGACGGTCGCGAGGTCGACGGCTCCTGACTGCTCACCCGCGGCCGGGTTGAACACCGGCCCGGTACGGCCCGAGCGGCCCGCGTACGCGGCGCCCGAGATCCAGTGGTTGATCGGCTCGACGGTGGTGGCTGCGTCGACGACGTCGGTCATTGCGCTTCCTCCTCACGTGGTAGGAAGCAGCGTACCGTGACACCGACACTCGAGGAGCTTGCCGAGGACACCGCCGTTCACCTGCTGCCGCGCGCCGGCGTCGACCAGATCGACCGGGGCGAGTACTTCTTCGAGGCCGGCGCGCTGCGGGCCGCGGTGCACCGGATCCGGCTCGGGGATGTGAAAGCGGCGGTCGCCTGGACGCGCGAGCAATCCCGCCGCCGTGGAGCCATGACGCTCGAATGGTGGGCCGGCTGGCACGCCGAGCCGGGCGATCTCGAAGAGCGGCTCCTTTCCCTGGGCCTCGAGCCCGACGATCCGCCCACGCTGACGGGGATGACCTGCACGTCACCCCCACCCCAGAGGCCGGCAGACGTCGAAGTTCGCTTGATCGAGACCGTCGACGAGCAGCTCGCCGCCCTCGAGATCGACTGGGAGGTCTGGCACGTCCCGGAGCGAGAACGACCGAAACGCCGCAAGGTGGAGCAGGAGCGGTTCGAGACACTGCGAGGCGTCTCGCAGCACTTCGCCGCCTACCTCGGCGGGAAGCTCGTCGGCTTCGGGCGCGGTGAGCTCATGGACGCCGGTGTGGCGCTGATGGGGGGCGCGGTGCTGCCCGAGGCGCGTGGGCGAGGCGTCTACCGGGCCCTCGTGCGCGCGCGGTGGGAGCAAGCCGTGCGGCGCGGCACGCCGCTTCTCGTCGTGCAGGCCGGCCCGATGTCGGAGCCGATCCTGACGGGGCTCGGCTTCGAGAGCCACGGCGAGCTCCGTCTCTACACGGACCGCTTGTAGGATCGAGCCGATGGCCACCACGGAGACGAAGGCCGAGCTCGGGAAGCAGATCGTCGAGGACGCGAAGAAGCACGTTCTCTATTCATGGAGCGTGCAGGGTGCGATCAACCCGATCGCCGTCGAGCGTGCCGAGGGCCGCTACTTCTTCGACTTCGACGGCAACCGTTACCTCGATTTCGCGTCGCAGCTCGTGAACGTCTCGATCGGATACTCGCATCCGAAGGTCGTTCAGGCGATCAAGGATCAAGCGGAGAAGCTCGCGACGATCGGGCCGCCGATGGCGACCGAGTCGCGCTCCCGCCTCGGCAAGCTGCTCGCGGAGGTGACACCGGGCGATCTGACGATGTCCTTCTTCACGAACGGCGGCGCCGAGGCGAACGAGAACGCGATCAAGCTCGCCCGCTGGTACACGGGGCGTCACAAGATCATCGCGCGCTATCGCAGCTACCACGGTGCCACGGCCGGAGCGATCACGCTGACCGGCGACCCGCGCCGGTGGGCGGCCGAGCCGGGCATTCCCGGTGTGGTGCGGATGTTCGACCCCTACACCTATCGCTGTCCGGCCGGGCACCCCGACCCCTGCCCGGTCTGCACCGGCGCCCCACATCTCGAGGAGATCCTCCAGTACGAGGGCGCTCACACCGTCGCTGCAGTGATCCTGGAGACGGTCACGGGCACGAACGGCGTCATCGTCCCGCCCGACGGCTATCTGCAGGCGGTCCGCGACGTCTGCGACCGGCACGGGATCCTGCTCATCGCCGACGAGGTGATGGCCGGTTTCGGCCGCACCGGCAAGTGGTTCGCCGTCGACAACTGGAACATCGTGCCCGACATCATGACGGTCGCCAAGGGCATCAACTCGGGCTACGTCCCGCTGGGTGCGATGGTCTTGCGCGAGCCGATCGCCGAGTGGACACGCGACAAGATGTTCGCGGGCGGCCTGACCTACAGCGGTCATCCGCTGGCGTGCGCGTCCGCCGTGGCCTCGATCGAGGCGTTCCAGGAGGAGGGCATCGTCGAGAACGCGGCCGCGATGGGCGCGGTGTTCGGCGTCGAGCTGGCAAGGCTCGCCGAGAGGCATCCGTCGATCGGCGAGGTGCGCGGCCTCGGCTGCTTCTGGGGCCTCGAGCTCGTCAGGAACCGCGAGACGCGCGAGCCGCTCGTGCCGTTCAACGGGTCGGGAGATGCCGCGAAGCCGATGGCGGCCTTGATGAAGCGCGCGCTCGACGGCGGCCTGTACCTGATGACGCACTGGAACGTCGTCATGTGCTGCCCGCCGCTGACGATCACGCGCGAGGAGCTCGACGAGGCGCTGGCCGTCCTCGACGATGCCCTCTCGGTCGCCGATGAATTCGTCTCTTAGGGAATACGCCGAGACACCCGACCGGTACACACAGCTTCCGGAAGGCGTTTCGATCTCCCGGTTCGACGACGGGCGGGTCTGCGTCCTCCAGGGCGCGACGTGGGCCGCGGTGTCCGGCGTGAGCGTCGGCGACGGCGAGGTGGACGCCCTCGTCGCGCAGGTACGCGGGCTCGTACCCCGCGGGAAGCCCTGCACGTGGTGGTTCGGCCCCTCCGCCTCGCCCTCCGACCTGCGCGAACGACTGCTGGCGCACGGGCTCGCCCCGCCGCAGAACGGCGTCGGCCTCGTCAAGACGCTCGCTCTCGTCGACGAACCGCCCCCGATCGCGGCGGAAATCGAGGTGCGTCGCATCGAGACCTTCGAGGACTTCCTGGTTGCCCGCGAGGTCCAGTGGGACGCCTTCGAGATCACGCCCGAACGACGCGCGGTGCAGCAGGCCGGCCTGCGCGAGGAGTTCGCAGAGGTCGTGGAGTACCGCTTCCCCGCCGACTTCCTCGCCCTGCTCGAAGGCCGTCCCGCCGCAACAGCCACGGCCATCCCCTCGGAGCGTGGAGTCTTCCTGATCGCCGGCTCGACGCTTCCGTGGGCTCGCGGCCGCGGGCTCTACCGGGCGCTCGTCCGCAGGCGCTGGGACTACGCAGCCGACCGCGGCACGCCGTCGCTCGTCACTCAGGCCGTTCCCGGCACCTCGTATCCGATCCTCAAGCGCCTCGGCTTTCAGGACGTGTGCGACACCTACCGCTTGGAGGATGTGCGATGAGCCCGTTCAACGACGGCAGCCGCAGCTACCAGGACCGCTTCGACACACGGCGGCTCGCAGATCGCATCGATGACCGCCTCGTCCGCAACTGCATCGACGACGACGACCGGGCCTTCATCGAAGGCTGCGACATGCTCTTCATCGCGACGGCCGACGCCGACGGGCGACCGCAGTGCTCGTACAAGGGCGGCGACACGGGGTTCGTGCGCGTCGTGGACGAGCACACGGTCGTGTTTCCGAACTACGACGGCAACGGCATGTACCTGACGGCGGGCAACGCCCTCGTCAACCCCTACGTGGGACTGCTCTTCATCGACTTCGAAGAGCGCAGGCGAATGCGCCTGAACGGCATCGCCGAGCATGTCGACGACGATCCGCTGCTCAACGCCTATCCCGAGGCGCAGTTTCTCTGGCGCGTGCAGGCACGCGAGGTGTTCCCGAACTGTCCGCGCTACATCCATCGGTACAGACTCGTCGAGCACTCGCGCTTCGTTCCGAAGGCGAACTGCGAGACTCCGGTGCCGGACTGGAAGCGCCGCGAGTGGGCGCGGGACGTGTTGAGCGCCGACGACCCGGCGAACAGTTAGAGCGGGGCCATGTCGGAGGCCTCGAAGAGGCGGGCAAACGCCTCGACGACGCGAGGATCGAACTGCGTGCCCGCTCCGGCGCGCAGGCGACGAAGCGCTTCGTCGAGATCAAGGCGGCCGCGATAGGGGCGGTCGGTGACCATTGCGTGGAACGCATCGCAAACGAGCACGACCCGCGCCTCCAGCGGAATCTCCTCGCCCGCCTTGCCGTCGGGATAGCCGAGCCCGTCCCAGCGCTCGTGACAGGCCCGCACGATCGACCGCACCTCGGCCAGCCGGTCGATCGGCCCGAGGATCCTCTCGCCCAGCTCGGGGTGTTGCCTGACGATCTCGAGCTCCTCCTCCGTCAAGGGCCCGGGCTTCTGCAGGATCCCGGACGGAATCCCGATCTTGCCGATGTCGTGAAAGAGCGCACCCAGCTCGAGCCGCGCGAGCGCGTCCGGGTCGAGGCGAAGCTCCCGCCCGACGAGTCGCGTCATGTCGGCGACCCAGCGGGCATGAGCTGACGCACAGGGATCGCTCGCCTCGAGTGCGTTCCCGAGCGACGCGACGGTGGACACGAATGCGTGCTCGAGGCTCTCGAAGTGCTCGGCGCTCTCGATCGCCAGCTTCGTCTGATGGGCGAGACCGGCGAGCAGACGGAGTTGCCGGTCGTCCATGCCGTCGCCGGCGTAGAGGACCAGGCGGCCTCTGATCCGATCGCCCTCGACCAGCGGCCAGGACGTGCCCTCGGAGAGGGCCGGGCCGACGCTGGCGACGCATGCGCCGTCCAGCCACAGTGAGGCACCGCCCGTCTCGAACAGCGACCCCGCCGTCTGGACCGCGTGCTCGCAGATCTCCCGGACGGTACGCGACGCCGAGACCACGTCTGCGAAGGCGAGGAGCGCCTTCGCGTCCTCGGCCTCACGCCGCTGCCGCTCGTAGAGGCGCGCGTTCTCGAGCGCGACGGATGCCTGCCCGGCGAGCACCTCGAGCAGTCGCACATCGTCGTCGTCGAACTGGTTCAACCCGAGCTTCGAGATCACGATCACCCCGGTGACGCGCGATCCATAGCGCAGCGGGACGAGGGCGAGCGATTCCTCGATCTCCTGAGTTCCCGGGATCTTGAGGGCGAACTCGCACTCGAGAGCGTTCGGGACGAGCAGCGACTCGCCGGTCTCGGCGACGCGCCCCGTGATGCCGACACCCACCTGTTGCGTGTACGCAGCCGCCGCAGAGTGCACGCTCGAGTCGTATTCACCGACGAACGTGATCGGCCGCAGCTCGTCGCCGTCGCGCAGGACGACGCGGCAGTTGTGGTAGTCGATGAGCAGCCGGAGCTCGGTCGCGATCGTCTGGCCGATCTGCTGCACGTCGTTCAGGCGATTCAGCTTTCCTGCGAGAGACTGCAGCATCTTCAGATGCGCGATCGAACGAACGTCACGCGCGACAGCGGCCGCTCCCGGCGCCGGCCGCTCCGTGACGCGCTCGTCGTAGAGGACGGTCTGGCTCTTGCCACGAGCCTTGGCCGCCATCATGGCCGACTCGGCGCAGGCAACCAGCTCACGCGGGTTCATCGCGTGATGCGGCCCCTGCGAGATGCCGATCGACACGGTCATGCGACCGGCCGGCTCGAAGTCGACGGCGCCGATGCGACCCGTCAGGCGGGCCGCGAGCCCGAGCGCGTCACCCGCGTCGCACGAGGGCATGATCACGCCGAACTCCTCTCCGCCGATGCGGCAGACGACGTCGGATTCACGCACCGTCTCGCGCGTCAGGCGAGCAACCTGGATCAGCAGCTGATCACCTGCTCCGTGGCCGTACACGTCGTTGACACGCTTGAAGTCGTCGAGGTCGAACATCAGGACCGCCACCGAGTCGTGTGTGCGCGATGCGCGCGTCAGCTCGGCGCGCAGGCGTTCGTGAAAGAAGCGGTGGTTGTAGAGGCCGGTCAGCGAGTCCGTCTGCGCCAGATGCTCGAGACGAGCGCGAATCTCGGCGTTGTCGACCGCGAGCGCCGCAGCGTCGCCGAACCATTTCGCGAGCTCGAACTCGTGATCTGCGAAGCCGGCCTGCTCGCCGATGCGGTAGATGTTGAGCGCACCCTTCAGTGCGCCACGGGCGATCAGAGGGACGCTGATGAGAGCCTCGGGCTCGACCGGAGTCCCCGGAACGGTGACCACCCGCGGGTCGAGGTGAGCCTGGTTCGTCCAGACGGGGCGGCGGTGCTCGACCGCCCAGCCGGTGATGCCCTCTCCGAAGCGTGGACGGCTCTTCATGATCTCGTCTTCGTAGGCCTGAGACCGCGCGAGTACGGGGATCAACTCACGGCGGTCCTCATCGACCTGGTAGATGTGCAGCGCTTCGTAGGGCATCAGGTCGGCGAGAGTCTCCGCGATCCGATCGAGCAGTGCGTCCAGGCTCTGTTCGGACAAGACCAGGTGGAAGACCTCGGCCAGGCGCCGATACGACTCGACCAGGTTTCCCGGCCGGCCGTGTCCGTCCTCGCTCGTGCCCGGCACGGGCTCGAGCGCCGCAGTCGTCTGACGGAGCATTCGAAGGATCATCGGCGCACGCCGCGCCGCCCTTGAGCCTCAGGTCGGTATCAGAGCAGGCCGCAGAAGTGGGCCGTGTTCGGCCAGGGGGTGAACCCGCGCCCGGACTGGTACGCCCGAACCGCCGCCTGGAGCTGGGCCCACACGGGCCAGTTGTCCGCGGTCCCGAAGCGGTCGAGGAACTCCGGCCCGTAGAGGCTCTGAAACGAGCGGTCGAACTGCAGCCCGCCGTAGTAGCCGTTGCCGGTGTTCGCGCTCCAGGTGCCCTCGAAGCGGTGGATGCACATGAACGCATCGTGCAGCCACGCCGGGATGGCCGGCTCGTGCCGGGAGACGAGGAGCGCAGCCGAGGCGCTCCGGCGCTGCCAGAGGCGCAAGGCCGCCTGCGCGTTCGGCGCCTCCGCACTCGCGAATCGGTGGGTCACGTGCCCTGGATAGATACGGCGCAGGCTCAACGCAAGCCGCCGGCTGTAGCCGACCCGAAGGTAGAGACGGGAGTGCGGGGCGGGCGCCCGGGGCAGCCGAACGAGCAACCGCTTGTGAAGAGCCGCAAGTGCCCGCCGCTGCGACCGGTACGCGCGGCGCGTCCAGGTGTCGACCGACCGCCGGAGGTACGTCACGTTGCTCGTGCGGCGATCGACGGACGAGGTGCGGGTTCGCCTCAGATGGGCGGCGCGCTCGTACGTCCACGTGAGGTTGCGATAGTGGTCGACGAGAACCCGCATTGCGCGAACCTGACCCGACTGATCCGGGCGCATGCCCATGCGTGCGTTCGCCGGGCGGGTGAGCGCGAACGTCAGGATGAGCGCCAGCCCGAGCAGGCCGAGCGGCAGTGTGAAACGCACGACGAGCTGATCCTCCTTCGGCCCTGGGTCCGCATGGCAAGGGCTTCCTCGCGGCGGCAGGGCACCACCGCCACAAGCGATCGCGGGACGGTACCGGGCCGCGCGGTTGTCAGGACGGAGAACCGCTAAGGATTCTGTAAGCGTCCGTTTAAGATCAAAAACCCCTGCTCAGGAGAATAGATCGAGCTCGTGCTCGATCACGATCTCCTGCGCCGTCCCGTCCCCTTCGAGCCGCAGGCCCCTGACCACGACCGCCGGGACCCCCTCTGCCTTGCCCCGGGCCAGGTCGGCCGCCGCCGCGATCTCATCCGCGATCGCGACGCGGCTCGCCCGGAGCTCGTACCCGATCCGGTCGGTCGTGCCGCGTAGGTCCACGATCGGCCGGAGGCCCGCGACGCCGATCGCGACATCCGTGGTGCCCTGACGGAACGGGCGGCCGAACGAGTCGGTCACGAGCACGGCGACCGTGCGCCCGGTCAGCTCCGCCACGCGGTCGCGCGCCCGCCGTGCCGATGCATCGGGATCGACCGGCAGCAGCACGAGCGTTCCCGGCTCGGGCGCGTTGGAGTGGTCGACGCCCGCCGACGCGCAGATGAATCCATGAGCCGTCTCCGCGATCACCAGCGGCCCCCGCTCGCGCACGATGCGCTTTGCCTCGCGCAGGACGGCTTCGACCTCGCGCGGGTCACGCTCGTCCCCGGCGAGCTCGATCGCATGTGCCGACGCCTCGAGCGAGTCGATCCTGATCACCCGGCCCTCCGCCTTCGACACGGCCTTCTGGGCGATCACGAGCACGTCGTCGTCGGCGAGCTCGATCAGCTCGACGATCATCGCCGCCACGTCGTCCCCCTCCCGAATCTCCGGCAGGCCCCGTACCGGAATGAGCGAGATCACTCTGTGCCGTCGACGCCGGTGATGCGGACCCCGGCGTGCGCCTTGTAGCGGCGGTTCAGGTTGACGATCACGGCAGTCAGGCCCTCGAGCGCCCGAGCAGAGGCGAGGGGGCCCGCGTCGAGAGCACGGCCGCCGACGAGCGGCCCGGCGAACGCAATCGCGAGCTCCTTCGCCCGACCGTCGTCGCCACAGATCAGCGCGTCTTCGTCGGGAAGGCTCGCCTCGAGGCTCGCGGCCGCGATCGAATGCAAGCCTGCGACCACGGGTGCATCGACGACGGCCTGAACACGCTCCGCGAGGCTCGCCGCGTCGGGATCCGGGAGCATCCCGACTCCCTTACGGAACTCGATGGCACTGGCGACGCTGAGCAGAGGGGTCGTGCCGAGCGCGCCGGCGACGCCACGTGCGGTGTCGAGGGCCGCACCCGCCTGCACCGCCAGAACGACGAGGTCGGCGCCGGCCGCGGCACGCTCGTTCGTCGCGCCGGTGGTTCGGACGGCGCCGAGCCCCGCCGCCGTGGCCTGCGCACGGGCTTCGTCTCGCGACCCGATGACGATGTCGTCGCCACCGAGTGCCACGAGCCGGGCGGCGAGCGCCCGGCCGAAGCTGCCGGTGCCGCCGAGAATCGCGACTCTCACGCGAGTGTCCCGGCGGAATGAAGAGCGGCGGCGGCGAGCTTGCGCGCGGCACTCTCGTCCGACATGAGCGTCTTCGTGACGAGCGTCTGCTTCACCCCGCGGACCGGCCCGGCCGCCTCGTCGAGCTCGTCGATCACGAGCACGTCGATCAGGCCCTCGTAGCACGACCCGACGTGCGCCGGCGCGGTCCCACCGGCCAGCCGCGCCAGCATGCGGTCGGCCGGGCCCTTCACGGCGCGCCCCCCGATCAGCGGGCTGATCGCGACACAGGGAGCTCTCCTCCGCTCGAGCGCCGCCCGGATCTCGGCGACCGCGAGAATCGGGCCGATCGAGACGTACGGATTGCTCGGCGCGAAGAGGATCGCGTCCGCTCCGTCGATCGCCTCGACGACGCCGGGAGCAGGAACAGCGGTGGGCGCGCCCGCGTAGTGCACGGCATCGACCTCGTCGCGATGCCCTCGAGCCACGAACCAGGTCTGGAACGCGAACGTCCCGGCCGGCGTCTCCAGGAAGGTTCGCACCGGGTCGTTGGTCGCGGGCAGAAGGTGGGCCTCGAGCCCGAGCACGCGTGCGATGCGGTCGGTCGCATCGCTGAGCGCCATGCCGCCTCGGAGCAGCTCCGTTCGCACCAGGTGGAGGCCGATGTCGCGGTCGCCCAGCTTGAACCAGGAGTCGCCTCCGAGCTGCGCCACTGCCCCGAGCGCCTGCCAGGTCTCCCCCGCCCGGCCCCAGCCGCGCTCCTCGTCGGACAGCCCGGTGAGCGTGTACAGGATGCTGTCCAGATCAGGCGAGACCCGAAGGCCCAGCACCTCGATGTCGTCCGCGACGTTGCCTATGATGGAAACGTTGCCTGGATCGACGACACCCATGAGCCCGCGGAGAAACCGGGCGCCTCCCACCCCACCGGAAAGGACGGCAACCTTCACGCGGCGGTCTCGAGGCGAAGCGCGGCGATCACACGCCGGGTGTGCTCGCCGGCTCGGGCACCGAGTCGCGCGAGATCGGCGGGTGCGTCCACGTCATCGATGAGATTCGGCGAGTCCAGCCGCCGCGACTCGGCGAGCGCCGCGAACCGCTCCGCGCTCCCGGGCCCGTAGACCGGCTCGAAGAGACGCTCGTCGGAAAGAGCGAGTGCGTTCGTCGTGCCGTCAGCGGCCGCGACATACGCCAGCCCGCCGTCGGGCACCGCTCCGACCAGCGCGAGCAGGTCCCGCGTCGTCGCGCAGGGGAGGTCCGCGTTGACCACGAGGTAGGGCGCGGACCGGCCGGTGGCCGTCGCCGCGTCGAGAGCGGCGCGCACCGCGGCGCCCTGGCCGTGGCGCGGATCCGGCACGTGCGTCACGCCCTGGGGCAGAGCGATCTCGTCGGGGGAGACCAGGAGCACCGGCCCGACGGCGAGAGCCGCGGCGAGCACGTCTGCCAGCATGGCCCCGGCCAGGCGCACACGGCTGCGCTCGGAGAGCGTCGCGAGGCGGCGCTTCGGATCAGTGCTGCGGAAGGGGACGACGACGGTCGTCATCGCCGAGACGATACCCGGGTCGACTAGCGAGGCCGCGGGAACTCGTGCACGTCGATCCAGTGCGTCCCGCGCAGCGCCTCGACCACGCGCGGGTCGGTGTGCGCCGGATTGAACACATGGGAGTCGAGATCGCAGCAGACCGCGACGGTGTCCGAGGACAGTCCTTCGAGCTGGACGAAGGCATCGACGGGAATCTGCACCTCGCCGAGCGTGTAATGGCGGAACTGCAGCTCGGGCGCGAGCTCCATCAGTGCCGGCCAGTCGGGGCAGGAACGCGAGCTCACATCCGCGAAGTTGGCGTGCCTTCGCCGATCTCCTGCAACGACCAGTCGCCGTCGAGGAGCACGGCGCCGGTCTGTTCGCCGCTCGGGAAGACGAAGAACCTCAAGGCGTCGTCGAGTGTGTGAAGGAGGCCGCCCGTGTCGCCGTCGACGAGTGCGAACCGCAGATGGAACCGTCCGTCGGCCAGCGGCAGGCGCCCGAGCCGGAACCGCAGCTCACGCTCGCCGCCGTGGGGCGACCAGCCCAGCTCGCGCGTCTCCTGCGCGGCGGCCCCCAGGACGAGGCCGCCGTCGTCTCGAAGCTCCACCGAGACGCGCGGCGGAGCCAGGCCCGACGCCGCCGCGACGACGAGGCGCACCGTGACCGGCTCACCGGCGGAGAGCTGCGTGCGCTCCTCGCCGTCGTCGTCGAGGAGCTGCGCCGAGACGATGCGCGCCTCGCCGCTCCCCCACTCGCGCAGCCCGGCCTCGAGCTCGTCGGGGTTGGCGTCGGCCGCGAGGAGGCGGCGGTAGGCCCCGATCGCCTCTCGTGTGTCACCGTCGAACGCCACCTCGCCCTGGCGAAGGAGCACGGCGCGATCGCACAGCCGCTCGACCGCCTGCGCATCGTGCGAGACGAACAGGATCGTTCCGCCGCGGTTCTTGAACTCGGCGATCTTGCCGAAGCACTTGCGCTGGAACTGCTCGTCGCCGACGGCGAACACCTCGTCGAGAAGCAGCACGTCGGACTGGATGTGCGCCGCGACCGAGAAGCCGAGTCGCATGTACATCCCGGACGAGTAGGTGCGGACAGGCAGGTCGATGAACCTCTCGAGCTCCGCGAACGCGACGATCTCGTCCATCACCTCTCGGACACGTGCCCGCGAAAGGCCGTGGATCGATCCGTTGAGGTAGACGTTCTCGCGCCCACTGAAATCGGGGTGGAAGCCGGCCCCGAGCTCGAGCAGCGAGGCGATTCGGCCGCCCGCCTCGACGCGGCCCGACGACGGCTTGATGATTCCCGAGATCACGCGCAGCAGCGTCGTCTTGCCCGAGCCGTTGCGGCCCACGAGCCCGACGGCATCGCCCGGCTCGATCGTGAGCGAGACGTCCCGCAGCGCCTGCACCTCGCGCACGCTGAGGCGCCCGCGCGAGACGAAGACGTCCTTCAGCGTGCGCTGCGCCTTGGGGTAGACCCGGAAGATGCGCGACACGCGATCGACGACGATCCTGCCCCGTGCCATGCCCGTTCCGGGCGACCGGCCGAGCCGGGCCTCGAGCCTGCGGCTCATGCGGCGACCGCGGCAAGCGCTCCGCGGACGATCTCGGCCAGGCCGTGGACGAAGCGCGGGTCGTCGTTCGGCATCTCGATCCGGTCGAGCCGAACGCCCAGCTCGCGTGCCTTGTCCTGCGCCTCGGTGTCGATGTCGAAGCGGATCTCCAGATGATCCGACACGAATCCGACGGGACAGACGAGCACGTCCTCCACGCCGCGTCCCGCGAGGTCTTCGAGGTGGTCGAGGATGTCCGGCCCAAGCCACGGCTCGCCGGTCGGCGATTCGCTCTGGAAGGAGAACGACCAGTCTTCGACCCCCGCGCTGCCGGCGACGAGCCGAGCGGTCTCCATCAGCTGGTCCTGATACGGGTCACCGTCGTCGAGGATGCGCGCCGGAAGTGAGTGCGCGGTGAAGACGACATGAGCATCCGTGTCGCGGATGCGATCGGCGAGGAACGCGATCAGGCCCGGATCGTCGTGCCAGCTCTCGATGAAGATCACGCCTGCCCGACCGGCGACCGCCTCGTCGAGCAGGCGCCGGTAGCCGGCGATCGAGAGCCGGCTGTAGTGGGGCGCGAGCACGAGGCCGACGAGGCGACGGGCACCTGCGGCCAGCGCGGCGTCCACAGCGTCCACGATGCGCGGATCCCAGTGCTTCATGCCGGTGAAGACGGGCATCCCGAGCTCCGCCTCGAGCGCCGCGCGCGTGGCCTCGGTGATCGCATTGAGCGGGTTCGCCTCCTCGATGCCGAGCGCGCGATACCGGGCGACGAGATCGTCGAGGTTCTCGGGCGAGATCGGGCGGCCGCCCCGGATGTCCGCGTAGTACGCAGGCACGTCGGCGACCCGCTCCGGCGAGCCGTAGGCCATCAGGATCACCGCGGTCTCGCTCACCGGAGGGACGGTAGCCGAGCGACGGCTGCCGAGGCCAGTGCGGCCCGGCACAGCTCGGGCCTCAGACGGGCGCCTCCGCCGTCGAGCCCTGGACGAGCGCCGCCAGCCGGGACACCACATCGGGGTCGGTGCGCGGGAGCACGCCGTGACCGAGGTTGAAGATGTGACCCGGCCTGCCTCCGGCCCGCGCGAGCACGTCCCGCGCGGCCGACTCGACACGCTCCCACGGGCCGAGCAGCAGTGCAGGGTCGAGGTTCCCCTGGACGCCGTGCCCCTCGCCGACGATCGCCCAGCCGTCGTCGAGGCCGATGCGCCAGTCGAGCCCGATCACGTCCCCACCCGCCCGCGCCATCGCCGGGAGCAGCGTGGACGCACCGGTGCCGAAATGGATCGTCGGCACGCCGGCGGCGGCCAGGACGCGGGAAGACCACGGCGCGACGAACTCCTCGTAGTCGGCGGGTGAAAGCACCCCGACCCACGAGTCGAAAAGCTGGACCACGTCGGCGCCGGCGCGAGCCTGCGCGGCGACGTACGAGGCAAAGCAGGCGGCGAGCTTCTCCATCAGCGCGTGCCAGACCGCCGGCTCCGTGTACATCAAGGCCTTCACCAGCGCGAACTCTCGCGACGGCCTGCCCTCGACGAGGTAGCCGGCGACGGTGAACGGGCCGCCGCAGAACCCGACGACGGCTTGATCGTCGTTCAGCTCGGCCCGAACGATGCCGATCGACTCGAGCAGCGGCGCGAACGCCTCATCGGGATCGGGGACTCGAAGCGCCGCAACGGCGTCCGCCGTCCGCACCGGCTGCTCGACAACCGGGCCGACGCCCTCGACGAGATCGACGTGCAGGCCCATCCCGAGCACCGGGGTCATGATGTCGGCGAACATCACAGCCGCGTCGACACCGTGGCGGCGGACCGGCTGCAGCGTCACCTCCGCGCAGAGCTCCGGCGTGCCCGCGACCTCCCAGAACGAATGGCGCTCGCGAATCGCGCGGTACTCCGGCAGCGACCGGCCCGCCTGGCGCATGAACCACACCGGGGTGCGCCCCGCCGGCTCGCGCCTGGCGGCCCTCACGAGAAGCGGTTCCATCGAGGGTTAGGCTAGCCGCCGTGTCGAAGGGGCCACTCGTCGTGCGTTGGGGCGATCCGCCTGCAATCCACCCGCAGGCGGGCGCCGTCGCGAGCGTGCAGGTCGAGCTCGAGAACGCCGGCACGATCGCCTGGCGCACCGGGGTGAACCTCGCCTACCACTGGCTGGACGACCGCGACAACCCGATCGTCTGGGACGGGGCCCGGACGGCCGCCCCGTTGCTCGAGCCCGGCGAGCGTGCCGTCGTCGAGGCCGCCGTGCGCGCACCGATCCCACCCGGCCCCTATCGGCTCGCCTTCGACATGGTCGCCGAGAACCGTGCCTGGTTCTCGGAGCTCGGCAGCCCGATGCTCGTACAGGACCTGCGCGTGGCCGAGCGGCCCGGCGAGCCGAGCGCCGACCTGCCCGACGGGGTCGAGCCGGGGCCGGACTGGCAGGAACGTGTGCGCGCCGCCCACGCCCAGGGCTTCGGCGTGGTGGCGGGGGCGATCGCCTGGGACGGCCTGCGCCGCCCTCACGCGCTCGCGCCGTATCAGCCGGGGCCCGGCCGGATCCCCGGCTTCGGCGCGCCGCTCCTCTGCCCCTCGGTGCTGCCCGGCGTCGAGCTCGAACGGCTCGACGACGTCGCCGGGCTGCCGGCGTTCGCCGCTCCGCGCTCCGAGCCCTGGGTCTACGACGGGCGGATCGTGCTTCGTTACCGGAGATGACGGGCGGCGTGCTACAGCTCGACCGCGATCCGGTCGTCGACGCGCGCGAACACGTACGCGCCGAGCCCGAGGGCGACCACCGCCGCGACGATCAGGTAGGTCACCTCGGCTGCGCCCGGCAGGTGCCCGGACCAGACGGCATCGCGAACCGCCGAGATCGGCGGCGCAATCGGGTTCCCCCAGCTCAGGACGTCGATCAGCTTGGTGTGGCTCTTCGCCTTGTCGGGCAGCGTCGCGGCGCTCCAGAGGATCGGCGTCAGAAAGAACCAGGGCAGGAGCGCCGCCGTCAGCACGTGCTCGACGTCTCGATAGAGCACGTTGAGGCAGGCGACGATCAGCGCGAGCCCGGCGACGAACGCCGCGAACACCACAGCGAGGGGGATCGCGGTCCAGACAGTCGTTCGCCCCTCGGGCACGAAGATCAGCGAGAGCGCGATCAGGATCACGAGCATCAGC
The DNA here is from genome assembly GCA_963826485.1 of uncultured Thermoleophilia bacterium. GTDB lineage: Bacteria > Actinomycetota > Thermoleophilia > Gaiellales > Gaiellaceae > PALSA-600. The sequence goes on from CAWGXF010000002.1 coordinate 80,068, forward strand.
CCGAACGTGACCGCCTGCGTCGCGACCATCGAGAGCGCGACGAGCTGCCGTGGGAAGCGCACCTTCTTGATCAGCTCCGCGCTGTCGACCATCGAGCGCGACGCGGACTGCAGCGAGACGGAGAAGAAGATCCAGCAGGAGAGGCCCGCGAGGAGATAGAGCGGGTAGTGGGCGATCTTCTTGTTCTGGAAGATCAGTCCGAAGACGACGAGATAAACGCCGAGCAGAACGAGCGGGTTCAGGAGCGACCAGAGGACGCCGAGCAGCGATCCCTTGTACTTCGCCTGGAAGTCCCGGCGGAAGAGATTCGCGAAGAGCTCGCGGTAGCGCAGGAGATCGGCGTAGACCGTCATCGTCGCGCACTAGTCTAGGGACGGATTGTGCGGGCAAACACAGCCCTAACACCGCTCGACTACCCTCGCCCGACGTGAACACCCTCGCGGCGGCTGCCGCCCTCCCCGCTTCAGCGCTCGCGGTGTTCCTACTGCTCCGGTCACCGCTCGCCCGCCGGCTCGTGGCCGCTCCCTCCACCGACCGCTGGCACGACCGGGCGACTCCGCTCTTCGGCGGGATCGGCATCTTTCTCGGGATCACGGCCGGTCTGTGGCTCGCGGTGGCCGTCGGTGCGATCCCGCTCACCAAGGAGCTCGCCGGCATCTACGGCGGCATCGTCCTCCTCTTCGCCGCCGGGCTGATCGACGACGTCCATGCTCTGCCGCCGCTGGCGAAGCTGGCGGTGCAGTTCGCCGCCGCCGGGCTCGTCCTCGCGAGCGGCACGGACGTCCACCTGATCCATTCCGACGTCGTCGCCGCCGTCGTTGCGCTGCTCTGGCTGGTCGGGATGACGAATGCGTTCAACCTGCTCGACAACATGGACGGCCTCGCCGCGACGCTCGCCGCGATCGCATTCGGTTTCTTCGCCATCGACGCCGTCACCGTCCACCCGAACGACACGGTGCTCGTCCTTTCGCTCGCCGGCGCCCTGGCGTGCTGCGGCTTCCTGCCGTTCAACCTTCGGCCGCACGGCAGGGCGCTCGTGTTCATGGGCGACTCCGGGTCGCAGGTGCTGGGCTTCACGCTGGCGGCGCTCGGCCTCTCGGCGAGCTGGAAAGTGGCGGGGACGACCGTCGCGACGTTCCTGCTCCCGATCCTCGTGCTGGCGGTGCCGATCCTCGACACGACGCTGGTGACGATCGTCCGACTGCTCGAAGGACGGCCCGTCTATCAGGGCGGCCGCGACCACAGCTCCCACCGCCTGGTGCGCTTCGGACTCTCCGAGAAGCACGCCGTGCTGCTGCTCGCCCTCATCGCGACCGCGCTCGGCGCCACGAGCCTCGCGTACAACGTGCTCGACGACCAGAAGCTCGCGCTGGTCGGCGTGCTCGTCACCTTCTTCCTGCTCGTCCAGTTCGCAAGCTTCCTCGCGGACGTGGAGCGTCGAATCTCGCCGGGCGGCGACGCGACACCGCTCAATGCGTTCGCCGTGCATTCACGCCGGCTCGTCGAGGTCGCGGTCGACTTCGTGCTGATCACGGGCGCGTTCGCAGCAGCGTACGCCGTCCGCTTCGGCTGGCCCGGCACGGTCAACCAGCGCCACATCGCGGCGGTGACGCTGCCCATCCTGATCGCGGCGCGGTACCTCGCATTCGTGCCGTTCGGCCTCTACCGCTCCATCTGGCGCTACGCATCGAGCCGCGACATCGCGGCAATCGCCGCTGCGGTGGCCGTCTCCGAGATCGTCACGCTCGCGTATATCGCGCTGACGCAGCCGCTGGGGGATTTCTCCCGCTCCTTCTTCGTCGTCGATGCGCTCCTCTGCACGGCGGCGATCGGAGCCTCGCGCCTGGCCGAGCGGTCGATCGTCACCGGGATGCGGTCGTACCGCAGCCGCACCGGCCGCCGGACGATCATCGTCGGAGCGGGGCGCACGGGCCGTAGCCTGATGCTCGAACTGCGCGAGACGGCAGGCGAGCGCGTCATCGGCATCGTCGACGACAACCCGAAGCTTCGGCGGCGGCGCGTGCACGGCGTCGCGGTGATCGGAGGCACGCACGAGCTCCCCCGGCTGCTCGACCGGTTCGCGCCGGACATCGTGCTCGTGACGATTCCCGACGCGGAACGCAGCCGGCTCGACACGATCGTCGAGGCGTGCGCCGCCGCCGGAGTGGAGTGCCGGTTCGTGCGGCGCGAGATCGACCTCGATCCACGGGTCGTGCTCGGAGCAGAGACCGAGTGAGCCCCGGACCACCGGGCAAGCGGTCGATCCTCGACCGCTACCTCGCGACCCTACCTTTCGCGATCGCGGCGCTGGCACTCCTCTCGCTGCTCTTCTGGGAGGCGTCGATCAGGCGGACGCCGACGATCGCGACCGACGAGTTCGAATGGACGCAGATCTCACGGGCGATCGCGGCCACCGGCCACGCGGCGCGACGCGGCGAGCCGATCGGCTTCAAGTCGCTCTATGCGTTTCAGATCGCGCCGTTCTGGTGGCTGCATTCGGTGAGCGCCGCCTACGCTGCGATCAAGTACGCCGACACGGTTGTGATGGCCCTCTCCGCGGTCCCCACGTACCTGCTCGCGCGGACGATGGTCTCCGCCCGCGCAGCCGCAATTGCGGCGCTCGCGGTGCTGTGCACGAGCGCGTTCTTCTACGCGGGCTTCCTGTTGCCGGAGGTGCTCGCGTATCCGACGTTCGCGCTCTGCGCATGGGTGTCGGTCCGTGCGCTCGCCGGCGGCGGCCGCCGCTGGATCGCCGCGGCGATCGTGCTCAACCTGCTGGCGACGCAGGTGCGGAGCGAGCTCGTCACACTGCCGGCGGCGTTCGTGCTCGCGGCCGCCATCCTCTGGGTCGTCGGACCGCGAGGTCGACGGCTGCGGCGGAACTGGAGCGCGCTCGACCACGTGGCGGCGGCGCTGGTGCTGCTGGCCGTGCTGCTCGTGCTGAACCGGCTCGCCGGCCCCCACGCCTCGCAGTGGCACACGGTGACGACATCGTGGCGCGGCCGCATGTGGTCGCTCGGCATGCAGGCCACTCAAGCGCTCGCGCTCGGCCTCGGGCTGTTCCCGCTGGTCGGCGGGCTGGCGTCGCTCTGGATCCCGGAGCGGCGCCACGACCCCTACTGGCGTGGCTTCGCCGCCTTCACCGCCGCCGCGATCGTGACCGTCTGGACGTACACCGCCGTGAAGGCCGCGTTTCTCTCCACCATATTCGCGACCCGCGTCGAAGAACGCAACCTGATCTACCTCAGCCCGTTGCTCCTGGTCGGAACGGTCGTCTGGCTGAGCTCGCGCCGCCGCTTCTTCCCCGGCACCCTCGCCGCCTGGGCCTTCACCACGTGGCTCGTTCTCTACTACGGCTACCAGCTCGACTTCCCCTACTTCGAGGCGCCCGGCTACGGCATCGCGACGATGGCGAACCGGGCGTTTCACTGGGACCAGCCGGCGATCCGCATCGGTCTCGGGATCGCGTGCGCCGTGCTGCTCGTGGTGCTGCTCGTCGTTCATGCGCCACGCGCGCCGGTGCGCGTGCGAGCTGCGGTCATCATGCTCGCGGCCGCGGCCACGGTGTCGTGGATGCTCGCGGCCGAGGTCACGAGCACACGTGGATCGGGGATCGGGTCCAGGGCCTACGCGGACGGCCTCGCCAAGCCGCTCGACTGGATCGACCGCGCGACCGGACGGTCGCCGACGACGTTCATTGGGCAGAACATCTCCTCGGGCGACGCGCTGGGCATCGACATGCTCGAGTTCTGGAACCGGTCGCTGAAGAACATCTGGTCGCTCGACGGCTCCGCGCCCGGCCCGGGCGGAACGCTGACCCCGGACCTGGCGGACAGAAACGGGACGCTGACGGGGGACCCGGGCTACGACTACGCCGTCGCCACCGACAACGTGGACCTCGTCGGGGCGGTCGTCGCGCGGCGGCCGGGGCTCACGCTGCGCCGCATCGTCCATCATCCCTGGGCGCTTCGGCAATCGGTCTACGGCGTCTCCAACGACGGCTGGATCTCGGCGGCCGAAGCGACGGACACGGCCACCGGCCGCTTTGCCTATTTCGGCCCCGAGCGAGCACCCGGCACGCTGAGCGTCGACGTCGGTCGCCTGGGCTTCTGCCCGTCGGCCGCTCCGCGCGCCCACATCGTCGTGCGAGTCGGCCCGGTCGCCCTCGACGAGCAGCGCGCACCCGTCGTCGCCCACGCCCAGCGGATCAAGCGATTCGTGCTGCCGAACTGCTCGCAGAAGTCGCTCCGCATGACCGTCACACCGCCGGTCGCGGTCCAGGTCAGCGCGTACCCGACCTTCAGCCCGCTCGACTACGGGCGCGGCGACAACCGGCATCTCGGAGCGCAGGTCGGCTTCTCGTTCACCCCGAGGCGCTGATCCACGGATGTCAGAGCGACCGCAGCGTCTCGGGATGCTTGCGCACGAAGCGCGCGACACCCGCCCAGTGCCAGAGAGTGCGGCGCGTCAGCCACCGCTTGTCGGTCACCGCCTTGTGCTCGTGACAGACGACTGCCCGCGGGACGTACCAGCGCTCCCAGCCGGCGCGAAAGGCCCGGTAGGCGAGGTCGATGTCCTCGCCGTAGAGGCGGAACCCCTCGTCGAACCCGCCGAGCTCCTCGAGCATCGTCCTGCGGAGCATCAGGAAGCCGCCGAGCATCCAATCGGCCTCGACGGGCTCGGCAGGCGGCGACTCGTCGAGGTGGAAGTGCCGCCGCTGCGGGACGACCCGGCGCAGCGGCGTGCGGCGCACGAGCGTGCCGCCGACCGTGGGAAACCGCCGCCGCGAGGGCTGCCAGCTCCCGTCGGGGAAGACCATACGCGGGCCGGCGACCCCGCATTGCGGATGATCGGCCATGAACGCACGCAGCGCGTCGATCGCACCCGGCCCGGGCACCGCGTCGGGATTCGCGCTCACGACCAGCTCGGCCGTCGTGCGAAGCGTTCCGAGGTTGACGTTGGCACCGAAGCCGAGCGGCCTCGGGTTGTGCACGGCGTCGACGCCCGGCGGGACGGAGCCCGGCACGTTGGCGATCACGACGAGCTCGTCGGCCTGCTCCCGGAAGGCAGGCAGCGACTGCTCGAGCTCGCGCAGGTGGCCGTGGGAGACGACGACGACGGCGACTTTCACGCCAGGGCGTCCCGATAGACCTCGACCGTCAGACGTGCCGTGCGCTCCCAGGTGAAGACGCTTGCACGCTCGAGGCCGGCGCGCACGAATCGCTCGCGCTCGGCGAGCACGAGACGGACTGCCCCTGCGAGGTCGTCGCGGACGGCGTACGCGCCGGCGTCGCCCGCGACCTCGCGCAGGGCCTCGTCGCCGGAGAGGACGACCGGGACGCCGCTCGCCATCGCCTCGAGCACCGGCATGCCGAATCCTTCGTAGCGCGACGGGAGCAGGACCGCGCCCGCGCCGCGGTAGAGCTCCACGAGCTGTTGCCTGTCGACCCAGCCGCGAACGTCGACGCCGCGGGCGCGCAACTCATTCGCCAGAGCCGCCTCCTTCTCCGGGCCGGCGACGACGAGCGGCAGGCCGACGGCGGCCGCCGCTTCGGCGGCGGCGAGCGGGTCCTTGCGGGCCTGGACCGCGCCGACGAAGAGCAGGTAGCCGCCGTGCGGCCCGTTGCCCGGAGAGAACGCCGGGTCGACGCCGTGCGGGACGACGGTGATCTTCTCCGGCGAGAGCCCGTACAGCGCGATCGCGTCTCGCTTCGTGCGCTCGGAGACGGCGATCACCCGCTCGGCACGTCTCGCTGACCGGGGCACGACCGCCTTGAAGGTCAGACGGTCGACGATGCTCATCACGGCCGGGTCGCGCTCGAAGTGCAGGTCGTGCAACGTCACGACGCTCCTGCCGCTCCAGCCCAGCGGCAGCGCGTGCTGGAAATGAGCGAGCTCGGGACGCACGCGACGCAGAAGGCGCGGCAGCGACCAGGTCATGCGCAGCTCCTGCGAGCGGGCCGGAAGATGCAGCGGCTCGACACCGTCCGGGACGAGCTCGGGATGGCGGGTGACGGCGGCGAAGCGCAGATCGGGCGCGACGAGCGGAAGCCGGCGCAGCAGGTTCAGGACGTACGTCTCCTCACCGGTCCGGTTGCGCCCGAGCACGTCTGCATCGATGACGATCACGCGAGCTCCTCGTAGACCGCACGGGTCTGTTCGGCAACGTCGGCCCACACGGCTCCCCGGCGAGGCTCGGCCCGGCCGGCACGCTCGATGCCTGCGCGGATCGAGTCGACGTCCTCTGGATCGACATAGGTCGCGGCGTCACCTGCGAGCTCGAACATCGCCGAGTCGCGGCTCGTCACGACGGGGCAGCCGCAGGCGAGCGCCTCCGCGACCGGGATGCCGAAGCCCTCGTAGAGCGAGGCGTAGACGAGGCACCGGGCTCCGCGGTAGAGCGCCGCCAGCTCCTCGTCCGAGACATCGCCGAGCCAGAGAACGTCGCGTGGAGGCTCGATCCCGCCCCAGCCCCGCGCGCCGACGACCCGGAGCTCGCCGTCGACCGCCCGTGCGATGCGCGCCAGGTTCTTGCGCGGCTCGAGCGTGCCGACCGCGAGCACATAGTCGCCGTCGGCCCGCGGGCCGTCGGGGGAAAAAACGTCCTGGACTGCATTCGGGACGACCCTGATCTTGGCGGCATCGGTCCCGAGGAGCGACACGAGCTCGGCCTTCGTGAACTCCGAGACGGCGATGACGCGGTGCGCCGCGGCGACGACGCGCGGCACCGCAAACCGCGAGTAGGTGCGCGTCCAGGCGTTGAACCACTCCGGATGACGCAGCACCGCGAGATCGTGAACGGTGACGACCAGAGGCTGCGAAGCGCGAAACGGGCCGCGAAACGTGGGGCAATGCAGGACGTCGGCATCGGTGTGCAGGCGCGGATACCAGAGCAGATCGGCAGCCAGTGTCCGGGCCCTCGAGGTCGCGGGAAACGCGACCTCGATCACGTCCAGGTGGTCGCGCAGCCCGCGCACATAGCGCGCCGTGCCGGCGCGCGTCTGCCGCAGCGGCGTCGTGTCGAGTGCTACGCGAATCGCTGGTACCCCTCGAGGAAGATCTCGCCGACACGGTGCCAGGAGAACGCGCGGGCGTGCTCGATCCCCGCGGCGCGCAGCTCATCGCGTCGCGCGAGTGCCTCACGCACCGCCGAAGCGATCGCCTCCGCGCTCTCCGGATCGGCGCGCAGTGCAGCCCTGCCGGACGCGTCGTCCATCGACGGATGCGAGGACACCACCACCGGCACGCCGGAGGCCATCGCCTCGGTGATCGGCATGCCGAAGCCCTCGAAACGAGACGGATAGACGACTGCGCGCGCGCCGCGGTAGAGGCGCGCGAGCTCGTCGTCGCTGACACGGCCGAGGCGCACCACGCCGGGCCGGTCGAGTTGCGGCTGCTCGCCCCAGCCCTGCCCTCCGACGACGACGAGCGAGAGACCCGTGTCCCCGAGCAGCATGAAGGCGTCGACAAGCGTCGCGAGGTTCTTGCGTGGCTCCAGCGTCGCGACCGTGAGCAGGTACGGCGCCCCCAGCTCCGCCGCTTCGCCTGCCGCGGTGAACTGCGGCGCAATGCCGGGGCAGGCGACCAGGACCCGGTCGCGGGGGAAGTCGAGCGATTCGGCGAAGTCGTCGGCGGTGAACGACGAGTTGGCGAACACGACGTCGCAGGTCAACGCGGCGTTGCGGTACTTGCGCCCGTGCATCGAGCGCGTTCGCTTCGTCGTCCACTCCGGATGGTGGAGCGGAACGAGGTCGTGAATCGTCGTCGCGCGGACGCCGCGTTTCTGCGGCGGGTACATCCAGTCCGTGAAATGCAATGCGTCGAAGCGGCCGATGAACCGCTCGGCAGGCGGATAGCCGGCTTTCGACCACGCCGTGCGCCAGCCGTGCGCGCCGGGCAGGGTGACGAGCTTCAGCTCCACGTCGAGACCGGCGAGCGCCTCCGGGATCCCACGCCGCCCCGCGGGCGACGTGGGAGCGAAGGCCACGATCTCGTGCCCGAGCGGCGTCGCGACCTCCGCGAGGCCCGCCAAGGAACCACGTATGTAGTTGTTCACGCCCGTCCGCTCGTGCGACAGAGGGCTGACATCGAACGCGATCCTCACTTGCTGTAGTCGAACGAGTAGTAGTGCGCTCCGAGCCGGCGCCGATCGCCCGACCCCGGAACGCGCAGGGTCGCGGCGGTGAAGCGCACGGTGCAGGTGCCGTCCGCGGCGGGCCGCAGCGGCACCGTCAGCGTCGGCTGAGCCGTGGGCGCGATCCGCACTCTCCCGACGACCCGACCAAGCTCCGTCGCGGTCACCGTCTGGTCGCCCGCGAACAGGTGCTCGTCGGTTCCGAGGCGCACCGCAAGCATGCCGCCGCTGCAGCGCGCGCGCCGGTAGGTGACCGTTCGTCCTCCCCACGTGTCCGCATAGAGGCCCCTCACCCGTGTGAGGATGACGAGCGGCCCGTCGACGCGGTAGAGGGCGAGGCCGATCTGCGGATCGCGCGCGATCACCTTGCCCGCGATGTCGACGTAGGAGACCGCATAGCGCACCTGCGGCACGGTGCCGCGGCCGTCCGCCAGCTCGCCGTCTGCCTGCTCGACGACCGGCGTCTCGGGCAGCCCCCCGTCGGCCGCATCGGGGCCGTCCAGGGTGTAGACCGTGTGCACGCTGCGGTTGAAGAACTCGTTGTCCCAGAGTGGATGCGTGTCTCCTGTGTAGTGCCACAGGAAGGCGACATCCGCACCACGTCCGACCGTCCGGTCGATCCAGTCCCGGTGGAGATTGCGGATCCCTGCGAAGAGCGCCCCGGCCGAGGCCCGGTGGATGCCGTGCCTGCCGTTCTCGGCGACGGTGGACGCAAGCACGAAGTAGATGCACACGACCGCCGGGAAGACAGCCGCATAGCGCCGCGGCAGCAGCACGAATGCCGCACCGGCAGCGAGCCCGGCAGCGAGGGCGACGAGCCGCAGCGGCCCGAAGTGGATGCCCTGATCCTGCAGCCACCACCACGGCAGCAGCCCGAGCGTGTCCGAGACCGCCGAGGTGTTGACGAATCGCGCGAACGGGATCGCCACAGGCAACACGCCTGCGATCACGGCTGCTGCGAGCCGGGCACGCCGAGACGTCGGGACGACGTCTCGGGCAAGGAGCCCGAACATCGCGATCACTGCGAGCGGTGCGAGGTAGAAGTCGTTGCGCTCCTCGATGCGCAGCGACTGCCGCGATGCGAAGACCGCCACCTCGGCCACGAGCAGCAGAGCGACCGGCAGCGTCGCGGCCGCAAACGCACGTGCGCCCGGCGAGAGACCACGCGGCGCGATCCACATCGCGATCAGGGCGGCGAGACCGATAACGCCGACGTACAGGTCGAGCTCGGCGACATGCCAGAGCAGATACCGGCCGATGGTGGCGAACGAGTACCCGCCCTCGGCCGCGGCCCGATAGGCGCCGAGAAGCGAGAGCGGCGAGCGGCCGCGGGCCGCGGTCGCCGCGACGCCGAGCACGACCGCCCCACCGGCGATGCCGTAGAGCACTGCGAACCGCCGCAGGCGCGAACGCAGGTCGCGCTCGATCAGGCCGTGCAGGAGCGGCGCGACGAGAGCGGCTCCGAAGAGAGCGACCGCCTGAGCGCGAGTCGCGAAGCAGAGCGCACAGACGGCCAACAGCGCCACCTGCCGCCTCCAGGTGGGCCGTTCGAGCGTGAGCACGAGCACGAGCACGGCAAGCGTGAAGAGCGGGTAGAACGCGTTCTCGGTCATCAGCGTGCCGGTGTAGAGCATCGAGGGGATGAGCAGGCTGAGCGCCGCCGAGGCAAGGGAAAGCCGAGGGGAGAGCAGCCGTCGCGCGAGGAAGTACACGGGCACCGCCGTCAACGACATGACGACGGCATTGATCAGCTTCGCGACGTGGTACGCCGTCGGGACCGACCCGAAGAGCCCGAAGGCCGGCGCGATCAGCATCGGGTAGACCAGCCCGTAGCCTCTGCTCGGAACGCCGCGAACGAGAAACTCGCCGCTCGAGGCGACGGACTTGCCGAGCTCCGAGTAGATCAGCTCGTCGACCATGATCCACGGCGACACCGTCTGTCCGGCGAGCACGATGCGGAGCGTTGCCGACAGGGCGACGATCACGACCAGCCAAGCCCACGCGGGCACAGCCGCGACGCGCCCTACCACGAGGTCACGCGATGATTCCGGCGTCGATCGCGGCGCGGGCGAGCGATCCCGCGTCGTCGATGCCGACCTCGGTGGCCGCCTCCGCGATCCGCCAGAGCACGGCATCGTTGGCGACGTCTCCGCCGGCCGAGACCTCGAGTGCCTCCGCGTAGGCATCGGCCGCCCTCGAGAGCGAGTGCTCGCGTTCGACGTAGGAACGTGCCGCCGTGCCCAGCGCATCACCGTGTTCCATCGCGAACTCGAACGCCGCGTCGAGAGTCACGACCTCGAGCTCGTCGACCGGGATCTTCAGCACCACGTCGTCCGGCAGCTCGCTGAACCAGCCGACATCCGAGACGAGCAGCGGCTTGCCGAGAGACAGCGCACGGATGACGGAGCCCGAGGTCTCTCCCATCGTCGGGTAGCGCAGGTTGACGAGCACGTCGCAGGCCGCCATCAGCGACCACATGCGCTCCTCCGGGACGTAGTCCAGCCGCTGCACCCCTTCGGTGAGCCCGAGCCGCTCGAGGCGGCGACCGACGTCGAAACGCTCACCGGCGGCGCCGACGAGCAGAAGCCGTGCGCCGGGCAGCCGACGGCGCAGTGAGGCGAAGGCCGCCAGCACCTGCGGGATCCGCTTGTTCATGTTCAGGTAGCCGAAGCAGCCGATCAACGGCTCACCGCTCACGTCGGTCGCAGGGGCGTGCTCCGCGGACGGCCAGACGGGATGCGGTATCCGCCAGAGGCGGCCCCGGTAGCCTGCCGAGCGCGCACGGTCGCCCACGTAGTGCGAATGCACCACGAGACCGTGCGCCCGGTCGAGCACGACGCCGGAGAGCGGGAAGCGCTCGGGCTGCGTCTCCCACAAGAGCGGCAACAGGTTGTCGAGAACGCCCAGGCCGAGCAGCCGGCCGGAGACCCCGAAATCGCGTTCCATCGCATCGAGGTAGCCGCGTCCGTTCCTGCGCCCGATCGTGATCCCGGCGATCAGGTGATGCAACACGTACTCGTGCAGCACCACGACGCCCGGTCGCTTGTTCAACGCATCGACGATCCAGCCGTGCGCGTCCGGGTCGTTGCCGATGTGGTACAGCGCAACGTCGGCGTCCGGCGCCCGCTTGCCCTGCTCGGCGACCACGACGTCGAGGCGTTCACGAAGGGCGGGAAGAAGCAGCTCCGAGTAGTCGGCGATCCCCGAGCGCGACGGTGCGAGCGGCGAGTAGTAGGCGACCTTCACGACATCAGCGCGTCGACACAGGAGTCCCAGGTGACGCGTTCGGCGATTGCGCGTCCCGCCTGCCCCCAGGCTTTCGCCTCGTCGAGGTGATCTGCGAGATACGAGCACGCCCGAGCGATGTCGGTGGGCTCCGGCACGACGACCATCCCGGTCTCCTGATCGTGCACCACTTCGAGTGGGCCGCCGGCGTCGAGCGTCGTCACGACGGGCTTGCCCGAGAGGAATGCCTCGTACGGGACCATCCCGAAATCCTCGTCGACCGGCGCGTAGTACACGGCCAGGCAACGCGCATAGAGATCGGCCAGGCGCTCGGCGTCGACCTGCCCCACGAACTCCACCTGCCCGTTCAATCCCGACGCAAGGCGTTCGAGCCGTGCACCGTCCGGGCCCTCCCCGGTGACGACGATGCGCAGGCGAAGGCTCGCGCTTGGCGGCTTCGATCAACAGGTCGATGCGCTTCGCACGGTCGAGCCGGTTGACCGAGAGCACGAAGCCCTCTGGCTCGGCGTTGCGATAGGCGAGCGCCTGCGGTGGATGCGGGAGCACCGCCGCAGCGATCCCGTTGAACCGCTGCAAGCGGTCGGCGACGTTCTGCGATGTGGCAAAGACACGCCGCGCTTCCCCGAGTGCGACGGCGTCGAGCCGCTCGACCGCTCGACGGGTCGCGCGGTCAGCGGGTGACTCGTCGAACTGGCCGAGCTCGGTGCGGTCGTAGTCGTAGGCCTGCCGGAACTGGTGCAGGACCCAGGCGACCTTGTCGGGGTGGCGCACGCAGTAGGCCGGGAACTTGGTGGCGATCACGCGGTCGATCGGGCGCCCGTCGGACTCGCTCAGGTCGACGAGGCGCCAGAGAAATGCCTGGTCGAGGACCCGCGTGCCGGGGTACCACTTGAACGGCACGGTGACGAGCTCCGCCTCGTGGCCCCGGGAGCGCAGCGCGTCGACCAGATCGTCGGCCAGCAGTTCCGCTCCGCCGCGCACGAACGGCACCTGGGGCGCACAGACGGCGACCCTCATCTCTGCTCGAGCTTCTGGAGCCGCTCGTCGAGGTCGTCGATCAGCTTCAGGACGGCGTCGTTGAAGGCGCGCTGGTCGGCGAAGGCCGGCTCCACGTACCACCGCATCATGCGCCGCAGGACCGCCTTCAGCGGCCCGCCCTTGCCGACGATCGGCCGCTCCGCCGAGATCGGCCACAGACGCTCCGCCTGGTCGCGGATCGAGAGGCGCACCTGAGCCGGCGGCACGTCGGCCCCGCGCGGCCCGGCCGCATGAAGCTCCTCCTTCAACTGCGCGAAGAGCGCTGCGACTTCTGAGGTCTCGTCCGCCATTTCGCCGGAGTGTAGAGCGTGGGGATTACGGCCCTGTAAGCGGAATCGGGACGAGCGGAGACTACGATCGCGCTCGATGGTCGGCATCTCACTTCTCACCCTGGTGCCCGGCGAGCTCGGCGGGAGCGAGACGTACGTGCGCGAGCTCCTGCGCGGGCTCGAGCGTGTGGGCGAGCTCTCCTACCGCGTGCTGCTGCCGCCGGTGGCACCCGACGGGGCCGAGGGCCTGCCCGCGGAGACGGCGGGTGAGTACCGAAGAGCGCGGACGACCTCTCAGCGCCTGCTCGCCATGACGGCGGCAACCGCCAGGCCCGGGCCGCTGCGCCGCCGTCTGCGCGGCGCGGATCTCGTGCACTACCCGCTGACACTGCGTATCCCGCCCGTCGCGCCGAGCGTCGTGACGCTCCACGACGTCCAGCATCTCGATCTGCCGGGCATGTTCCCGCGCTCGGAGCTCCTGTTCCGGAGGATCGCCTGGCACCGGTCGGTTCGCGCCGCGGATCGGCTGATCGTGATGAGCGAGTTCGTTCGTGAACGCGGCGTTGCGCAACTCGGCCTCGACCCGGCGCGGATCCGCGATCGTTCCTCTGGGGCTGGACCACGCCGCGCTCACACCGGGCACCGAGGAGCGTGAGCCGTTCCTGCTCTACCCGGCGCGCGCGTGGCCGCACAAGAACCACCGGCGGCTGTTCGAAGCGTTCGCGCTCCTGCGGCGCGAGCGCCCCGAGCTGCGGCTCGTGCTCACCGGCGGCGGGAGCTTCTCTGACCGTCCCGGCAGGGGTGGAGGTGCGTGGCCGGGTGCCCGAGCGTCAGCTGGTCGGACTGATGCAGCAGGCCTCCGCGCTCGTCTTCCCGTCGCTCTACGAGGGGTTCGGCCTGCCGCCGCTCGAGGCGATGGCCTGTGGCTGCCCCGTCGCTTCGTCGAACGCCGGCGCACTGCCCGAGGTCGTCGGCGATGCAGCTCGGCTGTTCGACCCCGACGACCCGCGGGCGATCGCCGCCGCAGTGCTCGACGTGCTCGCAGCGCCGGAGGAGTGGCGGCGGCGCGGCATTGCGCGCGCGGCACTGTTCTCGTGGGACGCGACCGCCCGGGCGACCGAAGCGGTCTACCGCGAGCTTCTCTGACCGAGGCGCCCGGCGCGTGCATCGCGCCAGCCGGCAAGCACCGCGCGAGCCGCTTCGACGCGGGCAGGGTGCGTCGCGGCCTGGGCGAGATGCGCGCCGACGACGACTGCGCGGCGCAAACCACGCAAGCCGGGCGGAAGCGGCGCATGACGCTCGTCGACCACGATCGAGTTGCGCGTGTCGTAGTAGAGGTTGACGGTCGAGGCGCGTCCGCCCGTCGCCGCCGATCCCTTGTGGCGGACGCGTGCATCGGGAACGAGCACGATGCCGAAGCCCGCAGCACGGATGCGCAGGGACCACTCGACGTCCTCGACGTAGAGGAACAGCGCCTCGTCGAGCAGCCCCGCCTGCTCGGCCGCTGCCCGGGAGACGGCCAGCGCAGCACCGTCGCCGCGGTCCACGTCCTTGAGCGACGCGGGCGGTGTCGTCTCGACCCGACCGGAGTACCCGAGCCGCGGGTGGAACGATGCGCCCGCGTACTGCACCGCCCGGCCGGTCCTCGTCGAGGATCGAGGCACGCGAGCAGGCCCGCGTCCGGCCGCGCCGCCGCCGCGCGTGTCAGCGCTTCGGGCACGCCCTGCTCTGCGACGGCGTCGCTGTTCAGGAGCAGCACCCAGTCGGCCCCCCGCTCGAGCGCGCGTCGAATGCCGACGTTGTTGCCGCCTGCGAAGCCGAGGTTCGTTCCGGCCCGAATCAGGTCCACGTCGGGGAAGCGCTCCTCGACGACGCGATCGGAACCGTCGGTCGACCCGTTGTCGACGCAGATCGTGGAGAATCTCGCCGAGCGAGGCGAGCGCGGCAAGCGTGTCCTCGCCGCTGTTCCAGTTGAGGACGACGGCGGCTAGGTTCACGCCGACCGGACGAAGTGGGCGATCGAGCCCGCCCCCGCCTGCCGGTCCCAGCCCGAGCCGATCTCGCTCACGAGCCGCGCGATACCGGGATAGAAGTTCCCGTAACCGCCGCCGTCGACCGCATCGTGGAAGAGCAGATGGCCGCCGATCGCGAACGAACGATCCCCACCGCTCGAAGTCGGCCTTTGCACCCTCGTAGGAATGGTCGCCGTCGATGAACAGCACCTCCAGCGGGAGCTCCGGCGGCTCCGCCGTTCGGGAGTCGGCAACGAGCAGATGCACCTTGTGGGCGAGCCCGTAACGATCCAGCGCCTCGCGCAGCTCGGCGTCGAGCTGCGCGCCGGGCATGTCGGGCCGGAGCGCGACATGGAAGTCGTACGACCACAGCTCGACGCCGTCGCGCATCGCCGAGGCGAAGATGAACGTGCTGCCGCCCTTGAAGCGCCCGATCTCGACGATCGGGCCGGTTGTGGCGTTGCGTCCGAGCCGGTAGAGCAGCGCAGCCTCGTCGATCTGCAGCGAAGCGACGCCGTGGTTCAGCTGGTTCGACGAGAAGAGGAACGCAAGATCCTCGAAACCGTGCAGGCCGTCGGGCCAGCGCGCGACGTTCGGGAACCGCATCGCCGCGGGGTCCGCCAGGACAGACGCGTGGATCAGGTTCTTGCCGGCCGAGGTGCGGCCGGCGCGGCGCACGAGCTCCTTCAGGTTGAGCACGGAGCGGACGCTACTGCAACGTGCGCAGGTAGGCCCACGCATGGCGCAGGCCCGCCGGACGCCAGAGCAGCAGAGCCCCCGAATACAGCACGAGCCCCGCGGCGGCAGCGGGAACGGGGCCGGCGACGACCCGGGGCAACCCGAAAGCGGCAACCGCGAGCCCGCCACAGACGAGCGCCGCAGAGACCACGCCGACCATGACGCGCCGGACGGCCCCGAGTGCGAGGAGCAGCGCCACCAACACGAGCGCCGTGGCGACCGCGAGGCCGGCGGCGACCCCGCCGAGCCCGAAGGCTGCGCGAAGGCCCCAGTCGATCAGCACCTGCCCGGCGACGGCCGCCAGCGCGAGGGCCGGGAGCCACCCGGCCCGGCCGCGGACGAAGATGAGCGGGTAGGTCACCGTCACTGCGACCGAGGCGACCATCCAGGGCGCCAGATAGACGACCAGGCGGCCGAGCTCGGCGCCGGTCGCACCGCCGTAGCTCGATCCGAGCACGTGCCGCGCAACGGTCTCGCCTGCGAGCGCGAACACGCCGGCTGCAGCGGCGACGGGAGCGAGCGACAGCCATGAGCTCGCCACGACGTGCCGCGCCACCCGCTCGGGCCCCGCGCCGCCCCGGGCAAACGGCACGGTCGCCACGAGGGCGATCGACGCCGCCGTGACGGAGACGAGGAAGGCCGCGATCAGATAGGCGTACGAGAACGTCGTGGCACGACCCGGCCCGAGCCCCGACGCGAAGCGATACGCGATCAGGTACAGCCCCTGCAGCGCAAAGGGAAGCGAGACCCCCTCTCCCAGCTCGAGCAGCCTGCCCCAGAAACGAACGTCCGGAAGCTCGATGCTGCTCCGCGCGAGCAGAGCGAGGAGCGGAATCCCGAGCGAGAGCGCGCCGTTCAGGGCCAGCCCCCAGCCGAAGGCGATCACACCGTGCCCGACCAGCACGAGCGTCGCGACGACACCGGCGATGGATCCGACGGCGAAGCCGAACGCCGCCCACTGATAATCGTCGAGCGCCGCGAGCGCGCTCGCAACCAGGCCGCCGTAGATCTGGGCCACCGCTGACGCGACGACCCAGGGCAGAAGCGCCGCCGCGTGCCCGCGCGCGTCGTGGTTCGCCGCGAGCAACGAAGCGATTCCGTGCGGCCACGCGATCGCGAGCGCAGCCACCGCGGCGAGCGGCGCGGCCAGCCCGGCCGCCCACGCTCCGACCTCGTGCGGCAGGCGCTCGTCCTCGCGGGCGGAGACGAAGCGGGGAAGGACGATCACCCGCAACGAGCCGGCGACGAGGATGAGCGCCAGGTACACGCCGTAGGCGGCGAAGAAACCGTCGGTCTTTACGCCGTGCCCAAACTTGCGCGAGAGAATGAGCCCGAGCACCGCGGCCGACGCACTGACGGCCACGGTCGAGATTGCCGTCAGCAGACCGCTGCGAACAGCCCCTTGACCGCTTGAACGATTACCCTCCATCCGTGCTCGGCGACGATACAGCGACCTGGTCGGACGGAGAGCTCGACGCTCTTCGCGTCGAGCTCGGCGGCGCCTACGCCGGCCGCACCGTGCTCGTCACCGGTGCCGACGGCTTCATGGGGTCCCACCTGACCGAGGCGCTCGTCCATCTCGATGCGAACGTGATCGCGTTCGTGCGCGCCACGTCGTCTGGAGCCTTGAACAACATCGGCCATCTGCGGAGCCGGCTGCGCGTCGTCTTCGCCGACCTCACGGACAAGACGTCGATCGACTACCTGATGCGTGACCTCGCGCGCGCCCCGGACAAGCCCTACGTCTTCCACCTCGGCGCGCAGGCGCACGTCGGTGAGTCCTGGCACCGCCCGTACGAAACGGTGATGGCGAACACGATCGGGACGCTCAATCTCCTGCAGTCCGTCGTCGACTACGGGGTGGAGCTGGAGAAGTTCGACACGGCGGGAACATCGGAGGAGTACGGCAACGTGCACGAGTCTGTCGCGCACCAGCACGACTTCGACGAGCTCGGCGGCCTGATCCTGCACGAGCGCTCTCCGATCAACCCGAAGTCGATCTACGCGACCGCCAAGGTTGCGGCCGACTTCTTCACGATGAACTACCACGACGCCTACGGTGTCCCCGGTGTGGTCACCCGCATGTTCAACAACTACGGCCCGCGCCAGAACCCGCGCTATGTGACCGGGACGATCATCACGCAGGCGCTGACGCGACCAGAGGTCGAGCTGGGAGCGCTCGAGCCGCTCCGCGATTTCTGCTTCACGACCGACGGAGTCCGCGGGCATCTCACGGTCGCGGCACGCGGCGTGCCCGGCGATCTCTACGTCTACGGACAGGGCGCGAACATCGCGATGGCCGACTGGTGCGACCTGATCCTCACGACCGGCTCCGAGCACGGCTTCTGGCCGGCCGACCGGCACGTGGTGACCGACCCGAAGCGCCTTCGCCCGGGCGTGACCGATGTGATGGCGCTGCGCGTGGGCTACGACAAGCTGCATCGCGAGACGGGTTGGGAGCCGAAGGTCTCGTGGGAAGAGGGCGTGCTGCGCACGATCCGCTGGTATGCCGAGAACCGGGAACGATGGACAGGCCGCGTCGACTGGCAACTGGGGTCGACGGCGCCCGCGCAGCGCCCCGATTTGTTATGATTGATGGAGTGTGTGGGGATCTCACGGTCGCGGCACGCGGCGTGCCCGGCGATCTCTACGTCTACGGACAGGGCGCGAACATCGCGATGACCGACTGGTGCGACCTGATCCTCACGACCGGCTCCGAGCACGGCTTCTGGCCGGCCGACCGGCACGTGGTGACCGACCCGAAGCGCCTTCGCCCGGGCGTGACCGATGTGATGGCGCTGCGCGTGGGCTACGACAAGCTGCATCGCGAGACGGGCTGGGAGCCGAAGGTCTCGTGGGAGGAGGGCGTCCTGCGCACGATCCGCTGGTACGCGGAGAACCGTGCACGATGGGTCGGTCGCGTCGACTGGCAGCTGCCCTCGACGGCGCCCGCGCAGCACCCATGACCGACCGCGCGTGAGTCTCGAGACTCGCACGCGCGAGTTGGGCAGCCGGGCGCTTGCGCACGTCGGCGTCGTCTTCCTGCTCGTCGCGTGCACGATCACCTACTACGGCCAACTGCACCGCAAGCAGTCGGGCGACGTCTACGGGACGATCTACACGACGGTCGCGCTCGTGCAGGCGCACACGATCTGGCTCGACCACTACCTGCCGTACATCCAGCAGCATTCGGGCGAGAAGCCCTACATGGTGAGCATCCGCCCGAGCGGTCACGTGATCACCTCGACGCCGACCGCGTCGAGCGTGCTTGCGGTGCCCGTGGTCGCGGCGTTCACACTGGCGGGGGCGAAGGCGCACGACTGGGGCGCCTGGATGGAGGCATCGATGCTCACGGCCGCGCTGACGACTGCGGCGTCCGTGGCGATCGTGTTCACGCTGCTGACCCGGCTGACCACGCGTCGACGGGCGGCGTTGATCGCGGTCACGTACGCGTGGGGGACGCTCGCTTGGGGGGTCAGCGGCCAGGCGCTGTGGCAGCAAGGCGGCGCTGCGCTCGCCCTCGCACTGGCACTGCTCGCACTGGTCGACCGGCGGTTCTTCCTCGTCGGGCTGGCGATCACCGCGATGGCTGCATTCCGCCTGACGACGCCGGTCATGGCGGTGTTCCTCCTGCCGCTGATCGGACGCAGACCGAAGGACTGGCTGTACTTCCTGCTCGGCGCGGCGCCGCTCCCGATCGCGCTCGCGACCTACAACACCGTGGCCTTCGGAGCGCCGTGGCGGCAGGGCTACGGAAGCGCCCACGTCACCGGGGCCGCGCAGCTCGGCAGCGGGCGCTGGGTCGAAGGCATTCCCGGTCTCCTCGTCTCGCCGGGGCGCGGGCTGCTCCTCTACTCGCCGGTGCTGCTCTTTGCGATCGCCGGCGCCGTTATCGGCTGGAGGCAGGCGCTCTACCGCTGGTGCGCGGTCGCGTTCGCGGCCTACGTGATCGTGGTCGCGAACGTGGCCCAGTGGTGGGGCGGCGAGGGCTTCGGAGCGCGCAAGCTGGCCGAGGCCCTGCCCCTGGCGGCAGTGCTCCTCGTGCCGGCGGTCGATGCGATCGTCCGGCGGAGGTGGCTGTGGGTCTACCTGGGGCTCCTTGCCTGGTCCGTGCTGGTCGAGGCGCTCGCGGCTGCGGCATGGCCCGACGCCTGGTTCGGCTCGCACGATCTGACCGTCAACTCGACCTGGTGGCACCCGTTCGACAACGAGACCGTGGCGGCGCTCCGCGCCGGCGGAGCCGGCGGGAAGCTCGCGCTGACCGCGCTGATCTTTCTCCTCGCGGTCGGCGCCGCCGCCACGGTCAGCGTCTT
>CAWGXF010000003.1:0-498701 GCA_963826485.1 uncultured Thermoleophilia bacterium
CTCGAGCAGCGTCAGTACGTGGTCACGAGCACGCCCGCGTAGCTGATCGCATAGAGCAGCGACCAAGCAACGAGCGCGGCCTGCCACCAGCGCGATCGCCGCCACAGGCGGTCGCCGTAGGCGACGCCGAAGATGGCGGCGGCCGGCGCGAGGAAGAGCAGATAGCCCGCCTTGATCGGGTCGCCGCCCGCCTGGGGGTAGCGAACGAGCGTGAAGACGAACGCGATCCACGCAGTAACGGAGAGCAGCGCGAGGGTTGCGAGCACGGCGTCCCCGGCAAGAAGCTCCCGGCGACGCGCGACCCGGAGAAGAGCCGGCAGCCCGAGCAGGGCGAGGCCGGCGAGCACGAGCGCATCGGCCGCAAGCCCGAGGATCGACTGACTCGAGGCGAGCACGCGATCGACGTGACTCGGTGCGGCCCAGTAGTGCACGGTCGACGCCGTACCAGTCGCTCCACAGATCGGCGTGGAACTTGGGCAGAAGCTCGTTCGCAAACGAGCTGCGATACGGATGGACGATCAGGTCGTGCACGGGGAACGAGACATAGAACGAGAACGGCTGCCCGTTCGGGAGCATGTAGCCGGGTCGGTCGAGGTTGGCCTGGATCGGGTCGCCGAAGCGCGATGTCTGGTAGACCCACCACGGTCCCGCGACGAGCAGGAGCGCCACGACGGCCGCTGTCAGGAACCGCAGAGCGGCGCGCCGGCCCAGGAGGAGCGCCGCCGCCCCGAGCACGACGGCGACGATCGCGGCCGACTGCCGGGTGAGAGCCGCCGCACCCACGAGTGCGCCGACCCCGACGCCGTGGGGGACGCTCCATCCCGCGCGTGCGCCCTGCACGAATACGAGGAGCGCCGCCGCGATCAGGAACGCGAAGGGCAGCTCCGGGTGGAAGATGACACCCTCACGCAGGACGACGGGCAGCGCCGCGGTCACCCCGGCCGCCAGCAGCGGCAGGTAGACGCCTGCCGGGCAGCACCCGGCGCGCGAGTGCCCAGGTGACGGCAACGAGACCGCATGCGGAGACAGAGGGAGATCAGCTGGCCCGAAGACCACGCGACGCTGCCCGCACGTGCGAGCGCGGCAACGACGGCGACGGCGAGCAGCCCCGCCGCTGCCGCGGCGGCGAGCGCTCGAGCGCGTCGCGACGCCGAACGAGAGGCGAGCACCCCGGCGGCGACGGCGAGCAGGACGAACCAGGCGACGCGCCGCACCGGAGCCGCTACGAACGGAACGACGGAGCCGCCCCCGAGGGAGAGCCTGCGGGCGGCACGCTGGAGATAGACGGAGGCGAACTGGTAGCCGGGCGGCGAGGCGTACTCGTAGTTCTCGCTCTTCGGCGGCAGGTGGCCGGTCGCGTCGAGGTACTCGGCGTAGCGGATGTGCTCGGCGGCGTCGGGCCCCGCGGCGGGCCCGACTGCGACGGCGCCCCACCAGCCGACGACCGCAACGGCGGCGATCACCAGGCCGAGTGCGGCAACGGGCGTCGGCAGCCTCTGCACGGACGCAGACGCTACCGGCCTGCTGTGGCTACCCTGACCCCGTGCGCATCCTCGTCACCGGAGGCGGCGGCTTCGTCGGCTCCCATCTCGTCGAGCGCCTGCAGGAGCGCGGCGAGCAGCCCTTCGTCCCGCGCAGCCGCGAGTACGACCTGACGACGTGGGAGGGCGCCGAACGGCTCTTCGCCGGTTCGCAGCCCGAGCTCGTCTTTCATCTCGCCGCCGAGGTCGGCGGGATCGGCGCGAACCGCGCCAACCCGGGCCGGTACTGGTACGCGAACCTGATGATGGGCGCGCACGTCCTCGAGCTGTCGCGGCGTCACGACGTGGGGAAGGTGGTCGTCGCAGGCACCGTCTGCGCGTATCCGAAGTTCGCACCGGTCCCGTTCTCCGAGGACGACCTCTGGAACGGGTACCCGGAGGAGACGAACGCGCCCTACGGCGTCGCGAAGAAGGCCGTGCTCGTCGGCGCACAGGCATATCGCGAGCAGTACGGCCTGCGCACCGCATATCTCCTGCCCGCCAACCTCTACGGGCCACGCGACAACTTCGATCTCGAGACCTCCCACGTGATCCCGGCGCTGATCCGAAAGATGCTCGCCGGCGACGACGAGGTCGTGCTCTGGGGCGACGGCTCGCCGACCCGCGAGTTCCTCTACGTCGAGGATCTGATCGACGGGCTGCTCCTGGCCGCCGACCGCTACGACGGCGCCGCGCCGGTCAACCTCGGAACGGGTGTCGAGACGACGATTCGCGAACTGGCGGAGACGATTGCGGACGTGACCGGCTTCGAAGGCGCGATCGCCTGGGACAGGTCGATGCCGAACGGCCAGCCGCGCCGTCAGCTCGATGCCTCACGGGCGCGGGAGCTGTTCGGCTTCGAGGCGCGGACTCCCCTCCGCGAGGGGCTGGTGCGAACGGTCGACTGGTACCGCTCGACCGTCCTCGCGCCTCTGCGGTAAGCGCTCCTCGAGCAGCGCCAGCCGCTGTGCCAGGACGACGTTCTGCTCCGAGAGCCGGGAGATCACCGTCGAGTAGTGCAGCAGCACGAGGATCACGAAGAGCAGGCCGACCGCGAAGAGCACCGCCGGCGGGTAGCCGCGCACGCCGAACCAGCCGGCGATCGTGTTCAGCCCCCCGCGCCAGGCGGACAGCACCACGAGCGTCACGCCGGTGAGCAGCCAGAGGAGTGCATAGCGTTCCTGGAGGCGACGCGACCGAATCAGCTCGAACACGACGAGCAGCAGGAGGATCGAGGCAACCGTCGCGGCGATCGAGACCTTCAGCGGAGTCTGCGCCGCGAGCGTCACACATCCCCCACGGGAACCACGTTCCGCCGGAAGAGCCCGACGAAGAGCGCGAGGCACACCTTCGCCATGTAGTAGACCGAGCGGAGCGCGGTGATCGACGAGCGGCCGTGCTCGCGCTCGCGCATTCGCACCGGCACCTCACAGAGCGTCAAACGGTGCTTGATCGCCAACACCATGCCTTCGACCTCGGGGTAGTCGTGCGGATAGTCGGCGGCGAAGAGATCGAGCGCGCGCCTGTTGAGCGCCTGAAAGCCCGACGTCGTGTCGGTGACCCGTTGGCGCGCAATCGCCGAGACGACGAGCGCAAGCAGCCGAATGCCGACGCGGCGCGTGGCCGAGGAGCGATATCCCTCCTCGCCGGCGAACCGCGACCCGACGGCGATGTCGGCCTCCCCGGCGAGAACCGGCGCGAGAACCTTCGACAGCTCGGACGGATCGTGCTGACCGTCGCCGTCGCACCGTACGACGAGCTCGTAGCCGTTGTCGCGGGCGAAGCGAAAGCCGGTCTGCACCGCCCCGCCGATGCCGAGGTTGAAGGGAAGCCGCAGGACGTGCGCACCGTGCTCCCGCGCGACGTCCGCGGTGCCGTCCAGCGAGCCGTCCGAGACGACCACGACCTCGAGGCCGGCGTCGAAGTCACCGAGTTCGTCGAGCACGCGACCGATGTTGTGCTCTTCGTTGTACGCGGGGACGATCGCGATGCGACGAACGCCGTCAGCCGACATGGGCCTGCTCTCGAAGACCCATCAGCTCGAGCAGCTGCCGGGCCCGATGTCGATAGGTGTGCTGGTCGAGCACTCGCTCGCGTGCTCGAGCGCCCATCGCTTCCGCCTGGGCGGGGTCGGCGAGCAGATCACGGTAGGCGGCGCATGCCTGTTCGGCGTCTTCCACGACCAGGATCTCCGAGCCGGGCTCGAACCAGCGCTCGATGCCGTTGTACGGGTTCGCGACGATCGCCGCACCGGCGGAGGCGAGCTCGAACGGCCGGCACGAAGACGATGCGTAGACGGTTGCATGGGAGCGGCGCGTGATGCAGAGGTTGACACGCGCTGCGGAGATCGCACGGGCGAATGCGTTGAACGGAACGTCGCCGGTCATGCGAGCGTTGCCGACATCTCCCTGAAAATCGCGCCCGCCGAGCGCGAAGTCGACGTCGGGCAGCGCGCGCGAGGGCTCACCGACGAGCGCCTGCATCCACTCACGCCGGAACTTGTCGCCGTAGCCGTAGAAGAACACGTCCATCTGCTTCTCGACCTCGTGCGGCGCGAAGAAATCGGGGTCGGCCCCCCAGAAGACCGCTTCGGCGCGCCGGGCACCCAGCTGGCGCAGTCGCTCGAGACCTCCTTCGGAGTTCGAGACGACGAGGTCGTACTCGGACGGATCGGCCTGGTGGTACCAGTTGAAGCCCGTGTCCATCCCGCCGAACTCGGGCAGGCTCATCGGCACGTCGCCGTCGTAGAAGACGACCGGCACGCCGTAGCGCTCGCGGAGGTAGGTCGGGATGCCGCGCAGGTGCGCCATCGGCACGGTGAAGACCACAACCGCGTCCGGGCGCTCGTCACGGACCAGCCGGTCGAGGTGCCTGCGCCAGCGCGGAGTCACCCACCGCCAGACCGCCTCGCGGGTCATCCGCTCGCCGAATCCATCCTCGGGGTTGTCCTCGGCCCGCCGCAGGTACGAGTCGCCCTTGAGCCGCGCGACGACGTCGCGCGCCCGCGCGAACGACTCTCCTTCGAGAAAGGTCGGGTTGGGGGCAGTACGCCACCACGGCGACTCGACGGCACGTCCGCGGTAGGGCGTGACGACGAGATCGACGCCTTCCTCATAGAGGCCCTTCCAGAGCTGCCACCACGCGGGAGTGCAGCCGTAACGGAAATCGAGGTCGACGGCAGAGGCGGCGACGAGCAGCTTCACGCCTGGAGTGTGTCACGGAGCCGTTACGAACCCGTTAGAACGGCCGGCCACGGCGTCGTCGACTCGTCAGCCGTGCTGGCGTGGAGGGCTCAGCGCCCGTTAGGATTCCCCGGGTGAGACTCGGCGGCGCGGCACTTCTGTCGCTCCTGGCGATCACCATGGCCTTCGCCTCGGCAGGCCAGGCCAAGCCGCGGGACGGGATTCCGTCATGGGTCGGCGCGAGCGAGCAAGAGGCGGTTGCTCGTCTCTTCGGCAACACTCCTCCCCTCGTCGCCAACTTCAACATCCCCTCTGCGCGGAGGATCGTCGTCGTGTTGGAGTTCCAACGGGTCGTCGTGTGCCGAGCCTGCAGCGCGCCGTCGAATGCCTCCCGGCCGCACGGGCGCGTCGTGCGGATGAGCTTCGATCGGCGCACACGCCGTCGCACCGGCTCGCTGCGCTTCTGCGAGGTGCGGGGGATCAAACCGCCGCTCGGCGCCTGCCTCGCCCGCTGACGGCCACGCTAGCCGGCTTCGTCCAGGTGTCCTGCCACGTCCCAGGTCCAGAGCTCCACGACATTGCCGTCGGGATCCGTGACGTAGAGGGCGCGGCCGCGATCGTCCTCCCGGAAGACGACGATCTCCGGGTCGTAGCCTTTCCCCCGGAGTCGTGCCTCGGCCGCGTCGAAGTCCGAGTCGCGGATGGAAAGGGCGTAGTGGACGTGAACTCCGCCGCGCCCGCCGGCGAGCCCGACCTGAGGCCGCCAGAGACCGATCCGGGTTTGTCGTCCAGCCATCACCCAGATCGCCTCCCGACCAGGCCAACGCGCAACCACCGGGAAGCCGAGGACGTCGGAGTAGAAGCGCTCCGCCGCCTCGAGGTCGAGCACCTCGAGAACAAGCTCGCTGACGCCGCGTACGGGAATCCCCTCTGGCATCTCTTCGATCAGAACGCGGCGTCGCCGGGCGCCATTCCAAACTCGAGGGCTAGAAGTGCGTCAGGACGCGGTCGAGCGGCCGCGGAACGCGCGCGAGGTCGAGCGCCTCCACCAGGAGCACGGCGTACCTCTGCTTGCGGTTCCACATGAAGCCGTGCAGCTGTTCCTCGAGCGGCCGGGTGCGGTGCGCGGGCTGTTTCTGGTACGTCCGGAACGCGCGCAGCTCGCCTTGCGCCACGAGCACGCGCTCCATTCCATCCGGCGCCACCGCGCGCGCGAGCTCGTCCAGCAGTGAGCGAAGGCGTAGCCTCTGCCGGTTAGCCGGTTCCTCGAGCGGCCGGGTGCGGTGCGCGGGCTGTTTCTGGTACGTCCGGAACGCGCGCAGCTCGCCTTGCGCCATGAGCACGCGCTCCATTCCATCCGGCCCCACCGCCCGCGCCAGCTCGTCCTCCAGGTCGCGCGTGCAGGCGTAGAACCCGGCGCGCTCGAGCTCGCCGCGGCCGTCGCACCCCAGCGCGCGCAGGAAGTGCCGCTCCTCGCCGACGTCATAGAGCCCTGCGAGCCGGACGTCCCGGTACTGCCGGAGGAAGCGCGGCAGGTTCCCGTAGCCGCCCATCGGCACGACGGCGACGCTCTCGGCCTGGAGGTCGCGGCCACGGCGTCGCGCAAGCGTCTCGACGGCACGGCGGTCGCTCGTGCCCTCGACGAGCACTACTCCGCGCAGTTGCATGATCGCGGGCTGCCTAGGCGCGGGCCAACGCTCGCTCGAGGGCGGCCCGGTCGGTCGGCCCGCCGTGTGTCGCGAGCACGTGCTCGACCGGCAGCTCGAGCAGCGGGCGTAACCCCGCGGCGATCCCCTCGCGCGTCATGCCCGGGCGGAGCCACCGCTCGTTGATCTCGAGGCCGCTGCCGAAGTCGACGAGCGTGTCGCCGGAGATCACGACCCGCTCGCGCTCGATCCAGAGCAGGGTGTCGTTCGGCTTGTGTCCGGCGAACACGTCGGCGCCGACCGGCAGCCGATCGCCTGCAGAGAACGGGCGCGCGTCGCCCATGTTCTCGCGGAGCAGCCAGACGAGATCGGGGGAGCCGTCGCCGGCCTGCTCGGCAGTGATGCCGTAGGTGTCCATGAGGTACTGCGCGGTGTCGGGGAGCGGCGTGTACACCGGCACGTCCAGCCGCTTCGCCAGATGCTCCGAATCTCGCTCGTGCCATGGAGCGGTGAGCACGATCGCCGACTCGCGCTCGGCCGCGAGCGCCTGGAGCTCGGTCGGGACGGCCAGCGGATCGAAGAGCAGCAGACGCTCGCCGTCGTCGATCGCGTAGGACGAGACGTTCGCGTCCCACGGCTCGCTCGGCTCCCAGTCGGGATGGCGTGCCCGCCAGTGCCACAGTCCCGGACGCAACTCACGCATGGCGCAATGCTATGGGCCTCGCTGGACCGTGTATCGATACACGCGGGTGTCGCGCTCCACGAAGCCCTCGTGCCGATAGAGGGCATTCGCAGCCTTTCGCGAGGGTCGGGACGTCAGATCGACGGTTCTCGCTCCGGCAGCCCGCGCGAGCCGAATCGCTTCCCGCGTCAGCAGCGTTCCGATGCCCAATCCTCGGGCCTGGTCGTCGACGATCACATCCTCGATCCACGCGCGGATGCCGGTCGGGATCGGGAAGATGACCAGCGTCAGCGCACCAATGATGTGCCCTGCCGCGTCGCGAGCAACAAGCAGCCTGGCCGCGTCCGACGAGACGATCCGCTCCACGTCCTCTCGACTCGGTGCCGGAGCTGACGCCGACAGCTGCCGCACGAGCCGCGGCAAAGCCTCGGCGAGCTCGTCGGTCACCTCTCCAACGACTTCGATCACGCCACGGATCGTAGGCCGTCGGGTGCCCTCGCATCTCGAACGAGGCCTCGGAGCGCCGGGACGCGACCACTCACACATCGCTATCCTTTTTGAAGCAATGCGGTCACTGCTGTCGTTCCCGGACCCCGTCAACGAGACCTCCGCGCGGCTCGTCGCCGGCGCCGTGGCACTTCTCGCGCTCGCCGCAGTCCTTTCCGGACAAGCGCTGCTGCTGCCGCTCCTCGCCTACGGCTTCGTCGCGCGCGCGCTGACCGGACCGAAACTGAGCCCACTCGGCCTGATCGCCACTCGGCTGATCACGCCGCACCTGCCCGTCCGCCACCGTTTCTCGCCCGGGCCGGCAAAGCGGTTCGCGCAGACGATCGGCGCGCTCCTGACCGTCTCCGCCACACTGCTCTACTACCCCGCCGGCTCGCATCTCGCCGCGTTCGCCTTGATCGGCTGCCTCGCCGTCTTCGCAACGCTCGAAGCGGCTTTCGGGCTCTGCATCGGCTGCCGGTGCTTCTACCTCGGCATCCGGCTCGGCCTGGTACCGGCGGCGATCTGCGAGAACTGCCGTGACTGGCGGGGCGAAGCGACCGGACGAGGTTGAGCCGACGCAGGTCGTAGACTGCGCGCCGTGTCCACGCACCACAGGCGGGCCGAGAGAGAGAAGCTGCGCGTGGTTTGCAAGCACCCGTGAACGTACCGGTGAGCGCCCCGACGATGGGCAGGCGTCTCGCGACCGTCGCGGTCGCGACCGTCGCGGTGCTGGCGCTCGCGTATTCGGCCTGGAAGGACGTGCCCCACTCGTGGCGCCTGATGCGCACCCAGCACGACGCCTATGCGGGATTCACGCGCGCGGAGCGCGATCGGGCTTTTGGCACGGCGATCCCGATGCCGATGGAGATCTTCGATTTCTGGCGCTCCTACCTTCGCCCGTGGGATCGCTACTACATCCAGATGCCGCATGAGGCGTTCAGCTCCAACGGCGACAAGAAGTTCGTCGCCGGCCTGATCGCGCGCGTCTATCTCCTGCCTGCGATCCAGACGGCCGATCTGAACGAGGCAACCGCTGTTCTCTCGTGGGATGCCGACCCGAGCACGCTGCCGTTGAGGTACTGGCTGACGTTTCAGAGTGGACAGCAGCCGATCTTCGTTGCGCGGGTTCGCCGGTGACCCGTGAGGCAATCGGTTTGTTGCTGGCGAACGCCGGATTCTTCGCCGTCGGTGTCGCGGCGCTCACGGCCGCGGGCTGGTTGACCGGGGATCACGCCGGCTGGTGTCGGCTTGGTGTGGCGTACCCGTTCGGCCTCGCTCTCGTGGTCATCCCGACCTCGTATCTGGCGCTCTTCGGCGTCCCGGTGGTGTTCACCGCGATCGGCGTCGGCGCCTTGGTCATGCTGGCGGCGGCTGCACGCTCGCGGGCCCGGCCCGTGCGCGGCCGTGCTCTCGGACGCCGGTTGCGCCGTCCGTCCTCGGGCGGCGTCCTCGGCGGCCTGCTGTTTCTGGTCCTCGCGGTCCTGCTCGCCTATGCCGCCCGCACGTTCTGGGTGCGGCCGGACCTGGAGTGGGATTCCTGGGCGGTCTGGCTCGCCAAGGCCCGTCTGCTCTACACCGACCCGTCCGCCGCGCCGGCCGCTCTCCGCTCCGGCAACTACGGCCGCACCCCCTACCCGATCGGGCTGCCGACGCTGGAGGCGCTCGGCTTCAAGGCGATGGGACGTTACGACTCGACCGCGATCGGGCTCCAGCTGCTGCTGCTCGCCTGCGCGTTTCCCGTGGCGCTCTGGTCGCTCCTACGCGCTCGTGCCCGGACCTGGATGATCGCGCTCATCTCGATCGCGATCGTCGGGGCGCCGCAGATCCTGTACCAGCTGCTGACCCGCTACGCCGACGTGCCACTCGGGCTCTTCGTCGGCCTCGGCGTCGCGGCGGGCGCGGCCTGGCTGATCGGGCGCCCCGGCGAGACGTGGCTCGCCGGCTGCTTCGTGGCGTTCCTCGGGATGGCCGGGCTGCTGAAGAGCGAGGGCTTCCTGTTCGCGCTCGCAGGCTGCGCTGCGCTGGCAGCCGGAACCGCCGCAGGGGGGCACACGGCACGGATCCGCCCGGCGGCAAAGACGATCGGCGCCGTCCTCGTCGTGATCATGCCGTGGCGGCTCTACACCTCGGCCTACGGCCTCGCCGACCCCGACTACAACCTCGCGAACGCCGTCAACCCTTCCTACCTCGCAGGGCACGCCGACCGGGTCTGGCCGGCAGCGAGCGAGCTCTCGCGGCAGCTGGCCAAGACCTCGAGCTGGGGGCTTCTCACCTGGGTGATCCTGCTCGCCCTCACGGCCGGCCTGCTCGCACGCCAATGGCCGCTGCTCGCCTTCGCCGGAACCTGGCTGCTGCTCTCGGCGGTCGGGTTGCTCGTCGTCTATTGGATCTCGACACTCCCGGAGACCAGCAACTTGAGCAACTCGAGCTACCGCACGATCGTCTCCCTCCTGGTCGCAGGCGGCGCGCTCGTGCCGCTCTTCCTGTTCCCGCGACCGACCGACGAGTAGCCGGTCTCGAAGCTCAGCCCTCGCCGGCAGCAGCCACGCTGCAGCTTCCTCCGAGCTCGTCGGCGAGGCCGATCTGCGACAGGAATACCCCGCCCCTGCGCCGCCGGAGCGAGCTGGCGAGGGTGGCCAGGTCACCGGGAATCTCCGAGGCCGCGGGAACCCTCAGGCGCACGTCCGCGTAGCCGTGCGCCGGGACGCACACGTGGATCGGGTAGAACCCCGTGTCCTGCGATGCCGTGCCGTGCACGACGCCCTGGTTCGACGACAGCTCGAAGGAGCGCGATGCCACGCCGTCGGGAGCCCGAACGCCGAAGGTGATCCCGCGCAGAACAGGCGCGCGCTGATCCGGCGTGGCGAACACGCGCACGCGCGCTGTTACGCCGGGTCGCGTCCAACCGTCGTCGTAGAGCCCGAAGGAGAGCCAGTCGGTCCGCCACGGCTCCGCGGCATCGATCAAGTTGAGCCCGTCTGCGTTCGCGATCTCCTTCCCCGAGACCCGGAAGCGCGACTCCTGGTCGGCCTCGAGCACGTAGCGGGTCAGCGTGACGTCGGCACGTCCGGTCTTCGGGTCGAACTGCCAGTAGACCTTGGGGAACCAGAAGCTGCTGTAGGTGAAAGCCCCACGGGGCAGTTCGACGTCCCGGTCGAGCGACGCGTTCCAGTACTGGTAGTCGCGCCAGAACCGGAAGTTGACGAACCAGTCGGACGAGACCGGATAGGTGGCGATCGTCACGTCGGAGTTTCTGCCAACCGTCTGCGTCGACCCACGCGAACTGATCGACCTGGGGGTTCGTGATCGGCCGGCTCGCCCAGTCGTTCGTGCCGAAGAACCGTGTGAAGATGTACGTCGTGGTCGCCGGAAGCGCCACGACGAGCATCACGGCGAGCACGGCCGAGGTCCGGAGCCGAGGCTGCATGCGGCCGCCCAGCAGCAAGAGCGCGCTCCCGAGCAGCGTGAAGAGCACGAGTGCGATCCGGGCGCCCGTCAGGCCGCCGAACAGATGCGCGAGCGGCCGGTAGACGGCCGCGATCGGACTGTCGGGGTCGATCGGCTCGAACTCGCCCCACGTCAACCGCGGGATCGCCCCCACGGCGAATCCGAGCGCCACGAGCGCGGCGGGAAGACACAGCGACCAGCGCAACGGCGCGAGGTCGACCGTTGCACAGAGGACGCTGATCACGATCACCGGCACGAGGTACGGGAGAAAGCGATCGTGGACGAACTCGTTGTAGAGAACGTCGAAGTTGGTGCTCTGAAACATGACGACGCCGACCGTGAGCGATCCGATCCACGCGAACGCGAGTTGCTCGCTGCTCGCCCGCGCGCGCACGGCGTTCGCCAGCAGCCATGCAACGCCGCCGACGAAGGGGAGCACTCCGAACGCGAGCGAGAACGTCGCCAGATGCTCGACGAACGACCCGGCGATGCCGGCGGGAAACAGCTGTTCGTGCTTCGCGTACCTGCCGTAGATCCCGGCCAGGCCCGAGAGCCCTCCCGTGATGCGAAGAGCCAGAGCGCAGATGGCGACCGCCGCGGAAACGACGGCGAGCAGGTCGTGCCGTTGAAGCAGGCGGCGGACGCTGCGCTCACCGCCGCGCAGCTCGTACCCGACCACCGCCACCGGAAAAACGATCAGGAGCCCGAGCAACTCTCCCCGCGCGAGGTACGCGACGACGATCGCCACGAGGGCGAACAGGTCGTTCCGCCGGGACGGCGACACGGTCGCGCGCTGCATCGCAAGGAGCGCCCAGACCGACGCCGGGTACGACGCGACCTCGGTCATCATCATGGCCGAAAGGACGATCCACGGCATGACGACGGTGAGCACCGCGGCGAGGCTCGCAGCCCAGACCCGTCCGGTGACCCGGCGTGCCAGGAAGAACGCAGGAATGCACGCGGAGGACATGATCCACGCATTGGCGAGATGGACGGCGTGGACGTTGTGCGGTACCAGCCCATGCCGAAAGAACGGCGCGATCAACAGCGGGTAGAGCTGCGAGTAGCTGCCGATGTTGACCCCGTGAATCCGTGGGACGAGCGAATGTGTGCGCGCGATGTTGATCGCGAGCCGCTCGTAGCGCAGCTCGTCGTCCTTCGCGAACCAGTCGAACGAGCGCGTCGTCAGCTCGGAGAGGAAGGTCGCCGCGATGATCCAGAGCAGCACGGCGAGGACGCCGTCGCGAGCCCGTGCGGGCAGCACCCGTCCGGTGCTCCAACCGGCGAACCGGTCCAGCACCGCCTAGTGCGGCCTCTCGCACAGTGTGACCGGAACCCCGCGGCACGTGGAGGCCGCACTATTCGGCCGCTTCGCGGCCGGGTTAGTGCGGCGTCGCGCAGCGGTCTGTTTCCGGTCCAACATTTGTAGACGCCGCACTAGTAGGCCCCTCTGCGGGAGAACACGGCCCACGGGGTCTTGAAGAGGATCGACACGTCCAGCCAGATCGACCAGTTCTCCAGGTAGTAGAAGTCCAGCCGGACGAGGTCGTCGAAGGTCAGGTCGGAGCGGCCTGCGACCTGCCAGAGGCCGGTCATGCCGGGCAGCACGTTGTAGCGGCGCCGGTGCCACGGCTCGAGCTGCTCGTAGTCGCGCAGCGGCAGGGGGCGCGGGCCGACCAGCGACATCTCGCCGCGGAGCACGTTGACGACGTTCGGAACCTCGTCGATCGAAAACCGCCGGAGCCACCGGCCCACACCCGTCACGCGCGGATCGTCGCGGATCTTGAAGAGCGCACCGCTCGCTTCGTTGACGCGCGCAAGCGACTCCTTGTGCTCGTCGGCGCCCCGCACCATGGTTCGGAACTTCAGCATCTCGAACGGATGCTCGGCGAGTCCGATGCGGCGGTCAGCATAGAAGACCGGGCCACGCGAGGTCAGCTTGATCGCGCCGGCGATCAGTAGCCACATCGGAAGCCCGACGACGACGATCAAGGCGCCGACGACCAGATCGAACACGCGCTTCGTCGCCCAGTCGGCGCCGACGAAGATC
The DNA here is from genome assembly GCA_963826485.1 of uncultured Thermoleophilia bacterium. GTDB lineage: Bacteria > Actinomycetota > Thermoleophilia > Gaiellales > Gaiellaceae > PALSA-600. The sequence goes on from CAWGXF010000003.1 coordinate 13,017, forward strand.
GGCGGGCGCAACTCGAAGAGCGGCACACCTTGGCCGGGGACGTACTCACCGCGCTCGACGAGGAGGTCGGTGGTTCGCGGCGCAACGCGCACTTTCACGCCGCGGCGGTGCGCCGCCTCGACGATCTCGAGCAACCGAGCGTCGTCGAGACCGGTGTCGGCGACGATGAGCTCGTCGACGTGCGGCCCTGCGAGAGTCTCCTCGACCACGGGGCCGGGATCTATCTCACCCGCGAACTCGTAGTAGATGCCGCCCCGTCGCGCGCCGAGTGACTCACGCAGGTGCGTGCGCGCCGCCTCGTCACCGACGAGCACCGCCTTGCGCCTCACACCGATCGCCGCCATCACGCTGCCGGTAAGCAGCTCGTAGCTTGCGCGGAACAGCCCGATGCAGGTGGCGACGAGAATCGCGCCGACGATGTAGAGCCCGAAGGTGGTGAAGTGCTGCCCGGTGCCGATCGCGAAGGCAAGAGCCAGCGCTGCTACGAGGAACACGCTGGGCACGACACGGCCGGCGCCCTCGCGCAGCTCGCGAGGGGCGTACAGCCCGGCCCGCCAGAAGACGAGCACGAGCAGCAGGATGAGAAACGCGAGCCACGATGTCTCCTGATCCCAGAGGAGGCCCCACAGGATCGGCTTGGGGTCGACGACGAGGGCACGGAGGGCGAGCGCGCCGTACAGGCCGATCACAAGCCCGCCGATGTCGACGGCGACCAGTGCGGCGATACTCGCAAGCCGGCGCAGCAGCGTCTTGAGCGGCGAGGACGAAAGAAGATACGGATGCGAGGCGCGGACATCCTCGGCCGGGCGAGGTGCGGTCACGGCGCGATCGTAGCCTCGTGCCAGCCGAGGATCGGTGCGTTCGATGCCCGCGCGGCGAGATCGTCGACCGAAAGTGGGCGCCTCCGCAGCCGTAGGAGCCTCAGGAGCCCCTCGAGCGCGAGCGAGCGCCGACGGTCGACGAGCTCCCAGTCGTGGAAGTGCAGATGGACGAGCCCTCCGAGCCGGGCCAGGTCGCGTCCCAGCATCCCGAGCGAATGGGTTGCCGGCAGCTCGAGCAGTTCGGCACCGCTGGGAAGCCGCAGCCGCCGCGGCCCCGGCAGCTGCACGCGCGGCGCCTCCGCCTCGAGGTAGCTCTGGCGAAACGTCGTCGACGAGCAGTCGACGTACCCGAGCCCCGCCAGGGCCTCGGCAACCGGCTCGTCGAGATACCAGCCGCCGCCGCAGAAGTAACGGGGCTCGAGGTCGTGTGCGCGCAGCCACGCCGCCTCGTCGCGCACGACGCCGGCCGCGTCCACGGCAGCCAAAGGCCGTGCCTGGGTCGGTCCGCCCCAGTGCGTGTGGTGCCCGAGCGGCGCCAGGCGCGCCGCCCGCCGTGCGCGCTCGAGCCAAACGTGCTCGTCTTCGCCCGCTTCGGCGTCCGGCGGCCTGAGCAGGGCCGTGACGACGAACCCCGCCGGCCGCCGCTCGAGGAGACGCTCGAAGGCGCGCCAGACCGCATCGTCGAGCGGTCGCTCGACGTGACACGAGACGACCGCGTACCGTTGTAGCGCCTCCACGATGCGCATCTTGTCAGCACGATCATCAACGGTCGCCGTCGTCGCTGCCGCGGTCCTTCCCCGCCTCGTGGTGCTGGCGGTCGAACGCGGGACGATCCTCCAGTCGTTCGTCGAGAAGAGCGATATCTTCGCCCGGACCTTCGTGGCGACCGGGACCTACGGCTTCGCACCGGGTGAGCCGTCCGCCTACACCCAGCCGCTGTACGGCTGGTTTCTGATCCCTCTCTACTGGATCCTCGGCCGCCACTGGCTCGTCGTCGGGCCGGCGCAGATCGCCGTCGCCGCCTGCACGGCGGTGACCGTGCTCTGGATCGGACGGACGTTCATCAATCCCCTTGCGGGTCTCCTGGCAGCGTTGTTCGCAACGCTGAACCCGTACCTGATCTGGCACGACGTTCACGTCAACCGCGAGATCCTCGACCAGCTCGCTGCCGCCGCGTTGTTCCTCCTCGTGCTGCTCGCCGCTCGAACCGGGCGCATCGCGCTGGCCGGTGCCGCCGGCGCGACCGCCGGCGTTGCCATTCTCGGAAACTCGCGGCTCGCCGTGCTGCCGCTCGTGCTCGTCGCGTACCTCGCATGGCGCCAGCGCTGGTCGCGCACTGCCCCTTGCCGCAACCCTGCTTGCCGCAGCGCTCATCGTGGTTGCGCCGTGGGTCGTCCGCAACCGCGTCCAGGTCGGCTGCTTCGCGATCACGACCGATGCCCATGCACTGTGGAAGGCGAACAACATCAACACCTACAAGACGCTGGCCGCGGGCAAGTGGATCGACGACGTGCCTCCACTTTCGGGCGCTCCCGTCCAGACACCCGAGTACGAGACGGCGATCTACGCCAAGACCGGCCGCGTCCTTCGCATCGACGAGTGCGCACAGATGCGCCTCTACGAGCACGCGACGATCAAGTTCTGGAAGCAGCACCCGGGCGAGAAGGCGAAGCTGGCGGTTCAGGCAACACGGATGCTCTGGCAGCCGCAGCAGACGCGCACCGAGGGAGGCCCCTCGTCGGGAGTGCTGAAGCAGTGGTCGGAAGCATTGTGGACGATCCCGATCTACGTGCTCGCCGTGGCCGGCCTCTTCGTCGTCACGCGGTCGTTCGCCGCACTTGCACTGATCTTCCTGCTCTACAACACGGCCGCGGCGTGGGTGTTCGCCGGGGCGACGCGCTACCGAGTGTCTTTCGACTTCGTGCTCGCGCTGCTCGCGGGCGCGGCGATCGAGTGGCTGTGGAGGAGATCTCGATACAGAAGCTCCACACCGTCGGTTGCAGCCTCGGCGGAGAATTGATCGAGTGCGCGACGACGCGCGGCCGCACCGTACGCGCGCGTGAGCGCTTCGTCGCCGGCGAGCGCCACGATTGCGCGGGCGAGCAACTCGACGTCCTCGGCCGCGACGACGGTTCCGGTTTCCCCATCGGCCACGATCTCGGGCAGGCCGCCGACGCCGCTGACGATCGCCGCGCGTCCTCGCTCCGCGGCCTCCAGGGCAACCATGCCGAACCCTTCGCCGCGCGACGGCACGACGACGATCGAGTTGCGCTCGTAGACCTCCGCTGCGGGTGAGACACGACCCAGGAACGTGACGCCGTCCGGAGCGGCCGTCCGGAGCTCCGCGTCGAGAGGGCCGGAGCCCGCGATCTCGAGCGTCAGCCCGGGCAGCCGGGCACACGCCTGCTCGAAGGCGCGCAGCAGAAGATCGAAGCCCTTGATCGGAATCAGCCTGCCCACCGCGGCGAGCCGCGTCGGCGCGGGCAGGGGCGGCGGCTCAGGCCCCGGCTCGATCCCGTAGTGGACGACCGTGAAGTCCTCCTCCCGGAAGCCCTCGGTGCGCGCGAGATAGCGCGCGAGGCCGTGCGAGATCGCGATCTGGCGGTGCGCGAGCCGCCCGACGGCGCGATCCGCGGCGGCGATCACGCGGCGTGCGCGAAACTCGTTGAACCCGTGCTTCGTGCTGACGCGCACCGGCACCCTCGCGAGCGCGGCGGCGGGAAGCGCGAGCAGGTCGGCGTGCACGAGATGGGTGTGGACGATCGTCGCGCGGCAGCGGACGAGGCGAGCCCCGGCGATCGGATCGACACCGAAGCGCATGCGTGCCGTCTCCGTAGGCACCCCCTGCGCACGCATCGCCTCGACGAACTCGCGGGCACCGGGCTCGCCCTCGTGGAGCACGAGCATGCTCGCGTCCCAGCCTCGTGCCCGCAGGCGCGGCAGCAGGGAGAGCAGGTGCGACTCCGAGCCCGAGATGCCGGAGACCTTCTGCACGTGCAGGACCCTCACCCGGCTGCCTCGAGCACGCCGTCCGCCCAGTGTCCGACCGAGTGATCGCGCTCGACGCGCGCGCGAAGCTCACGGCCGATGCGCTCCCGGACCGCCGGTCCTGCCTCGAGCAGGCCGCGAATGCGCGCGGCGAGCACCTGCACGTCGTCCTGCGGAAACGACAGCAAAGGCTCGATGCCTTCGACGAGCGAGTCGAAACCGGGATTCGAGACCAGCACCGGTAGGCACGAGGCGGCGGCCTCGAAGACGACCTTGTCGAGCGCGCCGCTTCGCATGTTGTTGACGAGCGCGCCGGCACGCGCGTACACCTCCGTGATCTGGGTTCGCGGCACCGGGTCCTCGACGGGATGCGCGAGCGCCGCGCGATATGCCCGCTCCTCGTCGGTCAGCGAGGGCCCGCGCAACTCGAGCTCGATGCCGTCGACGAGCTCCGACGCAGCCACCAGCGTTTCGAGCCCCTTGGCAGCCGACGTCCGGCCGAGCGCGAGCAGCCGGAGCGGCCCGTCCGACTGGGCGACGCACGGGATCGCAGCAACGTCGATCCCATGCCCGATCGCGTGCACCTTCGCCGAGTCGAGGGGAAACGAGCGCCGGTCGACGGTGAGCACAGCCGTCGAGACGCGTTCGCCGGCGCGCAGGAGCCTGGACGCGCGCCAGTGTGTGAACCACAGCAGGAGCGGGATGCGAGCCGGACGCACGAGCGGCGCCGCGAGGACGGCGTAGATCGGCGACATGTGAGCGAGCACTGCAGCGGGACGGAGGCGCAGCTCCGGCGCGAGAGCGGCGACGAACCGCGCGCCGCGCTCGGCCTGCGTGCGCCCGCCGATCGTCTTCACGCGCACGTTCTCCGGCAAGCCCGACTCGCGTGAGACGAGCGTGAGGACGACGAGCTCGTCGACACGTTCGGCGAGCGCCCTCAGCATCGGCACGGTCGCGCCGAGCGCGGGATCCGCGGGGTCGACCCGCTGGGTCACGACGACGAGCTTCACGACTCCACGAGCTCCCGCATCCGCTCGGCGTACTCCTCGGGCGAGGCGAGCCGGCGCTCGCCGGCGGCTCGCGCGTTGGCAGCCATCCGCTCGAGCTCTCCACGATCGCCGAGCACCCGCAGGGCAGCTGCGATCGCCTGCGGGTCCGGCTCGAAGAGAACGCCGTCGGCGCCGTCGGTGACGAGGTCGACGATCCCGCCCACGTTCGAGCCGAGCACGGGACGTCCGCGCAACTGAGCCTCGATCACGACCCGGCCCATGCCCTCGCTGCGTGAGGGAAGGATCAGCGCCGAGGCGGCATCGAGCGCGGACACGACCTCCGCGGTCGAGAGCTCCGGCTCCCAGGTCGCGAGCCCCTCGCGGACGAGCTCGGCGACGACGCCGGTTTGCGTGCCCTTGCCCACGATGCGCAATTCCGCATCCGGGCGGGCGAGCCGCCACGCCTCGGCGAGCCCGTCGATGTTCTTGTAGGTCTCGAGCACACCGATGAAGAGCGCGACGGGCCGGTCGGGGAGCGGCGCAGGAGGCCCGGTGAACGGCGCGAGGTCCATGAACGCAGGAAAGGTCGCATCGGAAGCGCGTCCGACCTCCCGCGCGAGCCGCTCGGTGTAGGGCGAGACTGCGCGCACCTTCGCGGCGTGACGTACCGCCCACGTGCCGACGGCGTCCGCGAGGTGCGCAATCGCACGGCGCAATGGAGACCCGTAGAGCCGTCCGAAGGTGCGCCAGTCGCCGTGGAGCTCGACGATCACGGGCACGCCGGTGCGGGCGGCCAGGGCGGCCGCGGCCTCGAACGGGCTCTGCGCCACGATCGCCCGCGGACGAAACGCAGCCACTTCACGCCTGATGCGGGCGGGCAGCGAGAGCCAGAACCGCGGCCCGTCGAACGCGGTCCGCGGGCGCAGCCGGAAAGTCTCGTCGCCGCGGGAAGCGTCGGGCGAGGCGGCGACGACGCGCACATCGAAGACCTGGGAGAGCGCATCCCATTTCAACCGCAAGCTCGGCGACAGCGGCAGCCGATAGCGATTGCGGGCGACGAACAGCACTCGCGTCATCGGGCCGCCCGCAGCAGGATCGACTCGAGCTGCCCGTACACCCTGTCGGCGTCGTAGGCAGCGACCGACGGCTTCGCCGCTGCTCGCAAACGCGTCCGGAGCTCGCCGTCGCCGAGATACCGCCGCACGGCCTCCGCGAACGCGGGCGCGTCGCCCGGCTCCACGAGGAGGCCGTTCTCACCGTCGACGACCAGCTCCCCGACACCGCCCGTGCGAGTGGCGATCACCGGAGTCCCGACGGCCAGCGCCTCGACGACACCGTGCGGGAAGTTCTCCCACGCCGACGTGAGGATCGCCGCGTCGGAGGCGCGCAGGAGCCCGAGCACCTCCTCACGAGGCAGAGGGCCGAGGAACTCGACGCGCTCGCTTGCCGCCGCCTCGAGGCGCGCGCGCTCCGGCCCGTCGCCGGCGATCACGAGCCGAACGCCGTCGAGCAGGCGCAGAGCGGCGAGCGCGACACCGAGATCCTTCTGCGCCGTGAGGCGTCCGGCGAATGCGAGGACGGGCCGCTTGCCCGGATCGAACTCGCCCGCATCGGCGACACGCGGGGCCGGGTTGGGCAGCACAGTCACGCATTCGCCCGGCACGCCCCAGGAGACGACGAGATCGCGCATGAACCCGCTCGGGCAGACGACGTGGGCGGCACGCGCGACGGCAGCATCCCGCGCCGAGCGCAGGAGCGCCGCAGGCGGCCCGCCGCCGCCTGCCTGGAAGTCGCCGACCTCGCCGGCGACCAGGCCGCGCCGGCGGGCCCGTTCGAACGCAGGGTCGGCGGTGAGCTTCAGCACGAGCGGCGTGCGCGCGACGAACGCTCCGAGCGACGAGCGCCCGAACATGCCGGTCGAATAGACGACGTCGGCGCGCCGCGCGCGCGCGGAGATCAGCCGCAGAGCAGCGGCGTGGCGGATCCCGGCAGGCAGCGAGCGCGAGACCCAGTGCACGGGGTACGACTCGGCCGCGGGGGCTCGGTCGGCCGTGACGACCGCCTCCACCGAGTGTCCGCGGTCCCGCAGCCAGCCCGCAACCTCCGGTGCGTGGCTGGCCGGCCCCCCGACATCGGGCGGCCAGATCCCGGACACGATCAGGGCCCTCAGACGAGCTCCCTGCGCAGGCGCGCGAGACCACCGATCCAGTAGAGACCGAGGGCCACCGCGCCGGCGAGAACGCCGCCTGCGGCGCCCGTCGCACCGTAGGCGCTGCCGAGAAGCAGCACTGCAGGGACCAGCACCGCGATCTCGATCACCTGGCCCACCGTGCGCATCCCGGGGCGGCCGATCGAGACCGGGAACGACTTCGTCCACGCAAAGACCAGCTGCACGACGGCAGCGAGCAGCATGACGCGGAACGCACTGGTCGCCGACAGGTACTTCGGCTTGAGGATCCAGCGAATCAGCGTCGGCATCGCCCACCACAGGATCGGTGTCACCACGAGGCCGAGCGCGACCGCGGAGACGATGTACCGGCGCAGGAGCGCGAACGCGCGATCGGTGCGACCGTGCTCGATGTCCCGGGTCTGTTCGGCGAGCAGCACGAGGCGAACCGGGGCCGACAGCGCTGCGAAGGCCGTCTGCGGCGCGAGCGCAGCCCGGAAGTTCGCAACCTGAACCGGCCTTGCGACGACGCCGATCAGGACGACGGGCATGCTCGTCCGCACCGACATGAGGCCCGACGCGATCGTCGACTGAATCGCGAACGATCTGATCTCCGGCTGGTCCTCGGCCAGCGGCTCCGACGGCACGCGCGGCCAGCGGCGGAACACGGCCAGCGCGATGCTCGAGATCGTGAGGGTCGAGACGACCTGCGCGACGACGACCGCGACGAAGAGCCAGTCGAGCCCGTGCTGTGCACCGAGCACGATCGCGGCGAACCGCAGCAGCATCGCCCAGAACAGCAGCAGGCCCCGCAGGTCGTAGCGGTTGCGGACGAGCAGCACGGCGCCTCCCATGCCCTCGGGCTGCTGGATGAGGGGGATGAGCGCCGCGATCAGCATCGGCGTGCGGAGACCTCCGGTCGTCCAGATGTACGGCGAGAGCACGGCGGCGACCGCGACCGCGAAGGCGCCGACGGCGCCGCCCAGCATCTTGATCGCCAGCCCGACCTGGAAGAGACGCCGAAAGCGGGCCCACTGCTGCCGTGCGGCGTACCGGTTGCCGTACTTGACGACCACCTCGTCGATCGTCAGGTCGACGAACAACTGCAGCAGGCTCGTGACGCCGAAGACGAGGGCGAATCGTGCAAAGTCGTGCTTCGACAGCTCGCGGGCGGCGACAATCGTGGCAGCGAAGCCGAGAACCGCCGACCCGTAGATCCCGAGAGCCGTCGTCGCACGACGCCGTAGGAGGCGCGAGGGCATCTAACCGGCCGAGTATAGTGGCGGGCCTTGGCGAACCCGCTCGCGTTTCTGCGTGCGCGATACGGCGCCGGCTCCCTCGTCGTCGCGGCGGCGATCCCGTTCCTCTTCCTGCACCGCAACTACCAGCCCGGCCTCGACGTGGGCACGCTGCACGTCGATCTCTCCGACCTCGCGGTGCTCGCGATCGTCGTCGCCGGCATCCTGCATCTCGACCGGAGGCTGCTGGCGGCCCGCGCCGCGTGGCTCGCCCTGGGAGCCCTCGCCCTGCTGATCCTGATCGGCGTCGCGTGGGGCGCCTTGCGCTTCGGCTCGTATCCGACGCGCACGCATCTGACGACGGCTGCCAAGTGGCTCGAGTACATGCTGCTCGCTCCGGCCCTCGCGGCCGTGGCGCGGCGCCCACGCGACCTGGTGCCCGCCGCCGTGACCCTCGCGGCCTGGGACGCGCTGGCGGGGATCGTGGGCGTGCTGCAGTTCTTCGGCGCGCTCGGCGACCTCGACGGGACGCCGGCGGGGCAGCGCAAGCCCTCGTTCGTCGGATACCACGACTACGCCGCGCTCTCGGGCGCGACGCTCTGCCTCGCGCTGCTCGTTCTCGCGCGAGGGGCCCGGTCTCCGGCCGAGCGTCGATTCGCGGTCGCGGCGGGCGTGGCGGGCGGCGTCGGCATGGTCCTCGGCGGCGCCTTCGACTCGCTGCTCGGGATCGTGCTCGCCGCGTCGGCCATCGTCCTGGCGACGCGGCTCCGAGACCCGAGGCGGCTGGCGGCGATCGCCGTGATCGTGCTCTCCGTCGCGTTCGGAGTCGTCGCGATCAGAAGCGCGGCGGTGGCCGACGGGCTGAAGTTCCTCGGCGTCAAGAAGGGGACCGGCGGCGCCGCGACACACATCCAGAGCTACCGGCAACGCGTCCTGCTCGCCTACATCGGCGGACGGATCTTCATCGGGCATCCGCTGCTCGGCGTCGGCTGGCAGGGCTCGTCCGATCCCTACGCGTTCACGCCGTATCTCGCGGCCGCCCATCGGCGCTTCGACCAGCCGTCCGAAGCGTTCCCCTCGCAGGGACAGCGCTGGGGTGTCCAGAATGCCTACGTGCAGAGTCTCGCCGACCTCGGCATCCTCGGCCTCGTGGCATTCCTCGCCGCGCTGCTCGTGCCGGCCCTCCTCGCCGCGCAACGGGGCGTCGGCGACCCTCGGGTTCTCGGCGTCGCCCTGCCGTTGCTCATGCTCGGCGTGTGGAACGGCTACGGCCTCGTGGCGGGCATCCCGGTCGCGGCGCTGACCTGGCTGGGGGTCGGAGTTGCTGCGGCGTCGGTCTCGTTCGCGAGGAGCGAGCTGTGAGAGCTCTCGTCACCGGCGGCGGCGGATTCATCGGATCCAATCTCACGCGGGCGCTGCTCGAACGCGGCGACGAGGTGCGCGTGCTCGACAACTTCTCGACCGGGAACCGCGCGAACCTCGACGGCCTCGACGTCGAGGTCGTCGAGGGGGAGCTCCGGTCCTACGAGCGCGTCCACAACGCCGTCCGCGGCATGGAGGTCGTCTTCCACCTCGGCGCGCTCGGATCGGTCCCGCGCTCCGTCCAGGATCCGCTCACCTCCAGCGCCGTGAACATCGAAGGCACGCTCAACGTCCTGCTCGCTGCGCGCGACGAGGGCATTCGGCGCGTCGTCTTCTCGTCGAGCTCCTCGGTCTACGGCCCGCGACGCAAGCTGCCGGTCGTCGAGGACCTGCCGCCGGACCCGATCTCCCCCTACGGCGTGGCCAAGCTCGCGGCCGAGCGCTACTGCGTGTCGTTCTCACGCGTCTACGAGAGCTTCGAGAGCGTCGTCGTGCGCTACTTCAACGTCTTCGGCCCGCGCCAGAGCCCGTTCTCGCAGTACGCAGCGGTCATCCCGCTGTTCACGACAGCCATCTCCGCGGGTGAGCCGGTCACGATCTTCGGCGACGGCGAGCAGCGTCGCGACTTCACGTACGTCACCAACGTGGTGGACGGGACGGTCAGGGCGGCCGAGGCGGCGAACGCAAGCGGCAAGATCTTCAACGTGGCGGCAAGCTCCCCGGCGAGTGTCAACGACGTCGCGGCGGCAATCGGCAGCGTCCTCGGGAAGCCGGTCGAGAAGAGGTTCGAGCCGCCGCGCGTGGGCGACATCCGTGATTCCTGGGCGGACATCTCCGCGGCCCGCGAGCTGCTCGGCTGGGAGCCGACGGTCGGTCTCGAGGAGGGACTCCGCCGGACGATCGAAGCCCTTGTCTGAGAAGACGCGCGTCCTGCGGGTGATCGCGCGCCTCAACGTCGGCGGCCCTGCACTGCACGTGTCGTACCTCACGAAAGGGCTTGCGTCCCGCGGCTACGACACGACGCTCGTCGCCGGCAAGCTCGCCCGCGGGGAGGACTCGATGTCGTACGTCGCGGACGCACTCGGTCTGGACGTGCGCCCCCTGGCGGCGATGCACCGCGAGGTGTCGCCGGTGTACGACCCGATCGCGGTCACGCGGCTCGTGGGTGAGATCCGACGCGTCCGGCCGCACATCCTCCACACGCACACGGCGAAGGCCGGGGCGGTCGGCCGGGCTGCCGCCCTGCTCGCGGGCGATGCACGCCCCCCGGTGATCGTGCACACCTACCACGGGCATGTGCTGACCGGGTACTTCGACCCTCTACGCACCCAGTTCTTCCGCGAGACCGAGCGCGCGCTCGCGCGGCACACGGACCGGCTGATCGCCGTCGGGCCGGAGGTGCGCGACGACCTCGTCGCGCTCGGCGTCGCCCCGGCCGAGAAGTTTGCCGTGATCCGCCTCGGCATCGATCTCGAGTCGCGCGTTCTGACCGTCGACCGGCGAGCCGAGTTCCGGCACCTCTTCGGCGTCCCCGAGGACCGGTTCGTCGTCGGCTGGATCGGTCGCATGACCGCGATCAAGCGTGTGCCGGACATCCTCGCGGCCTTCAAGGCACTGCGCGACCGTGGCGTCTCGGCGACGCTGTGCCTGGTGGGCGACGGCCCCGACCGTGACGCGATCGAGCAGCTGGCCTCCGACCTCGGCATCGTCCGCGATGTTCTCTTCGTGGGCTACCAGCGGGACGTGGCGCCGTACTACGCGTTCTTCGACGCGCTCCTGCTCACGTCGGCCAACGAGGGAACACCGGTCGTCGCGATCGAGGCGCTCGCTGCGGAGCGGCCGGTCGTGGCGACACGAGTCGGCGGCGTGCCCGACGTCGTCGACGACAACGAGAGCGGCTTTCTCGTCGCGGTCGGCGACATCGAGACGACAGCCGACCGGCTCGAGCAACTTGCGGGCGATCCCGAGCTGCGAGCGCGGATGGGCAAGGCCGGCCGAGAGCACGTCGTTCCCCGTTATCGCGTCGAGCGGCTCATCGAGGACACCGACGAGCTCTACCGCGAGCTGCTCAGTGCGAGGGGTTTAGCAGTGCCGCCATCTTCCTGAATGCGGCGAACGACGGCTTCTTCCTGCCTTTGAACGTCATCAGGCCCGACTGCCAGCCGCCGAACGTGGGCTCGTCCTTGAGCAGGAACCAGAGCATCAGGTCGATGCGCGGGCTCTTGCGCGCGATCCTGAAGGCCTGCGTCAGGTAGGCCGCCTGCTTCTTCCACGAGACACCGAAGATCGGATCGGGCGGATTCGTCTGGTAGCCGTACTCCGTGATCCAGATCCGCTTGTTGCCGTAGAGACGGGTCACCTCGTGGATCAGGCTGCCGATATTGCCGAGCGTGACCGCGGTTGCAGGCGCTCCTTTGGCCGTGACGGGTTTGCTGGTCGGCGTGTCGGTCGGCCGCGCGTAGTACGGATGGTGCGCCCAGGCGTCGAAGGTCTTCAGCCCCGCCTTCTTCGCAGCGCGGAGAAACGCAACCGGCGAGACGGACGGTCTCCTGCTGGACGGGTTGTTGTTGCCGCGCGGAGCGGTGCCGCCACAGGCGACCCGTTCGTTCGCCGCGAGCGCTGCGTGGACGCCGGCGTAGATCGCGTTGCAGATCAGCGCGTAGGAGCGTGCGCTCTGCATCGCCCAGCCCTTGGCCGTCTTGTGGTACTGCGGAGCCAGGAAGACCGGGTTGTTGGGCTCGTTCCAGGCGAGCCACTCCCTCACTGGCGGCAGGATCTCCCCGTTCGGCCCCATGTACTTCCCGCTGTAGCGCTTTGCGGCGGCGATCGCAAAGTTCCGCAGGTCGACCGGCCGCTTCGGGGCGACGTTCATGCTCTTGCCGCCGTTTGCCCAACCGGGGGTGCCGTAGACCGAGAAGAGCACGTGCACACCGTTCTGTGCCGCGTAGTCGACGGTGCGGTCGTAGAGGTCCCAGTCGTAGGCAGGGTCGGCCGGGTTCGTGGCCCGCCGCGGGCGGTACTTCGCGACCCCGTACTTGCCGCCCCAGTAGAGGTTCAGGCGCACCTCCTGGACGTGCAGCTCCTTGAAGAGGGCGAACGTCTGGTCGACCGGGCCGTACAGCGTCTGCGCCTCGTCGTAGATCCCGACGCGCAGATAGCGCGACCCGTCCGCGGGCCTCGCGGTCGCAGCGACGAAGGCCGTCAGGCAGACGGCGACGATGACCCCCGCCCAGCGCATCTCTCAGGCGGCGGCCGGCTCCATCCCGAGTGCCTTCACCCAACGGCGAAGCCCTTCCTCGAGATCGATCTCGGGCTCCCAGCCCAGCACCTGGCGGGCGCGTGTGATGTCGGGGCGGCGCACCTGCGGATCGTCGACGGGCAGGGCCTCGAACACGACCTCGCTCGTCGAGCCGGTGACCCGAATCACCGTCTGCGCGAGCTCGAGCATCGTCACCTCGTGGTCGGGATTGCCGATGTTCACGGGGAGGTGCTCGTCACTCATCGCGAGCAGGTAGAGCCCGCGGATCAGGTCGTCGACGTAGCAGAGCGACCTCGTCTGCGAACCGTCGCCGTACACCGTGATGGGCTTTCCCTCCAGCGCCTGGTTGAGGAAGTTCACCGACGCGCGCCCGTCGTTTCGACGCATGCGCGGCCCGTACGTGTTGAAGATGCGGCTGATGCACGTGTCCACTCCCTGCTGTGCGTGATACGTCATCGTCAGCGCCTCGGCGTAGCGCTTCGCCTCGTCGTAGACGCCGCGCGGGCCGATCGGATTGACGTTCCCCCAGTAGGTCTCGGGCTGCGGGTGCACCTGAGGGTCGCCGTACACCTCGCTCGTCGACGAGATCAGGAAGCGCGAGCGCTTCCACTTCGCGAGCCCGAGCGCGTTGTGGGTGCCGTATGAGCCGACCTTCAGCGAGGCGAGCGGCGCACGCAGGTAGTCGACGGGGCTCGCCAGTGCGGCGAGGTGGAAGATGTAGTCGACCGGGCCGTCGATGTGGATCGGCTCGACCACGTCGTGGTTGAGGAACGCGAACTCGTCGCCCTTGATGTGGGCGATGTTCTCCAGCGTGCCGGTCTCGAGGTTGTCGACACAGATCACGCGATGCCCCTGGGCGAGCAGGTGATCGCAGAGATGCGACCCGAGAAACCCGGCTCCGCCGGTGACGACAGACGTCGGCATGCTGGCGATCGTACTGGGGAAAGCGGATTGTTCGGGTCGTCCTTACGAACCTTTTTCATCCCCACGAGCCGGGAACGCTGCGCTCCAACCCTTTTCCTACCGTTTCCCGCTGCGAGACCTGCGGGATGGGCCGATGATGCCGCCAGAATGGGCAGGACCCTCCTCGTCATGGCGCTCGTGCTCGCGCTGCCGTCGTCGGCCATCGCTGCGACATTCACCTTCACGGTGAACACCGCGAGCCCGGTCACCGCCCCCGGCGTCACGCTCAACGGCGACGACCAGACCAAGACGTTCACGATGCAGTACACGGTCGCCTACACAGGGGGAAGCAACAGCGCGGGCTGGAACGTTCAGGCAGCCTCGACGACGCCGACGTCGGGCACCAGGACGCTGCCGGCGTTGAAAGTGACCGCCCTGACGAACGCAAACTGCACCGGTGGCGGCTGCGTCAACCCGACGAACAGCATCACCTGGCCCGTGACCCTCGGCACCACCGCCAAACGGATCTACAACGCAGCCGCAAACACGGGGAAGGGCACGGTCGTGCTGACCGCGACCTACCAGGTCTCCTATCCCGCGAACGCGTACTCCGGCACCTACTCGGCCACGGTCACGCTGACCGGCGCCACTGGACCGTAGCGCTGCCGATGCGCCGTCTCGCAGCAGTCGCAGCCGCCGGGCTGATCCTCGCGCCCGGCGCTCATGCGGCCGGGAAGGGGCCCGTCTTCGGGCTACGCGCGGTCGGGAACAATCAGCTCGGCTACTTCGTCTACACCTCGGTTCCGGACGAAACCGAGACCGGCTCGGTGATCGTCTCGAACGTGGGGACGCAGACGGGCACCGTCAAGCTCTTCACGACGGATGCGACCACGGGCCGGACGACGGGAACGGTCTACGAGACCAACAAGCGGCCGACAAGGGCGGGGTCGTGGATCAGGCTCTCCTCGACGGCGGTGCGTCTGGCGCCCGGTACGCACCGGCAGGTCGCGTTCACGGTGCACGTGCCGACGGGCACGCCGCCCGGAGAGTGGGTCGGCGGCATCGTCGCAGAGGCCTCCCACCGGCGGGCCGGCTCGAACGCGCAGCACAAGGCGAACGTGCAGATCCAGATCCGCGACCTGACGATCATCGCCGTCGAGTCCAGGGTCCCGGGCCGACGCGTGACCGACTTCAGGATCGGGCAGGTCGCGGCCGGCGGCCGAACGGGCTTCCAGCACCTGTTCGTGCACTTCGCGAGCAAGGGCAACGTGCTGGTCAGGCCCACCGGGCGCGTCTCGATCTTCAGCTCGGACGACAAGCTGGTCGAGGCAGTGCCCTTCACGATGGACACGTTCCTGCCGCGGACGGCGATCGACTATCCGCTCCTGCTCGAGACGGCGCTCGGCGCCGGCGACTACCGGGCGACCGTGACGTTGCAGGCCCCCGGGGCCGGAGCGGTGACGAAGACCCGGTCGTTCTCGGTCTCGCAGGAAAGCGTGAAGACGGTGTTCGCCTCGGCAAGCCCGACGCAGGCGCCGTCGTCCGCGTCGAGCAGCTGGTCGACCGTCCTGGCGGTGATCGCAGCCATGGCGACCGTCGCCTTGATCGTCATGTCACTGCTCTTCTGGCGCCTCCACCGCCGGTCGGCATAGGACCTCTGCCACTATGGCGGCGTCTTGGCTCGCCGCATCGGAACCGTGTGCGCGATCGTGTGCGCTGCGATGGCCTTCGCGGCAGACGGCCGGGAGGCGCAGCCGGGGCACGTCTCGTGGGTCGTGCGAACCTCCCCGTTCCGGGTCGACATCGTCGCCGGCTCGCACCGGATCACCGAGCTCGGCGGAGCGGCACCCCTCACCTACGTCACGGCCGGCGGGCGTGAGTACGCGCTCGACCGGCTCGTCTCGCGGCGAACTGCCGGCGGCACGACCACGCTGAAGCTCGCGGGGCCGAAGCGGACGAGGACTGCGAACCTCACGCTTCGGACCACGCCGAGGGGTCTTCGCGTGTCGCTCGGGCTCGAGCCGGCATCGGGTGTCGCGGCGATCAGGCTCTCCCTCGCGGCGCGCCCGTCGTCCCACTTCCTCGGCACCGGGGAACGGACCCGGTTCGTCGACCTCCAGAAGACGGTGCTTCCCCTGAAGGTTTGGAACGGCTGCGACAGCTCGGCACCGGCCCCCTTCTTCGCCTCGACCGACGGCTTCGGGGCGTTCGTGACGAGCACCGCGGTGGGTCGAATCGCCTTTCCGGGGGCGGTCGACGATACGAACTTCGCGTGTGACCTGGACTCACCCTCGTGCTCGGTCGGTCCCGCCGTCGCTGCGGTTCGAATCTGCCTGAAGACGGCACAGGCGTCGCTCGAGATCACACCCGGATCACCACGCAAGGTCGTTTCTTCCTATGTGAAGCGGACGGGCCTGCCGCGCGCCCCGTGGCTGCCGCAGTTCGCTCTGATGCAGTGGCGCGACGAAGTCGCCGGGCCGGAGACGTTACTCGGCGATATTCACCAGCTGCAGTCTCGGAAGCTGCCGGTCGGCTGGGTCGTCCTCGACAACCCGTGGGAGCAAGGAGCGGCGATTGGCTGCTTCGGCACCCTTCGGTTCGATCCGAAGCGGTATCCCAACCCTGCGAGAACCATTCGCCAGGTGCACGCGAAGGGGGTCCGCTTCATGTTGTGGATCTCGCCGGAGCTTCGCAAGAAGGGATGTCCGGCACGCCCGTACCCGGACGGCTGGATGACGGGCGACGACGAGTATCTCGTGCGCGACCTCACGAACCCACAGGAGCGGGCGGAGTTCGTTCGCCGGGTGGGAGCACTCGCGGCGCTCGGGGTGGACGGCTTCAAGGGCGACCGCGGCGACGAGGTCGATCTGGAGAAGGACACCCTGGTCGGCGGGAGCGGCGTGCTCCTCCAGAACGTCTATCCCCTGCTCTACGCGAAGGCGGTCGCGGCCGCCATGAAGCCGTATCGCAAGCAATGGGGCAGCCTCTTCCGGTCGGCAGCGCCGGGCTCGGCCGCCGTTCTCCCGGGGTTCGTCGGCGAGGACAGGCAGCAGACGTGGAACGGTCTCTACGACTCGATCCGTGAGGCACAGACGGCCGGGCTCGCGGGCGAGGCGATGTGGGGGTCGGACATCGGGGGCTACCAGGGGGGCGGCGTGGTCACGCCCGAACTGCTCGGCCGGTGGGCGCAGTTCGCCGCACTGACGCCGGTCTTCGAGGTCGGCGGCGCCGGCGCGAACGCGACCTTCTGGCGTCTCGGAGCGGAAGCCGTACGGCGTTTCCGCTCGGCGGCGACGCTGCACTACGAGCTCGTCCCGTATCTCTACGACCTCGTGCAACGCGCTTCGACGAGCGGGCTCTCGCCGATTCGCCCACTGGGGCTCACCTGGCCCAAAGACAGCCGCGCCTGGGCGCAGGACGCAGAATTCACCGTCGGCGACAGCCTGCTCGCGGCGCCGATCATCGCCCCGGCGACGAACGGCGGCGTGGCCACGACGACGGTGTACCTGCCCGCCGGCCGCTGGATCGACTTCTTCACCGGGCGCACGCTCGCGGGGGGACGAGTCGTCACGAGGTCGTCGGGCGCATCGGACTTTCCGCTGTACGTGCGCCAGGGGTCGGCCTTCGCAGCCAACATGCGCGCTCCGGCGGTGTGGGCCCACCCGTGGCACGTGAACGACCTGATCCGGGCGGGGCGGCAGGGTTGGGTCGTCGCTCCGCGCCCCGGTGCGACGGCTAGGGCCCGCACGCGATCGACGACGCTGTCCGCCGTCCAGACGGCGGCCGGCCGCACCACGATCACGCTGCAGCGACCGGCACACGAACAGCAACTGCTCGTCCTGACGACAGCCCACACGTGTCGGGTTCTGGTCGACGGCTCCGTCGTGCCGCATTCGGCAACCGCGTCACGCCTGCGGAAGAGCGCCGCAGGCTGGATCGTCGAGCAGGCGCCGCGCCGCGGCATCGTCGTGAAAGCACACGTCGGCAGCAGTGAGGCGCGGATCACCCTGCGCAGCTGCTGATTCGAGGCCCGGGGGCAGCTAGCGCAGATCCTTGTTCGACTCCATGTCGAACCACATCGCGAAGAGCGTGAACTGGCTGCCGGAGATGAGCAGCAGCGCGACGAGCACGATCGTCGCCGGCGTGATCGCATGGCCGCCGATGCGGCGCACGGTCTCGAACAGGCCGAGCACGAGCCCGACGGTCGTCATCACGAAGCCGAGGAAGTAGAAGAACACGAGCGGGTGGAAGTCGCGGATCATGTACTTCTCGCGCATGCGCCAGAAGAAGCCCTTCCACAGGAGCCACGAGATCCGCGGCACGACCCGCCGGATCCGAATGCCCGAGCTCTCGCCGACGCCGTAGATCGGACGCGACTGAAAGTCGCGCACGCGCGCATTCCAGACGTTGAGATGCACGAGCATGTCGTTCGGAAAGCCGTACGAGGTGTAGATGCGGTCGAGGTCGAGCAGTTCCAGCATGCGCAGCGAGACGACCGTGTAGCCGGCCTGAGAGTCGGCGACGTGCCAGTACCCCGATGCGATCTTCGTCAGCAGGCTGAGGATCGCATTACCGACGTAGCGGTTGCGAGGCATCAGCCTCCACGCGCTGCCGGTGAAGAGCCTGTTCGCCTTCGCATAGTCGAGCTCGTCGCGGACGACGGGGAGCGCGAGAGCCTCGAGCTCCTGGGGATCCATCTGATTGTCGCCTGCCATCACTGCGGTCGCGTCCATCCGCGCGGTCAGGGCTCGCTTGTATCCCGTGACGATTGCCGCGCCGACCCCGCTGTTGCCGCTGTGGACGATCACCTCGACGCGTGGGTCGTCGACCGACCGGGCCCGCTCGACCGTCGCATCGGTCGATGCGTCGTCGACCACGAAGACGCAGTCGACGAAAGCGGGTATCCCCTGGAGCGTCGCGGCTATCAGGTCCTCCTCATCGTGCGCGGGCACGACGACCGCGACGCGCTTTCCTTCCAGCATGGGGCGAGGATACGCGGCCGTCGGCTACGCGGGACGCCCGGAGGCGCGCGCATCCACCACGATCGCCGCGACGGCGCCGAGGATCAAGCCGATGAGCGCGCCGACGAGCAGCGAGATGTTCCGCGAGTGCGCCGATGCCTTCACGGGACGCGCGGCGACGACGACCTTTGCGCTCTCGATCTCCTTCGAGAACGCCAGCTGCTGCTGCAGCGAGTCCTGCTGCCCGATCAGGTTGCCGAGCCGTGTCTCGGCATTGTCCTCCTGGCTGACGATCACGAGCTGCTGGAGCGGGTCGAGATTCTTCGCCGAGCTCTGCGAGCGCTGGATCACGGCAAGCCGCTTCTTCACCGACTGGAGCTGCACGTTGACGTTGTGGAGGATCGACTGGAAGGTGCGGATCTTCACGCCGACGTAGGACGCCGTCGTCTGGCCGACGACGATCTGTGCGAGGGCGTTCGCGGCGGCCGCGGTGGGTATTGGATGCGAGCCGGTGACCGTGAGCGAGATCAGCGTCGATGACCGCCCCGCTGCCGATCCAGCTCCGGTCACGACCCCGACCTGGGCGACCGAGACGTGGTCGCGGAGCGCGCCCGGGCTCATACCGGCACTGTTCGCGGCGCGCTCCTGCGCGTCTGCGGAGCTGACGATCAGCGAGATCGCGCGCGGGTTCGAGCCGAAGCCGGTGACGAGCGCGCCGCCCGGCGAGGTCGGCTGCCCGAGCGAGATCAGGGCCGTCGCCTTGTAGGACGTTCCGCCGCTGAACGAGTAGAGGATGCCGAGGATCCCACCGGCCACGAGCCCGGCGACGGGCAGCCACCACAACGCGACGACCGCGCGGCGCCAGCGGGCGAGGTCGACCTCGCGCTCCTCGTCGGCTGCGGGGCTCATCGGGTCGGGAGGGTATCGGAGGCCCAGTGCCAGTGCGCCGCGAGACCGTCGGGGAGCGGAGTTGCAGCACGCCAGCCGAGCTCGCTCTCGATCCGCCTCGTGTCGGCCTTCGTGCGCTTCATGTCCCCGGTCTGGGACGGCCCGAAGGTCACCTCCAGCGTGCGGCCGGCGATCTCCTCCAGGAGCGCCAGCGCCTGTCGCATGGTCGCCTCCTCGCCTCCGCCGACGTTGTAGACGCCGGGTGCCGCTTCCAGCGCGAGCACGGTCGCGGCGACGACATCGGCGACGTAGGTGAACGAGCGCGACTGGGAGCCGTCGCCATAGAGCTCGAACGGGTCGCCGGCAGCGAGCGCCGCGACGATGCGAGCGAAGGCCATGTCCGGGCGTTGGCGCGGCCCGTACACGGTGAAGTACCGAAGCGCGACCGCACGGAGCCCGAAGACGCGGGCATACGTGTCGTGGAGCTGCTCGCAGGCGAGTTTCGTGATCCCGTACGGGTTGTTCGGCCGCAAGGCGGCGTCCTCCGGCGTCGGGTAGCGCTCCGCGTCCCCGTACACCGAAGAGGAGCTCGCCCAGACGACCTTGAGGTCGGCGGCAACGGCTGCTTCGAACACACGTTGTGTCGCCAGGACGTTGCGCCGCAGGTAGAGCGGGAACACGTCGCCGAAGCTGCGTGCCCCCGGCTGGCCTGCGAGGTGAAAGACGGCGTCGAACCCGCTGAAGTCGAGCTCGTCCTCGGCGAGATCGAGACGCTGCACGTCGAGCGCGCGTGCGTTCTCCTCCTTCAACGCCGGGGCGTAGTAGTCGGTGAGGCAGTCCAGGCCGACGACCTCGTGGCCACCGGCGATCAGAGACTCGGCGAGGTGGGAGCCGATGAACCCGGCCGCCCCGGTGACGACGTAGCGCACCGCGGAAACCTACCCGGTCTTCGCCCGTCGCTCTGCGAGCCCGTAGAGCAGGGCATTGCCGACCAGGTAGAGGCGCTCGGAGTCGGCGACGACCGGGGAGTACTTTCCGTCGGGGAACGTCCACGAGAGTTTGCCGTTCTTCGCGTCGAGTGCGTACGTCGTCCCCGCGAGCGTCGCGAAGTAGGCGCGGCCGGCGACCACCGTCGGCGAGCCTGAGATCGGCCCGTTCGCGTCGAACGTCCAGAGGACGTCGCCGGTCGCGGCGTCGAGGCAGAAGAACGTGTGCGAATACGAGCCGACGTAGATCCGCGAGCGCCAGACCGCGGCGGAGGAATAGACATAGCCCCCGGTCGACTGCGACCAGCGCAGCTCGCCGCTCGCCGCACCGAACGAATACTCCTTCCCGTCCGTCGCGCCGATGTAGACCCGGCCGTACGCGGGAACCGGGTTGGCATAGAAGCGGCCGGCACTCCCGAAGCGGGGCTGCACCGACGCCTCCCAGACGATCTTCCCGGTGGCCGCGTTGAGCTCGTAGAGGTGGCCGGAGTAGTCGCCGACGTAGAGATGCCTACCCGCGATGGCGACGCCGCTCTTCACCTGCCCGCGAAGCGTCGTGACCCACCGCGGCTTCCCCGTGCGGCCGCTCAGCGCCCAGACGCGCCCGTCCCAGTCGCCGACGAAGACGGTCGCGCCGACGACGACCGGTGATGACTCGGAGGGGCCGATGGTGTGCCGCCAGAGGACGCGACCGGTCCCGACCGCCAACGCGACGACCTCGCCCGTGAGCGTGTCGCTCGGCGGACGGTTGCACGGAGGCGCATTCAGGAAGGTCTCGTAGACGACGTGCCGGTCGAGCGCGGGCGACGCGGCGACACAGCGATGCGAGTCGAACTTCCAGGCGCGCTTCCCGTTCTTCGCGCCGACCGCAAACACGACGCCGTCGTTGTTCGCGAAGAAGAGGCGGCCGTAGCCGATCGCCGGCGGGAACTCGATGAGGCTCTGAGCGTGGAACGTCCACGTCGTTCTGAACGGCGGCGCGAGCGACACACCCGTCGCAACCCGCCGGCGCTGGGCGTCGCGACCGAACGTGGGCCAGGCGATCCCCGGCTCTCGAAGCGGTGGGGCGGCGGCCTCCGTCGTGACGAATTCGATCGTCGACGAGCCCTCGATGTCGCGCGACTGGTGCCTGAGGTGCAGGTAGTAGGCCGCCCCCGCGCTGACGAGCGCCAGGACGACGACGCCAGCGATCACGAGCACGCGGCGCCTCAACGCCTCACCACCGCGTAGATCCTCGAGTAGCCGTGGAGGAGGAGTCGCCGGCCGGAGCCCGAGACGGGCACGTATTCGCCGTGTGGAAAGTCGAGCACGACCCGGCCGCTGCTCACGTCGACTCCGAGGATCCGATGGGCGAACGAGCCCGCGTAGGCGACTCCGGCGACGACGGTCGCGGCGCCGGAGATCGGACCGCCCGTGCTCTGCGCCCAGAGCGTCGTCCCCGTGGCCGCCGAAAGAGCGTAGAAGACGCCGTTGTAGGAGCCGAAGAACACGCGACCGGCGGCGACGGCGGGAGAGGAGTAGACGTACGAGCCCGTCGAGCGGCGCCAGAGAAGGCTGCCGTTCGTCGAGAACGCCGTCAGCGAGCCCGCGGTGGAGCTCGGCACGAAGACCCGACCGCCCGAGACGGCAGGGGTGCCGTAAACGCGGCCGCCCACGCTGCGCGTGAAGCGAGCCTGCCCGGTGCGGGCATCGAGCGCCACCAGCCTGCCGCAGTAGTCCCCGATGTAGAGCGTCGAGTCGGAAAGCGCGGCAGACGAGGTCACCTTGCAACCGTCGCGGTACTGCCAGCGCACTCGGTGCGTGCGCAGGTCGAGCGCAGTGATCGTGCCGTTCCAGGCGCCGAAGACATCGGCCCCGTCGACGACCACGGGCGACGACTCGACCGGCGAGCCGACCGTGTAGTGCCAGAGCAGATGCCCGTCGGACCGCCGCAGCACCCAGACGTGCCCGTCCATGCCGTGCACGATCAACTGGTCGCCCCAGACGGCGGGCGACGACGCCATCTTGCCGTCCGGGGTGTCGTGTCTCCAGATCACATCGCCGTTCCGCATGTCGAGAGCCCGGACCGTTCCTCGTGCGTTCGCGACATAGGCCACGCCGTCCTGGACCACCGCGGGAAACTCGATCAGGCTCCCGAGACCGCGGGACCACACGACGCGAAACGGGGGACGAACGGCGAGCCCCGCCTGAGCCTGGGAACGAGCCGGATTCGCTCCGTACATCGCCCACTGGAGCGCACGCCGGTAGACCCTGATCGTCGACTTCGGGCGTTTCCGAAAGGACAGGCGCACCGAGCGCGTCGCATAACCCGTCTTCTGTGCGCGCGTGATGAGCGCGCTGCGGTGCTGCACGAGCACCCGCGCGACCCCGTGACGGTCGCTGCGCGCGGAGTGCCGGCCGATCGTGACCCGGGCGCCGGGAACACGGGCATTCGTGTCGCCGTCGACGACGGTCACCTGGACGGCCGAGCGGCGCGCGGGGACGACGTCGGGGCGGGACACCGGCTGCCGAGCCACGGTGCGCTGCGGGTCGATCGTCGTGACCGCCCCGCGCTGAGACCCGCAGGCGGCGAGAAGCGCCACCGCGACGAGGAGCGGGGCCGGCCATCTCACGCTTCTTCGGGCACCGCCTCCGCCTGCAAGGGCTCGAGCGTCCCGTCCGCGTCCTCGAGGATCACCTGCGAGAAGAAGCGGGTCATCACCACGCCTTCCCGAAAGTCACCGAGCCGCGGCTCGGGGCGCTCGCCGTTTGCGAGCGCGAGAGCGAGCTCGGGATAGCCCGATCCCGCAGCGGTCGGCAGAGGGAAGCCGCCGCCGAAACGCGGGTTGACGTCGGTCACGAGCAACTCGCCGTCGGGCTCTCGGAAGCACTGCACATTGGCAGGACCGATGATGCGGAGCGCCTCGGACACCCTGCAGCTGAACTCGACGAGCTCCTGATCCTTGATCGTCATTCCCTTGATCGATTCGCCGCCCTTCGACTCGATCATCGTCCGCGGAACCGCGGCGAGACAGTGGCCGTCCAGGTCGCAGAAGACGTCGATCGAGAACTCGGTGCCGAGACACGCCGCCTGCACCATCGAGTCGGCGGCGGTGTAGCGGAGGAAGAAGTCGAGCTCGGTGGCGTTCGCCGCGCGGTAGATGTGCCGTGAGCCGAACCCCCGACGGGCCTTCACGAGGACCGGATATCGAAGATCCTCCGGCAGCGCCGTCGGGAGCCAGGTCGGAGGCGAGCCGATTCCCTGACCCTCGAAGAACTGGTGGGCGAGGTACTTGTCGGAGCACCGTGCGACCGTCTCGACGCCGGAGACGAGCACCAGCGCGGCGGACAGCTGCTCGCGTGCGTCGGCCAGCACGTAATGGTCGAGGTCGGTCAGGGGCACGATCAGCCGAACGTCGTGCAGCTCGACGAGCTCGTGGAGCGCGGCGACGTAGCCGAAATCGTCGACGCGGGGCACGAGCGCCCGCCGGTCGGCGTGGTAGAGCGCAGGCGCGAGCCGGTCGACGTCGACGGCGATCGTCGTGGCGCCGGCTTCGCGAAACGCGGTGACGATGTCGACCCGCTGCCCGGCGCACGTGAACAGGACGGCGGTCACGATCCCTGAGGGTAGCGGGGGCGCCTGAGGGCGCCGTCAGCTTCCCGGCGCCCGCCACCCTCCGCTCGAGCCCTTGTAGGTCCCGCCGAAGAGGGCCAGAGGCGTCCTCAGCAGGATCAGCAGGTCGGTCTTCCAATCGTGATGGCGCACATACCAGAGGTCGAGCTCGATCCGGTCGGCCCAGGGCAAGGTGGCGCGGCCGTGGATCTGCGCCCAACCGGTGATCCCCGGCTTGACGTCGAGTCGATGCAGCTGCCGGTCGTCGTATTGCTCGACCTGGTAGCGGAGAGTGGGGCGTGGCCCGATCACCGACATGTCGCCCCGCACCACGTTCCAGAGCTGCGGGAGCTCGTCGAGGCTGAGCCGCCGGAGGAGCCGCCCGGTCCGCGTGATGCGAGCGTCGCCCTTGTCGACGGCGAACCCTGCGCCCTGCTTCTCGGCACCCACGACCATCGTGCGCAGCTTCAGCAGCTCGAAGTCGACCCCGCCCCGGCCGACGCGGGTCTGGCGGTAGAGAACCGGGCCGCCGTCCTGGAGCTTCACCGCGACGGCCGCTGCGGTGAGGAACGGGCTCGAGACCACGAGCCCCGTGCCGGCGATCGCGACGTCGAGCGCCCTGTTCAAACCCGCGTGCCCTCCGCGACCTCCCACGTCGCAGGGACACCCCGGCGCAAATAGTTGACGAGCGCCACGAGCGTCGCCCATGTGACCAGCGTGTAGTAGCGGGCGATGCCGACCCCGACCGCGGCGGCTGCGAGCAGCCCGAGCTGGCGGCCAGCACCACGGCGTAGAACCAGCCGTGCGCGTACAGCGCGAGCGAGGTGGCGAGCAACACGACGTGCAGGATCCCCGAGCCGTAGCGCAGCAGGCGGTGCGACACGATCTCGAGCAGGTAGAGAGGCCCGAGACGACGAAGCATCTTGCCCCGCAGGACGATCAGCCAGCAGTGCTCGAACATGCGCACCTTGCGCCGGTACTCGGTCTCGTTCGACGGTGTCGGCTTCTCCCACGCATGCGCCTCGGGCTCGTACACCGCCCTGCGCCCGTGCTGGACCATCAGGTACGGAAGCGAGAGGTCGTGGCCGAAGCGCGGGTCGACCTCGACGTAGTCGGAGCGGCGCAGGGCATAGATCGAGCCGTTGCCGCCGGTGACGGAGCCGAGCTGCGACTCGGCCGCACGCTGCTTCATCTCGTAGCTCCAGTAGACGCCCTCCTGGTTGCCGCCGTCGGCGTCCAGGATGCGCAACTGCCCACAGACGTAGGCGACCTCGGGGTCCGCGAACACGCGCACGAGGGTGCGCAGCGCATCGGGCGACCAGGTGCAGTTCGCGTCGGAGAACGCGACGATCTCACCGTCGGTCTGCCGCACCGCGCGGTCCTGCGCCGCAACCTTGCCCCCGCGCGGATTCGGGATCACCTGCACGCCCGGGAACTCGAGGGCGATCTCCTCGGTGCGGTCGGACGAGGCGTCGGAGCTGACGACGATCTGCAGCTTCTCGGCCGGGTAGTCGAGGGCGAGCAGGTTCTCGATCCGTCGTGCGATCACCGACTCCTCGTTGTGGGCCGCGATGATCACGGTCACCGCGGGCTCGATGTCAGCCTTCTCGACACGGCGCGGTGCGAGGCGCGCAAGCACCGCCGCGCAGGCCGGGTAGGCGACATGGGTCCATACCAGCGCGGCCAGCGATAGCCAGAAGAGCGCTTCAACCTCGAGCATGCGAGGGCGAGTTTAGCCGCGTCCCGCCTCGCTGCACGGACCTCTTCGCGCCGCTAGGCCGTGACCGAGCGCAGTGGAACAAACTCCGAGAGCACATCGCGGTACCGCCCAATTGCGACCTCGCGGTCGGCCTCTAGCTCGACGTAGGCTCGGCCTCGCGCACCCATGCCCTCAAGATCGAAGCGGCCACCGTAGGCGTCTCGAATGGCTGCGGCGACGAGATCCGGCCGGCCGGGCTCGACGATGATCCCACAACCCACCGAGCGGACGATCCTCACCGTCTCGCACGCTTCGTCAGCAGACACGAGCAGTGGCCTGCCGGCTGCGAGGACGCCGTACGCGCGACTCGGTACAACAAAGCCCGAAAGACCCTTCTCCAGGCCGAGATAATGAATGTTGGCGCTCGACAGCGACTCGGAAAGCACCTCTCGCGGCTGGTAGGGAAGAAACGTGACCGCCGACACCTCGAGCCGAGCCGCCAACGCCTTTGTTGCGGCGTGCATCGCACCCGAACCGACGACGACGACCCGCAGGTCAGGGATGTCGCGAAGAAAGGATGCTGCACGAACCAGCGTTCCGACGTCCTGGGCGTGACCAACGTTGCCCGAATGCATGACGACGAAGCCTTCGCCGGCCACGTTCTCGCGGGACCAGCTGTTCACACGAGGCCGCGGCGTGATGCGCTTCGTATCGACCCAGTTCTCGATCACCCGTATGCGATCCGGAGGGGCACCCTTCACCTCCAGCCGTTCGCGCATAGCCTCCCCGATAGCAACGATCCGGTCGGCGCGGCGAAGGTAGATCTCGACCATCAGACGGAGGAGGCGAATGAGTACCGGGCTCTCGAGGCGTCTGAGCTCGACCGCGATCTCGGGGAACACGTCCTCCGAGACGACGATCAGGGGCACGCGAAATCGACGGGCGACAAGCAGCCCGACGTCCCCAATCATTGGGGGATCGGTGAGAGTGAGAACGACATCGGGACGATCCATGCTGAGTGCGCGAATGAAACTGTCGGCAAGGTACGTCCCGTAGTTGACGGCCCGCCGAAAAAGGCTGGCGCGATCGAAGACCGTCGACCGAGCACGCAGCACCCGCACGCCGTTGAGCATCTCCTCGTCTGGAAGCTCATTGCGGTCACGTACCCGCCCAGTAACGACGGTGACGTCGTATTCGGGGGACAGGGCCTCGCAAAGTTCCGCGAGCAAGTTGGCGGTCGCCTCGACCCCGGGCTTGTAGTACTGGTTCAGGACGAGGATGCGCGGTCGGCGGCCCACGCAGCAAACCGTACCGCTCCGCTGTCGCGGTCAGCCCGACTGGGTCTTCGAGCCAACGGCATCGACCAACCGCGTGAACCCTTCGACGCTGGTCGAATAACCCCAGTCCTGGACGATCTCACGAGAGCGGTCGCCAAATCGATGTCGGAGGCCCTCGTGGCGCGCCAACTTGCGCAATGCAGCAGAGGTGGCTTCGACGTCGTCCGTCCGTACCAGCACACCATTTTCCCCAGATCGCAGCAGATCATGTGCCGAGCCCACGTGATCCGAGAGGACGAGCGGCAAGCCGCAGGCCGCAGCCTCGTTTACTGCGACAGCCCACGGTTCGTGTCGCGATACGAGGGCAAACACATCGCTCGCGACATAGAACTCGACGATCTGCTCCCACGGAACGGAGCCGACAAAAATGACGCGCGAGCCCAACTGAGTCGCGAGCGCCTCGAGCCGGCTGCGCTCCGGCCCTTCGCCCACCAGGACCGTGACGATCGGCGGCCCGGCCGTTGCCGCCGCGCGGATCAGCAAGTCGAGCGCTTTATCGCGGATCAACCGAGCCACGCACACAACGACGACCTCGCCGTCTTGGATCCCGAGATCGTCGCGTAGCTCCGATCGCCTTGACCGCAGCGTGTCGGCGTGCTCACCAAAACTGTGCACGTCGATCGTATTCGCAAAGATCTCGATCCGATCGGGCCGAGCACCGCGGGCGACCATCGACGACCGGACGAGCGAGCCCGTCACCAGCACGCCCGCCGAACCGCGAACGACCCTGGGCACGACGGCGTTCTTCACAGCACGGCGCCACGCTCGGCGCGGGTCGTAGTCGTGACTTTCGACCACAAGGACGTACGGCACCCGACGCGCGCCGCACCAGCCAATCGCCGCCTGTGCGCCAAACGTGCTCCACCCCGACACGACGACCACATCGGGGCGGCACCGTTCGAGAAGACTGAAGATCGAGGGCGTGACCGGGTAGTCGTGACGCAGCACGCGCCGAGCCCCGGGCAATGTGAAGCCGCGAAGAAAAACATGTGGGTGGCTGAGCTGAACGTCCCAGGTTCGGCCGGCAACCGCGCGTGCGGCGTAGCCGACGAACAGATCGATCCCGGGTTGAGCGGCGATCAGATCGAACAGCGGGGCGCGGTAAGACGTCGGCTCCGGAAACACGCCGACGACCTTCAACGAACGCCCAGCTTCCAGCCGACCTTCCGTGCCGTCTCTCGCCAGCGAAGAATCGAACCGAGATTGCGATGAATCGAGTGGTCGGCACTCATCCGGTGGGTGGCGTCATGGAGCGTGTAGACGCGGCGCCCCCCGGCAAGAGCACGATTGTGTTCGGCCTCGGGTCCGTAGTACGCCTCATCTTTGCCACCGGAGAGATGCCCATAGTCATGAGGTTGATGGAGCGCAACCACCGCAGCTGTTGCGTCGATCACGGGCCCGAGTTGTCGAGCCTTCCATATCAGCCAGTTGTCGAACGCCGCTCGACCTACAAGAAACGGGGGTAGTGGATCGAACAGCCGACTGGGGAAGACAAACCAGTCGATAGCCGTCGGCCCACGGAGTCGCCCCTCGCGAAGAGCCCGCTGCCGGAGTTGCGCCGCATTGGTTAACTCTGCCTCGTCGACGCGAAGATCCCTGGTCTGGCCGACGAGCAAGAAGGGACATCTTGCTCGTACGGCTCCGATGGCCCCAAGCAGATCAGCTGTGAGGACAATGTCGGAATTGACGAAGCAATGGGTTCCAAGCGACGCAACCCCCTCGACTTGCACAAACGCAGAATCGAGACGCGGGGTGCCGCGCTCATTTCGAGCAAGCTCTGGGATGTGTTCAATGCCCAAGGTTCCCGCATTTTCGGCGACTCCCAGCTCGTCGCCGAGGAGGATTACGCGACATTCGAGCGCCAACCAGCTCGAGATGGCGAGACGCTGGCGCACCGCCGCGTCGCCGTCAAACGGCTTAGGGATCGTGAAGATCGTCAGCACGGCGCGACCCTAATCGGTGCTTTCGCTTCCTCGGGGCTAGCTCGTCGAACCAACCTAGATATGCGTCAACCTGTTTGTCCACTCCGAACCGTCGGACCGCATCATCAGCGGCAGCGCGACTCATCTCAAGGCGTCGTTCGTCGTCGCCAAGAAGCAAGAACATCGCCTCAAACAAGCGGGCAGCGTCACCTGCGGGGACAAGCAATCCGGTGGTCGCGTCGAGCTGCTCTGGAATTCCTCCGACCGCGGACGCGACAACAGGAACACCACAGGCAAGAGCCTCGATCACTGAAAGGGGAAACGTCTCTGCACGCGCGGGGTGGACATAGATGTCGGCCGCGCGAAGCCAGGTTCCGACCGCAGTCCGAGAGACCGCTGAAACATCCATCAGCGTCACCACTCCGAGCTGCCTCGTCGAATCGGATGCCCCACCCAGCGCGATTGCCACGACTGACTCAACGGAAAGCGCGCCCAACAGCGCAAGCGCTCGAACAAAGGTCGCGTAGTCCTTGAACTCGTTTGCAGGAAGTCCTTGACCGGCAAAGAGAACGACCTTCGTGTTTCGATCAAGCCCGAGCGCCTCACGATGAGCGGCCTGGTCGCCTGGGTGAAAGGTGTCGAAGTCGACACCATTCGGAATGACCCGCAGCTCCGCGATTGCAGGCGCGATGATGGAGTCCATCATTACGTCGCCAAGCCACCGACACGGCACAGCAACGTTCACCGACGACCGCGCATAGATCTCCTTCTTTCGTCGCCAGTTCGCAGCGGTTCCATCGCGAAGAAGGGCCGGGTAGACCCTCAGGTGAGGGCAGTTTCCACACCCCGCGAGCCACCGGTCGCAGCCCAGTGAGT
The DNA here is from genome assembly GCA_963826485.1 of uncultured Thermoleophilia bacterium. Taxonomy (GTDB): domain Bacteria; phylum Actinomycetota; class Thermoleophilia; order Gaiellales; family Gaiellaceae; genus PALSA-600. Next base: position 43,005 of record CAWGXF010000003.1, read on the forward strand.
GGGCGCAGTGGCCCGTCGTGAGCCAGGCGTCATGCGGTGACAACACAACGGGCGATCGGGCGGTCAGCTGGGGAAGGAATCGAAGATCGAAGAATGATCCGTGGAGGTTATGAAGTTGAATGACATCGGCGCCCGTGGCCGCAGCCTGCACCATTCTCGTTCCTGGAAAGCGGAAGTCCTCTCGGCCAAGCGCTGCGTCGACAAGGAGGGCCGGAGATGCGACCGCGCGGGCGAGCTTTGCAGTTCGCGGACGGGACGCGTCCTGAAGTCTGTCGTGAACGAACCAGAGCCCTTTGCCATTCCGGATTCTGTGGACGCCCGGTCTTTGGCTCGCGGATCGACCGACAAGGAGCTGTGCGTCGTGGCCCCGTCGCCCGTATCCCTCATGCAGGGCTCGCGCGACACCCGCAGCCCCGCCTCCGCTGTCCGATGAGCTCACCTGAAGAATCGACAGCTTGCTCACGTGCCACCGTCTAACACGTGAGCCAATCGCCGCTCAAACTCTTCCCCTGACCAGTCTTTCACCAGTATGCGGGGCAACTCGAGGCTCGGCGAGCCGCGACCGACGAGGGACGCAAAGTTTGCACATCCGAGAACGAAACCCGCGCGAGCAACAGCGCGAACAGAGCTTCGATCGTAGTCGGCGGGCGTCCCGAAGGGATACGCGAAGCTCGTTGGAGGTCGGCCGAGGATCACTTCGAGGCCCGCACGGCTGGCTGCGATCTCCTCGAATTGCTGGCTGGGGCGAAGGGCGGACAGGACCGGATGGGTCATCGTGTGCGCTCCGACCTCGATCGCTGGGCTCGCGTCGAGCTTTGCAATCTCGTCACGTTCGAGAAGGGGGTGCCGTGCTGGCGAGTCAAGACCATCGCCGGCGCGCAACCTCGCAAGAATGGTGTCCCGACTTGCGACAGGCGCGCGGCGCAAATCATCGAAGAGCTGCCGGTATCTCGCATGGGACGGTGTTGGATCGTCGGCGCGGCTCAGCGTCCACGCTTCGTCGATGTCGGCGGCTGCCCGACCCATCACCAGACGCGTGAGCTCGTCCCACCACATCTCGCGCACGCCGCTTTGAGCACCTGGTGTGACGAACACGGTCGCGTAGATACCGGAGCGTTCGAGCGCGGGGCATGCGACCGTGAGGTTGTCGCGATATCCGTCGTCGAACGTGACTGCCAGGAGTGGCCGCGTGAGAGAGCGATCGCGAACGCGGCGATCGAGGTCACGTAAACTGCACGGAATTGTCCATCGCGCGATCACCTCCATGTGCTCTGCGAAGTGATGCGGGGACACATTCAGCTCAAGCGGATCAAAGCCCATGGAGATCCGGTGATAAATGAGGATTACGCCGCCTCCCCCCCGCGCTCCGATGCGCTGCCGAGTCGCAGCGATCCGCCAGCGCACCCGAGCAGAGATGCTGGCTATCTCCTGACCGCCCGGGCTGCTACGAGCACCTCGTAGTCTGGATCGTGCTCATCCACGAGTCCGAGCGGAAGATCCTCGACCACGAGCCCGTGGAGAAGGCCGACTGCTGTCAGAACAGAGCCAAACGCCTCTACGCTCGCGTCCCAATACTCGTCCTGAAATAGTTCGCGAGCGGCAAGCGTCGTCAACCGCCATCGATCTCCCCACCGGTCGGCGTCGTATCGACTGATCTGGCTGATCCCCGGAAAGGTCGCGAGAAGCACGCCCCCGCTGCGGAGCAGACGTGCGAGGGTAGAGAGGGCCGCCGACGGATCTGCCACGAACTGCAGAGTCTGCGTAAACACGATGCAGTCGTAGGAACCCCATGCAAGATCATCGGGCGGCTCGCAGAGATTGGCAACGACTGAGACGCGGGCGTCCCGTTCAATCCCGAGAACGTCCGAGTGAACAACCTTCTCCGCACCGAAACGCGTCGTATAAGCATCGTCGGCCACCTCCAGCACCCGACCGCGAACATCGGCAGCGTGCCGCTCGAGAAAGGCCTCTATGTAGTACCGGTCGACTGCCTTGCCGCCCCGGCCCAGACCGAAGGTGGCGTCGATCGGAGTGATGCGAGCCAAGTCACCAAGGTCAACATCGCCGACCGGCGGTTCAGCGCGCAGGCGCGAGCGGAAATCTCGCAACCAACGGAGCACCGATGGCGGGGTCGCGTGCCGAATACCCACTCTCATGAGGTTAGGGACCAAGGCTGAGTCGCGTAAGCCCGCTTGTCCGTCCTACGGAACGACAGCCACGGCGGCGGAGAAGGTCGATCACGGCGACGAGAATACGGATACGTTTGAGGCACCCTGCCGCCAGGTTTCAGCCGAGAAGTTTCTCGAAGAACTCAACCAGCTCTTGAGCTCTGTCCAGATACGTGTGGTCAGAGAGCGTGCGACGTTGGCCCGCACTCGCTATCCGGTCCCGCTCAGCCCGGCCAACGGCGCCGATGATTTCAGCGCAGTCGTCGGCAGACGAGTATGTGAGCACCTCCGCGCCCGGCGTCAACAACTCAGACAGGTTGTCTTTGAGATCAGTAACAAGGAGGGTGCCAACGCCGGTCGCCTCATAGAGCCGCATGTTATTGGCATAAGGTGCTACGTCACCGTGATGATTGACTGTCGCAAATGACGATCGCAGGATTGCGTACATCTCAAGGCCCGCGGCGCTCCCCTGGACTCGCTCCCTGAGTGGCGAGCGCCGACCGAGCCTGGATGCATCGGGCGTCCAGATAAGGAGGCTGGGTACGCGAACGGCAAGCTCCTCGAGGAATACGAGACGCGAGCTATGAATCGACTGCAGACTCCCAACAAACGTCACCGGCCAGCGGACGTCGCCAGTGACCGCAGGCAATTGCTCGAGAACCTTCGGATCAAAGGCCAGCCGGCTGAACTCAGCGGCCAGGCCGAGCGCTCTGAAAGCATCAACGGTAGGCAGAAACGACGATACGAGCAGGTCGTAGCCAACAAGCGGCACGGTCGCAGGCAGAGGTGTGGCCGCGTGCTGGCCGACCACCTTGATCCCACGGCTCTTGATGTCGTCAAGCGTCAGGGCGCCGACAAGAAACACGTCCTGATTGAGCACGACATCTGGACGAAAACTCTCGATTTGGGCGAGAAGAATGCGTGTAAGGGTTTCCGATGCCCTGGCGCCGCGGCGCACGGATACCGGGATGTCACCCCTCCTTTCGACAATTCTGCGAGCCCACATGCGCGGCGAGTTGCTCGGCCGAGAGCGCTCGACAGCGCGCGCGAGAGACTGCCGGCCGTTCTCGCGCGCCCAGGCGGCCTGAATTGGACCGTTGTTCGCGGAGATGGCCATGACTTCATGACCTAGCGCTTCAAAAGCACGGGCGTATGACCCACTTTCGCCGATGAAGTTCGCATCCATGATGGCCAACTGCTCAGCGTACGAGCTGTGTTCCAGACCCGCGTTCCGGCGATACAGCTGTCCCAATGACTGCAGGTAGTTGGTGTTCAGAACAAAAATACGCATCGGCGAGCCGGTCAACCGACAACAACGTAGCGACGGGCCGCCTCTGACGCCCGGGCACTGGCGCCTGACCTCGTGGCGAAACAGCGTCGCTAGGCTCACCTTCAATGGAGATCCCCTGCTACGTGATCAGCCTGCCCGAAAGCGAGCGCAGATCAAAGATCGCCACGAGCCTCGAAGAGCAAGATGTCCGATTCGAGTTTGTCGACGGTGTCCGGATCAGCGCCGAGCAGATGCAGCAAACCTACGATGGACGACGGTTCCGTCGAAGATACGGGCGGAGCTCGACCCCGAACGAAGTCGCATGCGTGCTCGCCCATCAGAAGGTGTACGACCGAATCCTCACGGGCTCAGCAGCTGCCGCAATCGTTTTGGAAGACGACGCCATTCTGAACCGCGCGTTTGCGGCGGTGGCGCAGGCTGCAGCGAGCCAAATCCGACAAGGCGACGTCGCGCTCCTCGAACGACGTGGGGAAGTGCTCGCGGCGAGGCGAGGAACGCTCGATTTGCCGCAAGGTCGCTGGTTAGCCTACGTACACCGTCGAGATCCGCTGGGATCAGCTGCTCAGATCGTGACGCGGACGGCAGCGAGGCGCCTTCGAACTTACGGCGACCCGGTCCGGTCGACCCCCGATGACTGGTTTCTCTTCAGTCGTCGCGTCGTGGTTCGGGCGGTACTCCCTCCTGTTGCATACCACGACCAGGAAAGCCCTTCTGAAATAGGGTTGGATCGGTTCGCCGAGCAGTTGGATCCTCCTCGCTTTGCCGAACGAATCCGTTACCACATTCGAACGTCACGGATCTGGCAGTCTCAGGCGTGCCGCGACCTTCGGGAAGTGGCGCTACTGCAGCGGGCGGTCGCCCTCCGGACATTGTCGCGACGGTGAGATGAGGAGGACTCGCTCTTGAGCCGTCGGCGTGTCGTCTACCAGTTGCGCGGCCAACTCGGCAATCAACTCTTCGAGTACGCGACGGCGATTGGGGCCGGCGCCAGGTCCGGACAGGAGCCTCGGCACTACTACAACCCCGCACATGGTGCAAATGTCGACTGGTTGAGATATCTGCGCGTCGATTCGTTTCCGAAGGCTTCCGACTGGGACTCGTTCGTCGCGGGGGGTTGGGTGCCCGGCGGGAATGCTCGATTGCTCGCGAAGGCGTTCTTTCGGCTCGCGTACGAGCCTCTGTTGCGACGCCGCAGGCATTTGATCCTCGCGGGTGGCGCCCATTCGCCATTCCGATGTCACTCCGCGTTTTTCGGCAAGCACTATCGCTCTGTTGAAGGATACTTCCAGCACCCCAACTACTACCGCGAGGGTTTGAGTCGGGTACTCGTCGACCTTCGTTTGTCACTCGAGTCCTCCGGGCTGGATCTTTCGGAGGTCTACAGTTCGGTCGCCATACATGTGCGAGGTGGAGACTATGAGGTCATGGGTTGGGCATTGAGCCCCTCGTACTACGCCGCCGCCGCTACCAGGCTTCCCGCTCGCATCGCCGCGCGGGGGTTCACGATCTTTGGCGACGACCCAGGGCGAGCCCTTCGCGTCTCCGAGGCTCTCACCAAAGAAGGATACGACGCAGAGGTTTATCGGTCTGAGCCCAACGACGACCGTCTCGAATACACCAGCCGGGCAGCCCTCGAAGACCTGGCTCGGCTCGGCAGTCATCGCCACATCATCATGTCGAACTCAACCTTCTGCTGGTGGGCGACCGCGCTCGGTGATCTCTGCTTCGGCGAAGGCGAAAGATCGGTCGCTGTACCCAGTCCGTGGGAGCCGACCGGTCAGGCACGGTTGGCTGAACCGAACTGGATTGCTGCTCCGGCTGAGTTCGAGGGGACCAGCCCGACGGACCGGAAACGACGTGACGTAATCTCGGCCCACAGCAGCTCTCACGCATTATTCGGTTCCGAGCCCACGCTACGAGAGACCACTTGTGTTGCGGCACGAAACTCCCAATCTGATCCGTCGCCATCCCAGGTTGATGAAATTCCAAATGGGTCGAAGCGGTGGACGTCAAAAGCGACTTCCCCAACCCACTGATCCAGCGTCTGGTTTCGATCTCGATCCTGAGTGACTCTCCGTGGGACGTGTGCCCGCCGCCCGTATCGGTGAGGATCTGCACGCGACGGAAGATCGGCATGGGATACCGCGGACTTGGTTCGGTACGAGTGGACTCCCCTTCTCTGAACGGTCGACCCCTGACGTTCGTCGTACTCCCTCACGACGGACTCCGACCCGCCGTCGCCCACGATGACACCGCGCTCAATGAGAAGGGCTCGTGGACAGGTGGTCAGTATCGAGTTGGGATGGTGGCTTACCAAAGGGACCGTGCGGCCACCAACCGAAACCGATGGGCCGCGTCCGTCAAGGTGGTGTACGAGGCTGAGTGCGTCATCCTCGCCTGAGGTTCATGCGGCCGCTGGGATCGCCATCACCTCCTCGGGTTCGTCGACGGGGTCGGCGAGTGCTTTCGCGAGCGACTCGACGCTGAGGTAGCGGCGGCTGGCGACCGCCCACTCGTCGTTTTGTTCGGCGAGGACGGCGCCGACCAGGCGGATGACGGCGGCGCGGTTGGGGAAGATGCCGACGACGTCGGTGCGGCGGCGGATCTCCTTGTTCAGCCGCTCGAGCGAGTTGTTGCTCCAGAGCTGCCGCCAGTGCTCCTTCGGAAACGCGGTGAAGGCGAGCAGATCAGTCTCCGCCTCCTCGAGCAGCGCCGCCGCCTCGGGGAAGCGCGTGGCGAGCTGGTCAACGATCCTGCAGTGCTGCTCGCGGACCATGTCGGTGTCGGGCTGCGCAAAGATCGTCCGCACCATCGTCGCCACGAAGCCCTGCGCGCTCTTGGGCACCCGCGTGAGCAGGTTGCGCATGAAGTGGGTGCGGCAGCGCTGCCAGGCCGCGCCGGGCAGCGTGGCAGCGATCGCGTCGACGAGGCCGGGGTGCGCGTCGCTTGTGACCAGCCGGACGCCACTGAGCCCACGGGCGACCAGCGAGCGCAGGAAGGCGAGCCAGGCGGCGCCGTCCTCGCTGGTGACGACGTCGAGGCCGAGCGACTCGCGGAAGCCATCCTTGTTGACGCCGACCGCGTGCACAACGCAGACGTTGACGGTACGCCCGCCCTCGCGGCACTTCACCTGGAGCGCGTCGAAGGTGACGTACGCGTACGGAGCGCCGTCGAGCGGCCGGGTGCGGAAGTCCTCGACGATCCCGTCAAGCGACTTCGCCAGCCGCGAGACCTGGCTCTTGCTCATCCGCTCGACCCCGAGCTGCTGCACGAGCTTCTCCACCCGTCGGGTCGAGACGCCGGCCAGGTAGGCATCGGCGATCACCGACACGAACGCTTGCTCGGCGCGCCGCCTGGGCTGCAGCAGCCAGTCCGGGAAGTAGCTGCCTTCGCGCAACTTCGGCACCGCGAGCTCGATCGACCCGACCCGCGTGTCCCAGTCACGCTCCCGGTAGCCGTTTCTGCGGTTGACCCGCTCCGGGCTCCGCTCGCCGTAATCGGCGCCGCAGACCGCGTCCGCGTCGACGCTCATCAACGCCTCCGCGAAGTCCTTCACCATCACCCGCAACAGATCCGGGCTCGCCTCCTCCAACTGCTTGCGCAACCAGACCGACACGTCCATCGTGTGCTCGACCACCGTGCTCCTCCTCGCTGAGTGTCTCGACAGGACCTCGCGAGGATGACGCGGTGGTCAGCTATCACCCGCACCCGCCGCAGCTGCTCCGCGCTCGCCTACGGCTCGCGCTCCACAGCCGCGGCGGAGAAGACCTCAACCGGCTCGTACACCACGAGCAGGGACGCTACTAACCGATGCGACTCGTTGCAGAAACTCATCGTAGCTACACCGGTTGAGCCGATCTCACGGATCGCAGCTGGGTCGACGTTCGGCGAGTAGAAGTAGCTGAAGAAGGGTGAACCGCTCCGGGTTGCAGGCTCCACGCCTTGAGAGGATGGAGTCATGCTCAGAGTGCATCGAGGAGGTACGCGCCCGAGGTTCCGTGAGCGGGCGGTTGCGGCTGGTGTTCGAGCATCAGCACGAGCACGAGTCGGCAGTGGGCGGCGATCGTCGAGTCGCGGCGGAGTCGGTTGCACTGGTCGGAGACGCTGCGGAGCTGGGTGCGCCGAGCGGAGGTCGATGAGGGCCCGCCGGGCCGGGGGGGCTGACGAGCGATCAGCGGGTCGAGCTCAAGGAGCTCGAGCGGGAGAATCGCGAGTTGCGCCGGGCGAACGAGATCTTGAAGTCGGCGTCGCTTTTCTTCGCGACCGAGCTCGACGGGTCGACAAGGAAGTGATCACCTACATCGACAAACACCGCGGCGAGTACGGGGTCGAGCCGATCTGCGACGTGCTGCAGTTCGCCCCGGCGCACCTATTACGCGGCCAGGTCCCGGCCGCCGTCGGGCTGGCGATCGATGCGTGACGCAGAGCTGAAGCCAGCGATCGCACGCGTGCGCCGGGACAACTTCGGCGTCTACGGCGTCGACAAAGTCTGGGCGCAGCTCAACCGCGAAGGCGGACCAGCGTCGCGCGCTGCACCGTCGCCAGGTTGAGATGCGCGAGCTCGGGCTGCGTGGCGTCGTGCGCGGCAAGCCGAAGTACACGAGAGCGGTCCCGGCTGATGCGGCCGACCGGCCGCGTGACCTCGTCGACCCGCCGCTTCAACACGCCGGCGCCCCGAACCCGGCTCTGGGTCGCCGACCTGACCTACATCCGCGCCTGGACAGGCTTCGTGTACGTCGCGTTCATCACCGACGTCTACTCGCGGACGGTGGTTGCGCTGGCAAGCCTCCAGGTCGCTGCGCTCCGACCTCGCCCTCGACGCCTTGGAGCAGGCGATCTGGGCTCGCTCCGGCCGCGGTCGCCGGCTTCGACGAGCTGGTCCATCGCTCCGACAGGGGCGTTCAATATCTCGCTATTCGCTACACCAAACGCCTCGCCGAGACCGGAGCCGTCAACTCGGTCGGGTCGAAGGGCGACTCGTACGACAACGCCCTCGCCGAGACGATGATCGGGCTCTACAAGGCCGAGCTCGTAGAAACCGCGGCCCCTGGCGCGGCCTCGACGACCTCGAGTACGCCACTTGGAATGGGTCGACTGGTTCAACCACCGCCGCCTCTTCGAAGCCCACGGCCAGATCCCCCGCCCGCCGAGTTCGAAGAGAACTGCTCCGTCAGAAAGGCTCAGGCCAGCAGGCCGAGACTCAAACCAAACAGCCTGCATGAAACCCGGAGCGGGATTCCGGATCGACTCGGGCCTGCAGCCTGAGCGACCTTGAATTGGCGAAGCAGCTCTTCGCTCAAGCGCGCACGGTTTCGCTTCACGGCGCGCCGACCTTCGGCGCCCTTTGGATCGAGATCCCGAAAAGCCCGAGGTCATACTCAAACCTCCGGCTACCTCATGGCCCAGCAAAATCCAGCGGTTCGAGAAGGTTGGCATGCCAGAGCTTGGAGTGCGGAAGCGCGCCTTGAGGAGCATCGCTGCTGACGCGAAGAAGACCCGCACCCAGGTGTGGGTCCCCGTAGCCTTGGGGCGCGCCTGCTTGGTGGCCGGCCGCCGAGTACCGATCAGGCCGTGGTGGTTCCAGGCCGCGGAACTGCGCGCACGCTCGTCCAGCGGAGAGTTCCAGCGCCAGCGAGGATGCCTCTTGTAGAGCTGATCCTGTCGTGCGCTGGCGCCTCAAACAGGGTATCCCAGGCCTTCACTGCTCGACGTCCCTCAGTGCTCACCGGTGGTGGTGAGCGCGTGGACATCGACCTTACGCGACGACTGCGCGAGCGCAGACTCGACATGTCAGCTCTCGCACCTACGCCGCTACCAGTTTGCGACCTCCCGAAATCGCCGTGGATGCGACCGTTGCTGATCTCGCTTGTGGCACCGGCTACGGATCTGCGCTGCTCGCTGAGCGATCCGCGAGCGTCGTCGGCGCCGACCGCGACGCCGCCGCGGTCGGCACAGCCGCCACCCGCTATCGCGGGTACGCGAACCTTCAGATTCCGCGTTCAGCTCGACCTCCTCCACCTGGAGGTCCGGCGCCTTCAAGACCAATGGTTAGCTGAGACGCTGGAACACTTCTCTGAACTCGACCTTCTCCAAGTGCTGCGAAAGTTCCACCGCGCACTCAAGCCTCGCGGGGAGCTCATCTTCTCCACCCCCTTCCTCAAGAGGACGACGACGCTGCGCGGGCGCTTGGATTCCCGCAGACATTCCTGATCGACGAGAACAAAATCGAAGAGTTTCTCAGCGCAACTGGATTTCAACCTGCCGGAGCTCTTTCTACCAGAGCTACTCGAGCCACGATGTCGTCCGACGTCTGGACAGAAGAGACTTCGTAATCTGTGTCGCGGAGAAACGCTGAATGGAAGGTGACCAGGATCCGCTAGTCAGTATCGCGATCCCTTGCTATGAAATGCACGGAAGAGGAGCCCAGTTCCTCGACTTCGGGCTCTCCCGAATTGCCTCGCAGAGCTATCGGCAGATCGAGGATAATCATCAGCAGATCACTCCACAGACGACTCCCTCGAGCGCATTTGTGACGCATGGCAAGACCGCGTCAGACTGCGATACGTTCGCAACACGCTCAAGCATCAATACTCCTCCGCGAATCTCAATGTCGCCATCAAGAACGCCCAAGGCGACCTAGTTCAAAATCCTCTGCCAAGGACGACTACCTGTTTGATCAGGCCGCGATCAGCGAACGGTCGCGGCTTTTGCAGACCGACGCGTGGCTGGTGACGAGCCGCTCTTGCACACCACAACCCTATACTCCTGTTCAACCCACAGAACCGCAACTGAATCCCCAGCAGTACCGAGTTCGTCAACACCATCGGAACTCACAGCTGCTGTAACAATCCGCCGGAATCTCGATGAACCAGAACTATTTGCCGAAGACCTCATCTGGGCAATGGACTCCCCAAGTACTACCGTCGGCTTTACGACCGTTTTGGCACGCCGGCGATCGTCCATCGGATCACCGTGGTTCAGATGCTCTGGGATGGTCAGGTGACGAACACATACGCCTCCAACAGCGACTCCGGAAGAACACCGAGTTGGAAAAGGTAACCAGGCAATACCCGGAACCAATGGCAGGCTTCATTGAACGGCGCGACACCGAGGATGCGGGAGTGCTCGAAAAGCTCCGCCGCCAGACTAAGGCGCGGTCATCGGTAGTTGTAAGCCTCCGAAGCGAGTCGACATGCGCCGATGGCTCACCCACGAAGCAGGGGATGCCGAATCCAAGGGAGTGCACCCGAACCAATGCGCCTTGAGGCGCTGCTGGCTCCGTGATCAGCAACGCCTTGGCACAGCGTGATGAGCACAGCCCCTAAAGGGCCTCGAAACCAGTTTGGGCTAACTCGCAGACCCGTGGTTGTTGTCTGGCCAAGGGTGCGTCGTGTTTACGATCAAGCGGGACCCGGACTAGCTCTGTTGCCTCAGCAGAGAGCTCATTGTCGAGACCATTCGTGCTCTGGAATGACGCTGCCTGTCTGATCGTTCGCAACCCACGTCGACCCAACACCAAACGGATCGAAGCGCTGAACATCAAACGCGATCTCTCCCAGCCATTCATCCACGATCTGGACGCTAAGGAGCGTCGCCCACAGCTCCAAGGTGTACTGGCCCGGCGCGAGCGGCATGAACGGAATCGTGCACACCGCGGTTTCTCCGGGACCGAACTGCATCCCCTGCATCGCGGCGGACGATAGAAAGATGAGCGGCCGCTCGCGACGATCCACGATCCTCGCCTCGATGCCAAACTTGCCGATGTCGAGGTCTGGGTTGGTCTCGATCTCTAGTCTCAATACCGCGCCGTGGGACGTGTGCCCGCCCCCGTCGTCGGCGACTACCCGGGCACACAGGAAGACAGGCGTCGGGTAGCGGGGGCTCGGCGTCAAGCGTCGGAACTCGCCTTCGACCCGCACCACGGAGGCCTGACGCTCCTCGTACGCCCTCACGACCGATTCCGACGGGCCGTCTGCGAGGATCCGGCCGTGGTCCACGAGAAGCGCTCTAGGACAGGTGGAGAGGATCGAGTTGAGATCGTGGCTCACGAATAGCACCGTGCGCCCGTCCTCCTGGCTGACCTCGCCGATCCGGCCGAGACACTTCTTGCGGAACTCGAGGTCGCCAACGGCGAGCACCTCGTCGACGAGCAGCACCTCCGGCTCGAGAAAGGCTGCCACTGCGAATCCCAGCCGCAGCGCCATGCCACTCGAATAGCGCTTGACCGGCGTGTCGATGAAGTTCTCGACCTCGGCGAACGCCACGATCTGGTCGAACCGCAGGCGAATCTCCGACCGCCGCATCCCCAGAATCGCCCCGCTGAGATAGACGTTCTCGCGACCCGTCAACTCCTGATGAAACCCAGTTCCGACTTCCAACAGCGAGCCAACCCGGCCGCGGATCGCGGCGCGGCCCTCCGTGGGCATCGTGACGCGCGCTAGCAGCTTGAGCAGCGTCGACTTGCCTGCACCGTTCCGTCCGATCACCCCCACGACCTCGCCCTGGCCGATCTCGAACGACGCATCGCGCAGCGCCCAGATTTCGCTGTGTGTCGTTTCGTCGGCACCTCGCCTCCGGCGCAGGGCATTGGATAGCGACTCCGTCAACCTTCCATAGCCAGCGGTGTTCTGGCCCAGCCGGTACTTCTTTCCGAGCTTCTCGACGTTCACCATCGTTGTCATCAGATGACATCCGCGAAGGAACTCTCGCTGCGCGCGAAATAGACGAGGCCCGCGATGAGCAGAACGATCGTCATTCCGAAGGAAACCGCGACCTCCGACCACGGGTGGGTCGTCGAGTCCGCGGATGCCCAGCGAAAACCCTCGATCAGCCCTGCGAGCGGGTTGAGCCCGTACAGCGCGCGCAAGTCGGGGGGAATCAACGTGCTCGGATAGCCGATTGGCGACGCGAACATGAGCGCCTGGATGAGAAATGGGACCGTGTAGATGATGTCCCGGTATCGAACGTTCAGCGCCGCCAGCCAGATGCCGAAGCACAACGCCGTTAGGAGGGCGAAGACCGCCAACGGCGGAACGAACACGAAGCGCCAGGTCGGATAAATGCCAAAGAACGGCTGTACAACGACCTGAAACGCGAAGGCGAGGGCGAGATCAACGAGGAACGCAGCCGCTGCAGCGACCGGAATGATCAGCCGAGGGAAGTAGACCTTAGAGACGATCTGAATCGACGTGACCACGCTCCGCGAGGAGGCTGCCATGGCACTCGAGAAGAACGTCCACGGAACGAGAGCGGCGAGCACAAACATCGAATACGGCAACCCATCCGATGGCAAACCAGCGAGTCGGCCGAAAAAGAGGCCGAATACCCCCATCAACATGATCGGCTGGATGAGCGCCCAACCGGCTCCGAAGAACGTCTGCTTGTAGCGAAGCTTGATGTCCCGCCAAACCAGGAAGTATGTGAGCTCGCGATGCGTCCAGAGCGACAGGAGCCCGAGCGACCACGCCCGGCGCGGCTGAATCACGATCTCGGGAGAGTCGGGGACCGCTGGTCTCTTCAAGCTCGCCTGATCCGAAGTCCGCGGCTGGGTCAGCATCGAAGCGAGAACCATAGCGCCGGCCTCAGCGAGCGCGATCGAGTCCGGTCTGGAAGAGGTTGGCGGCCTGACAATATGCCTCGGCATGCCCGTCGGCGCACGCTGACCACGTGAAACGGGCCGCGCGAGCCAATCCAAGCGCTGAAAGCACATCCGAACGATCGAGCGCTTCTCCTACTCCGGCTGCGATCGCCCGAGCATCGTGGGGATCGAAGAAAACTGCCGCTTCGCCGCATACCTCGGGCAACGAGCCCGAGGTCGATGCAGCGACGGCCGTTCCGCAAGCCATCGCCTCGAGCGGCGGTGCTCCAAACCCCTCGTACAGGCTCGGGAAGACCACACACGACGCGCGCCGGTAGAGCTCGACGAGCTCAGGCTCGGGGACAACACCTCGCGCGCTGACCCCAGCGGCCCGCCGAGCGCTTCGGTTCCGGCACCAGTGAGCACGAGGGTCAACTCGGGACGAGAGCGGCGAAGCAACTCGAAAGCTGCGAGAAGCCGTGCGTGGTTCTTGTGCGGCCAGACCCTGGCGGGGTAGAGAACAAAAGGCTCGCGGGCGTGCTCCCGAGGGCGAAGAAGACGGCGCTGTCGACTCCGTGCGGCACGACTTTGACTCGCGAGGGGTCGAGCCCGAGCAGCGTCCTCCGCGCGGCTGCGGACGAAAGCGCTCGGCACTACCACGATGTCGGCGCGTCGAGCGGCACGATCGTAAGCGACGCGGCGAAAGGCGCGCGTACTGCCGCTGAACAGGTGGGGCAAGTCCGGTGCTGAAGGTCATGAAGCGTGACAACAGACGGCAGCGACAACCGGGGGACCGGCACGGTGAACGGGTAGTGGACGACGTCGATCCCGCTGAAATGCTCGCGCGATCTCTCGGTGCCTCGCGATGCCGGCGGCCATGCCGCCGACTTTCCCGACCGCCGATGTTCCGCTCGGGTACTCAGGAACGACTCGTGTGTCGAGCCCGCTCCCGGCGTCGGACGCCGAAGCGGCGAACGAACGCAATGGCCTCGACCTCGATGTTGAGCGGCAGAGCGCCCGGCAGAGGGAACGCGCATAGGACTCGCTGCCGCCCATGCCTCCGGGCACGAGCGTCAGCATCGAGATTCCCACCCGCACCCGGCAATCGTACGCCTCACGATAGCTGCGGTCAGCAGTCGTAGCTGGCGGCAACGTGCGGCTGGAGCGAAGTGCCTCGTGCGTACTCACGGGCGCCTCTGCCCAAGCGGCGCGCGCAGTTCAGTTCGCTGAGCAGGAGCCGGATCGCAGCTCACGGAGTTCGTCCGGCGACGCCAACAGCCCGGTCTACGTCGGGGACAACGGCATCCAGCAGCCCACCGACTCGCGTCGCCACCACGGGACGCCCGTACGCCATCGCCTCGCGGGCCGAGAAGCCGTACCCCTCTCGCCGCGAGGGGACGCAGACGACCGCGGCGCGCTCGTAGTACGCGCCGATCTCGGAGGGTGAAACGAATCCCGACGGCTTCCGGAACACGGGAGCGTAATGGGCCGTCGCCGACGATCACCCGCGGCAGGCCTTCGGTCGCTTCGAGAAACTCGAGGATCCCCTTCTCCTCGCTCAGACGGCCGGCATAGAGCACGTGCGGCGGCTCGGCCGGCGGGCCAACGTCCGCGGGAATCGCGACGCCGAAGGGAACGACCCGCACCTCGCGGGCGCCCAGCGAGCGTGCCGCCTCGGCGAGGAACGTCGAAGCGGCGATCACGAGCCGCGCGCCTCGGAGCAGCGGCCGGAAGAGCGCCGGTGCCCGGCGCGCAAGCTCGATATCCGTTCCCCACACCTGCAGCACGTACGGCTTCCCGGTCGCGCGCGCCGCGACCGCGGACGGGATCCAGTGGGCATGCACCAGATCCGCGTCGTGCGCCGCCCGGCGGGCGGCGTGTGCAAAGGCGGCCATGAAGGCGGGCACGAACGCGAGCTTCCACGGCGACGCCCGGAGGTTCTGGGCGATCCCGCCGCCGTAGGCGATCCCGAAGTCCGCGAACGACGCGGGCGAGACGACGTCGACCTGGATGCCGAGCGCGCGTACGCCTTCGACCGCCGACGCGACGAAGATCCCCGCGACGTCGTCCTTGTCGCGCGGGTACGACGTCGTGAGGACGACCACCTTCATTCGCTGCGGGCGAAGACGACGGGAATCGCCAGCGCGAGCGCCACGAACGCGTAGAAGTAATAGAACTGCATCGTCAGGTAGAAGGCGTTCGACGCAAGTGTCCCCGCCAGGGCTGCTGTGCAGCCCCACGCCAGCGGGCGCACGCGCGCAGCCAGGGGATCGTGCGCGGCAGAGAGCGCCCGCCCGAGCGCGCGCGCTGCCCGCAGGCGGCGGAACACCCAGAAGAGGAAGACACCGAAGAGCGCGGTGCCGACCACTCCGGTCTCGACGAGCAGCGCCACGTAGTACGAGTGCGGGCCCCAGTTCGTCTTGCCCGTGACGAACTCGTAGTACACCGAGAACGTGTTCAGGCCGAGCCCGAAGAGCGGATCGGTGTGGAGCACGTGAGGGATGAAGCTGTACACCTGGAAGTGGGCGTTCTCGGAGCCGCCGCTCGTCTGCACGCGCGACTTGAGGACCGTCGTGAAGAAGCTCCTGCGAGAGAGGACGACTGCGAGCAGAATCGCGAACGCAGCACCCACCGGAACGAGCAGGGCGCGCGAGCGCAGGTAGCCCCGGTACGGCACAGCCAGCACGAGCGCGCCGACCGCGAGGCCCAGGAGGCCGCTGCGCGACAGCGTCGCCGCCTCGACGATGAGCAGGAACCCGATCGTCAGCATCAGCCACTTGCGCATGCGATGGCCCTGCTCGAGGCGAAGGTAGAGCGGAGTGAGGATCAACAGCGGCACGATCAGCATGATCCCGAGGTGGTTCGGGTCTCCGGTCATCGCGTTCGGCCGGTAGACGTTCACGCCGTTGATCGCGCCGTAGATGTTGATCTGGCTCGCACCACCGGTGATCGGTGAAAGCACCGTCGCGTCGAGATTCGCTCCGCGCCGCGCATCGAGCAGTTGCAGCACGCCGTAGAGCGCATTGACGACGATCCCGGCGCAGAACCACGCGAGAGCCCGCCAGAAGTACTCGCGGCCGCGCCGAGACAGCCAGAAGACCGCGGCTGCGAGGAACGAGAAGTGGATCGCCCATTTCGTCAGGCCCTTGGCCCACTGTCCGAGCGCGTCGGAGTCCGACAGGTCGAAGTAGCCGGTCAGATACACGGCCAGGAAGACCGCGAAGAAGCCGAGCAGCACAGCCGTCGTCATCGGAACGCGTGGACGCTTCATCGTGGCGAGGAGCGATGCGAGAAACAGCAGCGCGAGCACGTCCGAGATGCTGACCGTCCCCGCAACGTTCCAGTGCACCTTCTCGAAGGTCGCGACGAAGAGCGTGGCGAGAAACAGGAAGCTCGTGACCCTCGTCATGCGAGCCGCTCCAGCAGCTGGGCGAGCTCCTCCACCCGCGTTCGCCGTGAGAGGCGCCGGCGCCACTCGTCCGACAGCGACGGCGCCTCGAGCCCGCCTTGCTGCCAGCGCGCCGTGGAGCTCGCCGAGGGCGGCCTTGATCCCCTCGACGTCTTCGGGGGCGACGACCATCCCCGCGCCGGTGTCGCGGATCAGTTCGGCCGCCGCTCCCTCGGGGGGCACCAGCGCGAGAATCGGCCGTTCGGCGGCGAGATACTCGAACACCTTGCCGCTCAGAACGCCCTTGCCGCGCCCGCCGGCCTCGGGGATCAGGAGCAGCAGCGCCTCCGAGTCGCGCTGGAGCTCCAGCGAGCGGCGCCGGGGCGCGTAGGGGATCAGCTCCAGCCGGTCACCGAGCTCGAGCCGCTCCGCCCACTCGCGGTCGGACGAGCGGAAGTCGCCGAGGAACCGCGCGACGATGTCGAGCCCGGTCTCGTGCAGGGCGGTGAGGAACGGCCGCGGATCGCGCTTGCCGAAGAACGATCCGGCATGGGTGAGGCGGAACCGGTCGGAGCTCGTATGCTCGAGCCCGTCGAAGTCGTCGAAGTCGGAGCCGTTCGCGATCGTCGCGATCTCACCGTTCGGGTCGCGCTCACGCATCTCCGCCGCAATCGCGTCCGAGACACAGACGATCGCGTTCGCCGAGCGCGTGATCAGCCGCGCAACGGCATGCTCGCCTTGCTCCTTCGCACGCACGAGCATCCGCTCCGCGTCGCGGTGGGGATGTGCGACGACCGAATCACGCAGGTCGGCGACCCACGGGATCCCGGTGGCGCGCTTGACAGCCGCACCGACGAGATGAACCGACGACGGGGGCGATGTGGTGATCACCACGTCGATGCCCTCACGCTTGACGATGCGGATCGCGGCCGGAATCGCGGTGAGGTTCCAGCTGACGTTCTCGTCCGGCACGAGCAGCCTGCGGCCCATCAGCTGCAACTGCTTCGACGCGCGGTCGAGCCCGGTCGCACCGTGCAGCTCCTCGGCCGGCTTGCGCCCCTTCGGCCCGAGGTAGCGCGCCCGGTGCACCCACGCCAGGGTCGGCGGTGGAGGCCCGTCGTCACGATGGATCCACTTCGGATCGTCGGGGGCGAGCACATGCGTCTCGATCCCGAGCTCCGGCAGGTGGGTGGCGAACTTGAGCGACCGCTGCACCCCACCGCCGCCGGCGGGCGGAAAGTACATCGTGACGAGAAGGACCTTCATCGCGCCAGACGATAGAGGCGGCCGCCGCGGATCGCCCAGGTCGCTCCGTATCGCTCGGCGATGCGCGGATCGTCGGTGAGCACCCAGTGCCGAACGGCACGCGCGCGGCCGTACGGGTCGTTGGCCCTCGTGTTCGCCACATGCGCGACCGGCGCGGCGACGATGTAGACCGGCGCGCTCGCCGCGACGCGGTAGCTCACCTCGAGCGGCGCGAGGACGATCGCCCCCCTGGGCACCTTCGTGCGCAGGTTGTGGACGAGCCGCGGCGAGAGCGCGAGCGGATCGGACTTCGGCTCGGGGCTCCAGTGCGCCACGCCGTGGACGAAGACGGGCAGCACGAATGCGCACGCGGCCGCAAGCCCGAGCGTGTGCTGCTCGCGCAGCGGCGGACGGCGGAGCGCCAGGAACACGACGAGCGAGGCTGCTCCACCGAAGAGGGCGATCCACGCGGCGACGCCCGGCCCGCCGTGCCTGAGCCCGTAGGCGAAGTCCCCGGGCCAGAAGTGCTGCAGGACGACGCCGGCGACGAGCGCAACCGGGACCGCGACCGTCCGACGGGCGACGAGCGCCGCGATCCCCGCGAACGCGAACGGGAAGGGGATGAACCCCACCAGTCGGCGCGACTGCGACAGCGACACCGCATCCGAAAGGTGGACGAACAGCCAGGGGACGAGCGTCAGCAGCAGGACGATCAGGGTTCCACCGAGCGTGAACGCGGCCCAGCGTCGCCGGAGTGCGAGCCCGATCACCGGCAGCAGGAACAGCGTTGCGACCGCGACGGAGCCGCTGCGGCCGAAGTTCTCCGCCGCGAGCCGAAAGTGATGGTCGCCGCTCACGACGAGCTGCGAGCCATAGTGCGCCAGGCCACGCGCTCGCTCGCCCGCGCTCGGATCGTGCGAGACCGTCTCGTCGACGAGCGGCCGCAGCCACAGAAGGACGATCCCCACCGGCACCGCCGCCGCGAGCCATGCGCGCCAGTACCAGGTCATGACGGCGAGCAGCGGCACGAGCAGGAAGACGCGCATAGGTCGGATGCGTCAGCGTCAACGCGCCGAAGATCGCTGCGACCCCTGCATAGCCGCGCCAGGTCTTCGCGACGAAGAAGAGCGCGATCGCCGCGGGGACCATCAGCTGCCGGGACGCCGTCGCCGGCAGCGACAGCACGGCATACGAGCCCCCGTGCCCCGGCCCGAAGCAGACGAGCGCGAGCTGGGCGGCGAGCACGGCAGCCCCGAGCAGCCGGGAGCCGAGAACGGCCACTCCAGCCTCGAACACGAGCACGCACGCGAGCGGCGCGAGCAGCGACGGCTCGTGGCGAACGACCTGTTCCGGATCGAGCCCCGAGAACCACGCGACGAGCGCGAGGAAGCCGTGCCAGAGTGGAAAGGCATACCCGGGATGCAAGCCGCCGTCCTTGAACTCGTCGACGGTGCGCAGGTGCAGGCTCGTCAGGTCGACGAGCTTGCGAACGCGGGCCTCGTGAAACAGGCCGTCTCCGACGACCGGGCGCTCGACGTGCCACAGGAACCAGCCGAGCACCACGCCGAAGATCCAGACCGGCGCCCGCGAGACGTCCGGGCGGATGCGCCGGCGAGGCCCGGCGATCAGCGCCACGAGCGTGATCACGGCCAGAACGGCCACCGCCAGGTGAATCGAGCGGTGCAGCGTGAAGACGCACGCCCAGGCGACGAACACGCAGGCGAGCGACCAGGCGAACGTCGCGGCGGTCGAACGCGCGCGCAGCGCCCGGGCGACCGCCAGGCCGGGCGCCAGCACCACCAGGGTGCCGAAGGCGAGCCGCAGGTACTCGATCATCGGATCACGAGAGCAGCGACCGGACGTTGCCGGACGACAGGAAGCGAGCCCCTTCGCGATACTCGTCGCGCCTCATGAAGAGAGCCCGCAGCCGCAGCGACCAGAGGAGCAGACGGCGCGCGCGCTCGGCCTCCTGCAGTCCCCGGTGCTTGGCGAAGAAACGCAGCTGCCCGCGGAGGTTCTCGACGTACAGCTTTCCGCCGTGCGATGCGCCGCCGACGTGCACCACCTCCGCCTCAGGGAAGAACAAGCACGCTCCACCCGGCGCGACGAAAGCGCGTCAGCCAGTCCGCCTCCTCGCTGAACATGAAGAAGTCCTCGTCGAAGAGACCGACCGCGTCGGCGGCCTCACGGCGCACGAGCAACGCCGGGCCGTAGAGCCAGTCGACCTCCGCGGTCTCGTCGTGCCGGAAGTCTCCGCGGTAGAGCGGGTTCAGCAGACGGGTGCCTGGGGCCAGCTTGCGGATGAACAGGTACTCCGTCGCGAGGCCCCACAGGGTGGGCTCGCCGCGCGCCGAACGCTGCAGCGTGCCGTCCGTGTTGAGCAGCTTCGGCCCGACGACGGCGCTTTCGGGATGGGCGTCGGCGAGCGCCACGAGCCTGTCGAGCCCGTCGCCCCGCACCCAGGCATCCGAGTTGAGGAGAAAGAAGTACCGGCCGCCGGCGGCGCGCATGCCGGTGTTGTTGCCGCCGCCCATGCCCTTGTTCTCCTGCTCGATCACGCGGACGTCGGGGTAGCGCTCGCGGACGAAGGCGACCGTGCCGTCGGTCGATCCGTTGTCGACGACGATCACCTCACGGCCTCGCACGGAGTCGAGGCACTGCTCGAGCCACGGCAGCGCATTCCAGGTGACGACGACGACGCTGACGTCAGGCTGTTCCATCGGGCACCGCGGAGGAGCGTCCGACGGTGTTCTCCCAGAGAATCACGACCACGCCGGGGAGCGCGAGCAGGATCGTCATCAGGAAGAACAGGAACCCGCACGCAAAGGCGTCGTCGGCCGGCACGCCCAGCTTTCCCAGGAAGCTGACGAAGAACGCCTCGCGCACCCCGATGCCGTTGACGGTGAACGGCACGAGCATGACGAGAAAGAGCAGCGGGCCGAGGACGACGTACGGGAGCAGCGAGAGGTCGATCCCGACCGCGCGGCCCGAGGCGTAGATCGCGACGATGCGCGTCAACTGTGCGGTCGCCGTGATCAGCGAGACACCGAAGAGCGTCCCCGCGTGATCGCGGTACCCGTGGACGCCGTCGTACACCGCGCGGGCGGGCACCTCGAGCCGGAAGCGGCGGGCATGGGGGAACAGAAAGGCGAGCCGGCGGCGCACGGAGCGTGAGAAGAAGACGAATCCGGCTGCAATCGTGGCGACGACGAAGAGCACCTCGATCCAGAGATAGGGCCCGATCGGGTAGCGCCCGATTGCGAGCAACAGCCCGACCCCCGCGAGCAGGAGCGTCACGGCGCCGCCGATCGCCCGTTCCAGGAGCACCGAGCCCGTGACGGGCGTGATCTGGCCGGGGTGACGGCGGGATGTCTCGAAGATCCGCGAGGCATCGCCGCCGACCGACGTCGGCAGCACCTGGCCGACCGCATAGGAGACGAAGTAGGTGCGGGTCAGCCAGAGAATGCGCTCGTGCACGCCGCGGGCCACGAGCAGCAGCTGCCAGCGCCAGGCCATCGGAGGCACGGTGATCAGGGTCAGAGCGGCGGAGAGCGCGATCCACCACGGGCTCGCGGCGCGGAGGATGTCCCACGTCGTTCCGAGATCGATCTTGAGCAGGATGTAGGCGACCGCGCTCCCGGTGACGAGGAGCGTCGCCGCGACGCGCAGCCGGTGGCTCATCCGGCGAGCCGCGCATGCACGCGACGGACGGCGGCGACCACGTCGCGCACGTCGTCGTCGGAGTGCGCCGGCGAGAGCGGCAGCGACAGCACCTGGGCTCCTGCGAGCTCGGTCACGGGCAAGGGAGGCTGATGCGGGGCGAGGCGGTCCCGATACGCGCTCAGCGTGTGCACCGGCAGAAAGTGGATCGACGTGCCGATGTTCTCCTCCGTCAGCGCCAGCTGGACGTCGTCACGATCGGCGAACGCGATCCGCACCACGTACAGGTGATTCGCATGCACGTCGCGCTCGTCCCGGGACACCGGGGTGATGCCGTCGAGCCCGGCGAGCCCCTCGTCGTAGATCGCCACGTGGCGACGGCGAATCTCACCGTGCCGGGCGACCTTGTCGAGCTGGACGAGCGCGATCGACGAGAGCACGTCGCTCAGATTCGCCTTGTAGCCGGGCACCGCGATGTCGTAGCGCGCACCGTGCCCGCGCCGCATGACGCGCAGGTCGTCGAGCGCCTCCGCGAGGTCGTCGCGATTCGTGGCGATCAGCCCCCCTTCGCCGGCGGCGATGTTCTTGGTGGCATAGAGCGAGAAGCAGGTCAGATCGGCGATCGACCCGACCTTGCGTCCCCGGTAGCGCGACTCGACGGCGTGCGCGGCGTCCTCGACGATCGGCAGGCCGGTCTTCGCGAGCTCGTCGAGGTCGGCGGGCTGGCCGTAGAGGTCGACCGGGACGATCGCCTTCGTGCGCTCGCTGACGAGGTCGCTCACGCAGGCGGGATCGATGTTGAGCGTGTCGTCACGCACGTCGGCGAACACCGGCGTCGCGCCGCAATGCACGATCACGTTCGCCGTCGCCGGCCACGTGATCGACGTCGTGATCACCTCGTCCCCGGGCCCGACACCGAGGGCGACCAGCGAGAGGTGCAGGGCCGCCGTGCAGGAGGAGACGGCGAGCACGTGCTTCGCCTCGAGGTACTCGCGCATGCGCGACTCGAGCTCGGCCGTGCGCGGTCCCGTCGTCAGCCAGCCGGAGCGCAGGGTCTCTGCGACGGCGTCGATCTCGTCTTCGGAGATCGCCGGGGGCTGGAACGAGAGGAACTCAGTTCGCTTGGAGGAGAGCTCCGGCATCCGCGGTGATGAAGCGTATGCGCTCTGCAGCCGCATCCGCCCGGGCGACCGCCTCCTCTCGGCTCGCGCCGGTGGTCAGCACCGCGCCTGCACGGTCGGAGCCGCGGCGCAGCGGCGCGAACACGAACCCCGGTTCGCGGTAGATCCTCGCCCGGATGCCGTCGGGCACCTCGACGCGCTGAAGGACGCCGGGTGGGGCGACCAGGAAGCGGGTGACGGCACCGCCGGCCCGCGGTACCGGCTCGGGCACGGCGAGCGGCTCCCCCAGCGCCGCGGAGATCGCGAGCCCGTTCAGGTCGACGCCGACCGCCGCCTCGACGAGCTCGGCGTCGTGGCCGCCGCCGAGCCGGGCCGCCACCTCGATCACCATCGGCCCCTCGAGCCCGACGCGCAGCTGGGTGTAGGAGGGGCCGTTCGCGATGCCCAGGGCGGCCACGGCCCGCCCAGCCACGGCCGGGGACAGTCCCTGGAGGTGGCTCGGCCAGACATGTGCGAGAGCGACGCCGAAGGCCGGTGGAGCCGCCGTGATGCGGTCGGTGACGGTGAGCGCCGTGAACACGCCGTCCACCGAGAACCCGACGACCGTCACCTCGGGACCGTCGACGAGCTCCTCGACGAGCGCCAGGCCGTTGCGGGCCGCACTGCGAGCGACCTCGATCGCCGGCCCGAGCTCGCCGGGCGACTCGACGAAGGTGAGGCCCTTCTGTCCCTGCCGGTCGGGCGCCTTGACGACCACCGGTCCGGCGAACTCCGGCACGTCGTCCTCGCCGCCCACCACCCAGCACCGCGGCTGAGGCACGCCGGCAGCATCGAGCCGCTCGCGCTGGCGCAGCTTGTTCGTGGCGAGCACGGCGGTCTGCGACGAGATCGGGTGCGGGAGCCCCGCGCGCTCGGCGATTCGCGCGGCGACGCTCACCGGCCAGTCCGTCCCGGGCGCGATGATCCCGTCGATCCCGAGCGCACCGGCGAGCCGCTCGATCGCCGGCTCGTCCTCGGTCGAGAGGATGCAGCGCCGGTCGGCGAACGTGAACCCGGGCGCCGCCGGATCCCGGTCGACCACCGCCAGCCAGAGGCCGCGCGCCCGCGCTGCCTCGAGCAACCCGAGTTGAGCGGGGCCTGCCCCTAGGACGAGAAGGCGCGGGCTTCCCGAGCGAGGATCGCTCTCCACCACGCCTCATTGTCGCGATACCACGCGACGGTGCGCTCGAGCCCCTCTTCGAAGGAGGTGCGAGCCCGCCAGCCCAGCAGCTTCTGCGCCTTCGCGACCGAGCCGACATGGCGGTCGACCTGCCCGAGGCGCTCCGGAACGCTGCGCGTCAACTCGCCGGGCTTGCCGAGCAGGTCGAGCACCATCACGGCGATGTCGGCGACCGAGATGTCGACGCCCGTCGCCACGTTGATCACCTCGCCGACGATCGAATCGATCGGCGCCTCGATCGTCTCCTCGATCGCCTGTGCGGCGTCGGCCACGTAGAGCCAGTCGCGCGAGGCGTGCCCGTCGCCGTGGATCGTGAGCGGCTCGTCGGCCAACGCCTGTGTGATGAACCGCGGCACGACCTTCTCGGGATGCTGGCGCGGGCCATAGTTGTTGAACGGGCGCACGATCACGATCGGCAGGTCGTACGTCGTCCAGTAGGAGTAGGCGAGGCGGTCGGCGCCCGCCTTGGTCGCCGCGTACGGGGAGCGAGGCTTCAGCGGATGCTCCTCGTCCATCGGTGCCGTCTCGGCGGTGCCGTACACCTCGCTGGACGAGATGAGGATGAAGCGCTCGACCGGCGTCTCGCGGATCGCGTCGAGCAGGATCTGCGTGCCCTCGACGTTCGTCGTCACGAACTCCGAAGCGCCGTGCTCGATCGACTTCTCGACATGCGACTCGGCAGCGGCGTTGACGATCACGTCGACGCCTTCGACGAGCTCGCGCACGAGCGCCGTGTCGCGAATGTCGCCGTGGACGAACGAGAGGCGCTCATGACTCATCACGTCCGCCAGGTTCTCGACGTTCCCGGCATACGTGAGCGCGTCGAGCGTCACGACGTCGTACGGAGTGAACTCGAGCAGGTGCCGGATGAAGTTCGACGAGATGAACCCCGCCCCACCGGTGACCAAGACGCGTTTCACAGCTCCTCTTCGATCGTGTACAACGGTCTGCCCTCGACGTCCCGCTGGACGCGACCGAGCGACTCCCCGATCAGCGCCAGCACGAATCCCTGAATGCCCAGGACGAGAACAATGCCTGCTCCGGCGAACAGCGGCCCGGGGAAGTTGCTGTTGAAGATCCAGTACAGCACGCCGTAGACGCCGAGCGCAGCCGCGGCGAGCGAGCAGACGAGGCCGAGGGTCACACCGATCCACTGCACCGGCTGCGGCCAGAATCCGGCCACGACGTGCAGGGCGAGCCGCACGAGCCGCAGCGGGGAGTAGCGCGAGCCGGACGCGGCGGCGGCGTGCGAGACGTCGACTTCCTCGACGGAGACCCCGCTCGAGAGCACGAGTGCCTTCGTGAACTTCTGCCTGCCGATCGCGCCGAGCATCGGCTCGATCGCCTCTCGGCGGTAGCCGTTGAAGGCGCAGCCGAAGTCGGAGATCGGGACGCCGGTGAAGCGCCGAAGCATGCCGTTGATCAGGCGGCTCGGCAGCGTCCGGGCCGGCGAGTCGCGGCGTGCGACGCGACGGCCCGACGCGACGTCGGCTCTGCCGAGCGCCGCGAGCAGCTTCGGGATGTCCTCCGGCTCGTTCTGAAGGTCGCCGTCCATCGTCACGATCTGCGCACCACGGGCCCGGGCGAGCCCCGCGTGCATCGCCGGATGCTGGCCGAAGTTCCGCTTGAAGCGGACGACGCGAACGCGACCGTCCGCATCGTGCAGCGCGTGCAGCCGCGCATACGTGTCGTCGGTCGAGCCGTCGTCGACGAAGATCGCCTCCCAGTCGCGGCCGTCGAGCGACGCGGCAAGGCGACGGTAGAGCTCGTCGACCGAGCCTCCCTCGTTCAGCACGGTGACGACGACCGAGACGTCCATCACGAGAACCCGATGCGCCCGCCGGGCAGGTCGAAGGTCACTGCGAACCGGCGCAGGAACGCGTCTCCGACCAGGCCGTCGTAGCGGATGCGCTGGAACATGACGTCGGGATCCGCCTGCGCGATCGACGGCGCGCCCTCGGGATGAATCGCGCCGCGCAGCGTCGTGAACCGCCGCGTGTACGCATGTCCGGTCTCGTCCGTTCCTTCGACGACCCGCAGCGACGGATCGTCGAGTGCGACGCCGACGCTCTCCGCGAGATCCTCGTCGAGGATCAGCGCGTCGCTGCCCATGTCGACCTCGACCCATGCCGTCCGCCCGCCCGGAAGCACGAGCCGCATGAAGACCGTCACGGACGGTCCGTCTCGCTCGACTTCGAGCGCGGCCGAGACACCGCCGTCCGGCGCGCCGAGCCCCACGATTCCGCGCCGGTAGTCGACGGTGAACGGCGTGTCGTCGAAGAATGCGAGCGACAGGAAGCCGTCGATCTCGGCAACCTCCGGTGGGAAGCCGCTCATGTCCAGGACGCCCACGGCGACGTGCTCGCGGCGAAGGTCGTCGAAGCGCAGCGACGCAAGCTCGGCGAGCGGCAGCGTGACCTCCTGGCCGGACATGCGCCGCCCCGAGAACGTCGTCGGCCCGGTCACGAGCCCGAGCCGCTCCGCTACCGACGCGGAGACGATCGAGGGCCCGATCCCGGAGTCGAGGATGAAGCGCGCTTCGTGGCGGTCGTCGACACCGACCGGCACGGTCACGAGATGATGGAGGTAGCGAAACGGCGTCCCCGACATCGCGCACGACGCTACAGCACCCCGAACAGGCGCCACATACGGCGCTAACGCAGACGGCCTATGGTCGTGCCCGCAGATGTGGTCCCACGGTGACGTGATCGTGCGCCGCGAGGTGCTGAACGACGGGCGAGCCTGGCTCGAGGTTCCGGTGGTCGTCGTGCGCGACGAGCCCGAACTGCTCGCCACCTATATCGCGGAGGGAGCGACGTTCCACTTTCCGGCGGGCGACTGGCCGACGCCCGACGGCCGGCATCCCTGGCACGGGAGGACGGCGTGGCGGGGACACGGCGTGCTGATGCTGCAGCGTCCGGACGAGGCACACGCGATCTGGGTCTTCTGGCACGGACCGGCGCGTCGATTCACCGGCTGGTACGTGAACCTGCAGGAGCCGTTCCGACGCACCCCCGCGGGGTACGACACCCAGGACCTCGAGCTCGACATCTGGGTGCCGGACGAGGGCGGCTTCGAGTGGAAGGATGCCGACGTGCTCGACGACCGCGTCCGCGAAGGCCGCTTCACCGCCGCCCAGGTCGAGGAGATCTGGGTGGAGGGGCGACGCGTGGCCGGCGAGCTGGAGGCCGGCCGTCGCTGGTGGGATCCACAGTGGGCGCTCTGGGAGCCCGATCCTCTCTGGTCCGGTGTCTAGCAGCGAGCCCGTTCTCCGGACGGCGCGCCTCGTCCTCACGCCGTTGACGCCGGCCCACGAGGCCGAGCACGCACGGTCCTCGGGCAGCGCCGACGATGCGGCCCGTGACACCCGGGCCGCGGCCGTGCAGTGGCGGGAGCACGGCTTCGGTCCCTGGGCGATCCTGGACAGCCGCGACCGAGGCTTCCTCGGCGGTGCCGAGCTGCGCTTCGCCGGCGAGGGTATCGAGGGGATCGCTCCCGACGAGGTCGAGGCGGGCTGGTGGGTGACCGAGGACAGGCGGAACGAAGGCATCGCCACCGAGGCGATGCTCGCCGCGATCGACGATCTCTGGAGTCGATCCGGCACCACCGAGAGCATCAAGGCGTACATCGCTGCGGGGAACGAGCCGTCGCGCCGTGTCGCCGCCAAGCTCGGGTTCATCGTGTGCGGGCCGGGCCGAGGGCGCTCGGGCGAGCCGATGACGGTGTACGAGCTTCGCAAGCGTGTCTGAGCCCGACTCGATTCCGCGGCGCGCGCCGGCGCTGGCCGGCTTCTTCTCGCTGGGGCTCTTCTGGGGCGCATGGGCGGCGGTCCTGCCGAGCGTCCAGCAGACGACCGGCCTGTCGAAGGGAGCGCTCGGCGTGGCGATGCTCTTCGTCTCCGTCGGATCGATCCCGGTGATGTTCCTCGTCGCGCCGCGCGCGATCGACCGCTTCGGCGCCCGCTCGGTCGCCGTAGGCTGCACGTTCTTCGCGATCGCGACGCTGCTGCCGGGCCTCGCGAGATCATTGCCCGCGCTCGTGATCTCGCTCGCGGCATGCGGGATGGCGTCGGGTCTCGTCGACGTGTCGATCAACGCGAACGTCGGTCGCATCGAGAACGTGACCGGGCGCAGACTGCAGCCGTTCGCGCACGGCACCTATTCGA
This sequence comes from uncultured Thermoleophilia bacterium, assembly GCA_963826485.1. Classification (GTDB taxonomy): domain Bacteria; phylum Actinomycetota; class Thermoleophilia; order Gaiellales; family Gaiellaceae; genus PALSA-600. Next base: position 70,839 of record CAWGXF010000003.1, read on the forward strand.
TCGGCGTGCTGACCGGTGCGGTCGGGGCGGGCCTCGCGCGCAGCGCAGGCGCAGGGCAGGAGGAGATCCTGATTGCCGTCTCGGCGTGCATCGCGCTGACCGCTCTCCTCGTCTCCACCGACCACGCGCGTCTCCATGTGGCCCGCTCGCACGGGCTGCGTCTCGCGCCCGGTCTCGTGATCATCGGGATCGTCGGGGCGGTCGCCTTCGTCGTCGAAGGCGGCACGGAGAGCTGGAGCGCGCTCTTCCTGGAGCGCCAGTTGAACGCCGAGCCCGCCGTCAGCGGGCTGGGGCCCGGTGTCTTCGCAGCCTCGATGGCGGTGGGCCGCTTCTCGGGCCAGGCGGCGAGGCGCCTGTCCGACCGGCTGCTGCTCGGCGGAGGCGCCGCGCTCGCAGTGGCCGGGTGCTGCGTCGTGGCCGTGTCGCCCACCGCGCCCGTCGCGCTCATCGGCTTCGCCCTCGCAGGTGCGGGCATCTCGCTGAACGCCCCGATCGTCTTCGGCTTCGCCGGTCGCAGGCCCGATGCGGCCACGGCCGTCGCCACCGTGACGACGCTAGGCTACCTCGGCCTCCTCGTCGGGCCGGCGCTCGTCGGCGTCGTCGCGCAGGTCACGAGCCTCAGGGTCTCCTTCCTCGTGCTGGCCGTGGTCGCGGCCACCGTGGTGGCGGCCGCGACCCGGCTTCGATTCGACTAGCGCGCGGTCTCGAACGACGGCTCGAGGGCGAGCGCCTCGCGACGGGGGCGGCGCCTGATCGCGAACACTGCGAGCGCGCCCACTGCGACGACGGCCGCACCGAGGTACACCGCCGGCGTCATGCCGCTCACGAAGTCGTTCCCGCTCGTGTAGCCGCCGTAGTGCGAGAACACCGAGGCGAGCACCGCGACGCCGAAGACACCGCCGAGCTCGCGGACGGCGTTGTTCGCGCCCGACGCCTGCCCCTCTTCCTCGGCCCGAACCGTCGAGAGGACGAGGTTTGCGATCGGGGCAAAGAAGAGCCCCATCCCGATCCCGGAGATCGCGAACGGCAAGACCAGGTCGATGTACGGGGTGGTCGGCGTCGAGACCGTGGCGATCCAGGCGAGACCGAGCGCCTGCAACGCGAGGCCCGTGCCGATGATGCGAGAGGGCGAGATGCGGTCGGAGAGCGCACCCGCGATCGGCGCGACGACCATCGGCATCGCCGTCCAGGGGAGGATGCGCAGGCCGGAGCCGAGCGGCGAGTAGCCCTGAACGGTCTGGAAGAACTGGGCGAGCAGGAAGATCGAGCCGAACATCCCGAAGCTCATCAGCATCGACCCGACGTTCGCGAGCGTGAACGTGCGGTTCTCGAAGAAGCGCATCGGGAGCATCGGATGCTCGGCCCGCCGCTCCCACGCGACGAACGCCGCGAGGAACAACGCACCGGTGACGAGCGCGCCCACGATCTCCGGCGTCGCCCACCCGACCGAGTTGCCGCGGACGAGCGCCCACACGATCCCGAACAGGCCTGCACTCACGAGCCCGACCCCCGGCAGGTCGACGCGCCCGAACGGGCCTTTCGTCTCGTCCAGCCGCAGCAACGCCAGCGGCAGGAGCACGAGGCCGATGGGAACGTTCAGCCAGAAGATCCAGTGCCAGGAGATGCCGTTCACGACCGCGCCGCCGACCAGCGGGCCGAAGGCGACCGCGAGGCCGCTGATCCCGCCCCACGCACCGAGGAAGACGCCCCGGCGCTCGGCCGGAACGGCCGCGGACAGGATCGTCAGGGTCAACGGCATGACGATTGCCGCCCCGAGCCCCTGGGCGGCACGGGCGACGTCGAGCGCCGCGATCGACGGTGCGAGCGCGGCGGCGGCCGAAGCGACGGTGAAGATCCCGATCCCGATCGAGAACATGAGCCGCCGTCCGAAACGGTCGCCGAGCGCCGCGCCCGTCAGAAGGAAGACGGCGAAGACGAGTGTGTAGGCGTTCACGGTCCACTCGAGCCCGCTGAGCCCGGCCTGCAGGTCCTGGCGGATCACCGGGATCGCCGTCGTCACCACGAGGTTGTCGAGCGTGACCATGAAGAGCGCAGCCGACGTGATCGCGAACGTCCACCACAATGTTGTTTTGTGAGTCATCACTTACCTCCGAGCGAAAAAAGAGAGAACGATTACCTGTCGGCCTTGCAGCCCTCGACGAGCCGGCGCCCCCAGGCCTCGGCCGGGGCGTTCATCGAGGAGAGCACGTTCATCAGCATCCCGTGCGAGAAGAACACGGCGAGCTCCTCGGACGAGCTGCCGGAGACGCGCTCGACGTAGCTCACGAGGTCGCCGTAGCCGTCCCGGACGACGGCGCAGATCTCCGGGTCCTCGCAGGCCGCGTAGGCCTGCATCTGGGCCCGCAGGTAGATGCGGTCGGATTCCAGCAGCTCGCCGTAGGCCACGCCGATCGACTGGAGGGCCTCCTCGCCCCGCTTGCCCTCCGCCGCCCGCTGGAAGATCTCGAGCGTCTGGCGGAAGCACCGGGCGACGACGGCCAGGTAGAGCTCCTTCTTCGTCCCGAAGAGGCGGAAGACGTACGGCTGCGAGATTCCCGCCAGGCGGGCGATCTCGTCGGTCGAGGCGCCGTGCAGGCCCTTCTCCGCGAACTCGGCAACCGCGGCGTCGAGAATCTCCTCGCGCCGCTCCGCCTTCGTCTTTCGCTCGGTCAGGACCATGGCATGATGTTAGTAATGACTCACTAGCTTGTCAAGTGCCTCGGCCACCCGGTCGAGGTCGGCGTCCGCAAGGCGGGTGTGGAACGGCAGGGCGAGTGCCCGTTCGAAGACCTGGCGGGCGGCCGGAAACTCCCCCTGGTCGCGATAGGCGCCGAGAAGCGGCAGGGAGTACGTGCCGATCTGCGCCTCGATTCCCTGCGCGCGCAGCCCGGCGAGCACGCGATCGCGGTCGTCGACCTGCACGACGTAGGCCTGCCACCCGTGGACGTCCCCGTCGTCGGCGCGTGGCAGCAGCACCGGCAGGTGCTCCAGGCGCTCCCGGTAGCCGTCGGCGATCCGGGCCCGCGCCGCGAGCAGCTCGCCGAGCCGCCGGGCCTGCGGGATTCCGACCGCGCAGAGAATGTCCGAGAGCCGGTAGTTGAGGCCGGGGACGGGCATGTCGGCCGGGTTGAGTGAGCGCCAGCCGTGATTTCGCATCTGGCGCACCGCGTCGGCGAATGCGGAGTCGGACGTGGTGATCGCGCCGCCCTCGCCCGTCGTGACGATCTTGCGGGGATGGAAGCTCAGACAGCCCGCGCTGCCGAGACCACCGCAGGCGCGTCCCCGGTAGCGCGCGCCGAGCGCGCCTGCGGCGTCCTCGAGCAGCGGCACATCGGGCAGATCGTGCAGCCGCAGCGGCCGGCCGAAGAGATGCACGCCGAGCAGCAGCCGGGTGCGCGGCCCGACGCGGATCTTCGCCGGGTCGATGTTCATCGTCTCCGGATCGACGTCGACGAGCACCGGCTTCAGCCCGCAGAGCGCGACGACGTTCGCGGTGGCCGGGAACGTGTAGGCCGGCACCACCACCTCGTCGCCCGGCTGGAGCCCCGATGCGAGCACCGCGAGATGGAGCGCGGCAGTCCCCGAGGTGACGGCCAGCGCGTGCTCGACCTCGCAGAGCCGCGCGATCTCGGCCTCGAACTCGAGCACCTTCGGGCCCATCGTGAGCGTGCCGCTCTCGAGGACCTCGGCCACCTCGGCGAGCTCGGGCTCGCCGACGTCGGGGCGGCCTAGGCGGACTGGAGCGTCTTCTGCCGGTACCAAGCGATCGTCTTCTCGAGGCCCTCGTCCAGCTCGACCCGCGGCTCCCAGCCGAGCACCTCGCGCGCTTTCTTGACATTCGGCACCCGCAGCTCGACGTCGGCGTAGTGCAGCGGCTGGAAGACGATCTCGCCCGGGGCGCCGCTGATGCGCTTGATGCGCTGCGCAAGGTCGATGACCGTCACGGCTCCGCGCGGGTTGCCGATGTTGAACGCCTGGCCCACCGCAGCCGGATGATCGAGGCAGAGCAGGACGCCGGAGACCATGTCGGTCACATACGTCCACGCGCGAATCTGCGAGCCGTCGCCGTGAATGGTCAGGTCGCGTTCGGCCAGTGAGGCTTCGATGAAGGCACGGATCGCGCCGCCCCCGATCTGACCCGGCCCGAAGATGTTGAACGGATGGACCGTGACCGTCGGCAGCTTCAACTCGTCGTGATAGGCGAAGGCCATGTGCTCGCCGGCGAGCTTCGACACCGCGTAGGTCCAGCGCGCCTCGCCGACCGAGCCGATCGTCGAGACGTGGCCCTCTTCCACGTCGAGGGCGTGCGTGCCGAACACCTCGCTCGTGGAGAAGTCGACGTACCGCTCGAGCGTGTCCAGCGTGGCGAAGGCGGCCTCGAGCGCGTTGTAGGTGCCGATCACGTTCACCCGCATGACGCGGACCGGGCTCGCCAGCACCGTGTCGACGCCGGCGATCGCCGCACAGTGGACGAAGTGCGTCGCGCCTCGCGAAGCCTCCCTGAGCCGGTCCGCGTCGAGGATGTCTCCCTGCACGAGCTCGAAGTTCGGGTGCTCCATGAGCTCGAGGCCGGACAGTGCATCTCGATGGAGATTGTCGAAGGCGATCACCTGGTTTCGGTCGACCAGCTCGCGCGCGAGCGTCGTGCCGATGAACCCGGCACCGCCCGTGATGAAGATCCGCTTTCCCGCCAGCATCGAGGGGAAGCCTAGATGGTTGATCGGGAATTGGCGGTGTTCCAGGGAGGGCCTGCACCAAGCAGTGTGGTCGACGCGACCGGGGTCAAGGCCGGTGGGCCTTGGCGCCGGGCGCGGCGGGCGCAATGCGCCGTGTGCAGGCCCCCATCCGGGACGGCGTTGAATTCCCGATCAACCATCTACATGGTCGGCGCGACCGCACCGGAAGGCTGCGGCTCACCCGCAGCACCGCGGACCGCCGCAACGATGAACAGGACCGTGCCGACGCTGAGGGCTCCCGCGATCATGAACCACACACCCGCGTTGCCCCAGAGCCGGTAGACGGGTCCGACCGCGAGCCGACCGAATGGCCCGCCCAGAGCGCTCGCGGTCAGGACGGAGGTCAGGACCTTCGCCCGCAGTGCGGCCGGCGGGCGCGTCGTGATCAGCCCCATCACCGGGGCGTTCACCATCGCGACGAACACGCCGCAGAAGAAAACCGCCGCACACGCGGCCGGCCAGGAGATCGGCGCCGCGATCGCCCAGAGCGGCAAGGTGGCCAGCGCCAGCGCCACGCACGCAAGGCGAAGCGGCGGGACGCGGTCGAGCACCTTCATCGTGAGGACCGAGCCGATGACCGCGCCGAGGCCGAAGCTCGTGAACAGCCAGCCGGCGACGTGTGCGTTCTGGCCGTAGCGCGTGTACGCGACGAGCGGGACCGCGACCGCAATCGCCCCGGCGGCGCCGTCGAGGACGACCACGGTCAGGGTGAGCGGTCCGAGCAGCCGATCGCGGGCGAGGTAGCGGAGCCCGGCCAGGACGCCGGCGGAGTCACCGTCCTGTGCGACCCGCCGGCCGCCCCGCACGCCGATCAGCACGACGGCGAATGCGAAGAGATAGGTCGCCCCGTCGACCAGCAGCACGCCCGGCGCCCCGATCCACGCGACGAGTGCGCCCGCGAGCGCCGGGCCGATCACGATCGGCAGCTGCGACGCCGTGCCGAACAGCGCCGAAGCCTTCGAGACCGTGACCTCGTCATCGCCGAAGAGCTCCGGGATGATCGATCGCTGGGAGGCGAAGTAGGGGGCGCTGAAGAGACCGATCAGGAAGACGATCGCGAGCAGCAGCCCGTAGCGCAGCTGCCCCGACCAGTAGAGAAGGGGGACGACCGCGATCAACGGCGCGCGCAGTGCGTCCGAGACGAGCATCGTCGTCCGGGCCCCGAGCCGGGCGACGACGGAGCCGCTCGGGATCCCGAAGATCGCGATCGGCGCGATCTCGACGGCCAGGACGACACTCATGCGCGGCGCAGAGCCGGTGGTCGAGAGGACGAACCACGGCAGTGCGACGAACGTCATCGCCGTGCCGGTGCTCGAGACCGCCTCGGCGAGCACGAGCGCGGCCAGCGTGTGGGCGCGCTTCACGATCGCGCAAATATAGTACGTCCGTACGTTTTTGTAAAATGAGAGCATGCCGAAGGTCTCCGAGACCCACCGCGAGGAGCGCCGTCGCCAGATCCTCGAAGGCGCCCGCCGCGTTTTCGCGCGCCACGGCTACGAGGGCGCGACCGTCCGGCGCCTCGAGGAGGAGACGGGGCTCTCGCGCGGAGCGATCTTCAGCTACTACCCGAACAAGTGGGAGCTCTTCTTCGCGCTCGGGACCGAGGACCAGCGCGACATCGGCACCCTCTGGCTCGAGCAGGGCTTCGAGGGCGTGGTGCGGCGGATCGGTGGCGAGGACCCCGAGTGGGCCGGCGTCTACCTCGAGGTCGCACGCCTCCTGCGCACGAACCCGGAGCGCCGCGAGCAGTGGCTCGCCCGCAACCCCGACCTGCACGCGCAGATCGCCGAGCAGCTGCTGCAGCGCCGGGCGAACGGCCTGGAGCGGGACGATCTGGAGCTCGAGTCGGTCGGGAGGTTCCTCGGCGTCGTGCTCGACGGGCTTGCCGTGCAGCTCGGCGCGGGCTACCCGGTCGACGTCGAAGGGACGCTCGAGCTCGTCCGGTCTGCGCTGGCGCCGAAGTAGCATCCCTCCCGCGTGAGGACCATTCTCTTCGTCGGCGGGGGGCGCCTGGAGCGCCGGGCGATCCTCCGGGCCAAGGAGCTCGGTCTGCGAGTGGTTGCCGTCGACCGCGACGCGGAGGCGCCCGGTCTCTGCGAAGCGGACATCGCGAAGGTCGTCGACTTCGCCGACCCGGCCACCGTGATCAAGGCGACGGCGCGAATCAACCTCGACGGGGTGACGACGGTCTCCGCCGAACCGGCCGACTCGATCGTCGCCGCCGTCGCCGCGGCACGCGGGTTGCCCGGCATCGGCACCGAGTCGGCGCACCTGATCACGCACAAGATCGCGATGCGCACGAGGCTTGCCGAGGCCGGAGTGCCGCAGCCGCGCTACGCGGCAGTTCGATCGATCGCCGAGACGCGGCGCGCCGCCAACGAGGTCGGGTTTCCCTCGGTGCTCAAGCCGGCCGATTCGGGGGGGCAGCGGGCCGTCTTCCGCGTCGACTCGCTCGACGAGATCCACGCGCACCTGCACGAGGTTCTGCTGGCGTCTCCCACCGGAGAGGGGATCCTCGAGGAGCTCGTCGACGGGGTCGAGATGAAGGGCATCGTGCTCGCGCGGGAGGGCGCCTCGATCCTGCTCACGCTCTTCGACCGGCTGCGGCCGCCCGGCGCCGGATTCGGCGTCGGTTGGATCGAGGTGTTTCCGGCCACGGCCTACGGTGAGCAACTCGAGGAGTCGGAGCGCGTCGCCGTGCACACGGCGCACGCGCTCGGCGTCACGACGGGCATCGCGTTTCCGCAGCTGATCGCAGCCCGCGACGGACGCGTCGTCGTCGTCGGATGCGCCGCTCGCATTCGTGACAGCCAGACGGCCGACCTCGTGGGGTTCGCCACCGGGGTCGACCTGGTCGAGCTCCAGCTGCGGATGGCGCTCGGCGAGTCGCTTCCCGACGAGCTCGTCCTGCCGAGGTTCGAGCAGCCGCTCGCGATCCGCTTCTTCACCGCTCAGCCGGGCCCCCTGCCGACGGGGCGCGTCAAGCGGATCGGCCCGCTCGACAAGGTGCTCGCGTTTCCGGGCGTCGTCCAGGCGGACGTATGCCTGCAGGTCGGCGAGACGATCCGGCCGGTGCGTGCCGGCCGCGACCGGCACGGCTACGTGATCGCCCTCGCAGACACGAATCTCGGCGCGCTCGAGCGGGCCGAGGCCGCGGCGACCCTTCTCGACGTGGAGGTCGAATGAGGGACGGGCGCACGCAGGTCGCAGGGAGCCGGCGGTGACCTGCGAGTTCTCCCTCGACCATTACCGCGAGCTCCTGCGCGCGGCTCGACGCGGCGGCTATCGGTTCGCTGGCTTCGAGCGGTCGCCCGTAGCGGGGACGGTCATCCTGCGCCACGACGTCGACCTCTCTCTCGAGAGCGCCGTTGCCGTTGCCGAAGCGGAAGCCGCGGAGGGCGTCTGGTCGACATGGTTTCTGATGACGCGGTCGGTCTTCTACAACCTCGCCTCCTCCGAGGGCGAGCGCGCGATCGCCAGGCTGCGGGAGCTCGGGCACCGCGTCGCGCATCACGCCATCTGGCCCCATGTCGACCTCGACGACCGCTTCGATCCGGTCGTCGCCTGGCACAACCCCGACCCCGAGTACGCACACGCGCCGATCCCCGGCGCGGTGAACGTCATGGAGGCGCCGTTCTTCGATCCGCAGCGCTACCGCTCGGACTCGAACCAGCACTGGCGCCACGGCTGCCCGCACGACGAGCTCGAGCGTGGTGCGTTCGAGTGGCTGCAGCTGTTGATCCATCCGGAGATCTGGGCGTTCGAGGGGGCGACGATGCGCGAGACGATGGAGTCGATGCTCGACGCGGGCCGCGCGGGGCGCCTCGAGCAGCTGCGGCGGGACAGAATCGACCTCTCGTGAAGCCGATCACGGTCATGGTCACGGCGTCGGGCGCGCCCGGAACGGCCGCACTGCTGCATGCGCTGCGGGAGAACGGCGAGCGCCGGCTGCGCCTCGTCGGCACGGACCGAAGCGAGCGCGCAGTGGGCCGCCACCTCTGCGATGCGTTTCACGTCGTCCCCGGCGGCAGCGATGCAGCGTTCCCGGACGCGATGCTGGCCGTTGCCGAGAGCGAAGGCGTCGACGCCGTCCTGCCGCAGTCGTCGTTCGATCTCGCGGGGCTCGCGGCACACGTCGACCGCTTCCCGATGCCGGTGCTCGTCGCGAGGCCGGAGGCGATTCGCCGCTCGCACGACAAGGCGGCGACCTACGAGCTCCTGCATCGAATCGGCGTGACGGCACCGGAGTTTCGGCGTGTCACGGGCGCGCGCGGGGTCGAGGCCGCGGCGCGGGAGCTCGGCTACCCCGATCGCCCGGTGTGCTTCAAGCCCGTGTACTCGTCCGGCTCCAGGGGCTTCCGTGTTCTCGACCCGACGGTGGATCGCGCGCACCAGCTTCTGAACGAACGCCCGGGCTCGGTTGCGATGCGACTCGAAGAGGCGGTCGAGCTGCTGCCGGGCGAGGGAGGGCCGGACCTGCTCGTGATGGAGCTCGCCACGGGCGGCGAGCGGACGGTCGACGGGATCGGCGACGGGCGCAACATCGTGCTCGGCCATCCGAAGACGCGTGAAGCGATGCGCGCAGGCCTCGCGATGTACTTCGTCACGCTGGAGGACGAAGCGCTGATGCACACCGCCAACCTGATCGTCGCCGAGCTCGGGATCGAGCACTTCTTCAACATCCAGCTCGTCGGCGAGCATGTGATCGAGATCAACCCGCGTATCTCGACGATCGTCTACCAGGAGGATCTGAACCTCCCGTATCTCGGCGTGAAGCGTGCGCTCGGTGAGATCTCCGACGAGGAGCTCCGGTCGTACGCCGCGCGCATCAGGCCGGGGCACACGGCCATGCGTTTCTTCGACCAGCTCGAATTCGATCCGTGACCCCTTTGGACGCGAGCGTTTCACGGGGGCTGCGCGTGACGCACTGCCCGGTGAACGTCGCCGGGATCCCGTGGGAGAACGTGCAGGCGCTGCGGCGACAGGGCGTGGACGCACGGCTCGTCGTCTTCGAGCGCGGCAAGCTGCACTACGAGGCCGACTGGTCGCTCGATCGCCGGGGGCCGTTGCCGGTCAAGCTCGCACAGCAGTTCGCGGCCTTCGCCCGCCTCGCCCCGAAGACCGACGTCTTCCACTTCTACTTCGGCCTGACGCTCGTGCCGAAGTCGGTTCAGTTCCCGCTCCTGCGGGCCCTGGGCAAGAGGAGCGTCTTTCACTATCTGGGGTCGGACATCCGGGGCAGGACGCGCGAGGCGCTCGCGTTCGGCAAGCGCGCCGACGCGGAGGTCGTCGGCTCCTACGACGCACAACGCTGGGTGCCCGAGGCGCGGGTGATTCCACCGGGGCTCAACCTCCGCCCATTCACGCCGCAACCTCCGTCGGACAGCCCACGGCCCCTCGTGGTGCACGCCCCGTCGAACCGGGAGAAGAAGGGCACTCGATTCGTCATCGACGCCTGCGCACGGCTGCCCGTCGAGCTCGACATCGTCGAGGGTGTGCCGCACGACGAGGCGCGGGCCCGTTACGCACGAGCGGACATCGTCGTCGACCAGCTCAACGCCGGCTGGCACGGCGTCTTCGCGATCGAGTCGATGGCGCTCGGAAAGCCGGTCGTCGGCCACCTGACCCCCGACGTCGTCGAGCGGAGCGCTTCCGGGCTCGGCCGGCGGATACCGATCGTGCCCGCGACGAAGGAGACGCTCGTCGAGGCCCTGCGCCCACTCGTCGAGCAACCCGCGCTGCGCCGTGAGATCGGCGGGCAGAGCCGCGCCTATGTCGAGCAGGTGCACGACATCGACCGCGTGGCCGACCGCCTCCTCGATCTCTACCGTTCGATTCGTTGAGCCTCGCCTTCCAGATGCGGCGCCTCGCCCGCCATTCGGCGATCTACGGCATCGGCGGCCTCGTCGCGCGGATCCTGGCGACGATCCTCCTGCCGCTCTACACCCACTATCTGCCGCCGGGCGCCTTCGGGCAGGTCGAGATCATCACAGCGGCGACCGCGGTGCTGGCGATCGCGCTCCAGTTCGGGATCGCCAGCGCGTTCTTCCGCTTCTACTTCGATGCGAAGGAGCACGCGGCGAAGCTGACCGTGATCCGCACGTCCTTCTGGTTCACGATGGGCACGGCGACGCTCGGGCTCGTGGCCGGGCTCGCGTTCGCGCCGCAGATCAGCCATCTGCTCGGTCTCGGGAGCGCAGCGTGGCTCGTGCGGGCCGGCGCGGTCGGTCTCTGGGCGCAGACGAATTACCAGCAGCTCACCGCTCTCTTTCGCGTCGAGGAGCGGTCGACTGCCTTTGCGATCGCGAGCATCACGAACGTCCTCGTGACAGTGGCCGCGATGGTGCTCTTCGTCGCCGTCTTCCACTGGGGCGCGATCGGTCTCGTCGTCGGCAACTTCACCGGGACACTCGTCGTCTATCTCGCACTCCTCGCCTATCGCTCCGAGCAGCTCGGGCTCGAGTTCGACTACGTGCTCTTCCGCCGAATGCAGAAGTTCGGAATGCCGCTCGTGCCGTCGGCGCTCGCTCTCTGGATGATCAACTTCATCGACCGCGAGTTCGTCTCCTGGTACAACGGCAACGCCGAGGTCGGCGTCTACTCGGCGGCGATCAAGATCGCGTCCGTGATCACCTTCGTGATCATCGCCTTCCGCACGGCTTGGCCGGCATTCGCCTACTCGATCGAAGACGATCGGGAGGCGAAGCGCACGTACGCCTTCGTGCTCACGTACCTGCTCGCCGTGGCCTCATGGGGAGCGCTCGCCCTCGGCGCGCTCGCGCCGTGGTGGACGAAGCTGCTCACTGCCCCGGAGTACCAGCGGGCGGAGAAGGCCGTCGCCCTGCTCGCCTTCTCGGGAGCGGTCTTCGCCGGCTACACGGTGCTTGCGATCGGCAGCGGCCGGGCGCGCCGCACCCAGCTCAACTGGGTGGTGACCGGAGTCGGCGCCGCCGTGAACATCGCGTTGAACTTCTGGCTCATCCCCGAATACGGCATGGTCGGCGCGTCGATCTCGACCCTCGTGTCGTACGTCGCCCTCTTCGTCGGCATGACGATCTACGCGCAGAACGTCTATCCGGTGCCGTATCAGTGGCGGCGCGTCGCGACGGTCGTCGGCGTGGCGGTGGCGCTGAACATCGCCGCCCGCGCCGCCGGGCTGTCGCTGCTCCCGTCGCTGCTCTGCGTCATGGCCTATCCACTTGCACTTGCGCTGCTCGGCTTCTACCTGCCCGCCGAGCGGGCGCGGCTCAGGCGTCTAGTGCATCCGTCCGCAAGTTCGGTCGGATAGCCGGTGAGACGCCGCCGGGAAGCGGCCATGACTTCCGGACGGGTGTCCTAACGGCGCCTTGAGCGCGAGCGCTTGAGCCCCGCGCCGATCGCGCCCGCCGCAACGAGCGCGAGCGCAAGCCCACCCAGAGCCAGCACCGGCAGTGGCGGGCCGGCGCTCCCGGTGTCGGCGGCGGGAGCGGCGCTGCCGTTCGTGCCGGTGACCTGGTTCGGCGCGGCGTTCGCGCTCTGCGTGCTCGACGTCGGATTCTGCGTCGACGACGGCGCCGGGTCGTGGGGCGCCGATCGCGTGGACGGCTTCGTCCGGGAGGTGACGAGCACGGTGTTCGGCGCAAACCCCTCGCCGACCTGCTTCGGCACGGCCTTGCCCTCCGTGTGTCGGACGCCGGCGTGCATCGCGCTCGTGATGTCCTCGCGAAGACTCGAGTACTCGTCGGCGTCGGGCGGGATGTGGTGGAGCGCATCGACATAGCACGCGTGCGGATAGGTGGAGGCGATCCTGCCGTCGGCGTACCAGTCGTTGAAGATCTTGTTGCGGCACGGAGTCGCTGCAAGCGCCTGCGCCGGAGCGGCGCAGGCGACGAGCAGCAAGAGCAGGAGCAGGCGCTTCATCCGGGGCTATGTTCCCCGGCGGGCTTCAAGATCCACCTGGGGCGGCGGTAAGGCTTTCGTAAAACCTCAGCCCCGGCCCGAGGTCGCGGGCTACGACAGGTAGTAGACGGCGAGCGTGATGCCCAGGGCGAGGCCGACAATCACCGTCAGCGCGAGCACGATCCCACCGAGAACGATCGGGAGCGTCGCGGGGGCATAGCCGTCCCTGGCGATGTCCTCGAGGTGGTGCTCCTCGGCGATCGCCCGTTGAACCAGAGAGGCCATGCCTGGAGTCTCCCGCATCTCGTGCCCTTTGTCACGAGTGCTTTCTACGGATCGAGGACGGGTGTGCTACTCCGCCTCCAGCTCGAATGCGTTCCCCGACGGGTCGCGCGGGTCGCCGCCGACCGCGGCCGCGATCCGGTCCCGCTCGCCGGCGTCCGGGACGACGATCGCAAAGCGGACGAGGCGCGCCGTGCCTGCGGGAGCCGGTGGGGCCGCGCGGCTCTCCCAGGTGTTCACGCCGATGTGATGGTGGTATCCGCCGGCGCTCAGGAACGCCGCCTCGTCGCCGAGCTGCGCGATCAGGTCGAAACCCACCACGTCGCGATAGAAGCGGATGCTCTCCTCGACGTCCGCGACCCGCAGGTGGACGTGGCCCATGCGGGTCCGGCCGGGCAGAGTCGCAGCAGGCTCGGTGCTCGCGCCGAGCAGGTCGTCGATGTCGAGCGGCCAGGTCCCGATGCGGTCGGCCTGCCCCTCCCAGAGCCGCCGCGGCCGGTCGGCGTAGATCTCGATGCCGTGCTGGTCGGGGTCACGGAGATAGAGCGCCTCGCTGACGAAGTGATCCGAGGCGCCGGTCAGCTGCACGCGCCCGCCGATCGCATGCCGCAGCCAGCCCGCGAGGTCACGGCGCTCGGGCACGAGCAGCGCGAAGTGAAAGAGACCGGTGTAGCCGTCGGCGGGTGACGCGCCGGGTTCTTCGACGAGGCGCACGAGCTCGCGGCCGTCGACACCCAGGCTCGCCTGGGCCTCGCCGCTTTCGAGGACCTCCAGTCCGATCGACCGGTGGTAATACGCGACCGACCGCCCTAGGTCGGACACGGTGAGCGCGACCGCACCGACGGTGGCTTCCGGAGTGATGGTCACGCTACGACGCGGTACACCTGGAACACCTCGGCGTACTCGCGGTTGACGTTGATGCCGTGTGTGCGCGCGACGTTCCACACGTACTCCGCGTTCGCATAGCGCCGGTGCTGCTGCGATGCGTACTTCTCGAGCGCCGCCACCTTGCGCTCGACGTGCCGCGACTCGAGCGCAAGGTAGGCCTGGTAGCTGAAGTCGAAGTTGTTCCACGGAATCTCGTACCCGAGAATCGTCGTCCGCTTGAAGGCGCGCAATCCTTCGTTCGCAATCGTCTGGTGATCCTGGTGCACGTCGTGCACCGAGGGCATGAACACGCAGTCGGGCTGCCAGTCGTTCCAGATCTCGATCAGCAGCTCGAGAATCTCCTGCCGGCGATCGGGGAAGGTGCGCACGTCGAAATCGTGCACGGTGAGGTTCCCGGCCGGGATGCCGATCTCGGCCGTCGCCTCGCGCACCTCCCGTGCCAGCGTGTCGGGCGCGAAGCCCTCGGGCAGCGACCGCGTCGCGATCGAGAATGCGACGTAGCGCACGTCGGCGCCTGCCTCGACCAGGCGCGCCATCGTCCCGCCGCAGCCGAACTCGCCGTCGTCGGTGTGAGGCGCGAGCACCAGGGCACGCCCGACCCCGTCAATCACCGACCGGCCTCCAGGTGCGTGCACCGACGGCAACGAGCGCGAGCAGGCCCCAGAACGAGGGGTCTTCGAACAGCGCGTTGTAAAAGATGCAGTGCACGAGGATCGCGACCAAGGCTAGTCCGAACGCAAGCCGGGCGGCGCCGTCGAAGTCGCGGGCGAGGCGCCGGAAGGCGACGACGATCACCGTCACGACGAGCCATGCGAAGAGGAGCAGACCGGGCAGGCCGGTCTCGGCAGCGACGGTGATCGGCGTCGTGTGCGAGGCAGCCGCTTTCGGCTCCTTGCCCCGCAGATGCGCGAGGTCGGCATAGGCGCGCTTGAACCCGCCGACGCCGACGCCCGCCACGGGGTGGTGGTAGGAGACCTTCAGGCCCGTGGTGACGAGAGTCGAGCGGCCGCTCGTGACGTGCGAGAGCGACGCCTTGTGGCGGATCGCGGGGGAGGCGGCGACCGCGACGCCGAGCAGCACCACGGCCGCCCCGACGAGCCATAGGCTGCGCCGGCCCCAGGCGACCACGGCGGCGACCGCGATTCCGACCATGAGCGCGAGAAAGCTCGACTGCGAGAACGACGGCAGGAGACCGGCCCACGTGATCACGATCGTCAGAGCGGCGGCGATCGCCCAGAGCGCGTCGCCGCGACGAAACAGCACGACGACGAGACTCGCGAGGATGGCGACCACGAGAAACCGACCGTAGATCGACGGGTCGTAGAAGACGGAGTTGACCCGGTAGAACCAGCCGCTCGGCGCGTACGCGTTGTCGACGCGCACCTTCGGGTTCCAGAAGATGTTGCGTGTCTCGTACTGGCCGATTCCGATCACCGCGAAGACGAGTGCCATGACCGCCAGCTGGATGTAGAGCGTCAGCACCCACGGGCGTGACCAGACGAGGCGGGCGAGCACGACCGCGAGGAGCCCGAACGGCAGCACGAAGAAGAGCAGCTCGATCGCGCCCTGACGGGGGTCCTTCGACCACAGCAGCGACACCCCGTCCCAGGCGATGAACAGCGCGACCGGCCACGCAAGCGGGCCCAGCTCGCGCGTGCGGTTCGAGTCGTCGCCGTAGAGCTCCCAGGCGAGGGCGAGCGCCGCGACGACGACGACGCCGTAGAGAGGCAGGAGCAGGTTCGCCTGCGTCGACCCGACGTGCACCGGGAAGCGGGCCGGGGCGCAGGCGAGTGCTGCCACCGCCAGGAGCCAGGGAACGCGCACCGCCGCCCAGGTGCAGATCGCCGCGCCGATCGCGAGCAGCACCGCAGCAGCCGCGAGCAGGCGATGGTGGCCGTTCGGCGCGAGATAGAGGGTGAGGCCGGCGCAGCCGATCGTCCAGGCCGCGAGGCCCGCGACGCGCAGGTCGCGCCGCGGCGCGATGATCAGCAGCGCGAGCCCGAGCGCTCCCACCGCGCCGGCTGCCTGGGCCGCGCCGGCGCTCATCCGACCACCACCGCGGAGCGCGCCGCGTGGGTGCCGTAGTAGACGTAGAGCCGGTAGACCCCGCTCGTCTTGGGTGCCCGCAGGTGGAGCGTCCCGCGCGGCTGAACGCCGACTCGGCCGTTCAGCCGCCAGTGGATGAACGGTGCGTCGGTCGAGACGCGGAGCGCGAATCTCCCGCCGGGCGGCACCACGATGCGGTCGCGGGCCAGCACGAGGTAGCGCACCTGCGCGACTGCGAACGGATAGCCCACGGCCCTGTTGCCTGCGACGTCCTGGGCCGAGACCGAGAGCACGTAACGGCCGGGTGGTGCACGCTTCCCGCCGTCGACGCGGCCGTTCCAGGTCAGCTCACCGGTCTGTTTGCTCGTTCGAGTGAAGAGCACCTGGTCGCCTCGCACGAGCAGGATGGCATGCGCCGGCTCGTCGATCGCATAATGGAACGTGAACGCATCGTGATGCCCGTCGCCGTCGGGCGAGATGATCGGGTACTGGGGATGCTGGACGACGATCTTCGGGGGGGTCGTGTCGAGCTTGATCTGGTTCGGCAGCGTGATCGTGCGATGCGAGCGAAGGAGCTTGACGACCGGTCTATAGATCCCTTCCGGGACGAGCAGCCCGGCTGCGGTGATGCCGTTCCAGACGAGGTCGAGACGTGTCCGCGGGCTCACGGTGCGATTCGTGAGGAGCTTGGCGACCGTCCGGCCGTGAGAATCCTCGATGAGGACACCGACTCGCTCCTTCGGCCGCACGCGGAAGACGACGTGCGCGACCGGCTTCACCTTGCCGGCCGGGGAGAAGACCGGGGAGACATGCGTTCCGTAGATGGGCGACCGCTCGAGCTTCGCCCGCTCGGTCAGCGCGAAGGCGGCGGCGCTCCCCGCGAGCAGGGCGAGGACGAATGCCGTCGACAGGACCCGGGCCACGCGCGGGTGATTCTATGCGGGGTCGTGGGCGGGAACCTGCCGGGAACGCACACGGCGGGCCCGAAGCCGGTGGCCGGACCACACGAGGAACACGATGACTCCCAGCACCATCCCGCCGACGACGATCGGATCCGCCGCGGGCATTCTCACGATCTTGATCCCCGACAGGACCAGCACGAAGCCAAACGCGATCCGAAGAGCCCGCTCCGGAACGCGGATCGAGAGATGAGAGCCGATCAGCACGCCGGGGATTGACCCGACCAGGAGCCAGGCCATCGCGTGCAGGTCGACGTTTCCGTGCACCAGATGACCGATGCCGGCGACCCAGAGCAGTAAGGCGGCATGAAGCATGTCGGTGCCGACGATCCTGCTCGCCGAGAGCGGGAAGAGCAACAGCATCGCCAGCCCGAAGAAGGTGCCCGAGCCGACCGATGTCAGGCCGACGACGAACCCGAAGACCGCGCCGATCAGGATGGCGGCGACCTTGTCGTTGCGCTGGAGGTGAAACTGCGCGTCGATCGTCTGCCCCCGAATGAAGGTCTTGGCGAGAAACCCGAGCCCGCCGATGATCAGGGTCGCACCGACCACCTTGCCCATCGTCGACTGTGTGCTGTCGGAGAACGAGCTCGCGATCTGCACCCCGACGAGCGACAGCGGCGCCGATCCGATCAGCATCCAGAGCGCGAGCGGCACGTGCACGTTCCCGAGCTGGCGGTGACGAACTGCCCCGAACGACTTGAAGACCGCCCCGTGCAGGATGTCGGTGCCGACCGCGGTCTTCGGGTCGAAGCCGAAGAGCAGAATCAGCATCGGCGTCATCAACGAGCCGCCCCCCATTCCGGTCATGCCCACGAGCACGCCGATCAGGAGACCGGCCAGGCTGAATTGCCAGGTCATGCGTGCGGCATCATGGCTGCGCCGCGACCACCATGCCGGCGCCAACCGTCTCGTTCGTCGACTCGTCGATCAGGATGAAGGAGCCGGTATTGCGGTTGCGCACGTACTCGTCGACGATGAGCGGCTCGGCGAGACGAAGACGCACCACACCGAGATCGTTGAGCTCCATCTTTCCTGGGCCCGGCCGGTTCTCGAGCGTATGGATGTCGACAACGCTGAGGATCTCGTCGACGCGGGCGGGAACGGTTCGCGTCGTGTGCTTGACGAGAAGACGGTCGCGGGCCGCGACCGGCCGCTCGGCCATCCAGCTGACGCGCGCGGTCACCTCGCGTGCGACGGTCGGCGCCCGTTCGGGATCGGCGAGCAGGTCCCCGCGGGAGACGTCGACGTCGTCCTCGAGGAGGATCGTCACCGACTCGCGCGGGATCGCCTCCTCGCGGAGACCGTCGGCGCTGTCGATCGCGGCGACGCGGCTCCGGAGGCCGGACGGCAGGACGACGACCTCGTCGCCCGCCTGCCACACGCCACCGGCGACGCGACCGGCATAGCCCCGGTAGTCGTGGTGCTCATCGGCCATCGGCCGGATCACCCACTGCACCGGGAAGCGTCGATCCTCGACGGTCAGGTCGTCGTCCAGCACGATCGTCTCGAGGTGCTCGAGCAGCGTCGACCCGGCATACCACGGGATCGAGTTCCCGCGGCTCACGACGTTGTCGCCCCGAAGCGCCGACAGGGGGATCACCGCCGCGTCCCTGATGTCGAGCTGGGATACGAGCTCCGCAAGCTCGCGCGCGATCTCGTCGAACCGCTCTTCCGAGAATTCGACCAGGTCCATCTTGTTGACCGCATACACGACGTGGGGCAACGCGAGCATGCCGATGATGTAGGAGTGGCGGCGCGTCTGCTCGACCACGCCCTTCCGCGCGTCGACCAGGATCACCGCGACGTCGGCCGTCGATGCGCCCGTGACCATGTTGCGCGTGTACTGCACGTGCCCGGGTGCGTCGGCGAGCTGAAAGCGACGGCGTGGCGTGACGAACGAGCGGTACGCGACGTCGATCGTGATCCCCTGCTCGCGCTCCGCGCGGAGACCGTCCGTCAGAAGGGCGAGATCGACGTAGTCATGGCCACGTCGGCGCGACGCGTCCTCGATGTGCTCGAGCTGGTCGACCAGAATCTGCTTCGTGTCGTAGAGCAGACGGCCGATCAGCGTCGACTTGCCGTCGTCGACCGAGCCCGCCGTCACGAGACGCAGGAGATCGGTGTCGAGCAGCGCCTTAGAAGTAGCCAACGCGCTTCCTGTCCTCCATCGCAGCGTCCGAGACGCGATCGTCGGCGCGCGTCTCGCCGCGTTCGGTGACGCGGGTCGCGGCGATCTCCGCGACGACCTCGTCGATCGACAGGGCGTCGCTGACGACGCCGCCCGTGCACGACATGTCTCCGACGGTGCGAAACCGGACGGAAGCCTTGAAGGGCTCTTCATCGGGGTAGCGCTCGACGAACTCCGACACGGCATACAGCATCCCGTCGCGACGGAACACCTCACGGTCGTGCGCGAAATAGATCTTCGGCAGCTCGAGGCGTTCACGCGACACGTACTGCCACACGTCGAGCTCCGTCCAGTTCGAGATCGGGAAGACCCGTATCTGCTCCCCTTTTCGACTGCGCGCGTTGTAGATGTCCCACAACTCCGGCCGCTGTGCGCGCGGATTCCACTGGCCGAAGTCGTCACGGAAGCTGAAGATGCGCTCCTTCGCGCGGGCGCGCTCCTCGTCCCGGCGCGCACCGCCCATCGCAGCATCGAAGCCGTGCTCTTCGAGCGCGTCGAGCAGCGTCGTCGTCTGCAGCTGGTTGCGTGAGGCGCGCGGGCCCGTTTGTTCCTGCACACGGCCGCTGTCGATCGACTCCTGGACGCTCGCGACGATGAGCCGCTCGCCGAGCTCCCGAACGCGGCGGTCGCGGTACTCGATCACCTCGGGGAAGTTGTGCCCCGTATCGACGTGCAGCACCGGGAACGGGAACCTGGCGGGCCGAAACGCCTTCTCGGCCAGACGCAGCATCACGATCGAGTCCTTCCCACCGGAGAAGAGCAGCACCGGGCGCTCACACTCCGCGGCGACCTCGCGCATGATGTGGACGGCCTCGGCCTCGAGCTCGTCCAGGTGGCTGAGATTCCGTTGCACGGAATCTCTCGTGACAAGACCGCCGCTCATTCGGAACTCGCAGTGTGAAGACCGCATTCGACCTTGTCCTGTCCCGCCCAGCGTCCCTCGCGGCCGTCCCCCGGAAGCGTGCAATGTGTGCAGCCGATCGACGAATAGCCGAGGTCGTGCAGGGGGTTGTAGGGGAGGTCACGTTCCCTGATGTAGGCCCAGACGCGCGCGTCGTCCCAGTCCGCGAGCGGGTTTGCCTTCCACAGCTCGTGCCTCGGGTCCCAGCCGAGCTTCGGCGTGTCGACACGCGTCGGCGACTGGTCGCGCCGCATGCCGGTGATCCAGCAGTCGAGCTCGGAGAGGGCGGCATTCAATGGGGCGACCTTGCGAATCGAACAGCAGAGATCCGGCTTCGTCTTCCAGAGCTCGTCGCCGTGGGTCGCCGCCTGGCGCCCGAGCGAAGGCCCCTCGAACACCTCGACCTTCGTGTCGTACCGCCGCTCGACCGCCCGCCACACCTTGTATGTCTCCGGAAAGAGCACATGCGTATCGAGCGCGAACACGCGCGCGGCCGGATCGAGCGTCATCAGCATGTCGAGCAGCACCGCCTCTTCCTTCTGGAAGGAGCAGGCGAGCGACACCTTGCCGGCGAACTCACGCGTGACGAGCGCGAGGACCTCCTCTGCGGCAAGCACCTCGACCGCGGCCGCGTCAGGAAGCGTGAACGTCCTCGCCAAGAAGCACCTCCTTCAGGGTGTCTCCGCGCAGCCCGAGGCGCAGGGTCTCGAGCGGGATGACCTCGTCGGGCGGGATGTTCCCGAGGTTGACGTTCCGGCCGAAGTGCTTGACGAACCATGCCTGGCTCGACTTCGTCGGCGCCTCGAAGATCAGGTCGCTGAGGGCGATCTCGTGCGCGATCTCGTCGATCAGCCCGGTGCGCATGTCGCCGTCCTTCCGGAAGATGCCGGAAGTGCCGCCCTCACGCGCCTCGGTGATCACCTTCCACGCGCCTGCTTCCTTCTCTTCCTTGATCCACTCGACCCACTGGTACGGCGCGAAGACAACGTCCGGGTCCTTGGAGCCGACCTCCGAGAGCACCGTGAAGTCGCGCGCGAAATCCGAGATGAACTCCAGCTTCTCGTCGCGGGGAATGTCGACGGTCCCGTCGGAGATCTCGACGTGCGAGAAGCGGTGCTCGCTCAACCACGACTTGAACTGGTCGACCCGCCCGCGCGCGTACACGACCTCGAAGAGCGTTCCGCCGCAGACGACCGGGGTGTCGAAGGAGCGATAGAGCGCGATCTTCTTCTCGAGGTTGTTCGTGACGTAGCTGGTGCCCCAGCCGAACTTGACGACGTCGACGAACTCTCCACCCACGTCGAACATGCCTTCGATCTCACGAATGTTCAGGCCCTTGTCCATGACATGGGTCAGGCCTTCCGCGCGCGGCTTGCCGGGCCGCTTGGGAAGGTCGAGAAAGCCATCGTTAAAGCCGGCCATAGAGCTCCTCCAGTTTCGCCTCGGCGCGAGCCTGCACCTCGTGGTACAGCGAGTTGCCGTGCGCGTCGATCCCGACCGTGAGCGGGCCGAAGTCCCTGACGCGGAACCTCCAGAGGCATTCGGGCATCAGCTCCTCCCAGGCCACCTCCTCGATCTCCTCGATCTGCGTCGTCTCGAGCGCGGCCGCCCCGCCGACGATCGCGAAGTAGACCATGCCCAGCTCGTGCATCGGAGCGATCGCCTCGTCGGGGAAGCCGCCCTTGCCGCAGATCGCCCTGACGCCGTAGCGACTGCCCAGCGGCTCGGTGAACCGCACCATGCGCGCACTCGTGGTCGTGCCGATGCAGATCTTCTCGTACCTGCCCCTGCCCTCGGAATCGCTGCCGATCTTGCGCACGTTGGGCGCCGTATGGAGCAGAAACGCGCCGTTGAGATCCATCGGCGGCTCGACGCCCTCGTCGAAGATGCGCATCTGCGTGCGGTCGCGGATGCCGATGATCTGGCCTTGCACGGTGACCTCGTCGCCCGCCCGCAGCTCGAGGATCTCCTGCGGGTCCGCGATCGGGAACGTGACGGTGTGACTCGCCATCTCAGAACTCCCTGTCGAAGTCGACGGCGCCGTCCGCACCGATGTGCGCGGACGCACGGCGCGCGGCCCAGCACTGGTAGTTGACGGCGACCGGATTGAGGGTCATGTGCGTGTCGGCGTGCTCGATGTGGCACTGCAGCACGGTCACGTCGCCGCCGAGCCCCATCGGCCCGATGCCGGTCTCGTTCAGCAGGCCGTAGAGCTCCTCCTCGAGCTGCGCGACGAGCGGATCGGGGTTGCGCGTGCCGACCGGACGCGTGATCGCCTCCTTCGCGAGATACATCGCATAGTCGGCGGTGCCGCCGATCCCGACGCCGACGATGCCGGGCGGGCAGGGCTTGCCGCCCGCGCCCACGATCGACTCGAGCACGAACCGCTTGATCCCCTTCACACCGTCGGCGGGGATGCACATCTTGAGAAAGCTCATGTTCTCGGAGCCCGACCCTTTTGGGATGCACTTGACGTCGAGCCCGTCCCAGTCGGGGATGAACTCCCAATGCACGATCGGCAGCCGATGACCGATGTTCGGGCCGGTGTTCTCCCGCGTGATCGTGTGCACCGCGTTCGAGCGCAGCGAGTGCTCGACGGTCGCGCGGGCGGTTCCGTCACGCAGTCCTTCGTAGATCCGCGCGGGATGCAGCGGGAAGTGCTCGCCGACGCGGCAGGTGTAGACCGCGATCCCCGTGTCCTGACAGACCAGGTTGTTCTCGCTGTCGGCGATCGAGACGTTTCGATGGATCGTCTCGAGCACGCGCTTGCCCGGGATCGACGTCTCGCGCAGGCGCGCAGCCGAGAGCGCGTCGCGCAGGTCCTGCGGGATGTCCTTCAGCGCCCACACGTAGAGGTGCGCCGCGGCATCCTCGACCGCGTGCTGCAGGTCGGTGACGGTGTCGATTGTCATCTAGCTCCTAGCCTTCTCGAGTGCATTACGACCAGCCCTTCGACCGAACACGACACATTCGAGAAGGCTGTTCCCCATCATGCGGTTGCGCCCGTGTGCTCCGCCGGCGATCTCGCCGCATGCATAGACGCCTTCGAGCGTCGTCTCGGAGCTCGTGTCGATCACGAGGCCGCCGTTCTGATAGTGCAGGACCGGGTAGGTGAAGATCTTCTCCCTGAGCGGGTCGATCCCGGCGCCCCGGTACCGACGGAGCATGTAGGGGAGTGAGACGTCGGCGTCATTCTCGGAGATGCGCGTCGTGTCGAGATAGACGGCGGGACGCCCGTCCGGAGTCGTCACGCCCTTTCCCTTCTCCACCTCGTCGAAGATCGCCTGGCTGACCGCATCGCGCGGGCCGAGCGAGTCGGTGAACTGGTCGCCGTCGGCGTTCACGAGCACGGCGCCGTAGGCACGCGTGGTCTCCGGGATCGAATACCCCTGCATGTTCGACGGCCAGGCGCCGCCGTTCGGGTGGTATTGCAGCGCGTCGAGGTCGCGCGCCTCCGCGCCGAGGTCGACCGCGATCCGAGTCACCTCACCCGTCGCATTGGGATGATTGGTCGACAGCTCGCCGCGCCGCTCGGCCTCCGCGTAGCAGCGCCCGCCGGCTGCGAGCACGACGGTGCCCGCGTCGACGGTTCGCTCGCCGACCCGCGCCCGCCAGAAGCCGTCGAGCTCGACGAGCTCTCTGAGCGGCGCGTTCGAGAAGCTCGTGCCGCTGCCGGCCTCCCAGGCGTCGCGCAACTGCTTCGTGATCGCATGGCCGGTGCGGTCGCCGACCTGGAGCAGCCGCTTGGCGGTCGCACCGCCGCACCTGGCGAGCCGATAGCCGTTGCCGTCGCGCGTGAACTCCACCCCGAGCTCCTCGAGCCAGTGGATCGCCGATTGCGCGTCACCCGTCAGCACCTCGACGAGGCGCAGGTCCGCAGTCTCGTGCGACGAGCGCCAGATGTCCTGCGCGTGCTGCTCGGGCGAGTCGTCGGGCCCGAACGAGGCCTGGATGCCGCCCTGCGCCTTGGACGAGTTGTTCGCCTGGAGCGAGCCCTTCGTGGCAAGCGCCACGCGTGCGCCCGCCCGCTCGGCCGAGACCGCGGCGGCGAGCCCCGAGGCGCCGCTTCCGATCACGAGCACGTCGAAGCTCGAGGACGATTCCGTCACGCGCTGCACTATACCTGTTATTAGGAGAGATTATGAGGCGGTTCGCCGGCTCAGCCGGCGCGCAGGCGCGGGCGCCGGGCGAGGAGCCTCGTGCGGCAGCCAGTCCAGCCAGCGGGGCAGATACCAGTTCCAGTCGCCGAGCAGCTTCATCGTCGCCGGCAGCAGCACGGCGCGCACGACCGTCGCGTCGACGGCGATCGCGATCGCGAGGCCGAGACCCATCTGCTTGAACTGGAGGAGGGTCAGGGTCGCGAAGATCCCGAACACCGCCACCATCACGGCCGCGGCGCTCGTCACCGACGGCGCCGTCCGGGTGATGCCGTGCAGGACCGCGTCCTCGGTCCTCTCGCCGGCTTCGACGAGCTCCTTGATCCTGCTGACGATGAACACGTGGTAGTCCATCGACAGCCCGAAGAGCACGACGAACAGGAACATGGGCAGCCACGACGTCACGCCGCCGTTCGATGTGAAGCCGAGCAGGCTCTCGAACCAGTGGTGCTGGAAGACGAGCACGAGGATCCCGTATGCGGCACCGACCGAGAGCAGGTTCAGCGCGATCGCCGTCAGCGGCACGACGATCGACCTGAAGGTCACGAGCAGCAGGACGAAGGCGAGGCCGAGCACGAAGGCGAAGATGAACGGCAGCCGGGCTTTCATCAGATCGTTGAAGTCCTTCGTCCCCGCCGCCACCCCGGTGGTTGCGTACTCCAGACCGCCGACGCTGCCGAGCGTCTCCGGCAGAAGCGTGCCGCGCAGGAGCGCGAGCGCACGCATCGACGTCGCGTCGTCGCCGCGCCCGACCAGAGGGAGATCGATCTCCTCGACCGTTCCGTCGGGGCTGATGCGGGTCGAGACGGGCACGCGCACCTGACCACTGGCGATGGCGCGGCGCTTCAATTCGGTCACCTGCGCCTGCACCTGCGGCGCCGTGACCGGGTGAGCCCGCACGACCACGACCGCCGGTGTCGGCGCGCCCGGGAAGGCACGAATCATTCGCGCATAGGTGCGGACGATCGGAAGGTCGCGGGGCAGATCCGTGAAGCTCGGCAGCTTCGTATGCATCGTGAGCACGGGCAGCGCAGCCAGAACAAGCGCGCCGCCCGACAGGAGCACGGCGAGCTTCGGACGGCGCAGTGCAGGCTGGAGGATCGCGCCCCAGAGCCGGCCCTCCCCACCGGTGCCGCGCAGGAACGGCACACGGCCGCGGTCGACGCGGTCGCCGAGCCTGTGCAGCAGCGCCGGCAGCACCGTGACCGAGCCGATCATCGCCAGGAAGACGACGACCATCGTCGCCACTCCCATCGACGTGAAGATCGGATTGCCCGCGAAGAACATGCCCGCCATCGCGATCAGCACCGTCATGCCGGAGACCAGGACCGCGCGGCCGGAGGTTCGTGCTGCGGTCTGAAGCGCCTCATCGGGGCTCGCCGCCCGTCGACGCTCCTCCCGTTCCCGCTGAAGATAGAACAGGCTGTAGTCGATGCCGACCGCCATTCCCATCATCAAGATGACGCTGTCGAGGAAGTTCGGGAGCGCGTAGAGCTGGCTGAGGAGAACGCAGATCCCGATCGCGCCGAGCACCGCCGTGAAGCCGAGCACGACCGGGATCGAGGCGGCGACCAACGCGCCGAACGCAACCAGGAGTATCGCGAGCGTGATCGGCAAGGATGTGTACTCCGCACGCTTGAAGTCGCTCGTCACGCTCGCGCCGATCACGTGGTTCGCGCTCGCCGACCCGAACTCCTCGATCCGGTACTCGGGATTCGCGCGCTGCGTGCCGGCGACGGCTTCCAACGCCGGTTGAATCTGCTTTTGGGCGGCGTCGGCGTTCCCGCGTACGTCGAACTGGATGATCGCCGACCTGCCGTCGGCGGAGACGAGCCCCGTATGAACAGGATCGAGCGGCGATCGTATGTTGGCGAGCTCCGGCCGGCGTTCGAGCGTCTGGACGAGTGACGCGATCGCGATGGTGTAGGTCGGCTCCCCGACGAGGGGACGCCCATCCCGCCGCTGCACGAGAACCGCCTCGGTGGCGGGAGAGAGAAAGTGCGCGCTCCTGAGCATCGCCTCGGCCTGGGCGGTCTGACCCGATCCGGACTGCGAGTCACCGAGCTCGTTCAGGCCGACCGCCGAGCCGACGATCATCGCTGCGACTGTGAAGATGACCCAGCCGAAGGCAGCGGTCTTCCAGTGGGCTGCACTCCACTTGCCCGCGCGGCCAGCGAGATTTGGTCGGTCGGCCACGGTGTGAAGCTAGCCGCGAACGACCGCCGCGGCCTCAGTAGATGCTGCGGAGGAGCTCCAGGATCTCCACGGGGCTCGCCGGGTGTGGATTCGCCTGGTTACCCGCCCTCTGCGACGCCGCCTCCGCGACCTGGGCCAGATCGTGCTCGGGAACACCGAAGTCGCGCAGGCGGTCGAACCCGCCGAGCAGCGCGAGCTCACGTGTGCGCTCGACCGGGTCGGCACCGAGCGCCTCACCGAAGCTCGCAACCTCGTCCGGCACGAACCGAGAGTTGAACTCGAGCGCCGGCGGCAGGCAGAGGGCGTTCATCGCGCCGTGCGGTAGGCCGTAGGTGCCGCCGAGCGCCTGCGCCATCGCATGGGCGAGCGCAAGCCTGTTCAGGGCCAGAGCGTGACCGGCGTGGGCGGCGCCCTGCAGAAGCTCCTCGCGCGCGAGCCGGTCGTCCGGCACCGCGAGCACACGGGGCAGCGCCGCCGAGATGAGCCGGGCGCCGCGGAGCGCCTCTTCGTCGCCCTCCGGACCGTGGCCTCGCACGTAGAGCGCCTCGGCACAGTGCGCGAGACCGTTCAACGAGGTGCCGGCGGTCACGTTCGGCGGAAGGTCGAGCGTCAGGTCGACGTCGTAGACGATCGCCACGGGCTGCGCGCCCGCACCGGCACCGCGAATTCTGCGGTCGGGCGAGCGGATCCCGTACGACGTCGTCCACTCCGCCCCCGAGTAGGTCGTCGGCACGTGCACCACCGGCTTTCCGAACTTCGCCGAGGCATGTTTGCCGGTGTCGATCGCCGAGCCGCCGCCGACGACGACTATGCCGTCCGCGCTCGGCGGGACCTCGACGCGGTCGGAAGGGACCTCCGACCACGAGGCGAATTGCGGCAGGTCGAGCGCCTGCCAGCGCGGGCTCGCGATCAGGAACGGCCGCTCGATGCCGACCTCCGAGAGCGTCCCGGGCAGATCATCGATGCTCCAGCGAACGATCACTGCAGGCGCTCGCGCGCGTAGTCGACGAAGGCGCGCGCCGCCCGCGACTCGAAGCGGCCGGCCGCACGGACGAGCAGGATCTCGCGCTCGAGCTCGAGCCCCTCGACCCGCGCCTCGACGAGCGTGCCGGCGGCCAGGTCGTTCTCAACCGACGAGCGCGAGATGAACGTGACGCCGTAGCCGCCGCGCACCGCGCTCGTCACGGACTCCTGGAGGCCGAGCTCGAGCCGCACGTCGAGGTCGCGCAGCCTGGTGCCGGCACGGCGCAGCTCGTCCTCGATCATCTGGCGAACGCCGGCCCCTTCCTGCATCAGGATCAGCTGCTCGCGTTTCAGCTCCGCGAGCGTCACGGTCTTGCCGGCGAACGCATGGCGCGGCGGACAGGCGAGGATCACCGTGTCACGGAAGAACGGCTCGTACTCGACTGCGCGATGGCGCGGCGCCGCCCCGACCACGCCGAGCTCGAGCGTGCGATCGGCGACCCGCTCGACGACCGTCTGCGTGTCGAACACGCTCAGTGCGACGTGGAGCTGCGTGTGCACGGCGGCGAACCGACAGAGAAGCTGCGAGAGCACAACGCCGCCCGGGCCGGTCGAGGCGCCGATCGCGAACGAGCCTGCGAGCGCGCCGGTGGCCTCGTCTGCGAGCTCGTTCGTGATCTCCTCCTCGAGCGCGAGCAGGCGCTGTGCTCCCTGGTAGAGCCGAAGCCCCGCCTCGGTCGGCTCCACACGCCGCCCGGAGCGGTCGAGGAGCTGCAGGCCGACCCGCTTCTCGAGCGCCCGCACCTGGAGGCTGACCGCCGGCTGGGTCACCCCGAGCCGCTCGGCCGCCTGCGAGAACGACTTGCGCTCGACCACCTCGCAGAAGGCACGAAGCTGACGCGTGTCCATAACATAATCTTATAGTCGGCTCTGGTCCTGGCGAAACTCGAGCCGGTTCCCGAACGGGTCTGCGGCGTGGAAGCGCTGCACCCCGGGGACCGAGCGGTCCACGTCGACCGCGATGCCGGCGGCCGCCAGGCGACCGGCGAGCTCGGCGAGATCGGAGACGACGAGCCCCGGGTGCGCCTTGCGGGCCGGCGCGAACGGCTGCTCGACGCCGACGTGTAGCTCCTGCCCGCCCACCCGGAACCAGCAGCCGCCGCGGCTGCGAAGTGCCTCCGGCTTGGGCACCTCCTCGAGGCCGAGCAGCACGCCGTAGAACGCGCGCGCGTTGGCCTCGCACCCCGCCGGGGCGGCGACCTGCACGTGGTCGATGCCGAGGACGCTCACAGTCCCACGGTCTACCATCGACCGCGTGGCATCGGCGCCGCCACCGCTCGAGGACACGCTCGTCAGCGGGTACACACGGCTCGCCTCCCAGGCGGAGCAGCGCGGCATCGATCTCGAGCTGCGGGTGCTCGACATCTTCTTCGCGAGCCTCTTCGGGATCCTGCTCGCGCCGATCGGGCTGGTGATCGCCGGCCTGATGCTCGTGACGAGCGGGCGCCCCATCTTGTACCGCGGGGAGCGCGTCGGCCGCCGCGGGCGCTTCTTCGGCATGCTGAAGTTCCGCACGCTCCGCCCGGGCGCCGAAGAGCGCATCGGCCAGTACCTCGGTGAGGAGCTCGTCAGGCGCACCGATGCGGAACTGACGCGGCTGGGAGGCTGGCTGAAGGCCTCACAGCTCGACGAGATCCCGCAGCTCTGGAACGTCCTGCGGGGGGACATGTCGTTCGTCGGGCCGCGCCCGATCCGGCCGCGCTTCTTCGCCGAGCTCGCGCGCGACCTGCCGGCCTACTGGCAGCGTCTCGTCGTGCGGCCTGGACTGACCGGGTTCGCACAGGTGCGTCGCGGCTACGAGACGTCGATGGCCGAGAAGCTCGCCCACGATCTCGAGTGGATAGCCGACCGTTCGATGCGCCTCTACCTGCGGACGCTCTTCGTGACCGGCGTACGGGTGCTCGCCCAGGTGTTCGGGCGCCGCACGTAGGCTCACGGCATGTGCGGGATCTGCGGGATTGCCTCGAGCCGCGGCGCCGTCGACCCCGAGCGCCTCCGCCGCATGTCGGCGACGCTCCACCACCGCGGGCCCGACTCGGAAGGCGCGCATCTCGACGGAGCGGTGGGGATCGCCGCGCGCCGGCTCGCGATCATCGATCTGACCGGGGGCGATCAGCCGATCGCCAACGAGGACGGCACCGTGGCCGTCGTGCAGAACGGCGAGATCTACAACTACCGCGAGCTGATGCACGAGCTCGAGCGGGCCGGGCACCGCTTCCGCAGCCGCTGCGACACCGAGGTGCTCGTCCACGGGTACGAACAGTGGGGTCCGGAGCTGTGGGAGAGACTGCGCGGGATGTTCGCGGTCGCCGTTTGGGACGCGCGTCAACGGCGGCTGGTGCTTGCGCGTGACCGCTTCGGAATCAAGCCGCTCGCCTATCGCGATGTCGGCGGCGAGCTCTCGTTCGCTTCGGAGCTCGACGCATTGCCCCGTGGCGAGGTCGACCCCGACGCGCTCGAGGCGTTCCTCACGTTCAACGTCGTGCCCGCCCCGCTCTCGATCTTCAAGGGCATCCGCAAGCTGCTGCCGGGCCACACACTCACGTGGCACGACGGCCGCACGTCGATCGCCTGCTTCGCGCCCACAGGCCCGCTGCCGCCGCGTCATGGCGAGGACGAGGCGGAGCTGGTCGAGGAGTGCCGTGCGCGGCTGCGCGACTCGGTACGCGCACACCTGATCGCAGATGTGCCGGTCGGCGTGCTGCTCTCGGGCGGCGTCGACTCGGGAGCGCTCACGGCATTCGCCGCCGAAGAGTCGTCGGAAGCGGTGCGGACATTCTCGATCGGCTTCGAAGAAGCGTCGTTCAACGAGCTCGACGGCGCGCAGGCGGTCGCGCGACGTTACGGCACCGTCCACCGCGACCTGACGCTGCGCCCGGACGCCGCGCTCCTCCTGCCCGCTCTCGCCGACGCGTTCGACGAGCCCTTCGCGGACTCCTCGGCGCTGCCGACCTATCTCGTCTCGAAGCTCGCGGCCGAGGACGTGAAGGTCGCACTGTCGGGCGAGGGCGGGGACGAGCTCTTCGGCGGGTACTACACCTACGTCGCCGACCTGCTCGCCGAGCGCTTCGGCCCGCTCGCCGCCCGCGCGCGGCCGGCGGTCGACCGGCTCCCGTCCTCGACGCGCAAGGCGAGCATCGACTACCGGCTGAAGCGATTCACGCGGGCCGCCGGCATGCCGCCGCTGGAGCGCCACCACGCCTACAAGGAGATCTTTGCGGCGGACGTGCGCGCGGAGCTGACCGGCGGCGACAGCGACTACGACCCGCTCACCCGCTACCGCGAGCGGTTCGCCGGGACGGAGGGCCACGAGCTCCTGACGCGGCTACAGGACGTCGACTTCGGCCTCTACCTCGTCGACGACCTGCTGACGAAGACCGACCGGGCTTCGATGGCGTGGTCGCTCGAGGCACGCGTGCCGTTCATGGACACCGTCGTCTCGAACTTCGCCTTCTCCCTGCCCGTGCGGCACAAGGTTCGCGGCCTGTCGAAGAAGCGGCTGCTGCGAAAGGCGATGAGCCCGCTCTTGCCCGACGAGATCGTGCACGGGCGCAAGCGCGGCTTCTCGATTCCCGCGGCAGCGTGGCTGCGCGGCGAGCTCGAGCCGTTCGCGCGGGAGACGCTGTCGGCCGAGACCCTTCGGCGTCAGGGATACCTGCAACCGACCGCGGTGCAAAGGGTGATCGACGACCACGTCTCCGGCCGCGAGGATCTCTCACGCCAGCTGTGGGGCCTGCTCGCGTTCACGCTGTGGCACGAGCGCCACGTCGAAGGCATCACCCGCGAGGTCTCGCTCGAATCGATGACGCAGTGAAAGTATGGGTCGACTTCACCGCGAGCGCGCATCCGCTCGTCTTCCGGCCGCTCGTGCAGCTGCTCGAGGCGCAGGGCCACGAGGTGGAGATCACCGCACGCGAGTATGCGCAGACGCTTCAGCTGATCGAGGCGCACGGGATGACGGCGACGGTGATCGGCCATCACGGCGGCCGCTCCGCGCTCGGCAAGGCAGCGCAGATGCGCGCGCGGTTGACGGCACTGCGGCGCTTCGCGAAGGACCGTCACTTCGATCTCGCGCTCGCCCACGGCTCCCACGAGCTGACGATGACGGCGCACCGGCTCGGCATTCCGAGCTCGACGACGTTCGACTACGAATGGGCCTGGCTGCAGCATCAGCTCGGCTGCCGCGCTGCGACGCGTGTCGTCGTGCCCGCTGCGATCCCGCCCGAGCGGCTGAAGACCTACGGCGCCGTTCCGCCGAAGCTGCAGCAGTACCCAGGGCTGAAGGAGGAGTACTACCTCTCCGATTTCGAGCCGGACGAGTCGGTGCTGACCGACTGGTCGATCGACCCGTCCCGCGTGCTCGTCGTGCTGCGCCCGCCGCCCGACGTCTCGCTGTACCACCGTCACTCGAATCCGCTCTTCCCGTTGACACTCGAGCATCTCGGTCGGTCCGGCGACGTCCACGCGTTCGTGATCCCGCGGACCGAGGAGCAACGCGAGTTCGTGAAGGCACTCGCACTGCCGTCCGTGATCGTGCCGGAGGAGGCCGTCGACGCGCAGAGCCTGATCGCGCTCGCCGATCTGGTGGTCTCGGCGGGCGGAACGATGAACCGCGAGGCGGCCGCTCTCGGAGTGCCCGTGTACACGACCTACGGCGGCCGGCTCGGCGGCGTCGACGAGCAGCTGATCCGGGAGGGACGACTCCGGCCGCTCACCGACCCGCGCGCGCTCGACCTGCGGAAACGCGACCGCATCGCCGGACCACGCGAGCGCCGCGACCCGCAGCTGCTCCTCGACCTGTTGCTTTCCGCACTGGATCAGGAGATCAGCGCCAGCACATCAGGGCCGTAGCGCTCCAGCTTCGCCGGCCCGACGCCTGCGATCTGCGACAACTCGCCGAGCGACCGCGGGCGGGCGGCAGCGATCGCGTGCAGGACGCTGTCGTGGAAGACGACATAGGGCGGGACGTTTTCGGCCCTGGCGCGCTCGAGCCGCCAATCGCGCAGCCGCTTCGCCTCCGCCGTCCACTCGGGCTTCTCGGCCGGCGCGCTCGCCGTGGCACCGAGCTCCTGGAGAAAGCGCGAGCGCTTGCCCGACCAGGTCAGCCAGAGCACGCGCTTCGCGCGCGTCATGCCGACGTAGAGCAGCCGGCGCTCCTCGGCGAGCTCGGCCGGCGTGCGTGCCTGCTTCGACGGCAGCTCCTTCTCCTCCAGGCGCGGAATGAAGACGGCCTCGAACTCGAGGCCCTTGGCGCGATGCAGCGTCAGCAGATTGACGCCGCGCGCACCGTCGCCACCCGGGGCGAACCGACTGCGAAGATCCTCCACGAAGGCTGCAGCGTCCCCGTCGAAGCCGGAGGCGAGCGCAACGAGCCGGGCGAGGTCCTGCTGGCGAACCGCCTCGCGCTCGCCGAGCTTGTCCGGCACGCGCTCGAGCCAGCCGGCTTCGAGCGCCGCTTCCCGGACGGCTCCCGCGGCCGGCGCCGAGGTGCGCTCGAGCCGCCGCGTCAGCCGGCGGGCTGCATCGCGCTCGAGCAGTGACGATCCCTGAAACGGAATGCGCGCCTCGTGCAAGATCTCCTCGAAGTCGGTCAGGCGGGCGTTCGTGCGCGCGAGAATCGCCACCTGGTCGAGGGGGCAGGCAAGCGCGCGCAGCTCTGCGACGATCGCGGCGCCCTCGTCGGCCGCCGCGGCGTAGGGGCGCACGACGGGCTCGGCGCCGTCCGGAAGCACCGATCGCAGCGTCTTCTCCGCGCCTCCGAGGTTCGGCACGAGCCTGTTCGCGAGCGCGAGCACCTGCGGCGTCGACCGATAGTTCTCCTCGAGCCGCACGACCAGCGCGTGCGGAAAGCGCCGCGGCATGGCGAGCAGATAGTCGGGGCTTGCACCCGTGAAGCCGTAGATCGACTGGTAGTCGTCGCCGACGACGCAGAGGTCGTCTCGATCGCCGAGCCAGAGATCGAGCAGCTCCTGCTGGAGCAGGTTGACGTCCTGCACCTCGTCGACGGTGAAGGCCCGGTACTGCGCCCGAAACGTCTCGCGCACCTCGTCGCTCTCCTCGAAGAGCCGGACGGTCAGCTCGAGCAGGTCCTCGAAGTCGACCAGGCCGTCCGCGGCCTTGCGCCTCTCGTACTCGCGATAGACCCGTTGCATCAGGTCGAGCGGGATCGGCGGCTCGCGGTCGGCGTAGCGATCGGCGGGAATGCGACGATTCTTCGCCCATTCGATCTCCGTCGCGAGGTCGCCCGCCGGGCGAAACTTGAACGGCGCCGGCAGCGAGTTCGCGATCTGGCGGAGGATGAGCGCCTTCGACGGCAGGATCCGCCCGACCGCACCCGGCGCGAAGTGGCGCAGCTGGCGCAGGGCGGCGGAATGGAAGGTCGACGCCCGCACACCGGGTGCCCCGAGCGCCGCCAGCCGATGCTTCAGCTCGCCCGCAGCCTTGTCGGTGAACGTGACGGCCATGATCTGGGCAGGGGCGAACGCTCCGGCGGAGACCTGCTGCGCCACCCGGCGGGTGATCGTCGTGGTCTTGCCCGAGCCGGCCCCGGCGAGAATGCACACGGGGCCTCGCACGGCCTCGGCGGCACGGCGCTGCTCGGGATTCAGGCCGTCGAGCGGGTCCATCGAGCCACCGTACCCACGCGGTCGGAGCCCAGCCGTACCCTCAGTGCCAGGTGTCTTCCAGGACAGCCTCGCGCCCCGTGCGGACCGGCTCCGTGATCATCGTGCGCAGCTTCGCCACGACCGCGAGGGTGTCTCCCTCCTCGACGAGCCCCTCGAGCGTCGCCAGCGACTCCTCGAGCCAGGCCGGGTCGATCTGAGGCCGGGCGGCACGCATGATCTTCGGATGCGATGTCGGCCCGACGGCCTCGCCTTCGTTCCAGAGCACCTCGTGCACCTTCTCACCCGCCCGCGCGCCGGTGAAGACGATCGGGATCTGCGACTCGTCCTTCCCCGACAGGTGGATCATCTGCCGGGCGAGGTCGAGGATCTTCACCGGCTCACCCATGTCGAGCACGTAGACCTGGCCGCGGCCGCCCATCGCACCCGCCTGCACGACGAGCGACGAGGCTTCCGGGATCGTCATGAAGAAACGAGTCATCTCCGGGTCCGTCACCCGGACCGGGCCGCCGCGCTCGATCTGCTTGCGGAAGATCGGGATCACGGAGCTCGAAGAGCCGAGCACGTTGCCGAAGCGGACCGCGACGAACCGGGTTTCGACCTCGGGATGCAGTGCGAACGACTCGACGATCCATTCGCACAGGGCTTTCGACTGGCCCATCACGTTCTTCGGGTTCGCAGCCTTGTCCGTGGAGATCAGGACGAAGCGCTCGACACCGAACTCGACCGCCACCTCGGCGAGCGCTCGCGTCCCGAGAACGTTGTTGGACACTGCCTGCAGCGGGTTCGCCTCGAGCATGCCAACGTGCTTGTAGGCGGCCGCGTGAAAGAGCACCTGCGGGCGATAGCGCTCGAAGACCTGCTGCATCTTCGCCTTGTCGCCGACGTCGGCCAGCACCGGGATGGCGGCGGTGTACTCGCGCTCGTCGACGAGCTCGCGCTCGATCTCGAACAGCGCGGACTCGCCCTTGTCGACGAGCACGAGGCGGGCCGAGCCGAGCCGCGAGAGCTGTCGGCAGAGCTCGGAGCCGATCGAGCCGCCTGCGCCGGTGACGAGCACGGTCTTGTCCTTGACGTACGACGAGACCAGCCCGAGATCGACCTCCACCTGCTGGCGGCCGAGAACGTCTTCGACCTGCACCGGCCGGATCTGCGCGCCGAGGTTGAGGTCGCCCGCGATCAGCTCGTGCAGCCCCGGCAGCGTCTTGACGGTCACCCGCTCGGCGAGGCACGTCTCGACGATCTTCTGGCGCACCCGGCCCGGCGCCGACGGGATCGCGATCAGCACCTCGTCCGGCTTGTTGTCGCGCAGCAGGTGCTTGAGGTCGTCGGTCGTGCCGAGCACCCGCACGCCGTTGATGCGGTCGCCGCGCTTGCGCGGGTCGTCGTCGACGAACCCGATGGGCGTGTAATGGAGCTGACGGTTGCGCTGGAGCTCTCGGACCATCAGCTGGCCGGCGTCCCCGGCGCCGACGATCAAGACCTCCTTGCCGTGCGCCACGAGACCGGCCGGCGGCCGCTCGATCAAGGTCCGCGCGAGCAGGCGCGTACCCGCTACGAAGGCGAGCAGCAACAGGTAGTCGAGAGCGGCGACGCCGCGCGGGAGACGCGACGTGTGCGCCGGTGGAAATGCGTAGAGAACGAGGTACGTGATCGCCGATGCGACGGTGACACCGCGGAACGCGCCCCACATGTCGCGTGTGGAGACGTAGCGCCACCAGCGGTTGTAGAACCCGAAGAGCACGAACGTCGAGAGATTGATCGCCACCACGAGCGCGACGACCTGCCAGTCGAGCAGATGCCGATAGAAGATCGGCGTGGTCTTGTCGAACCGCAGGAAGAACGTCAGCTGCCACGCGGCGACGATCAGAACCGCATCGAACGCAAGTTGCCAAACTCGGTGTCGGTTCACCGGGAACCGCATGCTCAGCGATGGACGAGCTCGGATGCGCGCTTGAGGACGGAGACGACCTCGACCTGCTGCTCCTCCGTGATCCCGGCCCACAGCGGCAGGCACAGGTTCTCGCGCGCTGCGCGCTCGGTCTCCGGGAAATCGCCCTCGGAGTAGCCGAGGTACCGCAGCGCCGGCTGCAGGTGCAGCGGCGGCTGGTAGTACACGGCGAAACCGATGTCGGCCTCCTCGAGGGCATCGGCGAGCCGGTCGCGCTCGGGCGAGCGGACGCAGTACATGTGGTAGACGTGGCCGGGCTCGTCGACCGGTGTGTCGACGAGCCCGGCCAGAAGCTCCGTATAACGAGCGGCGGCCTTGCGGCGCGCGAGATTCCAGTCGTCGATGCGGCGCAGGAAGATGCGCAGGAACGCGGCCTGCATCGCGTCGAGACGCGAGTTGTAGCCGACGTAGAGGAACTCCTTCTTCGCGGCCGAGCCGTGGAACCGCAGCATCCTCATGCGCTGCGCGAGCTCCGGGTCGTTGACCGCGACCAGGCCGCCGTCACCGAGAGCGAAGAGGTTCTTCGTCGGAAAGAAACTGAACGTCGACGCGACGCTCGTTGCGATGCCCGCCGCACCGAACGCCTGGGCGGCGTCCTCGATCACCGGCGGGCCCAGCCCGCCGAGGCCGGGCGCAGGACGACCGAACAGGTGCACCGGCATGATCGCCCTCGTGCGCTCGGTGATGCGGCGCTCGACGTCGGCCGGGTCGAGATTGAGCGTCACCGGATCGATATCCGCGAAGACCGGCGTGGCGCCGCGCCGCACGATCGACTCCGCGGTCGCATAGAACGTGAACGCCGGGCAGATCACCTCGTCGCCGGGGCCGATCCCCATCGCATCGAGAACGAGCACCAGTGCGTCCGTGCCGTTCGCGCAGCTGACCGAGTCCTCGGTGCCGAGCCGCTGAGCGGCCTCTCGCTCGAAGGCCTCGACCTCCGGCCCGAAGATGAAGCGGCCGGACTCGAGTGTGCGGGTGAACGCCTCCTGCAGCTCCGGGATCAGCGGCGCGTACTGCGCCTTGACGTCAACGTGGGGAATCGTCATCGGCGCGGGCAATCGTAGCCGTGCGGCGCTGTCGAAGGGCCCAATACGCCGCCGCGGCGAGGATTCCCACCACCACCGCGTACTCGACCCAGCGAAAGTCCTTGTGGAAGGTGTCCCAGTTCGAGCCGAGAGCCCAGCCGATCGCAGCGAACACGAGGCACCAGATCGAGTTGCCAACGAGCGTGAGGGCGTTGTAGCGCGCGAACGGGCTCTCGAAGACCCCGGCTGGAATCGAGACGAAGGAGCGGGCGACCGGGGTGATGCGCCCCACGAGGACCGCCCAGTCGTTCCAGCGCGTGAACCAACGCTCGGCCCGCTCGAGCTTCGCAGCCGTGAGATGGAACCACCGGCCGTAGCGGTGGACGAAGGGCGTGCCTCCCCGATCGCCGATCCACCAGCCGCCGATCGCGCCGACCTGGTACCCGAGCACTCCCGCGAGCACCACGACGATGTAGGCGGTGAAACCGGTCACGTGCCAGCCGAGCACATCGAACGTCTTGCTCAGCGCACCGGAGGCGAGCGCACCGGCGTACACCATCACGAGCTCGCTCGCCGCGGGGAACACGGCATCGATCATCATCAGCACGAACACGGCGAGAACGCCGTAGTGCGCAAGCCAGGACGTCACGGGGCGACTCTAACCGGTGCGTCTGAAGGCGAACGTCGTGGAGAGGCTGGACGTGCCGACCGAGCTCGTCACCGAAACGTCTGCAACGTAGGATCCGCTGTATGCGGGGGTGCCGTGCGGCAGGCGCCCGTCCCAGACGATCGACCGGACGCCGGCCTGCAGGCTCGACGGAGCGAGCGCGCGCACGAGCACGCCGGTCGGCGTCTCGATGCGCACGGTGACGCTTGCAACCCGTGACAGCATGAATCGGATCGCGACGCTGCCGCGGGCGACCTTCGGCGCGGTCAGGCCGCGGAGAGTGGTGTCGTACCGAAACGTCCGGTCGATGGTGGACGGCCGCTGCAGGTCGTCGGTTGCGGTGACATTCCAGTGCCACGTCCCCTCGACGTCGAAGGTGGAGTAGGTGAAGGCGTAGGAACCGGGAAGGTGCTGGACGCCCGCCTCGAGCACCCGCGGCGCACCGTCGGGGCCGATCAGCTGCGCGGTCACCTGTGACGGACGGACGATCTTGTACGACAGTTGCTCCTCCGTCCTGCCCGGCTCGCCGGTCAGGAGCGGGACGGGCACCGGCGGCGCGTAGACGCCGAAGTACTCCATGAGCAGGGCCTCCCTGACACCGCGCTCGCCGCCCGCGCCGCTCGGCCTGTTCAGCAGCTGCCCGTCGAACGCGGCCGTGACGTCACGTCCGGCCTCGACTCCCGCCGCAGTGACCGCGCCGAGGCGGGCCATCGTCTGCGCCAGCTCGAAGTTCGTGAGGCCGGCGCTGTAGCCCGGCTGGTCGCCGTCGACCGCGACGAGAATGATGCGGCCGTCGGCGAGCTGGCCGACACCGGCCCGCGGCGAGCGACCGGCGATCTGGTCGTTCGTGAAGTCCTCCAGCGACCGGAACACCGGCGCAGAGCCCCGCACGAGCACGGGCCCACCTCCCAGCGCCGCACCGACATTCGCCCAGGCGGGCTGCAGGATCAGCCGCGCGGTGACCTCGGTGCCGACGGGAGCTTCGGCCTGGAGCTTGGCGGCGAGCGAGCCGGTCGCCTGGATGATCGCTCCTCCGGGCGGGATCGGCTCGCCGCCGTTCACACCCACCGCGCTGACGGCGGCGGACAGGTCGGCGTTGGGCGTCGTCGCGGGGAAGGCCTGCAGGACGATCTCGGCCGAGCCGGGAACGGCCGGCGCCTTCGGCCCGAACGCGGGAGTGAGCAGGACGACCTGCCCCTTGGCCGGGGCCTGGTTGAGGCCGCTCAGCTTCCGGCGCTGCCCCGTTCCCCGCCACGTGCCGAAGAACTTGACCCGGTCCACGTTCAGCCCGCCGGCGGAGTCGACACCGATCGAGGACCGCGCGCCGTAGGGCGGATGCTCCAGCACCCCACCCGACATGAGGATCCCCGCGGGGTGCCCGTCGGCCGCGCTGAAGAGATCGCCGTTGATGCCGGCCACGGTTGCCTGGGCCGAAACGTCCTTCTCGATCTGCGTGAGCTTCTCACGGCCGCCCAGCACCGTCCCGCGTGCGAGGACCGGCTGGAGCTGAAAGAGGCCGTTCTGATCGCCCGGCCGCGGAGCGGTGAGCACGTCCAGGACGACGGCGCCGTAGGGTGTGAACTCCACGGTGCGGTCGTAGGTGAGCCCCGGGAGCAAGGTCGTGCTCTGCGCCTGGGCGGGAGCCGCAAAGGCCGCCGCGAGCAACAGCAGAGTCGAGAGACGGCGGAGCACCCTCGCCCGAGGGTAGCCAAGCCGCAGGAACGAGGCGGTTTACCTCGCCCTTACGTCTCCCTTGCGCGGAGCGCACGACCTGCGAACAAGGTCAGAGCACATCGCTCCCGGGACGAATGGAGGAACTGCATGCGGAAGTTGACGTATATGGCCGCGCTGCTCGTCGGGCTCGTCGCGACCGGGTACGCCGTCGCCGACGGCATGGAGGGCGCGAAGAGTGTGAGCGCGGTCGCCGGAACGTTCTCGGCCGCAGGCGCGAACACCTCGAGTCGCACGTGCACGACGACGGACGGCAAGACGATCGTGGTGACCGAGGGCAGGTACACGGGTCAGGCCACGGGCGATGCGGATCTCACCGGGGCGATCACCCTGCGCGCCCGCAGCGTGATCAACACGACGGACGGCATCGGCGTCGTCAGCGGCTCGCTCAAGATCGCCCAGCCGACGGGGGGAAAGACGTCCGCGAACTACTCCGCGGTCTACGACCACGGCGCGATCGCCGGCCTGGCGAATGGACGCGCACACGCTCCGGCGAGCGGGCTCGTCGCGAACCTGTCGGCCACGTTCTCGGCCGCATCCGGGTTCACCGGTGGCAAGCTCGGTGGCGGGACGACCGGAGGAGCTGCCGTCGAGGTCGGCCGCGGCTCGTGCAAGTCGCCCCACCCGACGGCCGAGAAGAGCTCGGCCCGCGGAACGATCTCGGCGCTCTCGACCACGTCGATCACCGTCGCGGGCCTGACCTGCGCGATTCCGTCGGACAAGTCCGCCGACGTGAACGGGAAGTTCAAGCAGAACGACGTGGCGCAGATCCGCTGCACGCTCGTCGGCGGCGCCAACACGCTGACGAGCATCAAGGGCAAGGGCGGGGCGAAGAGCAAGCACGAGCAGAAGAACAAGCGGCACTGAGCGGCCCCCCGCGGAGGGCGCCCGCCCGAATGGGGCGCCCTCCGCTAGTTTGCTCGTGTGAGCGCCCGCACCGAGCTGGTCGAAGGCCTGATGGCGCGGTTCCCGCACATCCCGCCCGAGGCCGTGCTGAAGGAGGACCTTCTCCGCACAGGGATCGACTTTGCCGACTCGGCGCTGACCGACAACCTGGACGGCGAGGTCAAGCCGAAGTCCTACTTCATCTTCTCGTTCGACCAGAAGCCTCTCACCCAGCTCGGCGAGGCCGCGAGACGCCGTCCGCCCGAGGAGATCGCGCTGACCGGAGGCCCGTACGCCCTCCGCCGCACCATCGTGTCCGTGCGCGTCAACCCCGACTCGCCGTACCGTGTCACGCGCGGCGAAGCTGGGCCGCTGCTCCTGACGCTCGACGGCCGCACCGTTGCCGACGTGGGCCTGCCCCCGATGCCCGAGTACTACCGCCACGAGCTCGCGAACGGCAAGACCGTGATGGAGACCGCTCCCACCATCCAGTGGGGCTACCTCATCTATCTCACCGTGCTGCGCCTCTGCCAGTACTTCGGGGCCAAGGAGGAGTGCCAGTTCTGCGACATCAACCACAACTGGCGCCAGCACAAGAAGGAGGGTCGCCCCTACACGGGCGTCAAGCCGGTGGAGGACGTCCTCGAGGCCCTCGCGCTGATCGACCGCTACGACACGGCGAACGCGTCCAGGGCCTACACACTGACCGGCGGCTCGGTGACGAGCACGGTCGACGGGCTCGCCGAGGCCGACTTCTACGGGCGCTACGCCGAGGCGATCGAGGAGCGGTTCCCGAACCGGTGGATCGGCAAGGTGGTCGCTCAGGCGCTGCCGAAAGCGGAGGTGCAGCGGTACAAGGACTACGGGATCACGATCTACCACCCGAACTACGAGGTCTGGGACAAGCGGCTCTTCGAGCTCATCTCACCCGGCAAGGAGCGCTACGTCGGGCGCGAGGAGTGGCACCGGCGGATCTTCGACGCCGCGGAGGTCTTCGGCCCCCGCTACGTGATCCCGAACTTCGTCGCCGGCGTCGAGATGGCGAAGCCGTTCGGCTTCCCGACGGTCGACGCCGCGATCGAGTCGACGACGGAGGGCCTTGATCACTTCATGAGCAGGGGCGTCACACCGCGTTTCACGACGTGGTGCCCGGAGCCCTCGACGCCGCTCGGCCGGGACAACCCGAACGGTGCTCCGCTCGAGTACCACATACGTCTCCTCGAGGCCTACCGCGAAGCGCTCGAGCGGCACGGGCTGAAGCCGCCTCCCGGCTACGGCGTGGCCGGCGCGGGCAATGCGGTCTTCTCCGTCAGCTCCTTCATGGACACGCTCGAGCCGGACGAGGTCACGGTCGAAGAAGCGGTGCCGGCATGACGCACCGCCTGGATGTCGCAGAGGCACGCCGTCTGTGGAACGAGGCGCCGGACGAGCAGTTGAAGGCGCTCGCACAGGGCGCCCGCGCGCGGTTTCACCAGCCGGACCACGCCACGTACATGGTCATGCGGATCATCAACTACACAAACGTGTGTGTCGCACAGTGCGACTACTGCGCGTTCTACGTCCTGCCGAACCAGGCCGGCGGGTACGTCCTCTCCCGCGACGACGTGTTCGCGAAGATCGACGAGCTGCTCGAGGTCGGTGGGGATCTCGTCGGCTTCAACGGAGGCTTCAACCCGAAGCTGCCGCTGAGCTACTACTGCGACCTCTTCGCCTCGGTTCGCGAGCGGTACGGAGATCGCGTCGAGTTCTACGCCTTGACGATCGCCGAGTTCGTCTACCTGGCGGACCGCGCCGAGCTCACATACGCGGAGGCGGCAGCCCGGCTGCAGAACGCCGGCGTGCACTGGGTGACGGGCGGTGGCAGCGAGATCCTCACCGAGGACTTCCGCAAGCGTCACGCCAAGTTCAAGTACACGGTCGGGGAGTACTTCGACGCCCAGCGAGCAATCGTCGAGAGCGGCATGAAGACGACCGCGACGATGGTGATCGGCTTCGACGAGACCCTCGACGAGCGGCTCGAGCACCTGCAGCGCACACGCGACTTCCAGGACGAGTGCCTGCGTGACGGCTACGACGGCCTGTTCTCGTTTCTCTGCTGGACGTACAAGCCGTACGGCACCGCATTCGGCGGACGCGAGATCCCGGCCGAGGAGTACTGGCGGCACATGGCGCTCTCGCGAATCTTCCTCGACAACATCAAGCACGTCCGCACGTCGGTATTGACCCAGAATGCAGATGCGTTCCGCGCGCTCGACTTCGGAGCGGACGACTTCGACCTGCCGATCGAGGACGAGGTGACGCAGAAGGCGGGCGCCACGATCGAGCTCGATCTCGAGGGCCTGCTCCGCGTGCCACGCTCGCTCGGGTACACGGTGGAGTACCGGCGGGCCGAGCGGCCGGCTGCGCTCACCGCGTAACGCCGGCGCTCAATTCGGTCTCTCCCGGCCGGGTCCCGAGGTCGACCGTGCCCGAGACCGGGTTCAGGGTGCCGAGCGAGACGGAGCGGATGCGCTCGCCCTCCGGGAGCCGTAGGCGAAGCCGCAGCTGCGCGCGGGGCGGCGCCGTCACGTGCACATCGATGCGCGAGCCCGCGCGCGCGATCGAGAAGGAGACGGGGCCGAAGCTGGTCGGCGCCTCTTCGACGGAGATCGTCTTTCCGCTCGAGAGCCAGGTTCGCGGCGTGGAAAACGCGAGATCGAGGCCGACCGGCGCTCCGGTCGCGCCGCGCCGCTCGTGGATGAGCGTCTGACGGAACGTCTCGAGGTAGGACGCGTTCGCAGCCGAGTTCGGCGGCATGTACATCGACCGGTAGTACACGCCGTTGACCGGCACGACCGAGATCGCCTCCCCGGAGATGTACGTGCCGCGCGTCATCCCGATCGCGAGCATGCCGTAGAGGCTCAGATCCAGCTGGTCGGGGTGGTCGTTGTCCGCCATGAACCGCGACATGTTCAGGCCGTAGCCCTCGCCGAGGCCCGAGCCGTACGGCTCGTTCGAATAGATGATGTGCGCGTCCGAACGCGGCACGCCGAGCAGCCGCGAGCCGTGGGCCAGCACATAGTCGACGAGCCCGTGCGCCTCGCGCGAATGCGCGGGGAAGAAGCCCGACGCGAGCGCGTACGGCATCAGGAGGTTCCAGTACGAGCCTTCGCGAACCTTGGTCAGCCTGGCGTACGGACCGGCGTTCGGCGCGTTCAGCGCATCCGGCACGAACAGCGAGCCGTCGGAGAGGCGCCGAGACGACTTCCGCAGCCCCGAGCGAAGCCCCGATGCGATCCCGAGCGCGAGGAAGCGCGCCCGGGCGGCGATGCCACGGTGCCCCGTGACACCCCAGACGCGATCCATCGCCAGCAGGCCCTGCCAGGCGGCGATCGCTCCGTTGACGCTGTCGACGTCGTGGTGGACGTCGGATGACAGCCGCTCGGGCCGCAGCCGCCCACGCGCCGTTCCGTGCCTGACCTGACGAGCGTGGATCCGGAGCACCAGCCGCGCGAGCCCGGGCGTCTCCCGGCGGACGAAGGCCCGGTCTCCGGTCAAGCGGTAGTAGAGAGCCGCCGTCGAGAGGAGATGGCCCGCCCGGAATGCGCTGAAGCGCTGCGTCTTCCCGTTGAGCCGTTGCAGGGAGACCTGAAGGATCACCTTCGCGACGCTCGGGAACCCGTATTCGGCCGCGACCTCGGCCGAGTCGAGCGCTTCGGCGAAGGAGAGCTCCTCGTATTGATTGCCGACGCTGTAGCGCCAGCCGAACTGGAGCACCTGTTCGAGGACCCCGAGGGCAGCGCCGCCGACGGCGGGCTCGGGCACGGAGAAGCGCATGCCGGAGGTGAGGCGGCTCGACCAGTAGCTGACGACGGTCGCTCGGGCGTCCACGTAGCTCTCG
Source organism: uncultured Thermoleophilia bacterium (assembly GCA_963826485.1). Taxonomy (GTDB): domain Bacteria; phylum Actinomycetota; class Thermoleophilia; order Gaiellales; family Gaiellaceae; genus PALSA-600. The sequence goes on from CAWGXF010000003.1 coordinate 114,858, forward strand.
GGATCGGCGGTGAGCGGCGTCGCCTCGGAGGGGCCGTTGAGCCACTCCGCGTAGACGGTCGTGTCGTCTCCGGGAGAGACGTGGTAGGAGACGACGCCGTGGGCGAACTCGGCGCCGTCGCTGACGATCAGGCGTGTGTTGTCCCCGGACGAGAGCCTGTCCGGCGCCGTATGGGAGAGCAGCTTCCAGGGCACGAGACGAACGGTCGCGCTCGAGCGAGCCCGACGCGCGTCGATGTGGAGCTGCACGAAGCTGACGACCGAGCGCGCGCCGTAGACCCGCCCGGCGAACGACTCCTGCGTGTACTTGACGCCCTTCGCGTCGACGTACGACGTCTGCACGATCGGCAGGTAGCCCTCGGCGAGCCGCGCCGGATGGAGCCGTGCGGTGCACGAGCCGTATCGCTCTCGACCGTCGCCCACGTAGAACGAGAGGCTCGGGCCGCCCACGTGCCGCGTGATGATCTCGCTCCCGTCGGCCACATGGAGTGCGAAGACGGCCGGGCCGTTGGAGCTGAAACCGAACGAGAGCGGCACGTAGTAGAAGCCGGACGGCGTCAGTGGACGCTGCCCGCGCTGGGTCGCGAGCAGAAGAGGCGTGAGGAACCGCTGCGCGGCGGAGAGCGTCGGCCCGTTCCGCGACGCGAGCAGCCGACTGCCCCAGAGATCCGTCCCGGCGGCGACGGCACGCTGAACCGATCGAATGTAGGTCTTGGGTGCGAAGCGCGGGCCGCACGAGGCCGCCGCGGTGGTCGGCGCGCGGCGTGCGGCCACAACGGCACCCGCGAGCACGAGTGCCAGGAGGAGCGCCACCGACGTCCGTGCTCGCGTCACGGGCCGGAGCCTATCCGGCGGCCGCCTGCGTAGAATGGCGCGATGTGCCGAAACATTCGCGTTCTCCACAACTTCGAGCCGGCTGCGACCTCGGATGAGGTCAGTTCGGCGGCGCTCCAGTACGTGCGCAAGGTCAGCGGGATGAACAAGCCTTCGAAGGCGAACCAGGCCGCCTTCGACCACGCGGTCCACGAGATCGCACACGTCACCGAGCACCTGCTCGCCGACCTGGTCGCGACCACCCCGCCCAAGGACCGCGAGGCCGAGGCGGCCCGCCGCCGCGCTCGCTACGCCGAGCGCTTCGGCCGGGTGGCGTGAGCCGGTCGTGACGGTCGAGGCGATTCATCTGGGCGCCGAGGAGGCCGGCGCCCTGTGGCCGGTCGACGAGGCCCGGGCCGTCGCCGGCCTGGGCCTCGAAGGCGACCGCCACTTCCACGCGGACGGAGCGCGCCCGGGCCAGGCGCTGACGCTCGTCGCGGCCGAGAACGTCGAGGATGCCGGCCTCGCGCCGGGCGAGACGCGGAGGCAGGTGACGGTGCGCGGCGTCGACCTGAACGGGCTCGTGGGGAGACGCTTCCGCGTCGGCGAGGTCGAGTGCCTCGGGGTCGAGCTGTGCGAGCCGTGCACCCACCTCGAGGCGATGACCCGTCCGGGGATCATCAAGGAGCTCGCTCATCGCGCCGGCATCAACGCCGACGTCGTCGTCGGCGGCCTGATCCGCGTCGGTGACCCGGTTACAGCGCTTTGAAGAACACCGTCGTGTCGCAGGGCCGGCCGTCCGGGTACAGCGCGTAGTTCGGGATCACACCGACGGTCGTCCAGCCGAGCCGCGCGTAGAGCCGTTCAGCGGCGTCGCCGGTCACGGTGTCGAGCACGAGTAGGGTCTTCCCTTCCGTCCGAGCCTCGTCCTCGGCCCGTTCCATCAGGCGCTCGGCGATGCCGCGCCGGCGGGCGGAGCGGTGGACGAGCAGCTTGGCGATCTCCCCGCGGTGAGGCTGATTCGGCGGAACCGCCAGGATCAGCTGCACGGTGCCGACGAGCACGCTGCCGTCGAACGCGGCGAGGATCAGGCGGCGTCCCTGCTCGACCTCGGCGGCGAAGCCCCGAAAGGCGGTACGGGCGTCCTCGTGCGAGAACGGCTCCAGGTAGCTGACGGAAGCGCCGCCGGCGACGCAGTCGGCGAGCACCCCCGCGAGGGAGTCGAGCTGCTCCTGCAGCTCGCCTGCCTGGAGACGGCGCACCTCGATCCGGTCGGCTCCGCGCATGGCGAACATCATTCCACCGGGGTCAGCTGAGATCGAGGCGCCGGAATGCGATCACCGTCGAGTAGAGAGCACAGACAGAAACGACGATCAGCACCGCATAGTCGGCAAGCGTCACACCGCTTCCGATCTGGTCTGCCCCCACCGACCAGTAGAAGAGCGACAGGTACTTCGCCGGCCCGAGCCAGGAGACCACGGCGGCCAGCGAGCCGATCAGGTAGGAGGTCACGGCGAGCACCGTGGCGACACCGATCGCGGTGCCCCGCTTCCCGGTGAGGGCGCCGACCGCCATGGCGACGAGACCGAAGTCGATGCCCATCAGAGCGACGGCAGCCGAGCTGGAGAGGGCGTTGCCGAAGGTGACGGTCAGGTCGAAGGACCGTCCGACGAGCACGCACGCGGCGACCGCCGCCGAGACCAGAACGGCCTGCAGGACCATCGCCGCGACCTTCTCGAAGACGATCCTGCTCCGCCGCACCGGGAGCGTCGCGAGCAGGCAGAGCGTCCCGTCGTCGTTCTGCCCCGCCAGGGAGGCGGCGCCGTAACCGACGGTCAGGAGCAGCAGGACGAGCGGGAAGAAGTTGGCGTAGATGTTGCCGTTGAGCCAGCCGACCGATGACGACAACGGCTCCGTGACGCCGAACAGGGCCGCCGCGGTCGAGTCGCTCTTGACGAAGTCGTCGAGGGACGAGGAGTGTTCGAAGGCCGGATAGAGGGCGACGACGACCAGGCAGTAGGCCGCCATCCCGGCCGCATAGCCGATCAGGCTTCGGCGCCGGCTCGAGATGTCGAGGCGTGCGATGTCAGCTCGCATCCGGCGGCTCCTGCTCGGGGGCCTCACGGTAGAGATCGAGGAACAGCTCCTCGAGGTCGGCGGGGCGCGAGACGAGGTCGACCGGCTCGTGCTCGGCGATCACCTTCAGGACCGGCGCGAGCTCGCCGGTGACCTGGAGGGCGATGCTGTCACCGTCGGAGGACGAGATCGTGACACCGTCGATGCCCGTGAAGATCGACCGGTCGACGGGGCGGCGGAACTGCGCCTCCAGTCGCCGTGGTGCGCTTCGCCGGAGGTGCTCGACGGTGTCCGCCGCGACGAGCCTGCCGGATCTGATGATGGCGACCCGGTCCGCCAGCCGCTGCACCTCGTCCAGCTCATGCGAGGACAGGAAGACCGTCAGCCCTTCGGAGACGGTCTCGCGGACGAGCCGCTCGAACTCGTTCTGCATCAGCGGATCGAGGCCGGAGGTCGGCTCGTCGAGGATCACCAGCTCCGGGCGGTGCATGAACGCGAGCACGAGCCCGATCTTCTGGCGGTTGCCCTTGGACAGCTCCTGCACGGGCCGGTCGAGCGTCACGTCGAACCGGTCGACGAGCATGTGTGCGAACGACGCGTCGTACGTGGTCCTGGCGCGCGAGAACCAGTCGAGGTGCTGCTTCCCCGTCAGGTGCGGGTAGAGCTCGAGCTCGCCCGGCAGGTAGCCGATTCGGCGATGGATCTCGACGCTGTCTCGATGCGAGTCGAGACCGAGAACGGCCGCGTGACCGGCACTCGGCCGTTGCAGGGCGAGCAGCATCCTGATCGTGGTCGTCTTCCCCGCTCCGTTGGGGCCGAGGAAGCCGAACACCTGACCGGCGTCGACCCGCAGGCTCAGATCGATCACCGCGCGGGTGGTCTCGTACGTCTTGGTCAGGCCGGACGTTTCGATGGCGGCCGTCATCGGCGTGACTGCCTCGGGATCTTAGGCGACCGCGCCGGTCGTCGTGACGAACCGGAGCTCTGGCACGTCGTCGAGCTCGCCGACGTCGCGCGCCATCTCGAGGAACGTGTACAGGCCGGCCCGTTCGCGCGGGCCGAAGCGATAGCGGAGCTTCTCGAAGTAGCGGGCGAGGAAGCCTGCCGGATAGCCGTAGCGCTCCGCCGACTCGAAGGCGAGCAGCTCGGGGTCGGCACGCGCCGCCCGCACCGACGCGACGAGAGCGTCCTCGAGCTCCACGAGGCCCGGATGAGTCGGCTCGGGCGCGGCCCAGACGGCGAACACCATCGGCAGGCCGGTGAGCTCGAGCCACAGCCGTCCCAGATCGTGGTGCGGTGTCGGATCCTCGAACGCCGACTTCAGCGCCGCGTCGCCGATCAGGAGCTTCGCCTCGGCGTCTTCTCCGAGGGGCACGTGCTCGGCGTCGGGGACCAGCACCTTCGTGAGCACGACGGATGTCGCGGACTCGGGCGTCACCGCGACGGTGCGGATGCGCTGGAGCGGCGTCTTGGAGATCAGCTGGATCGACTCGACGGCTCCCTCGCTCGAGACGCACAGCCGCGGCAGCAGCCTCAGCGAATCGGCGTTGCGCGCGTATTCGATCGAGGAGATCGGCGCCGCGTCCAGCTCGCCGTCGACCAGACGGCGGTTGAGATCCGTGGGCACGCCGACCATCTCCTCCACGGCGGCGTCGAGGCGGAAGAAGACCGGAGCCATGTTGACGTAGCCGATCCGGCCGAGCTTGATCAGTGACGTCTCTTCGGTCATCCGGCGCGGTCCACCACGGCGTACGTCAACGCTTCCAACTCCTCTCGATGAGCATGCGAGCCGAGGCACGACCTCGCGCCGGCAGCGTAGTCGAGCGCCGCCTGTCGCGAGCGGCCGAGGGCGTCGGTCGCTGCGACGCGCACGAGCGCTCCGTCCAACGAGCCGCCGGCGAGGGCCGCGCGAACGAGCTCGTCCTGCTCGGCCGCGTAGATGAGCGGCATGGTCGGTGTGCCCTCGCGCAGGTCGGTGCCGGGGATCTTCCCGGTCTCCTGCGTCTGCCCGACGCAGTCGAGGATGTCGTCGGCGATCTGGAACGCGATTCCGAGGGCGCTGCCGTACGCGCCGAGCCCGGGATCGCCTCCCGAGCCGAGCAGACAGGCGGCCTCGATCAGCTTCCCCGTCTTCAGCGAGCAGCGCTCGAGATAGGCCTCGATCGGTGTCTCGGGCTGGTGCGCCTGCAGCTTCTGCATCGCCTCACCACGAGCGAGGCACAACGCGGCACCCGCGAGCGTCTGCACCGCGGGGGTGTCACCGGTTGCGGCCAGGACCGCGAATGCGCAGGCATACAGATAGTCGCCCGCCGCCTTCGCCGCGTCTGCACCGTAGACCGACCACGCAGCCGGAAGGCCGCGGCGCAGGCGCGCCCCGTCGACCAGATCGTCGTGCACGAGGGTGGCCATGTGCACCATCTCGACTGCCACGCCGGCCGCGACCGACGGCTCACCGTCGGCGGTGAGAAAGCAGAGCAGCGGGCGCAGCCGCTTGCCGCCCGCCGACAGCGCCTCGCCTGCCACCGCCTGCGCCAGCCCGGGCCGGACCGCCACCGCGCGCGCCAGGCCCGCCTCGACCTCCGCCATGTACGCCGCGACTCCAGGCGTCGCGTGGACCTCCGCCAGTTGCCGGCTCACTCGGCGGCACCCGTGTGCAGCGCCACGATCGATCCGGCGAGCAGCTGGAAGCACACGTCGCCGAATCCGCACTCGCGCAGCATCCGCGCCAGCGACTCGGCGTCCGGGAACCTCTTCACCGACGCCGGCAGGTAGCTGTAGGCGGCACCGCCGGGAAGCACCTTTCCGAGCGCTGGAACGATGTGATCGAACCAGACCGCGAAGAACGGGCGAAGAGCGCCGCGCGGCTGGGTGATCTCGAGAATCGCGACCCGCCCGCCCGGGCGCAGCACCCGCCGGAGCTCGCGCAGGCCGAGCTCGAGATCGGCGACGTTCCGCACGCCGAAGCCTACGGTCGCCGCATCGAAGGTCCCCTCGGCGAACGGCAGCGCGAGCATGTCGCCCTGCACCCATTCGAGCGCGTCCGTCCGCTGCGCGGACTTCTTGCGCGCCCTTGCCAGCATCGCCTCCGAGAAATCGAGCCCGGTCACCTTCGCGGCACCGGCCTTCAGGTCGGCGATCGCGAGGTCGCCCGTCCCACAGGCGGCGTCGAGGACGCGGTCGCCGCGACGCACCGCGGACTCCGCCGCGAGTCGGCGCCAGCGGATGTCGAGGCCCGCGGTCATGACGCGGTTCATCACGTCGTAGACCGGCGCGATCCGGTCGAACATCGAGCGGACTGCGTCGGGCGCCAGGGTCACGAGCTCACCCCTGCCCCCAACGCGGGACGAGGGCGTTGTCGACGCCGAGCTGATCGAGTGTCCGGCCGACGACGAAGTCCACGAGGTCGTCGACGCTCTCCGCGCCGTGGTAGAAGCCCGGCGCGAGGAAGAGGATCGTCGCGCCTGCGCGCCGCAGCGTCAGCATGTTCTCGAGGTGGATGGCCGAGAGCGGCGTTTCGCGAGGGCAGAGCACGAGCTTGCGTTCCTCCTTGAGAGCAACGGAAGCTGCACGGTGGATCAGGTTCTGCATCGCTCCCGATGCGATCGTCCCGAGCGTGCCCATCGAGCAGGGGCAGATCACATACGCGTCGACTTTCGCCGAGCCGGAGGCGTACGGCGACTTCCAGTCGTTCGGCTCGAACACGGTGACGTTGTCGGCGGTGCCTTCCGAGAATCGTGCGAGCGTCTCGTCGCGCGACAGGCGCGCATCACCGTACAACTCGGTGGCGAGCACCTCGATCGCCGCATTCGAGACCGAGACTCCAACCTCGCAGTCCGCCATTGCGAGCGACTGCAGCAGCCGCCGCGCATAGGGCGCGCCGGAAGCGCCGGTGACACCGAGGAACACGCGCATGTCTTAAGAGTACGGGTGGACTAGCTCGTCGGGCCCTTGGAGGCCTCGAGGAACGCCGCGAGCGAGCGCAGGTTCTGCTCGCCGAGCCCCGCGAAGGACGGCATCGGCGAGCCGGGGTTGACGCACGCGGGGCACTTGAGATGCGCGACCTGGAACGCGATGCCCTTGTTCTTGGCGCCTTCTGCGCTCAGATTCGGCGCGCCGGGGAAGGAGCCCCCGACACCGAGGTACGTGTGGCAGTTGAGACAGCCCGAGACCGCGAACAGCTTGGCGCCCGCGAGCGCCTTCGGATTGTTCTCGAAGCCCTGCGTCTTCGCCCACGACGGGATCTTCGCGATCAACTCGACGCCGAGCGCTTCCTTCGCGGTCGCGCCCTTGTACGTGAGGATGCCCATCGAAAGGACGACCAGGATCGCGGCGATGATCGCGACCGGCCGGCGTGACAGGCGACGCTCTGCGCGAACGTCGATGAACGGCATCGCAAGCAGCAGGACGAGGCAGATCGTCGGGATCCCGATCGTGCCGAGGATCACCGTCGGCGGCCATTTGAAGATCCGCAGCAGATAGAAGAGGAAGTAGAAGTACCAGTCGGGCCGCGGGACGAAGTTGATCGTGCCCGGATCGGCAGGGGCATCGAGCAGCTTCCCGAGCCAGCCCGCCTCGGTGCCGGTGTGATTGCCGGGCGTCGAGTACTTCCAGACGACCGCCAGCCCGATGATCACCACGACGACGACCAGCGACATGATCGTGTCGTGGAACATCGCGTAGGGGTAGAACGGCTTCCCGCGCTCCTTGACGTCCGCCTTGTACTGCTGGAAGACGCGGCGCCGCTCGACGATGCGGTCGCCGGCCATCAGGACCGCCCTCTCGTGCCGAAGCGCGACAGGCCGCGGCGGGTGGCGGCCGGGACCTCGCCGTTCGTCATCGGGCCCTTCCCTGCGGCCTCTTTCGACCAGGGCGGGGAGGTCACGCCGAGGCGCACCACGAGATAGAGGTGGAGGCCGATCAGCGCGAAGATCGCACCCGGGATGACCAGCATGTGGATCGCGTAGAAGCGCGACAGCGTGTCGGCGTTGATGTACGTACCGCCTTGCAGGAACTGAGCGAGGAACGGGCCCAGGAAGGGTGCCGTGCCGTTGATGTTGATGCCGACGACGGTCGCCCAGTATGCGGTCTGGTCCCACGGCAGCAGGTAGCCGGTGAACCCCTCGGCGAGGCCCATCGTCAGGAGCAGCACGCCGATGATCCAGTTCAGCTCACGCGGATACTTGTAGGCGCCGAAGAGGAAGACGCGCCCCATGTGCATGAACATGAGGATGATGAACACCGATGCGCCCCAGCGATGCATGCCGCGCACGAGCCACCCGGCGAAGATGTCGTTCGTGATGTGCTGGATCGAGCCGTAGGCGGCGTTCGGGTCGGGCTTGTAGTACATCGCCAGGATCGTGCCGGTCAGCGCCTGCACGATGAACGCGGTCAGCGTGGCGGCGCCGAGCGTCTGCCACCAGTTGGTGTCTCCGGGGACCTTGCGGAAGAGGAAGTACTTGATTCCCCCGACGATGCCCGAGCGCTCCTCGAGCCACTCGACCGGATACAGGATCGTCTCCTGCATCTGCCGGCCGCGCGTGGATTTCGTGGCGGCCATCAGTGCGGCGGCTGGATCGGATAGAGCCAGGACTCGGGGCCGTTGACGTGCTCGCCCGGGAACGAGAGCGTCCACTTGTGAATCTCGGCGTTGGCGCCGGTCCCGTCGACGTGCGAGACGGAGAACGGCTGCCCGACGAAGAGCCGGCCGTTGCGGATCGAGAACGAATAGCGATCGAGCGCGCGCACCGGCGGCCCTGCGGTGCGGTTGCCCTCGGTGTCGTACTGCCCCCCGTGGCACGGACAGCCGAAGCCGGCGATCGAGACGGTCGGGATCAACGTCACGTCGGCGAACTGCTTCGTGTTCTTGTCGTCCAGGGGGCCGTTCGGCTGGACGGGACAGCCGAGGTGCGCACAGTGGTTCGAGATGATCGTGAAGCTCGGCAGCTTGCCGAGCGGCCCGTTGTAGCGAACGTACGCCGTTCGGCGCGAGACGTCGCCCTGGCTCTTGTCCGAGGTCCAGGTCGCGATCACGAACTTCCCTTGGGGGAAGTCGCCCAGCGGGCCGATGTCGTGATCCTTCTGTCCTTGCTTGAGGAACGGCGGCGCGACCATGAAGCCGAGCACCGGGATCGTCACGAGACCGCCGATGACCGCGCCGAGCCCGAGTGTGGAGGCCTCGAGGAACCTCGAGCGCGGGAAGCGCTCGGCCGGAGGCTCCGGGGGGATGGTCGCGTCCGCGGCCGGCACCGGCGGCGCCGCAGTCGCGCCCTCGGGCTCGACCTGGGGCGCCTGCGCGAGCTCGGTGCCCGAGGTGAGGTCGCGGACCCAGAGGAAGCCGAAGGCCAGCACGATGACGGCCCCGAGCGCGGCGACATACCACGAGACGATCAGGCCGACGAGCAGCACGACCACGCCGACCGCCAAGCCGACGGGCCAGAGACTTGGTCCCGGAACGTGCGGGTGTTCGTCGTGCGGCTGCAAAGGGGCTAGGTGAGATTCAAGCGGTCTGGGTCGCGGCTGGTCAACGTCGTAACAGGCGACGCGAACTCTGTCTGATTTCTCCGTTCGATGCCGAGGGAACCCTACCTATCCCATACTCGTCCCATCGCCGGTCGACGAGCGCCTGCACGTCGCTCGACATCTCGATCTCGGGCGGCCATTCCCGCGTGCCCTCGAGGAGTCCCTTTGCGGTGGCGTCGATGCCGATCTTGCCGCCGATGAACTGGAGTGTCGGCGCGTGATCGAGATGGTCGAGCGGGCCTTCCGTGATCACCACGTCGCGCTTGGGATCGACATTGGCGCCGACGTAGAACAGCACCTGGGCGTAGTCGTGGACGTCGACGTGCTCGTCGACGACCACGATGCCCTTCGTGAGGCTGAGCATTCCTAGGCCCCAAATCGCGTGCATCACCTTGCGCGCGTGGCCCGGGAACGCCTTCCTGATCGACACGATCACGAGGTTGTGAAAGGCGCCGGCCACCGGCAGGTCGTAGTCGACGATCTCGGGAACGGTCATCTTCACGGCCGGCAGGAAGATCCGCTCGGTCGCCTTGCCCAGCCACGCGTCCTCCTGCGGCGGCTTGCCGACGACGATCGACGGGTAGATCGCCCCCCGCCGCATCGTGATCGCGGTGACGTTGAAGACGGGGAACTGCTCGACCGGCGTGTAGAAGCCCGTGTGGTCGCCGAACGGCCCTTCGGCGGCGAGATCGCCCTTGTCGATGGAGCCCTCGAGGACGATCTCGGCATCGGCCGGCACCTCGACGTCGACCGTGACTCCTTTGACCAGCTCGACCGGCTCGCCCCGAAGGAAGCCGGCGACCATCAGCTCGTCGATGTGCTTCGGGAGCGGTGCGCTGGCGGAGTACGCGGTGACCGGGTCCAGCCCGAGCGCGACGGCGACCTCCATGCGGCCTTCGGTGAAGAGGTAGTCGGCCCGGCCGTCCTTGTGGATCTGCCAGTGCATCGCCGTCGAGCGCGGGCCGAGGACCTGCATGCGATACATCCCGACATTGCGCCCGCCGGTGCGCGGATCCACCGTGATCACGGCGGGCAGCGTGATGAACGGGCCGCCGTCGCCCGGCCAGCACGTCTGCACCGGCAGTCGGCGGAGATCGACGTCGTCGCCCTGGAGAACGATCTCCTGGCACGCGCCCCGCTTGACGACCTTCGGCCGCGAGCCGGCGATCGACTTCAGCATCCTCAGCCCGCGCACCTTCGCCGCGAGGCCCTCCGGAGGCTGCAGCTCGAGGATGTCCCCCAGCTTGGCTGCGATGTCGTCGAGCGACTCGACGCCGAACGCGAGGCACATCCGCCGCTCGGTGCCGAACTGGTTGATGAGCAGGGGGATCGTACTGCCCTTCGGCCGCTCGAAGAGAAGCGCCGGGCCGCCCGCGCGCACGGTCCTGTCGACGATCTCCGTGACCTCGAGGCGAGGATCGACCTCGGCGGAGACGCGGTGGAGCTCGCCCTCACGCTCGAGGAGGCGGATCCACTCGCGCAGGTCTTTGGCCACGCGGCCGAGTCTAATAGCCGTCTTGCGCGAGGCGTGGGTCGTGATGTGCTGCAAGCTCGAGCAGCAGGGCGTGCAACTGCTCCCGCTCCTTCGCGTCGAGCGGCGCGAAGAAGTCGTCCTCGACCTGCCGGGAGATCTCGCGGAGCTGGGCCAGCCGTTTCTTGCCGGCCGGCTTCAGGCTGACGGAATGCCGGCGGCGGTCGACCGGATCGCGCTTGCGCTCGACGAGGCCGGCGTCTTCGAGCTCGTCGAGCAGGCCGACGAACCAGCTGCGGTCGTAGCCGAGCGCGTCTGCGATCGTCGCCTGGGCGGTGCAGGCGCCTTCGTCGAGGAGCGCCAGCACGGCGTAGTGGTACGGGCTCGCGCCGACGGCGTCGTAGGCCTCCGACGCGCGGTCCTTGATCGCCCACCCGAGCCGCTTCAGGAGGAAGGACGTGCTGCTCACGAGCTCCCGCGGCGGCCTCACGCCGAGCTGGACGACGGGATTCGAGACGGGGCTGCTCATCGACGTGAAGTGTAGCTCGCCACAGAGTGGTGCTGTGCTATCGTTTTAAATCTCCACGATATTGAAGGGAGATAGATGAATAGTTCCTCCATTGCTTCGAGCGCGGCCAGGATCCGGTGGGCGGCCCTCGCGCTGATCGTCGCCGCACAGTTCATGGTCGTCCTCGACATGTCGATCGTGAACGTCGCACTCGCCTCGATCAAGTCGGATCTGCGCTTCTCGCAGGCCAGTCTCCAGTGGGTGATCACCGCCTACGCGATCACCTTCGGTGGGTTCCTGCTGCTCGGCGGACGTCTCGCGGACGTTCTCGGCCGGCGCCGCGTCTTCCTGGCCGGGATCGCGTTGTTCACGATCGGATCCGCCCTCAGCGGCCTCGCCTGGTCCGCCACGTCGCTCGTGGTCTTCCGCGCGCTCCAGGGCGGCGGTGGCGCGCTGTTCGCGCCGGCCGGCCTGTCACTGCTGATGACCGCTTACCGGGAGGGCCGTGAGCGCAACCTCGCCCTGGGGATCTGGGGCGCCGCGTCCGGAAGCGGTGCGGCGGTCGGTGTGCTGCTCGGCGGTCTCCTCACCAGCTACCTGAGCTGGCCCTGGATCTTCTACATCAACCTCCCCGTCGGAATCACGCTTCTCGTCCTGGTCCCGCGCTTCATCGCGGAGACGAGAGGCAACCTGGCGACACGCCACTTCGACGTGGCGGGCGCCACGACCGTCACCGCGTCGCTCATGCTGCTCGTCTACGCACTGACGCGGGCGACGCAGGAGGGTTGGGGAACGCCGACGACGGCGGGGCTCTTGATCTCGTCCGCCGCGCTCGGAGCCGCCTTCGTCGTCATCGAACGATCCGCGACGTCGCCGCTCCTGCCGTTCCATGCGTTCCGCGGGAACACGCTCGGCGTCGCAAACCTGATCACCTGCATCATCGCGTCGGTCGCGTTCTCACAGTTCTTCCTGCTGACGCTGTACCTGCAGCAGGTACTGCACTATTCGGCCGCCGAGAGCGGCGTGGCGTTCGCGTCGATCGCCGTGACGGTCGCGATCATGTCGAACGTCGCCCAGCGGCTGGTCACCGGCTTCGGCGCGCGTCGAGTGCTCGCTGCCGGGCTCCTCTCCATGGGAGCAGCACAGGCCCTCCTGGTGCGGCTGCCGGTGCACGCGAGCTACGCGATCGACCTGCTGCCGTCGTTCATCCTCGTCGGCCTCGGGCTCGCCGTCTCGTTCGTCGCGGTCACGATCGCCGCGCTCGAGGGTGTCCAGCCTGCGAACGCGGGAATCGCGTCCGGTCTCGTCAACACGAGCCGTCAGATCGGCGGGGCGATCGGCCTCGCTGCGATCACGACGATCGCGACCACCTACACGAGCCGGACGACGGCGACCCTGTCGGCCGCTGCAGCGACGACGCACGGATACCGCGTCGCGTTCGGGGTTCTGACCCTGCTCACGCTGGTCGGCGTGGCACTCACGCCGACGATGCGAGCTCACACCGGCGAGGTCGCGGAGCGGGCGCCCGATGCTCTGCCAGCACTGGAGGAAGCGGCCTGAGCCGTGGCCGGACCTAGCTAGTACACCGTCGGGCGGGAGCGGCGCCGCTCGGCCCGGCGGTGGCCGGCCCAGTGCACCAACTCGCCGAGGGCGATCACCGAGAGGAAGACGAGACCGACGATCAGCATCCCGAGGATCACGTGGGTGCCTTCGCTCGCGGCGTCGAAGATCATGCGGCGACTCTAGCGAAGTGCAGGTCGAGCGCGCCCGCGACCTCTTCCTCCGACGGCGCGCCGCCGAGCGCATGCGCCGCGTCGACCCACGCATCTCCGTCGCCTTCCGCCCCGTCCGCCCTGAGGGCGGCGCACCGCGCGATCAGGCCGGCGAGCACGGACACCGCCGGGACGCCGCCCGCGTCGGCGACGCGGACGAGGCCGTGGGCGTAGAGATAGTCGCCGAGCAGGATCGCCTCGTCGGCGTCGGGGGCCGCGAAGAGGCGCGGCCGGCCGTAGTGCACGAGGTAGGCCTCATAGACGGTCTCGAGCCCCAGCCTGAGATGTTCCGGGACGAGCTCCGAGAACACCGCAACGAGCTGGCGCTCGTCGCTCGGCAGAAGGGAGGCGGCCCAGACACCGCTCTCCGCTTTCGCACCTTCGACGATCGCCTCGAACATCTCCACTAGATGGTTGATCGGGAATTGACGGTGTTCCGGGGAGGGTCTGCACCAAGCAGTGTGGTCGACGCGACCGGGGTCAAGGCCGGTGGGCCTTGGCGCCGGGCGCGGCGGGCGCAATGCGCCGTGTGCAGGCCCCCAGCCGGGGCGGCGTTGAATTCCCGATCAATCATCTAGACGTCTCGGTCGTCGTAGAAGGCGGAGACCGCGTCGATCGTCCGGTCGATCTCCTCGTCGCCGTGCGCGAGCGAGGGGAAGAGGCATTCGTACGGGCTCGGCGCGACGTAGACGCCGCGCGCGAGCAGGCCGCGGAACAGCTCGGCATAGCCCCCGGCGTCGAGCTCGGTGAAGCTCTCGACCGGCTCGGAGCGACCGGCGAACAGGGTGAGCATTGCACCGACACGTTGCACGCGGCCGAAACGCCCGAGGCCCGCGGCGAGGCGCGTGGAGCGGCGCTCGAGATCCTCGTACACCTGCGGATCGCGGAGCCGCCGCAGCACCGAGAGGCCGGCGGCGGTGGCAAGCGGGTTGCCGCTCAGCGTGCCGGCCTGATAGACGGCGCCACCCGGAGCCAGCTGGTCCATCACCTCGCCTCGGCCGCCGAACGCGGCGAGCGGCAACCCGCCGCCCACGATCTTTCCGAGCACCGTCAGGTCGGGCACGACCCCGAGCCGTTCCTGGGCGCCGCCGCGCGCGACGCGGAAGCCGCTGATCACCTCGTCGAAGACGAGCAGCGCGCCGGTCGCGTCACAGAGCAGCCGGAGCGCCTCCAGAAAGCCGGCGCGCGGCGGCACGCAGCCCATGTTGCCGGCGACCGGCTCGACGATGATCGCCGCGAGCCCCTCGCCGAATCGCTCGACCGCGGCAGCGACTCCATCGATGTCGTTGTACTCGCAGACGATCGTGTCCGCGGTCATGCCGGTCGGCACGCCCGGCGACGCAGGGATCCCGAGCGTCGCGAGACCGGATCCGGCGTTCGCCAGGAACTGATCGGCGTGCCCGTGATAGCAGCCCGCGAACTTGAGCACGCGGTCGCGATGCGTGAACCCTCGCGCGAGCCGCACGGCGGACATGGCGGCTTCCGTGCCCGACGAGACCAGCCGGACCCGTTCGACCGACGGCACGGCGTCGGCGATCTCCGCTGCGAGCTCGACCTCGCGTTCGGTCGGAGCGCCGAAGGTCGTTCCGTCGAGTGCCGCCTCACGCACCGCCTCGACCGTCTCGACGTCGCCGTGACCGAAGATCAGCGGCCCCCACGACTGAACCCAGTCGAGCAGCACACGGCCGTCGGCCGTCTCGATGAATGCGCCCTCTCCTCGCTCCACGAAGAACGGCTCGTCGAGGCCGACGCTCCGCATCGCCCGCACCGGTGAGTTCACACCGCCCGGGATCACCTTCTTCGCGCGGTGCCAGAGCGGGGAGCTGATCAGCCCTGCGCCCACTGCGCGAATTCCTTGGCCCAGTAGGTGAGCACCAGGTCGGCGCCGGCGCGGCGAACGGCCGTCAGCGACTCGATCGCAGCGGCCCGCTCGTCCAGGTCCCCCGCAGCGGCCGCGGCCTTGACCATCGCGTATTCGCCCGAGACGTTGTAGGCGGCGAGAGGCAGGTCGAACCGATCACGCACCGCCCGGATCACATCGAGGTACGGGAGCGCCGGCTTCACCATCACCATGTCCGCGCCCTCGGCAACGTCCTGCTCGCACTCGCGCAGCGCCTCACGCACGTTGCCCGGATCCATCTGGTAGCCGCGACGGTCGCCGAACGCAGGCGCGGAGTCGGCAGCATCACGGAACGGGCCGTAGAAGGCGGAGGCGTACTTCGCCGAGTACGCGACGATCGGCGTCTGCGGCAACAGCTCGCGGATCGCCGCCACACGGCCGTCCATCATGTCGCTCGGGCAGACGACGTCCGCGCCTGCGTCGACGTGCGAAGCCGCGGTGCGCGCGATCAATTCGAGGGAGGCGTCGTTGTCCACCTCGCCGTCGGAGCCGATCACCCCGCAATGGCCGTGGCTCGTGTACTCGCACAGGCACACATCGGTGAGCAGCACGAGGTCCGGGAACCGCGGCCGCAGCGCGCGCAGCGCCTGTTGCACGACGCCGTCTTCGATCCACGCCCCGGACCCGTCGTCGTCCTTCTCCTCGGGCAGCCCGAACAGGATCACCGACTTGAGGCCGAGCGCAGCGAGCTCGTCGCACTCTCGAAGCACCGACTCGACCGTGTGACGCGCCAGCCCCGGCAGCCGCTCGTTGCGAAGCGCGGCGGGCGCCACGAAGAGGGGCATCACGAGGTCGTCGGTCGTCAGAGAGGTCTCGCGAACGAGATCCCGCAGCTGCCCCGTCCGGCGCAGGCGGCGCAGGCGGGTGACAGGAAACGAGCTCACGGCCGAAGGGTACGCGTCTTGGCCAGTTCGACCTCCACCGGGACGTCGCTCCCCGACCATGGCTCCAGCTTGACTCGGTCGGCGAAGAACTCCCAGATTGCACGGGCGACGGCGAGAAACGGCAGGGCGACCAGCGCGCCCGGCAGCCCGTACACCTCGGCGCCGGCGGCAAGACCGAAGATCACGAGCAGCGGATGCAGCCGCAGCGCGTTCCCCATCACGTTCGGCACCACGACATGCCCTTCGATCTGGTGGATGCCGAGGAAGAGCAGCGCCACCCAGACTGCGGAGAGCGGATGAACGACGAGCGCGTAGACGAGCGGCGGGATCGCTCCGAGCCACGGACCGAGATACGGAATGACCTCGGTGATCGCCACGACGACACCGAAGAGCAGGGCGTACTGCTGCGCGTGCGGCAGAAGACCGAGCGCCGCCAGCACCCACAGCCCGAACCCGGCACTCGCACCGATGATCAGCGAGAGGAGTGCCTGGCCGCGGACGTACGACGTCAGCGCGTGCTCGATCGAGCGGAGCAGGGTGTCCTCGCCGGGTCGCGGCGGATAGCGCCGGTCGATCGCCCGGCCGAATCGCTCCATGTCGAGCAGCATGTAGACCGACACGACGATCAGCAGCACCAGGGAGAACAGCGTCTTGCCGATCGAGATCGCCGCGCCCTCGACGAACGTGACGATCTTGTGCGTGTACTTCCCCACGTCGCGCTGCTGAATCTGGCGCACGAGCTTGTGGCCGCGCTTCTGGATGTGCACCGATTGGAGGCGATGGGCGTTCAGCCAGGCCTGAAGGCGGTCGACGTCACGGTCGGCGGACGTCTGTCCGGCGGCGCCGTGACGATTCGTGAAATAGCCGTTGAACCTGTCGGCCGCCGTCTTCGTCTGCCCCACGACGGCGGTCGCCACCGCCACGATGACCAACACGACTGCCGCAAAGAAGGTCAGGTACACGAGGGCCACCGAAAGGCCGCGCGGCAGACGCGCCCGCTGGAGTGCTCGAACGATCGGGTCGAGGAGGAGCGCCACGAGGGCCGCGATCAGGAACAGGAAGACCACGTGACCCGCCGCCGACGCGATCACCCAGGCGAGCACCAGCAGCGCGGGCAGGCCGACAAGCTGAATCCAGCGCGGAACCTGGATGCGCGGGGGGCGCCCGTCCGTGCTCACGGAAGCGATGGTACCGCTCGGATCGCCGCGCTCCGCCCCCCGGACTGGGACTGGCCGTTCCCCCGAGACGGCTCCCTTGCGTTGAAAGCCCCGGAACCGTGCGCTACCGTGCCCTCGATGTCGCCTCCGGCGCCGCACCGGCATGCCCGCAGGACACGACGCCGCCACCTCGATGTCGAGCGGCGTCGCCGGCGGCTCGCCGTGCTGATCGCACTGCTCGTGGTGAGCGTCGCGACGCTCCTGCTCTCGGCCTTCGGCGGCTCGGGTGCGCCGACCCAGGCGACGGTGCCTCCGGCGAGCGCTTCCCGCCTCCTGCCGGCCGGCCCGCCGCTCCCGGAGATCGTCGCGCGACTCGGAGTGCTCCATCTCCAGCTGCCCGTGAGCCAGTCGCGTGTGACGGCGATCGGGTTCCAGGGCGGGAGCGTGGGCGCACGGGCGCTGTCGCCGGTCGGCACCCAGGCGAACGAGGGGCTCTTGAAGCGCGTCCTGCACTCGATCGTCGGCGGCTCGTCCGGCCGGCCGCGCTGGTATCAGCTGCCGGGCGGCCTTGGCCCGGGCACGTCGTCGGTCGACATCGGAGCGCCGGCCGGAACCGATGTGTACGCGCCCGTGGACGGGACGATCGTCGCGATCGACGACGTGGTGTTGAACGATCGCATCTACGGCTCCCGGATCGACATCCAGCCGACGGGCGCACCGTCGCTCGTCGTCTCCCTCTCACACGTCCGGGTCGATCCGTCGCTCGTGGTCGGCTCGTCGGTGACGTCGGCCGTCTCGAAGCTCGGCTCGGTCGTCGACTTCACGCACGTCGAGCGCCAGGCGCTCGCGCGCTACACGAACGATTCGGGGAATCACGTCGTGATCGAGGTCCATCCCTCGGCGACGCTCTCGCTGGGTTAGAAGGGTCGCGTTTGAACATCTTGTTCGTCGCCGACGTGTTCGGCGCGCCCGGGCGGCGGGCGATCGAATCGCGGCTGCCGTCGCTGCGGCAGGAGCTGGAGGTCGACTTCTGCATCGTCAACGGTGAGAACGCCGCAGCGGGTCGCGGGATCACGGCGAAGCTCGCCGACAAGCTGCTCGCGAGCGGCGCCGATGTCGTGACGCTCGGGAACTGGGTGTGGGGCCAACGCGACTTCGCGCCGTACCTCTCAGGCACCGACCGTGTGCTTCGTCCGGCAAACCTGTCACCGCATACGCCGGGCGTCGGCCTTGCGGTGCACGACGGGGTCGCGGTGATCAACCTCCTCGGCACGTTCTCGCTGCTGCCGTTCGAGAGCCCGTTCCTCGCCGCCGACCGGCTGGTCGCCGAAGCACTGCGGTCGACGCCGGTCGTGATCGTCGACTTCCACGCTGAGGCAACGAGCGAGAAGGTCGCACTGGCCCGCTACCTCGACGGACGGGCCACCGCCGTCCTCGGCACGCACACTCACGTGCAGACGAACGACGCCCGGGTCCTCGTGGGCGGAACCGCCGCGATCACCGACGCGGGCATGACCGGCCCGCACGACTCGGTGATCGGCAGCGACGAGCACAACGCGCTCAAGCGATTCCTCACGGGCATGCCGACACGGCTCGAGCCGGCAACCGGCGATGTTCGGATCGAGGGCGCGCTCGTCGAATGCACGGCGGAGGGCCGCGCGACGGCGTGCACCTCCGTTCGCGTCGAGATTCTCTAGTGACGCAGGGTCTTGAGCGGCAGCACGAGCACCGCCAGGAGGACGAGAAGCACGACGTCCCGGGCGAGCACGACTCCCGCGAGTCGGAACGAGTCGGCGTAGTCCCAGTAGCTCCGAGGGAACCAGACCTGCGTGAGCACGAGCGCAAGCGCCAGAAGCAGCGTCGCGGCAACGCCGCGACGGCCTCGAACGAGCGGTACGAGCGGCACCAGCCACAGCAGAAACTGCGGTGACAAGACCTTGCCGAGCACGATGAACGCACACACGCAGGCGGCTGCGTAGCGCACGAAGCGCTCACGGGTGGCCGGCCCGCGCGCAAACGCGATCCACAGCGCGAGCAGCACGATCACCGCCGCGGCGGAGAACAGAGAGGCGAGCCGGCCGTGCCCCGCGATGTTCTGCGAGCCGTGCGATGAGACCACGTGTGGGTCACCGAACGTCGTCAGGAGCGAAGCGCCGAGGCTCTCGATCTGGAGCGGGCGCGACGCCTGCCCACGCAGGCTCGCCCAGACGCCGTGTGGCGCCAGCAGGACGAACGGCAGGAAGACGGCGGCGACGACCAGCGCTCCCGCGAGCGCCGCGAGACCGCGCCCGCGGCGCGCCGACCAGACGAGCGCGAGGGGGACGAGGACGAGCGGCCAGAGCTTCGCGACCACGGCGGCGCCGAGCAGGGCCCAGCCCAGCCTGTGCCGTTCCTCGAGCAGCGCGACGACCGCTCCTGTGGCGAGGAGCACCGGCCAGAGGTCGAAGCGGCTCAGGATCAGCGAGCCCGCCAGCACCGGTGCGAGCGCGACGAAGAACGCGGCCGCAGGGCGGACGCGGGCAACCACGAACACGAGGGCGACGCCGCAGGCCGCCATCAGCCACGCGAACGCGGCGGCGTAGTCGCCGAAGGGCGCTGCGGCGATGAAGGGAGGCAGTGCGCCCGGCGGGTACTCGACGGCGAAGTCGCGATACGGCACCCGGCCGTGCCGCAGGATCGCATCGCCGTAATTGCGGTAGGTCGGCCAGTCGACGAGCTGGCCCTTCGCCCAGAACCACCGGTGGACGAGCCCCCAGCAGGCGAGGAAGAGGCCGGCTGCGACGAGCGCCTCAGCCGACGGCGGACGCAGGCGCGTCAACATCGCCTTCCTCTTCCGTCACGCCGCCGGGAAGAGGCGCGATGAGCGCCAGGGCGACGAACGGGAAGAACCACGGCAGATAGAGATAGAACCAGTGCGTCAAGACGAGCTCGAACCCGACGAGCACCGCCGCCGTCAGCGCCGCCATCCGCAGCGGCGACCGGCGACGGGGCACCCACGCGAGCGCGAGCGACCCGACGACGAGCAGCAGCTCGAGCGCGCGCTGCACGAGATGCAGGTCGGGCAGGCCCTTGGCGTGGTACTGCCTCCAGTCCCACAGCGAGAAGGGCGAGTCGCGGCCGATCTGGTAGCCGACGGTGCGGTCGTAGAAGACACGAGCGGCATGCCACGGGGACGGCTCGAGGAACAGGACGAAGAAGACCAGCACGGTCGTGAGCAGGAACCCGAGGAGGGCGAGCGAGCGGCCGCGCCGCGCTTCGGGATAGCCGAGCCAGAGTGGCAACAGAAGCAGCGACGCGAACTTCGTCCAGCCCGAGCAGGCGACGGCGGCCCCGCGCGCGACCGGGCTCGTCAGCGCGAGGAAGCCCCAGATCAACAGGGCCGGCATGATCGCGTCGTTCGTGTTCGAGTTGGACGCGTACTGCGTGAAGGGCCAGGCGACCCAGGCGAAGGCCAGCCCGGCCGCCAGTCGAGGGCCGCCGAAGCGGCGGCCGACGAGCGCCAGTCCGACGATGGCGAGCAGGTCGAAGAGGATCGACGTCAGATGCACGGCAGGCAGCGAGTCCCACTGGCCGCTCCAGCCGAAGATCGCGTAACCGGGCAGGTAGGCGAGGTACGACACCGGCCCGTAGGTGTCGCCGAGCGGGTTCGCGTTCTCACACCGGCCGTTCGTCTGGATGCGGTCACGCACCTCGCCGTCGGCGTCGGCCGGACCGCACTTGGGGCGATCGTCCTCGACCGGGAAGTGGCCGTAGGGGCTCTGCCCGTGTGCGATCCGGTCGGCTCCGATCACGCCCGAGTAGCCGACGTCGATCACGTTCGACGCGCGAACGTTCAGGCCGACGCGAAAGCCGGCGACGAAGACGGTCGCCGCGGCGAGCGCCCAGACCGGCCAGACCGATGCGCCGCGCGGCGGCCGGTCCGAGCGCGCGATCCACACGCAGCGCAGGAGCAGCCACGCGAGCGGCGGATAGGCGAGCGACATCGCCGTGAAGACGTCGCCGTGGTTGAAGAACCACAGCGACACCGAGAACGAGAGCAGTACGAGAACATCGAGGTTGCGAACCGTCAACGGCCGCCGCCAGTCGACGAGGCCGACCAGGAACAGCGCGCAGAAGGAGAGCCATAGCCAGGCGCTGTTGATCTTGTCCCCGCCGAACGCGCCCTTGTAGCCGCGCGCCATCTTCCACGCGACCTGCGGCCCGGTCCACGCCTCGGTGACCGTCCCGCTCGCGTCGTCGACCTTGCCGGTCGCGATCTCCCCTGCCTTGCCCGACCAGACGCTCACCGTCCAGACCCCTTCCGCGAACGTCGCATCGGTGACCGGGTGGGGCGGATACCGCTTCAACCAGGCGGCCACCTTGGGGTAGGCGAGGAAGAGCTGCGTCGCCTGCTCCTTCGTCGACCGCGGCGACGTGTCGGTCGCAGGTATCTGCGGCGTCGGGATGGTGGTGGTGGTGGTGGTGGTGGTGGTTGCCGGCGCGCGCCGCCGGAACGAGTGCGAGCGCGACGGCGAGGACTGCGACGACTCTCACTTGCGGAAGGACCAGAGCTTGTTGCCCAAGAAGTTGAGCGGGGTGACGAGAATGATCGCGATCGCCTGGGAGAGCACCTTCGGCCAGTCGAGCAGGTCGATGAAGAGGACGAGCCAGAGCTGATTCACCCCGAAGGCGAGCACCGACACGACGAAGAAGCGGGCGCCCTGTGCTCCGAAGTTGCTCTTCTGCCGCGCGAACGTCCAGTGCCGGTTCCACCAGTAGTTGCTGCCGGCCGCGACGACGAACGAGATCGCCGCTGCGATGTGCGCGCCCCAGCCGAGCAGCGCGCTGAACACCAGCAGGTTGATGACGTAGCCGCTGGCGCCCACGATGCCGAACTGGGCAAGCTGAACCCAGTTTGCCCGCCGCCGTAGCGCGGCAGTCGTGCGCGAGGAGACGGACACCCGCGCGAGGCTAGCGAACTTATGCGGCGTTCAGCGCTTCGCGGACCACGCCGTCGTCGGCGATCCACGGCGTCCGGAAGTCACACCGAACGAGGCTTCGGGAATGGCTGCGGTAGAAGTCGAGGTCGCGCTCATCGATCAGCATCCACGCCGAGTCGATCGCGATCTCGTCCCGCCGGATCCGGGCGACCGCATACGGGAGGAATCGACGCTCGCCGTCGCCGCAGAGCACCTCGAACCCGATCACCCGGTCGGCGCGCTCGTCCAGCAGCGCATCGGCCGGTCTGCCGAGCCTGATTCCGTGAAGGCGCACGGGCAGCGCAAGCACCTCGGAAGCACGACGACCGCCCACGTCGTCCTGGTGCCCCGACGTTCATCAGGGAAAACCGGTGACGAGCGGCACGAACCGGACCGGGGCGAGCCGGTCCAGCCGCCATCCGCCGTTCTCGCGAGTGACACGCACGAGCTGCCCTCTGAGCGGCAGGACGAGCCGGCCCTCCGGGTCGAGCTGGTCGAGCAGCGCCTGCGGCAGCCGGGCCGCATCGGCGGCAACCGCGATCGCCGCGAACGGGGCCTGCCCGGGAAAGCCGAGCGAGCCGTCGCCGGTCAGCACCTCGACCGCGTCGTGCCCGGTCGCCGCCAGATTGCGACGGGCGGCCGCGGCCAGCTCGGGGATCCGCTCCACCGAGACCACCCGGCCGGCAAGCTCGTCGAGCACCGCCGCCTGATACCCGGAGCCGGTCCCGACGTCCAGCACGAGCTCGTCTCCCTGGAGGGCGAGCGCCTGGCAGATGAGTGCGACGACATAGGGCTGCGAGATCGTCTGGCCGTGGCCGATCGCGAGCGCCGCGTCGTCGTAGGCATGCGTCCTCGCTTCGGAGGGAACGAACCGCTCGCGCGGAACGGCGCCCATCGCAGCGAGCACGCGCGGATCGCGAATGCCGCGTGCCTCGAGCTGGCGGTCGACCCAGTCAGGCGGCACGGCGTACCGGCACTCCGAAATGCCCCGCGACGAGCTCCTTGATGCCGGTGATCGACGGCGGCGGCGGCCCGAGGCCGACGGTGAGCATCGGCACCTCCGAGTCGGCCGCCTCGAGCGAGCCGTGGCTGCCGCCCCCGGAATGATGCCGACCTGCGAGATCGGCGAACTCCCAGCCGGGCGCGGCCGAGACGAGCACCTCTCCGGCGTTCGGGTTTCGGAGCGCGGCGGCTGCGCGCACGCGACCGTCGGGCACCTCGTCGAGCAGCGCCTCGTCCTCGTCGCCGTCCCTGCGCGCCACGACGCGCCCGTCCTCTCGAAAGAGCACGATCCCCGCGGCAGGCTGGGAGTCGAGCCGCTCGGCGACCGCCCGGGGGTCGGCCGTGTAGACCATCGCCGCGCGATTCGACGCGGTCACGAGATCGCCGCCCACGTCGAGGCCCGTCACCTCCTCGATCTTCGACTGGCCGTGATCGGAGCAGACGACCACGGCATAACGCTCGAGGAACGCCTCGGGCCCGCCTGCCGCATCCATCAGGACGGCGACCGCCGCGTCGCTGCGCGCAAGCGCTTCGTGCGCACTGTCGGGGCCCGCCGCGTGCGATGCATAGTCGTAGTCGGGCAGGTAGTAGACGAGGAGGTCGAAGCCGTCGCGCGTCACGAGCCAGCGACCGACCGACGCGGCGTACGCGTCGATCGAGCCGAGTGCGCGATTGCGGATGGCGATCGGCGAGCCGGTGCGATCGCTCTCGTAGAGCGAGTAGAAGAAGAACCGCTTCGGGCCGAAGACCGCAGGCACGCCGGGGATCGTCGGCAGGTGCCGTGTGCGCCCGCGATAGCACGTGATGTTGATCGCCGCCGTCGTCAGCCCGGCATCCTCGAGCGCCTCGTAGACGGTCTCGGCCTCCCTCGACAGGTGCCGGAGGTTCAGGTCGACGATCGTGTCACGAAGCGATCGCGCGAGACCCGCCGCCCAGACGGCGCCGAACGACGAGCCGTACTCGACGATGCGGTGCTCGGCCCGGTTCCACCAGACGAGATGCGGGATGTGGTGAACGTCGGGATGAGCGCCGGTCGCGATCGAGGAGAGGCAGACCGGAGTCAGCGAGGGAAACGTCGAAACGGCGCGGCGGTAGTCGCCGTGCTCCGCGAGGAACCGGAGCGCCGGCGCGGCGGCGCTCTCGAACATCGACGGCGTGAGGCCGTCGATCACGACCAGGACGACGGGTTTCGGCACCGGCCTCAGTCCCGCGCGAGACTGCGCAGACCGGCGTGGGTGTCGGGCATGCTGCGGCGCAGCCGTGCGCCGAGGATCGGCACGGCGGCCGCTTCGAGATAGCCGACAACGGGGACGAAGGCGAGCGCGGCTCCGGCGAGCGCAGCGAGCGCGAGCAGGATCGACGTGCCTCCGCGCGTTCCGCCCCGCCTCAACGCGCCGGCGACGAGCGGCGCCGAGCCGACCGCGCCGCAGGTCGCGCCGACGAGCCCTCCGATCGCCTCCGGCCAGCCGCCGAAGACAAAGCCGATCGCGACGGCGACCGCTCCGGCGAGCACGAGGCCGAGCAGCGCGCGGCGCGCCACCCCGGTCGCCGCCACGCCGAGCGCGGTTCCGAGCCCGACGAAGATCCCGATCGTGTACCAGCCCCCCACGGCACGAGTGTACGTCGCTACGGGGTCAGGCCTCCAGCCGGGCGATCACGGCGAGCGTGAACTGCGCCGCGCGCGCGCCGTCGACCACCCGGTGGTCGAAGGTGACGCTGACGTTCCCGACCGGACGGGCGACGATCTCGCCGTCGCGCACGACCGGCCGCGGCCCGATGCGATGCACCCCGAGTATGGCGACCTCGGGATGGTTGACGAGCGGGGTGACCAAGAGCCCACCCAGCTTTCCGGCGCTGGTCACGGTGAACGTCGAGCCACGGAGCTCGGAGGGCTCGAGCTTCCCGGCACGTGCCTTCTCGGCGAGTGCATCGACGTCCGCGCGCAGCTCTGCGACGCCACGCTCGGCGCAACCTCGAACCACCGGGACGACGAGCCCCTGCTCGGTCTGCACGGCGATGCCGAGGTCGTAGCGGTCGAGGTAGACGATCTCGTCGCCCTCGAGCCGGGCGTTCAGCTCGGGAAACTCGATCAGCGAGAGCGCGGCCGCGCGGAGCACCGTCGGCAGGAGCTCCTTCGGGTCGACGTTCGAGAAGTCGCACTCCTCGACGTAGGTGACGGCGGGCACCTCGCGGTGCGCCCGGGCGAGGTGATCGGCGATCTGGCGCCGCACGCCGCGCATCCGCTCGCGGCGCCCTTCCAACGGGCTCGCCACACGACGCACGTCCGCCTCGGTGATGCGCCCCCCGGGGCCGGTCGGCGTGACGGATTCGAGCGGGACCCCCAGCTCCTCCGCAACGCGCCGAACGAGCGGCGTCGCCTGCACGCGCCCGCCGGCCGTGTCCCGGCCGGACACGGCCGGGGTCTGACCCCCAGCCACGGCCGGAGGAGACACGGCCGGGGTCTGACCCCGCGACCCGGGAGCGGATGCGCCCGGAGTTTGACCCGCAGGCAGGTCCGGAGAAGACACGTCCGGGGTCTGACCCCGGGCCACGGCCGGTGGAGACGTGTTTGCAAGCGCCTCGGCGCCGATCACGACCAGAACCGTCCCGACGGGGACGATGTCGCCCTCGGCGACGCGGATGCTCGCCACCTTCCCGGAGGCGGGCGAGGGAATCTCGACCGTTGTCTTGTCGGTCTGGATCTCGACCAGCGGCTGGTCCTCGACGATCTCGTCGCCTTCCGCCACGAGCCAGCGGGCGACCTCGCCTTCGGTCAGGCCCTCGCCGAGGTCCGGCAGCTTGAACTCGTACGGCACGGCGTCGGAGGCTACCTGCGCGGGCGCCCGATCCAGGCGTCCGCCGGGACGAGCAGGATGCGCAGGCCCTCGCCGGCACGCCAGAGCGACACCGCCTGCTCGCTCCCGTCGAGCCCGGCGGCGACGGCGCGCGGAACGTAACCCGCCTGGAGGGTGCGCTCCTCGTTCCAGACCGCGACGGCGTTCGCATCGTGCTCGTTCTCCGGCTCGGGCACGAGCACGATCCGCCGGCCCGGATCGAACGACGCGTCGGCGACCGCCTCCGGCCGGAACGACACCCCCGCCACCGGCACGACGCGAACGCGCGGGTCCTCCCACGCGACGCGCTCGCCGGTCGCCGCATCGCGCAGGTGATAACCCGCGCCGCGGCGATCGCGCTCCAACCAGAGCCGCAGACGGTTCGAGCTCAGAGCAGCTTGCGCACGGCCGCGGCGACGCGCGCAACAGACGGGATGTACGAGTCCTCGATCGTCCAGTAGGGATAGGGGACGTCGAACCCCGTCACCCGCAGCACCGGACCCTGCAGGTCGAAGATTGCCTGCTCGGCGATCAGGGCTGCGAGCTCGGCCCCGAAACCGGCGGTGCGCGGTGCCTCGTGGACGATCACGACGCGGCCCGTCTTCGCGACGGACTCGAGAATCGTCTGCTCGTCGAGCGGGCGCAGCGAGCGGATGTCGACGACCTCGCACGACGCCTCTTGCCCGAGCTCGTCGGCCGTCCGCTCGCACACCGGCACCATCGCCCCGTATGCGATCAGCGTCACGTCCGTCCCGGCGCGGGCGATGCGCGCCCGTCCGAGCGGCACGACGTGCTCGCCCTCGGGCACCTCGCCCCGGGCAGTGCGATAGACGAGCTTCGGCTCGAAGATCACGACCGGGTCGGGGTCGCGGATGGCGGCGGCGAGCAGCCCCTTCGCGTCGCTCGGCGTGGACGGGATCGCCACCTTGATCCCGGGTGTGTGCACGTAGTACGTCTCGGGCGAGTCGTCGTGCAGCTCCGGCGCCCGCACACCCCCGCCGTAGGGCATGCGGATCGTGATCGGGAACTGCATCCGGCCGCCGGTGCGCCAGTGGTAGCGGCCGACATGGGTGATCAGCTGGTCGAGGCAGGGATAGGAGAACGCGTCGTACTGCATCTCGACGACCGGGCGCCAGCCGGCCAGGCAGAGCCCGACCGCCGCCCCGAGCATCCCCGCCTCGGCCAGCGGCGTGTCGACACAACGATCGGCCCCGAACCGGTCGCGCAGTCCCGCCGTCGCACGGAACACGCCGCCTGCGCGCCCCACGTCCTCCCCCAGCACGAGCACGTCGCCGTCGCGGGCGAGCTCCGTGTGGAGCGCCTCGTTGACCGCCTCGACGAGAGTCAGCTCAGCCATGGCGCAGGTTCGGAGGCGGCTCCACATAGGCATGGGTGAACACGAGCTCCGGGTCGGGAGGCGCCTCGGCCTCTGCGGCCGTGATCCCGGCCCGCATGAGATCCTCGGCATCCTGCCGCGCCGAGGCCACCAGGTCGTCCGTCAGCAGCCCGGCCTCGCGCAGGTAGGCCTCGAACCGGCCGACGCACTCGTGCGCACGCGCCTCTTCGACCCGGGCGAGGTCGATGTAGGCGCTCGGGTCGTCCGCCGTGCCGTGGGGAGCCGCCCGGTAGTGCACGGCCTCGATCAGCGTCGGCCCCTGCCCCGCCCGGGCGCGCTCGACTGCCTCGCGCGCAGCCTCGTAGACCGCAAGCACGTCGAGGCCGTCGACCCGCACGCCGGGGATGCCGTAGCCCGCAGCCTTGTCGGCGAGAGTCTCCGCTCGCGTCTGCGCCTCGATCGGCGTCGAGATCGCCCACTGGTTGTTGTTGCAGACGAAGACCGCCGGCGCGTTCATCACCGCCGCGAGGTTGACGCCCTCGTGGAACGCGCCCTCGCTCGTCGCGCCGTCGCCGAAGAACGCCATCGCCACGACGTTCTCACCGCGAAGCTTCTTCCCCCACGCGAAGCCCGCGGCGTGCGGTACGTGCGTCGCGATTGGCACGGTGATCGACGCGATGTTCCAGTCGGCCGGGCTCCACCACCCGGACGGATGTCCGCGCCACCACTGGAGGATCGTCTGCACGGGCATGCCCCGCACGAGCCCGATCGCCCCCTCGCGGTAGGAGGGGAAGATCCAGTCGTCGTCGCAGAGGGCGAACGTCGCACCGGCCTGAATCGCCTCGTGATTCCAGAACATCGCATAGGTGCCGATGCGGCCCTGCCGGTGGTAGACGACGGAGCGTTCGTCGTAGGTGCGCAGCAGCACCATGCGGCGGTACAGCTCGAGCAGCTCCTTCTCCGTCAGACCGGTGGTGCGCCGCAGGGCGTCGGTGGAGGCCATGCGGGGCTGAAGCTACCTGAGGCCCAGCTCGGCGGCCTGCCACGCGAGCTGATCTCGACGGATCGGGGCGGTGATCACGTGCTGGGCGTCGTACCAGCGGACGCGGGGATGATCGGGCGCCGCGCGCTCGAGCGCCACGAGCTGCCCGTACGGCACGACGGCGTCCCTGGTGCCCGCCTGGAAGAACAGATCCGCATGGCTGCGCCGGATCCAGTACAGCGCGGCGTCCGTGCCGCGGCCGCCGATGATCCCGACCGCCTTCGGCCGGTGGTCGTCGCCCGCGAGGATGGCCGCGGTCTGGGCGCCCAGCGAAAAGCCCACCACGCCGAGCCGCCGCGGGTCGACGTCGCTCCGCGCATCGAGCACGTCGAGCGCACGACGAGCGTCGACGACGAGCGGGCGGTAGCTGAGTGCGTCGTTTCGCTGCGAGATGGTCATCGTCACGGCGCCCTGCCTGGCGAGCAGCGCAGCCTCCAGGATCAGGTCGCGCCGATCTCCTCCGGAGCCGTGCAGGAAGAGCACTCCGGGGTGGCGACCCGAGCTGCGCGGGACGACCAGGTAGCCGTCGACGCGCGAGCCGTCGATGCCGGTGTAGGAGATGTCGCGAATCGTTGCGAAGCGACTCGCCGCGTAGACACCGTTGTCGGAGACCGAGAGCGGCGCCGCCGCGTTGTCGGGGAACGGATCGTGCACGGCTGGGTGGCCGCCGCCGCACGCCGCGAGGACGAGCGTTGCGCTACACCAGCACAGAGACCGCATCACGTCGCGCCTCGAAGACGACGGAGTCGAAGTCGCCGAGATCCTCGCCGTCGGCCTGAACCGGGAGCGGTCGGTCGCACTCGACTTCGATCCGATCGAGATCGTGCCCGGTGAGCACCCAGTCGGGGTAGCGGTTGCCCCGCGCCAGCCACGAGAGGATGCGCGGGACGTCGCGGGCGCGTACGCGGGACGGCGCCACGAAGTCGATGCCGTCCTCGAAGCGCGCAGTCGGGGCGACCCGAATGGGCATCGATCCGGCGTAGGAGTAGGGGTCGCCGTTCGCGACGAGCACGAACGCGGCGCGCCCGACGCCTTTGATCTCGAGCTGGGGATCCCAGCGGCCCCGGTGCTCGAGGATCATCGTCGCGATCGCGCGGACGAAGGCCAGGTCGCCTGGGCGCGCGCCTCCGGGAGCACGGCCCAGGGCGTCGAGGCGCCTGACGGCCTCGGCGACGAAGCCGACGCCGGCGGAGAAGCAGAAGCGCCGGCCGTTCACCGATCCGAGGGAGATCCGGCGCAGCCGCGACTCGGCGATCGCCGCGCCGGCCGCACGGGCGGCCCGGACCGGGTCCCGCGGCACCCCGAGAGCGCGGGGAAGGACGCTCGTGCCGCCGCCCGGCAGGAACCCGAAGGGGACCTCGCCGTCCGCTCCGTTCAGCGCCTCGTTGTACGTGCCGTCGCCCGAGAAGACGAGGATCGCGTCGACGTCGGAGGCGGCTCCCTCGGCCGCGAGCGCAGTGGCGTGTCCGGGATGCTGCGTGAATTCGGTCCGCAGATCGACCCGTTCACGCAACGCGTTCTCGACCGCGGCGATCCCGCTGCCGGTGACCTGGGTCGAGTAGGGATTGACGATCAGAAGGGCGCGCTTCACGCTTGCGAGCATGACACGCCGCACCGCCCTGATGATCGCCGTCCCGGAAGCCGAAGCCGCGGTGGGCGCGATCCGGCTCGCCCACGACTGGTCGGCGGCGCGAGGTGTCCCGGCTCACGTGACGCTCCTCTTCCCGTTCGCTCCATCCGACGAGGTGGACGAAACGGCGCTGCGCGACCTCTTCAGCCGTGTTCCGAGCTTCGACTTCACGCTCGATCGAATCGAGCGCTTCGACGAAGGGAATGTCTGGCTGCACCCCGAGCCGTCCTGGCGTTTCGCCGACCTGACCGCGGCGATCTGGCAGCGCTGGCCGAGCTACCCACCGTACGAGGGGATCCACGACGAGGTGATCCCGCACCTGACCGTCAGCGACGAGCCGCTCCAGCTCGACGTGCCGCTGCCGATCGCCTGCCGCGCCCAGGAGGTTCAGCTGATCGAGGAGCAGGCCGACGAGCGCTGGACCACGCGCGCAACCTTCCCACTCGGCTAACCGGGGGTCGCGTAGCCCCGCATGCCCTCGAGCAGCGCGGCGTACAGCCGGTCGGCGAGCTGCCCGGTGTCCACGCCGGGCCGCAGCCAGGTGTAGGCCCAGTTCGCCGCGGACAGGAAGAGCAGCCCTGCGGTGGCGATGTCGAGATCGATGCGCAGCTCGCTCCGCTCGACGCCCTCGCGGAAGAGGTTCCGGATGCGCTCCTCGTAGCGGTGGCGCTCGGCGACGAAGCGGTCGCGGCGATCTCCCTCGAGATGGCGCCATTCCCGGACGAAGACGGTGGCGACGTCGAGCTGGCGGCCGACGACCGCGAGATGGGCCCGCAGGGCAAGCCGGATCCGCTCGGTCGCGGGGGCGTCCGCCGGGACGCCGTCGAGACCGGCGTGAAACGCTTCCGCCCCCTCCCAGGCGACATCCCAGAGCAGGTCCTCCTTCGAGGCGATGTGGTGGTAGAGCGACGGCTTCTGCATGCCGAGCTCGTCCGCCAGGTCGGCGAGCGACGTGCCCTGATACCCACGCTCGGCGAAGAGCCGTGCAGCGGTCCTGGTCAGCTCCTCACGCCTCGACGACATCTATGATGACCAGCCTAACGATCGGTAGGGAGGCTGGCTCGTGGACGCCCGTACGCAGGAATTTCTCGCTCACGTTCAGGACGGCGGACAGGTCGAGGCGACGGACTGGCTGCCGGACGACTACCGCCGGAAGCTGATCAAGTTCATCGAGATGCACGGGAACAGCGAGCTGATGGGTGTGCTGCCGGAGCGGGAGTGGATCCTCCGGGCGCCGACGCTGCAGCGCAAGCTCGCCCTGACGGCGAAGGTGCAGGACGAGGTCGGGCACGCACAGCTGATCTACCGGGTCGCCGAGGATCTGGGCAAGCCGCGCGCGGCGATGTTCGCCGACCTCATCTCCGGGAAGTCGAAGTTCCACAACGTCTTCCACTACCCGACGAAGACCTGGGGCGATGTCGGCGTCATCGCGTGGCTCGTCGACGCCGCGGCGATCATCTCCCAGAAGGCGCTCCTCAAGTGCTCGTACGCGCCCTACGCCCGCATCATGAAGAAGATCTGCTGGGAGGAGTCGTTTCACATCCTCCACGGCCGCGACGTGATCCTCGCGATGATGACGGGCACCGAGGCGCAGCGCGAGCTCGTTCAGGAGGCGCTGAACCGGTGGTGGGGCCCGCTGATGCAGTTTCACGGCAACCCGATCGCACGCGAGGAG
The DNA here is from genome assembly GCA_963826485.1 of uncultured Thermoleophilia bacterium. Lineage (GTDB taxonomy): Bacteria > Actinomycetota > Thermoleophilia > Gaiellales > Gaiellaceae > PALSA-600. Next base: position 146,434 of record CAWGXF010000003.1, read on the forward strand.
GATCCGATGTACGTCTGGCGGATCAAGTCGCAGGGCAACGAGGAGGCGCGCCAGCAGTTCCTCGACGGCTACGTGCCGCAGATCTGGGAGCTCGGGCTCACCGTTCCGGATCCGAACCTGCGCCGCGGGGACGACGGCGCGTGGGCCTATTCCGAGCCGGACTGGGCGGAGCTGAAGGCGGTCGTCACCGGCCACGGCCCCCGCTCACAGGATCGGCTCGCCTTCCGCGCGCGCTTCCTCGAGCAGGAGCGGTGGGTGCGCGACACGCTTGCAGCCTGATGGTGTTCGAGGTCTTCCGGCAGGAGAAGAAGGGGCAGCCGTTCGCGCATGCCGGTTCGATCGACGCGCCGGACGCCGCGTTCGCCGACGCGTGGGCGCGTGAGCAGTACGGCCGCCGGGGCGAGTCGGCGGCACTCTGGCTCGTGCCGCGGCAGTCGATTCATGCGGTCACGAGCTGGGCGGACGAGTTCGACCTGAAGTACCGCCGCGTGGACGGCTACTCGATCAAGGCACGGCTGAAGGAGGCCCGTGAGCGCGCGCTCGGATCTGCTCCTCTCGATGGCTGACGACGAGCTGATCCTCGGCTGGCGGGATTCGGAGTGGACCGGGATCGCGCCGACGCTCGAGGAGGACGTCGCGTTCTCGTCGATCGCCCAGAACGAGATCGGTCACGCGCGCGCGCTCTACGAGCTCGCGGCCCGGGAGCTCGACACCGACGCCGACGCGCTGGCGTTCGACCGGCAGCCGGGCGACTACCGCTGCGCGCCGCTCGTGGAGCTGCATCTGCTCGAGTGGGCGCACACGATCGCGCGGCGCTACCTCTATGAGGAAGCCGACCGGGTTCGCATAGACGCTCTGATGCGCTCCGACGACGAGGAGCTCGCAGGCCTCGCGACGAAGATCGACCGCGAAGAGACCTACCACCGCCTGCATGCAGAGCTGTGGGCAGCGCGCCTTCGTGACGAACAGCGCTTCACGTCGGCCGTCGAGGAGTTGTGGCCGTTCGCCCTCGGCGTGCTCCGGCCCGACCTGCGCCCCGAGCTTGCACGACGCGTCGGGCTCGACGTGGTGACCGCGCACGAGCGGGGCACGCACCTGCCGGCGCTCTCCGAGCTGTGGAACGAGATGACCGAAGTGCGGCGGTCGATCCCCGGCGCGCAATGGTGACCGCCGAGGCGGTCTGGGCGGCGCTCGAGGAGATCCCCGATCCGGAGATCCCGGTCATCTCGCTGGTCGACCTGGGCGTGATTCGTGAGGTGACGGTCGACGGCGATCGCGTTCGCGTCGAGTTCACGCCGACGTTTCTCGGCTGCCCGGCGCTGGAGGCGATGACGCGCGCTCTGGAGACGAGCCTCGTCTCACTCGGTGCGGAGCCGGAGATCGCGGTGGTCATGGACGACTCGTGGTCGACGGACCGCATCACGCCGGCCGGCCGGGAGAAGCTGCGCGCGGCGGGCTTCGCGCCGCCGGCGCCGCGCAACGCCGGCCCGACGACGCTCGTCCAGCTGCAGTCGAAGGCGTTTCGCTGCCCGTACTGCGGCTCGACCGAGACACGGCTCGAGAACATCTTCGGCCCGACCCCGTGCCGCTCGATTCGCTGGTGTGCGAGCTGCCGTCAACCCTTCGAGCAGTTCAAGACGATCTAGGCCCCGTCTTCGGGAGCTCGCAGATTCGTCGAGCTCGAGCCTTCGACCTCGACGACGCCGACAGGCTAGGCGGCTTCGTCGGCCCTTCCAGGGAGCCGCCGCGTGAACCAGAACGAGAGAACCGCGAGGAACGCGACCGCGAGCATCGACGTCTTCAGCGCGTCGAGCTGCGCGTTGCCGTAGTCGGCCGCGACAGCGTCTGCCTCGGCCGGGGCAAGCCCGGCTTCGAGCAACGCCTGGTGCGCCTGCTCGGTCGTGACGATCGGGACGCCCTCCTTCGTGGCGGCTGCGACTTGCGTCTTCACGTCGGACGGCACCGCCGCGTTCTGTTGGATCCGCGAGTTGAACCCGTTCAGCAGTCCGAGCAGGAGCACGGACCCGATCAGGGCGGTGCCGAGGGACGCGCCGAGGTTCTGGGCAGTCCCCTGCAGCCCACCTGCCTCGTTTGTGTGCTCTGGAGGCACGGAGGACATGATCACGTTGCCGAGCTGAGACATGAGGAGCCCGGCGCCGACGCCGAAGAAGACGAGCGACACGGCGAAGGCCGTCCCGTTCAGGGTCACGTCGATCGTCCCCACGAGAACGAGCGCTGCGACCGCCATCGCCCCGAGTCCGACCTGGACGACGGTGCGCGGCCCGAACCGCACCGCCAACTTCGGCCCGGTGAGGGCAGCGGCGAGCATCGAGATCGACATTGGGAACAGCCGCTTGCCGGTCTCAAATGCGTCGAAGCCGAGTACGACCTGGAGGTACACCGGCAAAACGAAGAACGTGCCCATCACGATCAGCTGCTGCGCGCAGAGCGAGGAGAGGCCGCCGCGCAGCGTCTCGATCTTCAGCAGCGCGCGGTCGAGAAGCGTGCTCTGGCCGCGCCGGTCACGACGTTCCTCCCACGCCAGGAACAGGCCGGCTGCGACGAACCCGCCGACGATCAGGAACGGCACCAGCGAGAACCCGAGCGGCGTGATCTCGTGCCCGCTGATCGTCGGGACGGCGATTGGCCTGATCCAGCCCCAGGTGCTGCTCTTCAGGATCCCGAACACGATCAGCCCGAGCGCTACCGCCGAGAGCGCAGCGCCGCCGTAGTCGAGCTTCGGCGCCTGCTCCGGCCTGGGCGCCCGCTTCATGCGTCGGTGGACGGACAGCACCGCGATCACCACCACGACCTCGCCGACGAACACGTACCGCCAGCTCCAGGTCGACGTCACGTAGCCGCCGATCAGCGGGCCGGCGGCGATCGCCGCGCCCGCAGCGCCGCCGATCATCCCATAGGCAAATGCGCGATCCTTCCCTGCGTAGTTCGCGGCGGTGAGCGCGGCGATTGCCGGGATCACCAGTACCGCGCCGAGCCCCTCGATCCCCGACCACCCGATCAGCAGCACCGTGAGGTTCGGGCTGAGCGCCGTGATCAGCGAGCCCAGCCCGTACACGGCCAGGCCCAGGCCGAAGGCCCGGTCACGCCCGAGGATGTCGCCGAGCTTCGCGCCGACAAGCATGAACGCCGCCATCACGAGCGTGTACATCGTGATCGCGCTCTGCACGCCGGTGACCGTCGTGTTCAGGTCTGCCACGATCTGCGAGATCGAAACGTTCATCACGCTCGAGTCCAGCACCATGATGAACTGGGCCGCAGCGAGGATGATCAGCGGCAGCCACTTGCGCACCGCCTGACTCTACGCTGTTCACGGTCGCCTGCTGCCTCGAGCTCGGTGCCGGGTTGGAGTAGCCTCGAAGCGATGTCGCGTCGGACCGGAGCAGTTGCCCGTGATCGACGCGGATCGCGATCCGTTGTGACGCACGACCATGAAATCGATTCCAAGAACGGAGGTTGGCATGAGCACCATCGACCAGGAAATGGCCGTGGCCCATTTCATCGTCTCGGATGATGTCGAGCGTTCTCGGCATTTCTACACCGACGTGCTCGGCGGCAGGACTGTCATCTCGGGAGAGGGGAACGACGAGGTGACGTACGTCGCGCTTGCCAACAGCTGGATCATCATCAACAGCGGAGGCGGCCCGACCGACGACAAGCCGACCGTCACGCTCGAGACGCCGCCCGACCCGGATCGGGTGAGCAGCTTCCTCAACATTCGCGTTGCAGACATCGAAGCGGTGTACGCCCAGTGGACCGAGCAGGGCGCGCAGTTCCTGACGCCGCCGAAGAGGCACGCGACCGAGCTGCGCTGCTATATCCGCGATCCTGACGGCTACCTGATCGAGGTCGGGCAGACGACCCTGGCCAGAGGCTGGCGTCCACCGTCTTGAACACACCGTGTGAACACGACCGGCGTTCCATCGCATAGCTCCCCCGCCAGAGCTCCCGGTCACGTCGCCCAGAGCCATCCAGGCCCGGCGGGGTTGGAGTAGCCTCGAGGCGATGTCGCGCCGGACGCTCGACGACCTGCTCGCGGACGCTCGCGCGCGGATCGAACGGCTGGACCCGGCCGCGGCCTGGGCGGCTGCGCAGGACGACGCCCGGATCGTCGACATTCGAGCGACGCCCCACGAGCTCGTCCCCGGCTCGCTCCACATCCGCGGACCGTCCTCGAGTGGCGGCTCGATCCGGACAGCGAGTGGCGGAGCCCGCATGCCCCCGGGCTCGCAGAGCGGGTGCTCCTGCTCTGCGACCACGGGGAGTCGTCCAGCCTCGCCGCGGCGACGCTCCACGAGCTCGGCTTCTCTCGCGCCGGTGACATCGCGGGTGGATTCGCGGCCTGGATCGACGCCGGCTTGCCCGTCGTCGAGGCCGGGCCGGCGACAGGGGGCCCGCCGGGGATGGCGCCTCCCGCCGGTGAGGACGAGTAGAGTCGGGCTCCGTGGCACACGCGCGCATCCTCTACTGCCCCGTCTGAAGCGGGTACGACGAGCGGGCTGCGAGTCTCGCAGCCGAGGTCGAGGAGGCCGGGCACACAGCCGAGATCGCGCCGGGAGAGAAGAGCCAGTACGACGTCTTCGTCGACGACGTCCTCGTCTTCTCGAAGCAGCGCGAGGGCCGCTGGCCCGAGCCGGCCGAGATCCTGAGCACCCTCGGGTAAGCTCGAGACTCGTGCCAGCCGGCGTAGGCGCAGCCGCTGCGCAGGCCTGGCCTGCGTTTGCCCTCGTCACGGGTCTGCTGCTCGTCGGCGTGGTGGCCGCCCGCGACGGGCTGTTCGCAGCGGCGGGGGCTCGGCTCTCGCAACTGCCGCTCAGGCCCCGGGCGCTGCTCGTCGCCGCGCTCGGGCTGGTCGCCGCCGTCACGGCGGTCCTCAACCTCGACACCTCCGTCTTCTTCCTCACGCCGGTCTTGCTGCATCTCGCGCGACACCGCGGAGTCGACGAGGCTCCGTTCCTCTACGGGGCCGTGTACATGTCGAACTCGGCCTCGCTCTTCCTGCCGGGGTCGAATCTGACGAATCTGATCGTGCTGCATGACGAGCACGTTTCCGGCGCCACCTTCCTCGCCCGCATGTGGCCCGCCGCGACCGCATCGGTCGTCGCGACGACGCTGATCCTCACCATCGCGTACTGGCGCGCGCTCGGCGCTCCGGCGGGACCTGCGCCCGAGCCGGCGCGGGCCTGGTTCGGCCTCGGCGCGGCGGGAGTCGGCATCTCCACGATCTTTAGTGACTTGACGAAGTACCGTCAAGCCCTGGCAGAGTAGTTCCGGGGGTTCCGGCGAAAGGACGCTGGCGCATGCGAGTGTTGGTGTATGTTCCCTGAATGGCGGTTGCGGCTGTCTCTGTTCCGGTGCGGGTGGCGATCTACGCCCGGATTTCGTCGGATCGGGACGGGGATCAGCTCGGGGTTTCGCGTCAGATCGAGGATTGCCGAGCGGCTTGCGGATCGCGCTGGGCTACGTGGTCGATGATCGCTACGTCGACGATGACGCCAGCGCGTGGAGTGGGAAGCCGCGGCCGGAGTTCGAGCGGATGCTTGACGACTTGCGGGCCGGTGCGATCGGCGGAGTGCTGGTCTGGCATATCGACCGGCTGACGCGGCATCCGCGGGAGTTGGAGTCGCTGATCGACCTCTGCGAGGAGCTGCGGGTCGAGCTTGGCTGTGTGACCGGGGAGGTTGACCTTGGCACCCACACGGGCCGGTTGACGGCTCGTATGCTCGGGGGGTTGGCCAGGTATGAGAGCGACCACAAGAGCGAGCGGATCCGCCGCAAGCACGAGGAGCTGGCGCTGCATGGGAAGGTCTCTGGTGGCGGCAGCCGCCCCTACGGGTACGAGGCCGACAAGCTGACGTTGCGGCCGGCGGAGGCCGCGATCATGCGGGAGTGCGTGACCCGGTTTCTCGCCGGGGAGTCTTTGCGCTCGATCGCGATCGACCTGAACCGCGCGCGAGCGTGGTGACTTCGGGTGGTGGGGAGTGGGCGCCGCAGACGCTTCGGCGGATGCTCGCCTCGGCCCGGATCAGCGGCCAGCGCGAGCACAAGGGCGAGATCGTCGCCCGGCGGAGTGGCCCGCGATCATCACCCCCGCGGAGACGGCGCAGATCCGCGCCCGCCTCGCCGATCCTGAGCGGCGCACGAACAAGGCCGCCCGGCGCTACCTGCTCGGCGGCCTCCTCGTCTGCTACCCACTGCGGCGAGCGGTTGGTCGCGAGGCCGCGCGCGGGTGGGCAGCGCCGCTATGCCTGCGCGAAGGGGCCGGGCTTCGCCGGCTGCGGCAAGACGTACATCAACGCCGACCAGGTCGAGCGGTACGTCGTCGAGGCCGTCCTCCACCGCGTCGATGCGCCCGAGGTTGCCGCCGAAGCTGGAAGGCCGCGCCGCTGACCCCGACCTGCAGCCGCTGGTACGACCAGCTCGACGCCGACAAGGCCCAGCTCGAGGAGCTCGCCGCCGCCTACGGACAGCGGCGAGCTCGGCGATGCCGGAGATGGCTCGCAGCGCGCAAGCCGATCGAGCAGCGGATGACCGAAGGCGCGGAAGCAGCTCTCGCGCGTCAGCCGCGCGAAGCACGCTGGAGCCGTTCCTCGGCAAAGGCGAGCGAGCTGCGCGACGCAGTGGGACTCGCTCGACCTCAGCCAGCAGCACGCGATCGTCGCGGCCGTCCTCGACCACCTGGTCGATCGGCCCCGGCCGGCGCGGCTACAACCGCTTCGACGACTCACGCTTGACGCCCGCCTGGCGTCCCTGAGCAAGCAGCTCGGCGACCTTCGCGATCGTCGGCCGGGTCGCTGATCTTCACCGGGATCCCTTGGTCCATGCAGGTACGTTCGGCCCACGCACGCGCGCGAGCCGCGAACTCGTCTCCGTCAGGCCCACTGCGCCCAGCAGGCCGGCGGGCCACGCCACCCCTCCGTCTCCGCCGACAGCCAGACCCGTTCCGGTGCTGCGCCCATCAGCCGGGAAGCGCTCGCTCGATCGCCGCTTCGGCCGATCGGTCCGTAGCACTCGACCTTCTCCGGCTGGAAACCCTGCGCGACCTCGTACCGGTGCAGCCCCGCCGGCCGCCGCTCATCGGCGGCGTCACGACCGACGTAGCGGGCGCAGATAGCGGGCCGCCTGGCGGGCCTCCGCTCGTTGCACCCGACCCGGCCGGGAGGTCGCTGAGCAGCTTGATGTGGACGAAGCCGTGCCCCCAGGCCCGCTCGATCAGCCGCCGCGGCACGTAGCGGCCAACCGCGAAGTGCGACGATGCAGACCGTGGCCGCCGGGATGCCACTGCGGCACCCACAGCATACGGAACCGCCCCGTCACCGATCCCCTCGCGAAGCTCGCGGAAGAACTCGCCAGCCTCGGCGCGGAGCTGCGCCGGGTCATGGCAGCCCTCCCCGGCGTAGGTCAGCGTCCCGAGCCGGTTCAGTCCGTTCGCGGCGCAGTAGCGGCGGAGCTTCGCCCGCGCCCGCCGACCCGCCTCAACCGCAGCACGCTCGCTATCGGGCCGGCCACCATGCGGCTCGACCACCCGCCGGACACCGGCAGACGCAGCCGCCGCCCTCGCCCGCCTCCGGGTACAGCGACAACGCCCACAACGGCTCCCGCCTCAATCCCATACATGAGACTGTGCCGAAGCCGCCGGACAGACAATCTCAGCTCCTGCGACTTCGCCTCCGCTGCGGCCGCCGCCTTCGCCGCCTTCTTCGCCTCCCACCCCTCACGGAACGCGACCAGGTCGAGCGTGATCCCCGGCATCTCGAACTCATCAGGATGCGCCTCGAACGCGACCCGAAAGAGCTTGATCCGCCGATAGATGCTCGCCCGGCTCATCCCCATCCGCTGCAAACCCTCGAAGCCGCCCTCCAGATGCCACATCGCCCAGAACCCGACCAGGTCGACGATGCTCCCCGCCGCATACATGCGCACGAACGGCCCAAGCACCGGCTGCAGCGCCGGCGTCGCGACCTTGTTGACCGCGCCCGTGTAGCCATCCCACGCCCGCCGCGCGATCCCCTTCCCCTCGGGCGACTCCATCCGATCGGAGCGAAAATCAACCACTAGTCTCACCTTAGCGACTGCGTCGGGCGGACTGTCTACCCCGCACCGAGGGAGCGGCACCAGCCGCAGCGCCACTCCAACCCGCAGCGCCGCCGACACCGCCCGCGTAAGCCGACCGCCCCACAATTGGCAGCCCGAGGGGGACCAGTCCCCCTCGACCCCCTGGAGCCAGCCCGCCTCCGAGTTACGTTGCAGATTCAAGTAAAGAAGACCCCGCGGCGCCAAGGCGCCGCGGAGCCGGCGGCACCGGCCGCGCCCCGGCGGGGCCGCCCTCCGGGCGGGACCCGCCCCGGCGCCAGCCGGCAGCACGCCGGCAACCCGCGACCAGCTCGGCAGCGTCGGGCGTCAGCTCGCACACTCGCGCAATCGACGGTCCCCTTTGCCGACGAATACGATCTCGCGTTGTGGAACAGCCGGCTCGCCACATGCCACGTTCGATGGCATGCCGCATCTGCGGCCGTGACGTGGCCGTCCGAAGCGAGCTTGGGTGGGCGATCGTCGAACTTCGTGAGGCTGTGAAGCTCTCACCGCCCGAGTTCGTGCCGCAGGAGTTCTACTTGCACATGGAGTGCGCGAAGGCGGCGCAGCTTCTTCTCAGCGAGTCGCCCTAGGCCGTCCCCCTCGCTCTGGCGTCATCCCCGAACACTCGCCCAGGCGACCTACCTCTTCAGCAGCGGCGACCGATGCCGAACCGAACGGTCGCACGTCGGCGACCAACTTGGAAGTAGATCGGTACGCAGGCCGAAGCGGAGCGCAGATAGAACCCTCCCGCGTACGCGTGTCCGACATTCGCCGGGTCGCCGCAGCTAGCGATCGCCAGACTCGTCGCATGGTTCCCGGCACTCCCGTTGCCCCAGGTGATCGCCGCGCGCGTCCGCCAGGCCGGTGGGACCGTGACGATCACCTGAGGTGAACCGGCGCGGACGACCAGCCCAGCCTTGCGCCAATGTGTCCACGGGTTGCTTTGCGTCGGGACGACCTGCTGGAGGTACAACGGCGGCACTGCGACCGCGCCAAGCACGGCGCGGTAACCGCCTGTCCGGTAAGGGAACTTCGTGTTGAGGATGATCTCGTCGCAAGGGACGACCGGTCTCGGGGTCGGACTCACGGCGGCCCCGCCCCGAGCAAGCGACGCCGCACAGCACCCCGCGGCGAGGAACACGATCAGAGCAAACCGCAACCTCATCGTCGGAGAGTACGTCCGGCAAGTGTCATGAGGTCCCGCTCAGGGTGCATTGCCGAAAACCGGCCCATCCCAGCCCGTTGGCTCGTCTGTATGACCTGCGCGGCACGGACCCGCGCGACTACGGCTGGACCTTGGCTCCGGAGACATTCGTCTGGCTTCCCGGCAAGGGTTGACCTTGTGCGTCGAGAGCGCGGAGACTCCCGCCGATGTCTGCGGGTTGGAGGTCGACGAAGACGAGTCCGTCGCTACATGCGACCGTCCGCGTCGTGTCGTCGGTGTGGATGAACTCGATCGCGCTGTAGCCGCACTCCCCGGCGAGAATCTGGTGGCCGCCGAGGGTGTGAACGCCGAGGGCCAACCCGGCTTGGTGGACATAACCCTGAGGGAGGCAAGGCACGACCGGGATCTCTTGCTGCTGGAACTGCAGCCAGGTGCAACGTTCGTCAGTGTCGGTTGGTGCCGTCCAAAGGATCGCCGAGCCAGTATCCGTTTGGATCGTCCCGACCTCGGCTTTCTTGGACAGATCCGCGAACGGGTGCGGTCCTTGCGGAGCCCCGCTGCCGTAGTTGTCTGCCGCGACGATGGTTCCGTCATGGAGGGCGCTGACCTTCGCGATTGTCTCCCCGGGCGGTGCCTGGTAGTAGAAGAACCCGGCGCTGATCGGGGATGAGACCCACAGCATCTCTGGCTGCACTGTCGAGCCGTCGCCGAGCGTGATCTGAACCTCGTCGACCCAGCGGGAGTGTGCGAACCCGGCGACGACGGCGAACGACTGCAGTGGTTGAGCGGCCGTGTTCGCCGGACCTGACCAGGTGACGCTCAGCGGGGATCCGCCGACGGCGTCGCAGCCTCCGTTGGAGTTTGACCAGCTGTAGCAGAGGCCGCCCTGCTCGGTCGGCGCGACCCAAAGCCGGTGGCCAAGAACGGTGCCGACAAGTCTCGTCTGTCCGGCGATGACCTGCGGATCCATCCCCGCCGGTGCGCCAACCGAAAGCGACGAGAATTCCTCGACGACGCGGTGCGGTGCCGCAGGCGCGGTCGAGAAGTCGATCACCCCGAACTGAACCGCGAGCGCGGATCCTCCGAGCAGGGCAGCGATGACGCACGCGACAACGATCAGCCGCCTGCGCGGCCAGCCGCGCTTGCGATCGAGCGCGAGTGGCGGCAGGTCAATCACCATGTCCCGGATCTGCGCCTCTAAGACACCCAGCGCATCCGGTCGCACCGGGTTCGCCGCTCGTAGCCGCTGAGCCAGCAGATCACTCACGAAGCCTCCTTTGCGTGCAACTGGGCCGCGTATGGCAGCGAGTCAAGCGCCGCCGCAAGCCTCTTGCGCGCTCGATGCAACCGAATCCGACACGCGACCGCGGAACAGCCGAGCACGTCCGCCGCCTCCCCGGCCGAGAGACCCTCCCACGACGTCAAGAGCAACAACTCGCGGTCGTCGATGCTCAATGTCAGAAGTCCATCGAGCAGGCGCTTCTCAACGGGAGCCACGGTGACCTCGCCAAGCTCGACGCGCAGCCGCTCAGCGAGAGCCTCCCTTCGGCGACTCGAACGGTGGTGGTTCGCCAGTGTCCCGCGTGCCACGCCGAACAGCCACGGAAGCGCGGGCTCAGGAACCTCCTCCAGCCGCCGCCAAGCAACCAAGAAGGTGTCCGCCACGACATCCTCCGCAGCTTCTCGCGAGACCCGCCGCAGCGCGTAGGCCGCAATGGCGGCCACGTGACGCCGATACAGGTCTTCAAAACGGGCGTCCCGTGACCGCTCGACCCTCACACCTACATCATGTCCACCACAGACCGAAATGTTTCAATCCACAGCGTCGCCGAAGCAGGCCCGCGCGGTCGCGGATTCAGCCCCTGTTTCGCGGTGCGCCTCAGGGTGTCTTTGCGAACACTGGCCCAGGTCATAGTTCCCTCGTCAACGCGCATGCTCCGTGCGTCCGATGACAGCTCGCACGCTCACCGTCTCGCTCACGCGCCCGGCGGGGGCGACCGCGCTGATCGCCGTGGAGACCTCCTCGGCGAAGTCCGCCCTTTGCGCGGACGGGATCTGGTCGGTTGAGGTCGCGGACAAGACGTGTCCGATCAGGAAGTCCAGATCAATCGTCTCGACCTGAGTGTGCTCCCACCGCTCGACGTGCGTGTAGCCGATCTCCCGCATCGTCTCTTCGGCAGCTTCAAGTGCTGCAGCGGTGAAGTCGACGTCGCGGAGCGGCCCAAGCCGAGCTTCGAGCACCGCGCGGAGGGCCTTCGCCCAGGGATCGGGATGCAGCCAGATCGGAGACCCGTTGTAGGCGACCGCGACCGCCCCTCCCGCGGCGATTCGCTGGAGTTCGTCGAGGACTGACCCCGGCTCCATGAAATGGAATGCGGTGCCGATTGTGACGAGATCGCAGCGCCCGAGCGCCCGCTCCAGCTGGTGAAGCTCGGCCGCGCTGCCCGTCATCCATTCGATGTTCTCGACAGCTTGTTCGCGAGCCAGCCGATCGGCCTCGTGGAGCATGTCGGGCTCCGGGTCGATGCCAACCACATGCTGGAAGAAAGGCGCGAGTTGGAGTGCCAGTTGCCCTGTGCCGCAGCCTAGATCGACGAGGCGACCGCGATCCCCGCTTGTGATCTCCAATAGGCGAGCGATCAGCTCGGCTGGATAACGGCGCCGGTAGCGGGCGTAGAAGCTCGCGGTGTCACCGGCGAACGGCCGCTCCGCGCCCCCTCCCGCCTCGCCCGAGCCTGCCATGACACGACCCTAGCCTCCCTTGCTCAGGGGCATTCGAGAACACTCGCCCAGCCTAGTTGCCTGTCCTCCGACTGCTACGCGCCCGACGTCGGGAGTGACGAGCATCGAATGGTGGATACTCCGCCCCATGGCACGGTTCGTGCTCGTGCACGGAGGGTGGCACGGTGGCTGGTGCTTCCGCTGGCTTGCCGAGGAACTCGAGGATCGCGGTCATGACGTCGCGACTCCCAACCTGCCCTGCGAGGAGGTCGGGCTAACGCCGCTCGACTACGCCCGCGGCGTCGGGCCGCAGCCCGACGCGATCGTCGTCGGCCATTCGCTCGGTGGATTCACGATCCCGCACATCGAGGCCCGCGCTCGCGTCTATCTCGCCGCGCTTCCTCCACTCGAGCGCGCGGAGATCGATAAGTGCTTCGCCGAGGGCTTCGGCGGGACGGTCCGCGACACCCACGGCCGCTCGTACTGGCCGGATGCGGACACCGCTGCGGCGCGAATGTATCCCGACTGTTCGCGTACGCAGTCCAACTGGGCCTTCGCGCAGCTCCGCCGCCAGGCGCGACTTGAACCGATGCCCGCACCCTTCGGGCGCGGCGACGTCGTCATTGCGACCCTGCAGGACGCCGCGGTCGACCCTGAGTGGCAGATTCGAACGGCCCGCGCCCACGGCGCAGGTGTGATCGAGCTCGACTCGGGTCATTCGCCGTTCCTCACGCAGCCAGACAAGCTCGCAGACATGCTCAGCTCGCTCGCCTGAGCTGAAGAACCTGCTAGAGGAGAGGCGCTTCCAGTTCGCCCGAGACCCGACGCTCGGGCGTCTGTAAGACTCGGAGGGTCGGTCCGTCAGGGGCCGTTGCCAGGCTGGTTGTCGTCGCACCGTTTGTGACTCGTCAGGTGTCTGGCGCTCTGTGCGTGCCTTCGGAGTGATCGGTCAGCCCGCACGCGCCGTGGGCGGCTGTCTCTCGTTCGTGCTCGCCCTCCCCTCCCCGGCTCTGCCGGTGCTCGTCACCGGCGTCGCCGTCGTGCTGCTCACGCGCACGACGCGTGAAGCCGTGTTCGCGGCGGCCGACCCACGCGTCCTCGCCGGGCTCTTCGTTCTCGCGGTCGCGGTCGGCTCGGCGGGTCGCGCGTGGCACGGCCCCGAGAGACTCGTCGACTCGTTCGATCAGTGGCAGACGGCATTGACCGGCGCGATCGCCGCCGTCTGCCTGAACAACCTGCCGGCCTCGATGCTGCTCTCCGCGCATGTCCCAGCCCACTCGCGCGCCCTTCTGATCGGCCTGAACCTCGGCCCCAACCTCGCAGTCACCGGCTCGCTGTCGGCCGTCCTCTGGCTCCGCGTCGCCCGCAGCAACGACGCGCGCCCGAGCGCGCGCACGTACGCACTGCTCGGGCTCGTGCTGGTGCCGATCTCGATCGCCGCAGCGCTCGCGGCGCTCGAGATCTACTAGGCGGTCGGCGCTCCCGACAGGCTCGGGTAACGGCCCGTCAGCAGGAACAGATAGCCGTACGTCTGCAACTCGTACCGCAGCATCCATGCGCTGACGTCGCGCATGCCGCGATGCATGTGACCGGTGAAGAGGCAGTAGAACCAGCCGAGGAACGCGACGACCTGGTTGACGAGCCTGAACACGTAGCAGAGAAACAGCGCCGGAATCGCGAGCAGCACACGGAACAACACCGTCAACCGGCTCTGCGTTGCGGCAGGGGCGACGCGCAGGTCGACCGGATAGGCGCCCGGTGTTCCACCGAACGGCGGCCACGGATCGGCGAGCAGGAGGACGTACGAGGAGAGGTGCGTCAGGGCACGCAGGTAGCGGGCGATGAACTCGTGGAGACCTTCCGGCAGGCGCGCTGCGAAGAGGGCGATGAACCAGGCGATGAGCACCGCGACGTACACGGCGATGCCCCAGATCGCAAGCCAGATCGCCAGGGGGATCGCCAGCAGCAGGCGAAAGAAGACGGTGAGTCGCGTGCGCTTCAGATCGTCGTCCACGATCAGGCCGATCGGGTGGCGCTCGGTTTGCTCGTCGATCATCGCGTTCCTCTCTCGAACGAATAGCCGTTTCCGCTCGCAAGAGTCGGATAGCGGTCGGTGAGCAGCAGGAGGTACGCGTAAGTCTGAGCCTGGTATCGGATGCAGTAGGCGCTCAGGTCACGGAAACCACGGGGGTAGCTGCCGGTCGCGAGCGCATAGAAGGCACCGAGCAGCGCAACGACGAAGAGGACGTACCCGAGCACGGTGGCGAGCACGAACGCGGGAACGACGAGCAGGACGCGAAAACCGGTCTTCCACCGGTTCTGACCCGTCGGCGGGGCAACCACGAGATCGACCGGGTAGGTGCCGTACCACCCCCGGAACGACGGGTACGGGTCGGCGACGAGGTACACGTAGGCATAGACATGTGCCTGGTAGCGAACGAGTCGCGCCACCCATGCGTGCAGACCTGCCGACGGGCGGCCGCGCGCAATGCCGATCACCCAGTTGACGACCGCCACCGGGATCGCCAGATACGTCCACGCGGTGAGCACGAGCAGATGCGGCAGCGCGAGCAGCCAACGGAGCGCGACCGTGAGGCGCCAGCGCTCGAGATCGTCGTTCACCAGGAGGCGGATCGGGTGCGGCCACTGCACATCGGCACCGGTGAACCGCGCATCACGCTTCTCGAGGAACGCCGCGACGCCTTCGGTGAAGTCCGGGGACCTCGTCAGCTCCGCCTGCGTCGTCGCCTCCAGCTCCAACTGCTCCTCGAAACTCGAGTCCTCGGCCGCGTCGAGCAGCCGCTTCGTATGCCACACGGCGCGCGTCGGCATCGCGGCATAGAGGTCCGCGACCTCACGCGCACGAGCGAGCAGCTCGCCCGCCGGGACGACCTCGTTGACGAGGCCCCAGCCCCGCGCTTCCTCGGCGTCGACTCGGCGGCCGGTGGTGAGCCACTCGAAAGCACGCGCCGTGCCGAGCAGGCGGCGCACGAGCCACGTGCCGCCGGAGTCGGGAACGAGGCCGATCTTGATGAATGCCGGGACAAAGCTCGCCGAATCGGCCGCGATTCGCGCATCGCAGGCGAGCGCGAGCGACATTCCCGCGCCCGCTGCTGCGCCGTTGACGGCGGCGATCACCGGCTTCTCGAGCGCGCGGATCGCGAGCACGTTGCGGTGATAGTTGTCTCGAAGGTTCTGCGCGACGTCCCCGGCCCCCGAGCCGAACTCCTGCAGATCCTGGCCCACGCAGAAGCCGCGGCCGGCACCGGTGATCACGACCGCGCGAACCGCAGGATCCTTCGCCTCCTCCAGACCGGCCGCGATCCCGTCGTGGACGGACCGGTTGAGCGCGTTGAGCACGTCGGGTCGATTGAGCGTGATCGTCAGCACCGAACCGTCGCGCGTGATCTCGACCTCGGTCACGCGCCAACCATAACCAGGTCTAGAGTCCGCGGTCATGGACGCGTACGACGCCTATCCGAGCCTGGAGTTCGATCGCCCGGCACCGCGCGTGCTGCGGCTGACGCTGCGCGCAGCCGGGAAGCTGAACGCCGTCAGCGGGGCGATGCACAGCGAGCTCGCATCCGTCTGGAAGGCGATCGACGCGGACGATGAGACGCGTGCCGTGATCGTGCGCGGTGCCGACGGGGCGTTCAGCGCCGGCGGCGACCTCGAGCTCGTGCTCGAGATCGCAACCGACGCGGAGACGCGGCGCCGCGTCTTTCACGAGGCGCGCGACCTCGTCTACAACGTGATCGGCTGCTCCAAGCCGATCGTCTCGGCGATGACCGGGCCCGCCGTCGGCGCCGGCCTGGCCGTCGGCCTGCTCGCCGACATCTCGATCGCGACCCCGGCCACGCGGATCGTCGACGGCCACACCAGGCTCGGCGTGGCGGCCGGAGACCACGCTGCGATCGTCTGGCCGCTGCTCTGCGGCCTGGCGAAGTCCAAGTACCACCTGCTCCTGTGCGAGCCGCTGGACGGTGTCGAGGCCGAGCGCATCGGTCTGGTCTCGCTCTGCGTCGGCGAAGACGAGCTCGAGCCGCGCTCGGTCGAGATCGCCACGCGCCTTGCCGAAGGCTCACAGCCGGCGATCCGCCACACGAAGCTCGCGCTCAACAACTGGCTTCGCGCAGCGGGACCCGCGTTCGACGCGTCGCTCGCACTCGAGTTCATCGACATGAGCGGTCCCGACGTGCATGAGGGAGTCGCAGCCGTGCGCGAGAGGCGCGCGCCCCGCTTCTCCTAGAATCGTTTCGTCGTTTCGAGTGGAAGGAGCCGACCGTGCCCCGAAAGAGCGTCAGCCCCAGGCGGGGAGACGGGACCGTCGCGTGACCGGAGTCGCGGTCGCGCTCGCCGTGCTCGCGGGTCTGGCAGGAGCCGTCCAGGTCGCCGTCATGGGTCGCTTCGGAAGCGCGATCGGCGTCGTCGAGGCGCTCACCTTCGCGACGATGGTGCAGCTCCTCTTCTCGGTCGCGATCCTGCTCGCGGTGCGGGGCGGCCCAGGCGGCCTGCGCCACGTCGGCTCGACGCCGACCTGGATGTGGCTCGGCGGGCTGCTCGGCCTGACCGTCGTCGGGACGATCACCTTCGCCCAACCGAAGATCGGCGCGACCGCGGTGATCGGGATCCTGATCGCCGGCCAGCTGGTGATGGGCGCCGTGATCGACCGCTACGGCCTGTTCGGGGTCGACCAGATCGACATCTCGCCCCCGCGCGCGGTCGGGATCGTGCTCCTGGGAATCGGCGCGGCGCTCTCGCTCGTTCGGTAAGGGGTGTCGAACACCGCGAAGGTGTGGACCGCGCTGGTCACGGTCTACGTGATCTGGGGCTCGACGTACCTCGGCATCGCCTACGCCGGCGAGACGATCCCGCCGCTCTTTGCGGCTTCGACGCGCTTCATCACGGCGGGCGCGCTGATGGCGCTCATCGTGACGGTGCGCGGCGGGTCTCTGCGCATGTCCCGTCGAGCGTTCGCCTCCTGCGTCGTCGTCGGCTGCCTGCTTCCGGGCGCGAACGCCGTCCTCTTCGTCGCGGAGCGAAACGTCCCCACCGGGCTCGCCTCACTGATCATCGCGTCCGTGCCGCTCTGGCTCGTGGTCCTGCGGTTGGCGGGTCACGAGCGCCTGCCCTGGCAGGCGCTCGCAGGCGTGGGCGTCGGCTTCGCGGGCGTCGCCGTGCTGGCGCAGCCCTCGGGCGGCGCCAAGTGGTGGGGAGTCGCACTCTGCGTCTGCTCGGCGGTCATGTGGGCGACGGGCTCGTTTCTCTCGTCGCGGCTGAAGATGCCCGACGATCCGTTCGCCGCCACGTCGTTCGAGATGCTGGCGGGAGGGCTGATCATGTTCCCGTTCTCGCTCCTCACCGTGCATCACTTCTCGCCTTCGGCGGCGTCGATCGCGGGCTGGATCTACCTCGTCCTGTTCGGGTCGATCATCGGCTACACCGCGTACGTCTGGCTGCTCGCAAACGCGCCGCTCGGACTCGTCGCGACGTATGCGTACGTGAACCCGGTGGTCGCGATCACGCTCGGCGTGCTCTTTCGCGGCGAGCAGCTGACGTGGCGGCTCCTGATCGGCGCGGCGATCGTCGTGGTCGCGGTGGCGACCGTCGTCAGGCAGGAGCCGACGAAGATGCCGGAGCTCGAACGGGAGAGCGCGGTCGGTCACGGGTGAGGTGACCGGGCGGCGCGTTCAGCCCGGCAGGCAGATGTCGTCCGCCTTGACCGGGACGCGCTCGAGGTCGCGGCCGGTCGCGGCACGCAGAGCCGAGACGATGGCGGCTGTCGAGACGACCGTTGGCGGCTCGCCGACACCCTTGACCCCGTAGGGAGCTTCGGGCTCCGGGTCCTCGATCAGCACCGACTCGACCGAGGGCATGTCGAGCGTGGTCGGAATGAGATAGTCGGTGAAGCTCGCGTTCGTGATCAGGCCGTCGCGCGTCTGGATCTCCTCCATCAGGGCAAGCCCGAGGCCCTGCGCGGTCCCACCTTCGATCTGACCCTCGACCTGTTGCGGGTTGACCGCCTTGCCGACGTCCTGGGCGGCGCCGATCCACACGACGCGCGTCAGGCCGAGGTCGACGTCGACCTCGGCGACGACCTTCATGGCGCAGGCCGCGAACGCAACGTGCGCGCGCTCCCCCGTGATCTGGCCGGTCGCCGGATCGAGCGGCGTCGTACCTACGTGCCGGTAGCTGCGCTCGACGTCGATCTCCTGACCCGGTCTGCGTCCCCGCTCCTCGAGCGCGGCCCGGCAGGCATCGCGGACAGCGCCGGCCGCCATCCACGTCATCCGCGACGCCGACGCCGACCCGGCCGAGTCGACCGTCGCGGTCTGGGCCGGTGCGAGCCGCACGTCCTCGAGGCCGAGCTCCGTGCGGGCGACCTGCAGGATCACCCCGAGCACGCCCTGCCCGACCTCCGCCGCGGCACAGTGCACCTCGGCCGTCCCGTCGGCCAGGAGCCGAACCCGGGCGGCGCAGTAGTCGTCGAAACCCTCCGAGAACGCGATGTTCTTGAAGCCGACCGCAAACCCGACCCCGCGGCGTACACCTTCGCCGTTCGTCGTATTGCCGGTGCCCCCGGGGAGGCGCAGCACGTCGCGCGGCAACGCCTCTGCAGGCGGCGGCTCGAGCGCCGCCGCAGCCCGGATCGTCTCGGCGATCGGCAGCGATCCGGTGACCTTCTGGCCGGTCGGCAGCACATCGCCCGGTGCGAGCGCGTTCAGCAGCCGAAACTCGACCGGGTCGAGCTCGAGCACGGCTGCGAGCTTGTCCATCTGGGCCTCGGACGCGAAGCAGGTCTGCACGGCGCCGAAGCCGCGCATGGCGCCGCACGGCGGGTTGTTGGTGTAGACGGCCGTCGACTCGATCAGCGCGTTCGGCGACTCGTACGGGCCGATCGCAAAACAGGCGGCGTTCGCAGCGACCGCCGTCGAGGACGAGGCATAGGCTCCGCCGTCGAGGAGGATCCTCATCCGCACGTTGACGAGCCGCCCTTCGCGCGTCGCACGGTGCTCGCACCAGATCCGTGCGGGATGACGGTGCACATGTCCGGTGAAGGACTCTTCGCGGTTGTAGACGATCTTCACAGGGCGGTTGGTGTGCAGCGCGAGCATCGCGCCGTGCACCTGCATCGAGAGGTCCTCCCGGCCGCCGAACGCACCGCCGACACCCGAGAGATGAACCCGAACCGAGTCGGCCGGAAGGCCGAGGCAGAGCGCCACCTGGGCGCGGTCGATGTGGAGCCACTGCGTCGCGACGTAGATGTCGATGCCGCCCTCGCCGTCGGGAACGGCGAGCCCCGACTCGGGGCCGAGGAATGCCTGGTCCTGGCTGCCGATCTCGTAGACGCCGCTGACGGAGACGTCCCCCGCCGCCTCGGTGTCTCCATGCTCGATTCGGATGTGGCGCACGACATTCGGGCGGTCGTCGTCGAAGTAGCCGTGGCCCTGCGCCGGCCTCGACGGGTGCAGGTCGGCCGACTCGGTCGCGCGCTCCATGTCGGAGATCGGCGCGAGCGGCTCATACTCGACACGAATGCGCTCGGCCGCTCGGCGGGCCTGCTCTGGATGCTCCGCGGCAACGAGCGCGACCGGTTCGCCGTGGTAGCGAACGCGATCGATCGCGAGCACCGGCTGGTCCTGAAACTCGAGGCCGTAGAGCTTCGCGCCCGGAACGTCGTCGTGACCCAGCACCGCATGCACACCGGGCATGGAGACGGCGGCCGAGATGTCGAGGCCGATGATCCGCGCGTGCGCGTGAGGGCTGCGCAGCGTGTGGCCCCAGAGCATGCCGGGCACGATCAGATCGCTCGAGTACACGAACTCGCCCTTCACCTTCGGCGGCGCGTCGATCCGCGGGACGACCTCGCCGATCCTTCCCACCTCGAGCTTGCGAACCGTCTCGGTCATGCACTCGCCGCCAGACGCACTGCAGCGAAGATCTTGGCGTAGCCCGTGCAACGGCAGAGGTTGCCCGACAGCGCCTCCCGGATCTCGTCGTCCGAGGCGTTCGGGTTGCGGCGCAGCAGGTCGGCGGTCGCTACGACCAGGCCCGGCGTGCAGAACCCGCACTGGACGGCGCCTGCGTCGACGAACGCCTGCTGCACCGGGTGCAGACGACCACCGGCGGCGAGCCCCTCGACCGTGGTCACTTCGTGGCCGTCCGCCTGGGCCGCGAGCACGAGGCAGGCGCAGACGAGCGTGCCGTCGAGCAGCACCGAGCACGAGCCGCACTCGCCCTGCTCGCATGCGTTCTTGGCGCCCGGGAAACCGAGCTTCTCCCGCAGCGCGAAGAGCAGCGACTCGCCCTCCCAGCAGTCGGCCCGGCGCTCCTCGCCGTTGACGACGACCGTGACTCTCACACCGACACCCGCTTCAGTGCCCGCTCCGTCAGGACCCGCAACGCATGGCGGCGGTAGCGCTCGGTGCCGCGCACGTCGTCGATCGGCGCTGCGGCGGCGGCGACGCGCTCGGGAAACGAGGCCGCGTCGCCACGCGGGGCAGTCACGAGCACGGGGCGCGGCGACGCCGAGCCGAAGGAAGCCCGCAGTTCGTCACCAGCCGAGACGGCGAGCGACACGACCGCGATCACCATCGCGTTGCGCGGGCCGACCTTCATGAACGTCTGCGGCGCGTGAGACGGTGTCACCCAGACGGCCGTGATCAGCTCGTGCGGCTCGAGCGAGTTGCTCTTCACTCCGGTGATGAAATCGGAGAGCGGCACGCGGCGGACGGCATGCAGCGAGGTGCATTCGACCTCGGCGTGCTCGATGAGCAGCGGCGGAAGCGCATCGCCCGCCGGAGACGCAGTGCCGAGGTTGCCGCCGATCGTGCCGCGGTTGCGAATCTGCGGCGACCCGACCGTCCGCGAAGCCTCGGCGAGCGCGGGCAGAGCATCCCGAAGCAGCCCGTGCTCGATCTCGCTGTAGGTGACGCCCGAGCCGATCCGGAGCGCGCCGTTCTCCCGGCTGAAGCCGCGCAGCTCGCGCAGCTCGTTCAGGTTCAACAAGCGAGCGGGCCGCTCGCGGTCGAAGTTGAGAGCCACCATCACGTCGGTGCCACCCTGAACCGGCACCGCGCCCGGATGCTCCGCCTGCAGACGCAGCGCCTCGGCAAGAGTGCGGGGCGTCAGGACTTCCATGAGATGGAAGGGTACGGTTCCGAGCGGAGTGGGCGCATCTCTGACACGCCGTCTGGCGGTGGCGCGTGGCGACGAGCCTGCAGACGTCGTCATTCGCGGCGGTCGCGTGCTTTCGGTGTTCACGCGCGAGTGGCTGCCGACGGACGTAGCCGTCGTCGACGGCTACGTCGCGGGGCTCGGCGAGTACGACGGCCGGGAGGTGATCGACGCAACCGGCCGCTGGGTGGTTCCCGGCTTGATCGACGCGCACATGCACCTCGAGTCCTCGAAGTTGCTCGTCGACGAGTTCGCTCGGCTCGTCCTGCCGTTCGGCACGACGGCCGTCGTCGCCGACCCGCACGAGATCGCAAACGTGCTCGGCACCGACGGCGTGCACTGGCTGATCGACGTCTGCGGCGACATTCCGCTCGACGTCTACTTCATGGCCTCGTCCTGCGTTCCGGCGTCACGTTTCGAGTCTCCGCGGCGTGAGCTGAGCCGCGGCGACCTCGACGCACTGCTCCGCCGACGCCGTGTGATCGGCCTCGCCGAGATGATGAACTTCCCCGGCGTGATCAACTGCGCGCCGTCAGAGCTCGCGAAGCTCGAGCTGGCGCGACATGTCGACGGGCATGCGCCGGGGGTCCTCGGCCGGTCGCTCAACGCCTACGCCGCCGCCGGGATCGGCTCGGACCACGAGGCGCACACGCCGGAGGAGGGACGGCAGCGTCTGCGCGCCGGCATGTGGCTCCTGATTCGCGAGGCGACCGCTGCGCGGAACCTGCATGCCCTGCTGCCCCTGCTCGCCGAGTACGGGCCGGGGCGGATCGCCTTCTGCACCGACGACCGCGAGCCGGAGCACATCGCGGACGACGGCCACCTGAACGGGATGGTGCGGGACGCCGTCGCCTACGGGATCGCACCCGAGGACGCCCTGGTCTGCGCGTCGCTCAATCCGGCGCTCTGGCACGGCTTGCCGGGGCTCGGGGCAGTGGCGCCCGGCTACCGGGCCGACCTGCTCGTCCTGCCCGACCTCGAGCGCTTCGTACCCGAGCTGGTGCTGAAGAACGGGGCGCCGGTCGCCGAGTGGCCCCGCGCCACCGTGCCCGACTGGGTACGACACACGGTCCGGATCGGCGCATTCGGCCCCGAGATGTTCCGGGTGCCGTGGGAGGGCGGAGACGCACATGTGATCGGAATCGTCCCCGGCCAGATCGTCACGGACTCCCTCGTGGTCCCGATCCCCGCTCGGGCCGGCGAGGCGCTCGCCGACCCGGCGCACGACCTGGCGAAGATCGCCGTCGTCGAGCGTCACCTGGGGACGGGGCGTGTCGGTCACGGCTTCGTTCGGGGCTTCGGCCTGCAGCGCGGCGCGATCGCGTCCACGGTCGCCCACGACGCCCACAACGTCGTCGTCGTCGGGATGAACGACGCTTCGATGGCGGTGGCGGTGCGACGTCTGGCGAACCGCGGCGGCGGCATCGTCGTCGTCGACGGGGCCGAGGTGCTCGCGGAGCTCCCGTTGCCGGTCGCCGGGCTGCTTTCCGATGCGCCGCTCGAGGAGGTCGTCACGCAGTCGCACGCGATCCTCGAAGCCGTTCGGCAGCTGGGATGCACGCTCGAGGCGCCGTTCCAGCACCTTTCGTTCCTCGCGCTCTCCGTGATCCCATCGCTCAAGCTCACCGACCAGGGCCTGGTCGACGTCGACCGTTTCGAGCTGATCCCCCTCGAGGCTCCGTGACGACGTACGGCAACGCCTGGATCGTGACGATGGACGACGCGGGGACCGAGCACGAGCGCGGCTGGCTGCGGGTCGAGGACGGCCTGATCGCAGAGGTCCGTGGCGGCGCAGCTCCGCCCGGCGCCGAGGATCTCGGCGGCGCCGTGGTCACGCCCGGCTTCGTGAACACGCACCACCACCTCTATCAGACGCTCACACGCGCACGGGCGCAGCAGGCAGACCTCTTCACGTGGCTGAAGGCGCTCTACCCGGTCTGGGCCCGCATGGACGACGAGCTGGAATACGCCGCGGCGCGATGTGGCCTGGCAGAGCTCGCCCGCTCCGGCTGCTCCACCGTGTTCGACCATCACTACGTGTTTCCGCGCGGTGTCTCCGGCCTCGTCGAGGCCGAGATCCGCGCTGCACGCGAGCTCGGAGTGCGCATCGTGGCATCGCGCGGCTCGATGGACCTCGGCGAGTCCGATGGAGGCCTGCCTCCAGACTCCCTCGTCGAGGACATCGACACGATCCTCGCCGACACCGAGCGGCTGCACGGCCTCGCCGACGGAGCCATGGTCCAGATCGCGGTCGCGCCCTGCTCTCCGTTCTCCGTCACGACGCGGCTGATGGAAGAGTCGGCCTCGCTCGCCCGCAGTCTCGGCCTGCAGCTGCACACGCATCTCGCCGAAACGACGGAAGAGAGCGCCTATTGCCGCGAGCTCTTCGACTGCACGCCGGTCGAATACCTCGAACGGGTCGGCTGGATCGCCGAGGACGTGTGGTGTGCGCACTGCGTCCACCTCTCGGACGCCGACGTGACGACCTTCGGCGACGCCGGAGTCGGCGTGGCGCACTGCCCCACCTCGAACCTGCGGCTCGGTGCCGGCGTCGCGCCGGTGCGCGCCATGCTCGATGCCCACGTACGGGTGGGGCTCGGCGTCGACGGCAGCGCCTCGAACGAGCGGAGCGATCTCTTCGTCGAACTGAAGAACGCACTGCTGGTCGCGCGCGGGCGGGACGGCAGCGACGCCCTGACTGCGCGCGACGCGCTTCGGCTGGCCACGCGGGGCGGCGCCGATGTGCTGCGCCGCGAGGACATCGGCTCGCTCCAGCCGGGGAAGCGCGCGGACTTCGCCGTCTGGGGCACGGACGGCCTGGAGTTCGGAGGCGCCGACGATCTCGTCGCGAACCTCGTGCTCAGCGGCCCTCACCGCGTCGACCGGCTCGTGGTCGACGGCGAGGACGTCGTGCGCGGCGGCGCGCTCGTGCGCGCAAACGAGCAGGAGATAGCAGGTGAGCACCGGAAACAGGCGCGAAGGTTGTGGAGACGATGAGCCTGTCGACCCATGTGCTCGACACCGAACGCGGCCGTCCGGCCGCGGGGGTGCGCGTCGAGTGCTACGACGCGGCCGGGTCGCTCGTCGGCGACGGGGTGACCGACGCTGACGGCCGGATCCAGCAGCTCGCCGAGACGTCGCCGGGCAGCTACCGCATCGTCTTTCATCCGCCCTCCCTCTTCTTCACGAAGGTCGAGCTGGAGGTCGAGCTGGATGCGGGCCACCATCATGTTCCGTTGCTCATCTCGTCCTACGGGTGCGCGAGCTACCGCGGCAGCTGACGGCAGAGCAGCTCGCGGAGCTGTTCGAGGGGCGAACGCACTTCGTCGAGCTGCTCGCCGCCCTCGACGATCCGCTCGGCCGGGCACGCGAGGTCGCGCTGGAGCTGTCGGAGAGCGAGCAGAAGGAGCTGCTCGACGCGCACCCCCCGATCGGGGGCGCGCCCACCTCGGCGCGGTCGGCGCGCGAACAGGGAACCGACGACGACCCGGTCGTCCTCGCCAGGCTGGAGGCGTTGAACGGGGCCTACGAGCGGCGGTTCGGCTTTCGCTTCGTGGTGTTCGTGAACGGCCGGGCCCGCCGTGAGATCGTTCCGTTGCTCGAAGAGCGCCTGCAGCACACCCGCGAGGAGGAGCTGGCGAGAGCGGTGGACGAGCTGGTGCAGATAGCGCTCGATCGCTGGAGCACGGGCAGATGCCGCACGCCGTAGCCCTGAGCGACTACTGGTGGGGCTGGGGCGACCTGCTCTTCCGCTGGCTCCACGTGATCGCGGCGATCGCCTGGATCGGCGCATCGTTCTACTTCATTGCGCTCGACAACCATCTCGAGCCGCCGAGGGACCCGGACGATTCGGCGCGCGGCGTCGGCGGCGAGGCGTGGGAGGTGCACGGCGGCGGTTTCTACCGCGTCGAGAAGTTCCGGGTCGCGCCCCGGCGGCTCCCCGAGCCGCTGTACTGGTTCAAGTGGGAGGCGTACACGACCTGGCTCTCCGGCTTCGCGCTGTTCATCGTCGTCTACTACTCCCATGCGACCTCGTACCTGATCGACCCTTCGGTCGCCGACCTGACCGCATGGGAGGCGATCGCGATCTCGGTCGGCGGGATCGTGCTCGCCTGGCTCGTGTACGACGGCCTCTGCCGTGCCTTCGAACGCGACGAGGCGTTGCTGGCCGTGCTCGTCTTTGCATTCATCTGCGCCTCGGCGTGGGCATCGTGGAACCTGTTCGCACCACGGGCGGCATACCTGCAGGTCGGCGCGATGATCGGGACGATGATGGTCGGCAACGTCTTCTTCGTGATCATTCCCGCGCACTGGGAGCTCATCCGCGCGAAGGAAGCCGGCCGCGAGCCCGACCCGCGGTGGAACGTTCGCGGGAAGACCCGCTCCGTCCACAACAACTACCTGACGCTGCCCGTCGTGTTCGCGATGCTGTCGGGCCACTTCACATTCACCTACGGGCACAGGAACGGATGGATCGCCCTCGTCGCCCTGATGGCGATCGGCGCGCTCGTCCGCCACTACTTCAACCTGCGCCACAGAGGCCTGAACGTCTGGCCGATCCTCGGCCTCGCCGCCGCCGGGATCGTCGCGATCGCGATTCTGATTCGTCCGTGAGATAGGGTCACGCGCGTGCTGGAGATCGTCGCTGCGGGCATGCGCTTCGTCGCGCGCTGGGAGGAGGATGCCGCGCCGCGAACCGTGGCCGCATTCAGGGCGAGGCTCCCGTTCGACGACCGGATCATCCACTGTCGCTGGAGCGGCGAGTCGAACTGGATCCCGTGGGGCGATCGCGACTTCGGAATCGGCCCCGAGAACGCGACGTCCTATCCGCACCCCGGCGAGCTCGCACTGTATCCGGGCGGCCAGAGCGAGACGGAGCTGCTCTTCCCGTACGGATACTGCTCGTTCGCATCGAAGGCGGGGCCTCTCTGGGCGAACCACTTCGCCACCCTCGTCGAGGGGCAGGAGAACCTGCGAGAGCTGGGGCGCCTGACCCTCTGGGAGGGCGCGCAGGAGATCTCCTTCCGTGAGCGCGGGCCGTGACCTTCCCGACGCCTACGATGCGAGCCGAGCCAGCGCCTCCGTGAGCGCGTCCACGGCAAGCGCAATGTCCTCCTCACTCGAGAGCTCGTCGGGATGGTGGCTGACGCCGCCGTTCAGCGACCGCACGAACAGCATCGAGCTCGGGACACCGGCGAGCGCGAGCACCATCGCGTCGTGGCCCGCTCCCGACACGAGGCGCGGCGCACGCGGCAAGACGGCGTCGAACGCATCGCTCAGCTTCGCCGGCTCGAGACGGTGACTCGGCTCGAACCCGATCGACTCGACGAGCTCGTCGAGTCGATCCGCATCCGGCGAACGTGCGTCGACGCTGACGGTGACCCGCTCGGGGACCACGTTGATCGCGTTCGGCTCGACCTCGATCGCGCCCACCGTCGCGACCGCGCCCTCCCCGGCGCATTCGCGAACGTGGAGGATGAACCGCGCCGCGTCGACGAGCGCATCGGCCCGCGCGTCCATCGGCGTCGTCCCGGCGTGGTCCGCGCGGCCCACGAAGACCTTGGCGCCGCGTGCCGCGCCGGCGATCACGGTCGCGACGCCGAGCGGCTCGTCCAGGAGCGCCAGGACGGGGCCCTGCTCGATGTGCAGCTCGAGGAACGCCTCCGGCAGCTCGTCGAGCCGCTTGCTTCCCATCGGCCCGGTCTCCTCGGCACGGAAGGCCACGACGGCCAGCTCGGCGGCGGGCAGCCGCTCCGCCGCTTCGATCGCGGCGACGACGCCGAGCGCGCCGTCGAACCGGCCGGCGGTCGGGACGCTGTCGAGGTGCGATCCCGCCCAGACCCGCGCAGCGCCTCGCCGTCCGAAGAGGTTTCCGGCATCGTCGCGCAAGACGTCGAGGCCGGCTTCTCTCATCCAGCGGGCTGCGAGCTCGTGCGCCGCGTCCTCCTCCTTCGAGTACCCCGCGCGATGCTGACCGATCGCGTAGATCTCGTCGAGGCGCTGCCGGACTCTCACACCAGGTGACCTAGCGACCGGCGACGAGGTCGCCGACCCGAACGTGCTCGGTGAGCAGGGTCCGCAGGCGTGCGGGATCGCCGTCGACATACCCCGCACAGAGCTCGCGGCCGGCCGAGTAGGTGATCGCGTAGGCGCGCCAGGTCGGATCCGTGAGGAAGCGTGCACTCTGGCGCGCCTGGTCCGGCGTCACGAGGCTCCACTTCTCCAGATAGGCCTCGGCGTCGGCGAGCGTCGCTCCTTCCTCGTGGATCATCAGCGCGGCGTCGACCCCCACCGTGCGGAGACCGGCGAAGGCCTCGGCGATCTGCTCCACCAGCTCGGGGTCGTCGAGCGGGATGCCGTGCCGCCGGATGATCGCGTACCCCTCTTCTCTGGCCGCCTCGTCGAGAACGACGTCGAGCCCCACCTCGGCAATGCCTTCGCTGAGGAGCGCCTGCGGCGTGGGGACGAGCTGGATCCCCTCCTCGAGCCGGTTTCGCCCGCGCAGCAAGAGCTGCTCCTTGAGCGCGTGCTCGGTGTGGTGGCCGGGATAGGCCTCATGGCCGGCGAGGCGCAGGAGGTCGCGTCCCGAGGTCGGTATGTCGGTGTTCAGGACGACCCGGCTGCGCAGATTCCCCTGGTAGTAGTTGAACGCCCACCACGGCTCGTCCTGGACGGGCTCGACGGTCAGCTCCTCGCCGGGCGGGAGCTCGACCAGGGCCGACGTGCACGCCCGCAGCACGGGCAGCAGGTCGTCGAGGACGGCAACGGCCCGGTCGCCGGGGCACCTGTGGCGCTCGCGCCAGGCCTGGCGCCGGTCGAAGAGCGAGCCGTCTCCCGGCAGGAGGACGTCGAGCCTTCCGTGCACTTCCTCGTAGACGGAGTCGGCGACGCGGCCGGGGCGCACCCCGTAGCACTGCTCCACCTCGTCGCTGTAGGAGATCGGATCGCCCGCGAGCACGCGCGCATAGGTGGCGCAGCCGTGGACCTGGTCGGCCAGCCAGCCGTCCTCGAGCTCGGCGAGCAGCGCGTCGGCGTCGGCAGCGAGCTGCGCCGCGTCGATCGTCTCCTCGGCGTCGACGCCGGCCCGTAGCGCCGGCGGCCCGTAGTAGGCGTCGACGAGCCCGTCGACGTGCTTGCCGAGCCGCAACCCGAGGACGAGGTAGCGCTCCGCCGCGGTCATCGCTCGAACAGGGCCGCCTGCCCCTGGCCGACGCCGACGCACATGGTCGCGAGTCCGTAGCGGCCTTCCCGCCTGCGCAGCTCGTGCAGCAGCGTCACGGCGAGACGCGCCCCGCTCATGCCGAGCGGGTGGCCGATCGCGATCGCGCCGCCGTTCACGTTCACGCGCTCGTCGTCGAGCCCGAGGTCGCGCACGACGGCCAGCGACTGCGATGCGAACGCTTCGTTGAGCTCGACCAGGTCGAGTTGCTCGACCGTGATGCCGGTGCGCGCGAGCAGCTTGCGCACTGCGGGGATCGGCCCGATCCCCATGACACGCGGATCGACGCCCGCGACCGCCGAGCCGAGGAAGGTGCCGAGCGGCTCGAGGCCGAGCGCCCGGGCTTTCTCCTCGGAGGCGACGACGACCGCGGCAGCCCCGTCGTTCAGCCCCGACGCGTTGCCGGCGGTGACGGAGCCGCCTGCCCGAAACGCGGGCTTGAGCGAACCGAGCTTCTCCGCCGTCGTGTCGGGGCGCGGATGCTCGTCGCGGTCGAGCTCGCCGACCGGGACGAGCTCGTCGTCGAACCGCCCCGCCGCGGCCGCGGCGGCCCAGCGCCGCTGCGAGCGAAGCGCGAACGCGTCCTGCTCCTCACGGGAGACGGCCCAGCCGTCGGCCACGTTCTCGCCGGTCTCACCCATCGCCTCGAGCGGGAAGAGCGCTTCCAGCCGCGGGTTGGGGAACCGCCAGCCCAGCGTCGTGTCGTACAGGACGCGGTCGCCGCGCGGGAACGCCGTATCGGGCTTCGCAGTGACGAGCGGCGCACGCGACATCGACTCGACACCGCCGGCGACGAAGAGGTCGCCGTCGCCGGCGATCACGGCGTGGCACGCACCGACGATCGCCGCGAGCCCCGAAGCGCACAGACGGTTGACGGTGACGCCGCCGACCGATTCCGGGAGCCCCGCAAGCAGGACCGCCATGCGGGCGACGTTCCGATTGTCCTCGCCCGCCTGGTTCGCGCAGCCGAGCCAGACATCTTCGATCTCGTCCGGCGGGACGCCCGAGCGTTCGACGGCGGCCCGCACCACGGTGGCGGCGAGATCGTCGGGGCGCGTTCCGGCGAGCCCCCCGCCGTGCCGTCCCACCGGCGTGCGCACCGCCGAGAGGATCACCGCGCGGGTCGTCATGCGAACTCCGGCTCGAAGCCGAGCAGCTGCCTGATCGCCTCGCGCCCCCGGTCACCCATGTCGAGCGTCAGATCGTTCACGTACATCGCGACGAACTCGTCCGCGGTCGCCGCGTCGATCCCGCGGCCGAAGCCCAGCGCATACGCCATCGCCTCCTCGCGGTGTGCGAGGCCGGCATCGATCGCCTCGCGCACAACCGCCGAGACATCGGCGAGGCGGCCGACGTCGCGGCGCGCGGCGACGACCCCGAGCGGCAGCGGCAGGCCCGTCTCTTCATGCCACCAGACACCGAGATCGAACAGCTTCTGGAGGCCGTGCTCGGCGAATGTGAGCTGCCCCTCGTGGATCAGAAGGCCGGCTTCCGCGCGGCCCGACACCACCTCGTCGAGAACCTCGTCGAACGGCAGGTCGCGCGTCCGCACATCGGCGCCGAATGCGAGCTTCAAGGCCCGGGTCGCGGTGGTCAACTGCCCGGGGGTCACGATCTCGACGTCGCGCAGGTCGAGCTCCTCGCGGGCGACGACGATCGGGCCGTAGCCCTCGCCGAACGAAGCGCCATGCGGCAGGAGGACGTACTGCTCGGAGACGGCAGGATAGGCGCCCGCGGAGAGCGCCGTGACCTCGAGCCGCCCGGCGAGCGCCCATTCGTTCAGGCTCTGGATGTCGGAGGCGACGAGCTCGAATGCGAGCCCGCGCACGTCCACCTGGCCGGCCGCGAACGCCCACGCCATGAACGCGTCGTCCGGGTCAGCGCTGTGTCCGACGCGAACTCTCACCGCGGCCACGTTACCCATCCGGAACGTGACGCTGGCGCGTGCCTACGATCGACCGAAGAAGAAGCGCTCGAGCGGCTCGAGGAGCTCCTCGCGGCGAAACGGCTTGATCTTCGCGGCGCCGCCGTCCTCCTCGGAGACGACGGCGTCGTCCTCGAGCGTCCCGTTCGCCGCCTCCAGGCAGTCCTCGAGCTCGTAGCCCTCCCACACGTAGTCGTCCGCACGCGGGGCCTCGCTCTCGCGATGCTGCGGGTTCACCTGGCGTCCGACGGCCCAGACGGCACCCGCCCGCCGCTCGATCCAGATCACGACCCGCTCTGCGCTGCCGCCGTCGTCGCGACCTTCCACGATCCGTTCGGCGAAGCGCCCGGCTGTCGCGGGAGCCTTCACGCCTCGACTATACAATCGCTCTCGCCAGTGGGAATCGTCGAAGCAGTGAAAGGCGCATTCTCGTTCCTCTCGTCCCGGTCACAGGGTGAGGAGCGGATTGCCGAGTACGTCATCCGGGAGCATCATCGCGGCCGCGCGCTCGCAGAGATCTTGCAGGACCACTACGTCACCAACCGGTGCTCGCCCGAGCAGATCCGGCGGCTCCTCGACCGGCCAGACGTCGTGCATGCGCTCGGTGAGGACCTGGTCGCCGACGCAAAAACGCGCGTCGTCGCCTAGCGAGCTACCGCGCGAGCTCGACGACCCGCGCTGCGGCGGCGAGGTCCCAGGCCGCGAGCCCGTTCGACTTGAACAGCGTGATCGCGTCGTCGCCTGCGCGGCCGCGCAGTCGGCCGGCCACGACATCCTGCAGCTCCTGCACCGCAGGCCAGCCGATGAGCCCCCGCTCGACCGGTCCGATCAGATCGCCGGCTTCGAGCTGGGCGTGTGAGCGCGCGTCGGTGCACACGAACGCCGCGCGACGAAGCACCTCGTCGTCGAGCTCGCGCGCGCCGGGCGCGTTGGCTCCGACCGCACAGACGAGCGCCCCGTCCCGAAGCCACTCTCCGTGCAGCACCGGCTTCTCGGCGGTGGTGGCGGTGACGACGATGTCACAGGCGCCGGCTTCGCGGCCGGACCCCGCCTGCTCGCAGCCATGCTCGCGACAGAACGCGGCGAGACGCGCCGCGTCGCGACAGTGGACGAGCACACGGTCGAGCGAGGGCAGCGCCGTGCGCAGTGCAGCCACGTGAGCGGCCGCCTGCCGCCCGCAGCCGAT
The DNA here is from genome assembly GCA_963826485.1 of uncultured Thermoleophilia bacterium. Lineage (GTDB taxonomy): Bacteria > Actinomycetota > Thermoleophilia > Gaiellales > Gaiellaceae > PALSA-600. Next base: position 177,920 of record CAWGXF010000003.1, read on the forward strand.
CACGCCGAGAGTCCGTGCCTCGGCGCGAGCGAGATGCTTCGCGGCAACGGCCGACGCGGCGGCAGTCCGGAGCTGCCCCAGGGTGTCGGCCTCGATCACCGCCTCGAGCTGCCCGTGCTCGAGCGAGAGCAGGACGACGAGGAACGGCGTCCCGACCTGGAGCCAGAGGTACGTCTTCAGTCCTGCGTATCCGAGCTCGTGGTCGACGCACGGCATGACCGCGAAGACGCCTCCGGGCACCTCGACCCGGACGCGTGCGGGGTTGTCGATCACACCGCGGGCGAGCCGGTCGAAGCAGGCCTCGACGGCGGTGATCGCATCGGCGGGGGTGAGCAGCTCGGACACCTGCTGCTCGGTCAGATAGAGCGGCATCGCACGAGTCTAGGAGCATCGTCGACGCCCCAGGCGAGTCGAGATGCGCCCGGCAGGATTTGAACCTGCGACCCCCGGCTCCGCAAGCCGGTGCTCTATCCCCTGAGCTACGGGCGCGAGAGAGGGGTCAGTGTAGCCGGGCAGGACGCCCGTCGACGACGAGCGAGGCGTCGTCCGGCACGGAGACGCGGACGTAGGCGAGGGCGAGGCCCGGCACCGCGCTCGTGATGCGGCCGACGTCCTTGCCCTCGTGGGCGACCGGCGTCTCGGGAGCCGGCGGATCACCGTCAACCTCGAGCACCCGCAGCCTGCGGTTCACCTTCCCCCGGTGGTGCTGCCGCGCGACGGGCTCCTGGCCGGGATAGCAGCCCTTGGTGAAGGAGACGGCGCGCGCGTCGAGCCCGGCCTCGGCCGGCAGCACGCGATCGTCGATCTCGCGGCCGAAGCGCGGCGTCGCAGCCTCGATGCGGAGACGCTCGAGCTCGTCGTCGGAGAGCGTCGGCCGGAGCTCCGCATCCAGCACCTCGAAGGCGGTGCGGCCGTAGTCCCGATTCGGGATCCCCTCACCCTCGGCGAACACGATGGTCGAGGTGTGGGCCTCGAGCTCGATCTCGCACCGGGCGGCAAACCGCGTGCGCACGAGCTGCGCGCGCACCGCCGCCCCGAGCTCCGGCTCGGTGAGGAGCAGCACGTCCTCGGGACCGCGGCGCCAGACGAGCAGCGGCGCGATCACGCGTGCTTTCGGCGTCAGCAGGAGCGCGTCCACGGAGCCTTCCGCCGGCACGTCGTTCGAGAGCATCCGGTTGAGGTAGTCGACCGCGTCTGCGCCCAGCACCCGGATGTACGCGCGCGGCCTCAGGGCGGCGAGTGGTGTGACGGTGGTCATCGCAACCTAGACTAGACGCGGTGTTCAGGTCGAAAGCGGAGCGCAAGGTGCAGGAGGCGGGATACGACCCCGCACGGCTCCCGCCCGGGCAGTACCTGACGGCCAAGTGGCCGGTCCTGCACGCAGGCTCGGTCCCGCGCTCCGACGACCTCACAAACTGGACGCTCCGGGTCTTCGGGCAGGTCGCGAACGAGGTGGAGCTCACATGGGAGCAGTTCCTCCAGCTGCCGCGCAGCTCGAACGTCCAGGACATCCACTGTGTGACCCGCTGGTCGAAGTTCGACACGAGCTTCGAAGGAGTCCACTGGCGTGAGCTCGCGCGCCTGGCGGAGCCGAGCCCGACGGCCGGGTATGCGATCGCCCATGCGGAGGGTGGCTTCACCTCGAACGTGCCGCTCTCGTTCCTCGAGCAGGACGATGCGCTCCTCGCCACGCACGGCGACGGGGCGCCGCTGACGCCGGACCACGGCTACCCGCTGCGGCTCGTGATCCCGGGCAAGTACTTCTGGAAGAGCGCGAAGTGGCTGCGCGGGATCGAGTTGTCGTCGGTCGACAAGCCCGGGTTCTGGGAGCGCTACGGCTACTCGAACGACGCGGACCCGTGGCACGAAGAGCGCTATGCGTTCTGAATCCCGAAATCACCCGGATGAGGGATCACGGCCGCGACGCCCCCGTCGATATCTGGGCTACTACCCTCCCTAGTTCCCCGAAGAGCCGCCCTCCCGCGGCTCTTCGTTTTTGAACGTCGAAGGGCGGCGCAAGGGCCGCCCTTCGACGTTCACGCGCTCCGCCGAGGCGAAGGGCGTGCCTACATCATCCCGCCCATGTCCGGCATGCCGCCGCCCATCGGGGCGCCCGCCTTCTCCGGCGGCTCGGCGACGATCGCCTCGGTGGTCAGGATGTTCTTCGCGATCGACGCCGCGTTCTGCAGCGCCGAGCGGGTGACCATCGTCGGATCGGTGATGCCCGCCTTCACGAGGTCGGTCACCTCACCGCTATCGACGTTGAGGCCTTCGCCCGGCTTCGCCGCACGGACCTGCTGGACGACGACCGAGCCCTCGAGGCCGGCGTTCGTCGCAAGCTGGCGCAGGGGCTCCTCGAGCGACTTGATGATGATCTGCGCACCGGTGCGCTCGTCATCTTCGAGCGACGCGAGCACCTTGTCCTTGACGGAGTCCGCGGCGTTCAGCAGCGCGACGCCGCCACCCGGGACGACGCCCTCCTCGAGGGCGGCGCGGGCGGCCTGCAGCGCGTCCTCGACGCGGTGCTTGGTCTCCTTCATCTCCGTCTCGGTGGCAGCGCCGACCTTGACGACGGCGACCCCGCCCGACAGCTTCGCAAGCCGCTCCTGCAGCTTCTCGCGGTCGAAGTCCGAGTCGGTGTTCTCGATCTCGCCCTTCAACTGCTTGATGCGGCCCTTGATCGCGTCACTCTCGCCTGCACCGTCGATGATCGTGGTCGAGTCCTTGTCCACGACGACCTTGCGGGCATGACCGAGCTGCGTGAGCTTCGTGTTCTCGAGCTTGAGGCCCATCTCCTCGGTGATCACTTCACCGCCGGAGAGAATCGCGATGTCCTCGAGCATGCGCTTGCGGCGGTCCCCGAAGCCCGGCGCCTTGACGGCGACGGCCTGGAAGGTGCCGCGCAGCTTGTTGACCACGATCGTCGCGAGCGACTCGCCCTCGACGTCCTCGGCCACGATCAGCAGCGGGCGTCCCGCCTGGATGACCTGCTCGAGCACCGGCAGAAGGTCCTTGACGGCTCCGATCTTCTGGTTCGCGACCAGGATGTACGGGTCGTCGAGCACGGCCTCCATGCGCTCGGGATCGGTGATCATGTACGGGGACAGGTACCCCTTGTCGAACTGCATGCCCTCGGTGAACTCGAGCTCGAGCCCGAACGTCTGGCCCTCCTCGACGTTCACGACGCCGTCCTTGCCGACCTTCTCGATCGCCTCGGACAGGACCTCGCCGATCTCGGTGGAGCGCGAGGAGACGGTCGCAACGCGTGCGATGTCCTCCTTGCCCGAGATCTCGTTGGACTGCGACTTCAGGTTCTCGACGACCGCCTCGACGGCCTGCTCGATGCCCCGCTTGAGCCCCATGGGGTTCGCGCCGGCCGAGACGTTCTTGAGGCCCTCGCGAACGATCGCCTGGGCGAGCACGGTCGCGGTGGTGGTGCCGTCGCCGGCGACGTCGTTCGTCGCCGTCGCGACCTCGCGCACGAGCTGTGCGCCCTGGTTCTCGAAGACGTCCTCGACCTCGATCTCACGGGCGATCGTGACGCCGTCGTTCGTGATCGTCGGGGCGCCGAACTTCTTGTCGAGCACGACGTACCGACCCTTCGGGCCGAGCGTCACCTTGACCGCGTCGGCCAGGATGTCGACCCCACGCTGAAGCGAGCGGCGCGCATCCTCACTGAACTTGAGCTCCTTGTGAGCCATCTGGTGTCTCTCTCCTTCTTCTGCGGATCGCGCGGTTAGACGGCGGCGCGGTCGCCAACGACCTTCGCCAAGACGTCCGACTCGCGGAGGATCAGAACGTCGTCGGCGCCGACCTTGATCTCGGTGCCGCCGTACTTGCTGAAAATGATCTCGTCGCCCTCGTCCACGTCCATGGCGACGTGCTCGCCGTTCTCGTCGCGAGCGCCCGGGCCTACTGCGAGGATCTTGCCGCGCTGCGGCTTTTCCTTCGCCGTGTCCGGCAGGACGATCCCGCTGACCGTCGTCTCCTCTTCTTCGAGGACCTCGACGATCAGGCGATCGCCAAGCGGCTGTAGATTCATCTGGAAGACCTCCGACCTTGTAACAGGCTTGTGCTTGACGCTGGCACTCTAGCGGTTCGAGTGCCAGCCGTGCAAGATCTCCTGTATGCACCGTGAATTCTCGGCCGGCGGCCTGCTGGTGCGGCGGCTCAGAGGCCGCTGGGTCGTGGCGGCGATCCGCCCGAGACGGCACGGGCCGACGGTCTGGGCGCTGCCGAAGGGCCGCATCGATCCGGGCGAGCGCGGCGAGGAGGCCGCCCTGCGGGAGGTGGCCGAGGAGACCGGCGCCCGCGGCCGCTCGCTCGGCAAGGTCGGCGACGTCCGCTACGTCTACACCTGGGAGGGCGAACGGATCTTCAAGGTCGTCTCCTTCTTCCTCGTCCGGTACGAGCGAGGGCGCCTCGGCGACGTTCCCGAGGCGTTCCGCCACGAGGTCGCAGACGTGCGCTGGCTGCCGCTCGACGAGGCGCCGCACCTCCTGACCTACGCGGGTGAGCGAGAGATGGCCCGAAAGGCCCTGGCCCTCCTCGGCGAGGACGTATGATCGGCGGCCGGTGCCGTCGTACGCGCTCAACTTCTATTCGCCGATCGTCGAAGCGCAGCTCAAGTCGCACCGCAAGACCGCGACGATCCGCCTCGGCGACAAGTCTCGGAAGTACCAGAAGGGGATGATCGTCGCCGTGCTGTGCGGTGCGCGGTTCAGCCCCCGGCAGCACGTCTTCGACGCGGTGATCGACAAGGTCGAGGTCAAGACGATCGCGGAGCTCTCGCCCAACGAGATCGAGCACGACAATCCCGAGATCCGCCACGCAGACGAGCTCTGCCGCTTCCTGGGTCAGCTCTACAACCGGGAGATCACCGAGAGCGACACCGTGACCCTCATCCGCTTCTCCGCGATCAGCCCGAGCTACGGCTTTTGAGACACCGAGCCAGATTCGCTCGTTGAATCTGGCTCGCGAGTTTCTCGGAGGCCGTAGCGGCTCGACACTGGTGAGTCGGCTGGGCGAGCGTTCGCGCATGTCCCCCGAGGCGCATCGTCCCGGTGAGAGCCCGTCCATGCTTGCGCAGCTAGCGTTTTCCACGTGGAGGTCACTGCCGAGGCTGCACGCCGCTTTCTCGTCGCGCGCCACTTCCTCGCCCCCGCGCGATCGCTCGCGGGAGGCCTCGACGCGGTACTCAAGGTGTTCCGGAAGCTCGGGTCGATCCAGTTCGATCCGATTGCGGTCGCCGGCCGGAACCACGACCTCGTGCTGCACGCACGGGTCGCCGGCTACGAGCCCGCCTGGTGCGACGTGCTCTACGAACGCCGTGAGATTTTCGAGACGACCAACAAAGCGTTGTCGTTCATCGCAGCGAGCGAGTTCCCCTGGTTCCGCCTGAACTGGGGCCGTAAGGGGCCTCAGTTCCACGCGGCGGCCCTCGCCGACAACGCTGCGGTCGCAGAGCGCGTGCTCGAGCGCATCCGCGCGGAGGGGCCTCTATCCTCGGCCGACTTCGAGCGGGAGAGCGGCCCGACGAAGGACTGGTTCGGCATGCCGGAGAACGCCGTGCGCGCCGTGCTCGAGGCATACGCCGTCGCGGGCGTGATCGGTCTTTCGCGGCGCGACGGCAACCTCCGGTACTACGACCTCGTCGAACGGGTGGTGCCGGGCGAACTGCTCGCGCACAAGCTGCCGGAGCGAGAACAGCTCCGGCACAAGCTGCTGTCGCGGTACCGCGCCCACGGCCTGCTCGGCGCCGGTGGCGCGGGCGGCACCTTCGCCCGCATCGCCGAACCGTCGGACCGCAGTGAACTGCGGAAGGAGGTGGTCGAGGTCGGCGCGCTCGTCCCCGTCGAGGTCGAGGGCCTGCGCGGCAAGCGCTTCGTCCTCGCCGAGGAGCTCGCGTTGCTCGAGGCGCCGCCAGAACCGACACCCTCCGTCGCGTTCGTCGCCCCCTTCGACTCGCTGCTGTGGGACACCGCCCTCCTCGCGCGCCTGTTCGACTTCGACTACGTGTGGGAGGGCTTCTTCCCGCCTTCAAAGCGTCGCTGGGGGTACTACGTGCTGCCGATCGTCTTCGGTGACCGCTTCGTCGGCCGGATCGAACCACGGATCGACCGGGACCGAGCGTGCGTGGAGGTGCTCGACGTTTGGTGGGAGGACAAGTTCGCGCCGCGCCGCGCCGACGGGTTCGTGGACGCGATGCGCGACGCGCTCCGCGCGTACCTCCGCTTCGCGGGCGCCCACCGCCTCCAGTGGGCAACCCACCTCGCAACGGAGAAGCGGCTCTTCCTCGCCCGACCGTGATCGAGGTGACCTGCGTCCGCGTGGCGCCCGGCTCGACGACGTCGAGTCTCAGGTGGTCGGCAGGACGTAGTTGAGGTCGAGTGTGTCCTAACGCCCCGACCACGAAAGCGTCAGTCGCCAGCAGCCGGCCGAGGGAGCATCGAGTTCGGGATGTCGCCCGACTAGCGCGACGTCGCGGTCGGCCTTCCAGCTCCACCGACACCTTGTTTGATGGCGCAAAGCCAGTCCCTTTGGGAGTTCACCGGCCGGGGAGAGGCGCGATCGTGGCGCGATCGTCCTCTAGGAGACGGCTTGCTCGACGAGGGCGGTGATCTTTCTCTCCTCGGCGGGGCCGATCTTGAGAATCGCGAACGAGGTCGGCCACATGTTGCCGTCGTCCAGGTTCGAGATCGGGTCGAAGCCGATCGTGGAGTAGCGGGTCTTGAACTTGGTCGCCGGCTGCATGAACACGCAGACCTTGCCGTCCCGCGCCCAGCCGGGCATGCCGTAGTACGTCTTCGAGGCGAGCATCGGGGCATGCTTGCGTACGATCGCATCGATCTTCTCCGCCATCTCCCGCTCGTCATCTGGAAGGTTCGCGATCGTCTCCGCGAGGGCGTTGTCGAGGTCGTGCTGCTTCTGCGATGCCTTCCGCTCGGCGGCAGCTGCCTTCATAGCGGCGCGCTCCTCGGCGCTGAACCCGCCTTTCGTGCCCTTCTTCTTGTTCTCAGTCATCTCGCGTACGTTGCACGAATCAGGCATCAGTCGCCTGGGCGAGCGTGCCTACGCCCGGCTACTTGCCGGGCTTGCGGATCCGCATGCCGAGGAGCTCGGGCTCGCGGAGCTTCGCGCCGCACTCCTCGCACTCGACCGCGAAGGTCGAGGAGAACGGAGCGTCGCAGGCCGGGCAGCGGCGCAGCATCCTGCCCCCGCAGGCACACGTGTCGGGCACGAGGGCCTCGTCGTCGATGAAGAAGCGCCGCGCGGCCCCGCACTCCAGGCAGAAAGCGGTCCAGTGGCCGAGCACGTTGCGACGCTCCTCACGGAGCCAGTCCGAAGCCTTGCCCACGCTGCCACACTACCCGCGTCGTTACGATTCGACCCGGCTGTCCCACCGTTTTCGCAACTACCGAGGAGCACATGGCGATCGCACGTGTGGCCGAGCCCAGCGGCTCGCTTCAGGAGGTGAAGGAGTGGGGCCTCGACCGCGAGGACCTGCTCCAGATCTACCGCAACATGTTGATCACCCGCGGGGTCGAGGAGCGCGGGCACATCCTCTATCGCCAGGGGAAGATCCCCGGTTCCTTCTATACGGGCCGCGGTAACGAGGCCTCGTCGGTCGGTGTGGCGATGGCGATGGGCACCGACGACGTCGGCACCCCCCTCCACCGCGACATGGGCGTGCACATCTCGCGCGGTGTCGAGCCGTGGCGCATCTTCGCGCAGTACATGGGCCGCGCGGACGGACCTGCTCACGGCCGGGACGGCAACGTGCACATGGCCGATCTGAACCTCGGCCTGGTCGCGATGGTCAGCCACCTCCCGGCGATGCTGCCGGTCGCTGTCGGCTGCGCGCTCGCGTTCCGCATTCGCGAGGAGAAGCGGGTGGCGGTCGCCTGGTCGGGCGAGGGCGCCATGGCGCGGGGCGACGCGCACGAGGGAATGAACTTCGCAGGCGTGCGGCAGCTGCCGGTGGTCTTCATCTGCGACAACAACCAGTGGGCCTACTCGACGCCGTCGCATCTCGAGTACGCGGTCGAGCACCTCGCCGACCGCGCAGCCGCATACGGGTTCGAAGGCGTCGTCGTCGACGGCACGGACGTGCTCGCGGTGCACCGCGAGGCGAAGCGTGCGATCGAGAAGGCGCGCGAGGGCGGCGGCCCGACCCTGATCGAGAACCGGACGCTTCGCATGGAGGGCCACGCGGTGCACGACGACGCGTTCTACGTGCCGAAGGAGCTGTTCGAGCGGTGGGCCGAGCGCGACCCGATCGAGCGGTATCGCACCTGGTTGTTGGCGAACGCCGACCTGACCGACGACGAGGAGGACGAGATCACCGGCTATGTCAAGAAGCTGCTGAACGACTCCCTGCAGCGTGCGGACGAGTCGCCGCAGCCCGACCCGTCGGCGTTGCTCGACGGCGTGTACGCGACTCCCGAAGACCTCGACACGCCGCACCACAAGTAGCGATGGCCGAGAAGACGTATCTGCAGGCGATCAGCGACGGTCTCCGCGAGGAGATGCGCCGCGACCACCGCGTGTTCGTGCTCGGCGAGGACGTCGGAGTCTACGGGGGTGCGTTCAAGGTGACCCTCGGCTTCCAGGAGGAGTTCGGCCCGTGGCGCGTCCTCGACACCCCGCTGTCGGAGACGGCGATCATGGGCGGCGCGACCGGAGCGGCGCTGATGGGGCTGCGTCCGGTGGCCGAGATGCAGTTCGCCGACTTCGTGTCGTGTGCGTGGGACCACCTGGTCACCGTGGCGGCGAAGCAGCGCTGGCGCGCGGGCACCCCGGTTCCGATCGTGTTGCGGCTGCCGTCGGGCGGCGGCTTCTCGGGCGGCCCCTTCCACTCGCAGAACCCGGAGTCGTCGTTCGCGCACATCCCCGGGCTCAAGTGCGTCTGCCCAGCGACGCCCGAGGACGCGAAGGGCCTGATCACCGCCGCGATCGAGGACCCGAACCCGGTGCTCTTCTTCGAGCACAAGCACCTCTACCGCCGCATCAAGGGCGAGGTGCCGGACGAGCGCTACGTGACGCCGATCGGCAAGGCGCGCATCCACACCGAGGGCGAGGACGTCACCGTCATCACCTGGGGCGCGATGGTCTACACCGCCGAGGAGGCCGCGAAGGCCGTCGATGCCTCGGTGGAGATCGTCGACCTGCGCACGATCATGCCGTGGGACCGAGAGGCCGTGCTCGACTCCGTCCGCAAGACCTCGAAGGTCCTCGTGCTGCACGAGGACACCCGCAGCGGCGGCTTCGGCGGCGAGATCGCCGCGACGATCGCCGAAGAGGCGTTCGAGGATCTCGACGCGCCGGTGAAGCGCGTCGCCGCGCCCGACTGCCCCGTTCCCTTCTCGCCGGTCCTCGAGAAGGCCTACATCCCGCAGGTCGACGACGTCGCCCGCGCACTCGAGGAGTTGATTTCCTACTGATGGCTACCGAAACCGCAGTCGACGTCGTGATGCCGCAGATGGGCGTCTCCGTCTCGGAAGGCACGATCACGAAGTGGAACAAGCAGGTTGGCGAGTCGATCGAGGCAGACGAGACGCTGCTCGAGATCTCGACCGACAAGGTCGACACCGAGGTGCCGTCGCCCGCCTCCGGGCTGGTGAGCGAGATCCTGGTCCAGGAAGGTGAGACCGTGGCCGTCGGAACGGTGCTCGCGCGGATCGGGGGCGAGGCCGGAGCGGCTGCGCCCGCAGCGGAGCCCGCCCCGGCACCGCCCGAGCCGGCAGCGGCGTTCGAGGCGCCGGCGGCGAAGGCCGCCGAGCCGACGGCACAACCTGCACAACCGGCGGCGCCGGCCGAGAACGGCCGGTCGTTCGTCTCGCCGGTCGTCGCGAGGATCGCCTCCGAGCACGGGATCGACCCGGCGCAGGTGCCGGGCACCGGCTCCGGCGGCCGAGTGACGAAGAAGGACATCCAGGCCTTCATCGAGACCGGCCCGCCCGCCGGGCAGGCGCCGCCGCCCCCAGCGGCTCCGGCCCCCGCGGCGGCGGCGGCGCCCGCGAGTGTCGGCCCGGCCGAGCCGCCGGCCCTCGGCGAGGTGCTCGAGCCGATGACCGCGATGAGGCGCGGCATCGCCGACCACATGCGCAAGTCACTCGACACGTCCGCGCACGTCACCTCGGCGATCGAGGTCGACATGTCGAAGGTCGTTGCCCTGCGCGGCAAGCTCAAGAAGGAGTACGAGACCGCGTACGGCGTCAACCCGACATATCTCGCGTTCATCGCGCGGGCAGCCGTGGAGACGCTCCGCGACTACCCCTGGGTGAACGGCGAGCTCCGCGGCGACCAGATCGTCACGAAGAGCTTCGTCAACCTCGGGTTCGCGGTCGAGCTCGCCGACGGCAAGGGGCTGATCGTCCCCGTCGTCAAGAACGCGGAGACGCTCAACCTCCTCGGGATGGCGAAGGCGATCACCGACATCGCACGGCGGGCGCGCGACAAGCAGCTGACGCCGGACGACGTCTCGGGGGGATCGTTCACGATCACGAACCCGGGCGGATACGGCACCTTCCACGGCACCCCCGTGATCAGCCAGCCGCAGGCCGGGATCCTCGGGACGTACGCGATCGTGAAACGGCCGTGGGTGATCACGGACGAGAACGGCGCCGACGCGATCGCGATCCGCTCGATCATGAACCTCACCCTCACCTACGACCACCGCCTGGTCGACGGCGCACTCGCCGGCCGTTTCCTGCGCGACCTGCGGGGGCGGCTGGAGACCTGGGGCGAGAGCGATTACTAGACGCGCCCATCTCGTCAACCTCGGCACCCTCGACTACCCCGAAGCGCTCGAGCTGCAGCGGATGACGGCGACCGGCGTCGCCGACGGCTCGCTGCCCGACACCGTGCTGCTCCTCGAGCACCCGCCCACGGTCACGCTCGGCCGTCGCACCGAGCAGGGGGAGGTGCACGTCCCCGCCGAGGCCGACGTCCGGGTCGTCGAGGTCGATCGCGGCGGGAAGGCCACCTATCACGCGCCGGGGCAGCTCGTCTGCTACCCGATCTTCGACCTGACCCGTCACGGACGGGACGTGAAGCGGTATTGCAGGGACCTCGAAGAAGCGATCGCCCGGACGCTTTCGGCGTTCGGGCTGGAAGGAACGACGATCGAAGGGCTCACGGGCGTGTGGCTCGAATCGCCGCCGCGGAAGATCGCCTCGATCGGAATCCACCTGTCGCGGTGGATCTCGACGCACGGCTACGCCCTCAACGTCGACCTCGACCCGGCGCCGTTCACGGAGTGGATCACCGCCTGCGGGCTCGAGGGATACGCCTTCACGTCGATGGCGCGAGAGCTCGGCCGGCCGCTCCAGGTGGCCGACGTCCGGCCGGCCGCGGCTCAGGCCCTGGCCGACGTGTTCGGCTTGTCCTTCGAGGGCGTCCCCGCGCTCACCGTCACCGCCTGACGTTCTCCGTCCGGCGAGCGGCGGATCATTTGCCGATGGAGGCAGCGCTTCGCCTGCTCGCCTGGTTCGGAGTCGTGGCCGCCGCATCGGTCGGCACGGCGTTCGTGGCCGCCGAGCTCCTGAGCTCGCTCTAGATGGTTGATCGGTAATTGACGGTGTACCGGGGAGGGTCTGCACCAAGCAGTGTGGTCGACGCGACCGGGGTCAAGGCCGGTGGGCCTTGGCGCCGAGCGCGGCGGGCGCAATGCGCCGTGTGCAGGCCCCCATCCGGGGCGGCGTTGAATTCCCGATCAATCATCTAGATCTCCGACGCTGCGCGAGCGCAGCGGGCTTCTCTACCGTGGTGAGGTGTTCGGAGGCTGGACCCGCCGCTATCAGGAGCCGCCCGATCGGCCGGCCGACCCGGCTGTTCGGCGTGCGAACCTGAGGCGGATCGCGCGGCTGTTCCGTCCGTACCGGCGCCGACTCGGCGTCGTGCTCGGATTGATCCTCGTCTCCGCCGCGCTCGGGGTCGTGCCGGCCTTCCTGCTCAGGGACCTGCTGCAGGCGATCGGCGAGCAGAGCTCGAGGCAGATATCCCTGTTCGCCGCCGGGATGATCCTGATCGCGATCGTCATCGGCGTGCTCGGCGTGTGGCAGACGCTTCTGTCGAACCAGGTCGGCCAGCGGGTGATGCACGACCTGCGCGCCGCCGTCTTCCGGCACCTGCAACGCCTGTCGCTCGCGTTCTTCACACGCACACGGACCGGGGAGGTGCAGTCCCGCATCTCCAACGACATCGGCGGTGTCCAGGGCGTCGTCACGAACACGGCGACCTCGATCGTCGGGAGCGTCACGACGGTGCTCGCCACGATGATCGGCATGATCGCCCTCAGCTGGCAACTGGCACTGTTCGCGTTTGCGCTGATCCCGCTCTTCGTGCTTCTGACGCGGCGGGTCGGCGAGCAGCGGCGGCGAATCGCCAAGTCGACCCAGGAGACGCTCGCCGACATCTCGAGCCTGGTTCAAGAGTCGCTCTCGGTGTCCGGGATCCTGCTCGGCAAGACGATGGGGCGCACCGACGAGCTCGCCGACCGGTTCGAAGCCGAGTCCCAGAACCTCGCCGACCTCGAGGTTCGTCAGCGCATGGCGGGCCGCTGGGTGATGGCGACCATCCAGACGACGTTCGCCGTCATGCCGGCGGCGACGTACTGGTTCGGAGGGCTCGCGCTCGCGCACGGGTCGCACGCCGTCTCCGTCCCGACACTCGTGTCGTTCACGACCTTGCAGGCCCGGCTCTTCTTCCCCGTCGGCTCCCTGCTCGGAGTCGGCCTCGACGTGCAGACCTCGCTCGCCCTGTTCGACCGCATCTTCGACTATCTCGACCAGCCGATCGACATCGCCGAGCGTCCCGGCGCCCGCGCGCTCGACGAAGCGGGCGACGTCGAGTTCGACCACGTGTCGTTTCGATACGGCGACGGCGCCTGGACATTGGCGGACGTCTCGTTCACTGTCCCGGCCGGAACGACGACCGCGATCGTCGGCGAGACGGGAGCGGGAAAGACGACTCTCGGCTACCTGACCGCGAGGCTCTACGACGTGAACGAGGGGAGCGTTCGAATCGGCGGGGTCGACGTGCGCGACCTGACCGTCGCATCGCTGGCACGCCTCGTCGGTGTGGTCTCTCAGGAGACGTATCTGTTCCACGCGAGCGTCCGAGAGAACCTCCGGTTCGCGAGGCCCGATGCGACGGACGACGAGGTGGCAAAAGCAGCGGACGCCGCCCAGATCCACGAGCTGATCGCCCGGCTGCCCGACGGCTACGACACGATCGTCGGCGAGCGCGGATATCGCTTCTCGGGCGGGGAGAAACAGCGAATGGCGATCGCACGGACGATTCTCCGCAATCCGCCTATTCTCGTCCTCGACGAGGCCACGAGCTCGCTCGACACGGAGACCGAGCGCCAGGTGCAGGCGGCGCTCGACCGGCTGACCGAAGGTCGCACGACGATCGCGATCGCCCACCGCCTCTCGACGGTGCAGAACGCCGACCAGATCGTCGTGCTGTACGGCGGCCGAATCGTCGAGCAGGGGCCCCCCGCAGAGCTGATCGAGCTCGAAGGCCGCTACGCCCGGCTCCTCGGCCGGACGCCGGTGCTCGGCATCTAAACTAGCCCCGTGGAGACGTCGCTTCCGGTAGCCCAGCCCCCGCGCCGCCCGGACTGGATGAAGGTGCGTGCCCCCTCGGCGGGCGGCAGCTACTTCGACGTGAAGAAGCTCATCCACGGCGCGCAGCTGAACACGATCTGTGAAGAGGCACGCTGCCCGAACATCGCCGAGTGCTGGGGACGCGGCACGGCGACCTTCCAGATCCTCGGCGAGACCTGCACGCGCGCGTGCCGCTACTGCTACGTCCACAGTGGCAAACCGACCGACCCGCCGGATCCTCTGGAGCCCCTTCGGGTCGCCGAGACCGCCAGGAAGATGGGCCTCAAGCACGTCGTCGTGACGTCGGTCGACCGCGACGACGTCGAGGACCGGGGCGCCGGCCATTACGCAGCGACCATCCGTGCCTTGAAGGCCAAGGTGCCGGGCGCGTCGATCGAGGTGCTGACGCCCGACTTCCTCGGCGTCGAGGAGCAGGCACTGCAGACGGTGCTGGCCGCGCGACCCGACGTCTTCAACCACAACATCGAGACGGTTCGGCGCCTGCACCGCAAGATGCGCGGCGGCAAGGCGAGCTACGACGGCGCGCTCCGGCTGTTGCAACGCGCCAAGGAGATCGCCGATTACCCGGTGTTGACGAAAAGCGGCATCATCGTCGGTCTCGGTGAATCCAACGAGGACGTCGTCGAGACGTTGCGCGATCTGCGCACGCACGGCGTCGACGTGGTGACGATCGGCCAGTACCTCCAGCCGAGCGCGAGGCACGCGACGATCGACCGGTGGGTGCATCCGGACGAGTTCGCATGGTTCCGCGAGCAGGGAGAGGCACTCGGCTTCGGCTCGGTCTTCTCCGGGCCGCTCGTCCGCTCGAGCTACCGCGCCGACGAGCAACGCCACGCGGCCGCGACCGGCCGCGGCGCCGTCGCCTACTGACCTACGACTTACTGGCCGATCGGCTGCGGCGGCGGGCCGCACGCCTTCGGCGGCGACTTCCAGGAGGCGCGGTCTCCCCTGGCGCCGACAGCCGAGATCGCAAGCTGGCTGCACCCGGCCGTCGAGACGGCCCGCGCAAACCGGGCCACGAACGCTCCCCTGGCACTCGTCACGACCGCCCTCCGAAGACGGCCGGAGCTGCCGGTCACCGTGACGAGGACTCGCTCCCGCCCCTGAAAGCCCGTGCCCGCGACGCTCGCCGGCGTGCGATCCGTCAGCCGTACCCGGGGCCGCGTCGCTCCGGAGGCGGGCGCGGCGAGCGCGGCCACCAGCAGCGCTGCCAGAAGGAGCCTCATGCCCTCATGATGCCTCATCGGGAGCCGGGCGAAACGGTGATATCACCAGCCGGAGGCTCGATTGCCCAATCGATATCAACGGTTTAGAGTGTGGGGCTCGTGCCAGGGGGAGAGACGCACCGTTTTCTGTTGCGCATGCCGCGAGAGCTTCGCGACCGCCTGACCGCCGCCGCGTCGAGCACCGGCTGGAGCCTGAATCGCGAGATCGTGCATCGGCTCGAGAAGAGCCTTGAAGAGCCGGCTTTCCCACGCCGGCAGAAGGGGGAGACTGTGAAGAGATTCCAGTCGCGCCGGCCGCTCGTCGTGCTGGCGCTGGTCGCGCTGGCCGCCGCGGGAATCGCGGCATTCGGTGCCGCACAGCATCGCAGCACGCTGCCGAGCAAGCCTCGGTACCTGAAGAGCGATCCCGACGCCCGCACGCTGGCCGGGAAGTCGCACAACCTCGGCAGTCCGGCCAGCGCGGAGGAGCAGCAGATCGCCGCGCTCGCGTACCCGTCGAGCAGCCTGACGGCGGCGGTCCTCGACAACGAGTCCACGTTCTACGACCAAAGCGTGCGCGGCCGAAGCCATATCCACCCCGGCCGCTGGCAGCTCATCGGCCCTTCGACGGCGACGGTGCCGGCCGTCCTGAACGTCTTCGACGATCAGGCCGCCGACTTCGGCGTCTCCGGGCGCGTGACCGCGCTCGCGGTCGATCCGAAGTGCAACCTCGGCTCCTGCCGCATCTGGATGGCGGCGGCCGGCGGAGGCATCTGGCGGAGTGACAACGCCCTCGCGAGCAACGCACAGTGGAAATTCCTCTCCGACAGCTTCGGCACGAACGCGATCGGGACACTGGTCTACGACTCGCGGACCGACACCCTCTACGCGGGCACCGGCGAGCCGAACAGCTCGGGCGACTCCGAGGCCGGCGTCGGCATCTACACGTCGACCGACTACGGCGATCACTGGACGATCCTGCCGGGCAGCGTCCCGACGATGAACGCCCGCTCGATCTCGTCGATCGTCGTCGATCCTGCCCACCAGGGCACCATCTACGTCGGCACCACCCGCGGCGTGCGCGGTGTCTCGTCCGTCACGGGCGGTTCGGTGTCGCTCGCTCCCGACGCCGCGCCGTGGGGCCTCTGGAAGACCACCGACGGCGGCCAGACCTTCAACGAGGTGTGGGACGGCCACGGCAGCGCACGCGGCGTGAATGACGTCGAGATGGATTCCTATGGGACGATCTACGCGGCGGCGTACCAGCAGGGCATCTGGCGCTCGTCGAACGGCGGCTCGACCTGGGAGCAGGTCTTCGCGACCCAGGATCCGACCGAGAACACGGCCCGCACCGAGTTCGCCCTCAACACGGTGCCCGGACGGCCGCGCAGCCAGACCCGGATCTACGTGGGAGACGGCGGCACCGAGATCGACGGGGCGTTCCCGCCGCACTCGAACACCGGCGTCTACCGCGCGGATTCGATCAACACCAAGACGTCTGCGCAGCTGACGAACGGGGTATCGAACCCCGGGTTCACCGCGCTCACCGACCCGAGCCTCGGCCGGGCCGATCCGACCTACGACTACTGCGAGACCCAGTGCTGGTACGACAACATGGTCGTCTCGCCCGCCGGGCACCCCGACATGGTCTACATCGGGGGCTCCTTCGACTACAACCTGTTCGGGTACAGCGTCAACAACGGACGGGCCGTGATCCTGTCGCAGGATGCGGGCAAGACCTGGACCGATCAGACCCGCGACAGCGCCTCGCCGACGACGGGGATTCACCCCGACCAGCATGCGCTGGTCGTCGATCCCTCGAATCCGCTGCTCTTCTTCGAGGGCTCGGACGGCGGCGTGGTTCGCTCGAGCGGGCAACTCGCCGACACGGCCGACAACTGCAACCCCAACCTCGGCCCGTACTCGACGACGTGCTCGGAGCTCCTGTCGGCGGTCCCGACGCAGATCACCGCGCTCAACGACGGGCTGTCGACGCTCCAGTACCAGAGCATGTCCGTGAACCCGTTCGACTCGACGAACGTGATGGGCGGAACACAGGACAACGGCACCTGGAACGGCACGACGAGGTCGAGCTCGTGGCCGCAGACGATCTACGGCGACGGCGGCCAGTCCGGCTACGACGTCGGCAACTCGAGCATCCGGTTCATGAACTTCTACTCGCCGTACAGCGACGAGAACTTCGAGAACGGTGACCCGACGGCCTGGGTGATCGTCTCGGGGACGTTCTTCCTGCCGAACGGCGCCCCGAAGGAGGCCTCCGCCTTCTACCTGCCGGAGATCGCCGATCCGGCCGTGCCCGGTACGCAGTTCACCGGGCTCCAGCACGTCTGGCGGACCCAGGACAACGGCGGCGACAAGGCGACCCTCGAGGCGAACTGCCCCGAGTTCACCACCTTCGGCGGACAGGCCGGCTGTGGTGACTTCGCGCCGCTCGGCGACCCGTCGGGAGCCGGCGGACCCGGAACCTCGGGCGATCTGACGTCGGCGCTCTACGGCAGCGACCGGACGGGCGGATACGTCGTCGCGGTCGCGAGGACGAAGGCCGACGACTCGACCCTCTGGGCCGCCACGGGAACCGGGCGCGTGTTCGTTTCGCAGAACGCCGACGCGGCCGCCAGCGCGGTCACGTACACGCGGATCGACAACACGTCGTCCGCAGCACCGAACCGGTTCGTGTCGGGCATCGTGGTCGACCCGGCGAACCCGAACCGGGCATGGCTCACCTACAGCGGGTACAACGCAAACACCCCGACCACACCGGGTCACGTGTTCCAGGTCGACTACGACACCGCGACGCACACCGCGACGTGGACGGACATCGACAACGGCACCGGCCCGATGGGCGATCTCCCGGCAACGGGAATCGCCCGCGACGCGGTGACCGGGACGCTCTACGTGTCCAACGACTTCACCGTGCTCGCAGACAAGCCGGCGAGAAACGGCAGCTTCGACGGCAACTGGCGGCCCGCCGCCGACGGCATGCCGCAGGTCGAGGTGGCCGGTGTGACGCTCGACCAGAAGACGCGGACGTTGTACGCCGCGACCCACGGTCGTTCGATCTGGTCGCTCTCGCTGAGGTAACCCTGCGGCGATCGAAGGAGGCGAAGGGCCGCCCCAGGGCGGCCCTTCGCCGTCTCCCACAGCGTCTCGGCGGAGTCAGCGGTGCGGGTCGGCCATCTTGCGGTAGTCGAGCGCCTCGTCGAGCACGTCGTCCGAAACGCCCGCCTCCCGCGCGACCTCGCGCAGCGAACGGCCGGAGGCCGCTGCCTCCTTGACGATCTCGGCGGCCTTGTCGTAGCCGATGTGCGGGTTGAGCGCCGTCGCGGCCGACAGTGTCAGCTCGGCGTAGCTCTCGCACTGCTCACGGTTCGCCTCGATGCCGGCGACGCACTTCTCGTCGAGGAGCCGGCTCGCGGAGGCGAGCAGCTTGATCGACTGCAGCAGGTTGCGCGCCAGCAGCGGCACGAACACGTTCAGCTCGAAATGACCCTGCATGCCGCCGATCGCAATCGCGGCATCGTTGCCGATCACCTGCGCCGCGACCTGCGTGACGACCTCGGGAATGACCGGGTTGACCTTACCGGGCATGATCGACGAGCCCTTCTGGAGCTCGGGCAGGGAGATCTCCGCCAGGCCGGCACGGGGGCCGGAGCCGAGGAACCGCAGGTCGTTGGCGATCTTCGTCAGACTGACCGCGAGGGTCTTCAGCGCCCCCGACGCCTCGACGATCCCGTCGCGCGCGGCCTGGCTCTCGAAGGGATCCGCGGGCTCGGAGATCGTCAACCCGGTATCCGCCGCCAGCTTGGCACGTACACGGGCGGCGAACTCCGGATGGGTGTTCAACCCGGTGCCGACGGCCGTGCCTCCGAGCGGGATCTTTCCGAGCCGCGCCAGCGTCGCCTCGATCCGCGCCCGGCCCTCGCGAACCTGGGCGGCATAGCCGCCGAACTCCTGGCCGAGCGTCACGGGAACGGCGTCCATCCAGTGCGTCCGGCCCGACTTCACGACATCGGCGAACTCCGCCGCCTTCAGCTCCAGCGCTGCGCCGAGCCCGTCGAGAGCCGGCAGCAGGTCGCGCACGAGCTCGTCCAGCGCGGCGAGGTGGACGGCGGAGGGGAAGACGTCGTTCGAGCTCTGGCCCATGTTGACGTCGTCGTTCGCGTGCACGTCCTCGCCCGCAAGGGCGGCGATCACCTCGTTCGCGTTCATGTTCGACGACGTGCCCGAGCCGGTCTGAAAGACGTCGATCGGAAACTGGTCGTCGAGCTCGCCGTTCGCGATGCGATCCGCGGCCGAGGCGATCCGGCGCGCCTTCTCCTCGTCGAGCAGCCCGAGGTCGGCGTTGACGAGCGCCGCGGCGGATTTGATGCGGCCGAGCCACCGCGCAACCGGCGTGGGGATCGGCTCGCCCGAGACGGGGAAGTTGGCGATCGCCTTGCGGGTCTCGCCTCCCCACAGCTCCGACGTGGAGGCGGTGTCGGTCACGCCGAGAGGTTAGCTCGCGCCGCAGGGCCGCGGTCAGCTGGAGGCGGCTCTTCGCTCCGCGGCCTCCAGCAGCTGCTCCCAGGCGGTCAGCTTGACGCGCGGGCGCCCGAGCGGCTCGCCGGCCGCCCGCTCGGCGGCATCGATCGCGCACCACCCGGCGTGGTCGACGAACGTCGGCGCCCTTCTCGTCCAGGAGCTCGTCGAGTGACCGGCTGTTCCGGGGGCTGCCCAGGCGGCCCGCGCGCGCATCCTCGAGCAGCAGCGCGACGGTCTCGGCAGCGTCCTTCTTGTTCGTCCCGATCACTCCGCTCGGCCCACGCTTGATCCAGCCGGCGACGTAGGTGCGCTCGGCGCCGTCGACCCGCCCCTCCTGGTTCGGGATCGTCCCGCTGCGCTCGTCGAAGGGCACGCCCTCGAGCGCCACCCCTCTATAGCCGACACTCCGCAGCACGAGACCTGCCGGAATCACCTCCGTCTCGCCCGTCGGCCGGGCGACGATGCGGTCTCCCTCCTCGACGAGCTCGTTCCGCACGACCTCGACCGCCTCGACGCGGTCCGCGCCGAGGATCCCGACCGGCGAGGCGAGGAAGCGCAGCACGATCCGGCGGCGCCTCCCCTCCGGGGCGCGCGCCGCGAACTGCTCGAGCAGCTCGTAGTTCCTGCGCGCGCGCTCCCGGTCGAGATCGAGAGCACGCTCACTCGCGGGGTCGAGCGTGAGCTCACCCGGATCGACGATCACATCTGCCCCGGCCAGCTCGCCCAGCTCCTTCAGCTCCGGCGGGGTGAACGCTGCCTGAACCGGCCCGCGCCGGCCGAGCATGACGATCTCCTCGACCCCGGCCGTGCAGATCGCCTCGACTGCCTCGGGCGTCGTATCCGTCGGCGCGAGCTCCTCCGGTGTGAGCGCGAGCATCCGGGCGCAGTCGATCGCCACGTTCCCGTTCCCGATCACCACCGCCCGCTCGTGCGAGAGGTCGAACATGCAGTCCTGGAAGTCGGGGTGGCCGTTGTACCAGGCGACGAACTCGGTGGCCGCCCACGATCCCGGCAGGTCCTCTCCCGGAATGCCGAGCCGACGGTCGGTCTGCGCGCCGACCGTGTAGACGACGGCGTCATAGAGCCCCAGGAGCTCATCGTGGCCCAGGGTGGAGCCGACCTCCACGTTGCCGAAGAAGCGGAAGCGGGGCCGCAGCGCGGTCTTCTCGAACGCACGCGACACCGCCTTGATGTTCTCGTGGTCGGGGGCGACACCGAGCCGGACGAGGCCCCACGGAGTCGGCAGACGGTCGAGAAGGTCGACCTCCACAGAAGGCTCCTCGCTTCTGAGCAGGGCATCCGCGGTGTAGAACCCGGCCGGGCCGGAGCCGACGACGGCAACACGAAGCGTGCTCACCGGCCGAGGCTAACGGAG
Organism: uncultured Thermoleophilia bacterium; assembly: GCA_963826485.1. Classification (GTDB taxonomy): domain Bacteria; phylum Actinomycetota; class Thermoleophilia; order Gaiellales; family Gaiellaceae; genus PALSA-600. The sequence continues at coordinate 198,676 of CAWGXF010000003.1, forward strand.
CTGGGAGGCGCTCGTCAGTGTGCGTGCCCGCAGCCGGAGCCGCAGCCCGCCGCGTCTTCGGGAGGCTCTTCGCCCTCTGCGACCTGGAAGCTGTGCCCACAGCCGCACGCGGTGGTGACGTTCGGATTCTCGATCTTGAACCCGGACTCCTGGAGGCCCTCGAGGAAGTCGATCGTCGAGCCCTGGAGATACGGCGCACTGAAGGGATCGACGACGACCTTCACGCCGTGGAACTCGAGCTCGTGGTCGCCCGCCTGGGCGCCCCGGTCGAAGCCGAGCGCGTACTCGAAGCCGCTGCAGCCCCCACCCTGGATCGCGATCCGGAGCACCTCGGCCTCACCGGCCGGCTCGGTGGCCATCAGCCCCTGCACCTTCGTCGCCGCGCGCTCGGTGAGCGTCACGACGGTGGTCTCCGACTGTTCGACGGCCGCCATCGACCACAGTGTACCCGGAGGGCCCGCGGAGGGAACTTCGTGACACCTGCAACGCTGATGGGTACACGCCTCGCGGCGTCGTTCGTGCTGCTAGCGTCAGCCTCGGACGACGTCCTTTTCAGGAGGCAGCAGGCTTGTTCAACGACTGGTTGCCGTTTGCGATCTACGGGCTCTTCGCTCTGATGATCCCGGCAACGATGATGATCGGGAGCTTCGTCTTCGCTACGCGGCCGCATCGCCGCGTTCGCGCCCGGGCGACCCCGTTCGAGTCCGGCGTCTCGCAAGGGCCGCCGAAGCGGCAGCGCTTCACCGTCAGCTTCTACCTCACGGCGATGCTCTTCATCCTCTTCGACATCGAGATCGTCTTCCTCTACCCGCTCGCCGTGATCCTCCACCAGCTCTCGTGGTTCGGGTTCTTCGAGTTCTTGACCTTCCTGGTCATTCTCTTCGTCGCCTACGTCTACATCTGGCGCAAGGGGGCTCTGGAGTGGCACTAGAAAAGCCGCTGCGCGAATCGGGGCTGAAGTCCGAGCGCCTGCTGTGGCCGGCGAAGGGGCCCTCCAGGTTCGAGGACGAGGTCGCGAATCTCGAGCAGAAGGTCGGGCTGACCACGCTGGCCAAGGCGGTCGCGTGGGCTCAGACGAACTCGATGTGGCCGGACACGTTCGGCCTCGCCTGCTGCGCGATCGAGATGATGTCGATCGTCGCCGGCCGCTACGACATCGCGCGCTTCGGAATGGAGCCGTTCCGCGGCTCACCACGCCAGGCCGACCTGCTGATCGTCTCGGGCCGCGTGTCGCACAAGATGGCCGCGCCGCTGCGGCAGATCTACGACCAGATGCTCGAGCCGAAATGGGTGATCGCGATGGGTGCCTGTGCGTCGTCGGGCGGGATGTTCAACAACTACGCGATCGTCCAGTCGGTCGACAAGATCGTGCCCGTCGACATCTACGTGCCGGGCTGCCCCCCGCGGCCCGAACAGCTCGTCGAAGGGATCGTGCGCCTGCACGAGGCGGTGCGCGCGGGCGTGCCGCCGGCGTACGAGGTGCGGAGCGTCGCCTCGTGAGCGAGTTCGAGGCGCTCCCCGGCCTCGTCGAGCAACGCGAGCAGCACCGGGAGACGACGCTCGTGGTCGACCTCGGCAGCCTGGTCGACGCCGCGACTCACCTGCGCGACGCGGGCTTCAACTTTCTCTCCGACCTGACGGCGGTCGACTACCTGGGCTGGGACGACAAGCGCGTGTCGGGGTACATCGGCACGCCTGCGGGCCGCGACATCAACGCCCCGATGACGCAGGGCCATCAGGCGGTGCCGCTCGAGAAGCCCAAGCGGTTCGCGGTCAACTACCACCTGCTCTCGATCTCCGGCCGCCCGCGCCGGCTTCGGCTGCAGACCTGGGCCGAGGAGGGCGAAGCGGTCCCCACGGTGGTCGGTGTGTGGCCGACCGCGGACTGGCACGAGCGAGAGCAGTTCGACCTGATGGGAATCGTCTTCGACGGTCACCCGAACCTGCAGCGGATCCTGCTCGACGACGACTGGGAAGGGCATCCGCTGCGCAAGGACTATCCGATCGGCGGCGAGCCTGTCCGGTTCTCGGGAGACGCGTGACGGCGACCGCTTCCACGCGCTCTCGCGGGCCGATCTACGAAGGTTCACGCATCCCGTCCCCGATCCCGACGGTGCTGAAGACACCCTCCGACATTGCGGCGACCGGCGACGTGATGACGGTCAACTTCGGCCCGAACCACCCGTCGACGCACGGCGTGCTGCGCCTCGTCGTCGACCTCTACGGGGAAGACGTGACCGGTCTCGCGGCGGTTGTCGGGTACCTGCACACCGGCTTCGAGAAGAACATGGAGCAGAAGACGTGGTGGAAGGGGATCCCGTACGCGCCGCGCATGGACTATGTCTCCTACCAGAACAACGAGTACGTCTTCGTCGGCGCGGTCGAGAAGCTCCTCGACCTCGAGATCCCGCCGAAGGCGACCTGGATGCGCACCCTGCTGCTCGAGCTGAACCGCATCCACTCGCATCTCGTCTGGCTCGGCACCTCGGCCCTCGAGCTCGGCGCGATCTCGATGTTCTGGTACGCGTTCCGCGAGCGAGAGCAGATCCTCGACCTCTTCGAGCTCGTGGCGGGCTACCGGATGCACACGCGGTACTTCCAGGTCGGGGGCCTGGCGGAGGATGTACCGCGCGGCTTCTACCCCGAGGCGCGCACGTTCTGCGACTGGATGCCGAAGGCGATCGACGACTACGAGACGCTCCTGACGCGCAACAAGATCTGGCTCGAACGCACCGAAGGGATCGGGCTGCTCTCGGCTGCGGACGCGATCGCGCTCGGGCAGTCCGGGCCGGTGCTGCGCGCATCGGGCGTCGACTGGGACCTGCGCAAGGTGGAGCCGTACCTCTCCTACCACCAGGTGGACTTCCGGGTGCCCGTGTTCCCCGAGGGCGACGTCTACGCGCGCTACCGGGTGCACATGGCGGAGATGCGCGAGTCGGTGCGCATCGTCGAGCAGTGCCTCGACCGCGTCGAGAACATGGAGGGAGAGCCGTGGATCGCGGACGACCGCAAGGTCGTCCTGCCGCCCCGTCACGAGCTGCACACGTCGATGGAGTCGCTGATCCACCACTTCAAGATCGTCACCGAGGGGTTCCTCGTCCCGGAGGGCGAGGTCTACTTCGCGATCGAGTCGCCACGGGGCGAGCTGGGCTGCTACGTCTGCTCGGACGGAGGCCCGAGGCCGTGGCGCGTCAAGTTCCGCGCACCCTCGTTCGTCGCGCTGCAGGCGACCGCGACGTGCATGACCGACGCGCTGATCGCCGACATGATCGCGATCGTCGGCTCGCTCGACACCGTCATGGGCGAGGTCGACAGATGAGCTCGCTATACGAGGCGATTCAGGCCGAGCGCGCGAAGTACCCGGCCGACTCGGAGAGTGCCGTGCTCCCCGCGCTGCGACTCGCACAGGACGAGCACGGCTGGCTCTCGCCGGAGGTGATCCGCGAGGTTGCAGACGCGCTCGACGAGACGCCCGCCTACGTGAAGTCGATCGCGTCGTTCTACGACCAGTTCCATCTGGCCCCGATCGGAGAGCACCTCGTCGAGGTGTGCACCAACGTCTCGTGCGCCGTCGTGGGCGCCCAGCAGGTGGTTGAGGCCTTCGAGAGCAGCCTCGGCTGCAGCGCGGGCGAGACGAGCGCCGACGGCTCGGTGACCCTCCGCACGGTGGAGTGCCTGGGGGGCTGCGGCTGGGCAACGATCGTCGCCGTCGATCACGCCTACCGGACGCACGTCAAGGCGGACGACGTCCCGGCGATCGTCGAGGAGCTTCGTGGCGCCTGACATCGTCCTCGGCGACGCGACCACGAAGCTCGCCGAGTACGAGGCGGGCGGTGGATACGGCGCGCTCGCGAAGGCGCGCGAAATGACGCCGGAGGCCGTCACCGAGGAGCTCATCACCTCGGAGCTCCGCGGCCGCGGCGGCGCTTTCTTCCCGGCCGGCCGCAAATGGTCGTTCGTGCCGTCGAAAGAGCAGCTGCCGAAGCCGCACTACCTCGTCGTCAACGCCGACGAGTCGGAGCCGGGCAGCTTCAAGGACAACGAGATCCTCTCGCGGGTCCCGCACCGCTTCATCGAAGGCTGCCTGATCACGGCGCACGCGATCGGCTGCGACAAGGTGTTCGTCTACATTCGCGGCGAGTACTCGGGCCCGTACGCGATCCTCGTCGACGCGCTCGCGGAGCTCGAGGGACGACCGGACCTCCGGGGCAACGTGACGATCGTCGTGCATCGCGGCGCGGGCGCCTACATCTGCGGCGAGGAGACGGCGCTGCTCGAGTCGCTGGAGGGCAAGCGCGGCCAGCCGCGCTCGAAGCCGCCGTTCCCGGCCGTCTCGGGCCTCTATGCGTCTCCCACCGTCGTCAACAACGTCGAGACGATCACGACCGTGCCCCCGGTGATCGCGATGGGCGGCGCCGAGTTCGCGAAGCTGGGCGTCCCGAACACCCGCGGCTCACGGGTCGTCTCGGTCTCCGGCAACGTCGTGAACGGCGGCAACTTCGAGATCGAGGCCGGCACATCGCTGCGCGAGATCATCTACGGGCTCGCCGGCGGCATCCCGGACGGGCGCAAGCTGAAGGCCGTGGTGCCGGGCGGGTCGTCGACCGTGATCCTGACCGCGGACGAGATCGACGTCGGCTACGACTTCGACTCGCTGGCCGAGCTGCGCACTGCCATGGGGTCGGCCGGGATCATCGTGCTCGACGACCGCTGCTGCATCGTCCAGCTCGGCATTCGTTTCTCCGAGTTCTACGAGCACGAGTCGTGCGGCAAGTGCACCCCGTGCCGTGAGGGAACACGGTGGCTCACGGCGCTCCTGCGCAAGCTCGAGGAGGGGCGCGCATCGCAGGGCGACCTCGACCTGGTCCTCGACGTCTGCGACCGCATCAACGGCAAGTGCCTGTGCCCGCTCGGTGACTCCGACGCGATCATCATCGCCAGCTACGTCGCGAAGTTCCGCGAGGAGTTCCAGGCGCACATCGACCAGGCCGGCTGCCCGTTCCGCGGAAGCTCCTCGCTCGACCACGTGCTGGCGCCGATCCAGATGCACGCCCATCCGCCGGTCGCGAACGGGCTCGAGGTCGCTCATGGCTGACCTCGTCACCGTCACGATCGACGAGCGGGCCGTGCAGGTGCCGAAGGGGACCGGGATGGTCGAGACCGCTGCCGCGGCGGGAATCGAGATTCCCGTCTTCTGCTACGAGCCTCGCCTCGGGCCGCCGGTGGGCGCCTGCCGCATGTGCCTCGTCGAGGTCGAGGGGATGCCCAAGCTTCAGGCCGGCTGCACGCTCTCGGCACAGGACGGCATGGTGGTGAAGACGGCGCGCACCTCGGCGACGGCCGCCGAGGGGCAGAACTCGACACTCGAGTTCATTCTGGTCAACCACCCGCTCGACTGCCCGGTCTGTGACAAGGGCGGCGAATGCCCGCTCCAGGACCTGACGTTTCGCTACGGCCCGGGCTCGACGCGCATGACGTTCCCGAAGCGCACCTTCGAGAAGCCGATCCCCATCTCGCCGCTGATCGCGCTCGACCGCGAGCGCTGCATCCTCTGCTACCGCTGCACCCGGTTCAGCGAGCAGGTGGCCGAGGACGGACAACTTGTCGCGATCGACCGTGGCGCCCACTCGATGATCGCGACCTTCGAGGACGAGCCCTATGTGGGCCATTTCTCCGGCAACGTGACCGAGCTCTGCCCGGTCGGCGCGCTCACCTCGACGCAGTACCGGTTCGAAGCGCGGCCGTGGGAGATCCAGAACGTGCCGACGGTGTGCGGCCTCTGCCCGGTCGGCTGCAACACGACGGCGACGACGCGCGAGGGCAAGGTCAGGCGGATCCTCTCCCGCAACCATCCCGAGATCGACGAAGGCTGGTTGTGCGACAAGGGGCGCTTCGCCTACTCGCACCTCGGCGCGCGCGACCGAGTCACGGCGCCGCTTCAGAAGGCGGGCAACCGGCGCTTCGAAGAGCTCTCCTGGGACGGGGCGCTCGACCGCGCCGAGGAGCTGCTGCGCGCCGGCGGTGCCTCCACCGTGACGGCGCTCTCCGGGGGCGAGTCCGTCGAGGAGGCCTACGCGCTCGGCAGGCTCCTGCGTGCGGGGCTCGGTGCCAACGCCGCGGTGCTCCCGGAGGACGTGCCGGACTGGGGAGACGCCTACCGGGCGCCGCTGTCGGCGCTGCGCGATGCGCACACGATCGCGGTCGTCTGCGACGAGCCGGTGGTCGAACGCGCACCGGTGGTCGAGCTCTGGCTCAAGGCCGCCCGCCGCAGGGGGGCGACGATCACCTACGGCGCTCCGGAAGGCCGAGTCGACGCGCTGGTGACCGACGACGCGACGGCGACGGTCGAGGCGGCGAACGTCTACTACCTTCCACGCACTCCGAACGGCCGCGGTGTCGCCGACGCGTGGAGCGCTGCGGGCGACGGAGAGCCGGTCGACGTCGAGCCGCAGCTGCTCGTGATCTCGGGCGACGAGGCGGCGACGGACCCCGGTGTCCGGGCGCTCGCAGAGCACGCAGCCGCCGTGATCGGGATCGGGATGTTCGAAGAGAGCTTCCGGGGGCTCGCCGACCTCGTCCTGCCGTCGACGAGCTATCTCGAGCGGGACGGAACGACCGTCAACCTCGAGGGCAGGCTCCAGCGCCAGCGGCGCGCGGTGCTCGCGCCGGTCCCCGACGTGCTCGCGTGGCTCGCCAAGCTCGCGGAGCGATTCGACGTCGCGGTCTCGCCGCACGTGTCCGCCGTCTTCGACGAGGTCTCCGCGCGCTGCTTCGGCGGCATCTCCTTCGGCGAGGTGGGCGAACGCGCATCGTTGCCGCCCCGGGCCGAGCCCCGAGCGCGCGTGCAGGGCTCGGACGGCGGGCCCGTCCCGCAGGGGCTCCGCCTGGTCGCCTACCGGCCGCTCTTCTCCGGCGCCGCCGTCGAGCGCACGCCCGAGCTCCAGTTCCAGCTGCCCGTGGGCGAGGTGCAGCTCTCACGGGCGGACGCGAACGCACGCCGGATCCGGAACGGGCAGACCGTGACCGTGCGGTCCAACGGGACCTCGGTCGAGTTGCGCGCGCGAGTGGCGCGCGACCTCGCCGCCGGCACCGTGCGGATCGCTCGGGCGGACGCCGGTGACCTCCACGCCGACGTCGAGGTCGAGGCCGGATGACCGAGCCCTGGTGGATCACGATCATCAAGGCGTTGATCGTCGTCAACGTCGTGATGGTGTTCTTCGCAGTGACGACCTGGCTCGAGCGCAAGCTGCTCGGCCGCATGCAGAACCGCTACGGCCCGAACCGGGCAGGGCCGAAGGGCCTGCTCGTCCCGATCGCGGACCTGCTGAAGCTGATCCGCAAGGAGGCCTTCGCCCCGATGGGGGCCAAGGAGCCGCTCTACATCATCGCGCCGGTCGTGTCGATGTTCACGGCGTTGCTTGCGTTCAGCGTGATGCCGTTCGGCGCGGGCTGGACGCTCTGGGGCTACCGGATCAACGGTGCGGTCGTCGACGTCCCGATCTCGCTGATCCTGATCTTCGCGCTCGGCTCGCTGGGCGTCTACGGCTTCATCGTCGGCGGCTGGGCATCCGAGTCGAAGTACTCGATCCTCGGCTCGATGCGCACGTGTGCGCAGCTCGTCTCGTACGAGGTGTCGCTGGCGCTGTCCGTCCTCGGCGTCGTCCTGATGGGCCAGTCGCTCAACCTGCAGGCGATCGTCGACAAGCAGCAGGCGACGGTCTGGTTCTTCATCCCGCAGTTCGTCGGGCTCTGTGTGTTCCTGCTCGGCGGGGTCGCCGAGACCTCACGGCCGCCGTTCGACCTTCCCGAGGCCGACACGGAGCTCGTCGCCGGCTACCACACCGAGTACTCGGGGATGCGCTGGGGGATCTTTCAGGCGGCCGAGTACGTCAACATGCTCGTGCTCTCCGGCCTCTGCGTGACGCTCTTCTTCGGCGGCTATCACTTCCCGTGGGTGCCGTCGCTCGACAAGTTCGGCCCCATCTGGTTCGTGCTGAAGCTGTTCACGCTCGTGATCCTCTTCATCTGGCTGCGCGCCTCTCAACCGCGTCTCCGCTACGACCAGCTGATGCGGTTCGGCTGGAAGGTGCTGCTCCCGGTCGCGACCGTCAACGCGCTCGTCACCGCCTTCTTCGTGGTGGCCGTTTCATGAGCTTTGTCGTTCCGAACACGCTCAAGGGCTTCGGCATCACCTTGAAGCAGGTCTTCAAGAAGCCGATCACGCAGCAGTACCCGGAGTACAAGCGCCCCGTGTATCCGCGCTACCGCGGCCGCCACCGTCTGCATCGGCACGAGAACGGCCTCGAGAAGTGCGTCGGCTGCTCGCTGTGCGCAGCCGCCTGTCCCGCCGACTGCATCCGCGTCGTAGCGGCGGAGAACACCGCCGACAACCGCGTCTCGGCCGGGGAGCGCCACGCGCGGATCTACGAGATCAACATGTCGCGCTGCATCTTCTGCGGCTATTGCGAGCTCGCCTGTCCGTTCGACGCGATCACGCTCGGAAACGACTTCGAGATCTCCGAGTACAACCGCGACGACCTGATCTACACGAAGGACATGCTGCTCGCACCGCCGATCAAGCGCGTGCCGGTCGCCGACGCAGACCTCTACGACACACCGATCCCCTACTACGAGGGCAACAGCTAGTGGCCTCTCCGAGAAGTGTGGCGCCGCTTGGCCGGCTGCAAACGCGGCGCATCGCTGCGTCCTCGGTCGTCCCGGTAGCTTTGGCTATCGGGACTTCCTGCGTCCTTGCGCTGCTTGGTTTTCGCTCGGCCAATCAGCACCGAACTCCTCGGAGAGACCACTAGTGGCGAACTTCCTGGTCTGGGTCGTCTGGGTCCTGGCGGCGTTCGCCTGCCTGGCGAGCGCGCTCGCCGTCGTCAGCTTCTCGAACCCGTTCTACTCGGCGCTCTCCCTGATCGGGAACCTCGCATCGCTCGCCGTGCTCTACCTGCTGCTCTCGGGCGAGTTCGTCGCGGCAGCGCAGGTGCTCGTCTACGGCGGGGCTGTGATGGTGATGTTCCTGTTCGTGATCGCCTATCTCGGCGACCGCACCGACGAGTCGCCCTGGTCGGGTGGGCCGTCGTGGCAGATCGTCGGCGCGGTCCTTGCGGGCGGCGCGCTCCTCGCCGAGATCTGCGTCGTCGTCGGGCTGGAGGCGGGAGGCTTTCTTTCACAGCCGCGGCACGTCGCTCGGTCGTTCGGCTCGCCCGAGGCGATCGGGCGCCTGTTCCTCACCGACCAGCTGGTCGCCTTCGAGGTCACCTCGATCGTGCTCCTGGTGGCCGCCGTCGGCGGCGTCGTGCTCGGCTCGCACGCGCGGAGGATCGAGGGCGATGCACGGACCTGACATCGGCTGGTACGTCGTCCTCGCCGGCCTGCTCTTCTCGATCGGCGCGCTCGGCGTGATGCTGCGGCGCAACCCGCTGATCATCCTGCTCTCGGTCGAGATCATGCTCAACTCGGCCAACCTGCTGCTGATCGCATTCTCACGCCTGCACGGGGGCGAGGACGGGCAGGTGTTCGCGATCTCGGTGATGGCGGTGGCCGCGTCCGAGGTCGTCGTCGGTCTCGGCCTCATCGTCGCGATGGGCCGCCGTCACGTCGAGCTCGACGTCGACAAGCTCAGGACGCTCCGCGGCTAGATGGCTGCCGCCGCCTGGATCTGCCTGCTGCTGCCGCTGGCCTCGGCGCTCGCGATCACGCTTGCCGGAACAGCGAGCTCGCGGCGCATTGCCGCATACGTCTCCACCCTGACGACGATCGGCGCGTTCGCAGCTGCCGTCGTCGTGTTCGTGGAGATGTTGAGCAAGAGCCCGAGCTCACGCGGGAGCACGACCACCTCGTGGACCTGGCTCAGCGCCGGCCAGTATCACTTCGGCCTCTCGCTCCTCGTGGACCAGCTCTCGGTCGTGATGATGCTGATCGTCAGCGGTGTCGGCTCGCTGATCGTCGCCTATTCGGTCGGCTACATGGACAGAGAGAACGAAGAGCGGCGCTACTTCGCGTACATGTCGCTGTTCGTCTTCTCGATGCTGCTTCTCGTCGAGGCCGGCAACCTGCTGATCCTGCTTGCAGGCTGGGGCATGGTCGGCCTGTCGAGCTACCTCTTGATCGGCTTCTACCAGGAGCGGCCGTCGGCGATCGCAGCCGCCAAGAAGGCGTTCGTGATGAATGCGTTCGGCGACGCGACGATCGCGCTCGCGCTCTTCCTGTTGATCCAGCACACGGGTCAGCTCGGGTATGCAGGCGTGTTCGCGGCTGCGCCCGTCGGCGGCACCGTGGCGAACCTGATCGCGCTCGGCCTGCTCGGCGGCGCGGTCGCGAAGTCGGCCCAGCTGCCGCTGCACACGTGGCTTCCGGACGCCATGGAGGGCCCGACCCCGGTGAGCGCGCTCATTCACGCCGCGACGATGGTCACCGCCGGCGTCTACCTGATCGTTCGGTGCCATCCCCTCTTCGAGAACGCCTACGTGATTCAGGACCTCGCCGCCGGGCTCGGCGCCGCGACGCTCGTGATGGCCGGCCTGATCGCACTCGTGCAGACCGACATCAAACGCGTGATCGCCTATTCGACCATGTCCCAGATCGGATACATGTTCGTCGGCGCGGGTCTCGGCGCCTACCCGAGCGCGATGTTCCACCTGATGATGCACTCGTTCTTCAAGGCGCTGCTCTTCCTCGCTGCCGGGATCGCCATCCATGCCATCGCGAATGAGCAGGACATCCGAAAGCTCGCCGGCGTCGGGAAGCTGATGCCGTTCACGAAGATCGTGTTCCTGATCGGCTCGCTCGCGCTCGTCGGCATCCCGCCGTTCGCCGGGTTCTTCTCCAAGGACCCGATCATCTCTGCGGCGCTAGGACACGGCGGCTGGTACGGCGGGCTGATCTATGCAGCGTGTGTGATCGGGGCGTTCCTCACCGGGCTCTACGCGTTCCGGCTCTACTTCATCGTGTTCACCGGCGAGCCAACCGCGTTCGCCCGCGAGCACCTCCACTCGCACCACGGCCAGGAAGGGCCGTTGTCGATGCGCTGGACGGTCGGGGTGCTCGCCGTTCTCTCGACGGTGGCCGGTTTCCTGCAGTTCGCGCCCTTCTGGACGCCGTTCTCGACCTGGCTCGATCCCGTCGCTGCGGCAATCGTCGAGCCGACGAACACGCAGGAGTACATCACGATGGCCGTGTCGGTCACCGTCGGGGTCGCCGGCATCGTCATCGCGTGGGCGATCTACGCCGCAAAGCGCGTCGAGGCGCCGCAGCCGGTCAAGCTGTTCGAGCGAAAGTTCTACTTCGACGAGGCCTACGACGTCGTCTGGTACCGCGGCTCCGACGCGCTCGCCCGCGGCCTCTACGCCTTCGTCGAACGGCCGCTGATCGCCGGCTCGCTGCGCGCCGTCGCCGACGCCTTCGGGCTCGGCTCGCGTGAGCTCTCCCTCGCCCAGACGGGGCTCGTCCGCTCGTACGCGCTCGCACTCACAGGCAGCCTCGCGATCCTCGCCGTCGTCTTCCTGGCGGTCCGGTAGTGGACAGCTGGCTCACGTCGATCCTCATCCTGCTGCCGCTCGCGGGAGCCCTCCTCGTCGCGGTCGCGCCGCTCACCTCCTACTGGCTGGGGTCGCTCGCCGCCCTGATCTCACTGCTCGAGGTCGGCTTCTGGATCACGAGCGCCGCGAAGTTCGACTTCGGCTCACCGTCGCTCCAGTTCGCGCAGAACCGGCCGTGGTTCCACGAGTTCGGGATCAGCTACCACATCGGCCAGTACGCGTTCTCGGTCTGGTTCGTCGGGATGACGGTCGTCGTGATGGCCGCGTGCACGATCTACGGCTGGTGGGTCGGCCGCGACCGGGGCCGTGCCTATTTCGCGCTGATGCTCTTCCTCACCGGCGCGATCGTCGGCGTGTTCACGGCGCAGGACCTGCTGCTCTTCTACGCCTTCTTCGAGGCGATGTTGATACCGCTCTACATCCTGATCGGTGTCTGGGGCGGGCCGAACCGTATGCGGGCGACGATCACCTTCGTCGTCTACACCGTGGTCGGCTCGCTGCTCATGCTGGCGGCGGTGGTCGTGCTCGGCCTGCAGCAGGGGACGTTCGACCTGACGAAGATGGGGACGAGCTCCTCGACCTGGCTGTTCCTCGGCTTCGTCGTCGCGTTCGCGATCAAGTCGCCGCTCTTCCCGTTCCACGGGTGGCTCCCGATCACCTACCGCGAGTCCCCGCCCGAGGTGTCGGCCGTCCTCTCCGGCGTCGTCGGCAAGGCGGGCCTGTATGGGCTGCTGCGAATCGCGATCCCGAAGTTCCCGACCGTCTCACACGACTGGCGGTACGTGCTGCTCGTGCTCGCGTCGATCTCGCTCCTCTACGGATCGCTGCTGGCGTTCCGCGCGCCGGACTTCCGGGGTGTCGTCATGTACTCGTCGCTCTCGCAGGCCGGACTGATCGTGCTCGGCCTGTTCGCGTTCAACGATCTCGGCTTCGACGGCGCCGTGCTCCAGATCGTCAACCACGCCCTGATCTCGGCATCGCTCTTCCTGCTCGCGGGGATGGTCGAGCGCCGCACATCGACCGGCGAGTTCTCGCGGCTGGGCGGCATGGCACGCGGCCGGCCCGCGCTCGCGACACTCGTGCTGACGACGGGGATCATCGCTCTCGCCGTGCCGCTCTCGACGTCGTTCGCGGGCGAGTTCCTGATCCTGGCCGGCGTCTTCCAGGAGGGCTGGGCCTGGGCCGTGATCGGCGCCGTCGGCATCGTGCTCGCAGCGATGTACATGCTGCGCGCGATCTCCGGCGTGCTGCACCAGGAGCCCGGCCCGGCGGTCTCGGAGTCGGCGCTCGACCTGCGGATCGGTGAGCTCGCCGTCGTCGTCCCGCTCGTCGTCTGCCTGCTCGGCCTTTCGGCCTGGCCGAACCTGATCTCCGGGCATGCGGTCGGCGGCAGCCGGCCCGCGGCGCTCGTGGAGGGTCTCGGCAAATGATCGACAAGCCGCACGTCGACTGGTTTGCGATCTCGCCCTCGCTGTCGCTGCTCGTGGCGGCGGCGCTGCTTCTGATGGTCGCCGTCTTCGTTCCGGCAGGGCCGCGCCGCACCGTGGCCGCGTTCATCGGGCTGGCAGGGTTCGTGACCGCGTTCGTCCTCGCGGTGCTCGTCGACGTCAAGAGCCCCGTTCCGACGACGATCATCCACGACTCGCTCTTTCGCGACCGCTGGGCGGCGCTCGCCCAGGTCCTGATCGCCGGCTCCGGCGCCGTCGCCGTGCTGATCGCCTACCGCGAGCGGATGCGCGACGAGCACATCGCGGAGTACTTCGCGCTGCTGACGGCCGCCGGGGCCGGGATGGCGTTCTTCGTGCAGGCGGCGAGCCTGCTCACGCTCTTCCTCGGCCTCGAGTGGTTCTCGATCGCGCTCTACGTGCTGACGGCGATCGACATCGATCTGATCGGGTCGCTCGAAGCGGGGCTCAAGTACCTGGTCGTCGGCGCGGTCGGCTCGGCAACGCTGCTCTTCGGCTCGGCGCTCGTGTACGGCCAGACCGGGAAGCTCTCATTCGACGAGATCGGAGCCTACGGGCACGGCGACGGCTCGATGCTCGTCGTCGGCCTCGCGATGATCATCGCCGGTCTTGCCTTCAAGACGTCGGCGGCGCCGTTCCACATGTGGACGCCCGACGTCTATCAGGGGGCGCCGACGCCCGTGACCGCGTTCATGTCCTCGGCGACCAAGATCGCCGCCCTCGTCGTCACCTACCGCGTGCTCCAGACCGCGTTCCCGCAGGACGAGCATCTCTGGCGGCATGCGATCGCGGTGATCGCGTGCATCTCGCTCGCCTGGGGCAACATCGGCGCGCTGGTGCAGCTGAACGTGAAGCGGATCCTCGCCTACTCGTCCATCTCCCACGCAGGCTTCATGCTGATCGGAATCGCAGCGGCGAGCCCGCTCGGCGAGCAGGCGCTGATGTTCTATCTGATCCCGTATGCGGCGATGTCGCTGGGCGCATTTGCGGTCGTCGCGGCGCGCGAGCGCGAGCTCGGCGTGCCGGTGACGCTGCAGAACCTCGCGGGCTTCGGCTGGGAGCGCCCCCTGCTCGGGGTCTCGCTGTGGATCTTCCTGCTGGGGATGCTCGGCTTCCCGCTCACCGGCGGCTTCATCGCGAAGTTCTACGTCTTCGCCGCGGCCTACGACCGCGGCTTCTGGTGGTTGATCGTCGCCGGGGTGATCGCGACGATGATCTCCGCCTACTACTACCTCGGGATCGTGAGGGCGATGTACTTCCGCGATGCCGCCGAGCTGCAGCTCGCACCCGCAGGCGGATCGCCGCCGCGGGAGCTCGTGCTCGGCCTCGGCGTCGCGATCTGCCTCGCCGTCACGGTCGGCTCGTTCTTCGCCGTGCAGCCGCTGATCGACGTGGCGCGGTCGGCCGCAGCGGCACTGCCTGTTTGAACCTGGTTTCCGCGCAGCCGTCGACCTGGTTCCCGGCTTCGCCAGGCAGCCAGGTTACGGCTTCGCGGGGCGCAGAGCGACGCGCAGGTACGGCGCGCCGGTGAGGACGAGCTTGAGCCCGAACACGACCAGGCAGGCGACGAGCGCCGATCCGCCGAGCGGCGGCAGCGTCTGCGTCTCGGCGGCGGGCGAGCGGGCGGCGCACGAGACGACGAGAAACATCAGGGCGAGACCCCAGAGAAGCGACTGAAAGCCGACCAGCGACCCGGTCCGCTGCTCGAGATACTCCCCGAAGCAGTTCAGCGCGATGACCGCCGTCACGGGGATCGCCGCGAGCAGGGCGTCGAACGCCAGGCCGTGGTGACCCCGGGCGTCGAGTGCCGCCGCGACGACCGCTAGGAGAGCCGGAAGCACTCGACGTCCCACGAGCACCTAGCTTCGCCCTCGGACCGGACGGTCCTTCTATGCTCATTCCGTCCAGATCCAGGCGAAAGGGAACCGAGCGATGGCAACGTTGACATGGCTGGGCCATGCGTCGTTCCGCCTCGACACCGACGGCGGGAAGCGCATCTACATCGACCCGTGGCTGAGCGGGCCGACCTGGCCCGACTCGGAGGACCCCGAGCGGGCAGACGTGATCGCAGTCACCCACGGGCACGGCGACCACGTCGGCGACGTGATCGCTCTGCAGCAGAAGCTCGGGTGCAAGGTCGCCGGCATGGTCGAGCTGATGGCATGGCTCTCGGCCAACGGTGTCCCGGATGACGCAGTGGTCGCCTTCAACAAGGGGGGCACGGTCGAGCTCGACGGAGTTCACCTCACGCTCACCAACGCTTTCCACTCGAGCGCGGCGCCCGACGGCACGTACGCGGGCGAGCCGGCCGGATTCGTCATACGCACCGACGGCACGTCGATCTACTTCGCGGGCGACACCTGCGTCTTCGGCGACATGCAGCTGATCGCGCGGCTCTACCGGCCGCAGATCGCGGTGCTGCCGATCGGCGACCACTACACGATGGGGCCGGAGGAAGCCGCAGTCGCGCTGGAGCTGCTCGGCAACCCACGCTGTGTGCCGTGCCACTGGGGGACGTTCCCGCTCCTCACCGGCACGCCCGACGCGCTCGCCAAGCTCACCAGGTCGAAGGTCGATCGAATCGCCCCCGGGGAGACGGTCGACCTGTGAGAGAGCGCTGGTTCGGAGCGACCGGCAGGCGCGTGCCCGCGATCGCGCTCGAGGGCGGGCTCGACCTCGACGACGCCCTCGTGCTCGATGCGGTCGAGGTGGATGCGCTGCAGGCGGCGCACGACCAGGGCCGCCCGGTGGTGATCCGGACGAGCACTGCGGAGGAGGTCAAGGCGGCGCTCTCGAGGCCCGAGGTCGCGTGCGCGCTCGTCACCGATCCTGCACTGCTCGAGCTCGACCTCACCGAGCTGACCTATGGCTAGACGTGCCTCCGTGGTGGCGACCTACTCGATCGCGGCATGCGATCTCGATGCGGGTCAGTGGGGCGTCGCCACTCAGTCGAAGTTTCTCGCGGTCGGCTCGGTCGTCCCCTGGGCGGAGCCCGGCGTCGGAGCGGTCGCGACGCAGGCGTACGCAAACCCGCGCTACGGCCCGGACGGGCTCGCCTTGCTGCGCGCGGGGTCGAGTGCCGCAGAGGTGATCGACCGGCTGACGGAGCCCGACCCCGAACGCGAGCAGCGCCAGCTCGGCGTGGTCGATGCGCAGGGCGGCAGCGCCAGCTTCACGGGCAGTGAGTGCATGGACTGGGCCGGCGGCCTGACCGGGCCTTGTTATGCGGCCCAGGGCAACATTCTCGTCGGCGCGGAGACCGTCGCGGCGCTCGCCACCACGTTCACGGCCACCGAGGGCCTGCCGCTGGCGACGCGGCTGCTCGAGTGCCTCGCCTCCGCGCAGGCCGCCGGGGGAGACCGGCGCGGGCAGCAGTCGGCGGCGCTCCTCGTCGTCGAGCGCGACGGCGGGTACGCGCAGCTCAGCGACATCCTCGTCGACCTGCGGGTGGACGACCACGAGCAGCCCGTCGCCGAGCTCGCCCGCCTGCACGGCCTGCATTCGCTGCTCTTCGGCAAGACGCCGGACGCGCAGTGGCTCGAGGTCGACGACACGCTGCGCGCGGAGCTCGTTCGCCGCCTGAGCGCCCTCGGCTACGACGGCGAGCTCGAGCGGGCGTTCGGCGACTGGGCGGGCACCGAGAACCTCGAGGAGCGCGTCGACGGTGTCCGGCGGATCGACCCGGTGGTCCTCTCCGAGCTGAGGGCGCGGTGAGCGGCGCTTCCGCCGGCGACGGGTACGAGGTCCTCTCGCTGGACGACCTGGAGCGGTTCCGCTCGACGGATGGGACGCTGCTCCTGCGGCCGTTGCGGCGACGGGTGGGGTTCCGGCCGTTCGGCGTGAACGCCTGGGAGGGCGAGCGGGTGGGCGACGAGGTGATCGAGCCGCACCGCGAGCCGGGCGGCACCGAGGAGCTGTACGTGGTCGTGCGCGGCAAGGCGCGGTTCGCGCTCGGGGAGGAGGCATTCGATGCACCGGTCGGGACGCTCGTGCACGCTCCGCCCGGCACATTTCGTTCGGCCACCGCACTCGACGCGGGAACGATCGTGCTCGCGGTGGGCGCCGAAGCGGGAAGGGCGTTCGCCCCCTCCGGGTGGGAGGATTTCTATGTCGCGTTCGCGCTGCTCCGCGAGGGTGAGACCGACCGGGCCCGTGCGACGATGAGCGAGGCGCTGGCACGCGAGCCCGACGCCTGGCAGGGCCAGTACAACGCCGCGTGCTTCGAGGCCTGCGCCGGCAACCCGGATGCGGCGTTCGACCATCTGCGCCGCGCCGTCGAGGGGAACCCGAAGGTGACCGAGCTCCTGGCCGAGGACGACCAGCTGAGCTCGCTCCGCGACGACCCGCGGTACCTGGAGCTCATCCGGTGAGCGTCGCCCACATCGACCAGCTCGACCGGATCGAGATGCCCGACGGGTTCGTCTGGCGGCCCGTCCGGCGTCATTTCGACATCCGCGCGTTCGGGGTGAACGCGTACACCCCGCTCGCCGCCGGGGCGCCCGTCGTGGAGAAGCACACGGAGATTCAGAACGGCCACGAGGAGATCTACCTGGTGCTGCGCGGCCGGGCGATCTTCACCGTCGACGGCAACGACCATGAGCTCGGCGCGGGAGAGCTCGTCGTGGTTCGCGACCCCGCACTCGAGCGAAGCGCGATTGCCGTCGACAACGACACCGTCGTGCTGGCACTCGGCGGCAAGCCGGGAGCAGCGCACGAGATCTCGGCGTGGGAGGCGATGTTCGCGGCGGTCCCCGCTGCGAATCGCGAGGACTGGGACGAGGCGATCCGCATCCATGAAGAGGCGCTCGTGGAACGGCCCGGTCATCCGGCGCTCCTCTACAACCTGGCGTGCATGGAGGCCCGGGGCGGTCGTGGTGTCGACGCGCTCCTGCATCTACGGCGCGCTGTCGAGCTCGAGCCGAAGTGGGCGGAGCACGCGCGCCGGGACCCCGACTTCGAGACGATCCGGAGCGAACAGGGCTTCCCGGCGGAGTAGGGCTCTACCGGTCGTCGAGACCGACGACGCCGGTCGTCTGATCCTGCCAGTGGTCGGCGAGCGGGACGGCGGCGACCGCGGCGACCAGTCCGGCGACGAGCGCCCCGGCGACCACGGCCTGCCGGAGCCGGCGGCCGCTCAACCCGTCACCGCGCCACCAGTCGACTGCGACCAGCCGCGGGAGCTCGAGCACGTGGGCCAGCACGTGCACCGACATCGCGGCGAACCAGACGATGAAGCTCGCCTTGTGGAGGCCGAGGAGGAGGCCGCGCCGACCGAGCGCGACGACGGCGATCCCGGTCGCGAACAGTGCAACAGTCGAGGCGACCACGATCGGCGCGACGAGCAAACGCAGGAGCGCCGCGGGCGGCCCGCGGCGCAGGTACTCCTCGGCGCCCCGGTAGTACGCCGTCATGCGCCAACCCGTGCTCGCCAGTTTGAGCAGCACCGGCGGGATCAGCAGGAATCCGAGGAAGACATGCGGCAGCAGAAGCTGCCGGATCGCGAGGAGCGTCAGCCCCTCCGCCGCGAGGAGGACGAGCAGCACGACCGCCGAGGCGGCCGTCAGGCGCTCGTTGCCGTCGCTGCCACCGGCGAGGAGCCGGCGCAGACGCTCAGGCACGGCGGTCACCCGGCAACCGTACCGAAGCAGCGAGCCGGCGGAACGCCGGTACCGGATCGGCCTCCGGCCGCGCGACGAGCAGCACTGCGCCGTGGCCCGGGCCCGGGTCGAGGGCGTCGACGAGGAGCTGCAGCCCGACGGCGAGGGCGAAGGACTTGTGAGCCTGCAGGCCCCCGAAGGGCACGAGCTCCTCGGGCTGCGCCCGTCCGGTGAGGACGTCGCCGTGGGTGACGGCTCCCATCGAGACGTCGGTGACGACCGGCGGGCCGTCACTGGAGGGGATCGCCACCGCGAGCGGATTCGTTCCCGTCAGCGGCGGCCCGCCCGCCGGCGACGGCAGGCGGCGTGGCGAGGTGGCGGTCAGGAAGGCGACGAGCCCGCCGTCGGCCGCCTGTCGGGCCCAGTAGCCGAGCATGCCGGTGGGAAACGTCCGGGAGCACACGACGAGGCGGGCGCGGGCCGGCGGCGCCTCGAGCTGGGCGGCGACGGCCGCGGCGAGCGTGAGATAGCCGAGCGCGCCGGAGCCGTCCCAACGCTCGTACTCCGGCTCGCAGACGAGGCGCACGGGACGCGCGGCCACATCGAGCTCGGGCCACGACTCGAGCCACTCGATCCGCGCGAGACCGTGGCTCGCCCGGCCGCGGGCTTCCGCGTCGATGAAGTGGGCGGCGAGGGTCTCGACGTCGCCGTCGCGGAAACCGAGCGCATGGAGCCGCGGCCGCGCGTCGTCAGGCCGCAAGGTCCGGCACAGCTAGGAGACGAGCGGCAGCGTGCTCGTGAAGCCGCCGGCGCGGCTCGCGTCGACGGCGCGTGCGAGCTCCAGGATCGCCTGGGCGGACGGGGAGCCCGGATCGCTCGTGACGAGCGGTACGCCGGCGTCCGCGGCTTCTCGCAGACGCGCATCGAGCGGCACGGTGCCGAGCATCGGCACGCCGAGCTCGGCGGCGAGATGCGCGCCGCCGCCGAACCCGAACATCTCCGACGTCATGTTCTCGATCACCCCGACGATGCGCATCCCCGTCTTCTGCGCCATCACCGCCGCGCGTGACGCGACCTCCTGCGCGAGCGGCTGGGGTGTCGTCACGACGATCGCCTCCGCGCGCGGCAGGAGCTGTCCGAGCGAGATCGACACGTCCCCGGTCCCGGGCGGCATGTCGACGACCAGCACGTCCAGCTCGCCCCAGTGCACATCCTGCAGAAACTGCTCGAGAGCGCGATGCAGCATCGGGCCACGCCACATCACGGGCTGATTGTCGTCGAGGAAGAACCCGATCGACATCAACCGGAGATCGTGCGCGACCGGCGGCACGATCATCTTGTCGACGACCATCGGCTTCTGCGTCACCCCGAGCATGTGCGGGATCGAGTGGCCGTAGATGTCGGCGTCGAGAACCCCGACCTCCTGTCCCATCGCCGCCAGGGCGGCGGCGAGGTTGACGGAGAGCGACGATTTGCCGACACCGCCCTTGCCCGAGGCGACGGCGAGCACGCGCGTCTTCGGTGAGAGCCGGATTCCTTTCGTCTCGACGCCCCCTCGCAGTTTCGTCGTCAGCGCCGCGCGTTCGTCCGGTGACATCACATCGAACTGGAGCGTGACCTGCGACACGTCGGGCAGCGTGCCCACGTGCTCGGAGACCTGCTGCTCGAAGCTCGAGCGGAGCGGGCAGCCGGCAACCGTCAGCGCGATCGTGACCGAGACCGCGGATCCGTCGATCGTGACATCTCGAACCATGTCGAGCTCGGTCACCGGGCGCCGCAGCTCCGGGTCGATCACGCGGCCGAGTGCGGCGAGGATCTGCTCGTGGGTCGGCACGATTCGAGGGTACCGCCTAGCCAAGAAGTGCGGTCGAGAGCCGCCCGCAGAGCTCGGCGTTCAGGGCCGCGGCCAGACGCGAGCGGGCGACGAGGTCGAGCGGCGCCGAGCCGAACGGCGGCGCCTCCGGGAGCTCGATGGCGAGGCCGCGCTCGCGGACCAGCAGCTGCGCCGCTGCGATGTCGACGGAGCGCGCTCCCTTGAGCGAGACGACGCCGTCGAGGCGGCCGGCGGCGAGATGGCAGAGCGTGATCGCCAGCGAGCCCATGATCCTCAGCCGGTGGGCCACGCCCTCGAACCGCGCCGCATTCTCGGAGACATACGCCGTCGTCGTCGCCTCGAACGACAGGATCTCGAGCTCGGCCTTCGGCAACTCGGTCAGAGGGGCGCCGTTCAGGTAGGCACCGCCGCCGCGCGTCGCGGTCCACTCTTCGCGATTGCCGAAGTCGTAGACGTAGCCGAAGAAGACGTCGTCCATCGCATCCCCTTCCGCGACGGCGATCGAGATGGAGAAGAAGGGGATGCCCCGCTTGGCGTTCAGCGAGCCGTCGATGGGATCGACGACGACGGTGAAGCGCCCGGCGCCGATCATGCCGGCCTCTTCACTGACGAGCCTCGCGTCGAGGCCCCGGAAGCGGGCGAGGATCACCTCCTCTGCGGCTGCGTCGACGGCGGTCGTGTCGTCGCCGCCTTCACCGCGCCCGACGACCGGCTCACGCTCGGCGCGGCCGGGCCGCTCCGCGAGCACGCGTGCGACGTCGTCCCGCGCCGCGCGGCACAACGTGATCCAGTCTTCAGCCAACGGGAAAGAAGAGCAGCCCGGATGTGAGCTTCGGGAAGAAGAACGTCGACTTCTGCGGCATCGTCTCCCCCGCCTGCGCGAAGCGCGCGACCTGCTCCACCGTGACGGGCTGGAGGAGGAACGCGGCAGCGGCCTCGCCGCGGTCCACGCTCGCAATTGCCTCCTCGGCGGACGCCGTGTACGAGACGCCGCGAGGTGCGAGCGACTCGACCACGCGCGGCCCGAAGTCGTCGTCGGTCGCAACGCGCGTGAACGCACCGTCGCGGTACAGCGTCACGCCGCCGTCCGGCGCCGCGACGCGCTCGCCGGGCACGTCACCGAGCTCCTGCACGAGGCGATGCGTCGGGAAGATTTCGAGCCCGGGCGCGCGGGAGGAGACGAGGATCGCGAAGGTGTGGGTCGCCTCGGGCGCCTCTTCCCGGTAGGCGACTGCGGTCTCGTACCGGTGATGGCCGTCCGCGATCAGGAGCGGCGTGCCGAGCTGGAGCTCGCCGGCTTCGACGGGCCAGATCCGCGTCCGCACACCGCCTTCGGTGACGTCGGACGCAGGCTCGGAACGCGGCCGGTCGAGCAGCGGATCGTCGTCGTAGAGCAGGAAGATCGGCTCGAGCTGCGTCCGGGTGGCCCGCAGCAGCCGCAGCCGCCCTTCCTTCGGGCCCGTGTGCGTGCGCTCGTGCGGAAGGACGGCACGGGCCTCGTAGGGGGCCGCCGGGACAGCCGCCGCGAAGCCCTCGCGCGTGCGTGCGACACCGTCGGGGCCGGTGTAGTCCTGGGCGACCCACCAGTAGCCCTCGGGCTCCTCGGCGAGCACCTTCTGGTCGCGCCAGGCGACCAGGTCGCGTCCAGCCTGCTCTTCCGAGTCGGGCAGCGTCAGGTGCACGACGTTGTACGGGCTGCGCGCCAGATACTCGGACCGCTGCGCATCGGAGATCACGTCGTAGGGCGGCGCGACGAGCGCGCTCAGCGGGCCGGCGACGGCCGGGTCGTAGCGGAGGGCGCGAAATGGCCTGACCGTGGGCACTCCTGCAGACTAGACCGCATGGTGCGCACGCTGGAGGAGGCAGCGGCCTTCGTCGACGACGTGGGCCTGGCGCTGCTCCTCCCGAAGACCGACGTCGTGCTGCCCTCGCTCTGGGAGCAGGTGAACGGCAGCCCCGAGCGCAGCTGGGCGGTTCGCGAGCCGGACGGGACGTTCGTGCGCTGGAGCGAGGAGATGAGCTTTCTCTGGGGCGCGAAGGACGAGCTTCCCGCGGATGGGCTCGTCTGCGTCGGGAAGCATCTCGCGCGGGTCGTGGCGTGCGTCGCGCCACGGCTCGTGCCGGCGCTCGTCGCCGCGAACGGCGGCGAGCCCGAGGGCACGGCCCTCCGGGTGGCCGAGGCGGTACGCGACGCGGGCCCGCTGACGGGGCCGGAGCTGCGCGAAGCAACCGGCCTCGCGAAGAAGGACGTCGACAGGGCGATTGCCGCGCTGCACCACCGCGTCGTCCTGACGAGCTCCCACCTCGTCGAGCAGGAGGGGCCCTGGGGCGCGCTCGCCCATGATCTGGTGGAGCGCAAATGGCCGTTGCCGAGTCCATTGCCCTCGCGCGTGGATGCGCGGCGCGAGCTGGCCGGTGTCGTCCTCGACCAGGCCGGAGAGCTCACGGCGGCCGACCTGGGCGGTGCGCTCGGTTGGCGCCGGGCGGAAGCCGCGGACGTGCTCGAGTCGGTCGGCGCCGGGCGCGAGGAGGCGGGGTTCCGCATCTGGGCCCGGCGGTAGGCTCCTGCAATGACGATCGACGAGCTGACCGAGGACCGGGTCGTCGAGGCCGTCTATGCCGTGCGGTTGAAGCGCAAGCTGCGCACCAAGTCCGGTGCCTCGTACCTCGCACTCGAGCTCGTCGATCCGACCGGGACGATCGAGGCACGCGTCTGGAAGGACGTCGAGCTGCTCGACGGCCGCTTCCGCGAAGGCGACGCCGTGCGGGTGCTCGGGCGCGTCGAGAAGTTCCGAGACCGCCTGCAACTGGACGTGCGCTCCCTGGAGGCCGCCGACGTCGATCCGGCCTCGTTGACACCGGCGATGCGGCGCGACCAGGAGGAGCTCGACGGTTTCCTGGAGTTTCTCGTGAGCGAGGTCGCGCATCCCGGGCTGGCGCGAACGACACGCGCTGTGCTCGGGGCCTGTGAGCTCGCGGCCTACCCGGCCACACCCGCCGAGCATCATTCCTACGCCGGCGGCCTGTTGGAGCACACGGTCGGCGTCGCGACGCTCTGCCGTGAGACGGCGCAGCTGCACCCCCGTCTGCGCCCCGACCTGCTGCTCGCGGCAGCGCTCCTGCACGACGTCGGCCGCACGGTCGAGCTCGGGCGTGGGCCTGCCTTCACCGTGACCGACCAGGGGCGTCTACTCGGGCACGTGCACCTCGGCCTGCGCCTGATCGAAGAGCGGGCCGAAGGCCTCACCTCCGGCCAGGCGGCCGAGCTGCTCCACTGTGTCGCGGCGCATCACGACCTGCGCGCTGCCCGCACGGCGGAAGCAGGCGTGCTCTACCACGCCAACCAGCTCGACGCGGTCGCACAGACCCGCCGCGTCGACTGAGCCCGCTCGTCGCGCTCGGTGGTTCAGCTGAACGGCGGCGGGTCGTTCTCGCCGCGCATCGACGGGGAGCCCCACGCGCCGTAGCGGTCCCCGGCCATGTTGTCGGCGGCGATGTCCTCCATGCTCTCCTCGGCGAAGCGGCGCTCGTCGGGGCTCATCTCCTCCAACTCTTCCTCGTGCTCCTCGGCCGAGGCGGCGTTCCCGATCAGCTTGTCCCAAAGGTTGCGTAGCATCGCTCGAGTCTAGCTCTTTCCCTCGGCGGCGAACCAGCCGATCCACCGTTCCTGTTCCGGGGTCTCGATTGCGCCCGCACGGTAGTTCCGACGCACCCAGGAAACGGCGTCCGACGCGGAGACGCCTGCCAGGACGGCCATGCAGGCCAGCACGGTTCCCGTTCGGCCCAGCCCTCCGGCACAGCCGATCTCGACGACCTGACCGCTCCTGGCGCGCGAGAATGCCTCCCGGATCTGAGCGGCGGTGCGCGCGTCGTCGGCCGGGAGCCCGAAGTCCGGCCAGTCGACGATCTCGGCGGGCCACGTCGGGTCCCAGCGCGGGTCCAGGTAGAGACCGAAGTCGCGTCCGTTGCCCTGCTCGTCGCGTTCGGCAATCGACGCTGCGCGCACCTGCGTTCCATCGGGGAACGTGACTTCCATGCAGTGCGATGCTACTCGCGGCGGCCGGCCCTCTCCCGGTCGGTGATTGGTACGGTCGCAGGACACGGAGCCGAATAAGGTGCAGACACGATGAAGAAGAGCTCAGCGACCGACGGCCGATCCCCCTCTGCCCTGATCGACGCGAGGATCGAGGAGCTGGGCGACTGGCGGGGCAGGACGCTCTCGCAGGTCCGCGCTCTCGTCAAACAGGCCGACCCCGAGGTGGTCGAGGAGTGGAAGTGGAGAGGCGTTCCGGTGTGGTCCCACGACGGGATCATCTGCACCGGCGAGACGTACAAGAGTGTCGTGAAGCTGACGTTCGCCAAGGGCGCCTCGCTCGAGGACCCTTCCGGGCTCTTCAACTCCAGCCTCGAAGGCAACACCAGGCGCGCGATCGATCTCCACGAGGACGACGAGCTGGACGAGGAAGCCCTCAGGACGCTCATCCGCGCCGCTGTGACCCTGAACACGTCGTAGGTCGGCGCGGAGCGGCGCTCAGCGGCGACGGCTGCCGAGCGCCCGGACCAGAAACCACCCACCCAGGGCCACGAGCCCCAGTAACAGAATCACCAAGATGGTGTCCACGAGCACGCGCTGTTCCTCCGATCGAGTTGGTCTTGCGGAGCTGGCGTAGCCTAGTCGGTCCTCTCGACCGGCACGCAGGCGGCCTACGCCGTGACCGAGATGAGCTGCGGCGTGCCGCGCTCCGCGCACTCGTTAGGTGCTTCAGTGGCTCGTCGGAGGCGTGGAGATGTCCCAGTCGACGGCGATGCCGTCGCGGATGCCGCGCATGAAGTCGGCGAAGCCTCCGTCGGGGGTGTGGATGGTCAGCCAGCAGGCGGGGTCGTCGCCGCCGACGTGGAGCGAGTGGACGAGGCCCGGTGGCGCCGCGACGAAGCCGCCGGCCGTGACGGTGACGGTCTCCGCCTCGCCTCCGAGCTCGAAGGTGAGTTCTCCCTCGAGAACGTAGAAAGCATCCGTGTGGTGGTGGTGAACGTGCGGCCCTGCTATCTGTTCGCCGGCTGCGTAACGTGCGTGGGTCACCGTCACATCCTCGCGCGCGACGAGGATGCTGATCGCGCGCTTCTTGCTCCGGGTGATCACCTCCCCGCAGCTCGAAGGCGCGCTCACGTCGATCGGGGTCGACGTTCTAGTCCCCATAGAGGTCGTTCCAGCTGTGCGGCTGCCAGGACGTGTCGTCGGGGCAGCTTCCGCGGGCCCAGTCGATCGCAGCGCGTACGGTGTCGCCGCCGCCGATCGCATTCCAGGAGCGGCCGCCGGGCGCGTGGAACTCGACCGCGAGGATGCGGTGCGCTCGTGCCGGCGGCGCTGCGGCGAGGCGAGTCGGCGCGGCGCCGCCCACCGCAACGAGGTCGAGGTCGATGACAGACATGCTCGCTCCCTTCTCGAGCCGGGTCAGGCCGCGGGGGTGAGGCCGTGGCGGCGCATTGCTGCTGCGATGGCTGCCGGGTCGGGCGGCCCACCGGCGGCGGCGGCGAGGATCGCGGCGACATCGCGGAAGTACCCGGGGCCGAGGATGCCGGGGGTGACGATCGCGAGCGCCTTGGCGTCGACCGTCCCGGCGTTGTCGAAGCGGTGGACCGCGCCGCGGGCGATGCACAGGACCTCGCCTGGCCCGACCTCGGTGGGCGTGCCCTCGATCGTCCAGGTGAGGACGCCCTCGAGCCCGTAGATCGTCTCCTCGTAGCCGTCGTGACTGTGCGCGGCCGGGAGCCTGGCGCCCGCGGGAACATCGAACTCGAAGCAGGCGACCGATCCGGCCGACTGCTCACCCTCGATCAGAAACCGGATCGCCATCTCCCCGATCTTGATCTCCTCGCTCGTGCTCGTCGTCATGGTGCCTCCTTCTCGCCAGCTTGTAAAGTCACTTGACCATACACCACCCGACCCTGATCGTCAAGTCACTTTATAAACGTTGGTGCGATGCCGGCTAGACGTTGAAGCGGATGTTCAAGACGTCGCCGTCCTTGACGACGTAGGTCTTCCCTTCGAGGCCCTGCTTGCCGTGCCGAGCGACCTCGGCATGCGAGCCGAGCTCGACGAGGTCGCGCCAGTTGACGACCTCGCAGCGGATGAAGCCGCGCGCGATGTCGGTGTGGATCGCGCCTGCCGCGTCGAGCGCGGTCTGGCCGTTGTGCAGCGTCCAGGCGCGGGTCTCCTGTTCTCCGGCGGTGAAGAACGTGATCAGGTCGAGTGCCCGCGCGAGCCTGCCCGCGACCTCGTCGAGCGCGGACTCGCCGCCGTCGCGAAACGCAGCGGCTTCGTCGTCGGGCAGTTCGGCCAGCTCGGCCTCGAGCTTCAGATCGATCCCGCCCGGGCCGTTGACGATCGCGAGGAGCGGCTTCGTGGTCAGCGGCTCCAGCTCGCCGGGCAGATCGCCGTCGAAGTCTGCGAGCCCGCCGCCGGCGTCGACGTGCGCGAGCACCTTCTTCAAGTCCTCGAGCTCGCCGCGGATCTTCGCATCACCCGACTTCGCCTGCTTCTCGACGCGTTCCAATCGCCGCTCGACATGGTCGCGGTCTGCGACCAGGAGCTCGAGCTCGAACGTCTCGAGGTCGTCGTCCGGTGTCGCATCTGCGCCGAAGCCGCGCAGCACGACGAGCAGCGCATCGACCTGGCGAAGGTTCCCGAGCTGCGCGGCCCCCGAGCCGGGGACGTCCTGGACACGAATCGTCGCCGGCGTGACCTTGCGCGCCTTCACGACCTCGGCCAGTGCCCCGAGCCGCTCGTCGGCGATCGGCGCCATGCCGACGTTCGTCTTTCCATACTCGCCGCCGCCGGCCTTGGTCAGCGCGGTGAAGAGCGCCGTCTTCCCACCGCCGGACGGGCCGACGATGCCGACCTCGAGTGCCATCGGCCGTGGAGGGTAGCGAGCGGTCTACGCGACGGCCCCGAAGCCGACGCGGCTCTCCCGGGCGAAGCGCTTCACGTAGACCACCCGACGGAGAAGAACGGTGTAACGGCCGTCCTCGGCTTCGAAGGAGTATGCGGAGTCGTGCTCGCCGGCGAGGGCGCGGTCGAGGTCGTCGGCCGTCTGGGCCGGAACGACCACCGACAGCACCTGCTGGCCGTCGAGGGCGATCTCGATGCGGATGCGATCAGTTGGAGTCATCACCGACGAACTCTGCCAGAACGCCGCCGGTCGACTCGGGATGGACGAACGCCACCTGCAGCCCGAACATCCCGGTGCGGGGCGACTCGTCGATCAACTGCACCCCGCGGGCACGCAGACGCTCCAGCTCGGCGACGAGATCTGCGACCTCGAACGCGACGTGATGCAGGCCCGGGCCGCGACTCGTGAGGAACCTGCCCACCGGAGTGTCGGGCCCGAGCGGGCTGAGCAGCTCGATCCGGGAATCGCCCACGCGGAGCGACGCAGCTTCGACGCCTTGCTCCTCGACGACCTGGCGATGCTCGACCGAGGCACCGAACAGACCGGCGTACACGTCGATCGAGACGTCGAGCTCGGCGACGGCGATCCCGACGTGGTGGACGTTGAGCGCCACCCGCTACCCGGACAACCCGGCGGCGGCCTCGTCGGCGGAGGCAAACCGAACCCCCGCCTCGCGCCAGGAGGCGAGGCACGCCGCCGTGCGCGTCTCGTCGAGACCGCGCGACGCGTCCTCGACGAACGTCACCGCGCGCCCCCGCTCGAGGAGCCCGCGAATCGCCGCCGCGTTGCAGACGTCCGTGGCAACTCCGAACACGATCACCTCCTCCGGGTCGAGCAGGCCGAGGATCCGGTCGGCGTTCGGGTTCGTGAAGACGTCGAAGCGCTTCTTCAGCAACAGGAACTCGCGACCCTGGAGCCAGTGCTCCGGCACCTCGGTCAGCGCCAGCGGCACCGGATCGTCCTGCACCGTCTCGGGGATCTTCTCGGCGCCGCGCGTGCCCCGCAGGCAGTGGGGCGGGTACGTGAGCACGTAGTCCGGCGACGCCGAGAGCTCCTCGTCGGTCAGTTCGTGATCGTCGGCCGAAGCGACATGCGGGACGCCCGCCGCGCGGGCGGCCTCGACGAGCTGCGCCATCGCCGGGACCGCGTCCGCCGCTCCCGGCACCGGGAGCTTCCCCGAGAGGGAGACGAAGTCCACCTGCGTGTCGACGTCCCAGAGGATCGCCTTCATGAAACGAGCTCGAGACGGGGGTTCGGCCGCAGACGGCGCCCGAACTTCGCCGACGGGCGCCCGTCGGTGAGCACGATGTCGCCGGTGAAATCGTTCGACCCGCGGATCAGCGACGAGCCGACGCCGTACGCGTCGACAGGAACGCTGCTCGCTTCGAACTCGTGGATCTTGTCGAGGGTGAAGCCGCCGGAGACCACGATGCGCACCTGGCCGAACCCGGCCGCGTCGAGCGCCCGCCGCACCTTCCAGACGAGCTGCGAATTGACACCCGTCGGCTTGAAGTCGCCCAGTTCGCTCCACAGCGACCGGTCGACCAGTGACTCGGCGGTGTCGAGCCGAACGCCCCACAGGCGCGAGCCGAGCGCATGTGCGACATCGAGCGCCGTCCGCACCGAGTCGTTCTCGAAGTCGACGAGCACCGTGACGTTCATGTCGGCGGGCGCCCAGTCGGCGAAGTGCTTCGCCGCCGCGACGGTGTCACCGCCGTACGAGGCGACCAGTGAATGCGGGACGGTCCCGAGGCCCGTCCCGCCCCACCACGAGGCCTGCTCGTCTGTCGTCACACCGACCGGCGCTCCGACGATCTGGCCGGCGACGTAGGCGGCATATCCGTCGCCGGTCTGCACGCGATGGTGATCGTGGCGCGCAGGCATGAAGATCACGTGCTTGCCGTTCGCGGCCCGCAGCACGTTGACGACGTTCGTCGTGATCAGGGTGCGCCGAGCGAGCGTGCCCAGATAGACGGTCTCGAGATGCGCGAAGGTCGTGTAGTCGCCCTCGATCGTCAGGACCGTCTCGTACGGCGCGATCGCGTCGCCGTCGTAGAGCGCATGGACCGTCAACGCGTCGTAGTCGTCGGCGCACAGCTTGAGAATCGCCAGGGCCTCGTCCATGCCGCCGAGATGAGAATGGCTCTTCTGAAAGACCTGCATCAGGACACGCGGCTTGCGACCGTCGTAGCGAAGCGCCTCGCGCGTGTGGTTGAAGTACGCGTCGCTGTACCAGCCGGCGCGCATCTTCTCCACCGGCAGGTCGAAGACCGCCGGGTCGAGCCGCTTACGCGTCGTGATCATGTTCGAGTTCCAGACAGGCCCGCAGCGCGGCGTCGGCGACCTCGAGCTGAGCCGCCGTCGGCTCACGGGTCCCGAGCCGATGCTGAAGCTCGTGACCCGGCTTGGCGAGAGCGCGCGCGAGCGGATGGCGCGGATGGCGCGTCATCCAGCCGAAGATCTCGACCGATGCTGCGACGGCTCCGAGCATGCCCGCCGCACGCGCGGCCGACCGGTAGCGCACGGGCACCTGCTCGGCCGCGAGGTTGCCCACGGCCGTGGTGAGCAGCATCGGCCCAATCAGGTGCGAGCCGCAGCGCTCGTGCTCCTTCGGCCGCGACGCCCCGTGCTCGTAGGTGCCGATCGAAATGTGCTCTGCGCCGTGATACTCGGCGAGCTCACCGCCGCGGAGCGCAAACGCGGCGGGCGCCAGCGATAGGGCGCTCGAGATCAGCTCGCGCGCGACGGGGCGAAATGCCGAGCGCTTGACGGCCCTCAGAACGATCGCGCTGCCGAGCATCGATGCGAGCACACCGGGGCCTTCCATCGGGAGACGCGCGTCGGACAGCGCCCGCTTGACCTGCGGAAGCAGCGCAAATGCCTCCGCGAGCCGCGCCGGCCCGCGGAGCAGCGGATTCCGGATCGCTGCGGCACGGAATCGCTTCCGGCGCGCGACGATCTTCAGCTCGCCGTCGTCGGTCCGCACGGCACACGCCCACGCCTTTGGGCCGTGCACGAGGACGCCGTTTCCAAGTGCCATTCCACCGAGCCGTACGGGATCGCTCACCCCGTGGAGCGTAGCCGCAGCGCGGTCTGCAGCCGCGCCGAAGCCGGGCCTGGAGCGCCGGCGCCGACCGGCCGGCCATCGAGCGTGACGACCGGCATCACCTCACGGATCGACGAGGTGAGAAACGCCTCGTCGGCGGCGGCGAGATCGTCGAGGCGAAATGTGCCCTCCGACACGGCCTCGAGCTCGAGGACGAGCTCACGGGTGACACCCGGCAGAACGCCCGGACGCGCAGCGGGGGTGCGCAGCTCCTCGCCGCGGCGC
The DNA here is from genome assembly GCA_963826485.1 of uncultured Thermoleophilia bacterium. Classification (GTDB taxonomy): domain Bacteria; phylum Actinomycetota; class Thermoleophilia; order Gaiellales; family Gaiellaceae; genus PALSA-600. The sequence continues at coordinate 229,400 of CAWGXF010000003.1, forward strand.
CACCAGATGTTCGCCGTGGCCGCCTCCAGCACGAGGCCGTCCGCCACGAGCAGCGCTTCATCGGCGCCTTCACGCTCGGCCAGCCTCCGGGCGGCGAACGCCTCGCCGTAGCTCGTCGTCTTGGCTCCCGCGAGGAGCGGCGCAGGCGCGCCGACGTCGACCGAGCGCAGCGCGAGGCCCCGTTCGCGCATCTCCTCGAGCCCCTCCGGCAGGCTCGCCGCGGTCACGACGATCTGCCGGTCGGTGCGATAGAGGCGCAGCACGTGCTCGGGCGGAGCGCTGCCGATGACGATGTCCACGAGGTCGCTCACTCCCTCCGCCGGTGGAAGCGCAAGCGCCTCGATCGAGAAGCGGAACCGGCGCAGGTGACGATCGAGCAGGAACGGCACACCGCCGTACGAGCGCACCGTCTCGAACGCCGCACCGCCGCGCAGCAGCGCCTCGTCGTCGGCGCGGAAGACGGGCGCGTCCGGATCGACGAGGCCCCGTCCCGACACCGCGACTGCGAGGAGGCTCAAACCGCGACCCGGCCGCTGACCGCCGCGAGGAGCGGACGCGCCTTGACCCATGACTCCTCGATCTCTGCATCCGGATCGGAGTCCCAGACGATCCCGCCGCCGACCCAGAGGTGGATCCGGCCGGCGGCAACCGCGAAGGTGCGAATCGTCAGCGCGAGATCGAAGTCGCCGTTCGCCTGAATCGTCCCGAGGGCGCCCATCGCCGCACCGCGGCCGACCGGCTCGAGGCGCGCGATGTGATCGATCGCGGCGATCTTCGGCGCGCCGGTGATCGATCCGCCCGGGAAGGTCGCGCGCAGGATCTCCGCCAGCCCGACGCCGGGGCGCAGGCGGCCTTCGACCGTCGAGACGAGGTGAGTCACGCCGGCAAGCTCGTGCTGGACCATGAGCTCCGGCCAGCGAATCGAGCCGACCCGGCAGACGCGCGAGAGATCATTGCGCTCGAGATCGACGATCATCACGTGCTCGGCAAGGTCCTTGGCGTCGTCGACGTCCTCGCCCGCCGGCCGGGTGCCTTTGATCGGCATCGTCCTGAGCCGGTCGCCCCGGCGGGCGAGAAAGAGCTCGGGCGAAGCGGAGACGATCGCCCAGCCTTCCGCGGCGAAGGGGCGCGGGTGGAGGGGCCGGAGCGGTGCGAACGCCGCCGCGAGCGCACTCGGGTCACCGTCGAAGCTCGCCGACAGGTGCTGCACGAGGTTGACCTGGTAGACGTCGCCGCGCGCGATCGCCGCGCGCACCTCCTCGACTGCCGCGCCGTAGTCCTCCGGTGCCCAGGTCGCCTGCCAGTCCCCCACGCGAAACGGCGCTCGCTCCGGGCGGCCCGCCTCACCCGCGGGCCTGACTCGGGCCGCGGCGACGGGCAGCGGGCACGGCTCTGCAGGCGACGGCCACGGCTCCCGGCGGAGCCTCTCTGCGAGGCCGTAGCCGAGATAGACGTCGGCGGCGAGACCCTCGCGCAGCTCCGCGGCCAGGTATCGCTCGAGCGCCTCGAGCGCTCCGTCCGGCTGATGAAGCTCAAGCACAGACGGTCTGCGCAGCGTGGCGCAGGAAGCGCACACCGAGGTCGAGGTCGGCCACGGGGACGCGCTCGTCCGCAGAGTGGATCAACCGCGCGGCGGTCTCGAGGTCGAGGGCGCGCGCCGGGAAGAAGCCGTAGGCGACGGTGCCGAACGCCTCGCGCAGCCAGTGCGAGTCGGTGAATCCGGCCACGCAGATCGGCGCCGCCGCAGCGCCCGGCTCCTCGCCTTCGACGAACGACTGCACGGCATCCCAGAGGAGGCCTCCGATCGCAGACCGTGTTCCGCCCTGTGCCTCGATGTTGACGAGCTCGTAGTCGCCGGGGCCGAGCCACGCGCGCAGCAGCGCCTCGGCATCGGCGGGAGTTTGCTCCGGCAGGAGGCGGACGTCGAGCGTGACCTCGCAGACGGCGGGGATGACATTGCGCTTCTCGGAGGCGTGCGCCTTCGTCGGCGAGACGGTCAGGCCGAGCAGTGGCTCGACGAGCTCGCCCGCCAGCGGCGAGCTGCCGCGTGCCGCGGCGAGCGCATCGGCCGGGGCCGGGACCGAGCCGAGCAGCGCCGCGAGGAAGCCCTCCACCTCCGGTATGAGCTGCGGCTCGACCGCGAGCTCGCCGAGCCTCGTGATCAGGGGGGCGGCCTTGACGAGTGCGTTGTCCGCGATCGAGGGCATCGACGCATGGCCGCTCCGGCCGTGGACGCGCAGGAGGAACGGAGCGCTCATCTTCTCCGCCGTCGCGCACAGGTACAGCACCTTGCCGCCGAGCTCGACGCGGTCGCCGGCCCCCTCGTTGACCGAGAAGTCCGCACGCACCGCGTCGGGCTGGGCTTCCACGAGCCATTCAAGGCCGAACCCGCCGCCGACCTCCTCGTCGGCGGCTGCGACGAAGATCAGGTCACCCGATCCCCGCCAGCCCTCCCGCGCGAGCGTCGCGAGTGCCACTGCAGACGCGGCGACCTCGCCTTTCATGTCGAGCGCGCCGCGCCCCCAGACCTCACCGTCGACGAGGTCGCCCCCGAACGGCTCGCGCTGCCACTCCCGCGGATCGGCCGGCACCACATCGGTGTGCGAGAGCAGCGCAAGCGACGGGCCGTCGCCCCGGCCCCGAATGCGGGCGACGAGGTTGGCACGGTCGGGGTCGCGCGCGTAGAGGGCGCAGTCGACCCCGGCCGCCTCGAGATAGTCGCGCAGCAGCTCGGCGGCGACCGTCTCGTTGCCGGGCGGATTCGCGGTGTCGAGACGGATCAGCTCCTGCAGAAGCCGAGCGACTTCCGTGCTCACTTGCGACGGCCGAGGACGAGCAGGTACCGCCGCGGCGCACGAATCCCGCCTTCGTCGGTGCGGTACCCCTCGTACAGGCGAACGAACGCCTGGTGGAACTGCTCCTGCTCGGGCTGGTCGAGCCGAGCGAGGAGGGCGACGACGGGCGGTGCGGACTCGGAGAAGAGCTTCCAGATCTCCTCGCCCGATTCCGCCTCGAGCCAGAGCGTGCCGTCGACGAACTCGAGCTCGAAGTCCTCCCCCAGCATGTCCTCGACGTGATCCTCACGTCCCCATTCGTAGGCCTCGCGCCCTTCGATCGGCTCCTCGGTGAAGCGGCGGTAGAGCTCGCCGAGCTTCGAGTTCGGCTTCCACGCCGTGAAGCCGAGACGGGCGCCCGGGCAGGCGACGCGCGCCAGCTCCGATGCCACATTCGCGTGATCGGGCGCGAACACGACTCCAAAGTTGGAGACCAGCACGTCGAAGGACGCATCGTCATAGGGGAGGTACTCGACGTCGCCCAGCTCGAAGGCGATCGAGAGGCCCTCCTCCGCCGCACTGGTGCGCGCCTTCTCGAGCATCGGCCCGGCGACGTCGATCGCCGACACCACCGCGCCGAGGCGAGCCACGCGGCGGGCCACCTCGCCGGCGCTCGTCGCGAGGTCGAGCACGCGCTCCCCAGGCTGAATCCGAAGCCGCTCGACGAGCTCGTCCTGCACCGGCGCGAACCGCGCCGCCAGCCGCTCATACGTGCCGGCGTTCCACACCTCACTCACGGCTTCTCCTCCGCCGACGGCTCATGCTCGAGAGCATACTTCTGCCGTGGGAGACCTCTTCAGCGAGGCTGCAGGACGCCGCCTCGACGCGTCGGCGCCCCTCGCCCAGCGGCTGCGGCCGCTGACCCTCGACGACTTCGCGGGCCAGGCCCATGTGATCGGGCGGGGTCGCGCGCTGCGCCTCGCGATCGAGCAGGACCGTGTGCCGTCGATGATCCTCTACGGCCCGCCGGGCTCCGGCAAGACGACCCTCGCGCGCATCGTGGCCCGGACGACGGGGGCCGACTTCGAAGAGCTCTCCGCCGTGTCGGCGACCGTCTCGAACGTCCGCGAGGTGCTCGCCCGCGCGCGGGAGCGCCTCGGCGCGAGCGGCACGCGGACGATCCTGTTCCTCGATGAGATCCACCGGTTCAACAAGGCCCAGCAGGATGCGCTGCTGCCGGGTGTCGAGGACGGGCTGCTGACCCTGATCGGCGCGACCACGGAGAACCCGTACTTCGAGGTCAACTCGGCACTCCTGTCGCGCGCACAGATCTACGAGCTCGAAGCTCACTCGGTCGACACGCTCCGCGAGGTCGTACGGAGGGGCGCGCAGGCACTCGAGGCCGATCTCTCCCCGGACGTCGAAGAGCTCATAGCCACCCGGGCCGGGGGCGATGCACGCAACGCGTTGAACATCCTCGAGCTGTCCGTCGAGACGGCGCGCGCGGAGAACAGCGCCCTCGCGGCGAGTCACGTGGACGACGCGGCACGGAAGCGGCCGCTGGCCTATGACAAGGGGGGCGACAAGCACTACGACTTCATCTCGGCATGGATCAAGTCGACACGCGCCGGCGACGTCCAGGCGTCCGTCTACTACCTCGCCGCGATGCTCGAGGGAGGCGAGGACGCGCGGTTCATCGCGCGGCGCATGATCATCCTCGCGTCCGAGGACATCGGCAACGCCGATCCGCAGGCGCTCGTCATCGCCGTTTCCGCCGCGCATGCGGTCGACCACGTCGGCCTCCCCGAAGCACGCCTCAACCTGGCGCAGGCGGCGGTCTACCTCGCACGCGCTCCGAAGTCGAACGCGTCGTATCTCGCGATCGGGAAGGCGACACAGGTCGTGCGCGAGCGCGGGCACCTGCTGCCGCCGGCCGCGCTCCGCTCCGCCGCCTACGCGGGCGCGAAGAAGCTCGGCCGCGGCGAAGGCTACGTCTACCCCCACGCCGACCCGGCCGGATTCGAGGTCGACTGCCTGCCCGACGAGCTGAAGGGAACCGTGTTCTACGAGCCGTCGGGAAACGGCGCGGAGAGCTAGAGAATCCGCGCGCCGAGCGCGCTCGCGACGAGCTCGACCGCGAGCTGAGCCGTCTGGTTCTCGCGATCGAGCACCGGATTCACCTCGACGACATCGAGCGAGTCGAGCAGCGCCGACTCCGAGACGAGCTCGAGGGCGAGGTGCGCTTCACGGTAGGAGAGGCCGCCCGGCACCGGCGTGCCGACGCCCGGAGCGAACATCGGATCGACGGCATCGAGGTCCAGGCTGACGTGGATGAAGGGAGCCCCGTCGAGGAACTCGAGGGCACCGGCCATCATCTTCTCGACGCCGTGACGGTCGATCTCGCTCATCGTGCACACCTTGACATCGAGCTCTCGGATCAGCTCTCGCTCACCCGGATCCAGTGAGCGGACTCCGAACAGCGCCGCGCGGGTGACGGACGGCGTCGGAAACGACTCGCAGGCGAACGCCTCGCCGGCGGCGCCGAGCGCAGCCGCGAGCGGCATGCCGTGCACGTTGCCGCTCGGCGAGGTCCCGGGCCGATTGAGATCGCCGTGCGCGTCGATCCAGAGCGTCGCCCCCGGGCCGCGCGACCTCGCCATGCCGCCGAGCGACCCCATCGCGATCGAGTGGTCGCCGCCGAGCACGAGCGGGACGAGCCCCTGGTCGGCCGCTTCGCCGACGAGGCCTGCCACCCGCTCGCACGCCTGCATGATCGGCTCCAGATAGCGTGCGGCGGGATCGCCCACGTCGGTCGCCTCGGGCACGGGCGAGCGGACGTCGCCCCAGTCGGCGACCTCGCGCCCGGTGTCGCGGATCCGCGCCTCGAGCTCTGCGTAGCGGATCGCCGACGGGCCCATGTCGACACCGCGCCGGCCGGCGCCGAGGTCGAGCCCCGCCCCGATGACCGCAACCCGCCGCAACACGTCATTCGTGCTCATTGCGGACGGAATCTACGCGGAGCAGCGATGCCCCGGCGAATCGTCGTGGCTCCCGGGGGCGAAGCCGGGAGCCGGATTTCGAGCGGGAGTGGCGAGGGCCGGACTTGAACCGGCGACACCACGGTTTTCAGCCGTGTGCTCTACCAACTGAGCTACCTCGCCCTGCGGGCAGCAAGTGTAACCGCACGAAAAGAGACGTCCGGACCGGTGCTACCGCGTCGCGAACGTCTCTGCGCCTCGAACCCTACGCGACCTCGTCCTTGCGGGCAAGGAGCGCCAGCCCCGGGCCGGCGGAGAAATCCGCAACGTGGGCGAAGCCGCGTTGCTCGAGGTGCGCCTGCACCGTCTGCAGCGGCACCCAGATCGGCGTCCGCGGGCCCATGCTGAAGGCGATCGCCACGAGACCGCCGGGCCTGATGATCCGGTCGAGCTCGTCGAAGAACGGGATCGCGTTGTTCAGCGTCACGAGATCGAAGCTGGCGTCGTCGAACGGGAGGCGGGAGGCGTCCGAGACCTCGTATCGCTCGCCGCCCAGGCGGCGGGCCTCGGCGATCATCCCGGCCGAGATGTCCACCCCGACCACCTCGGCGGCGGGCCACAACTCGGCGAGAAGCCGGGCGACCGCCCCGGTCCCGGTACCGACGTCGAGGGCACGCCCCGGCGCATCCGGCAGCGACTCCAGGGCCGCAACGAGCGGAGCGAGCCGCTCGCGGCTCACGCGGGTTGCGTCCCACTCCGGCGCGAGCCGGTCGAAGGTCCGGGTCAGCGGCCTGCGGAAGACCCACCAGAGAGACGGCAGCCGGACGACCACCGTCGTGGCCAGCCGCGCGAACCGCTGGGCGGGCGTCAAGGCGCGACGATCCGCAGCTCGTCTCCCGAGACTGCGCCCGTCAGACGTCCGGCATCGCCGCTGCTGATCGCGAGCGTGACGAGCCCGTAGGAGTCCTCGTACAGGATCAGCTCGCCCGGAGCGGTGTCGGCGAACGTGCCCGCGACGAATGCGTAGTAGCGGTCGAGCGCGATCCGCACCTCGACCCGGTCGCCGTTCACGAGCCTCAGCGCGTCGATGTGCGCCCTGCGGACGTTCGTCGCCACGTTGCCGAACCGGTCGACGGAGAGCACGGTCCCAGAGATCTGCGACCTTCCGACCTCGGGGTCGGGCAGGTCGATGCGGACGAGCGCGGCGGGATCGAGTGCAGGCCCGAGCCGGTCGATCGCAACACCCGCGGCGAGGTGTGCGGCCGCCGGCGCGAACACGTCGCGCGCGTGGAACGTCCGCGACACCTCCGGCAGGCGATAGCGCTCATCGGCAAGCTCGTGCGCGGCGGTGACGCCCAGCTCGTCCGCCGTCAGCATCAGCAGGCCGTTGTCCGGTCCCACGAACAGCCGCCCGTCCTCGGTCGCAACGCAGACTGCGCGGCGGTCTCCGCCGACGCCCGGGTCGACGACCGCGAGATGGACACCCACCGGCTGGTACCGCGTCGTGTTGCGCAGGACGAGCGCGCCCTGAAGGACCGCCTGCGGCTCGATGCCGTGCGTGACATCGATGATGCGCGCGTCGGGCGCGATGCCGGCGATCACACCGTGGCACGTCCCGACGAAGTCGTCCCGCAGCCCGAAGTCCGTGAGGAACGTGATGAGGGTCACGGCGCGGACTTCATCAGATCCGACACCGCCGCGACGAGGCCAGGGAGGTCGTGCGTCACGGCCTCTGCCGCGATCTCGAGGCCCACTCCCCGGGCGACACGCGTCGTCTCCGGGCCGATCGTGACCGCAGGAGCAGCCCCTCCGATCCCCGCGTACGCACGGGCCGCCGAGCCGGACGCGAGGACGACGACGTCCCCGCCGGGCGGCTCCGGTGCAAGGAGGCGGGTGCGGTACAGAGGCACGAAATCGGCGCCGAGTGCGTCGATCGGGCCGCGGCGCGCGCCTTCCGCGGCGGCGAAGAGCACCCGGCCCGGCGGGCGGGGAAACTCGCGCAGCAGGCCGTCCTGAGACGACTCGCTCGGTACGAACGACGGCTCGAGCCCGTGCGCGCGCAACGCCTCGGCGGTGCCGGGGCCGACGGCCGCGATCGCAGGCAGGTTGCGCCCGCGTGCGGCGATCTCGTCGGCGCCGTTCGGGCTGGTGACGATCAACCAGTCGTACCCGGCCGCGTCGACCGGCTCGTCGGAGGTGCGGACGATCTCGATCAACGGGCACTCGACGACCTCGGCGTCCAGGGCCTCGAGGGCGTCGACGAGCGGTCGCGCCTGCGCGCGCGGCCGGGTCACGATCACCTTCATCGCGCGCCTGCGAGACCCGCGAGCTCCTCGGCGAGCGCCACCGGGTCGCCGCCGGAGCGCCGCTCGATCCAGGCTCCGTCCTCGTCTGCAATCAGCGCCCAGAGCGCGACGCCGTCGTGGTGGGCCGCCACCGGCGCGAGACAGCCGCCGCCGATCGCCGCCACACACCGCCGCTCCGGCTCGACCCGTCGCCGCGTCTCGGCGTGGTCGGCACGACCCACCAGGTCCTCTTCACCGGATCGCACCTGCAGCGCGAGCGCGCCCTGCGCAGCTTCGGGCAGCATCTGCTCCGGCTCGAGCCTGACGCCGATCTCGGCCGCGAGACCGAGCCGGTCGAGGCCGCAGGCGGCGAGCACGATTGCGTCGAGCCCGCGCTCGCGCAGCTTGCGCAGCCGCGTCTCCACATTGCCGCGCAGCGGCTCGATCGAGAGCGACGGATCGAGCGCCAGAAGCTGGGCGCGGCGGCGCGCCGAGGCGGTCCCGATCCGCATTCCCGGCCGGATCGCCGTCGCCCCGATCAGGGCGTCGCGGGGGTCGTCCCGCTCGAGGTAGGCGCCGACGGCCAGGCCGTCGGTGTCGGTCGACGTCATGTCCTTGGCCGAGTGCACGGCGACGTCGATCCGGCCACCGAGGAGCGCCTCCTCGATCTCCTTCACGAAGACACCGCGGTCGCCGATCTGTCCGAACGGCCGCGTGCGGTCGCGGTCGCCCGCGGTGGTGATGGGAACGAACGCGATCTCGACGCCGGGCCGGCGGAGGGCTGCGGCTGCCTGCTCGGCCTGCGTGAGCGCGAGCCTAGAGCCGCGAGACCCGACACGGACGAGCACGGACAGTCCTCCCTCGGCGCAGCGAGCTCATTCGTCCTCCAGGCCGAAGAGGTGGCGCACCGCGTCGGCGTAGGCGGCGCCGTCGGCGTTGACCGCAGCCTCCTTCATGCGAATCGTCGGCAGGTGGAGAAGCTTGTTGAGGATTTGAGAGGTCACCGACTCGAGCGTGCGCCGCTCGTCGTCCGAGACCCGCCCTTTCAGCTTCTCGAGCTCGGCGTTGCGAATCTCCTCGGCTCTTGCCCGCAGCGATGTGATCGCGGGCACGACGTCGAGCGAGGCACGCCACGCCCGAAAGCGGTCGGCCTCCTCCGCCACGAGCTCCTCGGCGCGATCGGCCTCGGCGCGACGCCCCGAAAGCGTCTCGGCGACAACCGACTCGAGATCGTCGATGTCGTAGAGAAAACAGCCGCCGAGGCGCGCGATGTCCGAGTCGAGGTCCCGCGGCACGGCGATGTCGATGAAGAACAACGGGGCGCGCCGCTTTGCCGGCACGTCGGCTGCACCGAGCACGGGGCCGGCGGAACTGGTCGAGGACACGACGACGTCGACGTCGCCGAGTCGTGCGCCGACCTCCTCGAGCGTCAGCGCGCGGCCGCCGAACCGTCGCGCCAGCTCCTGCGCCGTCTCGACGGTGCGGTTCGCGACAAAGGCGATCTCGGCGCCCCGTGACGCGAGGTTCGAGGCGGCCAGCTCGCCGATGCGGCCGGCGCCGATCAGCAGCACCCGGCGGCCGGTCAGGTCGCCGAACACCTGCGCCGCGAGCGCCGCGGCCGCCGAGGAGACAGACGCGGGGCTCTCGCCGATCGCGGTCTCGGTGCGGACGCGCTTGCCCACGGCCAGCGCCTGCCGGAAGACGTGATCGAGGACGGGGCCTGCGTCGACGGAGTCGTAGGCGGCCCGCACCTGCCCGAGGATCTCGCCCTCCCCCGGCACGAGCGAGTCGAGCCCGGCGGCGACCCTGAACAGGTGCAGCGCCGCGGCGTCCTCGTGCAGGCGGTACACGACGCCGTCCAGGGGCTCTCCGGCGATGCTCTCCAGCGCGGCGACCGCCGTGCCCTCGTCGATCCCGTCGACGTACAGCTCGGTGCGGTTGCAGGTCGAGAGGCACACGGCGTCGCCGAGGGAGCGGGCGAGCGTCACCGCGCCTTCGAGATCGAGCGTCACCCGCTCACGCAACTCGACCGGTGCGACGTGGTGCGAGAGGCCGACCAGCGTCAGGGTCATGTGAAGTGGCTCCCTGCGAGCGCGAGCCGCGCGACGACCACGAGCACGAACCCTCCGAGGGCGAGGTACGCGGCAGAGCGGCCGGTCGGCCGGAGAGCGAGGAAGCCGCCGTAGACGAGCCAGGTGGCGAGGGTCACGGCCTCGAGCGCGTCGATCGAGCCGCCGCGCTCCCGCTGGCGGACCAGTCCGGCGGCGAGGCCGAGCGTCAGGAGCGGCAGCGAGACGACGATCGTGCGGCGCGTCAGCCGCTCGAGCGACGCGAGCGGCGGCAGTCGCAGCCGCAGGATGTCGGCGGCCCGCCGCTTCAGGCGGCTCTCCTCCCAGAGGTAGAGCGCCGCGAGTGCGGCGGCGAGGGTGAAGCCCGCGAACGCCGCAAGCACGAGTCCGACGTGAAGGACGAGGAAGACGCTCCCGTAGCCGGACTTGACGCCCGCGCTCGTCCCGCCGCCGATGCGCGCAACGAGGAAGAGCGCCGCCGCGAACGGCATGACCGCCAGGCCGAGCAGACGGAAGCGCGGACGGCAGCCCCAGATCAGGTAGGCGCCGACGACGAACCAGACGAAGAGGTTGAGCGAGCCGGCCCAGCTCGACCACGGGAAGCCGTCTGCGCCGGAAGCCTGGGCGGCGAGCAGCGCGGTCTGCGCGAGCCAGCCGATCCGCACCCCCCAGGTGGCCGCGCGTGACGTGCGCGCGGACGCATAGGCGAACGCGGCCTCGCCGTACCCGAGCAGCGCCGGCCAGAACAGCGCTTCAACCACGGCTGCGCGCTCTCTCGACGAGGTCACCCAGTTGCTTCTGCAACCGCCCGAGCTTGGCTGCGATGAGCGCGACCCAGGCGAGCACGGTGACGAAGACGACCAGGTAGGCAGCCGCGACGTACTGCCACTCGGACGGAGGGCTCGGGCTCATGTCAGGAGCTCACGCAGCTCACGCACGTGCGCATCCAGGCGCTTGCCCGCGAGCTCCACCTGGTAGAGCGTCGCGAAGAGCGCCAGCACACCGGCCAACGCCACGCAGAACACGAAGAACTGCGACCCGGCCATCTGCGGCCCGTGCGAGTTGAAGACGACCGGATGAATGAACTTCTGCGAGAGGCGGATCGCGAGGAAGGAGACGGGGATCAGCACCACGCCGAACAGCGCGTACACGGCGCTCAGGCCGGCGCGCGACGGTCCGGGATCGACGGAGAAGCGCAGCATGAAGTAGGCGCAGTAGAAGAGGAACAGCACGAGAAAGAGGACGAGCTGGTTCTCGCTCCACGACCACCAGACGCCCCAGGACGCCTTCGCCCAGATCGAGCCGGTCACGAGCGTCAGCGCGCCGAAGATCACGCCCTGGTGAATCGCGACGTAGCTCTCGAGGTCGGCGCGCTCGTCGCGCGTGCGGAGGTAACGCAACGCCTTCCAGGCGCCCCAGCCGAAGCACGCGTACGAGGTCAGCGCGATCGGCACGTGAAAGTAGAAGATCCGCTGCGAGAAGCCCTGATCGCCGTCGGTCGGCGCGTAGAAGAACACCAGCCCGAGCGCGAGGCCGATCAAACCGGCGCAGGAGAGAGCGAGGGCGGGCAGTCTCAGATGCATCGTCACGGCGTCTGCATGGTAGTCCCAGGGCGCTTCTAGGTCTCGGAGACGACGTATTCGAACAGCGCCCAGCTGAGCACGGCGAAGATCGCGTCGTAGAGGACGAGGAACCAGAGGTACCCGCCCACGCCTCCGACCACGATCGGGATCGCCATCGGCAGGAAGAGCAGCGGCAGCAGAAGCTCGCGGGCCCGCCCCGCGACGGCCATCGCACCGAACAGCGTGCCGACCGTCGCGATCCCGACGTCCGCGAGAGCAACCGCCGCAACGGTGCGTCCGTCGATCCCGGAGAAGAACACCGCGAACGCCGGCAGCGCGACCACCTGGGCAGCGGCGAGGAAGGCGAGCACGGCGATCGTCTTCCCGAGCCAGATCGCGCTGCGGTCGCAGGGAGCGAGGACGAGCGCGTCGAACATGCCCTGCTCTCGCTCGGCGACGAACGCCCGCGTCAGTCCCAGGAGGGCGGTGAAGATCAGCGCCGCCCAGAGCAGCCCGAGCTCGGCGGCGCGGCTCGTGCCGCGCGGCAGGGCAAAGTGGAAGATCGTCAGCGCCGCGATCACGAACAGCAACATCGCGGGCAGCGTCTCCTTCGCGCGCAGCTCCAGGAGGAGATCCTTGCGCGCCAGTGCCGCGACGTCACTCGAGTAGCTCATGCGAACCGGAGCTGCTCGGTTGCGCGTCGCTCGACGCGGTGCGGGTCGTGGGTGGCGACGACCCACGTTCGCGGCTCGTCGAGGATGCCGTCGAGCAGCTCGGCGCCGTGCGCATCGAGAGCGTTGTACGGCTCGTCCAGCACGAGCAGCGACGGCTCGTGCAGCAGCACGCGGCAGAGACCGAGGCGTTGCTGCATCCCGCGCGAGAACGTCGAGACACGGTCGTGGCGCACCTCCCAGAGCCCGAAGCGCTCGAGCAGCATCCCGACGCGCTCCGCGCGCTCGGGGATCCGGTAGAGCCGGCCGAACAACGTCAGGTTCTCGAGCGGTGACAGCTCGCGGTAGACGAGGGGCTCGTGGCCCAGGAACCCCACGGTCCGGCGTTCGGGCAGCCGCAGCTCGCCTGCCGTCGGGGCCGCGAGCCCCGCGAGCACACGCAACAGAGTGGTCTTGCCCGAGCCGTTCGGCCCGGTGACGAGCAGGAAGCCGCCCGCCGCGAGGTCGATGTCGACGCCGGCGAAGACCCGCCGGTCGCCGAAGCGCTTCGCCAGGCCGCGAGCGCTGATCACGACCGGTACACCTGCGCGGCGGCTCGGTGGAATCCGTCCGGCCGGCCCGCCGCCGCGAACGTGTCGGCGATCTCCTCCATCTCACCCGCCCACCGCCACCCCTTCGCCGCCACGGCCTGCTCGGCGTGCGCCAGCCGCTCTGCGAGCTCCGGCGTCGCGCGACGCCACTCGTCCTCGACGGCGAAGTGCCGGGCGACCTCTCGTATGGCGAGCAGCATTGCCGCCGTCCCCTTCGACCACGCGGCGTAGGCCATCTTGAGCGCGGACGCGCTGGCGACGACGCGAGGCTCGAGCCGCGACCCGGCGAAGAGCGCCGCCACGGAAGGAGCGCCCGGGCCGGACAGATACAAGGTCGTGCCGGGCTCCGTTGGAGGCCCGCCCACGATGCCACCGTCGACGCAGCGGGGGTGCAGCGCCGCGATCTCGAGCGCGTGCGCGGGGGAGATGGCGTTCGCGTCGACGTAGACCCCGTCGAAGCCCGCGCGCTCGGCGGCACGGGCCACCTCGAGCGCGGCATGCGGCGGGCAGACCGAGAGGATCAGCTCTGCGTCGCCGGCGAGCGCGGCGACCGTCCCGGCATCGCGAAACGATCCGGCGCGCGCCCGCGTCGCCTCGCTTCGACCCTCGGAGGCCCAGAGCACCTCGTGACCGCCCGCCTGGAGGACGAGGCCGACCGCAGAGCCCATCTCGCCGGGATGAAGCAGACCGACGATCACAGCACGTCGGCGAGCACGAACACGAAGAACGCCAGCGAGATCACGCCGTTCATCGTGAAGAACGCCGCGTCGAGCCGGCGCAGGTCGCCGGGCCGGACGAGAGAGTGCTCGTAGACGAGGAGGGTCGCGACGATCCCCACGCCGACCCAGTAGAGCGGCCCGACGTCCAGTCCGAGACCGGCGGCGGTGAGAAACACGATGGTCGCCAGGTGGAGGATGCGGGCGGCTGCAAAGGCACCGCGCTCGCCGAAGCGCGTCGCCCAGGAGTGCAGTCCCTGCTGACGGTCGACGTCGACGTCGAACAGCGCATAGAAGAGGTCGAAGCCGGTGACCCAGGTCGCGACGCCGGCACCGAGCGCCCAGGCCTGCCACGGAAAGTCGCCTTTGATCGCGGCCCAGGCCCCCACCGGGGCGAGGCCGTCGATCGCACCGAGCCAGAAATGGCAGAGCCATGTGAACCGCTTCAGGTACGGGTAGATCACGAACGCGGCGACGGGGATCGGCGAGAGCGGGCGCACGAACGGATTGAGCTGCCAGACCGCGAACAGATAAACGACGAGCGAGCCCAGGCAGAAGAGGACGACCGCCGCGCCGGTGAGGGCGCCCGACGGCAGCTCGCGGCCGGCCGTGCGCGGATTGTTCGCGTCGATGCGCGCGTCGATCAGCCGGTTCAGGGCCATCGCGAGCGACCGTGCACCGATCATGGCGACGGTGATCCAACCGAGGTCGTATGCCGACGGCACACCGCCCACGGCCAGGAAGGCGCCGACGTATGCGAACGGCAGGGCGAAGATCGTGTGTTCGAACTTGACGAGCCGGTAGTAGAGGCGGGCGACTCTCATGCGCGTCAGGTCTGGCGATGGGAGCTCGGCCGGTCCGCCAGGAGCGAGACGGCATGGCCGACGGCCGGGCGCAGCACGGCGTAGCCGTCGCGGCAGCCGCCGGTCGAGCCGGGCAGGTTGACGACCAGCGCATGCCCGACGACGCCGGCGACGCCACGGGAGAGGAGGCCGTGCGGCGTCCTGGCGATCGCGTCGGCGCGAATCGCTTCGGCGATCCCGGGCGCCTCGCGCTGCAACACGGTGCGGGTCGCCTCGGGCGTCACGTCACGCGGGGCGAGACCGGTGCCGCCGGTCGTGAGCACGAGGTCGGCGGAGCCGGCTAGCTCCTCGATCGCGGCGGCGATCTCGTCTGCCTCGTCGGGAACGACGCGGCGCTCGACATCGTGGCCGTCCTCTCGCAGCAGCTCCTCCAGCAGGTCGCCGCTCACATCCTCGGCATCCCCGCGCGACACACGGTCGGACACGGTCAGGATCCCCGCGTTCATTGCTTCGTCTTCTCCACCAGCTCGACCGTGAACGTCATTTGCTTGTCGATCGCCTTCGCCATGTCGTAGATCGTGAGTGCGGCGACGGAGGCGCCGGTGAGCGCCTCCATCTCGACCCCGGTTTGAGCCGTCGTCTCGGCCGACGCGACGATCTCGACGCCCTCCGCGAGCAGGCGAAGCTCGACGGCGACATGCGAGAGCGAGAGTGGATGGCAGAGGGGGATCAGCTCCGCCGTTCGCTTCGCCGCCATGATCCCGGCGAGCTGCGCGGTGGCGAGCGCATCGCCCTTCGGCAGCCGGCCGAGCCGCGCTGCGGTCTCGGGCGACATCCGCACGACGGCCCGAGCCACGGCCCGACGGCGCTGCGCCGGCTTGCCGCCGACGTCGACCATCTTGACGGAACCGCTCTCGTCGACGTGCGACAGCTCAGCCATGGCGGAAGGTTACGCGGCCTGAGGCCGCACGTCGGCGAGCAGCCTCCCGACCCAGCGCGAGAGGTCGCTCTCGCGCACCTGGCCACGCAGCCCGTCGGCCCGCCGGCGGCGCTCTGCAGGCTCCATCGCCAGGGCTTCGTGCAGCGCCTGCGCCTGGCCCCAGACGTCGAACGGGTTCACGCCGATCGCCCACTCCGCGAGCTCCGCGTAGGCGCCTGCGTTCTCCGACAGCACGAGCACGCCGTCGCGCTGATTGACGAGCGGGCCTTCCTTCGCGACCAGGTTCAATCCATCGAAGAGGGCGTTCACGAGCAGAACGTCGTAGCTCTTGTACGCGGCGACCGACCGCGGGAAGTCGTCGGCGACCTGGACGTCGATCACGGGACCAAACCGGTCGTTGACCTCACGAACGGCCCGATCGATCTCGGCCACGTACTCGACGTACTCCGGAATCGCCTGGCGGGAGGGATCGAGCAGCGCGAGCATCGTCACCCGCCCCAGCCACTCGGGGTGCTCCTCGAGCAGGAGCGCGAATGCGTGGAAGCCCCGCACGATGTTCTTCGACGGATCGGTGCGGTCGACCCTGACGATCAGCTTCTCGGGCCGCGGCAGCGTCGCCTCGGCCGCACGGACGGGCTCGCTCGCCTCGAGCTGCTCGAACTCGGCGACGTCGACCGAGAGCGGATGGTGCGTGATCTTCGTCCCGTGCGTGCCGCCGACGACGTCCTCGCAACTGTGCTCGAAGTTCTGCGCCCAGCGCTTCGTGTGGAAGGCGACGACGTCGTTCGCCAGCAAGCCCTCGTGCACGGCGCGGCGCATCGGGCCGGGCAACACCGACCAGTCGGTGGGCCATGGGATGTGCACGAAGTGGGCGAGCCGCGCATCCGGCCTCGCAGCACGGACGTATCCCGGTGCGAGATAGAGGTGGTAGTCGTGGAAGAACACCGTCGCCTCCGGCACGTCGTCGAGCACGCCGAGGACCGCGGCGGCGAAAGCCCGGTTCACGCGTTCGTACCCCTCGCGCCACGCATCGTGAAACGAACGCCCGAGCTCCGGCCGGGACGCTCGAGCCCACAGCGCGTGCTGGATGAACCACAGCATCGGGTTGGCGACGACGTTGTAGTAGCGCTCGTACGCCTCGGGGTCGTGTGCGAGCAGCACGACCCCTCCACCGTCCGCCTCACCCGCCACGACCCGGTCCTCGTCGGTCGCGGCGCTGGCGATCCAGATCACGCGGTGCTGCTCCTGCACGCCTCGCAGGGCCGTGACGAGGCCGCCGCTGCCGCGGCGCTCCACACGTCGGCCCTCCACCCGGTCGTACGTCACGGGCCCTCGGTTCGAGACGATGATCACTGTTGACCGATCAGACAACAGTGATCTCGCTCTCACCGGTGTCGTTCCCGGCGAGCTTGTTGAAGAGAACCAGCCAGTCGCGGAGCAGGCGCGGAGTGAGGAAGTGCCTGCGCACATGCTCCTTGCCCTTCAACGCCCGGGTCCGCGCCTCGTCGGGGTCGCGCAGGATCTCGATGCACGCGGCCGCGCACGACTCGACGGAGTCGACGAGCCAACCCGTCACCCCGTCCTCTATCTGGGCGACGATGCCGCCGGTGCGGCCGGCGACCATCGGCCGCGCCTTCCACAACGCCTCGGTGACGGTGAGCCCGAAGCCCTCCTTTATCGACTTCTGGATGAGCCCCTGCGAGTGGACCTGGAACGCGTTCACCTCGACGGCCCCGACGTTGTTCATGTTGCTGAGGATGTACACGTCGGGGTCGCCGTCGGCATGCTCGGCGGTGCGCTTGTAGTAGTCCCATCCCTCCGGATCGTCGTGTGCCATCGACCCGACGAGCGCAAGCTGCACCTCCGGGAAGCGCCGCTTGACCTGCCGATAGGCGTCGATCACGCCGAGCGGATCCTTCCAGGGATCGAAGCGCGAGACCTGCGTGAGCAGCGGGCGCTCGACGTCGATGCCGAACTGGTCGACGATGTACGCGGCGTCCTCCGGCGAGAGCGCCATGTTCTTCGGCATCAGCGGATCGATCGCGGGCGGCCAGACGACCGCCAGCGGCAGATCTGCGCGCGGCACGTACTCGCGCATGTGGAAGATCGCGGCGTCGAACCGCCGGATCGACGGCAGCAGCACGTCGAAGATCTGCTCGTTCGGCGTCGACAGGTCGATATGGGCGCGCCAGATCCACTTCGCGCGCCGCTCGGGGAACGAGTCGATCATCGCAACCGGCTGAGGGTCGTGAATGATCACGTAGTCGTAGTCGTCCGAGAACTGCTCCGCATTCTCGGCGTTGAAGCGCGCGAAGATCACCTGCTCCTCCCGGTCGAGCGGCCGGCGCGCACCCTGCAGGCCGTTGTGAATGGCCTTGGTGACGTTGAAGAACTCGTCTTCCCCGTGGATGACCCGCCACTCGACGTCGAGACCGGCATCCGCCATCAACGGCACGAGGGTGTAGTTGATCTCCGCGACCCCGCCGCCGAACGCGGTGGCCGAGACGTGCACGACGCGCTTTCCCCGCAGCGGCTCGGCCAGCCGTTGGATCTCGCTCATCAGCCCGCGCGAAGCCAGCGTGGCGTAGTCGCCAAGGGCCTTGTGGCCGACGTTGACGAGTGACAGCAATCTAGATGGTCGATCGGGAATTGGCGGTGTTCTGGGGAGGGTCTGCACCAAGCAGTGTGGTCGACGCGAACGGGGTCAAGGCCGGTGGGCCTTGGCGCCGGGCGGGGCGGACGCAATGCGCCGCGTGCAGACCCCCATCCAGGGCAGCGGTGAATTCCCGATCGGCCATCTAAAGGAGCTTGACGAAGCGCAGAGACGACCCGCCCTGCTCGCGCGCGCAGATCTCGAGCTCGTCGGCGAGCGCCTCGATGATCGCGATCCCGAGCCCGCCCTCGGTGAGCTCCTGGCCGTCGAGCCTTTCGTCCGTCGGCGCGGGCGGTTCGAAGCCCTCGCCGTCGTCGGTCACCTCGACGACGAGCCGGTCGGGGTGGAGCTCGTAGAGGATCTGCACGGTCCCCTGGCCGCCGGCGTAGGCGTGGCGCACGGAGTTCGTGCACGCCTCGGTGAGCGCGAGCTTGAGGTCGCCCAGGACCTCCCGCGAGAGCGGCTCGGCGTGGAGCCGAACGAGGCCTGTCAGCGCGAGCCGCCCGAGGGTGATGTATTCCGGCTTGGCCGGAATCGTCAGTCGGATTGCCTGGGTGCGCCCGTTTGCGTCCACCATCGCCGCTCGTTCCCCCTGGATTCGAAAGGTAAACCTCGGAGATTCTGCCGAAACTTGTGCGAACTGGAGTTCGGCATTCTCCGCGGGTTCCCTCTCGAGGCGGTTCCTCATCCGTCTCCTAGCGCGTGGGCCGCTCGCCGAGCGTCACGCGCACGATTCGGGAATGCCCGCCACGGACGATGGTAAACGGAACCGTCTGGCCCGGCAGCAACCGTCCGGAGACGATCCTGACCACGTCCTCCGCGTTCGTGACCGGCACACCGGCGATCGCGACGACCGCATCGCCCCCGACCTTGAGGGCCTGGCCCTCGAACACGACGGCATCGGGACCTGCGACGAGCCCTGCGCGTGCGGCAGCGCTCCCTTTCACGACGGCGTCGATCAACGCACCGCGCGTGGCGGCGTACCCGAACTTCTTCGCGATCGAGGGGGTCAAGTCCTCCGTCGTGATCCCCACGTAGGCGTAGCGGACGACGCCGTTGGCAAGGAGCTGCTGCATCGAGCGGCGCGCGGAGTCGATGGGCACGGCGAACCCGACACCCTCGAAGCCCGAGCCGGTGCCGCTGGAGCGGATCTGGGCGTTGATCCCGATCGCACGGCCGCGCGCGTCGAACAGCGGGCCGCCCGAGTTGCCGTGGTTGATCGGAGCGTCGGTCTGGATCGCGTCGACCAGGTTGTACCGGCTCGTCAACGAGGGGATCGAGCGCCGGATCGCCGAGACGACGCCGACCGAGAGCGAATCGGTGTTCCCGAACGGGCTCCCGATCGCCGCAACGGGCTGGCCGACCACCACGCGGCTCGAGTCCCCGAGCGGCACCGGATCGAGAGCGTGCACGGCCGGGTCGACGCGGATGACGCCGACGTCGTCGTAGAGGTCGTAACCGACCACGGTCGCCGGCACACGGTCTCCGTCCGAGAACTCGACGTAGACGGCGTGAGCAGGTTTCGCCCGGCCGAGGGCGACCTGCGGCTGGCCCGCATCGGTGATCACGTGCGCATTGGTCAGGATCACGCCCTCCGCGCTGACGACGAAGCCGGAGCCCTGGCCCGCGCTCGCGTCGGCGGCGTTGCCGGCACTGAAGTAGGACACGATCGTCACGACACCCGCCGAGCGGGAGCGAAAGATCTGGGCGGGCTCGAAGCCGTTGCCCGTGAGCGGCTTCGCAACGACGACGGGCGCCGCGTCCCCCGTTCGCGAGGCCGGCTGCGTGAGCACGACCGTCCTCGTCCCGCCGCCGCCCAGCCAGCCTGCCGCCTTCGCAACACCGAGCACGCAGGCACCGCCGATCACGGCAGCGACGAGGGCGATGGCGGCTGCAGGGCTCGAGCGCACCGGCGGCCAACTGTAGCCGCGGCGGCAGGCCCGCGCACGGATTCGGCTCAGCGACTGCGGTACAGCGATTTCACGGCAAAACGACGCCCCGACCCGAGCGTTTTCACGTCGAAACCGGCTACACCAGGCCCGGCTCCGGCTCGCGGTCCGGGACGCCCGCACTCAGCACCAGGGTGAAGAGCGTCCAGCCGTCCTGCGACTCGATCTCGATCCGGCCGCCCATCACCTCGGCCAGCTCCCGGGCGATCGCGAGGCCCAGGCCGCTCCCGGAGGCGCGGCCGCCGTCGAGGCGGTAGAAGCGCGCGAAGATCCGCTCGTGCGCCTCGGCCGGGATCCCGGGGCCGTCGTCGGCCACGGTCAGCGTCGCGCGGCCGCCGTCGAGCGCGGTCGAGACCCGCACGGCGGTCCCGGCGGGCGTGTGCACGAGCGCGTTCTCGACCAGCACGCGCCCGATCTGCAGGACGCGGACGCCGTCCCCCCGCGCGGTGACGGCGGGGTCGGCAAGCACCTCGAGACGATGCCCGGCGGCGGCCGCCCGGGGGCCGAACTCCGTCACGAGCTCGCGCGCGAGCTCGGACAGGTCGAGCGCCTCCCGAGAGACCGCCAGTCGGCCCGCGTCGAGCCGCGACAGGTCGAGGAGGTTCGTCGCGAGCCTGGTCAAGCGCGCAACCTGCTCGCGCATCTGCCCGACGAACTCGTCGCGCGTGCCCTCGTCGAGATCGGGATCGTCGAGCAGCTCCAGGAAGCCGCCGAGCGAGAAGAGCGGCGTCCGCAGCTCGTGCGAGGCGTTGGCGATGAACTCGCCGCGCGCCCGGTCGAGGTTCGCGAGGCGCAGCCGCATGCGCTCGAACGTCCGCGCCAGCTGACCGACCTCGTCCGAGCCGTGGTCGACCACCGGCTGGTCGAAGACGCCCTCCGCGATCCGCTCGGCCGCCGCCTCCAGCCGGCGGATCCGGCGGGTGATCAGGGTGGCGCCTGCGTAGCCGAAGAGGACGGCGAACCCCATCGCGAGCGCTCCCGCCACGAATACACGCCTGCGCACGAGCCCCACGGCCTGAAGCTGGTCGTGCAGGGGCGCCGACAGCAAGATCGCCGAGGCGCCGACCGGGTAGGCCACCTCGGCGTAGGTCTGGCCGTCGCGGCGAACGGTGCCCCGCGCGAACGACCGGCGCCGCATCGCCGACAGCGCAACAGGATCGTTCTGCAGCTCGGTCGAATCGCGCTCGGTCGCCGAGTCTGCGAACGCCTCGATCAGGATCGGGGTCTCGCTCGTGAGGGACAGGACGACCACGCGGTCGTTCGTTCTCTGCGACACGGTGTCGACGAACTGCTGCTGGAGGTACGACTCCTGCGGGTAGCGGGGGAGTGCCACCTGCTGCAGCGAGGCCTGGAGCCCGTTCAGTTCCGTGTTCTCGAGCGAGGCGCGGTAGGAGGGGACGACGATCACGTACACGATCGCGAGCACGCCGGCCACCACGAGCAGGAGCGCGAGCGCGAGCTTGCCGCGGACGCTCGAGAGGACGTTCACCGGTCGCGAAAGCGGTAGCCGACGCCCCGCACGGTCAAGATGTACTCGGGCGTCCGGGGCTCGGCCTCGAGCTTCTCGCGGAGATGGCGCACGTGGACGTCGATCGTCCGCGGATCACGGTAGTCGGCGCTCTTCCAGAGCGCCTCGAGCAGCATCCGGCGGCTGAAGACGCGGCCGGGATGGGCCGCGAGCGCGCGCAACAGCTCGAACTCGACGTACGTGAGCTGGACGGGCTCGCCCCGAACCTCGACCAACCTGCGGGGGACGTCGATCGCGAGCCCGTCGTGCTCGATCAGCTCGTCCCGGCCTTCGCCGGGCACGTGCGGCGCCCTGGCGCGGCGCAGCAGGGCGCGGACACGCGAGCGGAACTCGCGGATCGAGAACGGCTTCGTGATGTAGTCGTCCGCGCCGAGCTCGAGCCCGATCACCTTGTCGAGCTCGTCGTCCCGGGCGGTCAGCATGATGATCGGCACCGCGCTCGTCGAGCGAAGCCGCTTGCAGACCTCGAGGCCGTCGAGTCGCGGCAGCATGATGTCGAGCACGACGAGGTCGACCGGGGTCTCTGCAAAACGGCGCATCGCCTCCTCGCCGTCAGCCGCCTGGACAACGGTGTAGCCGTCCTTCTCGAGCGGGAACGCGAGTACCTTGCGGACCGCATCCTCATCGTCGACGAGCAGGATCGTGGGAGTCGATTCGGGCATGGAGGTCGGCCTACTGCCAGGATAGCCCTCGCTATGGCGATGGCCCGGAACCCCGCACGCCGTCGCCGCGCGCGCCGCGGCTCGCTCGAGCGCCCGATCAACGCACGTCTCTACCGCGGGTCGCTGCTCGTCCTCACGCTGCCGCTCCTGATCCTCGCCTTCAGCGTCACGCGGCCTACGGCGTTGTCCGCGCCGCTCCTGCCACCGAACTTCGACGGCCCGGCGACGCGACAACTGGCGACCGACTTCTCCACGCGCTTTCCGGACCGGGTTCCCGGCGGGCCGGGATCCCTCGCGGCCGGACAGTGGTTCCGCGACCAGCTGGCACCGTACGGGCTGCCGGTCTCGTCCGACACCTGGACCACGCAGGTGCCGGGCCTCGGTCGCGTCCGACTGCGAAACCTGTGGGCGGTCGCCGGCGGACAGTCGTCGGACGCAATCGTCGTCATGGCACACCGGGACGACACGGGAACCGGGCCCGGCGCGAACGACGACGCGAGCGGCACGGCCGCCCTCGTCGAACTGGCGCGTGGCTACGCCCAGACGGGCACTCCGGCCGGCCGGCGCGTGCGCTCCGCGCACACGATCGTCTTTCTCTCCACGGACGCCGGCTCCTTCGGCGGGCTCGGCGCGCTCCGGTTCGCCCAGCGCGCACCGTTCCACGTCGTCGCGACGATCAACCTGGACGCGATCGCCGGCCGCGGGCATCCGCGGATCGTGATCGCCGGGGACAGGCCCCGCTCGCCGGCGGTCTCGCTCGTCGAGACGGCCGCGAAGCGCGTGCTCGAACAGACCGGAACCAGCGTGCATCACGCCGGGCCGCTGGAGCAGTTGATCGACCTCGGCTTCCCGTTCACCCTCTACGAGCAGGGGCCGTTCGTCGCGCGCGGCATCCCGGCTGTCACCCTGACGACCGCGGGCGAGCGCCCCCCGGCGGCCTTCACCGACCGAGCAGCGACGCTGAGCACGGCGCGACTCACCTCGCTCGGCCGCGCGACGCAGGAGCTCGTCGGCTCGCTCGACCAGGGTCTGGAGCTGGCACAGGGAACGACCAGCTACGTCTGGATCGGGGACCGGATCGTCCGCGGCTGGGCGATCGAGCTCCTGCTCGCGAGCCTGCTGATCCCGTACATGGTCGCCGTCGTCGACCTGTTCGCGCACTGCCGCCGCCGCCGGATCATGCTCGCGCCCGCAGCGCGCAGCCTGCGCAGCCGGCTCGCCTTCTGGCTCTTTCTCGGCCTCGCGTTCCTGGTCTTCCGCGCGCTCGGCGCCTGGCCGGCCGGGGCTCCCCGGCCGCCGAGCCCCGCTGTTTCCTCGTCAGGCAACTGGCCCGTGCTTGCGCTGGTCGCGCTCGGTCTCGTCGGTCTGCTCGGCTGGCTCGCCGCCCGGCAGAGGCTCGTTCCGCGGCGGCCCGTGGGAACGGACGAGCAACTCGCAGGCGCAGCCGTGGCGCTGCTCGGGCTCGGTGTCGTGTCGTTGCTCGTCTTGGCAACAAACCCGTTCGCGTTGATCTTCTTTCTGCCCGCCCTGCACTCCTGGCTGTGGCTGCCGCAGGTGCAGAGCAGCAAGGCGCCGACCCGCGCGTTGGTCTTTCTCATCGGACTGGCCGGCCCGCTGTTGCTCGTCTGCTCGATGGCGGTTCGGTTCGGGCTCGGGTTCGACGCACCGTGGTATCTGCTCGAGCTGGTCGCGGTCGGGTACGTGGATGTAAAGGCGGTTGCGATCACCCTGTGCGGCGCCGCCTGCGCAGCGCAGCTGGCCGTCGTCTCTGCGGGCCGCTACGCCCCCTACCCGCCGGCCGGGCGCCGGCCGGAGCGGGGCCCGTTCCGCGAGCTCGTGCGGCGTGTCGTGCTCGCGGCGCGCACGCGCCGCCGGGCGCGGAACGACCCTCGTCGCGCGGTCGGGTAGCGCTCAGATCTGCAGATAGTCGACCGGCGCGCCCTGCTGAACCTCGCCCTCGCCGCGCGGGATCAGGACGAGCGCGTTCGCCGCCGCGGCGCGCACGATCATGTGCGAGTCCTGACCGCTGAGCGGCTCGAGCTGATCGCCGACGCGGCGCGCCCGCACGAGCTCGTCGCGCTCCGCGGTGCGGCGCACCGACCGCGCGAGGCGGCCCGGCAGGAAGTCCGGCCCGGGGTCGCGCAGGCCCTGCAGCGCACGCACGGCGGGGGCGACGAACAGCTCGAATCCGACGAGCGACGAGACGGGGTTGCCGGGCAGGCCGAAGACGAGCGTCTCTCCGCGCACCGAGAAGGCGATCGGCTTGCCGGGCTTGACCGCGACCCGCCAGAAGACCTGCCGTGCACCGAGCTCCTCGAGCGTTGCACGAACGAGATCGTGCGGGCCGACCGACACGCCGCCGGAGGTGATGACCACATCGTGGTCGAGCACGGCTTCGAGCGCCGCCCGCGTCGCGGCCGCGTCGTCGGCGACGGCGGGGAACACCGTCGGAGCGGCCCCCGCCAGACGCAACTGCGCGGCGATCAGGACGGTGTTCGACTCGTAGATCTCACCGGGCGAGAGCGGCTCTCCAGGCGCACGCAGCTCGCTCCCGGTCGCGAGGACGGCGGCCCGCGGGCGGCTGCCGCAGCGCACGACCGCGACCCCGGCCGCGGCGAGCGCCGACACCTGGGGCGGCCCGAGCAGGCTGCCGGCCGCCACGACGACCTCGCCGGCCCGGGTGTCGCCGCCGCGAGGCCGCACGTTCTCGCCCTCGGCGACACGCTCCACGTCGACCTCGCCCGAGGTCCGCTCGACGGGGACGACGGCGTCGGCGCCGGCCGGCACCACGGCTCCGGTCGAGATCGCAACCGCTTCGCCGGGCCCGACGGCCCCCGTCTCGGGCCGCCCGGCCGCGGAGTGCCCCACAAGACGGAGGTGCCCGGGCGTGTCGACGGCACGAACCGCGTAGCCGTCCATTGCCGAGCTGTCGAACGGCGGGAGATCGGTGACGGCACGGGCGTCCGCACCGAGCACCCGGCCGGCCGCGGACGCCACGGGCACGTCTTCGAGCGGCAGCGGACGCACGCGCGCGAGCACGAGAGCGAGGGCCTCGTCGATCCCGGGAAGGTCACCCATCGTCGATCACGATAATCCCGCGGACATGACCGGGGAGACGATCGCGGGCCGGTACCGCCTGCTCGAGCCGCTCGGCCGCAGTGCGATGAGCGCCGTCTGGCTCGCGCACGACGGCGACCTCGAGCGCCGGGTCGCCGTGAAGATGCTCGCACCGACCGCCGATCCCGCCCGCTTCGAGCGCGAGGCCCGGGCCGTCGCCGCACTCTCGCATCCGAACATCTGCGCTCTCTACGACTACGGCGAGGCGGACGGACGGCCCTACATGGTGCTCGAGTACCTGCCGAACGGCTCGCTCGAGGACCGCCTCCGCAACGGGCAGCGGCTGGCGGATCCCGAGACGCTGCGGATCGCGACCGAGATGGCGGCCGGTCTGGCGCATGCCCACACGCGCGGCCTCGTGCACCGCGACCTGAAGCCCGCCAACGTCCTCTTCGACACCGAGGAACGTGTCAAGATCGCCGACTTCGGGATCGCGCGAATGGGCAGCGCCGGCACGCTCACCGAAGCGGGCACGGTCCTCGGCACGGCAGCGTACATCTCGCCCGAGCAGGCCGGGGGGCGGCCCGCCGGGCCCGCCAGCGACGTCTATTCGTTCGGCGTGATCCTGTTCCGAATGCTCACCGGTGCGTTCCCGTTCGTGTCGACGAACGCGATGGAGCTCGTGCGCATGCACCGAGACGAGACGCCTCTGGCGGTCGGCGCGGAGCGCCCGGACGCCCCTGCTCAGCTCGCGGCGATCGTCGCCGCCTGTCTCGCAACTGATCCGGCAGGGCGTCCGGCGGACGGAGCTGCGCTCCTTCGGGAGCTGCGGCACGGAAGCGAACCCGCGACGCTGCACGCGCTGCCGGCCGCGCTGCCCGCGACGGAGGAGGAGACCCGGCTGCTGCGCCCGCAGGCAGAGCAGCGGTCGGGGTGGCCGGTCGTCGCCCTCGGCGCGGCGGCGGCCCTGCTGCTCGTCGCCGGAGGCGTGCTCGCGATCGTCCTCGGAGACCGCGGCTCGAACGGCGGCACCACGACTCCCGGAGTGCAGACGCTGCCGGTCTCGAGCGCTCTGCCGACGACCGCTCCGAGCGCGACGACGGCGGCGACGAGCAACGCGGGGACAACCGCGCCGACGACGGCGCCGCAGACGACGACGGCCGAGACATCGACGGCCGAGACGACGACGGGGCCGACGACCGCGACCACCGCGCCGGCGACGACCGCGACCACCGCGCCGGCGACGAGCGCTACGACCACCGCGCCGACGACGACCGCGGCGCCGACCACCTCCACGGCGCCGACGACGTCCACAGCGCCTGCGACCACGACCGTCACCACCGCCACGACCTCCGCCACCACGACGGCGCCGGTGACGACCGCCCCGAGCACGACCACTCCGGCCGTCCCGTGAGAGCGCTCTACTTCGGGACGTACGACCGGGCACATCCGAGGAACCTGAATGCAATCGCCGCCCTGCGCGCTGCCGGCGTCGACGTTGACGAGCGCCAGGTCCCGGTTCGCGGACACGGCCTCGTCGGCGCGCTGAGCGTCGTGATCGCCGAATCGCGGCTGCTCGCCGCGCGCGGGCGCGACTTCGACGTCGTGATCGTCGGCTACCCCGGCCACTTCGACGTGCCGCGGGCGCGGCGCCTCGCGGGAGAGCGGCCGCTCGTGTTCGACGCCGTCCTCTCGCTCGAGAGCGAGCTCGTCGGGGTGAGACAGCATTTTCGCGACCGCTCGACGGCCGCGAGCGTTCTTCGTGCCGTCGACTTCCGGGCCTTCCGCCTGCCCGACCTCGTCGTCTGCGGCACCAGCGCGGAGGCGCGATACCTCTCGCAGCTCGGAGCCAGGCACACGGCAGTCGTCTTTCTCGGAGCGGACGAGGACGTCTTCTGCGAGACGTGGTCGCCGGCGTACCCGTTCACGGCACTGCACATCGCCGATGCGTCGGCCGAGACGGTGCTGGATGCGGCGCGGCTCACCGACACGCCCGTGCGTACCGCCGACGCAGGCGAGATCGCCCTCGATTCGCGGGGGATCGCGCTGGCCCATGCCGGGATCGTTCTCGGCAGCTTTCAGGAGTCGCGGGCGATCCCGTCCGTCGTCTTCGAGGCGCTCGCCACCGGCGCGCCGGTGATCACGGCCGGCACCGAGGCCGCCCGCGAGCTGCTCACCGACGGAGACTCCGCCGTCCTGGTCGAGCCGGACAGCCCGGCAGCGCTGGCGGAGGCGATCAGCCTGCTCGCACGCGACGAGCCGCTGCGCCGGCGCATCGCCGCACGCGGCCTCGAGGTGTTCCGGGAGCACGCCAGCCGAAGCGTGCTCGGCGCGCGCTGGCTCGAGTTGTTGCGCCGGACGCTGCGGAGTTAATGTGGCCCGCCGGCGGATGACGGCGGCGGCGCGGCGGTGGTTGCAGTCGTCGCCGCGGAGGAGGTCGTCGTGGCCGGCGAGGTCGTCGTCGCGGCGGAGGTCGTCGGCGTGTACGTGGGGGTCGTGTAGTAGCCCAGGCTCCCGTAGTCGCCCTTCGTGAGGTAGTGCCAGACCGGATAGCGGTTCGGCAGGTCGAATCCCAGCACCTTGTGATGCCAGAGCGCGGCAGCCATGTACTCGTGCCAGATCGGCACCGGGAACGTGGAGCCGGCGACGGCCACGCCGTGCACGTCCAGCATCGGGATCTCGCCCTTGGGATACCCCATCCACACCACGGTGGCCAGCTGGCGCGTGTAGCCGTCGAACCAGGCGTCGGCATGGTTGTCGGTCGTCCCCGTCTTGCCCGCGTTGACGTGAATGCCGTCACCCGAGCCGGCGCCCGTCCCGTAGAGAGCGTTCTGGCGCAGCACGTCGTTGACCTTCCAGGCGACGGCCTGCGACAGCGCACGCTTCGTCTGCGGCTTGCCCCAATCGGAGCTCGTGTCCACGTGGTCGCCCGGGAGGATCACCTTCGTGATCGCCATCGGCTTTGCATAGATGCCCATCGCAGGAAAGGCCGCGTAGGCGGCGGCCATGTCGAGCGGCGAGACCGCCAGCGAGCCCAGCCCGATCGACGCGACGGGCTTGTCCGGAGACAGATGCACGCCGAGGCGGTGGGCCATCTGCCACACGTAGCGGGGACCGACGTCGAGTGTCAGCTGCGCGAAGACGGTGTTGTCGGACTGAAGCGTCGCCCGCGTCACGGACTCGGAGCCCGAGTAGTCGTTGCCGTAGGTGTGCACCTCCCACGGCGGCTGGCACCACGGCCCGATCGAGCACGTGAACGGCGCGGACGTGTAATAGGTCGAGTCGGGATCGACGCCCTGCTCGATCGCCGACGCGAGCACGAACGTCTTGAACGTCGAGCCGGCCTGCCGCGCAGATTGTGCGACGAGATTGAAGTGATTGCCGGCGCTGCGCACCACCGCCGTCATCGCACGAATCGCGCCGGTGCCCGGCTCGACGGAGACGATCGTCGCGGCGGGGTCCGTCTTGTACGGCAGGATGTCGTTGATCGCCTTCTTGGCGAGCCGCTGCAGGCGAGGGTCGATCGTCGTGTACACCTTCAGCCCGCCCCCGCGCACCGTGTTCGCGCCGTACTGCTGCTCGAGCTGGTCGATCACGTAGGAGAAGAAGTACGGCTGCTTGATACGTGTGTAGATGCGCCCGGGTTTCAGCCCGAGCGCGTTCGACCGCACGGCCCTCGCGTACTGCGCACGCGTGATGTCCTGGTTGTCGTAGAGCGCACGGAGCACCTCGTCGCGCCGGTCGAGCGCCGCCTGCGGATTGTGATACGGGTCGTAGACCGACGGTGCCTGCGGCAGCCCGGCGAGCAGCGCCGACTCGAGCAGCGTCAGCTGACTCGCATGCTTGGAGAAGTACGTCTCCGAGGCGGCCTCGACACCATAGGCATGGTTGCCGTAGTAGACGGTGTTGAGGTACTCGTTCAGGATCTTCGACTTCGGCCATTTGCTCGCGAGCTTGATCGCGAGGCAGGCTTCCTTGATCTTGCGCGTGAAGGTCCTCTCCTGGCCGATGTAGAGGTTGCGGACGAGCTGCTGTGTGATCGTCGACCCGCCTTCCACGACCTTCCCTGCGGTGATGTCCTTCCACGCTGCGCGCGCGATGCCGACGTAGTCGACGCCGCCGTGCTCCCAGAAGCGCCTGTCCTCGATCGCGGTCGTCGACTTCGGCAGCCAGCGCGACATCTTGCGCGTGGCGACGGGCTCGCGGTTCCGCTCGGCGGGAATCGAGCCGAGCAGCGAGCCGTCATCCGCGTAGACGAACGAGTTCTGTCCGATCTCGACGGGGCGGAGCGTGTTGAGATCACAGCTCGCGGACAGCGCCGTCCCCGCGCCGAGGGTCACCGTCCCGGCGAGGGCCGCGAGCGCGATCGCGATCGTCGCCGCGACGATGCCGGCGCGGCGGCGGCGCCTGATGCGGTCGGACCGCTTCCGCTTGCGCCCGCGATGCGCGAGGATCAGCTCGAAGTCGTCGCGGCGGCGGCGCGTCACATCCCCTTCCCCGCCAGGCGCTCGGCGATCTGCAGCCGCAGTTCGCTCGCCGCCCGATCGACCGCGCCCTCTCCGGAAACGCGCTTTCGCACGACGACGGTTGCCTCGTCCCCTGCGAGCTCGCTCACGTAGACCTCGTCGCCGTCCGATCCGAGCGCGTTCACCACCTGTCGCAGCTTGCCATCGGCGGGCACCTGCACGGTGGCTTCCGCGAACGTCTCCGAACTGCGGATGGTCGAGTTGCGGATCGTCTCGGATGCGATGCGCTCGTTCGGCACGACCAGCCGGTCGTTCTCGCGCGTACGGATCCAGGTGTAGGTGAGGCCGATCTCCTCGACGACGCCCCTCGTGCCCTGCACCTCGACCTCGTCCCCGATCCGAAGCGGCTGGCTGACCGCGATCAGGACACCGGCGACGAAGTTCCCGATCGTCCGCTGGCTCGCGAATCCGATCACGAGCGCCAGCACGGCGGACGAGGCCAGCAGGGCGCCCGCGGCAGCGCGCACCTGCGGGATCACGAGCAGCGCCGACATCACGCTGAGGAAGACGATCACCGCAAAGATCGTGCGGCGGAGGACGCGGTAGCGCGTGACGACCTCGGGTGGGAGGCGGCGCCGGGAGATCCGCCAGTCGACGAGCTTCGCCACCAGCCAGGTGACCACGATCACCGCCGCGGCGATCAGCACGTGCTGCCAGAACTCGGGCATCGCTTCCTATTCGTCCCAGTCGATCGGTTTCCGGCCCGCATAGCCTTCGTCGGGCCTGTGCCACGCCGACACGGTGTCCTCCCCGACGTGCCAGCAGAGGAGGACGGCCTCGCCGTGCCGTCGCGCCGGAAAGTCGAGCAGGCCGAGGTCGAAGTCCTTGACCGTCACGCCGAGCTCGGCCAGCCGCTCGACGCAGGCGATGGCGGCCTCGGCGAGACCCGCAAGCTCGGCCTGGGCGGCGTTCAGGTCACCGGCGGCGTAGCCGCCGCCGTTGCCGCCGATCGCGGTCACGAGCTCACCCTGCGACCGCTCGAGCTCGCGCATGCGGGCGCGAACGGCGACCAGCCGCTCCGCGACGGGGCGCACCTCTGCGAGGGCGCTGTTAGCCTCGGCAGGAGTGAAGGAGCGATCGGGCACGGCGCCGCCGTATCGTAGGGACGACGGGCGGCGGCTCGCGTTGTGGCTCGCCCTGGTCGCCGCGCTGATCGCCCTCGGCTACGGCACACGAGCGTCGGCCGGCAAGCCCAGCCCGCAGGTCCTGTACGAGTGGTCGACCGCGATCGGCGGCCTGATTCAGGACGGGATCCTGCTGCTGCTCGTGCTCGCGATCGCCGGGTTCAGCACGCGCCTCCTGGCGCTTCGGCCGCCGCGCGCCTACCCGGCAGCCGCAGGAGCGCTCGGCGCGGCGCTCGTCACGATCTACATCTTCGAGGTCGCCTACGGCCGGCTCGTCCACATCGGGAACGAGCAGGGGCTGACGCCGAGCCACTGGGAGCCGCAGCACGCGGCAGCGTACGTCGTCAACGCGATCGTCATCTGCACCTGGGTGCCGTTCGTCGAGGAGCTGACCTACCGTGGCCTCGGCTACTCGCTGCTCGAGCGCTACGGACGCTGGCCCGCGATCATCCTGGTCGGGCTCCTGTTCGGACTGGCGCACGGGCTGATCGAGTCCCTGCCCGTGCTCGCGGTGTTCGGCGGGGTGCTTGCCTGGATCCGCTCGCGCACCGACAGCGTCTACCCGGGCATGCTCCTACATTCGCTGTTCAACCTGGTCGCACTCGTCGCGGCGGTCACCCTCTAACCCCGCCGCCGCTCAGTCGTCCTCGGTCTCCGTCTCGTCGTCGGTGTCGCCCAGCTCTTCCACCTCGACCTCCGCTTCGGCGAAGTCCTCGGCCGAGACCTTGTCGAGGAAGCGCTTGAACTCGTCGACGATCTCTTCCTCGTTGACCTCGTCGCCTTCCATCTCGATCGCCGACTCCTCGATCACGTCATCTGCCGCGAAGATCGGCGCGTTGGCCCGCACCGCCACCGCGATCGCGTCGGAGGAACGGGAGTCGATCTCCACCTCGTTGCCGTTCTGGGCGACCGTAATCGAAGCGTGGAACGTGCTTTCGCGCAACTCGGTGACGGTCACCCGCACGACCTCGACGTCGAGCTCCCCGAGGATGTTCACCAGAAGATCGTGGGTCAGCGGGCGCGGTGCGGTCGCCCCCTGGAGCTTCATCAGGATCGCAGCGGCCTCGGGATGTCCGATCCAGATCGGCAAGTAACGATTCCCGTCGGCGGTCTTCAACAACACGATCGGCTGCTTACCGACCAGGTCGAACGAGACCCCGTAGATCGTCATCTCGACCATCCACTTCTAGAGTACCCCCGGCCTATGAGGCAAACGCGCACCCCGCTATCATGCGGCCGCGCGGGCGATTAGCTCAGCTGGTTAGAGCGCCGCTCTGATAAGGCGGAGGTCCCTGGTTCGAATCCAGGATCGCCCATCCGTAAGGCCCTCGCCCGGCGAAGACTCGCGTCGTGACATGGGCTCTCGACCGTGACACACTTTCGCGTACACGAGCCGAAATGAGGAGCGACCATGTACGGAGTCATTCGCGCATACACCGGTACCACGGACCTCGCCGACAAGCTCGCCGAGCACGAGGAAGATATTCGGCGACTGATCGGCGGCATCGACGGGTTCAAGGCCTACTATCTCCTCAAGCTCCCAGAGGGGACGTCCACGATCAGCGTCTTCGAGGACCAGGCAGGGGCGGAGGAGTCGAGTCGCGCGGCCGCCGCGTGGCTGGCCGAGAACCTGCCTGACCTGAACGTCGCAGCACCGTATGTCACGGCCGGGGACGTGCTCGTCGGTTTCTAGGAGCGAGTCCACGCTTCAGCCGTTCACAACGTGTCGAGGCACGTCATCTAGACGGTGAGCAGTTTCCAGTTCCCCTCGGAGACGACCTCGACGGTGTCATCGACCACTTTGATCGCGGTCTGATCGTCGATGACGTATGCCGGCACCGAGAGCCCGGCGGCCCATGCTTCGATCTCGGCCGGAGGGCTGGGCGGAAGGCCATCCTCGCGATCGAGGTGGGGAAACACCGAGAAATCGACGAGCCCCAGCGCCTCGTCGCTGGCTGTGAGCGGTTCGCTCTCGTCGTAGGTCGCCCCTCCGAAGTCGGGAGTCGCCACCATCGCTCCGCCGCTCGTGCCGACATAGACCGTCTCGTGCCGCAGCGACGGCAAGAGCTCGGCGAGCCCGGATTGCCGCATCCAGTAACACAGGTACAAGGGACTGCCGCCCCAAACGAGCAGGGCGTCGGCCTCCTCGACAGCAGGGACCCAATCCTCGCGCTTGACGCTGGGAAGAGCGGTGAGCTCGAGCACTCCCAGCGACTTCCAACCCAACCCGCACATCGGGCTGCGGGTTTCGCCGCTGATGAACCGGTAGACGTGGGAAGGGCCGCCGGGGAAGGGCTGGACGCCCGTGGGGATGCAGAGGGCGCTGGACTCGGCAATCGGCTTGCCGAGGAGCTCGACCAGCGCGTCGTGGATGCTCGGGTTGCTGATGCCGGACGAACAGAGAAGAAACTTCACGATGCCTCCCGTGTGAATAGCTTCAGGCGGGGTAGAGACCGTCGGACCCCCGAAAACTCATCGGCTCACCGTGAGTCAGCGGTGACCTTGGTGACGTGACCGTGGCCGGCTCTCGCCTTGCGTAGACGCAGGCGGCCGATCCACACAACTTAGGCCATGCCTCCGTCGCGATCGAGTGCTGCACGAAGTTGGTTGACGTTCTCCAGTCTCCAGTAGTCCTGGTCGGGAAACTGATCATTTGAGTCCCAACGCCACGCAGCGACCATTGCCAGAACGAGGAGGCGGCACTCGCGAACCAGTTCTTGATCAGCGGTGGAATAGCACTCGCTGACGTCGTCTGGCACATGAGCGACGTCGAACTCGATGGGCCCAAGGCAACACGTCTCGAGATCGATGAACAGCGGCCCGCTCTCCGTGTTGAGCAGGTTGCCCGAGTGCGGCTCGCCATGCAGCAGTTGCTCGGGGGAGGAGCGCTCACTTAGCACGCTCCGGCTTCGTAACGTGTTGCTGAGAAGCTCTCTGTCGGAATCTTCAAGCCCTGGAGTTCGGTCCCGGCTCGCAACAAGTCGTTGTGCTTCCGCGACTCGGTCCGTGAAGTGCGGCACGTTGACATCGAGCTGCGCCATACCGGCATGCAACCGCTCAAGCGCGTTCGCGTAGTCGGCTGGTGAAACCTGATGACGCGACTGTTCGTAGTAGGTCCAGAGCGTGACCACGAACCCGTCTTGCTCATAGACTCGCTGCTCGACGCGGGGCTCCAGACTCGCCACGGGGCTCCCGGCGGCAGCGAGCCGTCGTCCAATCTCAAGTTCGGCCTGGAACACCTCACCCCCGGCGAACGCCACTCGGGCAAAGACGTCGCAAGGCAGCAGACGCAGAGCGAGCTTGTTCGAATTGTGAAGGACCTTAGTGTCGGCGACTGCCAAGCCCAGCCCGGATGCGACCTCAATGGCCGCACAGACCGCACGCACCACCTCCGACTCCTTCACCTCGACGTATCCTCGCCAGCTTGCGCAGGCGACACCAAATTCATGTCGTAAGCCACCGTTGAAGCGCCTGAGACTCGAAGCCGATTCCGCAGGGTGCTGAACGAGTGGCGTCCTGCCGCGACCTCCGAGGAACTCGCGAATCTGGTTCGCTGCGCGAATCAGATTCGAGCGTCATTGCGTCCTGCCGTCTAGCGAGTGGGGCCCTCTCGAACTGCGGCGGCAGCACACCGGCACGACCGATCAAGCGGCTCACACGAGGCCAGCCGGCACGCTCGGCAAGTTGCAGGCTTCGCACAGCCTTCGCGATCCGCTCATCCGTGTCACCGAAGTTGCGGAACGCGAGGTATGTCGTACGTGGGAAGTACGGAAAGCGAACAACCGGGCGTAACACAATCGCCGAAAGAACAGGGCAGTACCGGCACGTCTGGCCTGGTGGACTCGATTCAAGGCCTCGAGGAGTGCGGGCGCAAGCACTTCGTCGGCACCAGGGGCTTCGCCGTGCCGCTTCGCGAACACGTAGTTCGAATACGTGTCCACGAACACAGAGCGGTTCGCCTCTTTGAACCCCTGCGAGAATCGGAACAACATGTACGCGCGACGGGCACGCTCGTCAGCGTCGTAGAAGTAGCGGTACGCAATCGCCCTGCTCACCGCCCCTCGGCGCTCGTAGAAGCTGTATGCCCACAGCGCCCCGTGGAGCGCCACCTCTGGAAAGACGTGGTTGCCACCCGAGTCGAGGAAGATCCCATGCAGCAACGCCACGCGTTGCGGGATATCGCCCGGGCCGCCCGCGAGCCGCTCCGCTTGATTACGGATGGCCTCATGCTCACGAGTGAGGGCAGCCCCCATAAGCGAGCGAGCATATCGCGAGGGTCAGCGCCGTATCTCCGCCTACCCGGCCGGCTTCGGACCGGCCGCGCGGGCCAGCCAGAACGTGTCGGCCTCGGCGACCCTGTCGCAGACGTAGTCGCACGACTCGGTCCGGCCGAGCACCATCGATCCGGTGGGCGGAACGGCGCCGTCGGGAAGGCGAACGACCCTCGACTCCGGCAGGCCGTGCGAGACGGCGTACCACTGCCCCATGGTCAACGCGTACGAGTCGTCATGGTCGACGTAGATCGTGCGGCCGCCGGCCAGACCACGCTGCACGAGCGCGGGAACATCCGCCTCGAAGACCTGCGTGCGGCCCGGGCCGTCTGCGGCGAAACGGGCGACGAAGAACCCCCATTCGGCGAGCGCACCCACCGCGAGGACGGCGGCGGCGGCGAAGAGAAGCGGGCGCCGAAGGCGCGCGACGGCCTCGAGCCCCGGAATGGAGAGCACGGCCACGCAGACCGGCATGGCGCTCAGCCGGAGCGCCTGATGGCGGTCGACCGTCAGCGACGCCGGCACCGCGGTGAGGAGATAGGCGGCGATCGCGTAGAGCCAGTACCGGTCGCGGCGCCTGTGCCAGGCGATCTCGACGACCCCGACCGCCGCGAGCACGACCACGACCACGAGCAGCTGGGGGGCGCCCCACACGTCGACGTACGGCTTGCGGTCGCCCGAGACGATCCAGTGCCACGGGCTCAGGTCGTGGAGGTAGTTGAGAGACGCATGACCCACGATCCCGGGCAGGGACATCCCCCGGGTCGAAAACGACGTCTCGTGATAGCGCGCGGTGATGCCCGCCGGGTGGCGGATGCGGTAGAGCACGAGCGGCGCCAGGAAGACGGCGTAGGCGAGCCAGGCGCCGACGAGCGAGCGCCAGGGGACACGGCGCACGAAGAGCACGAGCGCGGCGGCGAACAGCGGGCCGAGAAGCCGGCCGGCGCCGTAGGCGTACGTCAGCAGCGCCAGCGAGCCGCCGAGCCACACCGAACGGGCGAGCGTCCGGCGCCCGCGGCGCGCCCAGACCTCGGTGGCGAGCAGGGTGAGCGCGACCGCAAACGGGAACATGCTCGTGTCGACGGCGAGACGGCCGAGCTGGAAGAGCCAGGGCGTCAGCCCTGCGCCGACGGCCGCGGCCAGCCCGATCCAAGGGCCGGCGCGGCGGTAGCCGATCAGGCCGACGAGCAGGACCGCCGCCAGGCCGAGCGCCGCTGCGACGGCGCGGGCGGTTCCGACGCTCGGCCCGAAGACGGCGATCGCGGGCGCGAGCACATAGCTGAAGGTGGCGCTCTTGTAGTCACCGAACGACGGGAAGAGGACGGGCAGCCGGGCGCCGCTCTGATCGCGCAGGCCGTGGGCGAGCGTGTACCCGTTGAGCGCGAACGATGCCTCGTCGTCGAGAAAGCCCGGTGGGTTGTTCGCAGAGACCCACAGCTGGAACGAGACGACGAGCAGGACCGACGCCGCGGCGACGAGGCGCGCAAGACGAGGACCGGTCATCGCCCCAGCGTAAGGCGGGCGGACGCGGCTACGGGGTGCCGAGGCGCTCGAGGGCCTCGGCCAGCTCCTCGAGTTGAACGTCGCCGTCGAGCGGAACGTGCAGCCCGGCCGCGCCGACCTTCGCCTCGAACCCGGTGAGCAGGCGGAAGGCGTCCTTGACTCGTGCCGCGAGCGCGGGATCGCGAGTCGTCACGCGCCGTTCCTTCGTCCGCGCCCCCGCCCAGCGTGCGGCCCGCTCGGCCGCCCGGACGGAGAGCCCCTCCCTGACGATCCGCCGGGCGAGCCGGCGGCGCCCGTCCTGGTCCGGGACCGCGAGAACCGCGCGGGCGT
The DNA here is from genome assembly GCA_963826485.1 of uncultured Thermoleophilia bacterium. Classification (GTDB taxonomy): domain Bacteria; phylum Actinomycetota; class Thermoleophilia; order Gaiellales; family Gaiellaceae; genus PALSA-600. The sequence goes on from CAWGXF010000003.1 coordinate 266,391, forward strand.
GCCCCTCGGTGAGCTCGCGCCGCGCGATCATGCCCAGCACGTCCTCCGGCAGCTCGAGGAGGCGAATCCGGTTCGAGACCGTCGGCTTCGAACGGCCGACGCGATCGGCGACCTCGCCGAGCGACAGGCCGAACTCGTCGATCAGGATGGCGAAGGCACGCGCCTCCTCGATCGGCGAGAGATCTTCGCGCGCGACGTTCTCGACGAGGCCGAGCAGCAGCGTGTCGCGGTCGTCGGCCTCGCGGACAACGGCGGGAACCGTGGCGATCCCCACTTCGCGGGCGGCGCGCCAGCGGCGCTCGCCGGCGATCAGCTCGTATCCCCCTTCGAGCCGCGGCCGCAGGACGACGGGTTGGATCAGCCCCTGCGCCCTGATCGACTCCGCGAGGCCGGTCACCCCCTCGCTCTCGAACCGCTTGCGGGGCTGGTTCGGGTTCGGGTGGATCTGGTCGACCGCGACCTGCGCGAGCTCCGGGGCCGCGCCGCCGATGAGGACCTCGAAGCCCCGGCCCAGGCCGCGCCTCGCGGGCTGTCCGTCACGAACGCTCGACAAGCTCCATCGCCACCTTCCAGTAGGCCTCGGCGCCGCGGGAGCGCCGGTCGTAGTGCGTCACGGGCAGCCCGTGGCTCGGCGCCTCGGCGACGCGCACGGAGCGCGGCACCACGGCGTCGAAGACGAGCTTGCCGAAATGCTTGCGCACCTCCGCCTCGACGTCGGCGGAGAGGCGCGTGCGGCCGTCCGTCATCGTCAACAGCACTCCTGCGATCTCGAGCCTTGGATTGAGGCGCGTCTTGATCAGATTGATCGACTGCACGAGCTGGGCCAGGCCTTCGAGCGCGTAGTACTCCGTCTGCACCGGCACGATGACGCGGTCGGACGCGGCGAGCGCGTTCACGGTCAGCGGGCCGAGTGACGGCGGGCAGTCGAGGAGGACGAAGTCGAAGCCCTCCGCGTGCTGCAGTGCCTCGGCGAGGTAGCGCTCGCCGTCTACGCGCTGCGACAGCTCGACCGCCGCACCGGCAAGCTCGGGCTTGGACGGAACGAGGAAGAGGTTCGGGAACTGGGTCGCCTTGGCGAGCGAGACGAGCGGCGCGCCGTCGAGCAGGTCGTAGGTCGACGTCCCGTTTGCACGCATCCCGAGACCCGAGGTCGCGTTCGCCTGCGGGTCGAGGTCGACCACGAGCGCGCGCTCGCCCGCCTCGGCCAGACAGGCCGCGAGGTTGATCGCCGTGGTCGTCTTGCCGACCCCGCCCTTCTGGTTGGCGAACGCGTAGACCTTGCTCACGCGCCCAATCTAGCGGCGCATCCGGACGCCGAAAACCGCTTCAGAAGAGGCCTCGGCTACCCGAGCGGCCGCTTCTTCGCCAGGCCCGTCCGGCGCGGAAAGCCCTCGGGCGTCGGCCCCGTCTTCCGGATCACGGCGAACCCCTCCGGGGCATCCTCGAGCGTGCCGGCGATCCGGCCGGCGACGGCTGCGACCCGGGCGAGATCGGCCGACGGGCCTGTCCACAGCACGACCACACCGCCCTCGCGCACGAGCGGCAGGCACCACTCCGCCGCGGTCGGCGGCTGCGCCAGGGCCTTGGCCACGGCCGCTCCCGCCCAGTCGGTCTCCTGCTCCTCGGCCCGGCCCCAGACGACGCGCGCGTTCGCCGGCGCGACCGTCTCGAGAAAGTCGCACTTGCGGCGCGCGGCTTCGAGCAGCACCACCTCCCGATCGGGGAACGCGTGCGCGAGCGGGATCCCGGGGGCGCCGCCCCCGCTGCCGACATCGACGATCGGGCCGGTGGAGCGCGCGACGAGACCGATGCCGGCGAGGGAGTCGTCGAGCAGCATCCTTCGTGCCTCCACCGGGTCGCGAAGGGCAGTCAGCCCGTCGGTTGCAACGACCGCCGCAAGCCAATCGTCAAGCGGGGAGGACGACGACATACCGGTTCGGCTCCGTCCCCTCGCTCGCCGTCTGCACGCCGGGAAACTCCTTGAGCCGTTCGTGCACGACCTTGCGCTCGGTGGAGCTCATCGGCTCGAGCAGCACGCGCTCGCCGAGGGCCGCCTGCTCCGCGCTGCGCAGAGCGATCCCCTCGAGCGTCCGGCGGCGCCGGTCGCGATAGCCGGCCGCGTCGATCGTCACCGGTTTGTGCACGCCGGACCGATGCGTGGCGGCGGTCGCGATCGACTGCAGTGCGTCGATCGTCTGGCCATGCTTGCCGATCAACAGGCCGAGGTCGTCGCCGGCGCAGCTCACGAGGATCTCGTCGCCGGTCTCGTGCACCTCGACGCGGGCGACGATGCCCATCGCCCCGACCACCCGCTCGACGAGCCCGCGCACACGCGTCTCGACTGCGCTCTCGTCCTCCCGGGCCGCGGGCGGGGTGGGCGCCGGCCTCGCGGCGGCGGTCGCGACCACGCGCGCCGGCGCGTAGCCGACGCCGAGCAGCCCGCGCTCGCCCTCGGAGACGACCTGGAAGTCGACGGACGCCTTGTCGAGCCCCGGCGCCAGCCGTTCGAGGTCACGGAGCGCTTTCCACTTCGCTTCGCCGACGGTCTCGCCCGTCGCTTCGACACTGACCTGCGCAGTGCCGTCGTCGCTCACCGCTTTGCTCTGCCTTTCTTCTTCACGCGGCGCGGCTGGGAGGGAGGAGGCTTCGCCGCCTGGGTGTCCGCGCCCGCTCCGTTGCCCGTTGCGGCCGCCTCCTTGGGCGGGGTGCGCGACGTGCGTTTCGGGCCGGCCGGCACGGCGGGCAGCTTGCCCGGCTTCGGCACCAGCCGCCGCGTGACGAGGCCCTGCCCGACCGTCCACAGGTTGGTCGTCATCCAGTAGATGATCAGGCCCGTCGGGAAGCGCGAGACGACCGTCAGGAACACGAGCGGCAGGAACATCATGATCGTGCGCTGCGTCTTGTCCATCGTCGCGCCCATGAAGTAGGTCGACGCGATCTGCGACCCCGCGTACACCGCGAGCAGCACGAAGCCCGACCAGTGCGCCGTCGCCTTGTCCGAGATGCTCGGGACGACGTGCAGCCACGACCCGGTGATGTGCTTGGTGTTGTTCTTGAGCGTGAAGTACAGCGCGATGAAGACGGGGAACTGTGCGAGCAGCGGCAGGCACGACGCGGCCGGGTTGATGTTGTTCTCCTTGTAGAACTTCATCAGCTCTTCGTTCAATTTCGCGCGGTCGCCCTTGTAGCGCTGCTGGATCGCCTTCATCTCCGGCGCGTGCGCCTGCAGGGACTGCATCGAGTGAATCTGGCGCACGGTCAGCGGCACGAGCACGATCCGCACGAGAATCGTCAGGGCGACGATCGACCACGCCCACGGCAGCCCGACCGAGCTGTGAAAGAAGTCGAGAATCGACTTCATCACGTTCTCGAGCGGCGTCAGGATCGAGAACAGCGTCAACGGGATCATGGGTAGTCGACTCCCCCGTGCGACCACGGGTTGCAGCGAAGCAGCCGCCAGACCGCCATCGCCGCCCCGCGCAGCACGCCGTGCTTGGTGATCGCGAGCGCCGCATACTCCGAGCAGCTCGGGTGGTATTTGCACGTGTTGGCCGGGATGAACGGCGACACCAGCCTCTGGTAGAGGCGGATCGGCAGAATCGCGGCCGTCCGCGCGACACCGGTCACGGCGCCGCCTTTCCGAGCACCTCTTCGACGCGGGCGGCGAGCCAGTCGTGGCCGTTCGCCTCGGCCGCCTCGGGCAGCCCCTTCCGCACCACGAGCACGTAGTCGTTCGTCACCGGCACTGCCTCGAGCCGGTCGCGGACGATGTCGCGCAGCTGCCGCTTGATCCGGTTGCGCACGACGGCGTTCCCCACCGCCTTCGGCACGGCGAAGCCCAGTCGCGGCGCGCCGACGGGCTCGTCGCGCTGGAACCAGTAGAGCGTCAGAAAGCGGGTCGAGACCGAGCGGCCCTGCCGGTAGACGGCGTCGAAGTCGCGCGAGCGGGAGAGGCGGTTCCGGCGTTGCACCGGCGGCACTACGCCGACAGGCGCTTGCGGCCCTTCGAGCGGCGCCGCTTGAGAATCTGCTGGCCGGCACGCGTCGACATGCGGGCACGGAAGCCGTGCTTCCGTTTCCGCCTTCGCACATTCGGCTGATAGGTCCGTTTCATCGCGTCCGAAAAAGAACTCGGCCAGCAGGTGCCGGCCGCCGCGGGCCACTATAGCCGGACCGGTTCTCCGCACGGTTGTCCACAGGCCCGCCGAGCGGGAAAAGGCGTGGAAAGGGGCGCTGCCGGAGCGGTGCCGACGGAGACTTTCCACACCTGTGGAGAGTCGTGTGGAGCCTGTGAAAAGCCCTGCAAAACGCGCGAAGTGACCGCTGTGGACGAGTCGAGAAATCCTCATTGAGGCGGCGGCTGGACGCTGCTATGCTCGCCAGCCTCAAGGGGCCGAACAGAGGAGTGCTGAACCGGGTGGACGGGCAAATCGAGCTGACGGCGGAAGACCTCTGGAACGACGTATCCGCCCGGCTCCGGGAAGCCCTCAACGATACGACGTACTCGACCTGGTTCGGCGAGGTCGGCGGTGCGGAGCTCGACGCCGACACGTTCGCGATCGCCGTCCCCAACGACTTCACGCGCGAGTGGATCGAGGGCCACTTCCTCGACCTGATCCGCGCAGCGGTGAAGGACGCCGGCGGCTCCGACCTGCGCGTGCAGCTGCGCGTGCTCGAAGAGCCCGTCGCCCCTGCGGCCGCCGCTCCGTCGGCGCCGGGCACGGCCGGCGTTCCCAGCGCGGTCAGGCCGCTCCCGGCCGAGGTGACGGCATTGCGCACCGATGTCGCCGGGATCAACCCGAAATACACGTTCGACTCGTTCGTGATCGGCTCGTCCAACCGGTTCGCGCACGCGGCGGCGCTGGCGGTCGCGGAGGCTCCGGCCCAGGCGTACAACCCGTTGTTCATCTACGGCCACACGGGGCTCGGCAAGACGCACCTCCTCCACGCCGTGGCGAACTTCGTCACCGAGCACGGCGGCGGGCTGACCTGCCGGTACGTGACCTCCGAGACGTTCATGAACGACTTCATCAACAGTCTGCGCGACAAGCGCATCGAGGGGTTCAAACAGCGCTACCGGACCTACGACGTGCTGTTGATCGACGACGTCCAGTTCTTCGAGCACAAGGAGCGGATCCAGGAGGAGTTCTTCCACACGTTCAACTCGCTCTACGAAGCGGGGCGGCAGATCGTGATGTCGTCCGACCGGCCGCCGCGCGACATCTCGACGTTGGAGGAACGGCTTCGTTCGCGGTTCGAGTGGGGCCTGATCACGGACATCCAGCCTCCCGACCTGGAGACGCGCATTGCGATCCTGCGCAAGAAGGTCAAGAACGACCAGATCGAGATTCGCGACCCCGAGCTCCTGACGTTCATCGCCTCGCGTGTCTCGACGAACATCCGCGAGCTCGAAGGGGCGCTGACCCGTGTCGTCGCGTTCTCCTCGCTCACCGGCCGGCCGCTGTCGGTCGAGCTCGCCCAGGACGTCCTCAAGGACGTCTTCCCGCAAGGCGAGAGCGCGCAGATCTCGATCGAGCGGATCCAGGAGCTCGTCTGCCAGCGGTTCAGCGTCACGATGCAGGAGCTGACCGGCGACCGGCGCTCGCAGAACATCGTCTATCCGCGGCAGGTCGCGATGTACCTCTCGCGCGAGCTCACCGACTCGTCGCTCCCGAAGATCGGGAAGGAATTCGGGGGGCGCGATCACACGACGGTGATCCACGCAACCTCGAAGATCGCCCGCCTGATCAGGGAGGATAGATCTGTGTACAACCTGGTGCAGGAGCTCACAGCCCGCGTCCGCCAGACGGGATGATCCGGGACCCTGTGCAGAAGCGCGACTTGTCCCCCGTCCGCACCCACAGCGAAAATGACCGCCAGAGCGGGAACGAGGGCCTTCTCCCCGGACCCACAGGCCTTATGACTACAACGAGGTTTCAGTTAAATGATTGACTCAGAAACAGTGGTGGGCACCGGATTGAGGATTACCGTCGCCAAGGACGAGCTCGCGGCGAGGCTCGCCGTCGTCGCCCGAGGTGTTTCGAGCCGCACGACGGTGCTCGTGCTCGGCGGGATTCAGCTGCGCGCCGAAGGGAGCCGGCTTCATCTCGCGGCGACCGACATGGAGGTGTCGCTGCGCGCCGCGGTCGAAGCGCAGGTCTCCGAGGAGGGGACGGTCGTCGTCCCCGGCCGCCTGCTGCTCGACATCGCGCGGTCGCTCTCCGACGGCGACGTCTCGATCGAGCACCATCCGGACGAAGCGGTCGTGGTGGTCGCGGCGGGAGGCGCGACGTATCGGCTGCACACCTACTCCAGCGAGGACTTCCCACGCCTCCCCGAGGTCGACACCGCTTCGCTGCACACCGTCGACCGGGACGCGCTCGTCGAGACGGTTGCGCGCGTCGGGCGAAGCGCGTCGCGTGACGAGAGCCGCCCGGTGCTCACGGGCATTCTCGTTCGGTTCGAGCCGGGAAAGATCGTGATGGCCGCGACCGACTCGTATCGCCTGGCGGTCAAGGAGACACCGGTCACCGGCACGCTGCCGGAGCTCGAGGCGATCATCCCGGCCCGCGCGCTGCAGGAGCTCACGCGCATCGCGGCCGGCGCCGACGAGATTCAACTCGGCATGCAGGAGAATCACGTGGTGTTCGGAGCCGACGCCATGTGGCTGACCACCCGCCGCATCGACGGGCAGTTCCCCAACTACCGACAGCTGCTCCCGGAGCAGTTCGAGTACGAGCTGCCGCTACCGCGCGAAGAGGTGCTCGAGGTGGTGCGGCGCGTGTCGTTGATGGCGCAGCGCAACTCGCCGCTGCGGCTGCGCTTCGCCGAGGGCGAGCTGACCGTCTCGGCAATCACACAGGACGTCGGCGAGGCGCGCGAGTCGCTGCCCGCGCCGTTCACCGGCGATGCGATGGAGATCGGCTTCAACGCCGAGTTTCTCCGCGACGGGCTCGAGTCCGTCGACTCCGAGACGATCACCGTCAAGCTGATCAGCCCGCTTCGCCCGGCCGTTCTGGAAGGGGATGCCGACGACTACGTGTACCTGATCATGCCGATCAGGCTTGCCGGCTGAGCTACACGCGCGTTCAACTCCATCAGTACCGCTCATACGCGTCGCTCGACCTCGCACTCGACCCGGGGATCGTGCTCGTCGTGGGGCGCAACGGGGCCGGCAAGACGAACCTGCTCGAGTCGCTGCACGTGGCGACGCAGGGTTTCTCACCACGCACGCGGCAGGATGCACAGCTGATTCGCTTCGGCGAGACGGCGGCGCGGGTGGTCGCCGGCGGCACGCGAAACGGCGCGCCGCTCGAGCTGTCGGTGACGCTGCGCCAGGGCCAGGCCAAAGAGGCGCGTGTCAACGGGGCGAGGCTGCCGTCGGCCGAGTCGCTCCGGCGCGAGGTTGCGACGCTCGTCTTCACCCCCGACCGGCTGGCCGTCGTGAAGGGCGGCCCGGCCGCCCGGCGCGCGTACTTCGACCGGACGCTCGGCCGGCTCTTCCCCGCGCGCGCCGCGGTCCCGCAGGACTACCACGCCGTGCTCGCCCAGCGGAACGCAGCGCTACGGCGGGTCCAGCTCGGCCTCTCGGCGCCGGCCGCGCTCGAGCCGTGGACGGAGCAGGTCGCGGTGCTCGGGGCGGAGCTCGTGGCGCAGCGCCGGGAGGCGCTCGGGACTCTCGGGCCGTCGTTCGCGGAGCGGGCCGAGGAGCTGGGCCTTCCCGGCGCGCGGCTCGCCTACGACGCCGAGCCGCCGACGCGGGATGCGCTCGAGCTCAGGCTCGCCCGCGACCTCGAGCGCGGAGTGACCGGGCTCGGCCCGCACCTCGACGACGTGGTGATCGAGAGCGGCGGCCGCGACCTGCGCCGCTACGGCTCGCAGGGCGAACAGCGGCTGGCCGTGCTGTCGCTCCTGCTCGCGGAGGCGGACCTGCTGCCGGCGCCGCCGCTTCTACTGCTCGACGACGTGCTCTCGGAGCTCGACCCCGGCCGGCGGCAGGTGCTTGCGGAGCGCGTTGCGGGTATGGGACAGACGGTGATCACCGCAACGCACAGCTCGGCCTTGCCGATCGAGCCCGCACAGACCGTGGAGGTGGAACCTGGATCCGCTAGGTGATCATGTCCGCTCGGAGCTCTCGCGCTTCGGGCCCCAGGCGGGAATGGCCGAGCTCGTCGAGCGGTGGCCGGCGGCCGTCGGCGGCGCGATCGCGCGCAACGCCTGGCCCGCGCGCATCGCGCGCGACGGGACGGTGCACGTGTCGACGGCCGACTCGGTGTGGTCGTTCGAGCTCGGACAGCGCGCGGCGGAGATCGCCGAGAAGCTCGGCGTCCCGCGGGTGCGCTTCGCCCCCGGCCCCCTCCCGGAGCCGGACGCCGAGCCGCGGGAGCCCCCCGTCGAGGTCTCGCCCGAGGACGCCGAGCGGGCGCGCGCGATCGCCTCCGCGATCGCCGACGAGAACCTGCGCGAAAGTGTGCAAAAAGCGGTCTCTTTCAGCCTCGCCCGCGGGCGGGGCAACCGCTGAATCTGATACACTTCAGAAGCCTCGCAAAACCGGTGTTTTGCAGGCATTTTTCCTAATGGCGAAGACCCAGGCGAAGGCCGGATACTCGGCCAAGGACATCACGGTGCTCGAGGGCCTCGAGCCCGTCCGCCTGCGGCCCGGCATGTACATCGGCTCGACGGGTCTCCGGGGGCTCCACCACCTGGTCGAGGAGATCGTCGTCAACTCGGTCGACGAGGCCCTTGCCGGGTACAACGACCTGATCGCGATCACCATTCATCCGGACAACTCGGTGACCGTGCGCGACCGCGGCCGCGGCATCCCCGTCGACGAGGTCGAGGGCACCGGCACGTCGGCGCTCGAGGTGATCATGACCAAGCTGCACGCCGGCGGGAAGTTCGGGGGCGACGGCTACAAGGTCTCGGGCGGGCTGCACGGCGTGGGCGCATCGGTGGTCAATGCGCTCTCCGAGTGGCTCGTCGTCGAGGTCTCGCTCGACACGAAGGTCTACCGGCAGGAGTTCGACCGCGGCGTCCCGCGCGGCCCGATGCAGATCGTCGGGGAGTCGACCGAGAACGGCACCTTGACGACGTTCCTCGCCGACGCGGACGTCTTCGACGAGACGGTGTACGACGCGACGACGCTTGTCTCGCGCTTCCGCGAGATGGCGTTCCTGACGCGGGGCCTCCGGATCACGTTCACCGACGAGCGCGCAGGCGCGGAGCCTCCGGTCGAGTTCCACTACGAGGGTGGGATCAGGGACTACGTGTCCTACATCAACGAGTCGAAGGACGCCGTGCACCGCCACGTCGTCTACTTCTCGACCGGCAACGACCAGGGCGAGGTCGAGGTCGCGATGCAGTGGAACACGTCGTATCAGGAGTCGGTGTTCTCGTTCGCCAACAACGTGAACACCCACGAGGGCGGGTCGCACCTCTCCGGCTTCCGCTCCGCTCTCACGTCGACGATCAACAAGTACGCGCGCGACAAGGGCCTGCTGAAGGAGAAGGACGACAATCTCGAGGGCGAGGACGTGCGCGAGGGGCTGGCCGCCGTCATCTCGGTGAAGCTCCAGGACCCGCAGTTCGAGGGCCAGACGAAGACGAAGCTCGGGAACCCCTGGGTGAGCGGGCTCGTCTCGACGGCGGTGAACCAGAAGCTGGCGGAGTACTTCGAGGAGAACCCCACCGACGCGCGACAGATCGTCAACAAGGCGATCTCGGCCCAGCGCGCGCGCCAGGCCGCACGCAAGGCCCGCGAGCTGACGCGGCGCAAGTCGGCACTCGAGTCGATGTCGCTGCCGGGCAAGCTGGCCGACTGCTCGATCAAGGACCCCGAGGCCGCCGAGCTGTTCATCGTCGAGGGAGACAGCGCGGGCGGATCGGCGAAGATGGGCCGCGACCGCACCTACCAGGCGATCCTGCCCCTCCGCGGCAAGATCATCAACTCGGAGAAGAACCGGATCAACAAGGTTCTCTCGAACAACGAGATCCAGGCGATGATCACCGCCATCGGCACCTCGATCGGCGAGGAGTTCGACCTCGAGAAGCTGCGGTACCACCGCATCATCGTGATGACGGACGCCGACGTGGACGGCTCCCACATCCGCACGCTGATCCTCACGTTCCTCTACAGGCAGATGCCGTCGCTCATCGACCAGGGGCACGTGTACATCGCGGTGCCGCCGCTCTACAAGGTGAAGCTCGGCGGCCAGGAGTTCTACTTCGAGAAGGACGCGCAGCTCGAAGAGCTGCTGGCCCGCGAGCGCGTCCCCAACGTCGAGATCACGTCCCGCGACGGAGATGCGCTGAAGCTGACCGAGGCGAAGTGGAGCCGCTTCGTCAAGGACCTGCAGCAGTACGAGGGCTACTACGCGCGCCTGCGGTCCGACTTCGGTTCGGCTGCCACCGAGTTGATGATCCTGCACCGCCTCGTCGAGCACGACATCGAAGGCCCCGGCGACCTCGATGCCGCGATCTCTGCGATCGGCGAGAACGGCTACGCCCTGTCCGTGCTCGAGCACGCCGACGACGAGCTCCGCGTGCGCGTCGTCGAGGTCGAGACCTCGGCCGGCCGGAACATCACCGTCCCGGTCGAGCTGCTCGCATCCCCGATGTACCACGGGCTGCGCGCCGCGTACCAGAAGCTCGTCGCGCAGCTCGGCCTCCCGCCGTTCGTCGTGCGCGTCGGCAAGGAGCTCGAGACGGCCGAGACCTTCGATCTGCTGCGCGAGTACGTGCTGGACGCGGCGAAACAGGGGATCCAGGTCTCGCGCTTCAAGGGCCTCGGAGAGATGAACGCCGAGCAGCTCTGGGAGACAACGATGGACCCGGCGAAGCGGCTGCTCATGCGCGTCGATGTCGAAGACGCCTCGGCCGCCGACCGCGCGTTCTCGATGCTGATGGGGGATCAGGTCGAGCCGCGGCGCCAGTTCATCGAGCAGAACGCGAAAGACGTCAAGTTCCTCGATGTCTAGAGGCTCTGGATGAGCGAGCTGGAGACAGGGGCACTCGGGCCGGGACGGATCGAGTCGCGCGAGCTCGAGCAGGAGATGCGCTCGAGCTTCCTCGGCTACGCGATGCACGTGATCGTCTCGCGGGCGCTACCGGACGTTCGCGACGGGCTGAAGCCGGTGCACCGGCGTGTCCTCTACTCCATGTGGACGAACGGCAACCGCCCGGGGCGGCCGTACGTGAAGTGCGCCAACATCGTCGGCTATGTGATGGGCAACCATCATCCGCACGGCGACCAGTCGATCTACGACACGCTCGTTCGCCTCGCGCAGCCGTTCTCGCTCCGGTATCCGCTGGTCGACGGACAGGGCAACTTCGGGTCGATCGACGACGATCCGCCGGCCGCGATGCGCTACACCGAGGCACGGCTCGCGAAGCTCGCCGAGGAGATGCTGAGCGAGCTCGACTCCGACACCGTCGACTTCGGGCCGAACTACGACGAGTCGAAGCGCGAGCCTCTCGTGCTTCCCGCCCGCTTCCCGAACCTCCTCGTCAACGGAAGCGCGGGCATCGCCGTCGGCATGGCGACGAACATCCCGCCGCACAACCTGACCGAGGTGATCGGCGCGATCGTGACGCTGATCGACAAGCCGGACGCGAGCGTCGAGGACCTGATGAAGCACGTGAAGGGCCCCGACTTCCCCACCGGCGCGATCATCGTCGGCCGGTCGGGCATCCGAGACGCCTATCGCTCCGGCCGCGGCCGCGTCGTCATGCGCGCGCGGGCGCACATCGAAGAGCTGCGCGGCGGCAAGAGCGCGATCATCGTCACCGAGCTTCCGTACGGCGTGAAGAAGGGCGGAGACGGCGGCGTGATCGCGAAGATCGCCGAGCTCGTGAACGACAAGGTGCTCACGGAGATCTCTGATCTTCAGGATCACTCCGACCGCACGGGCATGCGCATCCAGGTCGAGCTGAAGCGCGATGCGGTGCCGCAGGTCGCGCTTAACAAGCTCTTCAAGCACACGCCGCTCCAATCGACGTTCGGCGTCAACACCGTCGCGCTCGTCAACGGCGTGCCGCGAACGCTGTCGCTGCTCGAGCTGCTCACGCACTACCTGGACTTCCAGCGGGAGATCGTCACCCGCCGCTCGAAGCACGAGCTGCGCCAGCTCGAGAAGCGGACGCACATCCTCGAGGGCTACCTGATCGCGCTCGACAACCTAGACGCGGTGATCGCGCTCATCAGGGCGGCAGCCGACACCGAAGCCGCGAAGGTCGGGCTGATGGACACGTTCGAGCTGTCCGAGCTCCAGGCGCTCGCGATCCTCGAGCTGCGCCTGCGCGCGCTGACCGCTCTCGAGCGCAAGGGCGTCGAAGACGAGTACCGCGACAAGAAGGAGCGGATCGCCGAGCTGCGCCTCCTCCTCTCCGACGAGACCAAGATCGACACGCTGATCAAGGACGAGCTGCTCGAGCTGCAGGGCATCTACGCACGCCACGACGACCGGCGCACGGAGATCGTGGCCGCCGAGGAGGAGCTCGAGCTGGAGGATCTGATCGCGGAGGAGGACATGGTGATCGCGATCACCCGGTCCGGGTACATCAAGCGCCTGCCGGTGACCGCCTACCGCGAACAGCGCCGCGGCGGCATCGGCGTGATGGGGATGGACCTGAAGGACGAGGACTACATCGAGCATCTGTTCGTCGCCTCGACCCACGACTACATCCTCTTCTTCACGAGCGTCGGCAAGGTCTACCGGCTGAAGGTGCACGAGCTGCCGCTCGGCTCGCGCCAGTCCAAGGGGCGCGCGATCGTCAACCTGCTGCCGTTTCGCCAGACCGAGACGGTGCGTGCGGTGATCCAGACCCGGAACTTCGAAGAGGCGAAGTACCTGCTGTTCGCGACGAAGAACGGTGTCGTCAAGAAGACCGAGCTCGGCGCCTACAACACGAATCTCAAGGCCGACGGGATCATCGCGATCAAGATGCGCGAGGGCGACGAGCTCGTCGGTGTGCGGCACAGCTCGGGCTCCGACGAAATCCTGATGGTCTCGCGGCTCGGTCAGGCGATCCGCTTCTCCGAGCGGGACGTGCGGCCGATGGGCCGCGGCGCCTCGGGCGTGCAGGGGATGCGCCTGCGCGGCGAAGACGAGGTGATCTCGGTTGCGATCGCCGCCGACGACTCCGATCTGCTCGTCGTCACGGAGAACGGCTACGGCAAGCGCACCCGCGTCTCCGAGTACCCGAAGAAGGGCCGAGGTGGCATGGGCGTGAAGACGGTGCAGCTGACCGCGGCACGAGGCCATCTCGCCGGCGCACGGATCGTGCGCGACGGCTACCAGGTGATGCTCATCTCCACCGGCGGCACCGTGATCAAGATGCCCGTCGAAGACGTCAAGCGGCTCGGACGCTCGACCCAGGGCGTGATCGTGATGCGCCTGCGGGAAGGCGAGCTCGTCTCGTCGCTCGCGCCGGTGGTCGAGTCGGGCGACGACGAGCCCGGCGCAGACGATGCCGCGCTTGGCGTTCCCGTGCTCGACGGCTGAAGCCCGCTTCCTTTTTGCAAGACGTAGTGGTAGAAGTAGCAACCGAGGGATCTCGGCCCGCGGACAAAGGAAGCCCTCCCCCGATGGCGTACAGCAGGCAGCTCGACGTGCTCGAGCCGATCGACATGGCAGAGCATCTGGAGAAGCTCGAGCTCTATCTCGGTCAGGTGTGCGCGGTCGCCGGCATCTCGAAGATGCAGCTCGACTACTGGACGAACAAGGCGCAGATCCCGACCAAGGGGAAGAAGCAGCGGATCTACGACATGGATGCCGTCGAGACCGTGATGCTGATCAAGCAGGCGAAGGACAAGGGGCTGAACCTCGGCGCCGCGATCGACGCTGCGCGCCGCTTCCGCGAGCAGCGGGCCGCGCCGGTTTAGTACACCCGTCCGTAAGTCATGAGCCGAAGCCACGACCGCCGAGCCACTCGCCGGATAACCGACCGAACTTGCGGACGGATGTACTAGCCGCGGTACGCCGCGGCCGCGTCTTCGGGCGCGACCGCGTCGATGTAGACGCCGGCTCCGAGCTCGAGCCCCGCGAGCCTCGTCGTGCGAGGGAAGACCTCGAGATGCCAGTGCGGGCCGTCGTGCAGCCAGGCGTTGACCGGGACGAGCCGTTCGCCGCGGATGTGCTGCAGGCGGCGCACGAGCTCCGCGAGCAGGCGCAGCGCCGGCGCGAGCAGGTCGCTCTCGAGCCCGCGCTGCTCGGCACGGGACGGCGCGATCAGGAGCTCGTAGGGGACGCGGCTCACGACCGGGCAGCCGGCCGTGACGCCGTCACGGGCGACGACCTCGAGCACGCGCGGCAGCCCGCTCTCGGCGGCGGCCGCCGGGGCCGGCACCGGCAGCCAGGCGAGCTGCGAGTGCGAGTGGAGCTGTGACGCACCGGCCTCGTGCCCCTCGTTGACGCTGGCGAAGCAGTGGCCGCCCACGTCGTGCGCCCTTCTGCGCCATGCCTCGGCGACCAGATCGATCGTCGCGTCGTCCAGGGCGCCGAACGAATCCAGGTGCGCCGGGCCGTGAATGACGACCTCCTGCCGTTCGAGTGCCGGATAGAGGTTCGGCACGACGCGAACGTCCCAGCCGGTGGGGCCGTCACCGAGCCGCAGCGTCTCGGGCGGCGTCTGCTCCTCGTTGCCGGCGCAGAACGGGCACGATCCGGGCCCGCCGCCCACCGGCGCCGCCGCGCCCGGCCGCTCCGACCGTCCTGGGGCGATCGCCACCCAGCGACCGGTCATCGCGTCGTGGCGAAGGTCGGCCAGCGAAGCCCTCGTCAGGAAGCAGATCGACCCTGGTCGGCGACCGCGGTGAAGGCTTGCAGCATCTCGATCGGGATCGGGAAAGCGATCGTCGTGGACGGGGTCGCGCCGAGCTCGAGCAGCGTCTGCAGATAGCGCAGCTGGAGCGCGATCGGGTGCGCCTCGATCACCGTGGCGGCGTCCTTCAAGCGCTCCGAGGCCTGGTATTCGCCCTCGGCGTTGATCACCTTCGCACGCCGCTCGCGCTCGGCCTCGGCCTGGCGCGCCATCGCGCGCTGCATCCCGGTCGGAATCTCGACGTCCTTCACCTCGACGATCGACACCTTGATGCCCCACGGCGCCGTCTGCTCGTCGATGATCCCCTGCAAGATCACGTTGATCTTCTCCCGCTCCGAGAGCAGCTCGTCGAGCTGGTGCTGTCCGAGCACGGAACGGAGCGTCGTCTGCGCGATCTGGGAGGTGGCGACCAGGAAGTTCTCGACCTGCACGATCGCGTCCTCCGGCTTGACGATGCGGAAGTAGGCAACCGCGTTCACGCGCACCGGGACGTTGTCCTTCGTGATCACCTCCTGCGGCGGCACGTTCAGGGTGATCGTTCGCAGGTCGACCCGGACCATGCGGTCGACGACGGGGATCAGGATGAAGAGCCCCGGCCCCTTCGGCTCCGGCAGCAGGCGGCCGAGCCGAAAGACGATCCCGCGCTCGTACTCCCGCGCCACCTTGATAGCGCCGACGAGGAACAGCAGCACGAGGAAGACGACGATCGCGAAGACGATCAGGGCAGCGTCCATCGCCGACAGCCTAGCCCTCTAGATGGGCCGGACGCGTAGCGAGAGACCGTCCAGGCTCTCGACCCGCACCTGGTCGCCCTCGTGCAGCGGCCGGTCGGACTCCGCCTGCCAGAGCTCGCCGCGGACCAGAACGAGGCCGCCCGTGCGCACGACCCCCTCCAGGCCGACGACGTCCTGCGGGCCGACACGGGCCGGCCGGCGCCTGACGGCGAGCGCCTTCGAGATCGCGAACACCCAGATCCCGCCGAGGAGCACGGTGAGCGTGATCACGAGCGTGTCGGAGGTGTGGTAAGGGGCGGGGAGGTTGTGGAAGAGGGTGATCATCCCGATCGACATCGCAACGAGCCCCGAGAGAGTCAGCGCGCCGTGGGTCGGGACGTGCAGGTCGATCACGAGCAGTGCGACACCGAGCAGCACGAGTCCGAGGCCGGCCCACGAGAGCGGCAGGATGGAGAAGCCGAAGAGCGCGGTCACCATGCAGATCGCTCCGAACGCGCCCGGGATCACGGCGCCGGGATGGAAGAGCTCGAAGCCGAGGCCGGCGAGCCCCGCGAGGAAGAGCAGCGAGACGATGTTCGGATCGATCAGCGTCGAGAGGAAGCGCGTCAGGAACCCCTCGTGCACGTCCACGATCTCCGCGTTCGCGGTGTCGAACGTGAAGTGGCGCGGCGTGGTCACGCGGCCGTCGATCGTGTTCAGCAGCTGCGGGAGCGTCGGAGAGATCACGTCGATCACGTTCATCTCGAGCGCCTCCTGCGCCGTGAGGTTGGACGCCTTGCGCACCGCGGCGTCGGCCCACTTGGCATTGCGGCCGTGCGACTTCGCGAGCCCGCGCAGGGACGCCGCGGCGTCGTTCACGACCTTGCGCCGCAGGTCGCTGCCGATGTTCGAGCCCGTGCCGTTGATCGGGGTCGACGACCCGATGTTCGTCTCCGGGGCCATCGCCAGGAGATCCGACGCTTCGGCGATCCAGACACCTGCCGATGCCGCCCGGGCCCCTGCGGGGGCGACATAGACGATCACCGGGATCTTCAGCGACAGCTCGCGAGCGACGATCTTCCGCATCGACTCCTCGAGGCCGCCGGGTGTGTCGAGCACGATCACGGCGGCCGAGTACCCTTGGTCGGCCGCCCGCCCGAGCTCGTGGTTCAGCCAGTCCTGGGTCACGGGGTCGACGTCGGCGGAGAAGTGGATCGCCATCACGCGCGGGTGAGCGGGCGCTCCTCCTGCAGCCGTGCCCGCAGGGAGAGCGAGGACGAGAAAGAACACGGCCAGCAGCAGGCGTTTCACGGCTAAAAGGATTGTATGCGCAAGCTCGTTTCCACTCTCGCCGCCGTGGCGGCCCTGGCCTCGACGCCGGTCGCCCACGCCAACGACGTCGCGATGCGCGTGCAGGACGTGCCCGCCGGCCCGCGGTCGCTCGCCGCGGTGCCGACGGCATTGCACTTCAACATGTTCGCGCTCCACTGGGTCGGCTCCGGCGAGGTGCTCTTCCGCACGCACCGCCTGCACGGTGCGTGGTCGAGCTGGGCAGCCGCCGACGCCGACGTCGCTCCCGACGGCGGCTCCGGCCGCCGGCACGACGGCAACCTCGAGTGGAGCGGAGCAGCCGACGCCTTCCAGATCCGCCGGTCGGGACCGGTCGGGCGCCTCCAGGCCTACGAGCTCTGGTCACGCGTCACGACCAGAGCCTCGCGTCACCTCGCACAGGCCGGCCTGCCCGCGGTCGTCTCACGCGCCGACTGGCATGCCAACGAGGAGATCGTCCGCGCAGCGCCGAGGTTCGCGCCTGCCGTCAGGCTCGCGATCGTCCACCACACGGCGACCTCGAACTCGTACACGCCCGCTCAGGCGGCGGCGATCGTGCGCGGCATCGAGGTCTACCACGTGAAGGGAAACGGGTGGGACGACATCGGCTACAACTTTCTCGTCGACCGGTTCGGCACGGTGTACGAAGGACGGGCCGGTGGGATCGCCCGGAACGTGATCGGCGCGCACGCGGAAGGGTTCAACTCGGGCACCGTCGGCGTGGCGCTGATCGGGAACTTCACGAACGCCAGGCCGCCGAAGGCGATGCAGGCTGCACTCGTCGACCTGCTCGCCTGGCGGCTCGACGTCGCCCACATCGACCCGCTGTCGAGGGTCGTCTACCTCTCGGGGGGAAACGCCAAGTTCCGGGCCGGCAGGTCGGTGACGCTGCGTGCGATCTCCGGCCACCGCGACACGGGCCCGAGCGAGTGCCCCGGCAGCGCTGCGTACGCGCTCCTGCCGGACATCGCGAAGCGCGTTTCGCTCACCGGCCTGCCGAAGCTCTACTCGCCGACCGTCGAGGGGGTGGTCGGCGGGCCGGTCCGCTTCCGGGCCCGTGCGTCCTCGGGCCTGCCGTGGACCGTGACGATCACCGACCTGTCCGGCACCACCGTCGACTCGGAAACGGGACAGGGCGTGCTCGTCGACTGGACGTGGAGCTCGGCCGCCGCGGGCCGCGGGCGCTTCAACTGGACGATCGCCGTTCCCGGCGCCCGGCCGGTGCGGGGGACGATCGGAAGCGGCGGCCCGGCCCCACCGCCCCCGCCCGTCCCGCCGCCGCCGCTCTCGCTCCTGAGCCTCGCGGCGCTCCCCGTCGTGCTCGCTCCCGTCGGGGACGGGACCGGCGACGCGTCGACCGTCACCTTCACGCTCGGTGCTCCGGCAACCGTCACGGCCCAGGTGCGCGACGCAGGCGGTGCCCCGGTGCTCTCGCTGCCGGCGACCCAGCGGACGGCAGGGTCCAACGGCTTCACCTGGTCGGCCGCAGCGCTTCCGGACGGCCGCTACCTCCTGGTCGTGACCGCCAGGGCGGGAGCGAAGAGCGTCAGCAAGTCCGTGCCCGTCACGGTCGACAGGACGCTGACCCGCCTCGCCCCAGCTTCGGCCGTCCTCTCGCCGAACGGGGACGGGCTCGCCGACTCCGCGGCGTTCTCGTTCGATCTGGCGCTCGGCGTGCCCGTGCGGCTCGACATCGAGCAGGGGGGCGTGATCGTCGCCTCGCCCTTCCATGGCGCGCTCGGCGCGGGCCCGCACACGCTCGCCTGGGACGGCACCGCGAACGGCGTGCCGCTGCCGGACGGCAGGTACGCCGCGGTGATCACCGTCACCGACGGCCTCGGCGACGTGCGGATCCCGCTCCCGGTCACGATCGACACGCGCCCGCCCACGCTCAGGCTCCTCGATCCGCTCGGTCTGCGGTTCAGCCTCGACGAGCCGGCGACGGTGACCCTGGTCGTCGACTCGGAGCAGCAGATCGTGATCACCGAGCCGAAGGGGACGTTCGCGATCCCGTTCCGGGGCCCCGCGCACACGTTCTCGGCCCAGGCACAGGACGCCGCCGGCAACTCGAGCGCCGTCGTGGCCGGCTAGCCAGCCCCCGCCCAGCGGTCGTAGCCGTGCTCGAGGCGCTCGAGCACCTCGACGAGCAGCTCGAGCCGGTCGCGCTCGACGAAGCCGCTGCCGGGCCAGCCCGTCTCCCCGACGTTGATCCCGATGCCGAGCACGACGCGCGTGGCCGCCTCGGCGAGGATCCCGGCCACCTTCCGGCCGCCGAGCAGGACGTCGTTCGGGTGCTTGATCGCCGCCTCCGGCCCGACGGCGGCCGCGACCGCCTCCGCCGCCACGACCGTCAGCCGGGGCCAACGGGCGACCGGCGGCGGCGGATAAAGGGCGACCGAGAACATCAGGCCCGAATCGACCCAGGCGCGCCCGAGCCGCCCCCGGCCCGCGGTCTGGCGCTCGGCGACCGCGACCGCGCCGTGCGCCGCGCCCTCCGGCAGCATGCTCTGGGTCGTCTCGGCGACCGGCGCGTAGTGGTACTCGCCGGCCGTACGAGCCGCGGAGGGCCGGCAGAACCGCGGCGGGAGTCAGGGCCATCAACCATCTACAGTAGGCGCGGTGCAACCTTCCGGAAGCGGCTCGCGTCGAATCGTTCGTGACCTGCGGCCCGACGGGCCGCTCGTGTACGGGAGGCTCTCGGACCCGATTCTGGTGCGGCGCGCAAAGGACGGAGACAGGCTGGCGCTGGCCGCGCTCTGCGAGCGGCACGCCCCGCGGGTGGAGCGGATCGCGCTGCATGTCCTGCGCGACCCCGAGGACGCACGCGACGCCGCCCAGGAGTCGCTCGTGAAGCTCGTCCGGCGCGTCGGCCAGTTCAAGGGCGAGTCGCAGTTCTCGACGTGGCTGCACCGGCTCGTCGTCAACACGTGCAAGGACGTCGCGCAGGCGAGATGGGCGTCGCGACCGGCGGACCGAGCCGCTCCACGAGGACGCGCGGGTCGCCGTCGACGGCGACCCGACCCTCGCGCTCGCCGGGTCGGAGACACGGCTCGAGCTCGGGCGCTGTCTCGCCGAGCTGCCGGCCGCCCAGGCGCGCGTGGTCGTCCTGCAGGACGCCTTCGATGTCCCGTTCGACGAGATCTCGGCCGCGACCGGGCTGCCGGTCGGCACCGCCAAGTGCTACGCGCACCGGGGGCGAAACGGGCTGCGGGAACGGCTGTCGCGCTTGCGGAGACGGAGGTCAGCCGGCTCGACGACCGAGGCGGCGATCGAAGAGATTCTGCCGCATCGCGACCCGATGCTTCTGATCGACGAGGTCCTCGAGCTCGTGCCCGGCGAGCGCGTCGTCGCGCGCAGGACGGTCACCGTGGACGACTGCGCCGGCCACTTTCCCGGCAATCCGATCATGCCGGGCGTGAAGATGGTCGAGGCGCTCGCTCAATGCGGCGCCGTCGCCGTGCTGTCGCAGGAGGAGAATCGTGGCAAGCTCGCGCTCTTCGCGGGCATCGACGGCGTGCGCTTCAAACGCGTCGTCCGGCCGGGCGACGTGCTGACGCTGGAGTGCGTGGTCGAGGCCGTGCGCGGCCCGGTCGGGCGAGGCAGGGCGAGGGCGACGGTCGACGGCGCGCTCGCCGTGCGGGGAACGCTCACGTTCGCCGTGGGGAGCGGCGAATGATCGGGACGACGAGCGGCCCGCCGATCTCGATCACGGGGCTCGGGGTGCACGTCCCGGAACGGGTGCTGTCCAACGACGACCTCACGAAGTCGTCGACACGAACGACGAATGGATCCTCGAGCGGACCGGGATCAGCGAGCGGCGGATCGCGGCGGAGGACGAGGCGCTCACCGACATCTGCCTTCCCGCCGCGCGCCGCGCCCTCGAGATGGCGGGCGCCGAGCCGGCGTCGATCGACCTGCTCATCGTCGCAACCGTCACGCCGGACATGGCGTTCCCGTCGTCGAGCGCCCTGCTCGCAGACACGCTGGGCATGCCGGATGCGGCGGCCTACGACCTCTCGGCCGGCTGCACCGGGTTCGTCTACGCGATCGCCCAGGCGCACGCGATGCTCGCAGCCGGCCTCTCGAAGCGTGCGCTCGTCGTCGGGGGCGACGTGCTCTCGAAGATCCTCGACTGGACCGACCGCTCGACGATCGTGCTCTTCGGCGACGGGGCAGGAGCCGTGGTCATGGAGCGGGTCGAGGCGGGCGGGTTCCTCGGCTTCGAGCTCGGCGCCGACGGCGGCGGCGGCGAGAACCTGTGGCTGCCCGGGTCCGGCTCGCGCACGTTCGACGACCCCGAGAAGTACGTCAAGATGAACGGGCGCGAGGTGTTCAAGTTCGCGACGCGGGTGATGGTCAGCTCGGCGGAGGCGATTCTGGGCGAGTGCGACAAGACGGTCGAGGACGTGGACGTGTACGTCCCGCACCAGGCGAACGTCCGCATCATCGATCACGCTGCCCGGAAGCTCGGGTTCCCGCAGGAGAAGATGGTCGTCAACGTGAACAGGTACGGCAACACATCATCGGGCTCGATTCCGCTCGCGTTGGCGGACGCCGCGGACGACGGGCGGCTCGAACCAGGCAGACTGGTGCTGATGACAGGCATGGGGGCGGGGCTGACCTGGGGGTCGGCGCTGATCGAATGGACACATCAAACGACTGGAGCGGCGGCATGACGAGGATCGCCTTCATGTTTCCCGGCCAGGGCTCGCTGGAAGCCGGGATGGGCAAGGACGTTGCGGCAGCCGTGCCGGAGGCGATGGCCGTGTACGACGCGGGCAGCGCGGCCTCGGGCATGGATCTCAAGGAGCTGTGCTTCGAGCGGCCCGTCGAGGACCTCGTCGACACCGAGGTGCAGCAGCCGGCGCTCGTGGCGACCTGCCTCGCCTTCGACGCGGCTCTGCGCGCGCGCGGGATCCACCCCGACGTGGTCGTCGGCCATTCGGTCGGCGAGTTCTCCGCGCTCGGCTCCTCGCAGGTCGATGTCGGTCAGCGACGCGGTCGCGCTCGTCCGTGAGCGCGGCGCTGCGATGGCGGCGGCGGCCAAGGCGCAGCCCGGCTCGATGGCGGCGATCCTCGGGCTCGCCGACGAGGCGGTCGAGGCGCTCTGCCACAAGATCACGAACGTGTGGCCCGCGAACTACAACTGCCCCGGCCAGCTCGTCATCTCGGGCGAGACGCCCGCCGTCGACGAGGCGTGTGAAGAGGCGACCCGCGACGAGGGCGCGGCCGTGCGATCAAGCTGCGGGTCTCCGGCGCGTTCCACACTCCGCTCGTCGCCAAGGCGGCCGATCGCCTGCGTCCTGCCGTCGAGCGCGTGCACATCGGCGAGGGAGTCACGCGAGTTCATGTCGACGGTGACGGCGCGCGTCGAGGACGCGCAGCGCTACCGCGAGCTGCTGGTCGAGCAGTTGACCGCCCCGGTGAAGTTCACCCAGGCCGCGCGCGAGTTGATCGCGGGCGGGGTGACGACGTTCGTCGAGGTCGGCCCCGGCAACGTGCTCAGCGGTTTACTGAAGAGGATCGACAGATCGGTGCGCACCTTCTCGGTCAACGACCTGAAGTCGCTCGACGACGTCAGCAACGCACTTGGCTAGCAGCGCCCGGTTCGCCACGCTCGAAGGAAAGCTCGCGCTCGTCACCGGCGCCTCGCGCGGGATCGGCCGCGCGATCGCGACCGGGCTGCCGCCGCGGGCGCCGAGGTCGTCATCGGCTACCGGTCGGGCAAGGACGAGGCGGAGGAGCTTGCGTCGGAGCTCGGCGCGCGCGCGATCCAGGCGGACGTCTCGTCGTCCGAGGAGGCGAGGCGGCTCGTCGAGGAGGCCGGCGACGTCGACGTGCTCGTGAACAACGCGGGACTGACGCGCGACGGGCTGCTCGCGCGCATGTCCGACGAGGACTGGCGCACCGTGATCGAGACGAACCTGAGCTCGGTCTTCTACACGTGCCGTGCCGTACGCGGCCGATGATGCGCAAGCGACGCGGGGCGATCGTCAACGTCAGCTCGATCGTCGGGGTGCACGGCAACTGGGGCCAGGCGAACTATGCGGCCTCCAAGGCGGGGATCATCGGCTTCACGAAGTCGCTCGCACGCGAGCTGGGCTCGCGGAACATTCGCGCCAACGTCGTCGCGCCGGGCTACGTGAAGACGCGGCTGACCGAGGTGCTGCCGGAGGAGGCGACGGCGGCGATGGTCGAGAACACGCCGCTCGGCCGGGTCGCGGAGCCGGAGGAGGTCGCGGGCGCGGTACGCTTCCTCGCCTCCGACGAGGCGTCGTTCATCACCGGCGAGGTCCTGCTGGTCGACGGCGGATTGGGAATGTGATGGAGGCGTAGGGAAGAAGAGTCGTGATCACCGGGCTGGGCATGGTCAGCCCGCTCGGCAACGACGTCCAGTCGTCGTGGTCGCGCCTGCTCGCCGGCGAGTCGGGCGCCGCCGAGATCTCGGCCTTCGACCACACGGACTACAACGTTCACTTCGCCTGCGAGCTGAAGGACTTCGACCCCACCGTGTGGGTGGAGCGCAAGGCGTCGCGCCGGATGGACCGCTTCGCGCAGATGATCCTCGCAGCGGCGAGGCAGGCGGAGACGGACTCCGGGCGTGGACGTCTCGTCGGCGCCCGACCGCTTCGGCGCGTCGATCGCCACCGGGATCGGCGGCCTGAAGAGCTACCAGGACTGCTACCACGTGCTGCTGACGCGCGGCCCCGACCGCGTCAACCCGTTCTCGATCCCGTCGATCATCCCCAACATGGGCGCCGGCTGGGTGTCGATCGAGCTGGGGACGAAGGGGCCGCTGATGAGCGAATGCACCGCGTGCGCGGCATCCAACATGGCGATCGGCGGTGCGATGGACGAGATCCGCGTCGGCCGCGCCGACGTGATGTTCGCGGGCGGCAGCGAAGCGCCGATCACGGAGGTCGGGATCGCCGGGTTCGATGCGATGCGCGCCCTTTCGCGGCGCAACGATCGTCCCGAGTTGGCCTCGCGGCCCTTCGACGCCGAACGCGACGGTCTCGTGATGGGCGAGGCGGCCGCCGTTCTCGTGCTGGAGGAGCTCGAGCACGCGCGGTCTCGTGGCGCCGGGATCTACGCCGAGCTCGTCGGCTACGGCATCTCGTCGGACGCCTCGCACATCACGGAGCCCGACCCGACGGGCGAGAGCCCGGCCCGTGCGATGACGATGGCGCTGGCCGACGCGGGCGTCGCGCCCACCGAGGTCGGTTATGTGAATGCGCATGCGACCTCGACACCGCTCGGCGACGCAGCCGAGACGAAGGTGATCAAGATCGCCTTCGGCGAGGAGCATGCAACGACGAAGCTCGCGGTCTCGTCGACGAAGGGCGCGACCGGACATTGTTTCGGTGCGGCGGGCGCGGTCGAGGCGGTGTTCACGACGCTGGCGGTCGTCGACCGCAAGGCGCCGCCGACGATCAACCAGACCGACCCGGATCCCGATTGCGATCTCGACTACGTCCCGAACGAGGCGCGCGACCTGCCCGACCTGCGCGTCGCGGTGTCGAACTCGTTCGGTTTCGGCGGGCACAACGCGTCGATCGTCGTGCGCGCGTTCGAGGAGTAGCGACAGGAGAACACCGGCCCTTGCGCGAATCAGAAGCGCATGGACCGTGTCGGTCGAGGCGTCCGAGCCGACTCCTACCGTCTGCCCATGCGCCTCGTCGACGTGGGCGGCCGGCTGGTCGAGTTGCACATCCGCCGCTCGAAGCGTGTGAGCGGGCACCGGCTGTACGTACGACACGGAATGCCGCCCGAGCTCGTCGTGCGGCCGCGCGCCTCGGACTCGTACATCGACGAGGCGATCTCCATGCACCGAGAATGGCTCGAGCGCCAGCTCGCGAATGCTCCCGAGGCCTGCCTCGGGCTCGAGCGCCTGCATCTGACCGAGCAGCAGGGTCGCCGAGAGGCGCAGGCGCGCATCCTGTTGATCGCCCAGTCCGAGGCGGCTGCACTCGGTGTCTCCTACACGCGGCTGACGCTCCGAGACCAGCGCAGCCGCTGGGGGTCGTGCTCGAGCAAGGGAGCACTGAGCTTCAACTGGCGGCTCGTGCTCGCGCCGCACGACGTGCTCGACTACGTCGTCGTGCACGAGATCTGCCATCTCGTCGAGCATCACCACGGTCCGGCGTTCTGGCAGCTCGTCGAGCAGCGGCGGCCGAACTACGTGGACTCGAAGAACTGGCTCGACGAGCACGGCTGGGAGCTGCTCGCGTATCGCCCTCCGCTCGAGGCGGCCGCCTGACTCTAGGATGGCCGCGTGGACCGGTGGGCGACCTTCGACTGCTACGGCACGTTGATCGACTGGGACGGCGGCATGCGGGCGGAGCTCGCCCGCGTCTTCGGCGCCGATCGGGCAGACGAGCTGCTCGTGCGCTACCACGAGGTCGAGCCGGCGCTGCAGCGCGACGGCTCCTCGAGCTATCGCGAGGTCCTGACAGAGGCGATGCGCCGGCTCGGTGCATCGCCGGGCAGCGAGCACGGCCTCGCGGAGTCGCTGCCGGGTTGGCGTGCGTTTCCCGAGGTGCACGCCGCTCTCGCAGAGCTGCGGGACCGCGGCTGGAAGCTTGCGATCCTCTCCAACACCGACGACGACTTCATCGCGGCCTCGCAGGTCGCAGATCGGCGTGCCGTTCGACGAGATCGTCGTCGCGCAGGAGATCGGCTCCTACAAGCCGGCGCACCGGCACTGGGAGGAGTTCTTCGCGCGGACGCGGGCGCCGCGCGAGGGCCACGTGCACGTGGCCGGCTCGCTCTTCCACGACATCGCACCGGCGAACGAGCTCGGGTTGCGCAGCGTCTGGATCAACCGCACCGGCGCGCGTGCAACCGCCGAGGCGGAGCCGACCCGTGAGCTCGCCGACCTGCTCGCGCTGCCCGAGACGCTCGATGAGCTCGTCGCGGCTCGTCGACCCGGTGTAACCGGCCGGAGACCGCCTGAGGTCTAAGCTCTCGACATGTCCGAGGCCCGGATCGACGTCCAGGTCGAGCACAAGAACGCTCCACCACCTGACGAGAGCAAGCACCCGAACACGTGCCCGAAGTGCGGGTCGCACTATCGCGACGACGAACTGGCGGCCGCGTTGTGGGTGTGCGCCCACTGCGAGCACCACTACCCGATGGGTGCGCGGGCGCGGATCGACTGGTACACGGACGCCGGCTCGTTCGTCGAGGAAGCGGGTGGCGTTCGTTCCGAGGACCCTCTCGATTTCTTCGACCTGCGTCCGTACGCCGAGCGGCTGGCAGAAGCGGAATTGAACACCGGCCTCGGCGAGGCGGCGGTGATCGGCCAGGCGACGATGGACGGGCACGCGGTCGAGCTGTTGGTCATGGACTTCACCTTCATGGGCGGCTCGATGGGCAGCGCGGTCGGGGAGAAGTTCTCGCGGGCCTGTGACTCGGCGATCGAGCGCGGCGTGCCGCTCATCTCCGTCACGAGCTCCGGCGGTGCGCGAATGCAGGAGGGGATCCTGTCGTTGATGCAGCTCCCGAAGACCGTCTGCTCGGTCGAGGACCTGCACGACGCGCACGTTCCGATGTTCACCGTCATGGCGCATCCGACGACGGCCGGCGTGCTTGCGTCGTTCGCATCGCTCGGCGACGTGACGATCGCCGAGCCGGGCGCGCTGATCGCGTTCACCGGCCCGAGGGTCGTTCAACAGACGACACGCGAGAGGCTGCCGGAGGACTTCGGTCTGGCGGAGCAGAATCTGCGCTTCGGTCACCTCGACGCGATCGTGCCGCGCTCGCAGCAGCGGCAGCACCTCGTGAGGCTGCTGAGGCTCTTCGCGTGACCGAGAGGGACCAGGAGGTGAACCTCCGCCGGCGGCTGACGGGGCTGTCGCGGCTGCCGCTCCTCCGTGGGGCGCGGGTGGAGGGTGAGGCAGAGCGGCTCGAGAAGCAGCTGGAGCGCCTCAAGGCCGACACGAGCGACGAGGCGATCTGGCGCTCGGTCGAGCTGGCGCGCCATCCCGACCGGCCGTACACGATGGACTACGTGGAGCGGTTCATCGACGACTGGGTCGAGCTGCACGGCGACCGCGGCCGCGCCGACGACGGTGCGCTCGTCACCGGGCTCGGCTCGCTCGGCGGCCGCACGATCGCCCTGATCGGCCACCAGAAGGGCCGTGACGTCAAGGAGCGGCTCGACCGCCAGTTCGGCATGGCGTATCCCGAGGGCTACGGCAAGGCGATGCGGGTGATGGAGATCGCCGAACGGTTCAGCTTCCCCGTGATCTCGCTCGTCGACACGCCGGGCGCCTATCCGGGCGTCGCGGCCGAGCAGCACGGGCAGGGCGGCGCGATCGCCCGCTCCCAGGCCGGGATGGCGCGGCTGACCGTGCCGACGATCGCCTGCATCATCGGGGAGGGTGGCTCGGGCGGGGCGGTGGCGATCGCGGTCTCCGACCGGGTGCTCATGCAGGAGAACGCGATCTACTCGGTGATCACACCGGAGGGCTGCGCCGCGATCCTCTGGCGCGACGCGGGCGAGGCGCGGAGGGCCGCCGCGGCCTTCAAGCCCGACGCGCTCCACTGCCTCGAGCTCGGGGTGATCGACGGGGTCGTCGCCGAGCCCGACGGTGGGGCGCACGCCGATCACGACGAGGCCGCGCTGCTCCTGCGCGCTGCGCTGGTCGAGGCGCTGGAAGAGCTCGAAGAGACGCCGGGCGAGGAGCTGCGCCGGCGCCGCCGGGCGAAGTTCCGCGGGATGGGCGTCTATGCGTGACGTTTGCCACGTAGACGGGGGCTTTCCACATCATCCACAGGGTTTTCAACGGGCACGAACGTCCTCCGAAACGCGTCGAGGCCCGCTGTGAAGCAGGCCCCGAACGCCTAGCCCCCCGTCAGGGAAGAAGGAGATCAGCCGTGGTGTTTCCGGTTGGGGCCCGTCTAAACCTCGCCGGCTGTGGAAAAGCGCAAGATCTCTAGGTGAGCCTCGGCGGCTACCGGCGCAAGCGTGACCCGACGAAGACCTCCGAGCCCTTCGGCAGGGGCTCCGGTTCCGGCTCCGCGCGCAGCTCGCCGGAGCCGATCTTCGTCGTCCAGCGGCATGCGGCCCGGACGCTCCACTACGACTTCCGGCTCGAGCGAGACGACGCGCTCGCGTCGTGGGCCGTGCCGAAGGGCGTGCCGCTCGAGGCGGGAGCGAGGGCGCTCGCGGTGCATGTCGAGGATCACCCGCTCGAGTACGCCTCGTTCCACGGCGAGATCCCGCAGGGGCAGTACGGCGCCGGCGATGTCGAGATCTGGGACCACGGGACCTGCGAGCTGCTGGAGGAGAAGCCGGACGGACGGCTGACGTTCGAGTTGCGCGGCACGCGGCTGCAGGGCCGCTGGTCGCTCGTTCCCGCGCACCTCGACGGCAAGGAGCAGAACTGGCTCCTGATCAAGGGTCACGACGATGAGGAGCGCGCGGTGCCCGCGGCCCGGTCGTACAGGCCGATGCTCGCGACCTCGGCCGCCGCGCTCCCCCACGGAGAGGCCTGGGCCTACGAGGTGAAGTTCGACGGCTACCGCGCGCTCGCCTACGTCCGCCGCGGCGACTGCACGCTTCTCTCGAGGTCGGGGAACGATCTCACCGCCCGGTTCCCGGAGGTCGCGAAGGCGGTCGCGAAGGCGGTCAAGTCACCGGAGGCCGTCGTCGACGGCGAGGTGTGCCGGATCGACCCGTCGGGACGCGCGAGCTTCTCGGAGCTGCAGCGCGGGACGGGCGTGCTCGTCTTCTATGCCTTCGACCTGCTCGAGCTGGACGGGGAGCCCAAGCTCGAGCTTCCGCTCTCGGAGCGGAAGGTGCAGCTCCGAAAGCTGCTCGACGGCCGCGTCACGACCGTTGTCTACTCCGAGAGCTTCGACGACGGCGCCGCGCTGTTCGAGGCTGCCCGTGAGCGAGGGCTCGAGGGCGTGGTCGCCAAGCGCCGTGACAGCGTCTACAAGGAGGGGAGGCGCACACGCGACTGGCTGAAGGTCAAGACCGAGCTGAACGAGGAGTTCATCGTGGCCGGCTACACGCGCGGGAGCGGCCGGCGCGCCGGGACGTTCGGCTCCCTTGTCCTCGCCGTCAACGAGGGATCCGAGCTGCGGTACGTGGGAAACGTCGGCACGGGGTTCGACGATGTGGAGATCCGGAAGCTCCTGAAGCTGCTCGAGCCCCTGCGGCGGACGAGCCGCCCTTTCCGGTCGAGCCCAGGCTGCCGCGTGTCCGCAGGGGAGATGTGCAATGGGTGGAGCCGCGCCTCGTCGTCCAGGTGCGCTTCGGCGAGTGGACACACGAGGGGCATCTTCGCCACCCGGCCTACCTGGGCATCCGGGACGACAAGCGCGCCGCCGAGGTCGAGCTCGACGAACCGCCCCTCGAGGACGTGATCCGCAAGGGCCGGCGCGAGCTTCGGCTGTCGAACCTCGACAAGCCGTTCTGGCCGGACGAGGGGATCACGAAGGGAGACCTGCTGGCGTACTACAGGGCGATCGCACCGGCGCTCGTGCCTCATCTGCGGAATCGCCCGTTCACGATGCGCCGCTATCCGGACGGGGCCTACGGCAAGGTGTTCTTCCAGAAGAACGCGCCGACGCACATGCCGGACTGGATCGCGACGCATCGTGCGCTCGTCTCGACCCGCGACAGCTCGCGGACCAAGCGCTGGGTCGAGTTCCCGGTCGTGAACGACGAGCTGGCGCTCCTCTGGATGGTGAACATGGGCTGTATCGACATGAACCCGTGGTACTCGCGGGTCGACAAGCCCGCCCGGCCCGATTTCGTCCTCTTCGACCTCGACCCGACGCCCGAGATCCCGTGGGCCCAGACCGTCGAGGTGGCGCTGATCCTCAAGGGCCTGCTCGATGCGCTCGAGCTCGAGTCGTTCCCGAAGACGAGCGGCGGCAAGGGCTTTCACGTGCTCGTCCCGATCGACCGGCGCTCGACGTTCGAGGACACGCGCAGCTTCGCCGAGCACGTGGCCGGGGCGATCGCCCGCACGCATCCGAAGCTCGCGACCACGGAGTGGTCGAAGGCGCGCCGGCGCGGTGTGCTGATCGACTCGAACCAGAACGGCGAGGGGAAGACGATCGCGTCGGTCTACTCGGTCCGGCCGAAGCCGGGCGCGCCTGTCTCGACGCCCCTCGCCTGGGACGAGGTGAACGACCGGCTGAATCCGGCGATCTACACGATGGCGGTCGTCCTCGCGCGGGTGCGGGCGAAGGGCGATCTCCATGAGGGGGTGTTGACGACACGCCAGCCGCTCGCGCGGGCGCTCAAGCGGTTGGCTTGACGGGGTGGGTGTGCGCCGCCTCCTTCGCGACGGCGAGCTCCTTCCCGTCGATCACCGCGTAGCGGAGCGCGATCGCACTGAGCTCGTCCGAGGCCTCCTTGGCCGCGTGGCCGAGCTTCACGTCGAGCGTCTCGGGGTCGTCGAGGTAGAGAAGCCTCGTCCAGAACGTCGTCAACACGATCGAGACCCACGGCATGAAGATCGCGTTCCGCTCGAGGGCGGCCGACGGTCTCTGCACGAAGAACGCGATGAAGATGCCGACGGTGAGCCCGGCCAGCCCGATCGCCGCGGCGGCCTGCCCCATCGTCCCTGCCGTGAGGCCCTTCACGAATGCGGCGCCGATCGCAGCGACTCCGAACACCATCATCGCGATGTAGCCGACGAACACCACCCGGTACGAGCGGCGCAGGTAGGCGGTGGTCCGCGCGAGCGTCCGGACGTCGTCTTGCAGGACCGACGCCGCGAGCTCGCGCAGCTCGGCTGTCGTCTCCCTGGGGTCCCCGTGCCGCGGGCGGGGCAGCCGCACAGTCATGGCATGCCCTCCTTCTGTCCACCAGCGTTTGAGTCGCGAGCCTACAGGGCTAAAGGGCACCGAGGAGCGGGGGCAGTCCCTCGAGCCCGCGGACCTCGACCGCGACGGGCGAGTGGAAGCGCTCGCGTGTGAGCTCGAGGTTGTCGTGCACGACCGGGGTGCCCCGTGGGCTCACCATGGCGACGCCGGTGTGCTCGTAGCCGAACTTGCGCGAGACGCCGAGCGACTGCGCATTTCCCTGGATGGCGCCGGAGCGAGCTCGCACGGCGCCCAGCCCGTCGAACGCGAGCTGCAGCACCGCGGCGCGCATCTCGGTGCCGAGCCCCTGGTCCTGAAACTCGCCTCCGAGCCACGAGCCGGTCGTGACCGTCCTGTCGGACGCGAACGCCTCCGCCGCGAGCGCCTGCACGCCGATCGGGCGGCCCTCGTGAAAGGCCACCAGGCCCAGCTCCCAGCTCCGCGACGTGAGCGTCGCGAGCCGCCCGGCGTGATAGGCGAGGAAGTCGGGCTCGTTGAGACCATCCGTCCACGCCGTCTCGAAGGGCATGAATCCGGGGTCGTGGATCCCGTCCGCCGCCACCCGGTAGAGCTGCCGCAGCTCGTGGACCGTCGGCAGCCGCAGCTCGAGGCGCGGTGTGCTCAGCCGGAGGCGGGTCAGCGGGTGCGGAAGCTTGGTCAGGATCGCGCGCCGGTCGACGGCGTCGAAGCCGAGCTTCGCGTAGAGCCGGCGCGGCCAGTCGTCCGCGAGCGCGTCGAGGAAGACCACGTCGTGGTCGCGGCTCGCCTCGTCGAGCGCGTGCTGCACGATCGCCCGGCCGAGCCCGCGGCCCCGGTAGGCGCGCACCGCCTCGACGTCCTCGATCTGCGCGGTGTCGCCGCCGCTGCGGATCTCGCAGTATGCGGCGATCTGCTCGTCGACGATCGCCGCGAAGAAGCGGGTTGGGACGGCGCGCATGATCATCCGCTTCGCATCGTTCAGCTGCGCGGCGATCTCCTCGTCGCCCCAGGGCTCTGCGATCGTCGTTGCGATGCGGACGGGGACGAGCCGTTCGAAGTCCACCTCGCGCACCATCGAGGTGTCGACGCGGCGGTCCGGCGCGCGGGTGTGCGCGAACACGATGTGTGTCGAGAGCTCGTAGCCGTGAGCTGCGAGCCCGTCGACCGCGTTGTCGTCGTGCTGCTCGAGGATCAGGCGACGGTGGTGGAAGCGCTCCATCGCGCGTTCCGTCTCCTCGGCGAGCTCGTGCGCCGCGGCGCCGCCGATGCTCTCGATCGAGACGTAGTTCGAGTCGTAGACGCTCGGGACGGAGTCCGCGAAGAGGCCGAGACCGTGTCTCGTGGGCTCCTGCCGCTCGGCGGCGGAGAGCTCGAGCGATCGGCGAAAGTGGCGGATGCGCTGAGCGATCATCGGCCTATCTTGCTCGAGCCGTGCTCTTGGGCTCGGTTCCTTGCGCGTTCTACGCGGCACGCGAGCAGTAGGCTCCGACGCGGATGCGCTGTCCGAGCTGCGGCACCGAGAACGTCGAGGGGAAGAAGTTCTGCAAGGAGTGCGGGACGGCGCTCGCCGCCGCCTGCGGATCCTGCGGGGCCGTCCTCGCGGGCGACGAGAAGTTCTGCGACGAGTGCGGGGCGCCGGTCGGCACCGCGAGCACCACCCGGGCCGCGCCGCCGCCGCGCGAGGCGCCCGCCGCCGAGCGCCGGCTGGTCTCCGTCCTCTTCGCCGATCTGGTCGGCTTCACCACGCTCTCCGAGTCGCGCGACTCCGAGGAGGTGCGCGAGCTGCTCTCCCGCTACTTCGTCACCTGCACCCGCCTGATCGGCCTCTACGGCGGCACGGTCGAGAAGTTCATCGGCGACGCGGTGATGGCGGTGTGGGGCGCGCCGGTCGCGACCGAGGACGACGCCGAGCGCGCGGTGCGCGCCTCGCTCGACCTCATGGCGGCCGTCTCGGCGCTCGGCGACGAGGTCGGCGCGCCGCAGCTGCGGGCCCGCGCGGGCGTGCTCACCGGCGAGGCGGCCGTGACGATCGGCGCCGAGCGCCAGGGGATGGTGGCGGGCGACCTCGTCAACACCGCGTCGCGGATCCAGTCGGCCGCCGAGCCCGGCACGGTGCTGGTCGGCGAGGCGACCCATCGCGCGACCGAGCAGACGGTCGTCTACGAGGACGCGGGCACGCACAGCCTGAAGGGCAAGGAGGAGCCGGTGCCGCTCTGGAAGGCGCTGCGGGTCGTCTCGGGCACCCGCGGCTCGCTCAAGTCGCAGGGGCTCGAGGCGCCGTTCGTCGGCCGCGACCGCGAGCTCGGCCGCATCAAGGACCTCTTCCACGAGTGCGCGGAGCGCGGCACGCCGCAGCTCATCTCGGTCACCGGCATCGCCGGCATCGGCAAGTCGCGGCTCGCCTGGGAGTTCTACAAGTACTTCGACGGCATCGCGCAGTTCACGTACTGGCACCGCGGGCGCTGCCTCTCCTACGGTGAGGGCGTCACCTACTGGGCGCTCGCCGACATGGTGCGCATGCGCTGCCGGATCGGCGAGGAGGACGAGCAGGCAACCGCGCTCGGGAAGCTGCGCCTCGCGCTCGAGGAGTACGTGCCGGATCCGGAGGAGGGCGCCTTCGTCGAGCCGCGGCTCGCCCACCTGCTCGGCCTCGCCGAGCACACCGCGGGCGACAAGCAGGATCTGTTCGCGGCCTGGCGGCTCTTCTTCGAGCGGCTCGCCGACGTCTACCCGACCGTGCTCGCGTTCGAGGACATGCAGTGGGCCGACTCGAGCCTGCTCGACTTCGTCGAGTACCTGCTCGAGTGGTCGCGCAACTCCGCGCTCTTCGTCGTCACGCTCGCGCGGCCCGAGCTGGCCGACCGCCGGCCCACCTGGGGCGCCGGCCACCGCAACTTCACCTCGCTCTACCTCGAGCCGCTCACCGAGGCCGCGATGGAGGAGCTGCTCGCCGGGCTCGTCCCGGGCCTGCCCGAGCGCCTACGCGACCAGATCCTCGCCCGCGCCGAGGGTGTGCCTCTCTACGCGGTCGAGACGGTGCGGATGCTGCTCGACCGCGGCCTGATCGTCCAGGAAGGCCCCGTCTACCGCCCGGTCGGGGAGATCGGCGAGCTCCAGGTGCCGGAGACGCTGCACGCGCTGATCGCAGCCCGGCTGGACGGGCTGTCGCCCGAGGAGCGGCGGCTCCTCTCCGACGGTGCCGTGCTCGGCAAGACCTTCACGCGCGACGGGCTGGCAGCGCTCTCGGCTCTCGGCGCGGACGAGCTCGAGCCGCTGCTCGCTGCGCTCGTGCGCAAGGAGGTGCTGGGGCTGCAGGCCGATGCGCGTTCGCCCGAGCACGGCCAGTACGGGTTCCTGCAGGATCTCGTCCGCCACGTCGCCTACGAGACGCTCTCGCGGCACGAGCGGCGCGCACGCCATCTGGCGGCTGCGGCGCACCTCCGCGCCGCCTTTCCCGATGAGGACGAGATCGCCGAGGTGATCGCCGCCCACTACGTCGATGCCTACGAGGCCAACCCCGAGGCCGACGACGCGGCGGAGGTGCGCGGGTTGGCGTGCCGGGCGCTCGTGCGGGCGGGCGAGCGCGCCGAGTCGCTCGCAGCGGCCGGCGAGGCCGGCCGCTATCTGGCGCAGGCGGCCCACCTGACCGAAGACACGTTCGAGCGCGCCGACCTCCTCAACCAGGCGGGCTGGAACGCCATGCACGCCGCCGACCTCGACACCGCGGCGGCTCTGCTCGGCGAGTCGGTGGCGCTCTACGAAGCCGAGGGCGACACGCACACGGCCGCCCGGGTTGCGGGGCGGCTTGCGTTCGTCGAGCGCTGGCAGGGCCGTCTCGACGAGGCGGTCGCGCGGATGGAGCGCGCCTACGAGGTGCTGGCAGGAGACGAGCCCGACGAGGCGATCGCTCAGCTCGCCTCCAGGCTCGGGGGCGCCTATTTCTTCGTCGGCGACCTCGAGCGTGCGGCGAAGCTGATCGACCGGGCGATCGAGATCGCCGAGGCGCTCGGTTCGCCGGAGGTGCTTGCCGAGTCGTTCAACATGCGGTCGATCCTCGCCGAGCACACCGGCCGCCCGCAGGAGGCCATCGCCTTCGGCAAGCAGGCGCTCGAGCTCGCGCGCGAGCACGCCCTCAACGAGGCCGCCGCGACGATCTGCTTCAACCTCTCCGACCACGAGTTCCACCACGACCGCTACGAGAACGCGCTCGGCTACCTGCAGCAGGCGCTCGAGCTGGCCCGCCGCCGCGGCTCGCGCCCGCACGAGCGAGGAATTCTCGCCGAGACGACCTATCCGCTCTACCAGCTCGGCCGCTGGGACGAGGCGCTCGCCGTCGCAGCCCAGATCCCCGAGGACCGCCTGCGGGAGTCGGTCACGCTCAGCCTGCTCAGCTCCGTGCTCGAGATCCAGATCCACCGCGGCCACCCCGAGGAGGCGCGCCGTCTCCGCGATCTGTATCCGGAGACCTCCGTGGACGTGCAGGAGGAGTTCTCGTACATCGCCGCCCGCGCGGCCGTCCTGCATGGGGAGGGCCGTCTCGAGGAGGCGCTCGAGGCGGGTCTCCGCACGCTCGAAGCCGTTCCGGGGTCGAGGGGCGCCCTCCTGCGAAACCAGCAGGGGAAGCAGGGGTTCGTGCACGCGGTCGAGGCGGCGCTCGCACTCGGCCGGCGCGAGCAGGCGGACGAGCTGCTCAGGCTGGTCGAGGAGCTCCCCGCGGGGTACCGCCCGCCGTACCTGGAGGCACACGCGCACCGCTTCCGGGCACGCCTGGACGGCGACGAGGCAGGCTGCGCGGCGGCCGCCGCGGGCTTCGCCGAGCTGGGGATTCCCTTCTGGACGGCGGTCAGCCGGCTCGAGCAGGCGGAGCTGCTGGGTGGCGGCGCCGAGGCCGAGCGGCTGCTCGCCGAGGCGCGCGAGGTCTTCGAACGGCTCGAGGCGAAGCCGTGGCTCGAGCGCGTCTCGGCGGCCGCCGGCCGGTCGGCCGCGGTCTCCGGGCTTGGCAATTAGAGCGCGGCCAGCTTCCGTTCGAGGAAGCGCCGCTCGTGCTCGGCATGCGCGAGCTCGAGCGAGCGGGTGTACGCCGTTCGCGCCTCGCCGGTGCGGTCGAGGCGCTGCAGCAGCTCGCCGCGCGCGGCGTGGAGGTAGTGGTAGTCGTCGAGCTCGAGGCGGTCGATGATCTCGAGGCCGGCCAGCGGGCCTTCGGCCTCGGCGACGGCGACCGCCCGGTTGAGCTCGACGACCGGCGACCCGGTCAGGCGGAAGAGCTCGGCGTAGAGCGCGGCGATCTCGGCCCAGTCGATCGGGTCGTCGGCGTGCAGGGCTGCGATCGCCGCCTGGACGACGTACGGCCCGCGGCCCTGCAGGGCGAGCGCGCGCTCGAGTGCCGTGCGCCCCTCGTCGATCTGACCCCGGTCCCACAGGGCTCGGTCCTGGTCCTGCAGCAGCACGAGCTCGCCGTCCCGGAGCCGGGCGCCGCGCCGCGCGTCGTGGAGGAGCATGAGCGCGAGCAGCCCGAACGCCTCCGGCTCGTCCGGCATCAGCTCGGTCAAGGCACGGCCCAGGCGGATCGCTTCGAATGCCAGGTCGCCGCGGCCGCCGTAGCCTTCGTTGAAGACGAGGTAGACGACGGCCAGGACCGCGGCGAGCCGCTCGGGCAGCAGGTGGGCCGGCGGCACGCGGAAGGGAATGCCGGCGGCGGCGATCTTCCGCTTGGCGCGAACGAGCCGCTGCGCCATCGTCGGCTCGGGCACCAGGAACGCGCGGGCGATCTCGTCCGTCGAGAGGCCGCCGAGCGTGCGCAGCGTCAGCGCCACCTGCGCCTCGGTCGCGAGCGCCGGGTGGCAGCAGGTGAAGATCAGCTCGAGGCGCTCGTCGGCGAACACCGTCTCCTCCGTCTCGTCGTCGGCCGCTTCGGGGACGTCGAGCAGCCGTGTCTTCGCGGCGAGCGTGCGGTCGCGGCGGATACGGTCGATGGCGCGGTTGCGCGCCGTCGTCTGCAGCCACGCCCCGGGGTTCTCCGGGAAGCCGTCGCGGGGCCAGCGCTCCGCGGCGACCGCGAACGCCTCCTGCGCGGCCTCCTCGGCGAGGTCGAAGTCGCCGAGGAAGCCGATCAGCGAGGCGAGGACGCGTCCCCACTCGTCGCGGAAGACCTGTTCGAGCAGCGTCAGCGCTCCACGAGCGGCCGGACCTCGACGCTGCCGCCCATGCGTGCGGCCGGAATGCGCGCGGCGATCTCGAGCGCTTCGTCGAGGTTGCCCGCCTCGATCAGGTAGAAGCCGCCGAGCACCTCCTTCGTCTCCGCGAACGGCCCGTCGGTGGTCAGCGTGTCTCCTCCGTTCACGCGCACCGTGGTTGCGGTCGCGCCCGGCTGCAGCTGGGCGCCGTCGAGTGTCTGAGGAAGCTCCGAGATGGCGAAGTACTCCCTCATGATCGCCTCCTGCTCGGCGTCGGAGAGCTGCGAGTAGGCGTCGGGCGCCTCGTCGGAGTAGATCAGCAGCGCGTATTTCACGTTCGCCTCCTTCTGACAGTGTGGTCGTTCCTTCGACGAACGGGAAGCGGCGAAATCGACACCCCGGCTCAGTACCCCCCGACGATCGTGCCTGTTCCGGTGATGCTCTTCGTCACGCTCTGCGGTTGGCCGGCATAGAGGATCGACCCCGACCCGGATACGGAGGCATCGAGGCTCGCGGTCGCGGTGACGAAGATGCTTCCCGTGCCGCTCACCACTGCCCGCACGTCGTTCGCGGCGATCCGTGTGAACAGCACGGTTCCGGAGCCGCCGACGGTGACGTCGAGTCGTTCGACGGTTCCGCTTCCGGTGAGCGTGCCGGCGCCCGGCAGGCTCACCTTGAGGCTCTCGGCGTCCACGCCGTCGACGACGATGTTGCCGCTGCCGGTGAGCGTCAAGGCGCCGAACGTCGGGACGGTGACGGCCACACTCATGGGGCTCTTCGTCGTGAAGCTGCCCGGAGTGTTCGCGACGACGAGCGTGCCCGACCGAACGTGGGTCGTGACGCGGTCGAGCAGGTTGTCGTCGCCCCTCACGACCACGGATTGCTTCTCGCCGACGCGAATCACGACGTTGTTGGCTCCCGCGAGCTCGACCCCGGTGAACGTGCCCACGTGCCGGGCCTGCGCAGCGGGCACGCCGGACCCGGTGTCGGTCGTCTTCGACGAGCCGCCGAACACGTCGAACTGATAGAGCAGAGCCACCGCCAGCCCGCCGAGAACAAAAGCCAGGATCACGATGAGCAGCCGGCGGGAGGTGTGCGGCTCATGTCCAGCTCGCGCTGATGTTGGGGCGACGGTCATTGCCCCTCCCTTCTCACGGGAGCGCCGAAGGGCGGCTCGTCCTCGAGCGGCCGCATCGACTCGGCGCACACGTGGTTGCACCTCGATGGAGACACCGTCAGCATCCCCTGTGCGTCCGCCGGGCGGATCGGGTTCTTCTACTGAGGCGGATGTGGAACAGCCACAGCGCCGCGCGGAGCCGCGCGTCGGCAGGACCATCCGCTCATTGCGGAAGATTGCGCTCCACTCTCGGGGTGGCCGCATCCGAGGGCAGGCTCGCTCTTTCTGAACGACCGTAGTTTGCCGACATGGCCTAGACTCTTGGACGGACCACCACCCGGACGGGAGCTCATGGCCGCGATCCACCGACAATTGGAGAAGCTACGCACCCGCCTGGTCGTGTCCCTCTGGAAGGTGTGGGCCTGGGCAGAGCGCCGGCCGACGTAGTCGCATCTATGGGACCGCTGCCCGCAGGAGCGGTCGTTCGGGAGGCTGGAGCCGAACGGTCTCGCCGTCGAGATCGAGCGACGTCTGCAGGGCGGTCAGCACGCGAACGACCTGAGCTCCCTCGCGGCTGCTCGCAGCCGACGGCGCCGTTGAGCGGATCGCATTGATGAAATGCTCGCATTGCAGGCGAAGCGGCTCGTCGGCGGGCAGCCTCGGGCAAATGATGTCTCCGAACTGCACCTGAACTTCGCCGGAGTTGTCCGATCGCGGGAGGATCGCCCTGTTCTTGTAGACGGTCAGCTTCCGTTCGGGCTCCGTGTCGTCCATCACGACCATTCGCTTCGAGCCCACCACCGTCAGCCTCCGGATCTCGAGCGGGTCGAGCCAAGACAGGTGGAGATGGGCGGTGATCCCCGACTCGAAGCGAAGATGGCAGAAGACGACATCTGCGATTCCCGGCTGCAGAAAGCAGCCGCCGCGGGCGCTGACCTCGACCGGCTCTTCGTCCAGCAGGTAGAGCAGCGCCGCCACATCATGCGGTCCGAGGCTCCAGAGCGCATTCTCGTCGCGTTGAACGCGGCCCAGATTCTGGCGGTTCGCGTAGAGGTGGTAGACATCGCCGAGCTCGTTCATCTCCATCAGTTCCTTGAGCTTCCGGATAGCCGGGTGGTGGAGCAGGACGTGCCCGACGATCAGGCAGCGACCGCGCCGCATCGCCTCGAACGCGATCAGGTCAGCCTCCTTCGCGTCCATCGTCAACGGCTTCTCGACGAAGACGTGCTTGCCGTGCCGCAGCGCCGCAAGCGCAAGTGACCCGTGCGTCAACGGAGGCGTTGCGATGACCACCGCGTCGAGGCTGTCGTCGGCGAGGAGGTCCTCGTACGCCTCGGTCACCCGCGCGCCTGGATGGCGAGCCCCCACCCTGCGGCGAGCGTCAGGATCTTTGTCGCAGAGCCAGCTGACTCGCGCATCGGGAAGCCCGGCGAACGAGCGAGCCAGGTTCGGCCCCCAGTAGCCGAGCCCGATCACTCCGACCGAGACGGTCGGTCTCACGTGCGGTCCCGTGCGTAGACGAGCACGGTGAGCGTCGTGAGGAGCGCGAACGACGCCGCGGCGAACGCACAGGCGACACGCGTGACCGGTGCTCCCGGCAGTATGGCGTAGGCCCCGACGAGCACGAGCCCCGAGAAGAGCCAGGCATACGAGGCCCGGCGGCCGGCGTCGATCGCAAGGAGGGCCTGCGACAGTGTGGCCGCGACGAGGTAGAGCGCCACACCGACGCCGAGAGCAGCGAACACAACCCGAGTCGCCGAATACTCGTGACCGTAGAGAATCGTCATGCCGGCAGGGCCGCCGACCGTGCACACGACGGCGACGCAGATCGCGACGGTCGCGAGCAGGACGCGATTGCGGGTGATCTCCTCTCTCAGGCGCCGGAAGCCGTCGGTGGCGTTGAGATGGGTGAGGTTCGGGAGCAGCGCGGCGGCAATCCCCTGAAACACATAGACGGGCGCACGCACCAGCATCGTCGCCGCGAATGCGACGCCGGCCGTCTTGGCCGCGTGGTGACCGCCGTCCAACATGACGAGCAGCGGCGCACCGTTCACGAGCAGCTGGTCGGCCGCCGCGATCATCGCCGCCGGCGCGGCGAACCGAGCGGCGTTTCGAATCTCGAACCGTTCCCCATCGCCGTGCGACAGGAGCGGAGCGAGTTTGCCCCGCCCAGCGAGCAGCGGCGCCAGAGCCCCCACGAGGCCTGCACAGGCGATCGCCGCGCCGGCGGTATGGCGTGACGCGACGACCAGGAGCAGCAGGCCGAAGGAAAGCCTCGCTCCACCGTCGGCGAGCAGGTTGATGCCGTAGCCGTCGAACCACAGCGCCCCGCCGACCATTCCGCGGACGACATATGACAGCCCGTAGAACGCGATTCCGACGAGCAGCATTGCCGTGAGGACGGAATCGCCGCCGAACAACCGCTCGCTCAGCCACGACCAGGCGGCGAAAGCCACGATCAGGGTCGCTCCAAGGAGGGCCAGCGCGAGCGCGCCGACCGAGCGGATCACCGACCGCACCTCGATGCCGCGCACGCGACGGTCGGCGATTGCCCGAGACGCAGTCTGCTCGAGCGGTCGAAACAGCACGATCGCGACGATGAACATCGCCGCCCACAGGACGCCGATGCGTCCGTAGGCCGACGGGCCCAGCTTCCGGGCCGCCAGCACCAGGAAGGCGTACGTCAGGACTCCCGAGAGGGCCATCGCCCCGGAGAGCCGTGCCGCCCCCGACATGGCACGGGCGGGTGCGCCCGCCGGGGCTACCTCAACGGGTGGAGCGGCGAGTTTCAGCGCAGATGCCTGCGCTGTCACCCGACCACCACGTCAACGAAGTAGTTGCTCGACTTGTAGCTGTTGGTCGGGAACAGTCCGGCCGCGGAGGCATACACGCCGTTGGCGCCGTCGGCGACGGACTGCAGCGGGCCCTGCACGATCTGGGTCGCGAGGCCGGAGGGCGTCAGGTCGAAGTACGCCTTCAGACCCACGCTCACGACGTAGACCGTTCCCGGCTGCAGCTGGAGGCTCTGAGGCAGAGCCTGCTGCTGCCAGCCAGACGCGGATTCGTTCGCGAACGTGACCTGCGCGAGGATCGAGCCGGTCGACGACCACACGGTTCCCACGTGCACGCCCGTTTCGTGGGAGTCCTTGTAGAACCGGATCGCCGTCAGCTGGACCGGGCTCGTCACGGCGACCTTCACGCCCAGCTCGTAGCTGAACGGGCCGGAGCCGCTCCGGCCGTCGTCGACGGGGTTCCCCGTGCTCGTCGGCGTCAGGGTCGAGGCGAACAGCGAGCACGGGCACAGGCCGGTCGTGAAGCTCCACGTCGTCGCCGTGAGGGCCGTGCCGTCCTCGCCCTTTACGCCGGCGGTCAGCTGCGCTGTATACGTCGCCTGCGGCGCGAGTGCCGAGGTCGGTGAGAGGGTCGCTGTGAGTGTGCCGGCGTTGTACGCGACCGTCGCAGGAACAGTGGCACCACCTGCGTCGCGCAGGACGAAGGTTCCGCTGCCGAGGCTCTGCGGGTCCGCTGCTCTGCTGAACGTCGCCGTGATTGCCGAGTCGGTCGGGACGCCTGTCGCTCCCGACGCGGGTGTCGTCGACGCCACCGTGAACGGTGAGGTCGGGTTCGGCGCAACGGTGAACGACCACGTCACTGGATTGGCGAGCGGTTCCCCGTCCAGCGCAGCGACACCGTCGAGCGTTGCCGTATACGTCGTGTCGTATGCGAGCAGCGCGTTCGGTGTCAGAGTCGCAGTCTGCGTCGAGTCGTTGTACGTCACGGCCGCGGGCACGACTGCTCC
Source organism: uncultured Thermoleophilia bacterium (assembly GCA_963826485.1). Classification (GTDB taxonomy): domain Bacteria; phylum Actinomycetota; class Thermoleophilia; order Gaiellales; family Gaiellaceae; genus PALSA-600. The sequence continues at coordinate 308,151 of CAWGXF010000003.1, forward strand.
ACCCGCCGCCTTGAGCGTGAAGGTCGACCCCGTGACGGTGTCAGGCGCTGCGTTCCGCGAGAAGGTCGCGGTGACTGCCGTTCCGCGCGGCACGCTGGTCGCTCCGTTCGCCGGCGTCACGGAACTGACGCCGAGGGGGCCCGGGTCTCCATGCGAGACGACCTGGAGGTCGACGTAGTAGTTGCTCGAATTGTACGACCGGTTCGGGAACGTCCCGGCCGCTGAGCCGTACACGCCGTTTGCACCGTCGGCGACCGACCTGAGAGGGCCGCTCGTCTTCTGCGCCGCGAGGCCCTGCACGGTGTCGACGTAGTACGCGTTTGCGTTCACCGAGATGACGTACGTCACGCCAGGCTGCATCTGGATCGGCGCGGGCAGCGCCTGGACTTGCCAGCCGGACGCGGTCTCGCCGGCGAATGTCACCTGGGTCACCTGGATGCCGTCCGGCGTCCAGACGCGGCCGATATGCGTGCCGGTCTCGCCGGGGCTCTTGTAGAAGCTGATCGCGGTCAGGTCCATCGGCTCGGTCACGTTGACCTTCACGCCGAGCTCGTATGTCCACGGGCCTGCGCCGCTGCGGCCGTCGTCCGTCGGGTTCCGCACGGTGGCGGGTGCGTCAACCACGGAGAACAGCGAGCACGGGCACGCCGCGGTCGTGAACCGCCAGGTCGACGAGTTCGCAAGGAACGCGCCGTCGTCCGATCGGATGCTCGTGGTCAGGCCGGCCGTGTAGACGGCAGCCGCGTCCAACGGCTGCGACGGAGTGAGCGTCGCCGTGTGGGTCGTGTGGTCGTACGAGACGACAGCGCCCACCGACTGTCCGCCGGCGGACGTCAGGGTGAACGACGCACTCGTGATCGTCGACGCCCTCATCGACTTCGAGAACGTCGCTGTCACGTCCGTCGCACGCGCCACGTACGTGCTTCCGGCCGATGGGGTCGTAGCCGTCACGGTCGGTGCCGTCGGAGGCTGCCCCGCAGTCGTGAACGACCAGGTCACGGGGGCAGCGAGCGCCGTCACGTCGGCCGACTGGATGGACGCGGCAAGTGTCGCCGTATACGTCGAGGTCGTGGCGAGACCGGCGCTCGGGGTCAATGTCGCCGTCAGTGTCGAGTCGTCATACGAGACGGTGGCGGGAACCGCGGAGCCGCTCGCGTTCTTCAGGGTGAATGACGACGGAGTGATCGACGCGGGGTCCATCGAGCGTGAGAACGTCGCTTGGACTGCGGTGTAGACACTGGCGCCGGTTGCGCCACCCGTCGGAGACGTCTGCGTTACGGTCGGCGGGGCCAGCGTCGTGTTGACGACGCCGACGTCGACGAAGTAGTTGCTCGAGTTGTAGCTGGACTGCGGGAAGTCCCCCGCAGCTGCTCCGTACACTCCGTTCGCGCCGTCGGCGATCGAGTGCAGCGGCCCGTTCGAGACCTGTGTCGCGAGACCTGCCTGGGTCGCCACGTAGTACGCGTTGGCGTTGATGGAGACGACATACGTTCTGTTCGGGTAGAGGATCAGCGGCGACGAGAGAGCCTGCTCCTGCCAGCCGAAGGATGTCTCGCCGGCGAAGGTGACCTGTGCGAGCTGGTTCCCGGACGCGCCCCAGATGCGTCCGATGTGCGTGCCCGTCTCACCCGGGCTCTTGTAGAAGCGGATCGTGTCGAGCTCCATCGGCCTGTCGACACCGATCTTCACTCCGAGCTCGCGGGTCCACGGCCCGGAACCGGAGCGGCCGTCGTCGGTTGCCGCTCCCTGAGTCGCGGGAACGAGGGTGGACGAGAACAGGTTGCAGGGGCACGCTCCGGTCGTGAACTGCCACGTGATCGGAGCCGCGAGAGTCACGCCGTCGGATCCGGCGATCGACTGGTCGAGTCGTGCCGTGTAGGACGTCTGTGGCGCGAGCAGCTGGCTCGGCGCCAACGTCGCGGTGAACGTCGTCGAGTTGTACGTGACGTTGGCGTCGACGGCGGTTTGCGAGCCGGCGGCCGTCAGTGTGAAGGACGACGCCGAGACCGTGCTCGGGTCGAGTGCCGGGAGAACGCCGCGCTCACCGAAGTCGCCCTCGTGATTCCCGTGTCCGAGTTGCCCGGAGCGCTACCGGTGAGTGTCGGCGGCGGCAGCGGGTCCGCGGTGCGGAACGACCAGCTGATCGCGGAGGCAAGCGGCGTGCCGTCGGCGGCTCGTGCCGTCGCTGCGATCTTGGCGGTGTAGGTGGTCGAGAGCGTGAGTGGGGCGTTCGGGGTGAGCGTCTCCGTGTCGGTCGAGGCGTTGTACGAGACCGAGGCGGGGACGGTCGTCGACCCTGCGACAAGTGTGAACGTCGTTGCAGTCAGGGTCGACGGGTCCATGTCGCGCGAGAACTTTGCGGTGACAGCTGTCGATCTGTCGACACCGGTCGCGCCACTCCCCGGAGAGCGTGCAGTCACCGTCGGCGCCGCCGGCGCCTGCGCGGCGGTCGTGAAGGTCCACGTCACTGCTGCGCTCAGAGGAACGCCGTCGATCGCCGTGATCGCAGTGGACAGCTTCGCGGTGTAGGTCGTCGACAGCAGAGTGGGCTGTTTGGGCTCAGCTTCGCCGTCTGCGTGCTCGAGTCGTAGCTCACTGTCGCCGGGACGAGCGTCCCGCTCGGCAGTGCGAGCGTGAAGTTCGCGCTCTTGACCGTCGTCGGGTCGAGCGGCCGCGAGAACGTCGCGTCCACGAAAGCCGCAGGCGAGATCCGGGTTGCCGAGGCGGCCGGGACCTTTGCGGTGACGGTTGGCGGAACACCATCCTCGGTGGTGAAGCTCCAGGTCACGGAGGCCCCGAGCGCCACGCCCGATCCGTCCTTGATCGTCGTCTTCAGAGTCGCCGTGTAGGTGGTGGAGAAGGTGAGTGACGCATTCGGCGTGAGCGTCGCCGTGTCGGTGGACGTGTTGTACGAGACCGTTGCCGGGACGGTCGTGCCGCCCGGTCCGGTGAGCGTGAAGCTCGAGGTCGTGATCGTGCTCGGGGTCATGTCGCGCGAGAAGGTGGCGACGACCGGCGACGGCCGGGCCACGCCGGTTGCTCCGTCCGCCGGGCTGAAGCCGATCACCTGCGGCGCTCCCTGCGAGTCGAGCACGATGTCGGAGGCAGGCGTGGTCGGGTGCGCTCCATGTCGGCGAGGATGTTCGTCGTCGCCTGCTGGAAGGTCCACTGGATCTGCCCGGCGCCTTCGGCGTTCAGGGCTAGGGGCGATCCCAGTCGTTCGTCCCCGTGGCCACGACGAGCGCTCCGCTCGGGGCGAGGTACTTCGTCATCGTCACGGTCGCGTTGCCCTAGGCGAAGTTGTAGGGCGGTGAGGTGAAGATGTTCCCCGAGACCGGCGAGCTCGCCAGCGTGACGACGCCCGGCGGCTCGCTGCCGTTGTTCGCCCGGGCGTCCCACTCCCAGCCGACGATCCCCGGGAAGCTCATCGAGTCGCCCGGCGCCAGGGTGGCGAGATCGGTATACCCCAACTCGATCCTTCCCCTGGGTCGTGTTGACGATCATGGGATAGGTCGAGAAGTCGTCGTCGCCGGTGTACTGCTGCCCGATCAAGGCGTTCTCCGGCAAGTTCGCGCCGGCCTTGTCGCGCCAGAGCCCGGTGGGTCCCTGAGGGTCGACCGGCCCGCCGGCGGTCGTCTTGTAACAGACGAGTGTCCGCCCGGCCCGGCTCGTGGTCGGACTCGCCTCGAACCGGATCTTCCAGTAGTCCGTGTTCGAGCCGCTGAAGAAGAGGTTGACCTTCGCGTCGCGGGCCTGGGTCATCGCGGTCCGCATCCCCGCCGAGACGTACTCCGCATGGGAGCCGCTGATGTAGAGCTTGTGGGTGAGCAGAAGCGAAGGCTGCTGATCCAGATCCGTGTCCGAGATGTAGGTGATGTCGTAGCCCGACTTCTCGAGCCAGTACACGAACGGATAGTCCGTCTTGTCGTACCAGTCGGTGTTCGCGCCAGACCTCGGCTGCTCGAACGGGCGGTCAAAGACACCTTGACGGCCCGGACCGTCCCGGCGATCGTCGTGTCGCCCAGCGAGTTGTACTCGTACAGCGACTTGCCGCCGTAGTTGTTGTAGGCCTCGTAGGTGGCCATCGAAACGCCGTACAGTGCATCCGAGGGTACGTCGTCACGGACGACGAGCAGGATCTCGCTGTCGGACGCGTTGTCGGTTCTGACGATGCGCACGATGTAGACCCCGCTCGGCCATGAGGATGTCGTGGTGATCGTCGCCGACGTCGCCCAGTTCGCGCAGTCGACGAGCCCGGTTGTGGAGTCGCTGTTCAGGCCGGCTGGGACGTCCCGGGGACGTTTCGGATGATCGAGAACAGGCGTGCGCCGGCGCCGCCGTAGTAGCCGCTGCGGTAGATCTGGACCTGGAAGCTGGGCGCCGTTCCCGAGTTGACCATCAGGTTGACCGATTCGCCCTTGTTCAGGCTCTGAACGGCGGCGTAGCCCTCGATGCCGCCGGACGAGACGTTTCCGGGATCCGTCACGCGCCACCCGGCGTCGCCGGCATGGCAGTTCTCCTGCACCGTCGGGTTCGTCGCGACGCAGGTGCGTGCAACGGGTTTCGCCTGGACGACCAGGGAGTTCGACGACTCGGCTCCGCTCGCCACGGACCAACGGCGTAGTAGTACGTGGTGCCGTTGGTCGCGGTCGTGTCGGTGTAGGAGGTTGCCGTCACGCCACCCGCAGGCGTCACCATCGTCGTGATGCTCGTTGCGCTCGTGCCACGGTAGACGGTGTAGGCCGAAGCGCCGGCCACCGGCTGCCAGGCGAGCTGCACCGAGGCCTCGGCGGCCATGCCCGTTACGCCGGCAGGAGCAGTCGGCGCGGCGAGGCCGGCGGAGAGGGCGGTCGAGCCGGCGCCGGGAATTGCGATTGCGAGGATGACCCCGAGGGTGATCAGGATTGGCTTCATGCCTCCACTGCCTTTCAAGTCGTCGAGCCTGGTGCCGCTGGGCCGTTCTCTCGAGCCCTTCGGCGAGTTTCCTCTTCGCCTCGAAACCGAGAACCGCTTGGCCTTGGTGTGTCCGGGACGGGGCTGACGTCCTGTAGCGCCCCGGGAGCTCGTCGTACGGAACGATCCGTGCGCGCAGCGGCAGCCGGATCCCCAGAGTCTTCTGCACGAGCACCGCGAGGTCGTAGATCGTGGTGGGGGTGTTGGCGCCGATGTTGAGCACCTCGCCGCGCGCCTCCGGCGTGATGATCGACCGGTAGATGCCCTCGACGGTGTCGTCGACGTAGGTGAAGGTGCGCGTCTGCTGGCCGTCGCCGTGGATCTCGATGGTCTGGCCGTCGAGCAGCGCCTCGAAGAACGCGGCCTGAGGCCCGCCCCACCAGCTCGGATGGTTTCGCGGGCCGTACGACCCGAAGAACCGGAGAATGGTGACCTTGAGGTTGAGCTCCTCGGCCAGCGCGAGGCAGACGTGTTCGTCGTAGAGCTTGGAGACGGCGTACGCCCAGCGGCGCGTCGTCGGAGGGCCCAGCACGAGCTTGTCGTCCTCCGCGAACGGCGGTTCGCCGTTGCCGTAGACGTCGGACGTCGACGCCAGTATGAGATCGGCGTCCATCGCCAGGGCGGTACGGGCCGCCGCGTTGACGCCGGCCACGTTCGCCTCGAGCGTCTTGAGCGCCCCGCCGTACCGGGGGATCTTCTGTGCGGCCAGGTGCACGATCGAGTCGCAGCCGTCGAAGGCAGCGCGCAGGTCGCGGCGGCGTGTGCAGTCGAGGCGCTCGAACCGGAAACGCGCATCGCTGAGCGCCTCTGAGAGATTGACCATCGTCCCGCGCGAGAGATCGTCGACGCCGACGACGTCCATTCCCTCGCGCAGAAGCCGATCGCAAAGATGCGACCCGAGAAATCCGGCGGCGCCGGTGATGCCGACCTTCATGCTGATTGCCTCCTCATCCAGATGTCGAGCACGTGGCCGTCGCCGCCGCTGGGTCTGCCCAGCGTCGAAACGCGGGTGAAATGAGCCGAGATCCAGGCCATGAGCGACCTGTCGAACGTCGATCCGAAGGCACCCTGGTGGTACTCGGTCAGGTGCTGCCGGTCGGTGACGACCAGCCGAACGTGGGCCTGGTCGAGCCGCGCGATCGCCGCCTGCTCGCCACCGCTACCGGAGAGGGCTCCGGGCAGCAGCGAAAGCTGCGGCAGCGGGTCGCGCCGGTCCACCAGTACGTAGAGACTCGTGAGCTGTGGAGCGACCAGGATCGGATCGCCGGGCTGCGTGTATCGCTCGATCGCCCGCAGGGCAGGGTTCAGCACTGCTGCGTCGGCCGGGCTCGCTGCAAGCGATCCTCCCGGCCCCGAGACGGTTGCGGTCTTTGCGTTGGCGTCCTTGATCGTGAGGCCGACACCGATCGCCGCGAGGAAAGCGAGCCACACCGCGCCCGCGACGACGAGTACGTGACGGCCGCGCGGCACCAGCCGCAGGTGCAGGTTGACAAGGAAGAGCGCGGCGAACGGCGCCGCATACACCGCCCGGCTGGACGTGCGGGGCGTGGAAGAAGAACCCGTCGTATGTCTTCGCCGCGAGCACGGCCAACACCACGGTCGAGAGCAGGAGGGCGTCGCCTGCTGCGTCGAGCCGCTTCGGCGACGCAGAAGCGTCGTGAAGAGCGCGACCGCTGCGACCGCCGCGCCGAGCGGGAGCCAGCCGTAGACGATCTGGAGCTTCGTGCGAACCGCTTCCGGATCGACGACGGCGACCGCGATCGCCGTCAGGATGACGAGTGCGGCAAGGGCCTTGCCGACTCGACGCTCCGTCATGAGCGCGAGGACCACGAGACCGGCGACGCCGACCGCGTAGAGGGCGGTCCGGCCGGCAAGGGTCGCGAAGCTCGAGATCGTCAGAGGTGCCTGGCTTCGGAGGAGCGCATTGCCTCCCGCCTGCAGGACGCGTGTCGGATAGAGGTTGTCGAAGACGAGTGCGTGCAGGCTGACCCCGGCCGCGACGAACGCGCCGTAGACGACCAGCGGGATCCCAACCGCCGGCCCGGCAACCGCGAGCAGCTCGCGTGCGGAGAAGCCGCGCTCCCGGACACGGAGGAGGAGCCACGCCGCCGCTGCCAGAACCACCGCGATCTCGAATTCCGGCCGGGTCAGCCCGACCAGGCCGACTGCGCAGCCTGCGGCGACAGCGGCGCGCAGGTGCCCGCTCTTCGAGAAGAAAGCGGCGGCGCCGATGAAGCCGAGGGTCGCGAGGATTGCGAGGGGAGCCGACAGTGTGTGCGGGAGGACGTAGCTCAGGTTCGTCGGCGAAAACGCGAGGCCCGCGGTGATGGCCGCAGCGAGAAATGCACCGGTTGCACCCACGGCGACCCGCGCCACCCCGTAGGTGGCGAACACGATCGCGACCGCAAGGACGATCCCGACGGCGAGGGCCGGACCGAGGCCGTCACCGCCGATCAGCGCCGCGAGGCCGAGTGCCGCCGGTCCGAGCGGCCCGTAGTAGTAGGTGTAGTCGACGTACGGGAGCTGGCCGTGCGCCGTCCGAATTCCGGCGAGCAGGTCGTAGCCCGTGTCCTGCCCGAGGTCCCCCCAGGCTCTCCACGTGAGCGCGGCGAGCGCCAGGCACAAGATCGACAGTCCGGCCAGGGCGCAGGTCCGCGTTGACGGCGACCGAGACGGATCGGCGCTGTCGCAGGGTCTGGGCGATCTCGGTCACGCCGCCACCGCCTGGTCCACCTGAACACGGCGATCGAGGATCCCGGCGACGAGCCGCTCGGCGACTCCGAGGACGCCTGTCCATTGACGATCTCCGGGTACACATGCGCCGTTGACGCGAGCGCCAGCCCCGGAACCGGGAACATGTCCGGAAGACGACCCGCGACTCCGAAGGGGTGCACGGGCTCCACCATCCGCGCGCGCTGCATGACGACGGCGTCGATCTCGTCGTCGCGGAGATCCGGCAAAAGCGTTCGAACCTGTGCCAGATAGTCGCGCTCGACCTGCGCGGCGTCCCGGCTCAGATCGGGGTGCGACGGGTCGGCGTACTTCGTGGCGTACAGCAGATGGCCGCCGGCGTAGTCCGGGTCGACGACGTGTGTCGTCTCGACCACGGTTGTGAGCGACACCCTCCGATCGGTGATGTTGAGCGTGTAGTACGGGCTCACGCTCCGGGTCGTGCGCAACAGCACGCAGACGACGCCGAGGTACCTACACCGATCGACCGGGACCTGCTCCTGCAGTCGATCGTCGAGCAGCGCACCCGCCAGCGGCGGCATCAAGGTGCAGGCGACAGTGTCGAAGCGGCGCAGCCGCCCGTCCACCACGATGCCGCTGACGCCGCCGGAGTCGCCGACGATCCGGTCGACCGTCGTCCCGACGTGGATTTCGCCGCCGAGCCCCCTGATTCGCGCGGCGAGCGCGTCGATCAGCGTCTGGTAGCCGCCCTCGAGCCAACCCATGATCTCACGCCCGGACGAGTCGCGCGTCTTCGACATCCGGCGCGTCCTTGCCCACAAGTAGCTGGCTGGAGGTCGTCGAAGTCCCCGTCGAACTTCGAATCGAGTAGTGGCAGCCAGAGACGCTCGACAGCCCGGCGGCCGCACCATCTCCGCAGCCACGGGATCAGCGGGACGTCGTCGAGCTTGGCAGCCTCCCGAGTGAGTTGGCAGCGTGCGACGAAGGCGGCCAAGCGGATGCGATCGTGCGGCGCGAGAAGCGGGAAGCGTGCGAACTCGCTGAGCGAGCTCATCGAGAAGTACCGTGCGTCGTCGTAGAACCCGACCTCCGTCGGCCGGAACCGAAAACGGTCGCCGAGCCCAGTTCGGTTGCGAGTCCGACGACCCGGTCGTCGGTCGGCAGAATCACGTGATAGAAGCGGTCGGTTCGCCGCCCCGCAAAGTCGAAAGCACCGACGAGGCCGCCGAGATCCGGCGCGCGTTCGAACACCGCGACCTCCGCGCCCTCCAACAGAAGCCGGTAGGCGGTCGTCAGCCCGAGGATCCCGGCGCCGACGACCGCCGTCCTGCCGCGCCTCATGCCGTTCTCCGTGCGGTTCGCTGTCGCCGTACGACCCGCCAGTAGCCCCCCAGGGTCGGGGCGATCCGCATGTTGCTCTCGCCGATTCGCTTCGAACCGTCGAGATCAACCGGCACCTCGTCGATGCAAACGCCGAGGCTCGTCAGGTTGGCGAGGATCTCTGCCTTGCACGCGAAGCCAGGCTCCTGGATGAACCTGTCGTCGTAATGCGCGAACGCGGCCTTGAGCGCGGAGGCACGGTAGACGCGGAAGAACGAGGAAACGGTGCGCGCGTCGAGCTTGAGGGCGAAGCGGACGACGGTTCCCGCGCATCGGCTGAGCCCGCGGCGTAGGAGATTGACGTTCAGCATCTCGCCGCCTCCATGGACCCAGGCGAGGACGACGTCGGCGCCGGTCGAAGCTCTTGCGAGCATCGCCGGCAGCACGCTGAGGTCGGAAGTCGTGTCCGCCTCGAGGGTGATGATCATCGCGTCGTCGGGGCAGTTCTCGAGGACATGTCGGAAGCCGAGTCGAAACGCAGCTCCCGGGCCCATGTTCTGCTCGAGCCGAAGGAGCTCCAGCGGCAATGAGCCGTCGTACTGCGTCACGACGACGTCCGTCCCGTCACTCGATCCGTCGTCGACGATCAGAATGCGGCTGCCGCTCGGAAGGAGCTCCGGACGAGCTTCGAGATCGCCGATCAGGCGCGGCAGGTTCGCCGCCTCGTTGAACGCGGGAATGACGAAGACGTTCTGGTGACCGATCGCACGCACGAGGTTCGCGTCCGTCTCGGTCCGCGCACGCACCGCGGTCCCAGCGCGGTTGCGTTCACCCGCGATCTCTGTCGCGATATCCACCCTCTCTCCCCTCCCTGTCTTTCCGAGCGACCAGCGCTCGTTCATGCGGATTTGATGAGGCTAGAGCGGGGGTGTCGCGACGGCTAGGCCAGACTCGGAAAACCCCGCGGGGGGTGAGGGACTAGCCCATCGGGGGGCTAAACTCCCCGTTTCCCTGCCGTTTGCAAGCGGGTTTCGTCAGTCTTCGAGTGGGGTGTAACCGAGCGGCAACGAGCCGGTATGCCTGCGGGCGAGCACCCGGGCGGCCTCACGTCGCAACTCGGTGTCACGCCAGAGAACAATCGGGAGGTATAGGACTGCGCCGGCTACAACGAGCAGGACGAGCCGAAGCGCGGACGGTATGCCTGCCTGAATGAGGGCGGTCTGGAGCGCCAGCACCCCGACCGCCATCCCGGCGGCCGACTGCGCAACCGGTGAGACCGAAGCCGCAAAACGCCGCAACGTCGTGTTCACGGCTCGGCACGTGATCGCGGCGTAGTAGGGCTGCAGGAGCACATTGACGATGGCGTATGCGGTCGCGACGCCGACGATGCCCCAGTGAAGACCGCCGACAAAGGCGGAGATGCTGGCGACGAAGGCGATGATCGAGAAGCGGAGCAGCACCCGCGTCTGATCGCGCGCCTCGAGGATGCTCGAGTTCATTCGCTGCAACGACTGCAGGAGACCGACGACACAGAGAATGCGCATCACCGGGATTGCTGCGTGCCATTTCGCGCCGAGGAGTGTGGTGACGAACTCGGGCGCCACGATCATCAGGCCCAGGAACGCCGGGATGGTGATGGCGCCGACGATGCGGGTTGCCCTGAGCCAGAGCCGTGCGACCTGCTCGACGTCCGCCTGCATCCGAGCAAAGGCCGGAAAGAGGACCTCTTGGAGCGGGCCTGCAAGTTGGCTGAAGGGCAGAAGCATCACGTTGTAGGCGACGGCGTATGCGCCCAGGGCCGCCGAGCCGAGGAAACGGCCGATCAGGATGTTGTCGGCGTTCCGATTGCAGAAGAACAGGAGGCGGGAGCCGAAGACGTTGGCTCCGAATCCGCCGAGATCGCTCAGGCTCGCCCGCGAGAACATGAACCGGGGTCGCCAGGGCGAGAATACGGTCAGCAATGTCGTGCCGACCAGCGAAATCGTGAGCTGCTGCAGGATGATCGCCCAGGCTCCCATTCCGGCGAGAGCTGTTGCGATGCCGACGCCCGCGCCCACCAGGTACGACGCGATCTGTCTGAGCTCCAGGGCTCGGAAGTTCATCTCGCGTGTGAACAACGCGGCCTGCGTCGACGAGACCGAGGTGGCGAAGAAGCTGATCGAGAACACCGCGAAGAGCGCCGTCACCTCGGGACGTCCGAAGAAATCGGCGACGAGGCCCGACGCAGCCACGCCCACCACGGTCAGCGTCGCTCCCACAGCGAGGCTGGTCCAGAAGACGGTGCACCGATCCTCCTCGGTGATCGTCTCCCGTTGGACGAGAGCGGAGCCAAGCCCGACGTCCGCGAACACGAAGACGAGCGACGATGCGACGAGCGCCATGCTTGCGAGCCCGTAGTCGTCGGGCGACAGCAGCCGGGCGAGGATGACAGCCGTGACGATCCGCGACAGCTGGAGCGTGACCGCGGAGATTGTCTTCCATGTCACGCCGCCGGCAATGCCGGCGCGGACCCCCTGGAAAGGTGCGGTGTCGCTCACGCCGCGTGCGTGGAGATGTAGTTGCTCAGCTCGTTCGCCAGCGAGCCGCCGCGCCGGAGGACGCTCAGCTCGTCGGCGCCGGCGTTCAGTGCCTCGGCCAGGCCTGCCGTGTCGGTGACGTGGGTGACGAGCCTCAGGTTCGAAAGGCGTACGGAGAGCTCGAGCTGGTGGTCGTCGACCGCGTCGCCGAAGCGCCGGAGGCGTGGCACGACCACGGGCCGCTTGCCCAGAGTCAGAGCGGTGAGAATCGAGCCCACCCCCGCGTGAGTGACGACGACCCGCGCAGATGCGACGAGCTCGACGAGTGCTTCGTATGGAAGGAACGGGACGCACCGCGCGTTCGCCGGCTGGATCGTCGAGCGCCCCGTTTGCGCGACGAGCTCCTCGTCGACGGAGAGGCTTTCGACGGCGGCCAGCAGTCGGTCGAACGGCTCGCAGGTCCCGATCGTGACGAAGATCATCGTGTTGTCACGCTTCGACGACGGCGCCGGCGAAACGTGCACCGCGTAGCGTCGGGACGAGCTCGGGCCACTGGACGTAGACGCGGCTCGCGAACAGTGCGATCAAGCGTCCGCTGAGCGAGGGTGAATGGATGCGCGTGAAGCTCTCGATGTAGACGATGCGTGCGCCCGAAAGCCGCGCGATGAGTGCGAGCGGCACCGCGATGTCGGCGCCGGTCGTGATCAGGATGCGCGGCGGGCGCCGCCGCACCAGTCGGGTCGCGAACAGGAGGTTGCGGGTGAACGAGCGGAGATCACGGCTGAAAGGCCCCGGCAAGAGGTACGACTCCTCGTCGCGGAGCAGCGAGCGGGCATCGCTCTGGTCGTTCGACACCCAGAGGCGGGACCTGTCGGACCAGGCTTCCCCGAGCGCCGCCAGTTGCATCAGGTGCCCACCCGATGAACATACGAGCCACACGTCTACGGCTTGCCGCGCGCGCGCGCGCCTTCTCACTCTCCACACGCAGGTCACGATAGGTAGCGACCTGCGCATCGCCAATGGCCGGAGAGCCAGCATTCCCCGGGGGCGCACTAGCCGTTCGGCCAGTCCGATCGGCGCTTGGCGGATCGAAACCTAGTCCAATCGCCGATGGGCGGATGAGTCGATCGGCTCTACATTGAGCGCCGTGATCGGTGAAGCCGAAAGTCAGTCCAACGATGGGCAACGGGAGCTTCTGGCGCATCTCACCCCGCGCCAGCGGGAGGTGCTGGAGATGGCGGCGCGCGGGCTCACGAACCGGCAGATCGCCGCGTCGCTCGGGCTCACCGTGCATGCCGTGAAGTTCCATCTGGGGATGGTCTACCGAGCGCTCCACGTCGCCAACAGGACCGAGGCGGCCTTTCTGTATCTCTATCCCGAGCGCGAAAAGACGAGCTCGAGCGAAAGCGCGGCCGCGTAGAGATGGACATCGGGCTGCTCGGTCGCGTTGTCTGGCGGTTCAAGTGGATCGTCGTCGTCGGTCTCGTGCTTGCGATCCTTCTCACCATCCTCGCGACGTTCCGTGTCGGCACGAACGGCACGCTGTCGTATCGCCAACAGGACAAGTGGGCGAGCTACTCACAGGTCTTCGTGACGCAAGAGGGCTTTCCATGGGGGCGCCTCAGGCCCGCCGGATCGGTCGACACGAGCCGCTTTGTCAGCCTCGCGATCTTGTACTCCGGTTTCGTCACGTCCGACCCCGTCAAACGTCTCATCCGGGAGAAGGGGCCGACGATTCCCGGCCAGGTTCAGGCTGCCGCCATTCCGAGCTCCCCGGGGAGCCAGGATTTTCTGCCGATCATCAGCGTGGCCGGGATCGCGGCCACCAAGGACGCCTCGGTGAGGCTGACACGCCGCGCGACGAACGCGCTCGTCGACTACATCCGCGCCCAGCAGAGCGCGAACGGGATCAGGCCCTCGGATCGCGTGGTCGTCCAGGTCATCCAGGGCCCCGGCCGAACGACGCTCCTCGCCGGCCGCTCGAAGACGGTGCCGATCATGGTGTTCCTCGCCGTCCTCACGCTCGTGATGGCGATCGTCTTCGTGCTCGAGAACCTGAGACCTCGCGTGCGCGAAGTCGGGCTCCCTGCGTCGGACGAGTCCCGTGCGCGACCGAAGCTCAGCGCCTGAGGTGTACGTCCTCGAAGGCGGGTCGCGCCGCGGGTCGCTGATGACGCTGGCGGCCCTTTGCGGGTTGCTCCTGCTCCTCGCCGTCGGCGCCTCGGACGGCACCTACACGCCGACCCTGCCCGTGATCGTGATCGCCGGCTCGCTCGCTCTCACCGCCGGCACCCGCGTGCTGGCCTGGCGGAATCTGCTCCTGCTGTTCCTGCTCGTGCTGTTGTTCGTCCCGATCAGACGCTTCACGTTGTCGAGCGGTGCGGGGTTCCAGCTCGAGCCCTACCGGGTTCTTCTCTTCGCGATCCTCCCGCTCTGGGGCGTCGCCCTGCTGATCGATCCACGGACAAGGCTCAGGAAGACAGGATTCGAGGGGCCCATCTTGGCGATCGTCCTGGTCGCACTGGCCTCGATCGTCGTCAACACGAGCCGGATCGACGCGCTCGGGGTCCAGTCGGTCGTCTTCAAGAAGACCCTGCTCTTCGTGAGCTTTCTCCTGGTTGTCTACTTCGTCGCGAGCGTCGTCGAGACTCGCGCGGACGTCGACCTCGTCCTCAAGGTGCTCGTGTTCGGGGGCGCCATCCTGTCGTTCCTCGCCCTGATCGAGTTCAGAACCGGGTTCGACCTGTTCGACCACGTCAACCGACTGCTGCCGATCCTTCAGGTCCAGAACACCGGTTTTCACAGCCTCGAGATCCGAGGCGGGAGGCTCCGCGTCTACGGCTCCGGACAGCATCCGATCCCGTACGGCGCGGCCCTGCTCATGCTCATGCCGCTGGCGATCTACCTCGCCCGCCGGACGGGCTCCAGGGTCTGGTGGTGCGCCGCAGCCCTGCTCGTCCTCGGCTCGCTCGCCACGGTGTCCCGAACCAGCATCCTGATGATCTTCGTGATCTTCGTCATCTACGCCCGTTTGTTCCCGGCGAACGTCCGGCGCCTGTGGCCGCTCGTCGTGCCTGTGATCGTCGCGATCCACCTCGCGCTGCCGGGCTCGCTCGGGACGCTCACCGGAGCGTTCTTCCCGTCCGGCGGGATCGTGAAGCAGCAGCAGTCAGGGGCAGGCACGGAGGGAAGCGGCCGGCTCGCCGACCTCGGCCCGAGCCTCACCGAGGCCGGACGCACACCGCTTCTCGGGCAGGGCTACGGCTCGCGCGTCATCGACGACGGCCCGCTCCAGAATGCCTCGATCCTCGACGACCAGTGGCTTGGGACCCTGCTCGAGACCGGTCTGCTCGGGGTTGCCGCCTGGCTCTGGCTCTTCGTCGCCTTCACGCGGCGGATGCTCCGGCTTGCTCGTCAGGATCTCGGATCACCCGATGCGTGGCTGTACGCGGGGCTTGCGAGCGCCGTAGCGAGCTTCGCGTTCGGGATGCTCTTCTACGACGCCTTCTCGTTCATGCAGGTGACGTTCATCGCGTTGATCTTCATCACGCTCGGGTCGGTGCTCGTTCGACTGAACCGCACGGCCGGCCAGACGACTGCCTGACACGGCCGAGCTCGAACAGCGCCTACCGCAGGCCGAGAGCCTCGAGCGCCCTGCGCGGAAGCCGGGTCACTCGTTGCTGCGAGCGAACATAGTCGCGCACTGCGGTATCCGGGTAGCGGGGCTCCGAGCGCAGGGCGGCCTTCAGCCAGCCGCTGATCATCCCGAGCGAACGGACGTCGTGCATCGTCTTGAACAGCGACCGGAACACGAGATAGGACAGGCGATAACCCATGAAACGCGCGGTTGCGCCCTGCGACTCGTACGAATTCCACGCACCGTCGCGCTCGCCCACACTGCGGTGATGCCGGAACCGGATCCCGGAGGCGCTTCGTGTCTCCCATCCGGCGAGCCGTGCCCTCACCTCGTCGATCCCGTCCCAGCCGAGTTGTTCCGCAAGGGGAGAGACCGCCTCGAAACAGGCCCAGCGATACCCCCGCGTCGCTCCGCGCACGTGGCCGCCGGTCACGTTCTGCACACGCCACTCGCCACGCTCGAGCTCGAGGCACTCGCCGCCAGCGATCCCGAGTTTCTGGTCGGCGACGAACTCCTCGAGCAGTCGCTCGAAGAAGTCGGGCTCGAAGCTGACATCTGCGTCGAGCTTGAAGAGCACGTCGGGAGGGTGGCGCAGATCCTCGATGCCGCGTTTGAACGCTACGACGTCGCGGCCGCCGACGCGGCCCGCCGCGAGAGGGCCCGCGTGCGTCTTCGCCCCGGGGGATGACGTGGTACGGATCCAGTCGTGTTCGGTGCCGAGCTGCTCCACGAGCTCTCTGCTGCCGTCTACCGACCCGTCATCGACCACGATCCATTCCAGCGGAGGCACGGTCTGTTCGAGCAGGCAGCCTGCGAGACGGGTCAGGTTCTCAGCCTCGTCCCGCGCGGGGGTGATCGCGGCGTACGTCAACTCGTTCATCGGGTGGTCGAACGCTAGAGAAGGAGCCCTGGGCTGGCGACCTCCGAAGGGCTAGTTCTCCAGGCCTCCGGCTGTCCGCGAGGTCAGAGCCGAACGGGAAGCGAGAGCATACACGTACCCCAGCCGGCGCTCCCGGTCTCTTGCGACGAGCGCGTGGGTCAGCGAGGACAGCCCGATCCCGAAGCGATAGACCGAGGCGACTACTGTGCGCTCGTGCATCCGCGCGTAGAGGCGCCGGCTGGCTGCGATCAGCGGGAGCGCACGCCCCGCGGGCGCCGAGGCCCCGCCGGTGTGGAGTGCCGTCACGGCTGGCTCGAACAGGATCGTCGCCCCCGTCTCCCGCGCGCGTCGGCAGAGGTCGACGTCCTCGCTGTAGAGGAAGAAACGCTCGTCGAACCCGTCGAGCTGCTCGAGCAGGCTCCGTCTGATCAGTAGGCACGCGCCCGACACCCAGTCGGGCGACCAGACGTGCTCGTAGGCGGCCGGGTCGCGCACGACCTCGTCCGTCCAGTCGGCGTTCGGCGCGAGACGGTGGAGGAACAGCGCCTGTGCAAACGTCCGCCGCAGGCTCGGAAACCTTCGTAGCGACCGCGCAAGGTCGCCGTTCTCGTGCACGACTCGCGGTGCGACGATCCCGCACGCCGGGTGCGAGGAGAGCACGGCGGTGAGTTGGTAGAGCGATTCCGCGTCGATCGCGGCGTCCGGGTTGAGAAAGAGCACGAACTCGGCCGAACCCGTCCTCCAACCTACGTTGCAGCCGTGTGAGAAGCCGCTGTTCCAGTCGAGCGGTATGACGGCCGCACCGAGGCTTGCGGCCAGCGCGGCCGAGCCGTCGCGCGAGGCGTTGTCGACCACGGTCACGCCGATCCCGTCGCACCCCATCAGCCCGGCGACGCATCGCGACAGCTTGGAGACGCTGTCGTACGAGACGATCACGACGTCGATGTCGGGCACCTTCGGACGGTAGCGATTTTCCGCTATTTCCGCACTAAACGGCCGTTCAGTGTCTGGTAGCGGCGGCGTTGGTCTGGCGGTTCCTTGTTTGGTTTTCCAGCATCCGGGTTAGAACGACCCCCCGAACGGGTGGTCCAAACAACCCAATAGTCAAAATGGGGGAGAGGAAGATCGCGCATCTCGCCGATCCAAGGGGTGGTGCTTTCAACGCCGTGCGTTGTGAGCTACCGAACGCGATGGGAGCCGCACCCACCCGCATGAGCCGCCCTCGGGCGCTTGTCTTGACCCTCCTCCTGGTCGCTGTTGTCGGCGCCGTTTCACGGGCTGACGCCGGCGCCGCGACGAAGCACCCGTCCCGAGCTCGTGTCTCGGCGGCTCGCCCGACCAAGGTTCACACACAGCGGCGCGCCGACAAGCTTGCGCCGACGAAGCCTGGAAGACCGAGACTGATTGCGCGTCACGCGTCCAGACTGGCCATTCGGTGGGGCCGGTCGACCGACAAGGGAACCGGCATCTCCCGCTACTCGATCACCCGGAACGGCAAGAAGGTGGCAACGACCAGGGTGACCCACACGGTCGTGTCCGGCCTCTCCTGCGGACGGCGCTACACGCTGAAGGTCGTGGCGGTCGACCGAGCCGGCAACCGATCTGCGCCTGCTGCGCTCAGCGCGTCGACGACGACGTGCGCGTCCTCGGGTGGTGGCGGCACGACGACATCGACTGCGCCGGCACCGACCGCCCCGGCACCGACCGCGCCGGCACCGACCGCCCCGGCACCCGCTCCAGCGGGCCCTAGCGTCAACACCGATCCTCCCGGCGGCGGCGGCGGCGGTGGTGGTGGAGGCGGCGGCCAGGGGGTCGACTCGCAGCCGCCTTCGACGCCGTCGGGGTTGACGGTCGGGTCGGTGAGCGCGACGAGCATCGGCCTGTCGTGGTCGGCGTCGAGCGACGACGTCGGCGTGGCCGGCTATGGCCTGTATCGGAACGGTTCGAGTGCCGGCTCGACGGGGTCGACGAGCACGACGTTCTCCGGGCTTGCCTGTGGGACGTCGTACACGCTGGGGGTGGACGCGGTCGACGCGGCCGGGAACCGGTCGGCCCAGGCGCTCGTGATCGCGGCCACGGCGGCCTGTGTCGACTCGCAGCCGCCTTCGAGGCCGTCGGGGTTGACGGTCGGGGCTGTGACTGCGACGAGCATCGGCCTGTCCTGGTCGGCGTCGAGCGACGACGTCGGCGTGGCCGGCTATGGCCTGTATCGGAACGGTTCGAGCGCGGGCTCGACGGGGTCGACGAGCACGACGTTCTCCGGGCTTGCCTGTGGGACGTCGTACACGCTGGGGGTGGACGCGGTCGACGCGGCCGGCAACCGGTCGTCGCAGGCCTCGGTGGTCGCCGCGACCCCTGCCTGTGTTGACTCGCAGCCGCCTTCCAGGCCGTCGGGGTTGACGGTCGGGGCTGTGACTGCGACGAGCATCGGCCTGTCGTGGTCGGCGTCGAGCGACAACGTCGGTGTGACCGGCTATGGGCTGTATCGGAACGGTTCGAGCGCCGGCTCGACGGGGTCGACGAGTGCGACGTTCTCCGGGCTTGCCTGCGGGACGTCGTACACGCTGGGCGTGGACGCGGTCGACGCCGAGGGCAACCGTTCGGCAAAGGCCTCGGTGGTCGCAACGACCTCGGCCTGTGTCGATTCGCAGCCGCCTTCTGCGCCGTCGGGGTTGACGGTCGGGGCGGTGAGCGCGTCGAGCATCGCGCTGTCGTGGTCGGCGTCGAGCGACAACGTCGGCGTGGCCGGCTACGGCAGGTACCTGACGGGCGTTCCGGTCGGGAGCGGACCTGGCCTCTCGTATACCTTTGCCGGCCTGTCGTGTGGCACGAGTTACTCGCTCGGCGTGGACGCGGTCGACGCGGCGGGCAACCGATCGGCACAGGCCTCGGTGGTCGCAACGACGTCTGCCTGTGTGGATTCGCAGCCGCCTTCCGCGCCGTCGGGGTTGACGGTCGGGGCTGTGACTGCGACGAGCATCGGCCTGTCGTGGTCGGCGTCGAGCGACAACGTCGGTGTGACCGGCTATGGGCTGTATCGGAACGGTTCGAGCGCCGGCTCGACGGGGTCGACGAGTGCGAGTTTCTCCGGGCTTGCCTGCGGGACGTCGTACACGCTGGGCGTGGACGCGGTCGACGCCGCGGGCAACCGTTCGGCAAAGGCCTCGGTGGTCGCAACGACCTCGGCCTGTGTGGATTCGCAGCCGCCTTCTGCGCCGTCGGGGTTGACGGTCGGGGCTGTGACTGCGACGAGCATCGGCCTGTCGTGGTCGGCGTCGAGCGACAACGTCGGTGTGACCGGCTATGGGCTGTATCGGAACGGTTCGAGCGCCGGCTCGACGGGGTCGACGAGTGCGAGTTTCTCCGGGCTTGCCTGCGGGACGTCGTACACGCTGGGCGTGGACGCGGTCGACGCCGCGGGCAACCGTTCGGCACAGGCCTCGGTGGTCGCAACGACGGCCGGATGTTCGGTAGCGCCTGGGACGGCGAACGTCTGGGTCGACCCCAGCGGGGAAGCTGCACGCGCTCGGCGACGCCGGTGGCCTATGGCGACGCAACCGCCTGTGGCTCGATGCAGGCCGCGATGAACGCGGCACAGGGCGGCGACCAGGTGACGATCGTCGATGGGACGTACAGCGGGCAGACGATCAGCAGCGGCACGAAGTCGAGCGCGGTCACCTTCAACGCCCAGGATCCCGGTCAGGTGAAGCTCAGCGGCGGGTTGACGCTCGCGGGCGTGGACAGGATCCACATCCACGGCGTGATCTCGGCCGGCAGCGGCGAGTCACGCGGAGGCCTCTCGATCTGCGACACGGGTTGCAGCGGCTTCACCACGCAGGACATCCTGGTCGATGGTTTCCAGGGGAAGAGCGCGTTCATGCGAGCCACGAACGTGACGATTGCGCACAGCGAGTTCGGCAGCTTCTCGGCCTGCAACAGCAACGACCCTGAGGACGGCGTTCGCTTCTGGGAGGGTACGGGAGGAGATCCAACGCCTCGCAACGACAAATTCCTCTACAACGTCGTGCACGACATCGATGCGGGATCCAGCGACACCTGTCAGGGAACGAGCCACGCGGGGATCCACGTCGACTGTATGCAGAACAACGGCGGCGTGAACATCACGATCGAGGGCAACATCTTCTACAACTGCCCGACGAGCGACATCCAGTGGAACCCGTTCTCCGGCGCCACATTTGGCACCCAGGTCATTCAAAACAACTGGTTCGGGCCGACAAGCTGTTGCAACGGGCTCGTGCTCGGCTCACAGACGAGCAACTCGGACTGCAGTCCGATCATCGTGAGGAACAACGTTCTCCACCAGGACATCAACTGGGTCAGTTGCTCGAAACAGGGCCAGGTCTACAGCAACATCTTCCTCGGGTCGTGCTCGTCCGGTTCGAGTTACAGCTACAACGTCTTCACAAGCGGTTCGACGTGCGGGGCGAACTCGAAGAAGTGCACACCGAAGTTAGCCTCCGGTGATCCGGGCTGGGGCGGCGGACAGCCGAATCCGCACCTGGCCTCCGGCGACTCCTGCGCGGTGGGCGCCGGCAATCCGAGCGCAGCAGGTCCGCCGACCGACATCGATGGGCAATCGCGACCCGCGCCGACCGGCACTCCGCCCGACGCCGGACCTGACGAGATCCCCTAGCCGCCGGTCCAGCCCAGCCCGTCCGGGGGCTCAGGCCCGTGCCCATCGCCTGTCGCCGCATCGGCTAGGATCGGTCGATTCCACCGCGAGAAGGTGTGTCGGCCCGGCGTGATCGCGCCGGATCGGGGCGAGAAGGGGAGAGCCTTGCGAATTGGAACGCGCAGACATGCCCTGCTACTCACTGCGGCGGTTGTCGGGACGGCGTTTGCTTTCTGGCTGAGTCGCGGCGCAACCTCCGCGCTTCCCGCCGCGCCCCAATCGACGCACTGGGCGATGGAGGCCGTGGGCGCGACATCCGGATTGACGAGCGGGCAGCTGAAGGCGCTCCGGCGCGCGCACGTGGGGACGCTCGTCGTTTCGCCGGGCGCGGTGCGGGTCGCCCTGCGGCGGGGCCTCGTCAAGCGTGCGCGGTCGGTTGGATTCCTCGTGGTGCTTCCGCGCGTCGCTCGTGGAACCGGCAGAACCGCGAATCGAGCGGTCCTCCGGGGCTGTAGCAGCACGCAACGGCGCTTGCTCCGGACGTGCGCGCTCGAGGCGTCGTCGCCCGAACAGGCGGCAGCGCTCGCGCAGTTGCCCGGGCTCGGTGCAGTCGTTGTCCACGTCCGCTCGCTCTTTCTCGTCGCCGGAATGGCGGGCCGCAAGTTGCGCACGCCGCTGATCGTGCTTGCGCCTGCCGCGGCGCACGGCGACGACCGCACGCGCTGGGTCGGTGCAATACGGGCCGCCGGCCGCCAGCCCCTCCTGTGGCTTGGCGTGCGCCATTCGAAGGGCGCCGTACTCTCCACCGTCAAGCCGTTCACGTCCGCGATCGCGGACGTTCTCTCGGCCGACTCGACCCCCCCGAGCGTTCCGTCCCGGTTTGCGGTGAGTGCCCGCACGCCGTCGTCGATCTCAGTCGACTGGGCCGCGTCGATCGATCCGAGCGGTCCAGTGACCTATCGGCTCTATCGCGACGGCGAGCGCATCGACACGACGGTGCATACGTCCTACACGCTCTCGGGCCTCCCCTGCGGGACGGCGCTGGCCCTTGCCGTCGACGCCGTCGACGCGGTCGGGAACTACTCGGGCAAGGCGACGATCTCGACGCAGACTCTCGCCTGTGAGGGTGGCGGCAGCGGCGGAAGTGGCGGCGGCGGTGGCGGCAGCGGCGGCGGCGGCCCCAGTGGCAGCGCGAACCTCTACGTCTCCACCGGGGGGAATGATGCGACGTGCGTGCGCAACGACGCGGCCAAGCCGTGTGCGACGTTCGGTCAGGCGTTCAAGATCGCCGCCGACCGAGACACGATCGAGGTCGAAGGCGGCACCTACCCCGGGCAGACGATCCCGGCGATCAGTCGCTCGAGTGCGGTCGAGATCAGGCCGTCACCCGGCGTGACCGTAGCCTTGACGGGTGACCTGAACGTCAACTCGAGCCATGTGCACATCCACGGGATCGTCTCCGCGGGGAGTGGGAACTCACGGAGCGGCCTGGACATCTGCGATGCGGACTGTGGTGTCGTGACGCAGGACATCCTGATCGACGGCTATCACGGGATGAGCGCGTTCATCCGTGCGTCGGGTGTGACGGTGACGAACAGCGAGTTCGGCAGTTTCGACGCCTGCGCAGCGGGCAATCCGGAGGACGGCTTCCGGCTCTGGGGCGGCTCCGGCGCCACGGCAACGCCGCAGAACGACACTCTCGACCACGTCACCGTCCACGACATCGGCTCCGGAAGTGGGAACACATGCCAGGGCACGTCTCACGCCGGCTATCACGTGGACTGTATGCAGACGCAGGGTGGCGTCAACATCACAATTCGAGACAGCATCTTCTACAACTGTCCCACGAGCGACATCCAGGCCGAGCCTTTCAGCGGAGCCACCGAGTCGAACTGGCTCATCGAGAACAATTTCTTCGGCGACACGGCCTGCTGCAACTCCATCGTGCTCACACAGAGTTCATCGGGGGGAGCCTGCTCGTCGTTGGTCGTCCGCTACAACGTGCTCACGCAGCCCGTGAACGACTTCAACTGTGGGAGCAGCGAGCTCCAGAGCTACGGCAACATCTTCACCGACAACATCTCCTCGTGCCCCGCTCACACGGCCGAGGCGTATGACATCTACCCGGCCGGGAACTCTGCGACCTGTCGCGGGACAGGCAACAAGAAATGCAATCCCGCTTTCGTGAACGGCAAGGGCGCTCCGCCGGACTACCACCTGACAGCCGCGGATACGTGCGCACGTGGAGCGGGGGACCCCTCGCGGTATCCGTCGACAGACTTCGATGGTCAGTCGCGGCCACAGGGCACGGTGGACGCCGGGCCGGATGAGGTGCCCTAGTCCTGGCCGACCTGCGCGGCGTTCAGATGGGCGCGCGCCGGCACACCGGCAACCACCGCTCCGGGCGGCACATCACGGGTGACGACGGCTCCGGCACCGACGAGGGCGCCGGCGCCGATGCGAACGCCTCCGAGGATCACCGCGCCCGACCCGATACTCGCCCGCCGTCCGACGACCGTCTCGAGGAGCTCCCAGTCGGCTCCAGTCTGGAGCGTTCCGGTCTCGGTCGTTGCCCGCGGGCGCTTGTCGTTGACGAACATGACGCCGTGCCCGACGAAGACCTCGTCGTCGATCGTGACGCCTTCGCAAATGAACGTATGGCTCTGGATCTTGCACCGCGCGCCGATCCGCACTCCACTCTGCACCTCCACGAATGTTCCGATCCGGCTCGCGGCTCCGATCGCGCATCCGTAGAGGTTCGTGAATGACTGCACCTCTACGCCCTCGCCGAACTCGACGTTCGATACGCGCCGGAACGGCGCCGCGTTCGCCGGGCTATCGGCCACGGCTGAAGAACGACCGGACCGCATCCGCCACCGTCGTGAGTTGCCGCTCTGTGATCCCCGGATAGATCGGCAGCGACAGAGCCTCCTGCGACAGCCGCTCGGTGACCGGGAAGGAGCCGGCCGGATAGCCGAGCGAGCCGTAGGCGGGTGAGAGGTGCACCGGCTGCGGGTAGTGGAGCCCAACGCCGACGTGTTGCGAGCGCAGCCATGCAGCCAGCCGATCGCGCGCCCTCGTCCGAATGACGTAGAGGTGCCAGACCGGTTCGCTCCCGTCGACGGCCTCCGGGAGGGTGAGGTCGCCAACCCCCTCGAGCAGCTCGCCGTAGATGCGCGCGGCAGCGCGGCGCTCGTCGTTCCATCGCTGCAGCAACGGCAGCTTTCGAAGCAGCACCAGCGCCTGGATCGTGTCGAGCCGCGCGGTGTAGCCGACTACGTCGTGCTCGTACTTGCGCCGCTGCCCGTGCTCGCGGAGGACGCGTATGCGGGCAGCGAGCTCCACATCGCTCGTGACGACCGCGCCCGCGTCGCCGAACGCACCGAGGTTCTTCCCCGGGTAGAAGCTGAATGCAGCAGCCGTACCGACGGCCCCTGCGCGGATCCCCTGCCGCTCGGCCCCGTGTGCCTGACACGCGTCCTCCAGAACCGGGACGGAGATCGTCCTCGCAAGCTCCGTGAGTCTCGTCATGTCGGCGACCTGGCCGTACAGATGAACAGGCAGGATCGCTCGTGTCCGACCGGTCACGGAAGCCGAGGCCGCATCCGGATCGAGCGTGTAGTCACGTTCGTCGACCTCCGCGGGCACCGGGCTGGCGCCGACCTGCGTGACGGCCTCGAACGTTGCGATGAATGTCGCGGCCGGGACTATCACCTCGTCGCCGGGACCCACGCCGAGCGCATCGAGGGCGAGTCGCAGCGCGTCGAGCCCGCTCGCGACGCCGACGCACTCACGAACGCCGCAGAACGCGGCGAACGCCTCTTCGAAGTGCCCGACGGCCGGCCCGTTCGTGAACGCATTGCTGTCGATCAACGCCACGATGTCGTCGACGATCTGCGCCCTGAGCGGCGCATGCGAAGGCGTTAGGTCGAGAAACGGGACGGTTGTCTCTGGAACCGCACGGAGCGTCTCGGTCATGCCCCGACGATACTGTCGCCTGTCCCGCGTCACCACCTGCTCTCGCGGGGGAATAACCTGCCCGACTGTCTAGGTCACCATCGGTTGGATGGTTTTCCGGGTCCGGTCTACCGCTCTCGTAGCGGCCTTCATAGGGTGAGCTGCGGAAAGCCATCGCAGAGTACGGAGCGCCAGGTGAACCCAAGCGAGCTTGCATCCACCGTGACCATACGGGCCGAAGACCTCGGGCACGGTCCGGCCCAAAGCCACACGCGCGGCTGGCTCGTGCGCCGAGCCCTCTGGATTTCGGATACGACCGGCCTCGGCATCGCGTTCGTCGCGACGGCCCTGATCTTCGGTGCCGGATCGGGACGAGCCAACCACCTGGCGATCGGCGCGGAATACCTGTTGTTCGCTCTGACGCTGCCCCTCTGGCTGGCGGCGGCCAAGCTCTACGAGCTGTACGACCGCGACGAGGAACGCACCGAGCACAGCACCACCGACGACTTCGTGGGTGTGCTCCACCTGGTTACTCTCGGGTCCTGGCTCCTGTTTCTGGGAGCGAGCATCAGCGGTCTCGCCGATCCGGAGCTCGCGAAGGTCGGAACGTTCTGGGCCCTCTCGCTCCTGCTCCTGACCGGCGGTCGCGCCGTTGCCCGAGCCTATTGTCGCCGGAGCCCCGCATACATCCAGCGGGCGCTGATCGTGGGAGCGGGCGAGGTCGGGCAGTTGGTCGCGCGGAAGTTCGAACAACATCCCGAATATGGGATCGACGTCGTCGGCCTCGTCGACGAGGATCCGCTCGAGCTTCGCGGCGACATTCGCTCTCGTGTCGTCGGCAAGCTCGCCGACGTCAAACCGCTGATCGCGGACAATGGGATCGAGCGGGTCGTGATCGCCTTCTCGCACGAGAGCGATGACAAGACGATCGAGCTTGTTCGGAGTCTCAAGGGCATGAACGTTCAGGTCGACACGGTCCCGCGCCTGTTCGACGCGCTCGGCCCGAACGTGCTCGTCCACTCCGTCGAGGGGCTTCCGCTGCTTGGCCTGCCGACGTCGAAGCTGCTGCCCTTCTCGAGCACGATCAAGCGAGGGATCGACATCATGGGCGCCGCTCTATTGCTCGTTGTCGCCTCTCCGCTCTTCTTCCTCTTCAGCTTGTGGATTCGGCGCGACTCCCCGGGCCCGGTGTTCTTCCGTCAGGAACGACTGGGCGAGGGAATGCGGCCGTTCACCGCTCTCAAGTTCAGGACGATGTACGTGGACACCGACGACTCGGAGCATCGCGAGTTCATCAAGGCAACGATGACGTCGCGCTCGGCGCCGAGCGACAACGGGCTCTACAAGCTCGAGCGGCCCTCCGCGATCACAGCGAGCGGCCGTGTTCTTCGGAAGACGAGCCTTGATGAACTGCCTCAGCTGATCAACGTCCTTCGAGGCGAGATGTCCCTTGTCGGCCCACGTCCGTGCATCCCGTACGAGACCGAGGCGTTCGCCCCACACCACTTCGAGCGTTTTGACGTGCCGGCTGGTATCACGGGCCTCTGGCAGGTGACGGCGCGTGCGCACGCGAGTTTCGGCGAGGCACTCGACCTGGACGTCGCGTATGCGCGCCACTGGTCCCTTGGCCTCGACCTGACGCTTCTTCTCCGGACGCCGTTCGCGCTCATGCGGCAGAGGACGGGTACCGCCTAATATGGCGTACTGGGAGCCCACCGCGGAGGAGCCGGTACGCACCGCAGTGATCGGACTCGGATACTGGGGGCCGAACCTCGTGCGGAACCTCCACGAGCTTCCCGCAGCCGACCTCGCGGTTGTCTGTGATGTGCGCTCAGAGCAGGTCGAGCGGATCGGGCGGCGCTACCCGGGCGTCGCCACGTCGACCTCGTTCGACGATGTGATCGCCGACGCTTCGATCGAGGCGGTCTGCATCGCCACTCCGGTCGGAACCCATCATCAACTGGCGCTTGCCGCGCTGGACGCCGGCAAGCACGTCTTCATCGAGAAGCCGTTGGCATCTTCTGGGGAGCAGGGCGCGCAACTCGTTGCGGCAGCCGGCGACGCCGGGCTCGTCCTGATGCCCGGACACACGTTCCTCTACAGCCCTCCGGTGAACACGATCCGTGATCTGATCGTGTCGGGTGAGCTTGGAGAGATCTACTTCGTCTCGACGAGCCGCGTGAACCTTGGCCTTCATCAGCCTGACGCGAGCGTCGTCTGGGACCTCGCGCCCCACGACTTCTCCATCCTGCGGTACTGGCTCGAAGAAACTCCGACGCGTGTGAGCGCGATGAGCAGAGGGTGCGTGATGCCGTCGACGCCGGATGTCGCGTTCATCAATCTCGAGTACGCCTCGGGCATCGTCGCGCACGCCGAGCTCTCCTGGCTGTCGCCGAGCAAGCTCCGGAGGACGACCATCGTCGGGTCGCAGAAGATGGTCGTCTACGACGACACCTCGAACGAGCCGGTGCGGGTTTTCGACTCGGGCGTTACGCTTCCCGATCCGCAGACGTTCGGTGAGTACCGTCTCACGTACCGCACCGGTGACATCGTTTCGAAGCAGGTCGCGCCGGAGGAGCCGCTTCTCCTCGAGATGGCCGACTTCTGCACCGCAATCCGGACCGGGACGACTCCGCGTTCGAGCGCCGTCGTCGGCCTCGACGTCGTCAGGATGATCGAGGCGGTCGACGCTTCGCTCTCCGCCGAGGGGCGGCCGACAAGCGTCGCCTCCTCTTTCGTCTAGGTTTGCGATCCTCCCAGCAGGACGACTTGCGCCTCGGCTGCCGCCGGGCCGGTCACGGCGTGGCCGCCGTGCTCGTGCTCGACGACGGATGACTCACCACGGCGGTTCCACCAATTCGCGACCTCGTCAGGCAGCGCGTGCCACGCGGTCGCATCGTTCGCGTATCGACCCAGGAAGCTGGCGTAGGAGTGCAGCCTTGCGTCATCCTGCATGTAGTCGGGGTGTGTCAGGAGCAATGCCATTCCGCCGCGATCCCGCAGGAGGTCGGCCTTCACCTCCCACAAGCCGGCGTCCTCGCGCAGGATCTCGAACAGGGTGTGATCCATGGTGAGCGTCAAGGGAAGCTCGACCATGCCGCGATTGTGGAAAGGAAGCCAGGTGCAGCATCCACCCGATTGCGGCTCGAACGGATCGGTATCGAAGCTGGACGAGTCGTACGTGAAGCCGAGCGTTGGCATCGCCTCCCAGTCGCGGTGCGTCGCCGGTGAACGGAAGCCGGTGGATCCCCATCGGTCACGCCACGACTGGATCGCGTCCAGCCGATCGGGGAGGACCTCTGGGGAGAGATCGCGGCCGTCGTGGCGGAGCCCGTGCACCCCCACCTCGAAACCGCCCGCCTGCAGCTCGGCGACGTCGTTGTCGTCGACGACGTAGTCGCGCTCCGGCACGAGGTACCAGGCGGAGCGATACCCGAGTGTTCGCTCCACGGACTGAATCGGCGCCATCGATTGGTAGCCGGCGGTGTGCTCGACGTCGTGTGTGAGCACGATCGCCCACCGCTTCCCGTCCGGCCAGGGCGCGAGCCCCGGCAGGGGCCGCCCGAGTGTCGCCGCCAGCCATTGGAAGAGCAGGTCGTAGAGGTCGTGAAGCCCGGTTTCGACCGGCCAGCGCGGGAACGACGCTCGTCGCTGAAGGCGGCTGAAGGAACGGCGCAGAGCGAGCTGAACGGAGCGAGGAAGTGCGGGTCGCAGCGCGTAGTACCCGGTCAGGGCGCTGTGTTTGAGACGAGACCGCCGTCCGGCCGGGTCGCCCTTGTAGGCCTCGGACCAGGCCGAGAGCATCGCATCGCCGGGGTCGAACGGCAGAAGCAGCGTCCCGTCGCTGCTCCGCCTGACCGCGGACACCGCGGCATCCCTGGGATTGCGGAGCTCGGCCACGTCCTCCCAGTGCCCTCCGAGGCGATGTTCCCATGTGCGCATCTGTCTCTCCGAGGCGATGGTGGCCGAGAACAGGCTTCCGTCGACGAACCAGAGGCCACACAGCCCTCCGGCGCGCCCGGTCGGCCAGTGGATCCGGGCCGCTGCGTTGTCGAGCACGCCGAGCTCCTCGGTATCGGTATCCCGCGGCGTGATCTCGTAGGGCACCCGGAAGTAGTCGAACAGCGCGAAGGGGTGGGAGGAGCGGAGCACGGGGCGCCCTACGAGGCCGAGCGGGTGATCCGGGCGCTTCCGGGTCGGACGTACCGGATGAGTGGCCACGACGTCGGCCAGGACTGAAGCGAGGCGTGCGGTGAGAACACGACGCTCGAAGGGCGAAACCAGCTCGTCCGCTGCTCGGGTTGCGCGAACACCCTTATCTTTCTGGCGAATCTGCTCGCGAATCGCACGCGCCATCGCGCCGGTGTCGTCGGGATCGCAGACCAGTCCCGGCCAGGCGTCCTCGAGCAGGTCACGTGCATCCCCGGGCGGAATAGCCGCGAGGATCGGGCGGCCTGCTGCGAGATACTCGTAGGTCTTTCCTGGGACGATCCGCGCCCGGGTCCCGGGTGCCAGCTTGTGCATCGGCAGGAAGAGTAGATCCGCTCCGCGCACCATCGCGACCGATTCTCGATGCGGGAGATAGCCGAGTTCGGATACTCCGAACCCGGCGCACGCGGCACGGTCGCTTGGAGTCATCACGCCTGCGAGGTCGATGCGGATCCGGCCGGCGAGCGACGCGTCCTCGCTGCGCAGCCTTTCCACAGCGTCGAGGAGAAAGACGTGGGATCGAGTCAGGAAATCGACGTTGCCGATCGAGCCTCCGAGCGTTCGGCGCGCGACCATCGTGCGCCGCCGGAGGCCGGCCGTCGTATGGAACGAGCCTGTGTGAGCGATGCGGAATACGTCGGGGTCGAGACCGGGCTCAGGGTCTGCGAAATCCGCAGCGTCGTAACCGTTCGGGATCGCAACGATCGGGCGGTTTGCCAGCTCCGGGAACTCGAGTAAGACGGCCTTTGCCGCCTCCTTGGTGTTCATCACGATCGCCGCAGCAGTCCCCAGTCCCCGCCGCATCCGCGCGAGCTCTCGGCGCCGGTGGACCGCCGTCGCATAGACGAGCATCTCGTCGAGCGCCCAGGGATCGCGCAGATCGGCAACCCAGGGCGTGCCGGTCGTCGTCGAGAGACGCGCAGCGACGTCCGCGGACTCGAATGGCGACATCGTCGCGATGATCACGTCCGCCCGTGCCGCAGGCTCGAGTGCGGCATCGAAAGCCGCTCTCGCCCACCACCGCTGCCACGGACGGTCGAGCATCAGCCACCGCTCGAGACGCGCCCGATTGCCTGTGCTCGCCGGCGGCTCGGGGCCGGCGCATCTCACGACGGGGACGTCTGCCGGCACCTCCTCGCCGAGCGTCTCGTCGGCCGGCAGGCCGGTGGCGACGGCGTCTTCGGGGCCGGTCACCACGCTCGGCTCCCATTCCAGCTCTGGCAGGTAGCGGACGAACTTCACCGTGCGCTGAACTCCCGAGAGGCCGATCGGAGGAAAGTGATACGCAAGGAAGAGACAAGAGGGCATGGTCAGCGAACCATAGGTGCTCGAAGGGCGAGAGTCGGACTGGTTTTGGCCTCGACTTTCGGGTGTTGCGGGTACAGGCGGTTCCACGCATTCTGAGGTCGCCTGTGCTGAACTGGTCGGACCGGACAGAGCTCCATGCGGGATTTCTTCGATCGGCAGGAACGTTTGCCGATCGTCCCGCTCTGCGCGTCGACGGCGCGGAGATCTGCTATGCGCGTCTGCGCGATCAAGCCCGCGCAATTGCGGCGACGCTTGACCAGGAGGCGCCGCAGGACGGGCCGCGCCTCACCGGGGTCTTCGCCTACCGGACCGAGACCGCATTTGCAGGTGTGCTTGCGAGCCTGTTCCGAGGGCATGGCTACGTCCCCTTGAACCGGACGTTCCCGGTTCAGCGAACCCGGGCGATGATCGAGCGCTCGGGTTTGCGCGCGATCGTCGCCGACGGCCCGTCCGCGCTCCAGTTGGCCGAAGTTCTCGAGGGGATCGACCACCCGGTGACCGTGCTCATACCCGATCCTTGTGACGTCTCCGTCCTTTCGAACGCCGTCGGGCCACATCGCGTGCTCGCCCGCGGGGACTTCGCGACGGCTCGGGCTACGAGCCCGCTGCCGTGGCCGGCAAGGACGTTGCGTACCTGCTGTTCACATCAGGCAGCACCGGAGTGCCAAAGGGCGTGGCGGTCTCGCATGCCAACGTGCGCCATTTCGTCGACGTGATGGTGAATCGATACGACGTTTCCGAGCAGGACCGCTTCTCGCAGACGTTCGACATGACGTTCGACCTCTCGGCATTCGACATGTTCGTGGCCTGGGAGCGCGGTGCGTGTGTCTGCTGTCTCCCCCACACTGAGCTAATCAACCCGGGCAAGTTCATTCAGCGCGAGGCAGTGACGGTGTGGTTCTCCGTCCCTTCGATGGCGCTCTTCATGCAGCGTCTGGGCGCTCTCAAGGCCAACAGGTATTCGACGGTGCGCTGTGCTCTCTTCTGCGGCGAGCCGCTCCCGGTGTCGATTGCCGAGGCCTGGTCCGATGCCGCGCCGAACGCGATCGTCGAGAATCTCTACGGACCGACAGAGCTCACCATCGCCTGCACGCTCTACCGGTGGGACAGGGATCGTTCGGCGGACGAGGCTCGTGTCGGCATCGTGCCGATCGGCTACCCCTACCCCGGCATGCAGGCGATCGTCGTCGACGGCGATCTTCGCGAGGTCGAGCCCGGGGTCGACGGCGAGCTCCTGCTGACGGGGCCGCAGGTGACGCTCGGCTACTGGCGTGACGCCCAGCGGACCTCTACGGCGTTCGTCGTGCCTCCGGGACTGCACGAGACCTACTACCGCACGGGCGACCTTGTTCGTCGGCCGCGCGCGGCGGAGCCGATGACGTACGTCGGCCGTGTCGATCACCAGGTGAAGGTCAATGGCCACCGGGTCGAGTTGGGTGAGATCGAGCATGCTCTTCGCCAGACGTCGGGCATCGATTCGGTTGTCGCCATCGGCTGGCCTCGCAGCGAGGCTGCCGCCTCCGGAATAACCGCGTTCGTCGGAGGCGAGGTTGACGACCTCGACGGCGTTCGGAGAGCTCTTGCCAACTTGCTTCCCGACTACATGGTCCCGCGCCGCATCTACTCGATCGACGCGCTCCCTCTCAACACAAACGGCAAGGTCGACCGGCAGGAGCTCGTACGGCGCTTGGAGGAGTCGGCGTGATCGGTGAGGTCGCCACTGAGGATGTTCGCTCGGCGATCGTCGAACACTTGCGTTCCACGGCGGCCGGCCAGACGCTCGATCCGGATGCGATCGACGACGACGTCAACCTGTTAGCGGCGGGCATCATCGATTCGTTCGGTGTGCTCGAGCTTATCGCGTCGATCGAGGAGCAGTTCGGTCTTCGCCTGGATTTCGAAGATATCGACCCGGTCGACTTGACGACGGTGGGTCCGTTGACTCGGATCGTCGCCTCGGCCTCCGCAGGCTTGGCCCCCTCGGAAGGTCCTCCCGTCCGGGTCGTTTCCACCCCGAGCGACGAGGCTGCCGTGTCTTCGGCACCAACGAGCCCGACCTTGAAGGCGAGGGGGGCCACGGGCCGTCTCCCCGGCCGCTCTGCCGTGTCAGTGCACCGGTTCTTGCAGCGTGCTCGTGGAAAGGCTTTTTCCTTGTTCGTCGGCGGAGCATTCGAGTCGTTCGGGAAGAACACGGTCCTGCAGCCGCCGATTCGCCTGCTCGGCGAGGATCGGATCTCCATCGGCTTCGGTGTGTTCGTCGGACCGGGAGCCTGGTTCCAGACGCTCCCCTCGCCGGAGGGAGAGCGTGGCTCCATCAGGATCGGGGACGGGACCAGCTTCGCCGGCCAGTGCACCCTCAGTGCTGCCTGCGCGATCCGCATCGGGCGCAGCGTGTCGTTCGCGCGAGGCGTGTATGTCGCAGACCACGCACATGCATACGACGATTCGACATTGCCGGTCCTGGAGCAGGGAATCACCGACCTCGCTCCAATCGAGATCGGTGACGGCGCCTGGCTGGGCCAGAACGTCGTGGTGTTGCCCGGGGCCCGGATCGGAAGAGGAGCCGTCGTCGCCGCAAACTCCGTTGTCGGCGGAGAGCTGCCTGACCACACGCTGGCCGCAGGAACTCCTGCTCGCGCCGTTCGGAGGTTCGGCCCGGATCCTTCACGATGACCGTGTCTGGCGAACCCTTGCTGGCTTCGGTGATCGTTCCTGCGCGAAACGAGGCGGCTGAGGTGCTCGACTTACTGAGACTGCTCGATCGGCAGTCCATCGGCCGTGATGCGTTCCAGGTGGTGATCGCGGACGACGGCTCGACCGACGGCCTGCCGGATCGAGTCAGGTCGGTTTCAAACGCTCTGGTCACGACGGCCCCGCCTGCCAACACCTATGTCGCGCGCAACCGAGGCGCGCGGCTCGCCTCGAGTGAGGTGCTCGTGTTCTGCGACGCCGACTGCAAGCCCGAGCCGACCTGGCTTGCGAATGGGCTTCGGCGGCTTGCCGACGCGGACGTCGTGGGCGGCAAGATCAACTGGTTGACAGGCGATCAGCGTACGGTCTGGTCGTTGCTGGGGATCGACCAGTTCATCGACCAGGAGACGGCGATCGCGACAGGATCGGGGCTCGGGGGCAACCTCTTCGTGAGGCGCGATCTGTTCGAGCGGTTGGGCGGATTTGACGAAACCGTCTCCTCGAGCGGCGATTTCGAGTTTGTGAGGCGGTGCGCGGACGACGGTGCACGTCTCGCCTTCGGCGACGACGCCGTGGTGTGGCATCCGACGTACGAACGGAATGAGTTCTTGCGCAAGTACGTACGTGTCAACGCGCGCTACGCACTCCGCGAGGGAAGGGCCGGCCGGAAACCCGACGGGCTCAAGCTGCGCAACTGGGTTCCCGTC
Source organism: uncultured Thermoleophilia bacterium (assembly GCA_963826485.1). Taxonomy (GTDB): domain Bacteria; phylum Actinomycetota; class Thermoleophilia; order Gaiellales; family Gaiellaceae; genus PALSA-600. Next base: position 341,653 of record CAWGXF010000003.1, read on the forward strand.
GTCCAGACCGTCAGGTCCCGGCGGCGCTTCGGAAAGTCTCTCCTCCTGCATCAACGACGCCTCGCCGATTGCGGGCTTGAACCGACGCCGCTCGAGCATGCGCTCGCGGTACCGATGATCTACCTCGTCTTGCCGTACATTCGAGTGGTCTCACAGCTCGGCGGCTACCTCCAGGGGATGTACGAGAGGCGTCAAGCCCAGCGTCCTAGACATGAGTTCGGATGAGGCGGCGGACGCGGCCGACTGCTGTGACCCGCCCGAACCCGGGGTTGCCCGGGACGACGTAGCGAAACGTCCGCGGATACTGCTTCAGCACATCCGAGACGGTCTCGAGGCTGAAGCCCCGGCTCTGGAGCGCGGGCACGAGTTGCAGGACAGCGTCGGCCGTTGCGCGGCGACTCTCGCCGGCTGGGCTCCCGTCGTGCAGCAGGACGATGTCCCCCGGAGCGATCGACTCGAGAACCAGTGTCCCGATCTCGGCTGCGCTCTTTCCGTCGTAGTCGTGCGTCGAAAGTGTCCAGAGCACCGGGACGATGCCGAGACGGCGGGCGACCTCGGGAAGCTGGGGCCCCCAGTCGCCGTATGGAGGCCGTAGGAGGGAAGGCCTGACCCCCACTGCGCGCGAGATCTCGCGGCTCGTCTCTGCGATCTCGTCGTTCAGGTCGCGTTCCCCGAGCGAGCTCAGCCGCAGGTGCCGGTATGTGTGATTGCCGATCTCAAAGCCGCCGGCGAGCATTCGCTCCAGGAGATGCTCCCGCCCCGGGATCCGTGCTCCGAGCACGAAGAAGGTCGCGCGCGCTCCGAAGCGTTCCAGCGTTTCGAGGATCGTGGGTGTGTCCTCCGCGGGGCCGTCGTCGAACGACAGCGCGATGGTCTTGTCTCGTTTCACGGTGAATCGGTTGCGCAGGATAGACGCACGGCATTCGGGTCTTGGCCGAGGTGGCCAGGACCTCAATCCGGTCCTCGACCCCTAAAGGGCTAGTTTTCGGTAGGAAGGTCTTTACATTCCTCCTGGCGGTGTGTATCAAGCCAGGTAATGACCCGTACGGAAGGCGGGTCTGGGAACAGTCAATTTCAGTCGAAAGGCGGCCCTTTCGATGTGGGGAGAGAGTTGTAATCGGTCCGCGGTCATCCTGGACAGGTACCCCCTGTGGCTGGCTGCGCTGGACAGGCTGGTCGTCGGTGTAGGCATCGCAGTGGTCGGGCGAGCCACCGACGGTGATGAGGCGATTGCGCTGATCGGGGAGCATGCCCCCGACGTCTTCATCGCGGGAATAACTCCGACGAATGCCGATCACATTGCGGTCGTTCGAAAGGCCCACCAGGTGCATGCAATGTTGAAGTGCGTCGTCGTGGCGGACACAGCGGACATGGAGGCAGTCGGCGCAGCGTTTTCCGCAGGCGCATCGGTGTACTGCGTGAAGACTGCGGAGGAGGGTGATCTTGCCTCGGCGATCCGCCAGGCGTTCGAACCTTCGATCTTCATCGCGTCGAATGGGCACGAATTGCCTGTGCGTCCTGTTCAGGTGGGAGACGAGTCCGCGGTTCACAATCTGACGCGGAGGGAACTGGAGATCCTCCGGCTCGCTGCCGAGGGTCACTCGAACTCACAGCTCGCGCAGATGCTCTGGGTCACGGAACAGACGGTGAAGTTCCACCTGTCGAACATCTATCGGAAGCTCGGCGTAGCCAATCGCACTGAGGCGGCGCGTTGGGCGCAGCTGAACGGCCTCCTGCAGGGCCATCGCGATGAGGAGAACGGCGGCGGTTTGGGCTCCGCCGCCGCCTGAGAACTACACCTCGGGCGCTCCGAAGACGGAAGTGAGGGCCTGCCCCGGGCAGGCCCTCACGTTCCATCGAGGCGCGGTTCGAGCTTCCGCCCTCTTGCTGCCAACGCTGCATCAGGGCCCGAGCGAGGATGTCGACGCGTGGAGTTCGATCTCGAGCGCATTGCTGCTCGCGACCTTCGGCTTCGCATCTTGCAACGGTAGGGACCAATACGATCGGATCTTCCTAGGAGGAGATCTCGCGGGTGTTTGCAGGGCGGCAGGAGATCGTCGGTCGTGCGGAGGAGTTGAGGAGCCTCGGCGAGTTCCTGGACGGGATCGAGTCCGGGCCGATCTCGCTCGTGCTCGAGGGTGAGCTCGGGATCGGGAAGACCATGCTCTGGAAGGCGGGGCTCGCGGCGGGCGCGGAGCGGTCGTACCGCGTGCTTGTCTCTCGACCGACCGAGTCGGAGGCACAGCTGGCGTATGCCGCGCTGGGAGATCTGCTGGACGAGGTTCCAGAGGATGCGCTGGGAGAGCTTCCGGAGCCGCAGCGGCAGGCGCTCGAGGTGGCGCTGCTGCGAAGAGAGCCGGAGGGGCAGCCGTCTCAGCGGGCGGTGGCACTGGGGACACTGGGAGTGCTTCGCACGCTCGCGCGTGAGTCTCCGACAGTGCTCGGGATCGATGACGTGCAGTGGCTCGATCGAGCATCGGAGGAGGCGCTCGCGTTCGTCGCCCGCCGCTTGAAGGACGAGAGGATCGGCCTGCTCGTCGCCCGGCGCCTGGAGGCGTCCGCTGCTCCCGGCGATCTCGAGCGGGCCCTGGCGGAGGGTCGCCTGGGCCGCCTGCGGCTCGCCTCGCTCGAGCCGGCAGACCTCGACCGCCTGCTCGCCACGCGCCTGGATGCGCGTCTCTCCGAGCAGTCGCTCGCGCGCCTTCACGACCGATCCGGCGGAAACCCCTTCTTCGCGCTCGAGATCGGCAGGGCGTTGCAGCAACGCGGCGATCGCACCGACCCCGGCGACGTCCCGATCCCCGCGAGCCTGCACGAGCTCGTTCGCGACAGGCTCGCGCTTCTGGATCGGCGTGCCCGCGAGGCGACGGAGATCGCCGCGGCGCTCTTGCGGCCCACCGTGGAGCTGATCGACGCGGTCCGGGGGAGCGGCGACTCGGCAGCTGCGATCGAGGCGGCTGCGGCGGCCGGCATCGTCGAACTGGACGGCGACCGAGTGCGGTTCGCACACCCGCTGCTCGCCTCGATCACCTACGCCCAGATCCCGCCGGGCCGGCGGCTCCTCCTGCACGCGCGGCTGGCCGAGATCCTCGAAGACCCCGAGGAGCGGGGCCGTCACCTCGCACTGGCCGCCGATCACCCCGATGCTGCGGTCGCCGCGGCGCTCGACGAGGCCGCCCGGCGAGCGAGAGCACGAGGCGCACCGGGGTCGGCTGCGGACCTGTGGGAGCAGGCTCGCCGGCTGACCCCCGCGAACGCGGCGGGCGAGGCGCGGCGCCGCGGCCTGGAGGCTGCGGAGAGACGCTTCGACGCCGGCGAGGTCGACCGGGCGCGGGCGCTGCTTGAGGAGGTCGTTGCCGAGTCGCCCCCCGGTTGGGAGCGCGCGCGATCGCTGACGCGGCTCGGCTGGGTGTCTGCCCATGCCGAGGGGTTCCATGCCGCCGAGGAAGTCTTCGCGGCTGCGCTGGCCGAACATGCCGATGACATCGCACTCCGCATCGAGAGCGAAGAGGGGCTCGCCTGGTGCTTTCACATGACACGGGGCACAGCTGCAGCCGAGATCCACGCGCGAAGCGCGCTCGAGCTCGCGGAGTCGCTCGGAGAGCCGGCGCTTCTGGCCGGTGCGCTCTCTCACGCCGCGTTTCTCGAGGCGCTGAAAGGCGAGGCGATACCGATGGCGACGATCGAGCGTGCCGTCGCGCTGGGGCACTCGCCGGAGTGGTCGCAGATTCTCGGCAGGCCGGACTGGATCCACGCGATGCTTCTGGAATGGGCCGGCGAGCTGAGCGTCGCCCGCCGCCACTTCGAGGCCCTCTACCGCGCCGCGGTCGACCGGGGCAACGAGCACTCGCTGCCGTTCATCCTCTATCACTTCGCCCGCATCGAGCTCCTGACCGGCGACTGGCAGCAGGCGAGGAACCACGCGCGCGAGTCGCGGCAGACGACGCTGCAGAGCGGGCTGGCAATGCACTACTCCTTCTCGCTCGTGGTCGAGGCGCTCGTCGACGCCCACCTCGGCAATGTGGAGGCGGCGCGGGCGAAGATCGAGGAGGGGCTCGAGGTGGCGGACGAGGTGGGCAGCCGGTCGGCCGGCTTCGAGCTGCTCGCGACTCTCGGCTTCCTCGAGCTCTCGCTCGGAAACGCGAGCGATGCCGATCGGGCGCTCAGCCGTCTGGCGGCAGGGGTCGAGGAGACTGGCCTCCGCGAGCCGGCGCTGTTCCGCTTTCACGGCGATGCGATCGAGGCGAAGACCGCTCTCGGCGAGCTGGACGGCGTCGAAGCGCTGCTCGACCGGCTCGACCGGCTCGAGGCGAGCCCCTGGGTGCTCGTCATGGCCTGCCGCGGCCGAGCGCTTCTGAGCGGCGCCCGCGGCGACCTTCGCGCGGCAGAGGCCGAGCTCGAGCGCGCGCTCGAGCTCCACGAGCGGCTCGAGGAGCCGTTCGAGCGCGCCCGCACGCTCTTCGTCCTCGGCAACGTCCTCCGGCGCGATCGAAAGAAGCGCGCCGCCCGCGAAGCACTCGAGAGCGCACTCGAGGTCTTCGCCCGGCTCGGCGCGGTCCTGTGGGAGGCGAAGGCGCACGCGGAGCTGGCGCGAATCGGCGGTCGCGCACCCGCGCCAACCGGCCTGACACCCACGGAACAGCGAATAGCAGAGCTGATCGCGTCGGGGCTGACGTATCGCGAGACCGCCGACGTGCTCTTCATCAGCCCCAAGACGGTGCAGTGGAATCTGTCGAAGATCTACCGAAAGCTCGGCATCCGCTCGCGCGCGCAACTCGCGGCGGCCCTCGCCGCCGGCGACGAGGGATCAAACCCAGCCTGACGGCCGGTTCCGCCTGGCCTCCGGCTCCGAAAGTCCAGCCTGGGCGCCGATTTCGCTCCTCCCGCCACGGGGCTAGCGTCGCAGCAGGATCAAGCCGCGACCCGAGAGGAGCGACCCGTGTACCCGCCCGTCACCCAGTTCGAGACCCGCCGCCGGTTGATCGCCGACGAGCTCCGGGCCAGCGAGGCGCGCGGGCCCGCCCGCCGGCCGAGCCCGCCCCGGCGCCGTGCCGCGGTCCTGCCGATCCGGCTCGCCCGGATCCTGAAGCTCGCGTAGGCGAGGGGGCCTGCCGGAGCAGGCCCCCCTGGGCATCGCCTCCGAAGCGTGGCTTCGGCTTGCGAGGGATTCAGCAGCCGGTCGCGGGCGCGCGGAAGCCCGAGAACGGGTTCAGGTCACCCATCAGCGTGTAGCGGCCGATGTTGGTGGATGTGCTCTGGGTCGGCTCCGAGACGGTGTTCGGCGCCGTCCGCATGAACCAGGGCAACAGAGCCTCGTCCTCCGGGTGGTAGTAGCCGTCGGCGCTCTGCGACCCGTCCGGGTTCGGACCCTGGGCGTATGTGTTCGTGCCCATTGCGAAGCCGATCCCGACCACCGGGTCGCCGGTCTCGAGGTAGCCCGTGCACCCGTACTGCGGCGCCGTCGGGGTCAGCCACGGCTCCACCGTGTTGTTCACGAACGGGTCGTCACCCCACTCGGCGATCTCGTGGCTGAGCGCGTGAATGTCCTGCAGAGCCCAGTACACGCCGCCGTTCGGACGCGCGTAGACGCCGGGCGAGATGTAGGACGCCCAGGCGAACGTCTGCACCTTGGCATTGCCCTTCGAGTTCGAGCTGCCGCCGCCGTTTCCGGTCGCCTTCGTGCCGTGGTAGCCGATGACGCAGCAGTTGAACACGTCCTTGCCCTGGAAGAGCAGGACGTCATTGGTGAGATAGATCGGCAGGTGCGTCGGGTCCGCCTTGGTCAGGAGGTTGTTGATCTGCGACGACCACCAGCCGATGTCGATGTCCGCGAAGACCGCACCCCGGCCACTCTGAAGCAGCGTCCCCTGGTGCGACGGAACGTTGATCGTGACCGCCGGAAGGACGTTCGGATGCAGGGTCAGGTGGTAGGGGCTGGCCGCCACCTGGTTGAACTGCGCGCGCATCGTCGCATCCTCCAACTGCAGCTGGTTTCCGGCGTCGCCCTGCGAGAGAGTGCCGCCGGCGCCGCGGGCGAAACCGCCGTTTGTGGCATACGGCGTCGAGCCGTAGTCGTTGAGCGCAAACTGCGGCGAGGCAAGCGTCGCCCCGAGCACATCGTTCCCGCTGAACGTCCGCCCATCGATGTTGACGACGATCGGCGTGATATCCGCCTCGACCGTCGTCGAGCACGCCGAGCCCGAGCAGCTGTTCGGGTCGGAACCGACCATGTTGTAGCCGTACGTGACACCGTCGTGCGGGTTGGCGGACGAGCCCCACCAGTGCGCCACCGTTCGCGTCGTCGGAAGCACGTCCGCGCCACCCATGGTCGCGAACGACGCCTTCAGCTGAGCATCACTGATCGGCTGTGGCCCCGACCCGCCACCCGCCGAGGCAACGCCGGCCACGACCGCCGCGACGATCGCGGCAAGGCCGAGCAGCACAAGACCACCTGGCTTGCGATGAACCATCGAGTCTCCTCCCCTTTCTGAAACAGCCAGAACCGATGTCGGCGGACAACCGCCGACCCGCGCGGGAGTCATACCCGCGCAGCCAAGGGTGTCCAAACCTGGTCGCCGGCCCCGGCGGCGTGTCACTGGCGCGGCGGTCGACGTGGCGTTTTGGAAAGTCCTGTCCAGGGGAGATCGAGGCCCTAGGCTTCGTCGTCTGAGGGGGGATCGTATGGCTTCGCATCTCGATACCGTCGGGTGCCGGCTGCGCCGTGCATTCGGGCAGCACCCCGGTCGTCTGGTGGGCGTGATCGCCCTGGCTTACGTGGCTCTCGCCGTCGGCGGCAGCGCACTCGCCGCGCCGCCCGTTGCACCGAACCTCGGGCCGAACGTGCTGGTCTTCGACCCCAGCATGTCGACGAGCCAGATTCAGGCTCAGGTCGACGCGATCTCCGCCCAGCAGGTCTCGAACCAGTTCGGGACGCAGCGCTATGCCCTGCTGTTCAAGCCGGGCACCTACGGCTCGAGCACTGACCCGCTCAACTTCCAGGTCGGCTACTACACCGCCGTCGCCGGCCTCGGCATGTCGCCAAGAGACGTCGTCATCAATGGATCGATCGACGTCTACAACCAGTGCGACGTCAACGGCTGCATTGCGCTGAACAACTTCTGGCGGTCGCTCTCGAACCTGACGATCAACGTCACGACTCCGAACGCCGGCTGCTACACCGGCAACTTCTGGGCCGTCTCGCAGGCGGCGCCGATGCGTCGCGTCAATCTCACCGGCGGCAACCTGACGCTGATGGACTACTGCACCGGCCCCTCGTACGCGAGCGGCGGCTTCATCGCCGACTCGCAGTTCTCCGGCGGCACGGTGGTCAACGGCTCGCAGCAGCAGTTCGTCGTGCGGAACAGCAATCTCGACGGGTGGTCGAACGGTGTGTGGAACCAGGTCTTCTCGGGCGTCGTCGGTGCGCCGGCGCAGTGCTTCCCCGCCGGAGCCTGTGGCGGCCCGTACACGACGATTTCCTCGAGCCCGGTGACACGGGAGGCGCCGTACCTCTACCTGGACTCGGCCGGGGACTACAACGTCTTCGTGCCGTCGGCGCAGACCAACTCCGTCGGCACGACCTGGGCGAACGGTCAGACCCCGGGCTCGTCGATTCCGATCCGCAAGTTCTATGTCGCCTCGCCCGCGGACAGTGCGGCGACCATCAACGGCGCTCTCGGCTCCGGGCGCAACGTGATCCTGACCCCCGGCGTCTACCACCTCGATCAGCCGATCTCCGTCACCCGCCCTGACAGCGTCGTGCTCGGCCTCGGTTTCCCGACGCTGATCCCGACGAACGGCAACGCAGCCATGACCACCGCCAACGCAAAGGGCATCTTGATCTCAGGTGTCATGTTCGATGCCGGGCCGGTCAACTCGCCCGTGCTGCTCCAGGTCGGAAGCGGTCACGCGCGCAGCGACAACGTGGCGTCCGACCCGACGGCTCTCACCGATGTGTTCTTCCGCATCGGCGGCGCAACCCCGGGCAGGGCGACGACGAGCCTGATCGTCAACAGCAAGAACGTCATCCTCGACGACATCTGGGCATGGCGTGCCGACCACGGCAACGGCGTCGGCTGGACGAGCAACACCGCCGACACCGGCGTGATCGTCAACGGCGACGACGTCACCGCCTACGGCCTGTTCGTCGAGCACTACCAGAAGGACGAGGTGATCTGGAACGGCAACGGCGGCAAAGTCATCTTCTTCCAGAACGAGATGCCGTACGACCCGCCGAGCCAGGCAGCGTGGATGCAGGCTCCCGGCGTCGACGGCTTCCCCGCCATCAAGGTCGCCGACACCGTCAGCAGCTTCAACGGCTACGGGATGGGCAGCTACAGCTTCTTCAACCAGGGAGTCGACATCTACGCCGCCAACGCGTTCGAGGTGCCGACGACGCTCCCGGCGTCGAGCCTGAACGATCTGCTGACGATCTTCCTGGATCCCACGAACGGGAAGGGAGGCATCCTGAACGTCGTCAACGGAACGGGCGGCTCGTCGACGATCGCCAATCCCGACGTTCCGGTCACGGTGGTGAGCTACCCGTAAATGATTGGGGGGTGGCCGCGTCGCGGCGGCCACCCCCAAGCTGCGCTCAGGCGTGAATGGGTGTTGCGGTCACGGGCCCACCTCCTGGGTGATGCCGGCGAACTGATTCTTGTCGATCGTGCTCGGTGCGTCGAGCAGCCAGATGCCGTAGTGCGCGTTGCTGAGCTGGTTGTGCTCGATGACCGTGCCGGTGAGCGGCGGCCCGCTCGCGGCGACCAGGATGTCGGTCGTCTCCAGATCGACGTCGGGGTAGAAGTCGCGGTCGCCGTCGAGGTTGTTGTTGCTGAGGTTGTTGAAGGTGATCACGTTGGCGTGGAGGTCGCTGCCGGGAACGTGCAGATGGATGACGACGCCGGCAAGCCCGTTGCCGGACGCCTCATTGTGGGTGACCGTGTTCTCGTAGACCTTGGTCCCCGGTCCGCCTCCGGCCATCAGGATCCCGCCGCCCTCGCCCGCCACGCCGTTGCCGTCGGAACGGTTGAACTGGACCGTGTTGTGGAAGATGCCATGGCCGAACGGCGGGCCCTGGACGTCCTGCGCCACGTGACTGGCGAGCGTGATCCCGCAGTCCTGCGTGTTGTTGACCACGGTGTTGTGCTGAATCATGTTGTTCGAGGTGGGGCCGAACTCGTCGGTCAGCAGGATGCCGCCCGCGTTGTCGGCGATGTACGAGTGATCGATCACCGAGTTCGTGACCGAGACGAAGTGGATCCCCTCGCCGCAGTCGAAGAACGAAGCAGCCGTGCACTCACCCGTTCCGCCTTCGCTCTCGGGCCCGACGAAGCCCTGGTTGTTGTCGACCACGGTCACGTGATCGATGGTGACGTCGCTGACCGGCGATCCCTGCGAAACGGGGTTGCCCGATTCGTCGGCCGGCGACGTGCCGACCAGGATGCCTTCGTACTTCGCGTTCCGGACGGTGAAGCGGTCGACCGACGTGTGCGAGGCGGTGATCTGGATCCCGACGCCCTGGTTCTGATCGTCGATGGTCGCGTTCCGCGGGCCAATCAGGCTGAGTGGCGTGGCGATCACGATGCCGCCGGTATAGGTGCCTCCCTGCGCCCGCACGGTCGCCCCCGCCGGCGCGGTCGACACGGCGGTCTTGAGAGAGCACGGCGACCATGCGGTGCACGCGGTGCCGCTGCCCGAAGGCGAGGCCCAGAGCGTCGGCGCCGGCCTCGCAGCGCCCGATCCGACAATGACGGTCGTTGCCACGAGCGCGACCGCGGTCAAGCCGGCGAGCCTCCAGGACCCGCCCAAAGATCTACTCATCGCGTACTCCCCCTTACGTCGTTTGCCGCAAACTCGCCGAGACGTCGAAACGCCGGCGAAGAAGGACACACTATTCCTTCGGGACGGTCGCATCCGTAAGGACGAGGTTGAACTCCCTCGTGGGAGTCTGCGAGCCGTCGACCCCGACGATCATGTCAGGTCGCCCGGTCGCGCATCGCGCGTCTCGGGAGGCGCGGCCGGGCGAGCTGGCCTTCGACCCAGAGTGTCGCGAGCGCTGCCCGTGGGAGGTTGAGCGTGCCTTCGTACATGAGGTGGCGCGCCTCCCAGCGTGGGTTCGAGTTGCTCGAACAGCGGCCGCGTCTTCGTGCTGACCCCGATCGCGGCGATCCGTAGGCCCCGCCGCTCCGCGAACGCAGCGACCTTTGCGAGAAGCGTCGGAAGGGCCTCGTCGGGGCCGACCGGCGAAGCGCCCGGCGGCGCCTGCGATAGAGGTAGTAGGCGCTGATGAGGAGCACGACGGCGACCGGGATCGCCAGGGCGTGGAAGACCCGCAACTTCTGGATGGCGTGGGCGTCTGTGAGCAGGTCGCTGCGCGGCGTCCGCGCCGAGTCGAGCTCGGCCACGGCAATCGTCGTGCACGCAAGCGCCGCGATCATCGGCAGCGGATCGGCGCGGCGGAAGGCTCGAAGCGGGTGCGGATGACGGTGGAGGCCGAGGCGCCAGGCCGCTGTGTCCCGGCGACTCGAGGTCAGGTCACGCCAGTCCTTGGCGACCAACCACAGACCCGCCGCGGCGACGCACGACCCGGAGACGGTCGAGCGCATCCTCACCGGGCATCTCCCCGGAGGCACCACCCGCGGCTGACGGGCGCCGGTTTCTCATCGCAGCCGCTCGAGGAAGGTGAGCGCGCCGTGCTTGTCGAGCAGGTCGTTCAGGTTGCCGCACTTCGGGCTCTGCACGCACGAGGGGCACCCGTCGTGGCAGGGGCAGCCGCGGAGCAGCGCCTCCGTGTCCCGGGCCCAGCCCTCGAACTGCTCGAAGCCGCGCTCGGCGATCCCGACGCCGCCCGCGTGGCCGTCGTAGACGAAGACCGTCGGCCGGCCCGTCTGCTGGTGGATGTTCGTCGAGAGGCCGCCGATGTCCCAGCGGTCGCACATCGCCCAGAGCGGCAGCAGCGCGATCAGCGCATGCTCGGCGGCGTGCAGCGTGCCGAGCAGCTTGGGCATCTCGTCGAGCCGCGCGAGCTGGTGCGGCTCGGGCAGGAACCATACCGCCTCGGTCGCGAACGTCACCGGCGGCAGCTCGAGCGCGACGAGCTCCAGGCGCTCCTGCCCGGAGATCGTCTTCCGCTCGTAGCCCACGACCTGCTCGGTCACCTCGATCTCGCCGAAGGACAGCTCGAGCCCGAGCCGCCACTCGACGCGCCGCGGCTCGACGATCCGGGTCATCGTCTCCTCCTTCGCCTGCGTGTACCAGTCGCCGGCGAAGGGCTCGACCACGGCGTGCAGCGTCACCTGGTCGAGCTCGCGCACCAGGTAGGACTCGCCGCGGTGCAGGTAGACCGCGCCCTCGTGCACCGTCGTGTACGCGCGGCTCCGCTCGACGAGCCCGAGCACGGAGCCGGTCGTCCCATCGACGACGGTGAACGCGTCCGGATCGGTCGACCGGAGCGAGACACGCGCGGCCGGATGGTCCTTGCCCGCCCAGACGATCCCCGCAGGCGTGCTCTTGAGCTCCGGGTCGGCGCGGGCCGCGCGGAGCGCTTCGGGCCCGAGCGTGGCTTCGTCGTCCTCGGTCAGGGGAGCCTCGTAGGCGGCTGCGCGCACGTGGCCGGCGAGCACGCGCGGGCTCGTGTGATCGAGGATCGCCGCCTCGACCCGGCGGCCGAGCAGCTTGTCCGGCTCGCGCAGGAAGAACTGGTCGAGCGCATCCTCGGTGGCGACGAGCACGGCGAGCCCGTTGCCGCGGCGCCCGGCCCGGCCCCACTGCTGGCGCAGCGACGCGACCGTGCCGGGGAAGCCGACGGAGATCACCGCGTCGAGCAGCCCGACGTCGATCCCGAGCTCGAGCGCGTTCGTCGCGGAGACGCCGAGCAGCTCTCCTTGTGAGAGCCGCCGCTCGATCTCGCGGCGCTCGGCCGCGGTGTAGCCGGCCCGGTAGGGCGAGAGGCGGGAGTCGTCGCCGAGCCGCTCCGCGGTGAAGCGGTGGATCAGCTCGGCCGCCTTGCGGCTCTTCGCGAACGTCAGCGTGCGGAGACCCCGGTCGACGAACATCGCCTGCAGGCGTGCGGCCTCGCCGAGCGCCGAGCCCCGGACGCCGAGCTCGCCGTCGAGCAGGGGCGGGTTCCAGAGCACGATGGTGCGCTCGGTGCGCGGCGCCGCGTCGTCGCCGATCACCGTCACCGGCTCGCCGAGGAGCGACGCGCCGAGCTCGCCGGGGTTCGAGATGGTCGCCGACGCGAGCACGAACTGCGGCTCGGCGCCGTAGATCAGCGCGAGGCGCCGCAGGCGGCGCAGGACGTTCGCGACGTGAGAGCCGAACACGCCGCGGTAGACGTGGGCCTCGTCGACGATCACGTAGCGGAGATTCGCCAGGACGTTCCCCCAGCGGTCGTGGTTCGGCAGGAGCCCCACGTGGATCATGTCGGGGTTCGTGAGGATCACGTTCGCCCAGGTGCGGATCTGCCGGCGCTGCTCGGCCGGCGTGTCGCCGTCGTAGATCGCCGGCTTGAGGCCGGGCGCCCGCAGTGCCGTCAGCGAGCGGAACTGATCCTGCGCCAGCGCCTTCGTCGGGTAGAGGTAGAGCGCGCGGCTCTTCGGGCTGCGCGCCAGCTCGTCGAGCACCGGCAGGTTGAAGGCCAGCGTCTTCCCGGAGGCGGTGCCGGTCGTCACGAGCACGTGCTCGCCCCGGCGTGAGGCGTCCCACACCGCCCGCTGGTGGGCGTAGAGCTGCGGGACCGCGACGGCGGCGCGGACCCGCGGGTCGAGCTCGTCCGGGAGCGGCGCCGGGCGCGCGTCGCGCGCGGGCTCGGTGACGAGGTGCGCCAGCTCCTCGCCCTCGAGCAGCCCCTCGAAGCGGAGGACGTCGACGCTCATCTCCCCAGTCTGCCGACGTTCCGCACCTCCGTTCGCACCCACCTCGAGTCCCGGCGCCCGCGCCGTGGATCGTTCGTAGGGGTTCCGTCCCTGTGTCTGACACCGGACTGGTCTCGTTCGGCCGTGTTCGGAGGGGACGCGGGAGGTGGGACCGGCTAGCCTTGTCGCTACCGGGGTGCTCCGCGCGGGGCTGAGATCACACCCGTTGAACCTGATCCGGTTAGCACCGGCGAAGGGAGAGCAGTGGTACCGAGAGCATTGACGATCGCCGGCTCGGACAGTGGCGGCGGGGCCGGAATCCAGGCCGACCTGAAGGCCTTCGCCGCCGCGGGAGCGCACGGCATGTCGGCGATCGTCGCGCTGACCGCCCAGAACACGACGGGCGTCACCGCCGTGCACGAGGTGCCCACGGCCTTCGTCGTCGCGCAGCTCGAGGCGGTCTACACGGACATCGGCGTCGATGCCGCCAAGACCGGGATGCTCCACTCCCGCCGCATCATCGAAGAGGTGGCGCTGTTCCTCGCCGCCCACCCGACGCCGCTCGTCGTCGACCCGGTGCTCGTCGCCTCCTCGGGCGCCAAGCTCGTCGAGGACGACGCGATCGCCGCGCTCGTGGCGCTGCTGTTCCCGCTCGCAACGGTCGTGACGCCCAACCTGCCCGAGGCGCGCACCCTGGCCGGCGACGGGACGCGGGCGGAGCTCGCCGAGCGGCTCGTCGCGCTCGGGGCGCCGGCGGCGCTCGTCACGGGCGGCCACGGCGACGACCCCGTCGACCACCTCTTCGACGGGCGCGACCATCTCGCGATCCCCGTCGAGCGGCTCGACATCGCCGCCACCCACGGGGCGGGCTGCACGCACTCCGCCACGCTGGCCGCGCTGCTCGCACGCGGGCTGCCGCTCGCGGACGCCGCGCGCGGCGCCGCCCGGGCCGCGACGGAAGCCGTGCGCAACGGACTGGCCGAGCTCGGTGTGGGCGACGGCCCGGTCGACGTCCTCAACGTGAAAGGAACCCATGCAACCGGGTGACTCCCTGCGGCGGCTGCGCGAGGCGAAGCCGCTCGTCCACCAGATCACCAACTATGTCGTGATGAACGAGACCGCGAACGCGACGCTGGCACTGGGCGCGCTGCCGGTGATGGCGCATGCCCGCGAGGAGGTTGAGGAGATGGTCGCGCTCGCGGGCGCGCTCGTCCTGAACATCGGCACGCTCTCGCCCGACTGGGTCGACGCGATGCTGCTCGCGGGCCGGGCCGCCAACGAGCACGACGTCCCGGTCGTCCTCGATCCGGTCGGCGCCGGGGCGACGACCTACCGCACCGAGACTGCGAAGCTGCTGCTCGGCGAGCTGCAGGTGACCGTGCTGCGCGGGAACGCCGGCGAGGTGGCGACGCTCGTCGGGGTGTCCGCCGAGGTGCGCGGCGTCGAGTCGATCGGGGCGGGCGACGATCCCGCGGCGCTCGCGCGCGCAGCCGGCGCGCAACTCGGCCTCGTCGCCTCGGTGACCGGGCCCGTCGACCACATCTCCGACGGCGACACCGTCGTGGCGGTCGCAAACGGCCATCCGCTGCTGGCGTCGATCACCGGCACCGGCTGCATGTCGTCCGCCCTCACCGGCTGCTTCCTCGCGGTCAATCGCGAACGTCCACTCGACGCGGCGGCCGAGGCGCTCGTTGCCTTCGGCGTCGCCGGCGAGGACGCGGCCCGCGGCGCGAAGGGGCCGGGCTCGTTTCACGTGGCGCTCTACGACGCGCTCGCCGCACTCGACCCGGCAACCCTCGACGCGAGGGCCCGCACGTCGTGAGGGTGCACGCGCTCGTTGCCGACCTGGCGACGGCGCGCCGCGCGGTCGCCGCCGGCGCCACCGTCGTGCAGCTGCGGGTGAAGGGGCCGACGGCGGAGATCGTCGAGCGGGGCCACGGCTTCACCGAGCTCGGGGTCACGTTCGTCGTCAACGACGACGTCGAGGCTGCGCTCGCGCTCGGCGCCGACGGCGTGCACCTCGGCCAGGACGACCCGGGTGCCGAGCAGGCCCGCGCACAGGGTCTCCTGCTCGGCCGCTCGGTGACCACGCTCGACGAGGCCCGTGCGGCGGACGCCGACTATCTCGGCGCCGGGCCCGTCTGGGAGACACCGTCGAAGGCGGACGCTGCGGCGCCGATCGGCCTCGACGGGCTCCGCGCGATCTGTGCCGAGGCGCGCGTGCCCGTCGTCGCGATCGGCGGCATCGACGCGTCCAACGCGGCCGCGTGCGTCGGTGCAGGCGCTGCCGGTGTGGCGACGATCCGCGCGGCCGTCGATCCGAGCGTGAGGAGGGCGGTTGACGCGGCTCTCGGAGAGCGGTGAGCTCGGGCTCCTCGCGGAGCTCGAGCGGCGCGGGCTGATCGTCGGCGTCGAGCACGACGCGGCGCAGCTCGGCCCGGACCTCGTGGTCACGCAGGACGCGCTCGTCGAGAACGTCCACTTCCGCTTCGACTGGATCGGCTGGCGGGAGCTGGGCTTTCGCGCCGCCGCCGTCAACCTCAGCGATCTCGCCGCGTCGGGGGCGGCCCCGGAGGCGCTGCTCGTCACCCTCGCGACGCCCGCCGGCACGGAGACCGCCTCCGTGGTCGAGCTCTACGAGGGGATCGCCGAGGCGGGCGTGCCGGTCGTGGGCGGTGACACGACGGCAGCCGGAGCGGTGCTCGTCTCGGTGACCGCAATCGGCCGCAGCGAGCGCGTGCCGGGCCGGGCGGGCGCCGTGCCGGGCGACGTGCTCGTCGTCACCGGCCCGCTCGGCGGTGCGGGTGCCGCTTTCCGCGCGTGCTCGTACGTGCGCCCGCCGCTTCGGATCGACGAGGGCCGCGCGCTCGCGCGCCGCGCGCACGCCCTGCTCGACATCTCGGACGGGCTCGCCGTCGATGCCGGGCACATCGCGCGGCGGTCGGGCGTCCGGGTCGAGCTCGACCTCGACGCCGTGCCGCTTGCACCGGGCGCGACGATCGCAGACCTCGGCTTCGGCGAGGACTTCGAGCTGCTGGCGGCCGTCGCCGATGCGGACGGCCTGCCGGTGATCGGGAGCGTCCGGTCGGGGGAGGGCGTCGTCCTGCTCCGCGCGGGCGAGCCGTACGAGCTCCGCGGCTGGGAGCACTTCCTCGATCAGAAGTAAGGGCCGAACTTCTTCTCGAAGTGCTTCTTCGAGCGCGCACCGTAGACGGTCTCGCGGGGCTCGCCGTCCTGGAAGAGCATCACGGTGGGCAGCGACAGCACGCTGAAGCGGTCGGCCGTGTGACGGTTCTCGTCGATGTCGATCTTCACAAACTCGACGCTCTCGTTGGCCGCCGCGAGCTCCGCGAGGGCCGGCTCGATCGCCTTGCACGGGCCGCACCACGGCGCCCAGAAGTCGACGACGACGGGTCTCGCCGCACCGAGGACCTCCGCGTCGAACGTCTCGTCGGTGATGTCGCGCATGCGGCCAGGCTAGCGACGCACGCGCAGCAGCGGCACGGCCCAGATCGCCTCCAGCACGATCGCCTTGCTCATCTTCGACGAGCCGGCCGTGCGGTCGTTGAAGGTGATCGGGATCTCGACGACGCGGAAGCCGGCCCGCTTGACCCGGTAGGTGGTCTCGATCTGGAAGGCGTAGCCGCGCGGCCTGATCGCGTCGAGGTCGAGCTCCTCGAGGACGTGACGCCGAAAGCACTTGAATCCGCCCGTGGGGTCCTTCACGCCCATGTGCAGGAAGAGCCCCGTGTAGAGGGAGGCGGAGCGCGAGATCCCGCGCCGGAGCAGCCCCCAGTTGCCGACGTGCCCCCCGGGCACGTAGCGGGAGCCGAGCACGAGATCGGCGCCTTCCTCGGCCGCTGCGATCAGCCGCGGGACGTCCTGCGGGCTGTGCGAGAAGTCGCAGTCCATCTCGAGGATCAGCTCGGCGTCGGTCTGCAGCGTCACGCGGAAGCCCGCGAGGTACGCCGGGCCGAGCCCCTCCTTGCGCTCCCGGTGCAGGACGTCGACGAAGTCGAGCTCGGCAGCGAGCCGGTCGGCGATCTCGCCCGTGCCGTCGGGCGAGCTGTCGTCGATCACGAGCACCCGGTCGCCCGGCCGCAGCACCTGCTGGAGCGCCAGCACCATCGGCTCGAGATTCGCGCGCTCGTTGTAGGTCGGCAGGCAGACGGTCGCGCTCATCGGCGCGCCTATGATCGCTGCGTGGCCGAACTTCCGCGGAATGAACTGCTCGCGGAGCAACTCGACTTGCTCGCCGACCTGATGGAGCTCGGGGGATCGGACGGGTTCCGCGTCGGTGCCTATCGCAGGGCGGCGACGCGGATCCGCGAGACGCCGTCCTCGGTGGCGCAGCTTGCGCTCGACGGGAAGGCGAAGGAGCTGCAGGGGATCGGGAAGACGATCGAGGGCAAGATCGTCGAGGTCGTCGACGACGGCGAGATCCACGCGCTGACGAAGAAGAAGGCCGAGGTGCCGGCGGAGGTCGCGGTCTTCATGCGCCTGCCGGGGCTCGGGCCGAAGACGGCCCGCCGGATCTGGCACGAGCTCGGCATCACCTCCGTCGCCGCCCTGCAGGCTGCCGCCGAGGCGCACGAGCTGCGTGGGCACGCCGGCATCGGCCCGGGGACCGAGGAGAAGATCGCCGCCGCGCTCGCGCAGCCCAAGGCGACGGAAGGCCCTCACCGGGCGCTGCTCGGGTCCACGTTGCCCAAGCTGCGGGCGGTCGTCGAGGTGCTGCGCGAGCACCCTGCGGCGGTCGAGGTGTCCCTCGCCGGCTCGGCGCGCCGCATGCGCGAGACCGTGCGCGACCTCGACATCATCGCGACGGCCACCGATCCGGACGCGCTCGTCGACTACTTCTGCTCGCTGGAGTGGGTGGTCGACGTCGGGGCCAAGGGGTCGACGAAGGCGACGGTCGTCTCGCACGACGGCTCCAGGTTCGACCTCCGGGTCGTGCCGCCGGAGAGCTACGGCAACCTGCTCCAGCACTTCACGGGCTCGAAGAATCACAACGTCGCGTTGCGCGAGAGCGCGGTTCGCCGCGGCTACTCGGTCTCCGAGTACTCGGTCACCGAGGTCGAGAGCGGCGAGGAGCATCACTTTGCGCGCGAGGACGACCTCTATCGCTTCCTCGGCTACGACTGGATCCCGCCGGAGCTGCGCGAGGACGGCGGCGAGCTCGCCGCGGCGCGTGACGGCACCCTGCCGAAGCTCGTCGCGCTCGCCGACCTGCGCGGCGATCTGCATACGCACACGACGTGGTCCGACGGCAAGGACACGCTCGAGGACATGGTCGGGGCCGCCCGGCTGCGCGGCTATGCGTACTACGCGGTCTGCGACCACTCGCACCGGCTGCGCGGCGCCCTGCTGCAGCGCCAGTCGGAGGCGATCGACGCGCTGAACGAGCTGGTTGCGCCGTTTCGCATTCTCAAGGGCATCGAGGTCAACATCAGGCCCGACGGCACCCTCGACGTCGACGACACCGACCTCGCGACGCGCGACTGGGTGGTCGCCTCCACGCATTCGCGGTTCGACCACAATCCGACCGAGCGCATCCTCGCGGCGATGGACAGCCCGTACGTCGACTGCATCGGTCATCCGACCGGCCGCAAGATCGGCAAGCGGCCGCCGTCGCCGATCGATCTCGAGCGGGTGATCGAGCACGCGCTGGCGACCGGGACGTTCATCGAGCTGAACTCCCAGCCCGACCGGCTCGACCTGAGCGACGTCCACCTGCGCGCGGCACGCGAGGCGGGGCTGAAGGTCGTGGTCGACTCCGACGGTCACCGGGTCGGCGCGCTCGACTACGTCGAGCTCGGCGTCGGCCAGGCGCGCCGTGCCTGGTTGACGAAGGACGACGTGTTGAACACACGCACCTGGAAACAGATCGAGAAGCTGCGCAAGAAGAGATGAGCTTCCGCGACGACCTGAACCAGGCGGCCGAGTGGGTCGACGCCTACCTGAGCCGCGTCGGCGAGCTGCCGGTCGCCGCGCAGGTGGAGCCCGGGGCCGTGCGCGCCCGGCTGCCCGCGTCCGCGCCGGAGCAGGGCGAGCCGTTCGAGGCGCTGCTGCACGACCTCGACGCGCTGATCGTCCCGGGGTTGACGCACTGGAACCACCCCCGCTTCTTCGCGTGGTTCGCCAACACGGGCTCCGAGCCGGGCATCCTGGCCGAGCTCCTGATCGCCGCTCTGAACGTGAACTGCATGACCTGGCTGTCGTCCCCCGCCGCCACGGAGCTCGAGGTGACGGTGCTCGACTGGCTGGCGCAGCTGCTCGGGCTGCCGCGCGGCTGGCACGGGCACATCGAGGACACGGCGTCGACCGCGACCGTTGCCGCGCTCGCGGCCGCGCGCACCCGGAAGCCGGGCGGGGCGGTTTACGCCTCGGAGCAGGCGAACCTGAGCGTGGAGCGGGCCGCGCGGCTCGTCGGCCTCGAGTTTCGGGAGGTGGGGGTTGACGACGAGTTCCGGATGAGAGCGGACTTCGATCTCGCCGATGCGACCGCCGTCGTGGCGACCGTCGGCACGACCGGGACGACAGCCGTCGATCCCGTGCCCGAGCTTGCGCGGCGCTGTGAGGAGGCGGATGTGTGGCTGCACGTCGACGCGGCGTACGCCGGCTCGGCCGCCGTCTGCCCCGAGCTCCGCTGGTGCCTCGACGGCGTCGACCGCGCCGACTCCGTCGTCGTGAATCCCCACAAGTGGCTCTTCACGCCGATGGACTGCTCGACGGTCTGGACGCGCCGGCCGGAGGCGTTCTACGAGGCGTTTGCGCTGGTGCCGCACTACCTCACCGCGACGGAGGCGGCCGTCGACCTGAAGGACTACGGCCCTGCGCTCGGGCGCCGGTTCCGCGCGCTCAAGCTGTGGTTCGTGCTGCGCTGGTACGGCGCCGAGGGCCTGCGCGCCCTGATCCGCGAGCATGTGCGGCTCGCGCAGCTCTTCGCGGAGCTCGTCGAGGCGGAGCCGGGCTGGGAGGTCGTTGCGCCGCATCCGTTCTCCACGGTCTGCTTCCGGCACGTCGAGGCCGACAACGTCGAGCTGGCGCGCGCTGCGACCGCGACCGGCGAGCTCTTCGTCGCCGCGGCGACCTTGCGGGGGCAGGACGCGATTCGCCTCGCGATCGGGAATGCCGGGACGACCGAGGGTGACGTTCGGCGCGCCTGGGAGGTGCTGCGCTCGTGCGCCGCAAGGCAGTGATCTTCGACCTCTGGGAGACGCTGATCGACTGGGACCGCGAGGCGGCGGACCTGATGGGGACCGAGGTTGCCGCGATCGTCGGCGGCGACTTCGGCGAGCGCTGGAGTCGGTCGACGACGCGCTACAACGCGCCGATTCGGGTGGCGTTGACCGACGCGGGCGTGCCGGCCGAGCTCCACGACGAGATCTGCGCGGTGCGGCTGCGGCATCACCGCCGGTCGCTTGTGCCGCGGCCCGGTGCCGTCGACACGTTGCGCCGCCTGCGTTCGGACGGCTACCTCGTCGGGCTGATCACGGTCTGCAGCGAGGACATCGAGACGCTCTGGCCGGAGTCGGAGTTCGCGGGCCTCTTCGACGCCGAGGTGTTCTCGTCCCGGGTCGGAATGTCGAAGCCGGATCCCGAGATCTACCTGCACTGCTGCAGGCTGCTCGGCGTGGAGCCGCACGAGGCGGTGTTCGTCGGCGACGGCGCGAACGACGAGCTCGCGGGCGCACGCCGCGTCGGCATGGACGCGATCCTCATCCACCGCGATGGGGAGGGGCCGCTCTGGCCGGGGCTCGAAGACTGGGACGGGCCGCGCGTGACGTCGATCCCGGGCGTCCTCGACGTGCTCGAGTGAGCCTTGCGATCAGGCCCTCGGGCCGGGACGAGGCCGACCTCCAGTTCGGGCTCCAGCGCGCCGCGTCGCTGGCCGGGCTGTCGCACATCTTCCCGCCCGAGGAGTTCCCGTATCCCGACGAGGCCGTGCGCGGGCGCTGGCGGGCGTTCCCGGGGGCCGTGCTCGTCGCGGAGCAGGACGGCGCCGCGGTGGGCCTCGCTGCGTTCGCCGACTGCTGGCTGCACGGCCTCTACGTCGTGCCGGCGGCGTGGGGCACCGGCGTCGCGCTCGCGCTGCACGATGCGGTGCTCGCTGCGCTGCTCGACTGCGTCGAGGTCAAGCTCTGGGTGCTCGAGGAGAACCTCCGTGCCCGGCGCTTCTACGAGAAGCACGGCTGGCGCCGGAACGGCGAGCAGCGGATCGTCGAGTATCCGCCGACCCCGCTCGACGTCGGCTATTCGTTCATTCGCGAAGAGCCCTGACCGAGCGGGCGCCGTGCCCCCGGCCGACGTGCCTGCGACCTCCCCACGGTCGACCCACGACGTCTGAGCTTCCTCTGAGCCACGTCTGACGTTCCTCTGAGCCAGTTACGCATCGTAGAACCACCAAATTCCGCTCGTTTGCGGGGGAAATCTCGCTGGGAGAAAAACCGTCGAGCCCCCTTTGCCGGCGGGCCGACGACGGCCGATCCAGGCCCTGTCAGATCTCCGAGGCGGCTCGGAGGAAGGTCAGAGGAAGCTCAGACGCCGTCCGGTGGGACGCGGGGTGCCCCGCGCAGCGCCTCCAGCGCCTCATCGTGCAGCGCGACGCGATAGCGCCAGAGCGCACGGCCCGTTTGCAGCAGCCGCTCGCGCAGCGGGCCGGCGAGCTCGTCGAGCGTGCCCCAGCGCGCAGCCGCGATCTCCTCCGTGTCGTGCGGGGCAGGCACGGTGTCCGTCGTCCGGGCCAGAAGGACATGGGTCTGCCACTCCACCGTCTGCGACTCGAAGAGAAACGATGCCCGCGTCGCGACCAGGTACCGCACGATCCGCACCTCCAGGCCGGTCTCCTCGAGTGCTTCCCGCTCCGCCCCGAGCACGAAGTCCTCTCCCGGCTTGACGCCGCCGCCCGGCGGCCGCCAGATCCCCGCGGCGAAGTGTGGCTTGCGGATGAGGGCAAGCCGCCTGTGCGGGTCGAGGATGAAGAGCGTCACGTCGTGCCTGCGGCTCGGGTTGTACGTGGCGAGCGCAAACTCCGGCTCGCTGATCTCGCCGGCCCACTCCAGCTCGGCCGGCGTGCCGTAACGGGCGCTGAGCGGAGCGAGGACTTCGTCGGTCACGTGCACAATCCTGATCATGCCCCGCGTGCGCAGGCCCAGGCGCCAAGCGCCGGTGCTCGAACTGCTCGAGGCCACCCTGCCCGAGCTTCGGCGCGGGTTGACCCGATCGGCTGCGCGCATGCTCGCGTACCAGCTCTTCGAGAAGCTCGGGTTCGGCGCGGTCGCGGTTACCGACACCCACGAGGTGCTGGCGTTCGTCGGTGCGGGCGCCGACCATCATGGTGCCGGCGACCAGCCGATCCGGCCGGTCTACGAGGCGCTCGCCCAGGGACGGTCGCTGCTCGCACCTCTCGGGATCCGGACGGAGTGCGTACATCCTGCGTGCCCGCTGGGCGCGGCCGCCGTCGTCCCGCTGCAGCTCACCGACGGCCCGGCCGGCGCGGTCGTCGCCTACGCGACGGCAGGATCGCCGCTCGACGAGACAGCCGTCGAGACGCTCGACCTGCTCGGCAGCCAGCTCTCTGCGCAGCTGCAGCTGTCCGAACTCCACTCCGCGACGACCACTGCGCTGCAGGCGCAGATGGAGCCGCACTTCGTGTTCAACGCGCTGAACACGATCGCGTCGTTCATCCGCACCGACCCGGAACGTGCGCGGCGGCTCGTGCTCGCCTTCGCGGACCACCTCCGCAGCCGGCTCGCGCGGCCGGGTGAGTTCATCACGCTCGAGGAGGAGCTGCGGCACGTGGGCAGCTACCTCGAGCTCGAGCAGGCGCGGTTCGGCCCGCAGCTGGAGGTGACGATCGACGCGGCGCCGGACGCGCTCGCCGTCAAACTGCCGCCGCTGCTCGTGCAGCCGCTCGTCGAGAACGCGATCAAGCACGGCAAGACCGACCGGCCGCTGCATCTGCTCGTGCGCGCACGCGTGAGGCGCGGCCGCCTGCGCGTCACGGTCCGCGACGACGGCCGCGGGATCGCGCGCGAGGTGATCGAGCGCGTCCTCGAGCCCGGGGTCGGGCTGGGCGACGGCACGGGCCTCGGGCTCGCGAACGTCGATCAACGGCTCACCGCGCACTACGGCGAGCGCGTCCGCCTGCGCTCGTTCCCGTTCGGCACCGTCGTGCGGCTCGAGGTGCCGGTCGCCCCATGATCCGGGCGCTGCTCGTTGACGACGAGGCTCCGGCGCGGTCGGAGCTGCGGTATCTGCTCGACGACCAGGCCGACGTGCACGTCGTCGGCGAGGCCGGCACCGCACGGGAGGCGCTCGAGCTCGCGCGCAACCTGGCGCCGGACGTCGTCTTTCTCGACGTCGAGATGCCCGGCCTCAGCGGCCTCGAGGCGGCGCCCCTCGTACGCGAGCGCGCCGACCCGCCCGCGGTGGTCTTCGTGACCGCGCACGAGCGGTACGCGGTCGAGGCGTTCGCGGTCGAGGCGTTCGACTATCTCCTGAAGCCCGTCGACCCCGACCGCCTCGCCCGCGTCGTGGGGCGTCTGCAAGAGCGCTCGGTCGAGAACGGCCTGTCGATCGAGAAGGTGCCCGTGGTGGCAGGCGGCGGGACCGAGCTGCTCGATTACGACCAGGTCCACTACGCGCAGGCAGACGGCGACTACAGCCGCGTGCACACCTACGACCGCTCGTACCTCTGCACGGCGTCGCTCGGGGAGCTCGAGGAGCGGCTGCCCGCCGCGCGTTTCGCGCGCATCCACCGCTCGTATCTCGTCAACCTGAGCAAGGTCGCCGGGGTGGCGCGCCGCAACTCGCCGGAGCGGCTGTGCCTGCAGCTCGCGGACGCCCGGAGGACCGAGCTCGACGTCGCGCGCCGCCAGGCGCGCCAGCTACGGGAACGGCTCGGCTTCTAGACGGCGCACGTCAGGGACAGCGCACGTCAGGGCAGCGAGCCGGCACCCCGTCGCGCGCAGCCTCGACGAACCTCGGCGTCGGCCGAACGCCGGGGTCAGACCCCGGCCGTGTCCGTTGTGGCCGGCGTTCGCCGGCGTGTTTCCAGGGTTTCGCGGCTCGACCTGGTCGAGGTGTTTCGATCTCGTCACGTTCGACATGTCCGGCCGGGACATGGCGGGGGTCAGACCCCGGGCATGTCGGGCCCGGGCATGTCCGAGCTCGGCGTCGCGGCGCCGTCAGGCGCCGCCGGCTCTGAAAGGCGCTCGGCTCTCGACGCGAACTAGACTGCGCACGTGGGCTTCGGCGACCTGTTCGCTCGCGATCTCGAGGAGCCGGAGCCCGAGCCGCCGGTCGAGCACGAGCAGGCGGAGTGGGTCGGGCCGCCGAGCGGCGAGCTCGGCGTCGCGGTCCCGTTCGGGGTTGTGCTCGCGCGCTCGCCCCGCAGCGTCGTTGCGCTGTCGCACGCGCTCGTCCACTCGAACGGCGTCCAGTTTCAGCTCGTGGCTCACGTCGGCGGCCTGCAGCCCGGCCGGTCGAACCTGATCTTCCACGAGCAGCATGTCGGCCGGATCGGGGCGGCGGAGCTCCCGGACGGGTTCCTTCGTTTCGGACTCGAGCTGCCGGACGGCCGTCGCGTCTCGAACCTCGCGGAGGCAGGCCGGCACCCGTTTGCGCCTGGAGATGGGCCGGGCGAGCCGGTGCTACGCCAGTCCGGCGGCTCGGGAGGCAGCGGCAGCGCGAGCGGCACGAGCGTCGACTGGAACGTCGGCTATTGGCTCTGGCCGCTCCCCACCGCGGGCCTTCTCCGCCTCTACTGCGAGTGGCCGGTCGCCGAGCTCGAGCTCGCGAGCATGGAGATCGACACTGCCGCGATCCTCGAGGCGGCCGGCGCCGTGGCCCGGCTGTGGCCGCCTCCGGAAAGCGAAGGCGCCGGGCCATGGACGCGAACCGTCGTCGGCTCGCAGACGAGCTCGAGCACGTCGCGCATGTTCACGGCTACCGCCACCGCGGAGCACGGCGATCGGCTCGCAGCCCTGCGGCGCACGCTGCAGCAGGCGCTCGACCTGGTCGACCGGCTCGACCCGCCGGACTGAGCTAGAGCCGCTTCAACACCTCGAGGAACGCCTCCGTCGAGCCGACGATCAGGTCGGCGCGCTCGCCGAGCGCAGACGGCCCCTCGGCCGATGAGACCGCGACCCGCACCGCGGCCTCCAGGCCGTCGAGCGCCGCGAAGCCGTCGATGTCGGTCGTGTCGTCGCCCGCATACAGCGCCCGCACGAGCCCGGTCTCCTCGAGCAGGTGACGCACGGCGGTCCCCTTCGTCGCATCAACCGGCGGGAGCACTTCGAGCACCATCCGCCCCCAGCGTGGACGGAGCCCCGCGGCCAGTGCGGCCGTCGCCACCGCTTCCAGCTCGATGCGTGCTTCGGGCTCGTCGGCCGCGAGCCGGTAGTGATAGGCGACGGTCAGCGGCTTCAATTCCTGCCACGCCCACGGCCACTCGCGGGCGAACGCGTGAATGCGATCGGCCCACTCCGCAGCCTCCGGCTCGAGCTCCAGGCCGTGCTGGCCGACATAGCGCAGGCCGTCGACGCCGACGATCGTGCGCGCCAGCTCGCCGGTCCTGCCCGTCACGCACGCGACGAGGGCATAGCGTCCGGCCAGCCGCTCGAGCTCGCGGCGGGTCTCCGGCGGCGCGGACGAGTCCTCGGGACGCGGCACGATCGGAGCCAGCACCCCGTCGACGTCGAGGAACAGCGCCGCGCGGCCGGGATCGGCCGTGAGCAGGGTGAGCGGATCCACCCGAATAGAGTACGAGACGTGCTGAAGCTGCTTGCGATCGGGCTCCTGGCAGGCTTCTTCGGCGCGATCTTCGGCGTCGGCG
The DNA here is from genome assembly GCA_963826485.1 of uncultured Thermoleophilia bacterium. Classification (GTDB taxonomy): domain Bacteria; phylum Actinomycetota; class Thermoleophilia; order Gaiellales; family Gaiellaceae; genus PALSA-600. The sequence continues at coordinate 367,348 of CAWGXF010000003.1, forward strand.
GCGGGATCGTGATCGTGCCCTTGCTCGTGCTGCTGCTCGCGTTCGATCAGCGGAGGGCCGCCGGGACATCGCTCGCTGCGATCCTCGTCTCGTCGCTCGCGGGGGCGGTCACCTACGGGTTCCACGGCGACGTGAAGGTCGGCGCCGCGGCGCTCGTCGGGATCCCGGCGATGTTCGGCGTGCTGGTCGGGACCGCACTGCAGCAGCGCATCCACGTGCGGCGTCTGTCGTACGGGTTCGCCGTGCTGCTCGCCGCCGTCGGAGTGCGCCTCCTCGTATGACGATCGCGCTCGTCGTGCTGATCGGCGCGCTCGGCGGCGTGCTCGCCGGCCTGTTCGGTGTCGGCGGGGGCATCATCTTCGTGCCGACGCTCGCACTGGTGCTCGGCCTGACCCAGCTTCACGCGGAGGCCTCGTCGCTGCTCGCCATCCTCCCGACGGCGATCGTCGGGACGTGGCGGCAGAGCCGCTACGGGAACGTCGACGCCCGTGCCGCCGCGGTGATCGGCATCGCGTCGATCGCCGGCGTCCAGGTCGGGGTGATCGTCGCCGAGTCGCTCGCAGAGAGCACCCTCCGGAAGATGTTCGGCGCCCTGTTGCTGGTCACGGCGGCGCACATCGTCTGGCGGTTGCGGGACAGATCGTGAACACTTCCAGCCCATGAGCGACCGCGACCTCGTGTGGGCCCCGCCGGTCGACGAGCCGATCGGCGCCGTCGTCGCCCGGCTGCAGGGGGAGCATCCCGAGATCGACGAGCTGGTCGCAGCGCCCGGCCGCCTGCCGGCCTTCCGCAGGCTTGCCTCGATCCGCGTCGGTCTGCTGCTCGGCCGGCTGCTCGTGGAGCACGACGTGCCCGACTTCGACGGCACGGAGCCGTGGATCGAGGCGCTCCTGCGTGATCCGGTGCACCGGGAAGCGGTTGTCGACGAGCTGCGCGCCGTCGCCGAGGAGGTCGCCGCAGATCCCCGCTACGGCGGCGGTCTCTGAGGAATCCTCGATCCCTGGCAGAATCTGGGATGGTGCGCCGCCGCCTCGCACTCCTTCTGCCCCTCGCCCTGCTCGCCTTCGGGTCGGCCGGCGCCGAGGGGCCCGCCCACGCCCCCACCGCCGCCGCGACGGCCTGGGCGATCAAGGTCGCTCTCCCGGCGACGGCCGTGGCGACGCCCGTCGTCGTCTCACCGCCGGACGCGGCCCCGGCCGCAGGCGGCGCGTTCGCGTATCCCGCGGACGGCTCGATCGTCTCGGCGCAGTCGACGACCGCGAGCGCGACCACCGGGGTCGAGAAGAACGCGTCCGCTGCCGCCGAGAGCGTCGTGACGGCGCTTTCCCTCTTCAACGGCGAGATCACCGCCGACGCCGTCACCGCCCGCGCCTCGGCCGGGACCGGTTACTCGGGCGCCGGCGGCAACTGGAACGGCAGCCTCGTCACGAACCTGAAGGTCGAGGGACAGCCCGTTGCGGCCGGCGTGACCGCCGCCGCCATCGCCGACTGGGGGCAGCTGACGATCGGCGCCGAGCGGAGCGACCTGAGCGCACCGGCCGGAGCGAAGGGCTACCGCGGCTTCGTCACGGAGCTCGACGTGCGCCTGACGGCCGATCACGCCGGCCTGCCGGCCTCGAGCGAGATCCAGATCGGCTATGCCGAAGCGGCCGTCCAGACCGCTCCGCCGGTCGAGACGACGACGGCGGCGACCGAGACGACGCCGGCCACCACGACCGAGACGGTGCCGGAGCAGAACGTGAACCCGGCGGCCGGGGACGCTCCTCGACTCCGCCCCAAGCAGAGCACCGGCCCGAGCGGCGGCCCGCTGAAGCTGCACCCGAAGCTCACCGCCGGTCACTATGTCTTCCCGGTCTACGGCCAGTCGTCGTACATCGACACGTTCGGCGCCGCCCGCTCGGACGTCACCTACCATCACGGCGACGACATCTTCGGGCGGCTCGGGCAGCCGCTCCTCGCGGTCGCCGACGGCACGGTCTTCTCGGTCGGGTGGAACAAGATCGGCGGGAACCGCCTCTGGATCCTCGACCAGCAGGGGAACCAGTTCTACTACGCGCATCTCTCCGCGTTCTCGACGGCTGCGACGAACGGTGCGCACGTGAAGGCCGGCCAGGTCGTCGGGTTCATGGGCAACACGGGCGACGCCGAGGGGACGCCCGTCCATCTGCACTTCGAGGTGCACCCCGTCTCGCTGCTCTACCTCGGCTACGACGGCGCCGTCGACCCGACGCCGTACCTCGATGCGTGGAAGCACCAGAAGGACCTGCCGTTCCCCGTCGCCTCGGGCTGGGCGCCGTACGTGACCGGCGGCTCGTCCACACCCGAGCCCGGGGCGATCCTGCTCGGCATGACCGACATCTCGGCCGCGGACGGCCTCGACCCGGCGTCGCTCGAGCGGGCGCTCACGCCGCTGAAGGCGTCAGCGTTGATGCAGACGCTCGTTCCGACCGTACCCGCGCCGACGGGCGATCTCGGTCGCGGGTAGCGCGAACGCGCGCTTCTAGGTTGCGGCTCCGCCGTTGGTCGACGGGTAGTCGCCGCCGAACTCGTCGTCCCCGCCGCTGACCATGTCCTTGACCCATCTCCGAGTCTCGGGGCCCGTGACGGGGTTGAAGAGGATGCCGAGCGCGATGCCGATGAGCAGGAGCATTGCGTTCCGCCCACTGCGCGACTTCTTGCCCTGGAGACGGTCGGCGGCGTTCCTGAGATCGTCGACCGCAGCCCGCAGCTTCTCGCGGATGTCGTCGTCGGTCGCCACACGAGTGGCGAGCGTGACCGCGCCGCGCGGGCCGACCAGCTCGTTGTAGAGCTCTCTCGCCGTTGCAAACGCGCTCATCACGTCCTCGCGCAGCTTGTCGTCGTTCATCGCGCGCTCGACGTAGGGTTTGACGTTCTCCGCTGCGTCGTAGACCTTGTCTTTTGTCTTGACCATGCTTGCTGGATCCTTTCCCCTCGATACCTTGCGCCTGATACCCCGGCTCCTCCGACGCAAACAGGCGCTCCTTCTGGCTGTGCTGATCCTGGTTGTGCTCATCCTCGCAGGCTGCGGTGGGTCGGGCGAGCCGAAGGCGCAGTATCAGCTCGTCAAGCGCAACGGCATCAGCTTCCTGGCGCCCGCCGGGTGGGAGGTCGAGCACTCGGCGCGCGGGTCGGCCGCCTCCCGCGGCTCGGAGCTCGTTCAGGTCTCGACCTTCCCGCTCGTGCGGCCCTACACGGCCGCCCTCTTCGACCGGGTCGCCAGCGAGCTCGATCTGCGCATGAAGACGATTGCGCAGCAGACGGGCGGGACGCTCGCCGGGAGGAAGACCGTGACCGCGGGGGGCGTGAAGTCGCACCGCTATGACGTCAAGATCGACGGCCACGTCGACCAGTACACCTTCGTCCTGATCGGGAAGCGCGAGTATCAGCTGCTCTGCCGCGTCAGCACGTCGTCGTCCGACGCGTTCTGCTCGCAGCTGCTGACGAGCTTCAACCCGGCGGCATAGCGGCCTGGCGCTCGATGCCCCGGGCCGCGGGGCGGCGGGCGCGGCGCTTGCCGTCGAACGCGGCCGCGAACACATCCTCGATCGTGCTCGCGGGGATGAACTCGAGCGCCTCCCGCGCCTCGGGCGGCAGCTCGTCGAGGTCGGGCTCGTTCTCGCGCGGGAAGATCACGCGCTTCAGACCGGCGCGCTGGGCGGCCAGCGACTTCTCGCGCAGGCCGCCGATCGGCAGGACCTGGCCCGTCAGCGTGATCTCCCCGGTCATGCCGACGTCGTCCGCCACCGGCTCGCCGCGCACGAGCGACGCGATCGCCGTCGCCATCGTCACGCCCGCGGACGGCCCGTCCTTCGGCACGGCGCCCGCCGGCACGTGAATGTGGATGTCGTGATTCGCGAACCAGTCGTCGGCAAGCCCCATCTCGCCGGTGTGCGACCGCACCCACGACAGAGCGGCCTGCGCGGACTCCTGCATCACCTCGCCGAGCTGCCCCGTGATCGTGAGCCTGCCCTTGCCGGGGTAGGCGGCCGCCTCGATGAAGAGGACGTCGCCGCCGACCGCCGTGTAGGCGAGCCCGGTGGCGACCCCAGGGTCGGAGGTGCGCTTGCGCACCTCGCCGGCGAAGCGGCGCGCGCCGAGCCACTCGCGCAGCCGGGCGTCGTCGACACGGATCTTCTGTGCGCGCCCCTTCGCCACCTGGGTCGCCGCCTTGCGGCAGACGTCGGCGAGCCGCCGCTCGAGGTTGCGGACGCCGGCCTCGCGCGTGTACTCGCGGATCACCGCGCGCAGGACCTTGTCCGACAGCGTCAACTGCCGTCGCTGCAGGCCGTGCAGCTCCAGCTGCTTCGGGAGCAGGTAGCGCTTCGCGATCCCGAGCTTCTCCTCCTCGGTGTATCCCGACAGGTGAATCACGTCCATGCGGTCGAGCAGCGCCCCGGGAATCGTGTCGAGCGTGTTCGCCGTACAGATGAACAGCACCTTCGACAGGTCGAACGGCAGGTCGAGGTAGTGGTCGCGGAACGTGCGGTTCTGCTCGGGGTCGAGCACCTCGAGCATCGCGCTCGCCGGGTCGCCGCGCCAGTCGCTGCCCATCTTGTCGATCTCGTCGATCAGGACGAGCGGGTTCGCCGACTCCGCGTCGCGCAGCGAGCGGATGATCGATCCCGGCATCGAGCCGATGTAGGTGCGCCGGTGGCCGCGGATCTCCGACTCGTCGCGCACACCGCCCACCGAGAGCCGGACGAACTTGCGTCCGAGCGCGTTCGCGATCGAATGGCCGAGCGAGGTCTTGCCGACGCCGGGCGGCCCGGCGAAACAGAGGATCTGGCCGGACACCTCGTTCCGCAGTTTCGCGACGGCGAGGTATTCGATGATCCGGTCCTTCACCTTCTCCAGGTCGAAATGGTCGGTGTCCAGCACCTGGCGCGCGTGCTCCAGGTCGAGGTTGTCCTCCGTGTACGTCGCCCACGGGACGGTGAGGACCCACTCGAGGTACGTGCGGATGACGCCGTACTCGGCCGCCGCGGAGGGAAGCCGCTCGAGGCGCTCGAGCTCGCGGTCGGCGGCTTTGCGCACGTCGGCGGGCAGCTCTCCGAGCGCGTCGAGCCGATCGCGCAGCTCGGCGATCTCGGCCTGCTCGGGGTCGTCCTCGCCGAGCTCCTGCTGAATCGCCTTCAACTGCTGGCGCAGGAAGTACTCCCGCTGGCCCTTCTCCATCTCCGACTGGACCTGAGACTGGATCTTCGAGCCGAGCTCGAACACCTCGAGCTCGCGGCTGAGGATCGCCGAGACCGTTCGCAGCCGCTGTTCCACGTCGAGCTGCTCGAGAATCTCCTGACGTTCGCCGGTCTTGATCGTGCGGAGCGTCGAGGCGACGAGATGACAGAGCGCGCTCGGGTCGTCCACGTTCGCGGCGGCGAGCTGCAGCTCTTCGGGCAGATAGGGCGCGAGGCCGATGATTCGCGCGAAGAGTCCCTGCACGTTTCGCGTCAGCGCCTCGAGCTCGGGCGTCTCCTCCAGCACGTCGGGAAGCGCGCTGAACTCGCCGAGCAGATACGGGTCGACGTCGAGCCTGCGGTCGAGGTGCACGCGCTCGATGCCCTGGACGAGGATCCGCAGCGAGCCGTCCGGGACCTTGATCATCTTGTGGACGAGCGCGATCGTGCCGACCTCGTAGATGTCGTCCCAGCCGGGCGACTCGACCGAGCCGTCCTTCGCCGTGATCAGGGCGAGCAGACGGTCTCCTGCGACGACGTCGTCGATCAGTTGCACCGACCGCTCCTGGCCGACCGCGAGCGGCGACATCGACTGCGGGAACACCACCGTCTCCTTCAGCGGCAGCACCGGCAGCGCCGCCGGGAACTGGAGCTGCTGCTCCTCGGGCTCCACGGGATCGAAGACTTCGGTCATCGTCTCTCGATCGTGATCCGGTAGCGGCCGGCCGGAGGCGCCTGCTCGACCACCGGCAGCTCGATCGTCAACACGCCGTGCTCGAAGCGGGCGTGTGCCCGCTCGGGGTCGACGTCCTCGACGAGCCTGACCTGCCGCTGGAACGGGCCGTACTCGATCTCCACCTGCTGGTAGACGCGGCCGGGCACCCGAGGGCGCTTCCGTTCGCCCGCGACCAGCAGCAGCCGCTCGCCCGCCACGACGCGCACGGATTGCGGCTCCACGCCGGGCAGCTCCACCACCACGGTCAGAGCATGCGGCTCGTCGGTGTGAAAGCAGTCCACGTTGGGCCGGAAGCCGTGCCGCGGCCCGGAGAACCGCGGTACCTGCCAGAGGTCCGCGAACAGCTCCTCGATCTCCTCCTGCACCTTGTCGACGTCCCTGCGTGTCATCCAGCGCAAACGGTACCCCGTCCGGCCTCCGTCGAGCGTCGGTCTGCCGTCCGGTGTGCGGCACACGATGGGCTCGTGGCGGTGGTGCATCCGCGCTGGTCGGCCTGGAGCTTTCTCGTCTATGCGGGCGGCCTGACGGTGCTCGGCGCCACCGGCGGCTGGCTCACCTATCTCGGAGCGAGGTCGGGGCAGGCGGGCTACGCAGGCTGGGCGCTGGTCCTGCTCGCGCTTCTCGCCGGTGCGGCAGCCGGCCTCCGGCGGGCCGCGCACCCGGTTGCGGCCGGCGTCCTCGCGTTCGTCGCCGTGATCGCGTTCGTGGCGTTCCTCAGCGCGCTCTGGTCGTGGCTCGGGTGGGAGTCGCCGACGGCCGCCTCGGCCGGCTTCGGCGGCTTTCACCTCGCTCGGCTGTCGCTCGAGCTGCTCTGGCTCGGGGCGGCCGCCGTTGCCATCCACACGTTTCGCTTTCCGCTCCTCGCCGCCCAGGCCGTGCTTGCAGGCTGGGTCGTCGTCACCGACCTGCTCTCGAACGGCGGCAACTGGTCTGCGGTCGTCACCCTCTTCGTCGGGCTCTGCTACCTCGCCGCTGCGGTCGTCGTCGACCTCAGCCCCGTGCGGCCCTACGGCTTCTGGCTGCACGTGGGCGCCGGAATGCTGATCGGCGGGAGCCTCGTCTGGCTCTGGCGCGGCGGCGGTGTCGGTTGGACGCTGATCGCGATCACCTCCGTCGTCTACGTGCTGTTCGCTGAGCTCGTCGGCCGCTCGAGCTGGGCGGTCCTCGGCGCGGTCGGTCTCCTGCTCGCGTCGGTGCACTTCGCGCTCGAGTGGACGCACGTCGGGCTGATCTCCTTCTCGGCCGGCAGCGGGGCGGAGCGCCCGTGGGTCGCGCCGCTCGTCTTCACGTGCCTGGGCTGCGTGCTCGTCGCGCTGGGCCTGGCTCTCGGCCGCCGCGGCTCCACCGCTGCCGCGGGCTGACGTCGTTCCACTAACGTCCGACGGTGCACGCGGCTCCCGTCCTGCGTGGCGGACGGGCCGCGCGGTCGGTCTGGCTCGTCGCCGGCCTCTTTCTCTGCGCCTGCGGGATCGTCGCGTTCCTCGAGTCGCGGCTCGGGCTCCCGCCGTGGGACGTGCTGCATCAGGGGATCGCGAACCACACGCCCCTCTCGTTCGGGCTCGCCAACGAGCTCGTTGCCGTCGTCGTGCTCTTCCTCGCGTGGTCGCTGGGCTCGAGGCCCGGTGCGGGAACGGTCGCGAATGCAGCCCTGATCGGCCTCTTCGTCGTCCTCGTCCAGCCGCTCGGGCCGGTCCAGGCGCTGGCGGCGTGGCCGCTCTCCGCGCGGGCGGCGCTGCTGGCGGCCGGGCTCGTCCTCTTCGGTGTCGGCTCGGCCTTCTACATCGGGGCGGCGTTCGGGGCGGGGCCGCGCGACTCGCTGATGCTCGTCGGCGCCTTCCGCACCCACGTGCGCATCGGGGTGGTGCGCAGCCTGCTCGAGGGGACGGTGCTCCTGGTGGGGTTCGCAATGGGCGGCCGCGTGGGCATCGGCACGTTGGCATTTGCGCTGCTGATCGGCCCCGCGGTGGAGGGATCGTTCTGGCTGATCTCGCAGACGCGACTTGCGACGCCGCGGCCGCTGCCGCCGTAGGATCACCGGCGTGAAGGGCCTGATCTGCGCCGGCGGCACCGCGACCCGCCTCGAGGAGTTGACGCGGGTCACGAACAAACACCTCCTGCCGGTCGGGCGCTGGCCGATGGTCTACTACCCGCTGCAGCTCCTGCAGCGCGTCGGCATCCGCGAGGTGCTGATCGTCACCGGCCAGCAGCACGCGGGCCAGTTCATCGATCTGCTCGGCAACGGCCATGTTCGGTCGCGCTCGCGCGACGAGCCGCTCTTCGAGCTCGACCTCTCGTACAAGGTTCAGGTGGAGCCGGGCGGGATCGCGCAGGTGGTCGGCATGGCCCGCGACTTCGCGGCCGGCGGTCAGCTCGTCGTGTGCCTCGGCGACAACATCTTCGAGCACGCACACGCCGATGCGATCGCGTCGTGGCGGGACGGGGCCGTCGTCTTCGTGAAGGAGGTCCCCGACCCCGAGAACTTCGGTGTCGTCGACTACGACGGCGAGGGCAACGTCGTCGACATCGTCGAGAAGGCCGGCCGCGTCGACACGCGGTACGACGCGCCGCCCTCCAACGACGCCGTGGTCGGCCTGTACTGCCTCCCGCCGGACGTGTTCGAGATCATCGAGGGCCTGCAGCCGTCGAGCCGGGGCGAGCTCGAGATCACCGATGTCAACCGCGTCTATGCGCAGCGCGGCGAGCTCGAGGTCCGCCGGGTCGAAGGCTGGTGGCACGACGGCGGCAAGCACTGGGCCGATCTCGCCGACCTCGGCCGGCTGATCGAGGAGACCGGAGCAAACAAGTAGTGGTCACCCGCGTCCCGCTGACCAGGCACGACGACGAGCGCGGCTGGTTCCAGGAGCTGATGCGCGCGAGCGCTCTGCCGAAGCCCGTGCGCCAGGCGAACCTCGCGCGCTCGCGCCGGGGCGTGATCCGCGCCCTGCACTACCACGAGCGCGGCCAGGACGACCTCTTCGTCTGCCTGGAGGGAATGGTGCGGGTCGTCGTCCTGAATCGCGAGACGGGCGAGACGTTCACCGAGGACATCGGCGACGACAACCCGGTGGCGATCTACGTCGACGGACGGAACGCGCACGGCTACGAGGCGCTCACCGACTGTCTCTTCTGCTACTTCGTCACCGAGGAGTACGACCCGGCGAGCCCCGACGAGCACGGCGTCGCCTGGAACGACCCGCGTGTCGCCCACCTGTGGAGCACGCGGTCGCCGATCTTGTCGGAGCGGGACCAGCGCGCCGCGTCGTGATCACCGGTGCGGCCGGCCAGCTCGGCCGCGCGCTCGCCGAGACGTTTCCGGACGCCCGGGCGTTGACGCGTTCCGACTGGGACGTCGCCTACCCACCGCCGTCGGGCCTGGAGGCCGACCTCGTTCTGCACGCGGCCGCCTGGACCGACGTCGACGGCGCGGAGGACGATCCCCAGGAGGCGGCGGCGGTCAACGTCGGCGGGGTGCAGCACGCCGCCGAGCTCGGGGCGCCGCTCGTGGTCTGGTCGACCGACTACGTCTTCGACGGCACGAAGCGTGAGCCGTATGTCGAATCGGATCCCACGGCCCCGCTCGGCGCCTACGGAAGAACGAAGCTGCAGGGCGAGGCGGCGGCGGGGGAGCGTGCGTGGATCGTCCGCTCCTCCTGGCTCTTCGGCTGGACGTCGACGAACTTCGTCCGGACGATGCTGCGCCTCGGCGCCGAGCGCGACGAGGTGGCGGTCGTCGGCGATCAGCGCGGCGCACCCACCTTCGTCGGTCACCTGGCGGCGGCGACCGAGCAGGTGCTGCGGCTGCCGTTCGGCGTCTACCACGTCGCCGCGGCGGGCGACTGCACGTGGGCCGACTTCGCCGAGGCGATCTTCGAGGAGGCCGGGCTCGACACGCGCGTCCGCCGGATCACGAGCGCCGAGTTCGGTGCCCGCGCCGCGCGTCCTGCGTATTCCGTCCTCCGCAGCGAACGCGGCGCGCCCCGGCTGCCGCACTGGCGCGAGGGCCTGCGCGAGTGCCTGGCGCGGCTGTGAGTACCCTGTAGCGATGCGCGTCCTCGTCACCGGCGGCGCGGGCTTCATCGGCTCGCACTTCGCCCGGCGCCTGGCCGAGCGTGGCGAGGACGTCGTGGTGCTCGACAAGCTCACGTACGCCGGGAACCGTGCGAACCTGGCGGGCGTCGAGCTCGAGTTCCATCAGGGCGACATCGCCGATCCGGAGGCGGTCGCCCGTGCGGCGCAGGACTGCGATGCGATCGTCAACTTCGCGGCGGAGACACACGTCGACCGCTCGATCCTCGGGCCCGCGGAGTTCATCCTCACCGACGTGCTGGGGACGCAGGTGCTGCTCGACCATGCGCGCCACGCCCAGGTGCGGCTCGTGCACGTCTCCACCGACGAGGTGTACGGCGACGTCCCCCTCGATGCGCCCGCGTGCAGCGAGGACGCCCCGTTCCGTACCTCGAGCCCGTACTCCGCCTCGAAGGCCGGCGGCGAGCTTCAGGTGTTCGCGTACGTGCGGACGTTCGGCGTCGACGCGCTGGTCACGCGCGGTGCGAACACCTACGGCCCGCGCCAGTACCCCGAGAAGTTCCTGCCGCTCTTCATCACGAACGCGCTCGACGGCCGGCACCTGCCGGTCTACGGCGACGGCAGGCAGCGCCGCGAGTGGCTGCACGTCGAGGATCATTGCGACGGCATCGAGGTGGCGTTGAGGCACGGTGCCGCCGGCGAGGCCTACAACATCAGCGGGCAGGAACGCGAGAACCTCGACGTGGTGAAGCGCATCCTCGATCTCACCGGCGCGAGCCCGGACCTGGTCAGGCACGTCGAGGACCGGCCGGGCCACGACCGCCGCTATGCCGTCGACGCGACCAAGCTGCAGGGCCTGGGCTGGACGCCCGCCCACTCGTTCGACTCGGGTGGGCTGGAGGAGACGGTCGAGTGGTATCGGACGAGTCGTGAGTGGTGGGAGCCGATCAAGTCCGGCGAGTACCGCCGCTACTACGACGCGCAGTACGCCGACCGCCTGGCGTAGACACCCCTCGGGGGAGGCATGCCTCCAGACGCAACGAACGGAGTCTCGAGCGGCTCTGCGCCGCTCGCTGCGGTATGGAAACGTTCGGTAAAGCCTCGTCGGGGCCTGCTGGGACCTCGGCTACCGTGGGCCGCGTGGGTCGCTCCGCCCTTCGGCCGGCCGCCGCGTCGCTTCTCTTCGTCGGCGGTCTCGTCGCGGCGGTCGTTGCCGCGGGGCCGGCGCTCGGGGTCGGCTCGACCACAGCGCCGTCCACCACGGCGGCGGCCAGGCTGACGACCACCCCGGCGAAAGCGGTGCTGGTCCTCGACGGCCACGGTTGGGGGCACGGCCTCGGGATGAGCCAGTGGGGCGCCGACGGCTACGCGCAGCACGGCTGGAGCCACGACCGGATCCTCGCGCACTACTACACGGGCACGTCACTCGGGCCGGCCAAGCGGTCCGCGGCGGTTCGCGTCCTGCTGGTCTCGGCGACCAGGGCGACGCTGGCCTCGACCGTGCCGTGGACCGTCACCGACGCGACGGGGCGGCAGGCCAGGCTCGATCCCGGCGCGCTCGTCGTGAAGGCCGGACCGTCGCTCGCCGGGCGTCCCGCCCTACGCCCCCCGTACACCTTCGCCGCCGCCCAGCCGCTCACGGTCGACGGCGCGCCGTATCGCGGCAAGCTCGTCGTGGCGGGTGACGGCAAGCTCCTGGACGTGATCGACGCGGTCGGCCTCGAGCAGTACCTCAGGGGCGTCGTGCCGGCGGAGATGCCGTCGGACTGGCCGCCGGAGGCGCTGAAGGCACAGGCGGTGGCGGCGCGCTCGTACGCGCTCGCGAACCTCGCGAAGGGACGCCCGTTCGACCTCTACGGCGACACCCGCAGTCAGGTCTACGGCGGCATCGCGGCCGAGTCGCCGGCGGCGAGCGCGGCCGTCGCCGCGACGAGCGGCGAGGTGGTGCTCTACAGGGGCACGGTCGCGGACACGCTGTTCTTCTCGACCTCGGGCGGGCGCACGGCGTCCGCACTCGAGTCCACGGGCACCGCCGTGCCGTACCTCGTCCCGGTCTCGGATCCGTACGACGTCCTGTCGCCCTACCACGACTGGGGCCCGGTCGTCGTCGACGCGGCGAGGGTCGGGAAGAAGCTGAAGCTCTCGGGGCCGATCGCCGACGTCCAGGCATCGAACGGCCCGTCCGGCCGTGTGCGGTCGATCACCTTCGTCTCGGAAGACGGTTCGGAGGTGACGGTGACGGGCAGCCAGGTTCGGACGGCGCTCGACCTTCGCTCCACCTGGTTCGCGTCGGCGCTGCTGCAGCTCCTGCCCGCCGCGAGGACGATGACCTACGGCGGCGCCGTCTCGCTGACGGGTGTGGCCCGTGGCGCGGATGCGGTGTCCCTCGAGTCGAAGACGGCGGCGCAGCCGGTCTGGGCGCCGGCGGGCGCGCTTCCGACGGGCTCCGGCGGCGCGTTCTCGACGGTCGTCCGGCCGCGGGTGACGACGCAGTACCGCCTCGCCTGGGGGGCTGTCCGGGCCGGGCTCGCGAGGATCGCGGTTGCGCCCCGAGTCGACGCGACCGCCGGCGCCGGTTCGGTCAGCGGGTCGATCAGGCCCGTCGTCGCAGCGGCGCCGGTTCAGCTGCAACGGCGGTCGGGTGCTGCCTGGTCGACGGTCTCGTCCTCGGTCACCGACCCGTCGGGAGCCTGGGCCTTTCCTGGCGCGCTGCCCGCCGGCACCTATCGCGTTCGCTGCGCACCGGGCCAGGGTCTGGCAGCCGGGGTCTCCGCGACGCTGCTTCTGCCGTGAGACGCTGGGCCGCGGTCGGGGCCGTGATCGCGGCGCTCGTGCTACCGGCTGTGGCAGGGGCGTTCGACAACCTCGAGCCTCTCGCCGCCAATCAGTGGTATCTCGACAATGATCGCGCCTGGACCTTCTGGCCGATCGAGCCCGAGCTGTACCCGATCAGCGTCGCCGTGATCGACTCGGGCATCGACGGGACCCATCCGGAGTTCCTCCGCCGCGTGGTCGCTGCGAAGTCGTTCGTCGGCGGCTCGCCGTATCGCGACGACCAGGGCCACGGCACGTTCGTCGCGGGGGAGATCGCGGCGAGCCCGTTCAACGCCCAGGGGATCGCCGGGATGGCCTTCAACGCCCGGCTGATGATTGCGAAGGTCGTCGACGCGGACGGCTCGGTGCCGCTCAAGGCCGAGGTTGCAGCGATCCGCTGGGCCGTCGACAACGGGGCGCGGGTGATCAACCTCAGCCTCGGTGGGGTGCGCGATCCGCTCGATCCGAAGCTCGACACCTATTCGCCGCTCGAGCAGGCGGCGGTCGAATACGCCTATTCGAAAGGCGTCGTGGTGGTCGCAGCCGTTGGAAACGGGCCCCAGTCGCCGGCGACCCCCTGGGGCTTTGCGCACTATCCGGCAGCCCTGCCGCACGTGATCGGCGTCAGCGCCGTCCGGCAGGACGGGTCGGTGCCCGATTACTCGAATCGCGACGTCGTCTACAACGATCTCGCCGCACCGGGCGACGACATCTTCTCGACCATCCCGACCAACCTGGTCCGGGCCGGGGCGGGCTGCGTCGACGAGCCGTACTCCGACTGTGGGCCGCTCGAGTTTCGAGACGCGATCGGCACCTCGTTCGCGGCGCCGCAGGTCTCCGCTGCGGCGGCGCTGCTGCTCGGCCAGGATCCCACCCTTCGTCCGGAGCAGGTCGCGTGGCTGCTCGAGCGCACCGCGGACGACGCCAACGCCGCGACCGGCTGCTCCATGTGCGTGAAAGGCCGCGATCCGTTCACCGGCTGGGGAACGCTCGACGTCGACAACGCTCTCACCCGTTTGCTGAAGGGGTCCCTGCCGGCCCCCGACCATTACGAGCCCAACGACAACGCCGGCCCCTGGGCGCACGCGCTCCCGCCCCTGCCGCACACGATCAAGGCGACTCTCGACTACTGGGACGACGACCTCGACGTCTACCGCGTCTACCTACGGGCAGGACGGCAGTTGTTCGCGCGGATGACACCGGTCGGCGGAGGCGACGTGCAGATGAGCGTGTGGGCGCCGGGGACACAGCGGGTCGACGGCCTCGATGCCCAGCGCCTGCTCCTCGCCCGGTCACGGGTCGCCGGGGCACAGTCGCGGATCGCCTACCGGGCGACGCGCACGGGCGTCTACTACCTCGCGCTCAAGATCGGCCGCCCGACGCGCAATCCGCTGGTCTACCGCCTCGCGGTCGCACGCGGCTAGCCGCCGTTCTCGCGCAGCTCGTCCGGGGCGACGTCGCGCAGCACCCGCGCCGGCGAGCCGACGACGACCTTCCGCGGCGGCACGTCCTTCGTCACGATCGCGCCGGCGCCGACGAACGCCTCTTCGCCGATCTCGACGGCCGGGCAGAGAACCGCGCCGCCTCCGACGCGCGCACCGCGTCTGATCGTCGGTCCTCTCATCAGCGCCTTGCGCCGGTCCGTGCGTCCCATGAAGTTGTCGTTCGTGGTCACGACGCAGGGTGCGATGAAGACATCCTCCTCGAGCGTCGAGTACGCGGTCACGTAGACCTCTGCCTGGATTCGCGTGCCCGAGCCCACGGTCGTGTCGTTCTCGATCAGCGAGCCGCGGCCGAGGATGCAGTCGTCCGCCAGCTGCACCCGTTCGCGAATGCACGACTGGTCGCCGACGATGCAGTTCGCGCCGACCGTCGAGCCTGCGAAGACGATCGCGCCGGTCGAGATGACCGTGCCGTCGCCGATCTTCGCCGGGGGCAGCGGCTCGCGCTTCGCCGTCGAGGAGGCGCCGAGCGTCGGCTGCTTGCCGATCACGGCGTTCTCGAGGACCCGCACGTCTTCACCGAGCACGGTGCCGGGATAGACGACCGCGGAAGGGTGGATCTCAGCCATCCAGCGCGTTCGTCAGCATCTCGAGCGCGCGCACGACGCGCGCCCCGTCCCGGGCCACCTTGCCACGATCGTGCCGGCCCTCGATCAGCTCGAGGAAGTGCATGCACTCGAGCCGCAGCGGCTCCGCGGTCGAGATCTTCGGAATGTGGATGTCGCCCGAGCGCAGCTCACCCGTCGGCCCGGCGCTCTTCTCGTACACCGTCACCTTCCGGTCGGGCTCCATGTCGTCGAACACCGCCATCTTCTCGCGTCCGACCACGGTCATCTTCCGCATCTTGTGCGGGTCGAGCCACGAGAGGTGCATGTGCGCGATCTTGCCGCTCGGGAAGCGCAGGAAGCAGAAGACGACGTCCTGGACGCCGTCGTGGATCGACCAGCTGCCCTGCGCGGTGACGAAGTCGGGGTCCTCGTCCAGCAAATAGAGGATCACGCTCAGGTCGTGCACCCCCAGTGACCAGAGCGCGTTCTCGCTGCTGCGCACGATGCCGAGATTCACCCGGTTTCCGTAGACACAGCGCACCTCGCCGAGCTCGTCTGCGTCGATCAGCTCCTTGAGCTTGAGCACGGCGGGGTGGTAGAGCAGCAGGTGGCCGGGCATGAGAACGCGGTCACGGGCGTCGGCGAGCGAGACGAGCTCGTCCATCTCGGCCGCTCGCATCGCGGGCGGCTTCTCGACGAAGACGTGCTTGCCCGCCTCGAGCGCCTGCTTCGCCAGTCGGTGGTGCGTCGCGACCGGCGTCGCGATCACGACCGCGTCGAGCGCGTCGTCGGCGAGCAGATCGCCGTACTCCGTCGTCGCCCGCGCGTTCTGATACAGCGCGGCGCTTCGTTCAAGGTGCTGCTCGTCGAGGTCGCAGAGCCACGCCAGATCGGCGAGGCGCGCGAAGTTGCGGGCGAGATTCGGGCCCCAGTAGTTGAGGCCCACGACGCCGACCGACGCCATCTAGAGCTTCCAGACCTTGCCGTCGACCTCGTGCCCCTTGGTGGCGTTGCGGAAGTCGACGATCACCTTCCCGCGGCGCACGAGGTCGTCGTAGTCGATCTGGGAATGGTTGGTCACGATCGCGATGCAGTCGTAGTCCTCGGGATCGAGCTCGACCGACGTCATGCCGTCGAATTCGGGGACGAAGGGATCGTGATAGCTGACGTCGGCGCCGGCGGTGCGGAGCAGGTGGATCAGCTTCTCGGCCGGCGTCTCGCGCCAGTCTCCGATGTCGGGCTTGTAGGCGACGCCGACGATCAGGATCTTCGAGCCGCTCACCGACTTCCCCGCGCCGTGGTTCAGCGCCTGCGAGACGAGCGAGCGGCAGAAGTAGGGCATGTTGTTGTTCACCTCGCCGGCCAGCTCGATGAAGCGCGTCGAGAAGTCGAACTCGCGTGCCTTCCAGGTCAGGTAGAACGGGTCGATCGGAATGCAGTGCCCGCCGAGACCGGGCCCGGGCTTGAACGACGCGAACCCGAACGGCTTGGTCGCCGCGGCCTCGATCACCTCCCAGACGTCGATCTCCATCCGGTCGCACAGCTGCGCGAGCTCGTTGACGAGCGCGATGTTCACGGCGCGATAGATGTTCTCGAGCAGCTTCGTCAGCTCGGCGGCGTCCGGTGTCGAGACCTCGTGCACCGTGTCCAGCGCGGAGCGATACACCTCCGCCGCGGCCGTCGTGCTCGCCGGCGTGATCCCACCGACGACCTTCGGCGTCGTCTTCGTCGTCCAGTCCTCACGGCCCGGGTCGACGCGCTCGGGTGACATCGCGAGGTGGAAGTCGACGCCTGCCTTCAGTCCGGAGCCCTGCTCGAGGATCGGCTGGAGGATCTCGCGGGTCGTGCCGGGCCAGGTGGTCGACTCGAGCACGACCACCTGGCCGCGCTGCAGCACGGGTGCGAGGCTCTGCGCCGCACGCTCGATGTAGGACAGGTCGGGCTCTCGCTGGCGTGAGAGCGGGGTCGGCAGCGCGATCAGCACCGCGTGTGCGTTCTTCACCTGCTCGTAGTCGCCGCTCGCGACGACGAGGCCCTTCTCGACGAGCGGCGCGAGGCGGTCGGAGGTCACGTCCTCGATGTGGCTCGTGCCGCCGTTCAGCGCCTCGACGATCCAAGGCTGCACCTCGATCACGAGGACGCGGCTGCCTCCCTCTGCGAACGTGGCGGCGAGCGGCAGACCGACATAGCCCGCGCCGATGACGGCTACGTCGTAGAGGGGCGACTCGGGCACGGCGCTCAAGCGTACAGGGCGGCTGCGATGCGTTCCGAGGCGTGACCGTCTCCGTAGAGCGGCGGGGCGTCGTCCGGAAACCGGGCCGTCCCGAGGGCGGCGACGAGCTCGGCGGGCTCGGCAAGCCGGTTCGCGCCGGCGCTCACTGTGTCGACCCACTCGGTGTTCGGCCGTAGCGTCACGCACGGGACGCCCAGCCAGTACGCCTCCTTCTGGAGCCCGCCGGAGTCGGTGGCGACCGCCTCCGCCCCGGCGACGAGCGCGAGCATCTCCAGGTAGCCGAGCGGCTCGACCGCCTCGACGTTCGCCGCCAGCAGGAGACCGTGCTCGTCGAGGACATGACGCGTCCGCGGGTGCACCGGAAACACGAATCTGCGTTCGGCGGCGGTGACCGCTTCGACGATTTCGCGCAGACGGCCGGGCTCGGTGTTCGCCTGGCGGTGGATCGTGAGCACCGTGTACGGCGGAGCGAACGGCAGGTCGAGGCGCCGCGCCGCAGGCTCGAAGAGCCGCGTGGCGTCGCCCATCACGTCGCCCACCACCTCGCGCCGGCCGGGCACCCCCTCGGCTTCGAGCTGCGCTGCAGAGCGCTCGTCGGGGCAGAGAAGGAGCGCGGACAGCCGGTCGACCTCGATGCGGTTTCGCTCCTCGGGCATCGAGAGGTCGAAGCTGCGCAGGCCCGCCTCGACGTGGGCGACCGCCACTTCCTCACCCGCGGCGTGCGCCCCGGCCAGCGTCGAGTTCGTGTCCCCGTAGACGAGCACCCAGTCGGGCCGCTCCGCCTCGATCGCCTCGCGGATCGGCAGCGTCATCGCGCGCGGATCGGCGGTGCGCAGGTCGAGCCGGTGCGCCGGCTCCGGGAGGCCGAGCTCGTCGAAGAAGACCTGGGACATCTCGGGGTCCCAGTGCTGGCCCGTGTGCAGCACGACCTCGTCGACCCCCGCAGCCCGGAGCGCCAGCGACAGCGCGGCCGATTTGATGAACTGCGGCCGGTTTCCGACCACGGAGAGCACCTTCGCCACCAGCGCTACGATACGCGTCGCTTCCGGGGCCGTTAGCTCAGCTGGTAGAGCAGGGGACTCTTAATCCCAAGGTCGCAGGTTCGATCCCTGCACGGCCCATTCGTTCCTTGGCGTTCGCGTGCTAGACGGGTGGTAGCTTCAGCATCACCGAGCAGCGCATCGGCCTCGGCGAAGGCGGGTCGGTACCCCATCGACGCAAACAGATGCTTCGCTTTGCGCAGGGGCTCGTCAGCCGCGCTGCTGTCGCGTAGGTGGAGGCATCGACCCTGTCCGAGCAGCGCGTACGAGAGTTCGGGGATGTTTCCGAACTCTCGCCACCGCTCTGCCGCCCGGCGGTGCAGCTCGCCAGCGTTCTCGTTGCCCGCGGCTTCGGCGAGGAGCGCGCGGGCAGAGGCGCAGCTGTGTTCGGAGGGCACGTTCACCGGACTTGCGCCGTTGACGAGTCGTTGCGCAAACCGGGAGTGACGGCTGCTGCCGCGGCCGGCGTCAGCGGATCTGATGGACCTCGACGTCGAGGGTCACGCTGGCCCAGCTCGTATCCGCCGTGTAGACCGGAACGCCGAGGCGGCGAGCGAGCGCGACGCAGGCGCGGTCGCCGAGCGACAGTCCTGCGTCGCGTGTCAGAGGACGGAGCACTCCGACCTCGATCGCGTCTGCTGGAGTGAACTGCTCCACCGCAATCGCGCCGTCCAGCAATCCGCGCTCGGCGAGCTTCTCTGCGAGCTCCGCCGGATCGAGCCCGCGATCGGCGGCGGTGCTGAGCACCTCGGCGAGGTTGACGGTCGACACCGTCGCGCCGCCGGCGATCACCTCAGCCACTTCGTCCGCGCCGGGCTCGTCGCGGAGGTAGGCGAGGAGCGCGGACGCGTCAAGTGCAGGAGCCGCCACTAATCGAGGTTCTCGCGCGCGGCCTCGCGGCGACGCTCGGCCAGCAGCTCCTCGACCATCGACCGATCGGCAGGGGCGATCGCGGCCAGGAGCCCGCGGCCTTGCTCTGCGACGGCTCGGTAGGGGCGGAGGCGCAGGGAGCCGTCCAGTTCGGTGCTCAGCAGCAGCCGTGTCCCGGCCGTGATCCCGAGCTCGGCGCGCACCGCCGAAGGCAGCACGAGACGGCCTCGCTCGCCAACTGTGATCTGACGCTCTTTGTGGGCCAAGACGCTAGCGTACCACAAACCGCGCTTTGGCCCACTTCAGCCGAGTATCAGCACGGGAGCGACGACAAGCCTCGGGTTTGCGCAACGTCTGGTTCTGCCCACTTTTTCAGCGAACGCTGTCCCCATGCCGTTCGCGGACCGCAGTCGCTGACATTGCGCAAACCATCATCCTCGAGGGATCGTCTCGAACCGCTGGCGGCCGCGGAAGCGATAGATCCCAAAGTCGGAATCGAGGGTGAACACGGTGCGGTGGCCGCTTTCTTCGGCGTAGGCGACGAGCGTCGCGTCGGCCAGATCCATCGGACGGTCGGCGTACTGACCCATCAGGCGCGCGCTCCGCTCGACGGCGGTGGGTGAGAGGTTGGCCACGACGAGCCGATCCGTCTGTACCAGGCGCCAAAGTGCTTGCTGGCCCTTGAGACCTCCAGCGCGCCCGAGGAGGTACATCGCCTCCGTGAAGGCAGGCCAGGTGGTGACCATCGGAAGCGTGAGCCCATCGAGCGTCTCGAGGCAGGCCTCATGGTCGGACTCGTCTGCGTCGATGATCGCGACCAGCGGCCCCGCATCGGTCAGCGTCACCGGCGGGTGCCTGGGCGGTACACGATCTCGGTAAACGCCTCACCGGTCCGGCTTGCTCTTCCGCCGCCGCCGTGAACGGCGCCTGCAACATCGCGAAACCGCTCGCGGCCCCTCTCCGCAAGGGTCTCTTCAGCTTGCTTCGAGGCAGCGTTGCGGATAAACGCCGAGACTGATTCGCCTCTGACGGCGGCCGCCTTCCGCACCTTCCGATCGAGCTCAGGATCGAGACGGATACTCCTCATGGTCGAAGCGTATCACAGCTACCTGCTTATGTATTACACGGACATGTCGCTCTCAGACGATCGCCTGCGGCCCGGCAAGACCGACAGTCAGCCGAGGTCGAAGGCCGCATGTACCAGAATGGGATGCGCCTCGCGGAACTTGCTCGAGCAAGGCTCGGGGTCTCAGCAGCGACCTGGTTTGCGCAACGTCGGGTCTGCGGTCACGACACGAGCCATACGTCGGTCTACGCGACGAGTATCGCGCGCACTGCTCGTTGCCCGTCATCGTCGATGCCGAGGCCGTCGGAGAAGTAGCTCTCGATGGATCCAAACCGGGTCTGCATCTCGTCGAAGGCGGCACGGAGGTACGAGGTCTCGACTCCCAGCACGGGACGCAACAGCGCCGGGTCGCCTCCGGCTGCCGCGAACCGATCGAAGTAGGGCTCGAGGGCAGGGAGCAGATCGCGGTTGGTGATCATGTAGTCGGTCAACACGTCCTCCTCCGAGACCCCGAGCAGCGTCAAGATGGCGGCGGCCGCCCAGCCGGTGCGGTCTTTGCCGGTGGTGCAGTGGAAGAGCGCCGGCCGGGCACCATCGACGATCTCGGTGAACATTCCGCCGTAAGCCGCCAGTGCGCTGGGCAACGAGACGATCTCGCGATAACCCTGCTCGAACAGCGCGACGGCCCTGCCGCCGCCGAGCATCTGCTCGGCGAGCGCCGGATCGGAGAGCGCCTTCATGAGCTGCGCGGGCGCCGCGTGCTGCGAGTCGGCGAGGACGTCGCAAACCACGAGTCGCGTTCCGTCGGGAAGGCTGTCGGGCTGGGCCCGGCGCTCGTCCTCGGTGCGGAGATCGAAGACGGTCCGAATTCCGATTCCAGCGAACGTCGTCATGTCGTCGCCTGCAAGCTTGTCCAGCTCGGTCGAGCGATACAGCACTTCCGTCCTCACGCGACGGCCCTCGCGCGTCGCGTACCCGCCGATGTCGCGCAGGTTCGGCACCGATGCGAGCGGGATCAGCACGCCGGACCCCCCGGAGTTCGTGGCCATCGTCAACCTCCCGGTGCGTTGGATTCTCGACGCGCACGCTAGGCCAGCGGACGTCACGCGCATCATGCGGATCGGGTGATGTGAATCGAGGTGCAAGCCGCGTCGGAGATGCGCCGGCGAAGCTTCGGGCACGCGAGGGCTCGTTCCAACTCGTCGAGCAATGCGACGGAGACGTCCGCCCTCGATCCCCCCACACGTCTACGATCGGGAGCGTGGCCGAGTTCGTCCCGCTCGACTTCGAGGTCCCGCTCGGGCTCCGGACCTCCGAGTTCGTGCTCGAGCCGCTCGGGCCCGTGCACAACGAGCAGGACTACGAGGCCTGGACGTCGTCGATGGAGCACATCGCGGGGACGCCCGGGTTTTCCGACGGCTCCTGGCCGCGAGAGATGACGCCGGACGAAAACCGTGCGGACCTACAGCGACACGCCGACGACTTTCGCAAGCGGACAGGGTTCACGTACACGGTGCTCGATCCAGTGGGTCGCGACGTGATCGGGTGCGTCTACATCTATCCGGCGCCCGGCGGGGACTGCGACGCCCGCGCGCTCTCCTGGGTGCGGGCGAGCCGCTCGCACCTGGACACCCCACTCTGGCGCGCTGTGAGCGAGTGGCTCGTCTCCGACTGGCCATTCGGCAGCGTCGAGTACGCGCCGCGCGCGTAGGCGCCCCGGAGCCTGCGCCTAGGCGGACGCCTGGTGCAGCCCGGTGAGGTCACACCGCAGCTCCGAGGTCAGTGGACCAGCGTCCGGCTACGCCGCGACTTCACGCTCGGCGTCTGCCTCGACCGCGTCCTCGACCATCTCATCGATCTCGCTCTCCGAGTAGCCGGCCCGCTGCGCCAACTCCACCAAGTGCAGCATGTGCTGCTGATCCCTTTCCTTCTCCCGGGTCGACATAGGACTCCCTCTCTGTTGTGACCGACGGCGTCCACGGTACGGCCCGAGGCGATGGCACTGCTGTAAACGTTTCGTCACGAAACAGCGCGCCGGCCGCTTCTTCGTCAGTCGTCGGGGAGCCAGCCTCGCCGATACTTGACGAAGCGGGAGCGTGGCAAGCTTGCTCGCGCCTTGGCGTAGGCGACCGCGGCGTCAGTGGTCTCGCGCGCGACGCTCGCTCCGTGTCGCGCAGCGGCCCTGCACACTGTGTAGAGGATTCCGCCGCCGACTCCTCGGCCGCGCCCACCCACGGCGAGCACGACCGCCCGCTGGTCCTCGCCCGTGACGATGATGTGCTCCGTTCCCGGTGCGCAGTAGAAGAAGTCCCATTCGCTGAGCACGCGCTCCTTCCCCTCGACGATCAGAGTGCACTCTCCCTGGAGGACGAGGAACGCCTCCTGTGCGTTTTCGCGGTGATACATCCCCATCCGCTCGCCCGGCTCGAACACGCTGATGTTGATCCCGAAGTGCGGGAACCGCCGTTTCCCTTCGAAGGTGCAATAGGAGCCGAGCGCGCCTTCGCCCTTCCACCGCGACTCGCGGGCATTGACAACGAACCATCCCTCGCCATCGACGACCAGGCCGTTCTTGCTCATCCGAATCGGAGCCTCAGGCATTGCGGAAGTTTCGCAGAGCTACCCCCCGGCCGGCTCGGTGTCGATCAGACGGATTGAGAAGCGTTCCGAGACCGGCGGGATTGCCGCAAGGACGGAGAGGCCCGGGAGGCGCTGGCTACCGCGACGACTCCGGCGGCGGCCAGGCCGAGGACGCCGGCGACGGCGTAGATGGTCCGGGGCGAGAGCACGATCGCGACGAGCCCGCCGAGCAGGAGCGACGCGCCCTGGGCGCTCCCGAAGACCGCGTTGGCGGCGGCGGACACGCGGCCACGTGCGTTGTCGGGGGTGCGCGCGATGAGCAAGGTCGACAGGCTGGTTCCGGCGAAGCCGTTCCCGACCCCGCCGAGCACGGAGAGGGGAATGAGGATCGCCACGGCCGGCGCGACGGCGAAGCCGGCGACTCCGGCGCAGGCGACGGCTGCCCCGGCGATCGTGGCGCGCACTCGGCCGCGTTCGGTCGCGATGCGGCCTGCCCCGAGCGCCCCCGCGACCATGCCTGCCATCCAGGACGCCTCGGTCACGCCGTACCAGACGCCTCCGGCGTGGAGCGTGTCGCGGACGAGGTACACGAGGACGACGTCGACCATGCCGACGAGGAGGACGACGAGCGCGACGCCTGCGAGGAGGGGAGCGAGAACCGGGTCGGCGTGGAGGATGGCGAATCCCCCCCGGGCGCGGCTCGTCCCTTCGGCGGTGGGAGTCCGCTCCGGGACCCTGCGGGTGCGGACGAGGGCGGCGGCGACGGTCACGAACGCGAACGTGGCGGCGTCGATGGCCATCGGCACGCCCGAGCCGAACGCCCCGGCCAGCAGCCCACCGACGGCGGGGGCGGCGACGAGGGCGAGGACGTTCAGGGACTGTTGGGCCGAGACGGCCTCGGCGATGTGGTCTTCGCCGACCACCCGGGGGATGAGGGCCGCCCAGGTGGCTGCGGTGACCGACGCGGCGGCGCCCAGCACCGCGACCAGGAGCACGATCGGCGCGATCGAGTGGAGGAAGATGAGCGGGATCGTGGCCGCCACCTCGGCCAGGCCGCCTCCGACGAGGAGCCGTCGGGAGTCGTGGGCGTCGACCAGGCGCCCGACCGGGCGGGCGAGCAGCACCAGCGGTATGGTGCCGGCGGCGAGCAGCAAAGCCACCTCGTAGGGGTGGGCGCCGTCCGCCTGCAGGCGCAGGGTCAGGGCGACGAGCGCCACCCCGTCGCCGAACGTCGACACCGTGCGCCCCACGAGGGCGATCACCAGGTCTCGGCGCCCCCTGAAAGTGTTCAGCATATGTTGAACAGTATTTCCTTAAGAGCTTGCTGTCAAGAACTATGCTTCGAGTCGATGCCTGCCGAGCGATCGTCCCGCAAAGGTCAGCCGCGGTCCCGCCGGGCCGGGAGCGAGGAGCCGCCGGCCCGCCAGGTCGGGACGCGCGACGAGGACACGCTGTATCTGAAGGATCCCCGGGACATCCGGGCGCTCGCCCATCCGGCCCGGATCTCGATCATCGACGCGCTCGCGTCGGGGGACGAGCTGACGGCGACCGAGTGCGCCGAGCTGACCGGGTTGAGCCCCAGCGCGACGGCGTATCACCTCAAGTTGTTGGAGCGCTACGACTTCGCCGAGCCCGCCCCCGCCCGAAACGACGGACGGGAGAGGCCGTGGCGGGCGACCCACCGGACGCGGGTCGACCTCGACTCGTCCACTCCGGCCGGGGCGGCCGCCACGGCCGCGGTGGGTCTCGCGTTCATCGACCGAAGCCGGGCGCTGGCGCAGGCGTTCATGGCGACCGTGCACGAGGAGCCCGAGGAGTGGCAGGACGTCACGTCGCTCGCCAACGCCGACCTCTGGCTGACCGTCGAGGAGACCCGGAAGGTGGCCGCCGCCTTCGACGCCGTACTCGAGCCCTACCGGGGCCGAGTCCGCGCCGACCGCCCCGACGGCGCCCGCCGCGTGCGGATCATGAACATGGTCGTTCCGCACCCGGGGCACTGACCCGAGCGACCACGTCGCCGTCGCGCTATTCGAAAGCGACCCGCGAAGGAACCCGCGAAGGAAACGAGCCAGGCGAGAAGGACGCTCGCTCAGGCGATGACTAAAGGGCACCCGCGTCGGTTTTCGCTCCATCCTCTCGAGCAGAAACAATGGGATCCGCCTGGCCGCAGGCAGGAGAGGCGAACGATGAGTCTCGCCGGGGTCGCCGGTCTAAGCCTCACACCGCCAGCCGATCAGCGTCTCAAGGGAGAGCACATGGCAACGACCTACACCTTCGACGTCTTTTCAACCCTCGACGGCTTTGGGGCCCCAGGCGGCGGCGACTGGGGCGGCTACTGGGGGAAGCAAGGCCCTGAATTCCTTGATCACCGCCTCGCCTCATTCGCGGAGGATCAGCAGATGGTCTTCGGCGGCACCACGTATCGGCTCTTCGCCCACTTCATCGCGTCGATTGCTGAGAATCCCGAGGCCGGGGATCCGTGGATCACGCGGATGCTGAGCATGCCGGCCACGGTGGTGTCCAATACGCTGATGGAACCGCTCGCGCTCCCCAACGCAAGCATCGCGAACGGTGATGCTGTCGACGTCGTCGCCCGGCTCAAGGAAGAGTCGACCGTGCCGTTGCGCTCGCACGGCAGCCTGTCACTGAACCGGACGCTGATGGCCGCCGGACTCGTCGACCGCGTCCAAGTGACGCTCTTTCCCGTTATCACCGGACAGACCGGAGGCAGCGCCATCTTCTCGGGTGCAGGTGACTTCGACCTCGAACTGATCCACGCCCGCACACTCGACGGCAACACCCAAGAACTCATCTACCGGCCTGCCCTGCACGTCTGAGTCCCGCCAGCGGCCCACGAGTCAGCGCCCATCGACTTCGGGCGTCTGTGAGACTCCCGGAACGCTCGCGCAGCCCAGCGGGGCTGGCTCAGTTGATGTTCGCGGCCAAGTCCTGATACGGAGGGACGAGCGTTTCCCAGCGTGCCTCGACGTCGTCGGGTTCACGGCCAGTCAGGTACGCGGCGAGGTTCTCGGCGTGGATCTGCCAGCCGGCTCCGTAAAAGGCGATCTTGTCCAGGGGCATGCCCTTTACCTCGATGACAAGGATGGTCTGGTCGCCGTCGGCGGTCAGTGTGATTTCCCAGACCGCGTCGAACGGCGGCACACCCTGCCCTCTGCGGTAGGACTCTTCGGTTTCCCTGGTCGTCACCATGACCCGCTGTGGGGGCTCGCACGCCTCCACCTGACCTGTGCGCTCTCCCGCGTCGGCGATGCGCACACGGAAATCGCCACCCTGAGAAAGCTCGCCGTCCACATCGCCGAACCAGCGGGCAAGCCGGACGGGATCGGTGATTGCCGACCAGAGGTCGTCGATATCGGTGTCGTAGCGATCCTCGATTCGGACGACGCCCGCGCAATCTGCCGATCGCAGGCTGCCAAGAATGCGGGTGCCCGAGCTCGGGTCGCCAGTCATGTCGCGCTCCTTCGTTCGTGTTTTCCTCGCGCCACCTCGGTATGCAGGGCATCCAATCGCTGCTCCCACAGAGACCGGTAGCGGCCAAGCCACTGATCCACTTCTGCGAGCGGTTCGGGGCGAAGACTGTAGACCCGCCGCTGCGCCTCCTGCCGGGCCTCGACCAGCCCCGCGTCCCTCAACACGCGCAGGTGGCGGGAGACGCCCGGACGAGCGATCGGCAGCAACGCCGCCAGCTCACCCGCGGTCGCCGGGCCGCTCGCCAACGTCTCCAGCAGCGTCCTCCGGCTCTCGTCGGCGACCGCGCGCAGAACAGCTTCCATACCACTAATGTACCAATACGGTTACGTAACTGTCAAGGTACGTACGCGGCATCGAGTTGGCGTCTCTCTCAGGGTCATCCCCGGAACCCTGGCCGGTGCTGGTCACAGCCGCTACACCCACACCGAGCAACGCTGGCCCAAGCCGCGTTGTTCGCACATGGCGGGCTCGGCCGAGTGCATTTGAGCCAACTTGCGGAGGTCGTTCGGCGTCCGCAGCATTTCGGGCACGGCCCCGAGGTAGCTCAAGAGGTAGAGCACGCAGCTGTCCACTGCAGGGATGCCGGTTCGACTCCGGCCCTCGGGGTCCATGGACAACGAAGGCCCGCCGAAAGGCGGGCCTTCGAGTAGCTCAAACGAGCCAGCTGTCCACTGTGAATCGCATGGTACCCCTCAGCGTGCCTTCGAGAACACCCGCGCACGCGGGGATGCTCGCGCCCGTACCCGCGCTTCAGGCCGTGCGCAGCACGTCGGCGGTGGCCGTCTTGACGACGCCGGATACCGCGCGCGCGAGATCCTGGTCGGAAGTCACGAAGACGTCCACCTGTAGCTGCGTCAGCGCCACGAATTCGGCTGCGTAGGTCGTCTCCCACCCGAGTTGATCCGCGATCTTCCACGCCTTCCGCTGCAGCATCTTGTCCCCGAGGTAGCGAACTTTCAGCGAGTTGATCCGTGTCACCCGCTCAAGACCCTCGGCGGACGTCATCTCACCTCGTCGCGACGCCTCGTATAACGCCGACAGCGCCTGTGAGCGGACAAGCGTCGGCGCGACCAGCTTGTGCGCCGCCGCGACCTCGATCTCGCCGGCGGCAACCCGAAGCAGCGTGTCGCAATCGACCACGAACCGTGTCACGCCGGAGACGCTACCTGCACACCGATGAGGTTCACCGGCGGGGACCCACGGCATCGCGATCATTGGTTTGGAGTCCCGCTCGGGCGTCATAGCTGAGCACTGGCCAGGCTGTGGTTGACGAACGTGGTTCTCGCCGTAGTCGAAACCACGTTCGTGTCGTAAGCGACCGTCGAACGCCTAGGACTCGAAGCTGGTTCCTCAGGGTGCACACTGCGACCCTTTCGTTTCTCTGAAGTAGGCCTCACGCGTGGCGAGGCTCCTGAGCTATTGGAGATGGCTCGGTCACCGCCTTCGGCTCTCCCAGTTCGGCCGAGCGTTCTTCACCGCTGCACTTCTAGTCGGCGTTGCCGAGATGGTGGTCGCACGGGCTCACGGCGACCGTGAGGGTGGCGCCCCCCTCGTGGTGCTCACACTCCTGTTGGCCGGCGTCGTCACCCTGGATGCCCTCGGCCGGGGCGCCGTCGTTGTTGTTCGCCGTCTTATCCTGAACGGTGGGCTCGGGCGTCGTTCCTGAGCACCGGCGCAGACGGGCAGCCTTAACCTCGAAGCGTCCCGCCGGCCCAGAGGAGCACGCCGAGCACGCCGACTGCCAAGAGCGGGATCGCCGTTATCCTCCACACCCGAACTTGGGGCCGTCCGATTGGCCCGGATTCTGGCCGGCTTCCCGTGCGCGTTCAGGCCGATCGCAGCGCGTTTCTCAACCGGGCGTCGCGCCTGCGGTCCGACACGAGCGTGCTGCACCTGGTCATCGATGTCGACGGCGAAGCCGCTGGGACGATCGGGTTCTTCCGAATCGACGATCAGCCTGAGGTGACCTATTGGGTGGACCGAATGCGCTGGGGGAAGGCATCGCGAGCGCAGCATTACGGATCCTGCTCGACGAGATCGCCGAGCGTCCGTTGTATGCCCGAGCGGCCTCGGACAACGTCGGTTCGCTTCGCGTGCTGGAGAAGGCTGGGTTCCGACGCGTCGGCGTCAACCGGGGCTTCGCAGTTGGTCGCGGTGAGGAGATCGAGGAAACCATCCTCCGGCTCGACTGAGGCACAGACGGAAGCCTGAGTGCCTTCTGCGAGCAGACCCGCCGGCGTCGCACGGCTAACAGCAGCGCGGCGCGACCGGGTTGCCGGTGGCCCCCGAGGCTACCCGCACCTGACGATGTCGACCGAGATCTCGACCGCGGGCGTCGCTCCTCTGTTCTCGAGCCAGTGTGTGGTGGTCCGATCCTCGGGCCAGCCCACTCCCGGCCCATAGTCCGTCGCGGCACCATCTCGATGGTCAGTGATCGTTCCTTGCAGGATGTAGACGACGCCTGGTCTGTCCTCATGGTCGTGAATCGGGCCGAAGACGCCACCGGGCTCGATGGTCACCATGCGCATTCGAAGTTGGCGCCCTGCCATGCCCTCGATCTCAGACCCGAGGTCGACCGTTGCAAGTAACTCCGCCGTGACACCTTTCGTCTCGGGCGCCGCCTGTTCGCTGCTCATCGTGCTCTCCTCTCTGACCTGCCTAGCCGAGCCCGCGCCTCCGCTCGTTGTTAGCTTCTGACGGGTGAACGAGGAAGTCGTGCCGGTTCTTCGCGTGGACGATGCGGCTCGGTCCGTTGCCTGGTACGAGCGGCTGGGGTTCCGCAAGGAGTGGGAGCATCAGTTCGAGCCGGGATTCCCATGGTTTGTCTCCGTTGCACGAGGGCCGATCACGCTGTACCTCTCCGAGCATACGGGGGACGCCGTGCCGAACACGCTCATCCATCTCTACGTCAACGACATCGACGCGGTCTCGAAGGAGTTCGGAATTCCCGTCGACGAGGAAGGCCTTGCCGGGCGTGAGTGCGATCTCGAGGATCCCGATGGAAACCGCTTGCGGATAGCGACCCGACGTTGATCCGCTCGGTGCGCCTGCTGTCGCGCGGTCAGGCGATGAGCAGGCGAAGGCCAAGCTCTGCCGCCTCGAGATCGAGGAGGTCGCGGTTGCGTTCGGCCCATCGACCGGATGCGAGGTCAGCACGGAGGCCGCGCACGGCCCTCTGCTCGGCGTCCGGCCCGACGGCGGCCCACACCGACGTTCCGCGCCGGACCTGGTCGTCCAGGTACGCCTCCGGCCGGCGCCAGTAGGCTTCGAAGAAGCCGTCAGCGCAATCCCACGGCACGAGCACCGGCTCCATCCGGGCTCCGATCGCGCGGGCCAGCTCTGTAGCGAGCCCGACGGGGGAGGCAGCGACCTCGGGCAGGTAGTCACGAGTCAGCCAGAACCGGCTACGCCAACTCCGGTCGCTGGTGTCGCATGTGAAGACGACGACGCGGCGAGCGACGCGCTGCATCTCGCGCAGGCCGACAAGTGGGTCCTGCCAATGATGAACGGTGGCAAAGGCCATCGCAGCGTCGAACGACTGGTCCTCGAAGGGAAGGCTCTCGGCGGTGGCAGCCACGCACGGCGCCCCACCGGCCGGACGCTGTGCGCGCATGACCGCCGACGGCTCCACCGCAGTGACCTCACGGTCGGAGGGCTCATAGGATCCGGTGCCCGCCCCGACATTGAGAACGGTTCGCGCATCGCCGAGCGCAGCCCAGAGCTGCGTCGCGATCCGCGGCTCGGTGCGACGTGTCAGGGCGTAGGTGGCTCCGATCGTCTCGTACAGCTCTCCGCTGCTCTCACAACCGCTGTGCATGGCCGAACCGTGACGCTCGCCCCTCGTCGGTACAAGGTCCGCGTCTACAAGCGGCACGATGCGCTCGATAAGCGGCACGTCGTCGAGGTACGTGCCAAATCGACACCGGCGGCGGTGCAATTTGCCGCCCCTTCAGGCGGGGAGCGCAGCCTCGAGATTCGCGATCGTCTCTCGAAGTGCGCGCTCGACCCCACGCCGGAGGAGAAGACGGTCGTAGAGCCCCCACAGGCGGCCCTTGGCTCGTACTCGACCACAAGGCGGTAGAGGAACCCGCCGTCGGCGGCAGGCGCAAAGTGCCGCTCGTGATGCACATCCGGGTTCCCGCTCTGGGTGCTGTCGTACTCGACGAGGCGGTTCTCGTCGAAGCGACCCAGGGTCATCCGAAGCTCGACGTTCCGACCGAGTAGCCGCAGCACGATCCGAGCCTGATCGCCCGGGGCGCTCCACTCCGAACCGGCCTCGAGCTTGACGAATCCGGGCCAGTACTGCGGCCGGTTGGCCATGTCGGTGATGAACGCAAACCTCACGCTCAACGCGGATCACTACCGACCCTACCGCGAGTCGCGCACTCATCGGGCTCCAATGCACGGCAGGAGGACCCATGGACGGCAGACCCTATCCGTTGTTCACGAGTTCGACGACCTCGACGAAGCTGACGGTCGGACGCACCCCGTAGAGACCGGCTATTCGCTCGACGAGCTCGTCGTTGAAGAACCCGCGCGCGGGCTCCTCCGAATCCCAGAGGTAGACATTCGCCGCGCGGCGGTTCTGCTCGTCGATCGTGAAGGCCTTCTGAAAAAGGCCCGGCAGACCTTCAAAACGCCCGCGAGCCTGGTGTGCGATCCCGGCGATGCGGCCACGATCGAAATCATCCCCGTACTGGAACTCGACGATCACACCCTGCACCTTCGGCCCCTCCCGTTCGACCTACGACACGAAAGCCGGAGCATAGAACGCTGGGGCAGCCGACCGAAAATCGTCCAGGTCGTGTCGAGCCGTCAGCGCGCGCTTCCGGAAAGGATCGGGGCATCGCGCCTGAAGCCCCAGATGGTGCAGTAGACGCCGAGGAAGAGCTCCCACACGAACTCGGGGATCGTCGCGAGACCCTGGAACGAGCCGCCCCCGTGATCGCCTCCGAACATCACGATCGTTCCGGAGATGATGATCAGCGGGCCGCCCACGAGCCCGAGCCACGCCGCCCGCCGGGGCACGAGCCCTGTCCGGTACATCATGTAGCCGAGAATCAACCCGTTCCCCCAGCCGACGACCCAGCCCGGCCCGAGCAGGAACGTCCAGTCTTTGATCGCTGCAAGGGTGTACGCGACAGTGCCTTCGGACGCGCCCGCAGCCTCTTGTTGCAGCGTGGCGATCCCGAGCATCGCGACGATGCCGACGAGGATGAACGTGCACTCGACGAGCCTCGCCGTCACGTAGCCGATCGACAGCTCCTCGAACTGCCGCCTCATGATCGGGACGATCACGACCGCGGTTCCGATGTTCGCGATGATGAGCAGGAGCTCCAACAGCGCGCCGAGGTAGATCTTGTTGACGTTCCCCCCGCCCGCGATGAAGCCCACCGGATGACGGAGTGCAGGCTCGTACAACACCAACGCCGGGATCGACGTGACGAACGTGATGAGGTAGAGCACGCCGAAGACACGTGCTCTCTTCTGGTCCGCAGCCACGTCGAGCCCCCTTTCCCCGGCGATGGCAGCAGGCCCATTCCCACTCCCAACGGTCGGCCAGGCGCCGAACCTAACAGGCCGGGCGCGGAGGCCGGGCGGCAGTCTGCGGGGCCGCTCTCTCCCAAACGGCCCCACCGACTGCCCCAGAGGAAGGATGGCTTGCAAGTACGGCCGAACCGTCCGCGCCACCCCCGACGGTTCCACCCCACTGGAACCTCGTATGCACTAGACGGTGCAGCTCGCCGAAATCTTCCGCGGTGGATTCCTGTGTTTTGCGCCGGCCCCGTCACGGCCGCCTACACTCGGCCCGTGGAGAGGTCGCTCGGAGTGCTCCTGCGCCGCTCTGCCGCGACGGTGCCGCTGCAGAACCGTGTCACGCCGCTCGGCGAGCTGATCGCCGATCCCGCCCGCGGGCTGGTCTACGGGAACCGCGGCTGCCTGCACGACGGACACCGGAATATCGTGCGGCGGTATCAGGGCAAGCGTTGGATCGCCTGCCGCCTCGAGTTCGGGGGCCGCCGCCGGGTCGACAAGCAGCAGCCGGGCCGCTATACCGAGCTCTTCTTCCTGGACGAGGCGACAGCGCTCGCCGCGGGCCACCGGCCGTGCGCGGAATGCCGCCGGGCGGACCACAAACTCTTCATGCGGTTGGTCGGCGAGACGCACGTCGCCGCGATCGACGAGCGGCTGCACGCGGAGAGGCTCGCGGGACACCGCAGCGCAGCTTTCGATCAGCTGCCGGATGCCGCGTTCGTCCTGCGAGACGGCCGGCCGTGGCTCGTGCTCGGCGACGAGCTCCTGCGCTGGTCGCCGGCCGGCTACACGGAGCGCCTTGCGCGTCCCCGCAACGGGCGAGCGACGGTGGTCACGCCACCGTCGCTCCTCCAGGTTCTCCGCGTCGGCTTCCAGGGCGCGGTGCCCCTGCTCCACCCGAGTGCCGGCTAGATGCCGCTGACGCGCTGAGGCTTCTGCCAGGCGGCGCGGATCAGTTCCGCTTCCGCCTCGACAAGCCCGAGCTCGGGACGGGACCGGGCGGCCGACTGCTTGCGGTTCAGGCGCCGTGGCGCCGTCGAGTCCCAAGAGAGACGGTTCATGCTCGCACCCCCTGTGTGCTGTCGGAGGGCGCAGCGGCCCTCGTGATCCTGATGTCGCCGCTGACGGTCTTCGCGCGGATCTCGACCAGCGGGCCGTCGCCCGCGGGCACGTCGCCCGACAATTCGAGGTCCGAGCGCGTGTCGCCGCTCACGGTGTTGCAATCGAGAAAGACCTTCGAGCCGCGCCGGACCGCAATCGAGACGTCGCCGGACACGGTGTGCGCGGAAACGGTGCCCCGCATCACGGCGCCGTGGTCCTGGTCTCCGCTGACGGTGTTGACGTTGACGTTGTCGTACGCCTCGCGGATGGTCACGTCGCCCGAGGCGGAATTGACGTTGAGCGGGCCGCGTACGACCTCGATGTCGACGTCGCCGGAGGCGGTCTGCACGCTCACGCCGTCGCCCGCCTCGCGGAGCTTCACGTCGCCGCTCGCGTTCTTGATGTTGACGCCCCCGGTCACCCGATCGGCCTCGACGTCGCCGGACGCGGTCTGAACGCTCAGACCGCCGAACACGCCGCGCGCCACCACGTCCGCGGACTTCGTCTTGGTGCTCAGACCCGACCCCTGCGGGCAGCGAACGCGGCAGGTGATCCCCTGCCGGCCGAACATCTGGCCGAAGCTGAAGCCTCGCTTGTTCGGCACGTCCACGATCACCTGCGGGCCGCCGCTCAGCTCTCGCAGCTCGACGGTCGCCTCGTCGATCAGGTGCTGCGACTCCTCGTCGTCGGCGGTGAGCTCGACCTCGACCCGTCCCTCCGTCGCGGCGTCGACAGTGATGTCTCCGGAGGCGAGCCGGATCTCCAACTCGGCAGGTCCCGCAACTTCGAATGACTTCTGCATGACGCTCCTTCCTAGCTCTGGGCGTAGCCCGACAGCCGCTTGCCACTGACCTGGACAGCGCGCGACTCGGTCGCGCGCGCGATCGCGCGCACGAGCCACGCGTTCGTCGAGACGCCCTCGCGGTCGGCCGCCTTCTCGACGGCCGCCTTGAGGGACTCGGGGAGGCGCAGGCTGATCCGCGCCGAGAGCTCCTCGCCCGCCATGCCCGCGGCCTCGCCGGGGACGTCGACGAAGACGAGCTCGGGCTCCTGGCCGGCGAGGCGAACCTCGATGTGGCCGGAGGGCAGCTTGGAGGAGAGCTCCAGCGCCGCCTGGGAGAACAGGTCGAGCAGCTTCAGCCGGAGGCTGGAGCCGAGCGCCTCGGCCAGGCGCTGCGCCACCTGCGCGGAGCGCTCGTCGCCGAGCTCTCCGAGGTTCTGGAGGTCCTGCTGGAGGCCCTCGAGGACGATGGTCAAGTTCATGATGATGTCACTATGACATCAAACAAGACATCTGTCAAATGCCATTGCTGATGCAACACCGATACCACGAGTGACCTCACTTCTAAGCCGGAAAGCCGCGCAAACGGTTGGGTCTCGCCGTAGGTGCTGTTGGACTAGGCTTGGCGCGGGTGCGCAGGGGATCGATCATTCAGCTCACCGCGATCGGGCTGGTCGCAGGTGCGATCTGCACCGCGGTCGCGCTGGCAATCCCGTGGCTCCCCGTCGCCGGCGGCGAGGAAGCGCACCGCATCCATTTCGTCTACTGGTTCACGACGGTCATCTGTATCTGTGTGTTCTCGGTCGTGGTCGCCGTGCTCGTGTACTCGGTCTGGAAGTTCCGGGTCGGCCCCGACGACGAATCCGACGGGCCGCCCACCCACGGCCACACGCAGCTCGAGATCGTCTGGACCGCCATCCCCGCCGTGCTCGTCACCGCGATCTCGATCGTCAGCGCGATCGTGCTGGCCCAGAACGGGCATGCCGGCACGAACCCGCTCCTCATCAAGGTCACCGCCCGCCAGTTCGCGTGGACGTTCACCTATCCGAACGGCAAGACCTACGGCTCGCTGACGGTGCCGCAGGATCGCCACATCAAGCTCGACATCACCTCCAACGATGTCATTCACTCCTTCTGGGTCCCCCAGCTTTCGCAGAAGCAGGACGCGGTCCCGGGCCAGCACAACTTCCTCATCATCACGCCCACGCACATCGCCACGTACCCGGTGATCTGCACGGAGCTGTGCGGCCTCGGCCACTCGCTCATGCGCAGCCACATCGACATCCTCTCGTCCGCCGACTATGCGAAGTGGGTGCAGGCCGGGGGTGCCGCGAGCGCAGGCCCACCGGGGCTCGCGGTCTTCCAGCAGAACGGCTGCGCGGGCTGTCACACGTTCAAGCCGGCGGCCGCAACGGGGACCGTCGGGCCCGACCTCGACAACCTGGCCAAGGCGGCCCAGCAG
Organism: uncultured Thermoleophilia bacterium; assembly: GCA_963826485.1. GTDB lineage: Bacteria > Actinomycetota > Thermoleophilia > Gaiellales > Gaiellaceae > PALSA-600. The sequence continues at coordinate 402,329 of CAWGXF010000003.1, forward strand.
GCACACCGCGGCGCACTGAGCGCGTTCATCGAGGAGTCGATCGTGAAGCCTGAGGCGTACATCGCTCCCGGCTACACGGACGTGATGCCCCACATCTTCGCGACGCAGATCCCACCCGACAAGTTGAAGCAGCTCGTGCAATATCTGGCGCAGGGAGCAGGCCAGTGACCGACGTCGCACACGCCCACGATCTCCACGTCGCGCCGCCCGCCCCTGCGGGCTGGCGCCGGTGGACCGGCCCCGGGTGGCTGCGTGTCCTCTGGGTGACGCCGCTCTTCCTCGGGATCGGCATCGCGATCCCGGTGCTTCTGCGCTGGGCGGCGGGCTGGGAGCCGTTCTGGAAGAGCTCGGTGATCGTCACGGTCGAGCTGGTCACGGTTCCGATCGGGTTCCTCGTGGGGCTGGGCGGCTTCGACTACTGGGCCTACTACGCCTCCGGCCGACCGACGCGCCCCGAGGATCACTCGGGCCACGGTGCGCGGTCGTGGCGCGACTACTTCCGCATCAACACCGACCACAAGGTGATCGGGATCCAGTACGTCGTGACCACGATCATCTTCTTCTGTATCGGCGGTCTGCTGGCGATGCTCTTCCGTGCGGAGCTCGCACAGCCGGGCGACCAGTACTTCAACCCGCAGACGTTCAACGTGCTCGTCTCGAACCATGCGGCGCTGATGATCTTCCTCTTCGTCATCCCTGCGTTCGCCGGGCTCGGGAACTACGTGATTCCGCTGATGATCGGCGCAGCCGACATGGCGTTCCCGCGGTTGAACGCGCTCTCGTTCTGGTTGCTGCCGATCGCCGGAACGATGCTGATCGTCGGCATGGTCAGCCCGGGCGGCGGCCCGTCGGCCGGTTGGACGTGCTACGCGCCGCTCTGCTCGCACCAGCCGTTCGGGCAGGTGTTCTTCAACATGGGCGTCCAGTGGGCGGGGGCGAGCTCGATCATGACCGCGCTCAACTTCCTGGTCACGATCATCACGATGCGGGCGCCGGGCATGACGTTCTGGCGCATGCCGCTCCTCGTCTGGGCGAACTTCACCACCAGCCTGCTGGTCGTGATCGCGACGCCGTTCATCGCCGGGTCACAGTTCTTCGTCCTCTTCGATCGCGTGCTGCACATGAACTTCTTCGAGCCGGCCGGCGGCGGGTACGTGCTCGGCTACCAGCACATCTTCTGGTTCTACTCCCACCCGGCGGTCTACATCATGATGCTGCCGGGCTTCGGGATCATCAGCGAGGTGATCTCGGTGATGAGCCGCAAGCCTGTCTTCGGCTACCGCCTGATGGCGCTGAGCCTCATGGCGATCCTCGTGCTCGGCTTCTCGGTGTGGGCGCATCACATGTTCGTCGCCGGCATGGCCGGCTGGCTCCGCGTGCCGATGATGGTGACGTCGATGGTGATCGCCGTGCCGACCGGGATCAAGATCTTCTCGTGGCTCGCCACGATGTGGAACGGGCGAATCCACTTCAGGACACCGATGCTGTTCGCCCTCGGCTTCCTGTCGATGTTCGTGATCGGCGGGCTTTCCGGGATCTACCTCGCGTCCGTCCCGATCGACATCCACGCCTCCGACACGTATTTCATCGTCGCGCACATCCACTACGTGCTCTTCGGCGGCTCCGTGTTCACGATCTTCGCCGGGATCTACTACTGGTTCCCGAAGATGACCGGCCGGATGTACGACGAACGGCTCGGCCAGCTGCATTTCTGGCTGACGTTCATCGGCTTCAACCTGACGTTCTTCCCGATGCACTACATCGGGCTGCAGGGGATGCCGCGACGTGTCGCCGACTACGCCCCGCGCTTCGCGGACATCAATCTCTTCATCTCGATTGCGTCCTTCGGCCTCGGCGCGTCGACGCTCGTGTTCCTCTACAACATGATCAACTCGTGGGCGCGCGGGCCGGTTGCGTCGGGCAACCCGTGGCGTGCGCTGACGCTCGAGTGGCAGGTCAGCTCGCCGCCGCCGGTGTTCAATTTCGACGAGATCCCGCAGGTTGTCGGCAACCCCTACGAGTACGGGATACCGGGCGCCAAACACGCGATCCTCGGCGCTCCCGCCCCCGCGACCGTGGACGTCGATCCCGTGGGGGCCGACTGATGCCGCATATCCTGGTGATCGCGAACGAGACGGTTGCATCGCAGACGCTGCTCGACGCCGTGCGCGCCGCCGCCGGGGGTGACGACCGCGTCACCGTGATCGCTCCGGTGAACGAGCCGAACCAGGGCTACGTCGTCTACGAGGACACGCGGCGGGCCTCGGCCGGCCGGCGCCTCGAGAAGACGCTGAAGGCGCTCCGCGAGGCCGGGCTGGCCGCGCAGGGCTTCGTCGTCGAGACCGGCCCGGTCCAGGCCGTGAAGGACGCGCTGGCGCAGCTCGAGCCGAAGATCGACGCGATCGTCGTGGCAACGCACGGCGTGGAGCGCTCGGGCTGGATGCGGCGCGACGTCGTGGGCGACATCGAGCTGTTCGCCGGCGTCCCGGTCCAGCACGTCGTCGTCGAGCCGGCCGACACCGCCGAGACGAACGTGCTCGTGATCGCGAACCAGACAGTCGTCTCGGACGAGCTGCTCGAGCGGATCCGCGAGCGCGCGGCCAAGAGCCCGGCGAGCTTCCTGATCGTCTCACCCCAGAGCGACGAGGTGGAGCAAAGCGATGCCGACAAGCGTCTCAGGCGCGCTCTCACGGAGCTCCGGGGCGCGGGCATCGACGCCCACGGGCAGGTCGTGCATCCCGACCCGTACACCGCCGCAAGGCACGTCGTGAACGACGAGCGCGTCGACGAGATCATCGTCTCGACGTTCCCCGGTGAGCGCAGCGGCTGGCTGCGCCGCGACCTCGTTCAGCGGTTGCGAAAGGATACGGGCCTTCCCGTCGAGCACGTGGTCTCTTCGACATGACGGCAGCTGCGGAAGCGCACGAGCATCACGGGCCGCCGCCGATCCACTACAGCTCGCGCGTCTCTCCGCTCGTGCTCGGCATGTTTCTCTTCATCGCGTCGGAGATCATGCTGTTCGGCTCGTTCTTCACCGTCTACTTCTTCGTTCGTGTCGTCAACAACGGCGTCGACGGGGTCTGGCCGCCCGACGGCTATCAGCGTCCGGCCTTCGTCGCCGGCATCAACACGCTGATCCTCGTGACCTCGAGCTTCACCATGCACTGGGCGGACACGTCGATCAAGAGAGGCAACCGGAAGGGCCTCTGCGCCGGGATGGTCCTGACGTTCCTGCTCGGCCTGACCTTCCTTCTCACACAGCTGATCGAGTACAGCAGGCTCGGCTTCAACACGAGCGACACGTCGTTCGCCTCCGTGTTCTACGGGCTCACCGGCCTGCACGGCGCGCACGTGTTCGTCGGCCTGACGATTCTCGGCGTCATGACCGTCAGGGCCTTCCGCGGCCAGTTCTCGCCCGAGCACCATCACGGCATCGAGCTCGGCGGCATCTACTGGCATTTCGTCGACGTCATGTGGATCGTCGTCTACGTGACGGTGTACCTCCTCTAGCCATGCGGAATCCCATCCGGAGCGAAGGAGATGCGTTCCGGCTCGTTCTTCTGACGATCGGCTACTTCGGCCTGATCGTGATCGGCTCGCTGATCAGCTCGTGGGTCGGTTTCGGAGTGTTTCTCGTCCTCACCGGTGCCGGGCTCTGGGCGGTCTTGCGCCGTCGAGAGCCGGAAGCGCCGCCGCGGCAGGCGCCGGCCGCAAGCCCGCCCGATGAGCGTCGCATCCTCGTCGTCGCGAACGAGACGGTCGGCGGCTCGGAGCTGCTCTCGGAGATCCGTGCGCGCTCGGCCGGAGCAAGCACGGTCCTGCTGGTCGTCTGCCCCGCGCTCAACTCGCCGCTTCGGCACTGGATCTCCGACGAGGACGAGGCCCGCGCCGCTGCCGGCTCCCGCCTCGAGGCGAGCCTCGCGTCGATGCGCACGTTCGGGCTCGACGCGTCCGGAGAGATCGGCGACGGCGACCCGATCCAGGCGATCGAGGATGCGCTCCGCACGTTCCGCCCGGACGAGCTGATCATCTCCACCCATCCGCCGGGACGCTCGCACTGGCTGGAGCGCGGGGTCGTCGAGAAGGCGCGCGAGCGGTTCGCCCTGCCCGTCACCCACGTCGTCGTCGATCTCGATGCTTGACTCGCCCGCACTGACCATCGAGCAGGTTGATCCGCTGCCGATTCGAGCGGAGCTGCGGAACGTGCATCGCGCAGCACTCGGGGCGGGGGCGTTGTCCGACGACTGGGCGGCGCGCCGGCTGCCGAAACATGTCCGACGCGACGACTTCGTCTTCCTCGTCGCCCGCGCCGGCCCGGAGCTCGCGGGGTTCGGGTACGGCTACACCGGCGCGTACAAGCAGTGGTGGACCGAGTGTGTTGCCGAAGCGCTCACTGCGGCCCAGCGAGAGCAGTGGCTCGACCCACCGCATTACGAGATCGTCGAGCTGCACGTGCGACCGTCCTGGCAGCGGCGCGGGGTCGGCAGTGCGCTGCTCGCACAGTTGCTCAGCCGGCAGCCTCACGACCGGGCGCTCCTCTCGACGCAGGCCGGGTCGAAGAAGGCACGCAGCTTCTACGCCAAGAACGGGTGGGCGGAGCTGGCCGACGTCGACTTCGGCCACAGCTACCCGCCGTACATCGTGCTGGGGAAGAACCTGGCTGCCCGCGCAGCGGGAACCAGGCTCCGCTACTTGCCCGCGACGCTCGAGACGTAGGCGGCGACGGCCGCGATCTGCGCGGAGCTCAGGCGGTTCTTGAACGACGGCATCACGCCGCCCCCGACCTGGACCTGATGCGACACCCTCGCCGCCGAGGGCTTGAGCTGGTCGAGGTTCGGTCCGACGTTGCCGGAGGCGCCCGCGTCCTTCAACGTGTGACAGCCGCCGCAGCCCGCCGAGGCGAACACCTGCTTGCCGACCGCGGCCGGCGAGCCTCCGGAGGTGGTCGTCGGGGTGGTCGTCGTCGCCGGCGGCGTCGGGTTCGAGGCCGTGACGCCGCAGTTCGGGTTCGCGGCGCACTTGGCGACATAGACCGCGACGTCGTCGGCGTCCGTCCCGTCCACGAGGTTTGCGGGCATGGGGGGCTCGGGGTAGGCGATCTGCCCGCGCACCACGTCCGCCATGGTCTGCAGCTTGAAGCCCTGTGCCTTGACCGAGGCGAACGCCTCGTCGAGGTTAGGCCCGACCGTCCCGTGGGCGTTGGCGTCCGCGAGGGTGTGACACGAGGCGCAGTTGTCCTTGAAGAGCGTCTTGCCCTGGCTCGGGTCGCCCGAGGTGACGCGTTTGACCGCGCCGCAGCCCGATGCGGTGACCGCGATCAGTAGGACAATGGTGGGAGCGAGGAGTCGGCGTGCGTTCAGTGTCAGCTCGGCGTGAGGTCGGCTCGGTTCAGGAGGTTGGCTGGGAGACACCGTCGAGCTTCGCGAGCGCCTCTTCGCGGGTCGCATAGATCGCGAAGACGCGGTCGAGGCCGGTGATCTCGAAGATCTTCGTGATGTTGCGGTCGTTACAGACCAGCGACAGCTGGCCGTCGTTCGTTCTCAGCCGCTTGACGCCCCCGACGAGCACGCCGAGTGTGGTCGAGTCGATGAACGTGGTGGACGAGAAATCGACGACCACCTGCTTGCCGCCCTGTCCGATCACCTCGAGCAGCTGCTGCTTGAACTCCGGTGCCGTGTACAGGTCGACCTCGCCGGCGAGCGAGATGACATAGGCGTCGTCCGAAAGCTGCTCTGTCTTGATGTCGAAGTTCATCTTCTCCAGGGAACGTCTGTCGCGGGCAGCCGGCGGCGAGAGTCTAACCGGAGGCCGCGACCTAGGGGCCGGCAGCCGCCTGGGCCTTGAGCGCCTTCAGGGCCTGTTTCACCTGGGGCGCGAGCGGATCCGTCGGCGCGAGCTTGAGGAATGCCGTGAACGCCTTGATCGCAGTCGTCGTGTCCTGAGCCGCCTGGGCGGACTGGCCGAGCTGGATCTGCGACGTCGCATCGCGCGGGTTCAGCACGACGAGCCGCTGATAGGCGTTCTCGGCGTTGCGCTGGGCGCTCTGGTAGTTCGCGTACGCCGTCTGCTGCTTTGCGGCGGCGAGCGTGGCGATTGCGGACGAGATCGGGTCCTTCAGCGCCGTCGGACTGGCGAGGGCCTTGCCGAGCGGCGTCGTCGAAGCGGGACCGAAGGCGGACGCCGGCGACTCCTGCTCGGCCATCTGCTGCGCCGCGGCGGCGTAGTCGTTCGAGTAGTTGGTCGCGAGCGTCCCATACTGGGACGCCAGCTCGGCGAGGGCGCCCTGGTCCTTGGGGCGAAGCGCCGTGTAGCGCTCGAGGGCGGTCACCGCGTCCTGTGCCCGGTGTTTCTGTTCGAGCGCGGTGGCGAGGTCGCGCCAGGCGGTCGGATCGTTCGGGTGCTTGTCGGCCTTGCTCTGAAGGCTCGAAATCGACGTGCCGCCCTTGTTGCCGAAGTTGAAGGCGTTCTGCAGCGCGTCGCTGATGCCCGTCGAGCCGGAGCCGACACCGAAGAAGACGAACCCGAGCGCGAAGACGACCGCCAGCAGGACGAACGCCCATTTCGCGTGCACACGCAGGCGCTGGAAGAAGAGCTCCTCCTGCCACTGCGGGGGCCTCTGCTTGCGCGGAGCTGCCGCTACGGAACCGCGAGCATTCTGCGCCGGGCGGCGCTTGCGGTGCTGCGTACCTCTCGCCACTGCTGCTCCTCTAGTTCCTTCCGATAGCGGGTCTCGCCGTCGACGATCGTCTCGAGCACTCGTTCGGGCGAACCGCCGAAGACGAGCGCCGCGGCGGGGTCCTCGACCGGCTGGTGGAGGCTGCCCGCGAGCGACACGACCGCCAGGTCGGCGCGTTTCCCGGGGGTCAGGGTACCCACCCGGTCATCGATTCGCAGAGCACGGGCGGCTTCGCTCGTCGCCAGGCGGAGGGCATCCGCTGCCGCCAGCGCCTCCGGCCGCCGTTCGAGCGCCCGTGCCGCGTAGACCGCAGCGCGCATCTCCTCGAAGACGTCGAACGACGGGGCCGAGGCCGGCGAGTCCGTGCCGAGGCCGACGACGATCCCGGCCGCCCGCATCGCTGCAACGGGCGCAGTGCCGCAACCGAGCAGGGCGTTCGAGCGCGGACAGTGCGCGACCGGGACGCCCCGCTCGGCGAGCAGAGCGATCTCATCGGTCGACACCTCCACGCAGTGCGCGCAGAGGAGGTCGGGCCCGAGCACCGGCTCCAGCGAGGCGACGCCCCGCCTACCGGTCGGCGGCACGAGGATCGGGATCCCCGCGAGCGCGCCGGTTCCGTGCTCGAGCCACTCGTTCTCGCTCGCGCTCTCGGCGAGGTGCGTGCCGACAGGGATGCCGAGCGTCAGGCACCAGCGGTACGTCTCGAGCGAGCAGGTGTACGGTGCGTGCGGCGAGATCCCGATCGTGACGAGGGCCGTCTCCTCGACGAGTGCCCGCTTCTCCTCGAAGCGCAGACGTGCGTCCTCGGGATCGTCGGCGAAGACCTCGAGGTAGACCGTCGTGCGCAGCCCGAGCTCGGCCGCCGCGATTCCTGCGGCGCCCGAGAAGCTGTAGTCCGCCGTCGTCGTGATCCCCGTCCGGAGCGAATCGGCCACGCCGCAGCGTGCGATCGCAACCATGTCCTCGGGCCGAAGCCGGCTCTTGCGCTCGACATGGGTCCGCAGCCACTGTCCGAACGGCGTGCCGTCGCCGAAGCCCGCGTACACGGCGTATTCGAGGTGTGAGTGCGCGTTGACGAAGCCCGGCACGATCACCGAGTCGGCGTGGTGACGGTCTGCGCGGCCGGTGCCGACCTCGACGATCTTCCCGCCCTCCCAGCGCACGCGCCCGCCCTCGATCGGCGGTCCGTCGCCGGGCAGCACCCAGTCGGCGGAGAGCTCGGCTCCGTCGAGCCTCTGCCGGCTCACGTGGTGCCGGCGGCGGCGGTGGCGCGGGCGGAGCGCCGGTCGAGCAGCACCGAGAGCCAGATCGAAAGCTCGTAGAGGAACACCAGCGGGATCGTCTCGAAGAACGTGGTGACCGGATCGACGCCCGGTAGCGCCACGCCGATGCAGGCGACGATGAAATAGCCGATGCGCCGGTTCCTGCGCAGCTTCGCGGTGCTGACGATGCCCAGGCGCGTGAGCCCGATCACGAAGAGCGGCAGTTCGAACACGATCGCCATCGCCACCAGCACCTTGGTGGCGAAGGTGATGTACGGCTTCGCCTGGATCTGGACGTTGTAGAGCGAGGAGTCGAAGTTCGTCAGGAACTTTGCCGCGGCCGGCAGTGCGACGTAGTAGCCGAACAGGACGCCGGCGACCATGAGGCCGGTGGCGAGGAAGACGAACGCCTTCAGCATCCGCTCGTGCGGCGTCTCCACCGCCGGGATGAAGAACGCCCAGGCCTGCCACAGCACAATGGGCAGCGCGAGCAGGAAACCCAGGTAGAGGCTGATCCACACCGACGTCATGAACGGCTCGCCGATGCCGAGGGTCAGGAGCTGCCGGTGCTGTTTGGGCAGTTGATCGCTGAGGAGCTTGATCACCCGGTCGTGGACCGCGAAGGCGACGATCCAGCCTGCCATGACCGCGGCGATGCAGACGAAGAGCCGCTGGCGCAACTCCTCGAGATGCTCGACGAGGGTTGCCTCCTCGCCGTGCGCGAGGCGGCGGGGCGGGCGCCAGAGCCGCACCCGAATGCTCCGCTAGTGAACGGTTTCGTTCTCGCGCGGCGGCGCAGGGGCGGTGGAGTCCTGCGTTCCCACCGGTAGCTGCGTCGTCTGGACGGGCTCCGGCTTGTCGTGCCCGGTTACCGAATCCTTGAACTCGCGCATCCCGCTGCCGAGGGAGCGGCCGATCTCCGGCAGCCGCTTGGCGCCGAAGAGGAGCAGGGCCAGGAGGAGCAAGCCGGCGATCTCGAGAGGGCCAATGTTGGACATGCGGCCAGCCTAGCAGCGTTTACGGCCGCGTCCGGACGGAAAACCACATACCGATCTCGGCCGCGAATGCCCACTGGGCTACGATGACCGTGGATCCGAGCGGGCCGTGCGGCTCGTTCGGGGGATGCCCTCTACGACTCGGAGACCATGGCCAAGCTGGAGCTGAAGCAGTTGCACGTCGCACTGGAAGACGGGACGGAGATCGTCAAGGGCGTCGATCTCACGGTTTCCTCCGGCGAGGTGCACGCGATCATGGGCCCGAACGGATCGGGCAAGTCGACGCTCGCCTACGCGATCGCCGGCCATCCGGCCTACGAGATCACGAAGGGGCAGATCCTGCTCGACGGCCGGGAGATCACCGAGGCCGCCGCCGATGAGCGCGCCCAGGCCGGCCTGTTTCTCGCGTTCCAGTATCCGCACGCGATTCCGGGCGTCACGGTCACGAACTTCCTGCGGCAGGCGCTGAACGCCGTCCGCAAGGCGCGGAACGGCGGCGTCGACGACCCGATGCCGGTGCCCGAGTTCCGGAAGCTGTTCCTCGCGAAGATGGACGACCTGAAGGTGAGCCGCGAGCTCGCGTCGCGCTACCTGAACGACGGGTTCTCGGGCGGCGAGAAGAAGCGGGTCGAGATCCTCCAGATGGCGATGCTGCAGCCCAAGATCGCCGTGCTCGACGAGACCGACTCCGGTCTCGACATCGACGCGCTCAAGGTCGTCGCGGAGGGCGTCCAGCAGCTCGTCGGCCCCGAGATGGGCGCCCTCGTGATCACGCACTACAACCGGATCCTCAAGTACATCAACCCGGACTTCGTCCATGTCTTCGTCGACGGCAAGATCGTCGAGGAGGGCGGCCCCGAGCTGGCCGAGAAGCTCGAGGCGTCCGGATACGTTCAGTGGGAGAAACCGAAGGAAGAGGCAGCCTGATGACACAGACCGAGACCGAGATCGTTCAGGGGATCGGCTCCGACTACGAGGTCAAGTACGGCTTTCACGTCCCCGAGGACTACTTCTACAAGTCGGGTCGTGGCCTGTCGCACGAGCTCGTGGACGCCATCTCCTCGCACAAGAACGAGCCCGACTGGATGCGCAAGTTCAGGCACAAGTCACTCGACTACTTCCTCGCGCGGCCGATGCCCACGTGGGGCGGGATGCCGTCCCTCGCCGAGATCGACTTCGAGAGCATCTACTACTACATCAAGCCGACCGAGAGCCAGGCCAACTCGTGGGAGGACCTCCCCGCAGACATCAAGGACACCTGGGACAAGCTCGGCATCCCGGAGGCGGAGAAGAACTACCTCGCCGGGGTCGGAGCCCAGTACGAGAGCGAGGTCGTCTATCACAAGCTGCAGGAGAGCCTCACCTCGCAGGGCGTGATCTTCCTCGACACGGACACCGCGCTCCGGGAGCACGAGGATCTGTTCAAGCAGTACTTCGGGACGATCATCCCGCAGAACGACAACAAGTTTGCGGCACTGAACAGCGCCGTCTGGTCGGGCGGCTCGTTCATCTACGTGCCGAAGGGCGTGAGGATCGAGTTGCCGCTCCAGGCCTACTTCCGCATCAATGCGGAGAACATGGGCCAGTTCGAGCGCACGCTCATCCTCGTCGACGAGGATGCGTACGTGCACTACGTCGAGGGCTGCACCGCCCCGATCTACTCGACCGACTCGCTGCACAGCGCCGTCGTCGAGATCGTCGTCAAGAAGGGCGGCCGGTGCCGCTACACCACGATCCAGAACTGGTCGAACAATGTCTACAACCTCGTCACCAAGCGCGCGGTCGCGGAAGAGAACGCGACCATGGAGTGGGTCGACGGGAACCTCGGGTCGAAGCTGACGATGAAGTACCCGGCGATCTGGCTGACCGGAAAGGGGGCGCACGGGGAGGTGCTGTCGATCGCGTTCGCCGGCAAGGGCCAGCATCAGGACGCGGGCGGCAAGTGCGTCCACCACGCTCCGAAGACCACCAGCGTGATCACGTCGAAGTCGATCTCGAAGAACGGCGGTCGCGCCGGCTATCGCGGGCTGCTCCAGGTCGCGAAGGGCGCGACCGGCTCGAAGTCGAAGGTCGTCTGCGACGCGCTGATTCTCGACGACGAGTCGCGCTCCGACACGTACCCGTACATTCGCATCGACGAGAACGACGTCGACATCGGCCACGAGGCGACCGTCTCGAAGATCGGCGAGGAGCAGCTCTTCTATCTCATGTCACGGGGCCTCTCCGAGTCGGATGCCTCGGCAATGGTGGTCAGCGGCTTCGTCGAGCCGATCACGAAGGAACTGCCGCTCGAATACGCCGTGGAGATGAACCGCCTGATCCAGCTCCAGATGGAGGGCTCGGTTGGTTAAGGATCACGCAGCGTGATCGTCGAGCGGACCGACTTCATCTCGGTGCCGGTCACCGACATGGAGCGGTCGAAGCAGTTCTACGGCGGGACGCTCGGGCTCGATCCGGTCGGCCATCGCGAGGAGCAGGGGTTCCCGGAGTACCAGCTCGGCGAGAACGTCAGCCTGTACCTGCTCGACATGAAGAGCATCGGCTCCGAGTTCACCGCTCCGCACTCCGCGTCGATAGCTCTGCGCGTCCCGGACGTCGAGGCCGCGCGCCGCGAGCTGGAGGCGAAGGGGGTCGCCTTCGACGGCGAGACCTTCGATTCGACGGTCTGCCACATGGCGTTCTTCCGCGATCCCGACGGGAACGCGCTGATGCTGCATCGTCGCTACGCGCCGACCGCATGACCACGCTGACACGCGAGCAGGCCGCGCAGCGGTTCGCAGAGCTGCCGCTGCCGTCCACCAAGGACGAGCACTGGCGCTTCACCGACCTGCGGGGCTTCGACCCCGCCCCGAACGGCCACGGCGGGGGACAGTCCCTGGACGTGTCCGCCCGGGCGATGCTCGAGCTCGACGTCGCCGCGCGCGCGCGGGTCACCGAGAGCGGGATCGAGATCCTCTCGGCGCCGGAGGGCGTCCGCTTCGAGCTCCTGCCGCGGGATCACGCCGCGACGCTGATCCCCGACGACGACCGGTTCGCCGCCGAGAATCTCGCGCGTTGGGAGCACGGCCTGCTCGTGCACGTCGCCAAGGGCGTCGAGCTGGAGAAGCCGCTGTACGTGCAGGTGACCTCGGGCGGCGGCACGCTCTTCTGGCGCATGGTCGTGATCGCCGAGGAAGGCGCGCGGTTCTCGCTGATCGAAGACCTGTCCTCGGCGTCACCCGAGACGGAGGCGTACACGAATGCCGTCGTCGAGCTGTTCGTGCAGCCGGCCGCCAAGATCGAGTACGTCTCGCTGCAGAACCTCTCGCGCGAGACCTGGCATTTCGGCCGCTACAAGGCGTGGCTCGAGCGCGACTCGGAGCTCGACTGGGTGATCGGCGGCTTCGGGTCGAAGCGCGGGAAGGTGTGGATCGAGAACGATCTCGCGGGCCCCGGCGCGACCTCGCGTGTCACGGGCGCGTACTTCGCCGACGGTGACCAGCATCTGGACTACGACACCTTCCAGGAGCACATCGCCCCGAACACCGAGAGCGACTTCGCCTTCAAGGGGGCGCTCCGCGAGAACGCGAGTGCGGTGTGGCGCGGGATGATCCGGGTCGAGGAACAGGCCCAGAAGACGAACGCCTATCAGGAGAACCGCAACCTGCTGCTCTCGGACAAGGCACATGCGGACTCGATCCCGGGGCTCGAGATCATGGCCAACGACGTGCGCTGCACCCACGGCGCCACGCTCGGCCGGATCGACCGGGAGGAGCTGTTCTACCTGATGGCTCGCGGCCTGAGCCGCGCGGAGGCCGAGCGTCTGATCGTCCGCGGTTTCTTCCAGGACGTGCTCGACCGGATCGAGCTGCAGCCCGTGCGCGAGGCGCTCGGTGCCGCGCTCGAGGCCCGCATCCCGCAGGCGTAGCGCCCCCGCTCCCTGCGAACCACCCCAAAGTCCCGTGGGACCTTTCGACGCGGTATTCGGGACCGCCGGATCGGGGAGCACGCCGATGACTCGACCCGGCGCCGGGCGGAGGGTGGACGGCGCAGTCGAATCTTGGAGGTATTGGATGTTCACGTATGTGGCGTTGATCAAGCTGACGCCTGAGGGGCGCGAGGGCCTCAAGGAGGCCCCGAAGTACCTCGAGAAGATCAAGCTCTTCGTCGAGCAGGAGAAAGGCGTGCTCGACGAGACGTACGCGATGATGGGGCCGTGGGACTTCTTCGGGATCGTCAAGTATCCGACGGTCGAGGCCGCGTTCCGCGCGCACGCGAGGATCGCTTCGCTGGAGGTCATCGAGGTCGAGACCTTCCCCGTGGAAGAGGTCGAGCTCTTCATCAAGGCGCTCGTCTAGCGGTTCACGTCCGTCCGGGCGAGACGGGGTCGCGGTGACGCGGCCCCTATGCCCGGACGAGCGGCTTGTACTTGATCCGGTGCGGCTCGAGGGCCTCCGGGCCCCGCGTCTCGCGCACCCAGTCGGCGTACTCCGCCCAATCGCCCTCGAACCAGGTCACCTCGCTGTTGCCCTCGAAGGCGAGGATGTGCGTCGCGACGCGGTCGAGGAACCAGCGATCGTGGGTGATCACGACGGCGCAGCCCGCGAAGTCGAGCAGCGCGTCTTCGAGCGCGCGCAGCGTGTCGACGTCCAGGTCGTTGGTCGGCTCGTCCAGGAGCAGGACGTTGCCGCCGCTGCGCAGCATCTTCGCGAGGTGTACGCGATTGCGCTCGCCGCCCGACAGCTTGCCGACGGCTTTCTGCTGGTCGCTGCCCCGAAAGTTGAACCACGAGGTGTACTGCCGCGAGTTGAGCTCCTTCTTGCCGAGCAGCACGATGTCCTGTCCCCCCGAGATCTCCTTCCAGACGGTGCTCTTCGGATCGAGGCTCGCGCGTGACTGGTCGACGTAGCCGAGCTGCACGGTGTCGCCGACCCGCAGCTCTCCCGTGTCGGGCGCCTCCTCGCCGGCGATCATCCGGAAGAGCGTCGTCTTGCCGGCACCGTTCGGGCCGATCACGCCGACGATCCCGGCCGGCGGCAGCGAGAACTCGAGGTTCTCGAAGAGGAGCCGGTCGCCGAATCCCTTCGACACGCCCTTCGCCTCGATCACGACGTCTCCGAGCCGGGGACCCGGCGGGATGTGGATCTCGACCTTGTCGAGGCGCACGTCCTCCTCTTCGGCGAGCAGCCGCTCGTACGCCCCGAGCCGCGCCTTCGACTTGGCGTGACGCGCCTTCGGCGCCAGACGAACCCACTCGAGCTCCCGCGCGAGCGTCCGCCGACGCGCCGACGACTGCTTCTCCTCGATCTCCAACCGCGCCTGCTTCTGCTCGAGCCAGCCCGAGTAATTGCCCTCGTACGGAATGCCGCGGCCGCGGTCGAGCTCGAGGATCCAGCCGGCCACGTTGTCGAGGAAATACCGGTCGTGCGTGACGGCGACGACGGTGCCCTTGTACTCGGCGAGAAAGCGCTCCAGCCAGAACACCGACTCGGCGTCGAGGTGGTTCGTCGGCTCGTCCAGCAGCAGGAGGTCGGGTGCGCTGAGCAGCAGCCGGCAGAGCGCGACCCGTCGGCGCTCTCCGCCGGAGAGCGAGGTGACGTCGCGGTCGCCCTCCGGCAGACGCAGTGCGTCCATCGCGTGGTCGAGCTGCTCTTCGAGCTGCCACGCACCGCGCCGGTCGACCTGATCCTGCACCTTCGCCTGCTCGGCGAGCAGCGCGTCGAAGTCGGCTTCCGGCTCCGCGAACCCGGCGGAGATCTGGTTGAACCGGTCGAGGAGGTCGCGCAGCTCGCGCACGCCGTCCTCGACGTTCTCTCGCACGGTCTTCGCGGGATCGAGCTCCGGCTCCTGTTCGAGAAGGCCCACGGTCGCGCCCGGCGCCAGCTCGGCGATGCCCGACGACGGCTCCTCGACTCCGGCCATGATCCGCAGCACCGTCGACTTGCCGGCGCCGTTCGGCCCGAGCACCCCGATCTTCGCGCCGGGGAAGAACGACAGGGAGATGTTGGCCAGTACCTGGCGGTCGGGGCCGAAGAACTTGTCGACCCTGTACATCGTGTAGATGTACTCAGCACTCACAGGTCGGCCACGATACCCGTAGCGATCAACCGTCTAGCTACCCTTGTCAGGTGGCCGTGACCAGCCCCAAGCTCGACGCGCAGAAGCTGCGCACCGATTTCGCCGTCTTCGAGGAGCTGACCAACGGGCGGCCCGTCGCCTATCTCGATTCGGCCTCGTCGACCCAGAAGCCGCGCCAGGTGCTCGACGCGATGCGCGAGTTCTACGAGCACTCCTACGCGAACGTTCATCGCGGCGTCTACGCGCTCGCCGAACGTGCGACGGCGGGCTACGAGGGAGCACGCGAGAAGGTCCGCGCCTACGTCAATGCTCCGTCGAATCGCGAGGTCATCTTCACGCGCAGCTCGACCGAGGCGCTGAATCTGATCGCCTACGCCTGGGGGCTCGAGAATCTCGGGCCCGGTGACGTCGTCGTGATCACCGAGCTCGAGCATCACGCGAACTTCGTGCCCTGGCAGTTCATTGCGAAGAAGACCGGAGCACAGTTCGCGCACATCCCGATCGACGATCACGGGGAGTTGCAGCTCGATGCACTGGACGAGATCGCTTCGCGTGGGGACGTGAAGGTCGTCGCGAACAATCTCGTCTCGAACACGCTCGGGACGATCAACCCGGTCGAGAAGCTCGCCGCGTGGGCGCATGAGCAGGGCGCGATCATGGTGGTCGATGCCGCGCAGGCGGCGCCGCACAAGCAGATCGACGTGCAGGCACTCGGCTGCGACTTCCTCGTCTTCTCGTCGCACAAGCTCTGCGGCCCTTCGGGCGCCGGCGCCCTCTGGGGCCGACGGGAGCTGCTCGAGGACATGCAGCCCTTCAACCTCGGCGGGGAGATGATCCGCTCGGTTGCGCTCGACCGCACCAGCTGGAACGAGCTGCCGTACAAGTTCGAGGCCGGCACGCCTGCGATCGCCGAGGCCTACGGCTTCGGGGTCGCGCTCGACTACGTGTCGGCGATCGGCCTCGACGCGATCGAGGCACACGAGCACGAGCTCGTCGTGACCGCGATGGACCGGCTCGGCGAGATCCCGGGCCTGCGGATCTTCGGGCCGCCTGCGGAGCGGCGCACCGGGATCGTCAGCTTCGAGCTCGAGGGCGTGCATCCGCACGACGTTGCACAGATCCTCGACTGGGAAGGCATCGCGGTGCGCGCGGGACACCACTGCACGCAGCCGCTGATGACGCGCCTCGGCGTCGCCGCGACCACGCGTGCCAGCTTCTACCTCTACTCGATCGAGGAGGACGTCGACCGGCTGATCGCAGGGCTGCTCAAGGTGAAGGAGACGTTCGCGTGAGGAAGCGTCGGTGTGGCGGATGAGCGAGCGTCGGCGTAGGCTCGACGGAGCCGACCAGAGAGCGCAGGTGCCGGCTTTGCCGGTGCCGGAGCGGGATTCGAGCTCGCTCGGATGAGCGAGCGTCGGCGTAGGCTCGACGGAGCCGACCAGAGAGCGCAGGTGCCGGCTTTGCCGGTGCCGGAGCGGGATTCGAGCTCGCTCGGATGAGCGAGCTCGAGCAGATGTACAGAGAGGTGATTCTCGACCACTACAAATCGCCGCGCGGCCATGGGCTGCTCGAGCATCCTGACGCGCAGGCCGAGGGCCAGAATCCGCTCTGCGGCGACGAGGTGACGATCTCGGTCAGATTCGGCGAGGACGGCGAGACGATCGAGGCCGTCGGCTTCGACGGCCGCGGCTGCGCCATCTCCCAGGCCGCCACGTCGATGCTCACCGAGCTCGTCAAGGGACGGACGGCAACCGACGTGGCGGCGCTGCCGAAGGAGGAGCTGCTCGAGGAGATCGGCATCCCGCTCACGCCGATTCGCCTCAAGTGCGCGATCCTCGGGCTCGGCGTGCTCAAGGTCGCCCTGCACAAGGCCAAGGGAACGCCGCTCCCCGCGGAGTGGCAGAACCTGGGCGACGACCTGCAGTTCGACTAGAGAGGCCACCAATGGCGAAGATCGACGTCGCGCCGCTCGAGGAGTTCGGCCCGGGCTCCGCCAAGATCGTCACGCTGGGCTGGACGTCGATCGGCGTCTACAACTGCAACGGCAGGCTCTACGCGCTCGAGGACCGCTGCTCCCACGACGACGGCCCGCTCTGCGAGGGCGAGTGGGACGAGGACCTCTGCCGGGTCATCTGCCCGCGGCACGGATCAGCGTTCGACCTCGAGACCGGCGCGCCGCTCTCGCTGCCCGCCTTCGAGCCGGTGGAGACGTACCCGGTCATGGTCGAGGACGGCATCGTCAGGGTGGAGGTCGCATAGAACGCTGCTGGAACACGACGGACGAGCGGTACAACGCCTATCACGACGAGGAGTGGGGCCGCCCGGTGCGCGACGAGCGCGGTCTGTACGAGCGGCTCTGTCTCGAGGGTTTCCAGTCCGGCCTGTCCTGGCTGACGATCCTGCGGAAGCGCGAGGGCTTCCGGGACGCGTTCGAAGGCTTCGATCCGGAGCGGGTCGCCGCGTTCGGCGGGCGCGACGTCGAGCGGCTGCTCGCGGACGCCTCGATCGTCCGCCACCGCGGCAAGATCGAGGCCACGATCGCGAACGCGAGGGCGACCGTCGCCCTGCGGGAGACGGAGCCGCTCCAGGAGCTCGTCTGGGCGCATGCGCCGGAGCGGCATGCCGTTCCACGGCGGCCGGCGGAGTGGCCCGGGTCGACCCCGGAGTCGACCGAGCTCTCGAAGCGGTTGAAGCGGGCGGGGTTTCGCTTCGTCGGGCCGACGACGGTGTACGCAACGATGCAGGCCTGCGGGGTCGTCAACGACCACCTGGCCGGCTGCTTCGTGCGGGATGCTGTCGAGGCGGAGCGATCTCGACGTCTGTCCTGACCGATGCGGTAGATTTCCGGCTAACCGCGGAAAGGAGGTGGTCCGGCGTTGGAGACTTCAAGTACGGGCAGTGGAGGTACCAGCTCGTAGAGGTGTGTCCCCGGGACCTGACGGGGAATCGCCTAGCCAGCGTGGGGGACTCGCGTCAACGCGCCGCCGTGATCGGTCGGAAGCGCCTCTACGAAGTCCAAGCTGGTATTCGGACGAAGGGCCCCGTGAGGGGCCCTTCGTCTGTTCCGCTCAGGGCTTGATGCGCCAGATGTCGTGGCCCTTCCAGCTCGGCACCCATGCCTGGCCGCCGATCTGCGTGACCACGAACGGGCCGACGCCGGCTTTCACCGTGCGCGCGACGGTGTTCGTCTGCGGGTCGATCACGGCGATCGAGTTCCTGCGGATCTGCGGCACCCAGACCATGCCGTCGACCACGTCCGGATCGCCGAGGGCCGCCGCGCCGGGGAGCGGGATCGTGGCGGTGACGGCGTTCGTCTGCGGGTCGATGCGGGCGAGGCCTTTGGGGGTCGTCACCCAGACCGCGTCTTCGGACGCCGCGGTCCAGCCGGCGCCGCCGTCGATGGGAATGGTGGCGGCCGGCTTGCTCGAGGTGGGATCGACGCGGATCACGCCGTCGCTCCCGGCCGCCCACATGGAGCCGAACGCGCCGACCACGCCCGTCGCCTGGTCCAGCTTCCAGCGGCCGGAGATGCGGTTTCTGGCCGGGTCGATGCGTTCGAGCTCTCCCTTGCCGTGGGAGGTCGTCCACGCGGAACCGTAGGCGAACGTTGCGTCGTACGGCAGCACGCCGACGGGGATCGCTTTCAGACGCTTGCCCGTTCTGACGGACACGCGGCTGATGGTCGACGAGTTCGTGTCCTCGATCCACATCGAGCCCGCGCCGTAGGCGAGCCCGCACGAACCGAAGCCGATCTGCGTCTTCATGAGGACCTTGTTCGTCTTCGGGTTGATCTTGATCACATAAGGCGAGCCGTACTCGCTCACCCAGACGAAGCGGCCGCCGGCTGCGGCGGCACACGGTGCCGCAGCACCGGAGACCGGGATCTTCGCGACGACGGCGGGTGCGGCTGCGACGGACGCTGCCGCCGCCACGAGGGCGATGAGTGTGCGCATGCGCCCGAAGATAGTCCGGGCACGGAGCAAATACTACGCCGTCGTATTAAACGTCGGTTAACGCCTGCTCGAATGCGGCACCGAGGGCCGTCAGTGCGCCGCGCATCTCCGTCGCGTCGACGCGAAGGCTCAGCGCCTGGTTGATCCGCTGAAGCGCTCCGAAGCCTCGGTGCCACTCGCGGTCGCCCCGCGCCGTGAGCTCGAACAGAAACGACCGGCCGTCGGTGGGATTCGCCCGCCGCCGCACGAGGCCGCGAGCCTCGAGGCGCCGGACGGCGTCGGAGGCTGTCGTCAGAGGCATGCCGAGCTCGTCCGCCAACTCGGTGAGACGCATCGTCTCGCGGGCGCCGATCAGGCTCAGGACGGCGTACCCGTTCGACTCGACCCCGTCCGCTGCGAGCTCGCGCTCGACGACCTGCTGCATCCGCTGGTGCGCGGCGACGAGCAGCAGCAGGAGCGAGAGCGGGCGCTCAGGCGGAGCGGCGGAGCTGCTCTTCGAGTGAGGCGAGCGTGAGCTGGAAGGTGTCGGTGGCATCGTGGTTCGAGACGACGTTGTCCGCGCCCTGGAGCATCGTCACCTGATCGACGGACAGCGGCGCGCCCGGAAGCCATTGGGTCAGCTGCGCGCCGGCGCGGGCGAGCCCGAAGGGGACGTGGACGAGGCGGCGGCGCTTGCCGAGCACGTCGGCGATCGCCAGGTAGAGGCCGTTCCAGTCGACCGTGTCGGGGCCGCCGAGCTCGAAGATCCGGTTTGCGGCCTCCGGCGCGTCGATCCCCCGGGCGAAGTAGCGGGCGACGTCTTCGACCCAGATCGGCTGAGAGCGCTGCAGACCGTTCCCGATCACCGTGACGACCGGCGCATAGCGCACCTGTCTCAGGAACGTCGGCAGTGCTCCCCCATCACGGCCGAAGACGAAGCTCGGCCGAAAGATCACATGCTCGAGGCCCGATTCGGCGACGGCCTTCTCCTCCGCCCACTTGGCGGCGTAGTACGGGACCGTGTCCTTCGAGGTCTCGCTCGTGCCGAGCGCGCTCATCAGGACGAAGCGCTCGATGCCGGCCTCCTGCGCCGCCACGACCAGATCGCTCGTGCCCTGCGTCATCACTCGCTCGAAGTCCTCCGCGCCTCCGCGCAGGATCGCGACCAGATGGACCACATGGGTGCAGCCCTGGACGGCGCTGCGCAGTGCCGCCGGGCTCGTGATGTCACCCGCGGCCAGCTCGACGCCGAGCGCGCGCAGGTGGGCCGCGCGCTCCGGGTTGCGCACGAGGGCGCGCACGTCGCGGTCCTCGGCGCGCAGCGCGTGCACGATCTTCGGCCCGACGAATCCCGTCGCTCCGGTGACGAGAATCTTCACTGCTCGAAGTTCTGCCAGTAGCGGGACGGCGTCGGGCCGCGTTGGCCCTGGTACTTCGATCCGAGCGCCGAGCTGCCGTACGGCGAGGCTGCCGGCTCGGTCATCTGCATGAACGAGATCTGCCCGATCTTCATCGCGTGGTAGATCGTGATCGGAAGGTTCGCGACGTTCGACAGCTCGAGCGTCACGTGCCCGTCCCAGCCGGGGTCGATGAACCCTGCGGTCGAGTGGATCAGGAGCCCGAGGCGGCCAAGCGAGGATTTTCCCTCGAGACGGGCCACGAGATCGTTCGGCAGGGTCACGCGCTCGAGCGTCGAGCCGAGCACGAACTCGCCCGGGTGCAGGATGAACGGCTCGTCGTCTCCGATCTCGACCGCCTCGGTGAGCGTCTCCTGCGGCTGCTTGACGTCGATAAACGGGTATCGGGCGTTGTGGAACACGCGGAAGTACCGGTCCACCCGCACGTCGACGCTCGACGGCTGCAGAAGCGACGGCTCATACGGGTCGATCTTGATCCCGCCTTCGTCGATGAGCCTTGCGATGGTGCGATCGGAGAGGACCACGGCCTGATTCTTCCATCAGCGCGTCGGCGAGTGCGCGTAGTCCCTTCAGGAACGCCGTGCGCTCGCCCGCGTCCAGTGCCTGGAGCGCCCGCTCGAGCGGCTCGTTGCGCTGCGCGAGCCAGCCTCGCACGGCCGCGGACGTGTCCTCGTGCAGGCGAACGACGGTGCGGCGCCGGTCGGCCGGATCCTCGCGCCGTTCGATCAGGCGGTGCTCCTCGAGCTCCCGGGTCAGCTTGCTCGCGGCAGGCAGCGAGAGGCCGAGCGCCGCGGCGAGCCCGGAGACCGTCTGCTCGCCCTCGGCGCCGACCTGGGCGAGCAGGGCGATGTGCCGTCGTCCGAGCCGGGGCTCGCCGTCGACGAGCGCGAGCAGCTCGCCCGTCGGGCGGCGGCGGCCCCAGAGCCCGCGCATCACGCGCCGCAGTGAGACGCGGAGCTCCGCAAGCTGCTGCTCTTTAGTTATCATAGAATAACTATTATCGAAAGTGAACGAGAGGAGGTGAGCTTATATGTGTGGAGGACACCATCATCGTGGCCGTCGTGGCCGCCGCGGCTATCCGAACCGGGAGCAGTGGGTCGAGCGGCTTCAGTCCTATCGCGAGCATCTCGAGGGCGAGCTGACGAACGTCCAGGAGCTGATCGAGCGGCTGGGGCCCGTTGCGACGGGCGACGAGCCGCAGCCGACGCAGTCGGCGTAGCGCCGGGCCCGGCTACCTGTCGGCGCGCGTGCGCGACGCCGGCAGGTAGTACCGCTCGGCGTACTCGATCACCGCGCGCTGCATCGAGAACAGCGGGGCGAGCTGCGCGATCGACCTCTTCATCAGCTCGACCCAGGCGGCACGGTCCGCGAACCGCGGCACGACCTGTTCCTCGAGCAGGCCGTACAGCTCGGCGCTGTCGGTCTCGTCGGAGACGCCGCTGGAGGGCCCAGCCGACCGACGGGTCGTACGCCTCGGCCCACCAGCCGTCCAGCACCGACAGGTTCGGCACGCCGTTGACGGCCGCTTTCATGCCGCTCGTTCCCGACGCCTCGTACGGCCTGCGCGGCGTGTTCAGCCAGATGTCGCAGCCGGGAATGATCGCCTGTGCGAGTGCGATGTTGTAGTTCTCGAGAAACACGACCTGTCCGGAGACGGCAGGGTCGCGAGACAGCTCGACGATGCGCTGCATGACGTCCTTGCCGGGTGCGTCCTGGGGGTGGGCCTTGCCGGCGACGACGATCTGCACCGGCAGCGCCAGCAGCCGTTCGAGGTCGGAGAACACGAGCCCGGCCCGTTTGTAGGTGGCGAACCGCCGTGCGAATCCGATGGTGAGGCGATTCTCGTCGATCCCGCAGAGACGGGCGAGACGCTCTTTGAGCTCGCTGTGCACGCGCCACAGCGCCTCGGGATCGAGCTCGTGGACCGCCTCCCAGCTCGCCGTCGGCCGGCGGTGCCTCCGGGCGTACCCCGACCGACCGCAGGAGCTCGTGGAGCTCCGGCGCGAGCCACGTGTCGAGATGCACCCCGTTCGTGACGTGGCCGATCGGCGGCTCGGCGCCGGGCCAGAGCCCGGCCCACATCTCCCGTGCCACCTCGCCGTGCAGCTCCGAGACGCCGTTCGCGTAGGCGGAGAGGCGGAGCGCCAGCGGGGTCAGCCCGAACCCGTCCGCGTCGCCGTTTCTGCCGAGCCCGAGCAGCGCCTCGTCGGAGAGCCCGGCGTCCGCCGCCAGCCCGCCGACGTACCGGAGGACGAGCTCGCCGTCGAACACCTCGTTTCCGGCGGGAACCGGCGTGTGGGTGGTGAACACCGTCGTACGGCGGATGTGCTCGAGAGCGTCGCGGCTCGAGAGGCCGCTCCCGACGAGGCGCCGCGCACGCTCGATCGCGAGGAACGCCGAATGGCCCTCGTTCACGTGGAAGACGGTCGGCTCGAGACCGAGCGCTGCGAGCGCGCGTACGCCGCCGACCCCGAGGAGAAGCTCCTGCCGGATCCGGTGCTCGCGGTCGCCCGCGTAGAGCGCGTCCGTGAGCAGGTCGACGTCGAGAAGGTAGAGGGGGACCGTGGTCGGCGTGCCTGATCCCGACGTCGTAGCGCCACACGTCCGCCGTCACCGTCTCGTCCGCCAGGCCGACCTCGATCGTGGCCGGCTCCCGGTGCAGGCCGAGCGCCTCCGGATCGATCGCCGCGTACGTCTCGGTCTGGCGGCCTTCGTCGCTCAGACCCTGGACGAAGTACCCGCCGCGATAGAGGAGCCCGACTCCGACGATGGGCACTCCGAGCTCCGCGGCCGCTTTCAGGTGGTCGCCGGCGAGGATGCCCAGCCCGCCGGAGTAGATCGGCAGCCGTGCGTCGACGCCGAACTCCATGCTGAAGTAGGCGACGAGCACGTCGTCGCCGTTGCCGGCCTGCGACCACCAGGTCGCCGCGGTGTCGGTCGCCCGTTCCCTCGTGTCCAAGACCGCGACGAGGCTAGCGAAGCGCAGGGCGTCCCTGCAGCAGGCAGGCGGCGAATCGCCCGCCGGCTAGCCGATCTTGTAGGCGATTGCGTGGGCCGCGCCCTTGAACGAGCGTGCGGCCGGCATGGCGCCGGCCCCCTTCGTCGAGCGGACCCAGGCTTCGCCCAGGTCGGTCCAGACCCTGTTCATCTGCGGGATGTTCGGAATCGGGATACCGCCTCTCCCGGCTCTGGCGAACTGGGCCAGGATCGGGGTGGCTGCCTTCGCCTTGATGTTCGCGGGCGCGTCGCCGCCCGCCTGGGCGATCAGCGTCTGAGCCGAAGGCGTCGAGAAAACGCTCGTGACGAGCTCCTTCGCCTGCGAGTCGACGCCGTGGGCACTTGCGAACTTCGTGACCATGAACCCGTCGACGTTGAGAAACGGCACCGACGGCTTGACGATCGCGGGCAGCTGGACGACCTTGAAGGTGATGCCGGCCTTCTGGATGTCGGAGGCGGCCCATGGGCCGCTGATCCAGTACGGCGTCCGGCCACTCGTGAACGCACTGTCACAGGTGGAATAGTCGACCTTCGAGCTGATCAGGCCCTCCCTGTTCCATTTGTCGATCAGCCGCGAGTGTTTGAGGAACGTCGTGTTTGCGACGCCCACGTTCGAGGGATCGACGCTCCCCGAGCGAGTGGTCCCGAACACGTAGCCGCCGAGACCGGAGAAGAACGGGTACATGTGGTAGGCGTCCCCGCCGGGGCTCTGCTGGACGCACAGGCCGAAGGGGAGATGGTTCTTCTGCTTCCACCTGAGGGCGTTCGCCTCGAGCGCCGCGAAACTCGTCGGCACCTTCGCGAGCCTGGTGTTCACGATCAGCCCGATGTTCTCGACCTGCACCGGGATGCCGTAGAGCCGCTTCCCGACGGCCCCGTACGAGAAGGCCTTGAGCGTGGAGGCAGGGAACTGCGCTGAGACGGCCGCGCTCGGATACAGCGGCTCGATCAGATTTTCCGCGGCGAGCTGGCCGGTCCAGTAGTGCGCGGCGACGACGATGTCGGGTGCGTCCGCGGCAGTGGTGCTGCCGAGCGAAGTCGCGATCGAGCCGTAGTCCTTCGTCACGACCTGAATGGTCGCGCCGTTCGCGGCGGCCCACGTGTTCGCGGCGGTGCCGACCGAAGCTGCCCGGCTCGCGTCGGTCCAGATGACGATCGTCGGCCCCGCGGCCGGTGTCGGCGACGGCCGACGTCGCAGCGAAAGCGCTGACGGCTACGGCCACGGAGGCGCCGCCCACATCCGCTTCAGCGAGTTGTGCATCGAATCCGGGCCCCTTCCAGTCAGGGGAAAACGAGCCGATCGGCCACCAGGGGCGCGGCGCCGCTCGAGCGGCACCGCCGCCAGTGTAGAGCGTCCGCCGCACTCGCTTTGATTCCTAACTATTCAGCCATGCAGGAGTCCGGCCCCTCCGCTACGCTCGGTGCATGGTCACGCAACGCGCGATCGTCCTGCGCACGGCCATTCCCGGGCCGCGCTCGCGCCAGGTCCTGGATCGGCTGGAGTGCGGCCGTCGCATCGCCGCTCGCGATCACCTTCCCGCTCGTCGCCGCCGACGCACAGGGCGCCACGATCACCGACCTCGACGGGAACACGTTCATCGATTTTGCGGGCGGGGTCGGGTGCCTGAACGTCGGCCATACGCATCCCCACGTCGTTTCGGCGGCGCAGGAGCAACTGGAGCGTTTCAGCCACACCGACTTCACCGTCGTGCCGTACGAGAACTACGCCGAGCTGGCGGAACGACTCCTCGCCCGGGTGCCCATCGACGGGCCACTCAAGGCCGCCTTCTTCAACGCCGGCACGGAGGCCGTTGAGAACGCCGTCAAGTTCGCGCGCGCCTACACCGGTCGCCAGGCGGTCATCGGCTTCGAGGGGGCCTTCCACGGCCGCACCTATCTGTCGCTCGCGCTGACGTCGAGGACTCACCCGTACAAGCAGGGGCTCGGCCCGTTCGCGCCCGAGGTCTACCGTGTGCCCTATCCGAATGCGTTCCGCGGCCCCACGGCCGGCGAGGCGCTGGCGGCTCTCCACCGCGCGTTCTCGACGCTCGTTGCCGCCGAGGACGTCGCAGCGATCGTGTTCGAGCCCGTCCAGGGCGAAGGCGGTTTCATCCCCGCGCCGCGCGAGTTCGTCGAGGGCCTGCGCGAGATCTGCGACGAGCGCGGAATCGTCCTCGTCTGCGACGAGGTGCAGAGCGGCTTCGGCCGTACGGGGCGGTTCTTCGCGGTCGAGCACTTCGGCGTCGAGCCCGATCTGATCACCGTCGCCAAGTCGATCGCGATGGGGCTTCCGCTCTCCGGGGTCCTCGGCCGGGCGGAGATCATGGACGCGCCGGCGCCCGGGGGGGTCGGGGGCACGTACGTCGGTAACCCGGTCGCAATCGCAGCTGCCCTCGCCGTGCTCGACGTGATCGACGACGAGGCACTGGTCGACCGCTCGGCCTCGATCGGCGAGGTGATGCGGCCCCGGCTCGAGTCGTGGCAGGCCCGCTGGCCGCAGATCGGCGACGTTCGCGGCCTGGGCGGGATGCTGGCCGTCGAGCTCGTCGAGGCGGGCAGCGACGTTCCGGCGAGCGATCTCGCCTCGCGGGTCGTCGCCGAGGCGCTGGCGCGCGGCCTTCTGCTCCTGAAGGCAGGCGTGTCCGGCAACTGCATTCGAGTGCTCGTTCCGCTCGTGATCTCGGATGCCCAGCTCGAGGAGGCACTCGACGCCTGGGAGTCGGCCCTGGAAGCTGCGCTCTAGACACGCGGGCCGGGGGTAGGGTCACCCCGCAATGGTCGGCGAGGTTCTCTCAGATCGCTACGAGCTCGAGGTGCTCGTCGGCAGCGGGGGCATGTCGAGCGTCTACCGGGCACACGACCGGCTGCTCGACCGCAAGGTGGCGGTAAAGATCCTTCACCAGCAGTACGCCGCCGACGCCGCGCACGTCGGGCGCTTTCGCCACGAGGCGCGGGCGGTCGCGACGCTCTCGCATCCGAGCATCGTGACGGTGATCGCGCGCGGAGAGGACGGCGGTCGTGAGTTCATCGTCTTCGAATACGTCGACGGTGAGAACCTGAAGCAGTTCATCCAGCGAGGACCGGTGCCGGTCGCGACAGCGCTCGAGCTGGTCATGCAGGTCTCGCGTGGTCTCGCATTCGCACACCAGCAAGGGCTCGTGCATCGCGACGTCAAGCCGGAGAACGTCCTCCTGAACGGCGCCGGCGAGGCGAAGGTGACGGATTTCGGCATCGCTCGCTCACTGGACGTGCAGCGTGGGATGACGCAGACCGGGACCGTGCTCGGCACGTCCGACTACATCGCGCCGGAGCAGGCGCAGGGTCAGCGCGTCGGCGAGCAAACGGATGTCTACTCGCTCGGCGTCGTGCTCTACGAGCTGCTCACCGGCCAGGTGCCGTTCGGCGGCGAGAACTTCGTCGCCGTCGCGATGCGCCACATCAACGAGCCGCCGCCGGCGATTCGCGACAAGCGCCCCGACGTCTCGCCGCGCCTCGAGGCGGCGGTCCAGCGGGCGATGGCGAAGGATGTGCGTGACCGGTTCCCGGCGATGTCGGAATTCTGCCGCGAGCTGGAGGCGTGCCTCGCCGAGGCGCAGGGCGTCACGCAGGTGATCGCGCCCGAGCGCCCTCCTCCGCGCCGGCGCAAGCGCAGGGGCGTCTCGCCGTGGCCGCTGCTGCTCGTCCTCGCGGCCCTGATCGCCATCGGTGCGGTGATCGGCGCCCTGGCCTGGCACAGCGGCACGGGCGTCTTCTCGATCCACCGCGCCTCGACCGGTGGGGGAGGCGGGACGCCGATCCGGCTGAGCGCCGTCACCGCCTACGACCCGTACGGCTCACCGCCGGGCCAGGAGCACAACGCCGATGCGCACTTCGCGACGGACAACGACGCGAACACGTACTGGGAGACGGAGCAGTACCACGCGACCTTCGCCGAGATCGGCAAGCCCGGCGTCGGTCTCGTCCTCGATGCGAAGGAGCCGGTGCAGCTGCACCGGCTCGTGATCACGACCACCACGCCGGGTTTCACGGCGGTGATTCGCGCCGGTGACTCTCCGGCATCGTTCCCCACCACCGTGTCGCCGTCGCAGGCCGTTTCCAGCGGGACGCAGTTCGCGATCTCGGACGGCAAGCACCGCTACTACCTGATCTGGATCACGAGCCTGCCGCCGGGCGGATCCTCCGTGAGGATCAACGAGGCCCAGGCGAGCTGACGGAGGCTAGAAGCGCAGGCCCCGCCGGCGTTCGAAGCGTTCCACCGCCAGGTCGGCCAGCCGCTGCAGGAGCTCGTCGTACCCGATCCCCGACGCCTCGAACAACCGCGCGTACACGCTCGTCGAGGTGAAGCCCGGGATCGTGTTCAGCTCGTTGACGAGCACCTCGCCGTCCCCGCGCACGAACATGTCCGCGCGCGCCATTCCTTCGCACTCTGTCGCGACGAACGCCCGAACCGCGAGCTCCTGGGCGCGCTCGATCTGTTCGCCGGTGAGCCGTGCCGGGACGACGAGGTCCATCTCTCCCTCGTCGTACTTCGCCTCGAAGTCGTACCACTCGTTGTGCGTGACGACGATCTCGCCAGGCAGGGATGCGATCGGCTGCTGGTTCCCGAGCACGCCGACCTCGACCTCCACTCCCGAGACGAACCGCTCCACGAGCACCTTCTCGTCGTGCTCGAAGGCCAGCGCGACCCCACGTCGCAGCTCGTTCTCGTCGTGCGCCTTCGTGATCCCGACACTCGAGCCCAGCCGCGCCGGCTTCACGAACACCGGGTAGTCGTAGGGGTTGTGCGGCTCGTCGCCGGCGCGCAGTGTGATGTTCTCGGTCACCGGGACGCCGCGGTCGCGCAGAACCGCCTTGAACACGTCTTTGTCCATGCAGAGCGCGGAGCCGAGCACACCCGCTCCGACGTACGGCACGTTTGCGAGCTCGAGCAGCCCCTGCACCGTCCCGTCCTCTCCGAAGGGCCCGTGCAGCACCGGGAAGACGACGTCGACGTTCGCGAGCGTGACCGCCACCTCCTTGCCGGGCAGCCGGTCGCCGCTCTCGAGCGCTTTCGGCCCCGCGCCGAGCTCCCACCGGCCCTCACGGTCGATCTGCACGGCGACGACGTCGTTGCCCGCCTGCTCGAGGCCCGAGACGACGCTCGCGGCGGAGCCGATCGAGATCGGGTTCTCGCTCGAGCGGCCGCCGAAGATGACGGCGATCCGGCGGCTCATCCCGGTGTCGGTGTCGTCGTGGGGGTGGTCGGCGTCGTCGGGGTCTGGGGCGTGGTCGTGACTCCGGGAACGGCGTTCTGCAACTGCCCGACGTGGATCGTCACGACCTCGCCCGACTTCGCGTCCGATCCTGCGGGCGGGTCGGTGGACTGGACGATCCCGTCCTGGCTCGGGTCGGTGACCGGGTCGTAGATCACCGCCGGGGTCAGGCCCGCTCCGCTCAGGATCGCCTCGGCCGCCGCCTGGTTCTGGCCGGTCACGTCGGGTATCTGCGTCGTCGCCGGGCCCTTCGAGACCGAGAGGGTGATCTTCGAGCCCACGGGAACGGAGGTGCCCGCCGGCGGATCCTCGGCGACCACCGTGCCCTGCGGGAAGTCCGACTGGATGTCGACGCGCCCGACGGCGAAGCCCTGGCCCTCGAGCGCCGACTTCGCGTTCGCGTAGGGCTGCGTGGTGACGTCGGGAACCGTCACCGGCTTGGCGCCGCGCGAGACGTTTATGTGGACCGTCGTGCCGGTCACGACGATGTCCCCGGCGTGCGGCTGCTGTGCCGTCACGGTGTCCACCTGCGAGCTGGAGTAGATGCGGTTGATCTTCGGATCGAGCCCCAGTTGGGCGAGCTTCGCCACCGCGCTGTTCGAATCCAGCCCGACGACGGTCGGCACCTGCACCTTCGGCTTGCCCGTCGAGACGGTGAGCAAGATCGTCGAGCCTTTGCCGACCTTGGAGCCTCCGCCCGGGTTCTGGTCGGAGACCTGGCCGGTCGCGACGGTGTCGCTCGAGGCATGGATCACGTGCGCAGTCAGACCGGCCTCCCGGACCTTCTCCACGGCCAGCGAGCGCGCCATCAGCATGACGTCCGGCACGGCGACCGGCTTGTTGTCGTTCAACTGGTTCTGGATCTTCATGTAGAGGAACCAGCCGCCGGCTGCGCCGGCGAGGATGAGGCCGACGGCGAGCAGCCAGGGCCAGATCGAGCGGCGGCCGGGCGGCTCCTCGTAGGCGTAGTAGCCCGGCGCGCGGTAGGCGGGGGGCACGGGCGGAGGAGCGACGGTGGTCCGCGGACGCTGCACCAGGGTCTGTGCCCCTGTAGCGCCGGCGCCGGAGAGCACCTGCGTCATCGCATCCTCCGTCTCGCGCGAAACGGACACGCCGCGGGCGACGCGCGCGAGGTCGGCGTCCATCTCCTCGGCGGACTCGTAGCGCTGTTCCGGGGCCTTCGAGAGTGCGCGCATCACGACGGCGTCGAGGTCGTGCGGCACGTCGGGCCTCAGGGTCGACGGCAGCTCCGGAACCTGGGACAGGTGCTTCATCGCGATCTCGACGGGCGTGTCGCCCGTGAACGGCACCGTGCCGGTCAGCATCTCGTAGAGCACGATCCCGAGCGAATACAGGTCGGAGCGGGGGTCGACGGGCGCTCCGCGTGCCTGCTCGGGCGAGAGGTACTGCGCGGTGCCGACGATCGAGCCCGCCTCGGTCATCTGGGACGCACCGGAGCGTGCGATCCCGAAATCGGTCACTTTCAGGCGGCCGTCGGTGCCGACGATGATGTTGTGGGGCTTGATGTCGCGGTGGACGATGCCGTTGCGATGTGCGAACGAGAGCGCGCCCAGAATCTGGCGGGCGTAGTCGATTGCGATCGGCACCGGCGTCGGCCCGTTGCGCACGAGCAGTTCCTTCAGCGTTCGCCCGTCCAGGTACTCCATGGCGATGTAGTAGGTCCCTGCTGCGTGGCCGCGATCGAAGATCGACACGATGTTCGGGTGGTTGAGCCCGGCTGCGCTCTGGGCCTCCCGCCGGAAGCGCTCGACGAACTGCTCGTCGGAGGCGTGCCGGTCGTCGAGCAGCTTGAGGGCGATCAGGCGCCCCAGCTCCTGGTCTTCGGCGAGATAGACGATCGCCATCCCGCCCGAGCCGAGCTTGCGCTTGATGACGTAGCGCCTGTCGAAGGTGCGGCCGATCATGGTGTCTGTCGAGGTCATACGAATCCGGCTTTAGTGCTTCGACGTCGGGGTCAGGATCGCCTGCATCAGCTGTTTCGCTATTGGAGCTGCGATCGAGCCGCCGAACCCGTTCAGCTGGTGCTCGACGACCACGGCACCGGCGATCTGGGGGTCGTCGGCCGGTGCGAAGAAGATGAACCATGCCGTGTAGACGTTCTTCTCGCCGGTTTCCGCCGTGCCCGTCTTGCCCGCAACCTTCACACCGGGGATCTGGGCTGCCGTCCCGGTTCCCGACTCGACTACGCCCTGCATCATCTCGCTCAGAGCCGCGGCGGTCGCCGGCTTCATTGCGTGCTTCCACACCTGCGGGTGGACCTTCACGAGCGTGCCGCCGCTCGGCGTCGTCACGCGGTTGACGAGATGGGGTGCCATGATCGTGCCCTTGTTCGCCACCGCGGCGGCGACGAGGGCCATCTGCAGCGGCGTCACGAGCATGTTCTCCTGGCCGAACGCCAGGCGGCCGGGGTCGACGATCCCCGGGGTGTCGTAGAGCTTGTGCTTCTTGAAGTTGTAGAGGCCGCTCGCCGCGACCTCGCTCGACGGGAGTTCGATCGGCGGCACCGAGTAGAAGCCGAACTGCTTGGCCTTGTCGAGGATCGCCTTCGCGCCGAGCTTGATCCCGAGGTCGCAGAAGACGGCGTTGATCGAGTGGATATAGGCCTGCATCAGGTCGACGTTGCCGAACTGCTCCGGCCCGTTCTGATCGAGCGCGTTGTGGATCTGCACGCCGTACTCGGTGCAGTAGCCCGGATCGTAGAAGCTCGACTCCGGGGTGTACTTTCCGGATTCGAGCGCCGCCGCCGCCGTGACCGTCTTGAACGTGGAGCCGGGAGCGTAGAGCCCCTCGGTCGCACGGTTGAAGAGCGGCGAGGGCGAGCCCGGGCAGGCGCTCGGCGAGCGCAGGATGCTCGCAAAGCCGGTCGACGACTCGATCTTGTTCGGGTTGTAGCCGGGCGAAGACGCCATCACGTACACCTGGCCCGTCTTCGGGTTGAGCACCACAGCCGCCCCGCACTTCCCCTCCAGTGCCGTCTCGGCGATCTTCTGCGCACCGGGCCGGATGTTCAGGACGAGGTTGTTCCCGGTCACCGTGGTGCCCTTCAGCTTGTTGGACAGGTTGTTGAAGATCGTGCCGAGATTGGCGTTCGACGCGGTCAGGTACGCGTTCTCCTGACGCTCGATCCCGGCGCGCGAGCGGCCCTGGGTCGAGTAGCCGACGGTCTGCGAGGCGAGCCCGTTCGTCGGATAGCGACGGAAGTAGAGAGTCCCGCCGGGGCTCTTCCTCTGGACGTTCTCGGCGAGCAGCGTCTTGCCGCCGGCTGCGTAGATCAGCCCGCGTTTGATGCGGAACTGCGCCACTCGTTGGATCGCGTTGTCCTGTTTCGCCGCGAGTGTCGGCGCCTCCCACGACTGCCAGTACGTCGTCGCGACGATCAGAGATGTGATCAAGAGCAGCGAGAGCATTGCGACGCGTGAGATCTGCTTGTTCATCGGGGTGCGTTCGCCCGGTCGGAGACGAGTAAGAGGCCTGCGAGCAGCAGGAAGTTCGCAACGACGGACGACCCTCCATACGAGACGAACGGCAGCGTGATCCCGGTGAGCGGGATGATCCTCAGCACGCCGCCGACGATGATGAACGTCTGGAGGGCGAACCCGAAGGTGAGGCCGGCCGCGAGCAGTTTCGAGAAGCCGTCGTCGGCCTGCAGCGCGATCTTCATCCCGCGCGCAACGAACAGCATGAAGACCAGGAGCAATGCTGCTGCGCCGACGAGCCCGAGCTCCTGCGCGAGTGCCGAATAGATGAAGTCGCTCGTGATGTACGGGATCAACTGGTGCCCGTCCGTGGTGGCGAAGGTCCCTTTGCCGAGGCCGGCGCCGCCGAAGCCGCCGTTCGCGATCGAGTAGAGGGACTTCACGAGCTGGTAGCTCTCGCAGTCCTGCCGGAGCGCGAGACCGCCGGTCGACGGGCAGTAGACCTGCTGCGTCGTCCACGGATGCAGCCAGATCGTCACGCGTTCGTGAACGTGACCGATCCGCTCGTAGGCGCCGTAGCCGCCGGCGAGGAAGAGGGCGATGCCCGCGAGCACGAACGACAGGCGGGCTGTTGCGATGTACAGCATCGCCAGAAAGATCCCGAAGTAGAGGAGCCCCGAGCCGAGGTCGTTCGACGAGACGAGCACGAGCATGCACGCTCCCCAGATCACGAGCAGCGGGCCGACATCCTTGAGTCGCGCCTGGGCCAGCACCTCGCGCTTCTCGCGCAGGTACGCGGCGAGGAAGACGATCAAGAAGATCTTCGAGAACTCGCCCGGCTGGAACTGGAAGCTGCCGACGTGCACCCACAGCCGTGCCCCGTTGACGGTCGTTCCGATGCCGGGCACGCGCGGCAGGAAGAGCAGCACGATCGCGCCGATGCCGAAGAGGTACTTGTACTGCTCGAGCACGCGGTAGTCGTGGCGCAGACGCCAGAGGGCGAGTGCGAAGAGCACGACGCCAACCACGATCCAGAGCCCTTGCTTGAACGCGTCGCTCACCCCGAGCCGGTAGATCTCGGTCACTCCGACCGCGGTCAAGAGCCCGGCCATCGGCAGGAGATATGGATCGGCGTTCGGCGCGGTGATGCGGGTGACGATGTGCGCGGCGATGTAGAGCGCGAAGAAGAACACCGCATAGCCGAGCGAGCCCCAGCTGACGAGTGACTGGCGGGCGATATAGACCGACGCGAAGCCGATGCCGGTCAGGACGCCGACGACCGCGAGATACAGGAGCTCTCTGTTGCGGTACGAGAGGCTCAGCGCGCGAGCCCCCACCACACGAGCGCGACGATCACGGCGATCAGTGCCGCGATCACGGCGAGTGCCAGAAGGCGCCTGCCGATGCCTGCCTGCGGTGGCTCGGGGCTCTGGGCTGCGACGGCGGCCTGGAGGTCCGCGGCGGCCACGACCATCGTGTCCCCGGATGCGGCTTCGGCCGCCGGCGGGGGCGTGACGCCGTCCTCGGGGTGCAGCGTGTCCTCGTCGTCGGGCGGGATCACGAGCTCGCGTGTCCGCTCGTCCGGCTCGCGGTCGACCGGTTCGCCGTCGACGATCTCGAAGAGCACCGCCGTGATGTTGTCCTCGCCACCCGCACGGTTCGCGGCCTGGACGAGCGCCTTTGCAGCCGCGTCGAGGTCGCTGCGGTGTGTGTTCATGATCGCCTCGATCTGCTCGCCGTCGACCATGTCCGACAGCCCGTCGGAGCAGATCAGGAAGACATCACCGGGTTGAGTGTCGACGGAGAAGGCGTCGACGTCCACGTCGGGGTCGGTGCCGAGCGCGCGGGTGATCACCGAGCGCTGCGGATGCACTTCCGCCGCCTGCGGCGAGAGCTCCCCGCGCCGAACGAGCTCTGCGACGAGCGAGTGATCGTCCGTCAGCTGCTCGAGGCGATCGCCGCGCAGCAGGTAGGCGCGCGAGTCGCCGACGTGCCCCATCGTCACGGTGTCGTCGCTCTCGATCAGCGCGACCGTGATCGTCGTGCCCATCCCGGAGGTCTCCGCGTCGGTCGAGGCGCGCTCGTGCACTCGGCGATTCGCCTCCTGAATGAGCCCGACGACGTGTGCCTCGCCGCCCCGGCCGGTGCCCGACTCTTCGAGTGCTCCTGCGGCGAGCGCCGAGGCGACCTCGCCTGCACGCGCGCCGCCCATCCCGTCCGCGATCGCGAAGAGCGGCGGGCGGCTGACGTACGAGTCCTCGTTCCCGCGCCGTTTCCGCCCCGGGTCCGTTCTCGCCGCGTACCGGCCCAGCTTCATACCCGCTCCCGGCGCCGGCGAAGCCGGCGCCTCCGCTTTTGGGAGCCTCCGTCGAGCCTACGGCTCATGGCTCGAACCGCAAGTCCGTCTCGCCGATCCGAACGACGTCACCGGGCACCAGCCTTCGCTCCTTGATCAGCCGGATCCCGTTCACGAAGGTGCCGTTCGTCGAGCCGATGTCCTCGATCCAGATGCCGTCGCGCCGCGGCTCGAGGCGCGCATGCCGCGTCGACGAGTACTCGTCCTCGGGCAGCGACACGTCGTTCGTCGCGCCGCGGCCGATCGTCATCGGATGCGAGTCGAGCGTGAAGAGGTCGCCCTCCTCGAGCGCCGGGCTCTGCAGCACGAGCAGCCGTCCGGTCTCCCGTGCGGAGGGCTGGGCGAGCAGGCCGGCTGCAGCCGCCTGCTGCGGCGCGAGGATCATCGACTCCTGGGGCAGGCGCAGATCCCGGGCCGCGGAGCGCACGATGCGCCAGATGAAGAGGTAGAGGAGGACGAGGAACGCGAGCTTCAGGGCGAGCAGGGTTGTCTCGACCTGGGTGGAGGCAAGCACCGCTACTGCAGCTCCCGGCCGAATTCGATCTCCGTCGAGCCGATCTTGAACCGTGTGCCGTCCTCGAGCTTCAGACGCTTCACGCGCTTGCCCTTCACCTCGACGCCGTTCGTCGAGTCGAGGTCGACGATCCAGTAGGTGGCGCCCTCCTGCCGGAGCTCGGCGTGCCGTCGCGAGACATTCGGGTCGGAGACCTGGACGTCGGCGTCCTTCGAGCGGCCGATCACGGCGCGGCTGCCCTCCACCTCGTGCCGCTGACCGTCCCAGGTGAGGACGGCGACCTCGCGCTGGACGCCGAGCTCGACGGCGGAGGCGGCCTCGGTCGGCGCCGGCGCCGGCACCGGCGCTGCCTCGGCAGGCTTGTAGAGCATCGTCGCTCCCGCCTTCGGCTCGACCGTCGCCTCGCCCTTCGGCCCTGTCTGCACCAACCGGGTCGCGATCCCGAACACGCCGACGTCGAGATCCTCATCGGTCTCGAACTGCACCTTCGGCGGTGAGAGGAGCGCGTAGCCTTCTCGGCGCGCGTGCTCGGCGAGGTACTCCGAAAGCTCGTCCCCCAACTGCTTCTGGTAGCTCTCGAACTGGTCGCGGTCTCCGGGCGAGAGGTAGATCGTGTACTCGTTCGGCACGTAGACGCGCGACACCGAGACGTTGCGGTGGTCGTCCATCTCCTTCACGAGCTTGCGGGCCAGCTCGACCGGCTGCACATTGGTGCGAAACGCGCGGCCGAAGACGCCTTCGAAGAGCGACTCGAGCTTGGATTCGATGTTGCGCAGGACTGACATGGGGAGGCGGGGTCGTGCCCCGCACAGAGTTTATGTCCGGCGCTCGAGCGCCAGTGCGGTGGCGGTCAGCCAGGACGCGGCGATCAGCGGGAGGATCGCCGCAGCCGGCGCGAGGAGCGCCGTTCCGGCGAGGAGCGCTCCGCCGAAGATCGCGGCGGCCCACGGGCCGCGCCCGCGGGCCTGTGGCAGGAGGGCGGCGGCCACGGCGAGCACGAGCGCCTCGCCCGCCAGGACGGGATGGGCGGCGAGCTGCGCCCAGAGCGCATGCGCGACGGCCGCCGGACGGGTCGAGCCGGTGATCCCGAGCCCGAGCGGCGGCGCCGATCCGTCGAACGGCAGAGGAGCGCGGCGGAGCCCGGCGATCGTGGCGGCGAGCAGCAGCGCACAACCGGCCTGCGCCGCGCGGCGGGCCCGGCCCTGAGCGAACTGGGCCGCGAGGGGCAGCAATGCGAGCGCGGCCACGGGTGCGAGCAACGGCCCGGCTGCGAGCAGGAGACCGGCCCGCGCGTCCTTCCAGGTCAAGGCAAGCCAGGCAGCGGCGATCGCCGCATACACGATCCCCAGGCCCAGCGAGATGTTCGCGAGCGGAAAGAACGCGACGGTCAGCGCATAGAGCAGCCCGACCCTCGGAGCGGCGAAGCCGAGCGCGGCTCCGAGTGCGGCGATCCCGAACGGCCATCCCGCCGGGTAGAAGGGCAGCGTGGCCGCCACCCAGCCGGAAGCGAGCCCGGTGAGCGCGGCGGGCACGAGACGCTCGGACGCGACGAGGCGGAGCGATTGCGGTGGTGCGATCGGCTTGGAGCCGCCCTGCCTGGAGCGGCGCCGCTTCGGGATCGAGCGAAGCTCGTGCGCGAGACGTTGGGCCGCGGGGCGGCGCTGGGGGTTGACGAGCAGGGCGTTCCCGACGGTCTCCAGCACGTGCTCCGGAAGATCGGGGCGCAGCCGGGCGAGCGGCTCGGCGCCGTGCTGGATCCGCCGCGACGTCTCGGCCATGTCGCCGCCCCAGAACGGATGCTCGCCCGCCAGCGCCTCCCAGAGCAGAACGCCGACGCCCCACACGTCCGCTGCCTCGGTGGCGGTCAGCCCCTGGAGGCGCTCGGGCGAGATGTAGGCGAGCGTGCCCGGGATGTCGCCGAGCGCTGTCAGCGTGTCGAACTCGGCCATCTGCGCCAGACCGAAGTCGAGGAGGCGCACGTCGACGCTGCCCGGCTCGGCGTCCAGGTGCTGTGCGAGCAGGACGTTCGACGGCTTCACGTCCCGGTGGACGATTCCCTTGCCGTGCGCGTGGGCCAGCGCCTCGGAGATCTGCGCGGCGACCTCGATCGCCGCGCGGTCGTCGAGCTCGCCCGCCCGCATCGCCTCGCGCAGCGTCCGGCCCGGGATGTACTCGTAGGTGATGTAGACGTGCGACGGGTCGCGTGCCAGCGAGAGGATCCGCTGGCAGCGGGGATGGCGCAGCGTCGCGGCTGCGCGGGCCTCGCGATCGGCCCGGTGCCCCGATTTGCCGTCACGAGCGACGATCTTCAGCGCGACATCGAGGCCGCTGCGTTCGTCACGGGCAAGCCAGACATGGCCCATTCCTCCTGCGCCCAGCGGGCGCAGCGGCCGGTAGCGACCCAGGAAGAGGTCGTGCTCGAGGGCGGCCGAAGACACCCTCGTTTCTACGGTGCTGCCGGGACATTTCCTTTGCGGACCGACGAACGCGCTAGATTCGCCCTGGCATGGCACCTCAAGACGACGACATCGAATTCGACTTCTTCGAGGACGAGGCCGCCACAACCGAGCAGGCCGCACCGCAGAGCCGGGTCCGGCTGCCGCGCCGCGGCGGCCGCGGCACCGGCATGCGCCGTCCCGCCGGACCGCCTCATGGGCTGACGCCGCTCCTGCGCCTGCTGGGGCTGATCGTCCTCGTCATCGTCGTGCTCGTGTTCTTCGGGCTCGTGATCCAGTCGTGCGCGGCGACGTCGAAGCACGCCCGCTACCAGCACTACATGACGAAGGTCTCGACGATCGCGCACAGCTCCGAGGACGACGGTGCCGCCGTTGCGAATGCGCTGACGACTCCCGGCACGAAGGTCAGCAGCCTGACCGCCAAGCTGGCGGGGATCGCCGCACAGGAGCGCCAGAACGTCGCCGCGGCGCAGCGGCTGAACCCGCCGGGGGCGCTCCGTGACCAGAACCGCGCCATCATCCAGGCGCTGCAGCTGCGGGTCAGCGGCGTGGCCGGGCTCGGGACGACCTTTGCCACGACGGCGTCGTCGAAGTCCTCGGACGACGCGGCGATCCTCGCCTCCCAGGCGGAGCGGCTGCTCGCGAGCGACGTGGTCTGGGACGATTTCTTCAGGATCCCGTCGACGGCGGTGATGAAGGCGAAAGGCATCAGCGGCGTCGTCGCGCCCGACTCCAACTTCGTCGCCAACCAGGATTTCATCACCGAGCACTCCATGGCGCTCGTGCTCCAACGCCTGCGCGGTGCGTCGACCGGCGGGACCCCGACCGGAGTGCACGGGACGAACATCGTCTCCACCAAGGCGAACCCCGGCGGGCAGGTGCTGTCGCAGACGAACGAGAACATCGTCACCGCGACCGCCGACCTCGCGTTCGCCGTCACCATCCACGACGGAGGAGACTCGCAGGAGGTTGGGATCAAGGTGACGCTGACGATCGACAAGTCGCCCACTGCGATCGTGAGGACGAAGACGATCAAGGTGATCAATCCCGGCCAGGATGTGGTGGTGTCGTTCTCGGATCTCGGCAGCGTGCCGTTCACGAGCAAGACCTTCGTTCACGTCGACGTCGCGCGTGTGCCGTCGGAGGCCGACCCGACGAACAACAAGGCGAGCTACCCGGTCATCTTCTCGCTCGGCTAGCCTCGGCGTCGTGCACGTCACGGCGACAACCGCGCTGATCGCCGCCCTCGTCGGTGTCGGCGTCGGGTTGATCGCCGTCGGGGTCGCCTGGTGGGCCGCAATCAGGGTGCGACGAGTCCGCGATTCGCAGCGGATGCTGCTCGGCGGGGGGCGCAGGGACCTCGTCGATTTCGCCGTTTCGCTCCAGGGGCGGATCGACGACCTCCATCGCGCGGTCGACGAGGTGGCCGCCGGCCTCGCGCGCCTCGACCGCCGAATCGACGAGACCGTCACGAACATGTCGGTCGTCCGCTACGACGCCTACGAGGACACGGGCGGTCACCAGTCGGCGTCGCTGGCGCTCCTCGACGCGGCGCGCACCGGCATGGTCGTCACTGCGATCCAGGGACGCGACTACGCGCGGATCTACATGAAGGAGCTCGAGCGCGGGCGTGCGTCGGTCGCTCTCTCGCCGGAAGAGCAAGAGGCGGTCGAACGAGCAATGGGCCGCTGAGGGACTCCGCCGGAAAGCCCTGCAACCCCGCTCTGTTGGGTACATTGCGCCCAAGGTGCAGCAGGTACTCGTCCTCAATGCGAGTTACGAGCCGCTCAACGTGTGCTCCCTGCGCCGCGCCCATGTACTGGTGTTCAAGGGCAAGGCAGAGGTGGTCGAGGAGCTCGATCGACCACTCCGCTCGGCGACCGACACGTTCCGGTGGCCGCACGTCATCCGTCTCGTGCACTACATCCGTGTTCCGCGCATCGTCCAGCGCAAGATCTCCCGCCGCGCGCTGTTCGCCCGTGACGGGTGGCGGTGCG
The DNA here is from genome assembly GCA_963826485.1 of uncultured Thermoleophilia bacterium. Lineage (GTDB taxonomy): Bacteria > Actinomycetota > Thermoleophilia > Gaiellales > Gaiellaceae > PALSA-600. The sequence continues at coordinate 441,678 of CAWGXF010000003.1, forward strand.
TCTACTGCGGAACGAGCGGCGGCCGGCTGACGCTCGACCACGTGATCCCGCGCTCGAAGGGTGGAGACTCGACGTGGGAGAACGTCGTCACATCGTGTGCGCCCTGCAACCTACGCAAGGGGAACCGGCTGCCGCACGAGGTGCAGATGGTGCTGCCGGCACGCCCGCGGCCGCCTGCGCCCGTGCTCTTCATCCGCCTCGCGACGCCGAAGATCCCGCAGCGGTGGGAGCAGTACCTCTTGCCCTTCGCGACCGCCACCGCGACGGCGGCCTAGAGAGAGCGCTCGACCGGCAGCTCCGGAAACTGCTCCCATTCCGACCACGAGCCCGGGTACAGGCGCCCGGTGCGTCCGGCGAGGTGGAGGCGGTGCAGCAGGACGCATGCGGTGACACCCGAGCCGCAGTACGCGACGAGCTCGTCACCCGCCGGCAGCGGCGCATCCTCGTTCCACGGTGCGTTCACCGCGCCCGGGATTCGGCCGGGGACCCGGTCGACGGCATTCGGCTCGCCCCGCCAGCGCGGTGGGCTCCGCGTGTCGACCACGCTCAGCTCACCGAGCCGGCGGGCCAGCGTGCTGCGGTCGATCGTGTCGTCTGTGCGCTCGGTCGCCGTGAACTCCGCAGGCTCGACCGGCTCCTCGCCCGCGCGCAGCGGGCCGTGCCAGGCCGCGAGATCGAGCACGGCGCAGTCCTCGTGGCCGAAGTGCCGCAGGAGCCACCAGAGCCGCTCGGCGCCGCCGAGGGAGCCGTACGCGACGACGAACGTGTCGTTCCCGATGCCCGCCCTGCCTGCGGCCGCCTCGAATCGGCCCCGGGCGGGAAGCGGATGGCGCCCACCAGGCCCCGGTGCCGAGGAGAGGTCCTGCTCGACGTCGAGGAACGCCGACCCGGGTATGTGGCCCTTCAGGTAATCGCGCCGCCCGGCGTTCGGGTCCTCGAGCGACCAGCGGCAGTCGACGAAGCGGTAACGCACGTGTGACAGGAAAGCAGAGCGGCGGCGCTCGCCCGATGACTGGGAGCTCCGGGCATGTCCAGGGACGGTCCCTGGACATGCCCGGACGGGAGGTACTAGATGATTGATCGGGAATTCAACGCCGCCCCGGCTGGGGGCCTGCACACGGCGCATTGCGCCCGCCGCGCCCGGCGCCAAGGCCCACCGGCCTTGACCCCGGTCGCGTCGACCACACTGCTTGGTGCAGACCCTCCCCGGAACACCGTCAATTACCGATCAACCATCTAGGCGGCGACCTCCTCGGCGAGCCGGTCGGCCCTGCCCGCGGCTTCCGTGGGCACCGACTCGATCGTCTGCAGGATGCGGCCCGCGATCCGATAGGGGTCACCCAGCGAGTTCGGGCGGCGATCCTCGAGGTAGCCGCGGTGGTCGTTCGCGATGAAGCTGTGCGGAATGCGGATCGAGGCGCCCCGATCGGCGAGCCCGAACGTGAACTCGTCCATGGCGGCCGTCTCGTGCAGTCCCGTCAGGCGCATGTGGTTGTCGGGCCCGTAGACCGCGATGTGCTCGTCCTTGACCTCGTCGAAGGCGGCCATGAGCGCCTCGAAGTACTCCTCGCCGCCGACCTCGCGGAGGTACCTGGTCGAGAAGTTCGTGTGCATCCCCGACCCGTTCCAGTCGTGCTCGACGCCGAGCGGCTTCGGATGGAAGTTCACGTCGACGCGATGGCGCTCACAGAGGCGCAGGAGCAGGTATCGAGCGACCCAGACCTCGTCCGCCGCCCGCTTGGAGCCCTTGCCGAAGATCTGGAACTCCCACTGTCCCTTCGCGACCTCGGCGTTGGTCCCCTCGAGGTTGACACCCGCTTCGAGGCAGAGGTCGATGTGCGCGTCCACGATCTCCCGGGCGACGTCGCCGACGTTTCTGTACCCCACACCGGTGTAGTACTCGCCCTGGGGGGCCGGGAAGCCCTCGCGCGGGAATCCGAGCGGCGCGCCGTCCTGGTAGAGGAAGTACTCCTGCTCGAAACCGAACCAGGTGCCCGGATCGTCCGGGATCGTGGCGCGGCTGTTCGACGGGTGCGGTGTCCCGTCCGGCAGGAGCACCTCGCACATCACGAGCAGGCCTCTGCGGCGCGCCGGGTCCGGGAAGGCGGCGACCGGCTGGAGCACGCAGTCCGAGTTGGAGCCTTCGGCCTGGCGCGTCGAGCTGCCGTCGAAGTTCCAGACGGGAAGCTCCTCGAGGACCGGCTCGCCCTCGAACTCCACGATCTTCGTCTTGCTGCGGAGGTTGGGGACGGGCTCGTAGCCGTCGAGCCAGATGTATTCGAGTTTGTACTTGGACATCCCTTCACTCCTTGTCGTTTGTGGAATGGAACGAAAAAAGGCCCCGCCGCTCCCGAAGGAGTGACGAGGCCTCGTTGCCTCCGCGCGCGCCGTCGCGACGCTGCACGTGGGCTCAATCTAGCGGTCCTCTCGGCTCTCTCGCAAGGGCTCGATCGTGAGCAGGCGGTCCGAGGTGTGCTCGACCTGCAGCGTCGTGTGGTCGATCTCGTAGCGGCCGCCGAGCTCGCGCTCGAGCTCGCGGCGGATGCGGTGGCAGTCCTCCCCGCGCTCGACGAGGATATGAGCCGACAGCGCCGGGAAGCCGGAGCTGATCTCCCAGATGTGCAGGTCGTGCACGGCGGTCACGCCGCCGTGCGACCGGAGCAGGGCCCGAACCTCGTCGGGGTCGATCCCCGGAGGCGCTCCTTCCAGGAGGACGCGCCCCGACCTGCGCAGCAGCGGCCAGGCGGCCGCGAGCATCGACGCCGCGACCGCGAGCGACGCGATCGGGTCGGCCCGTTCGAAGCCCGTCGTCCAGATCACCACGCCGGCGAGGGCGGTGCCCGCGAACGCGTAGAGGTCCGTGAGCAGGTGGCGATAGCTTCCCTCGACGTTGAGGTTCGTGCGATTCGCGCGCGCGACCTGGCGCAGAGCGAGGACGTTGACGAGTGCGCCGACGATCGCGGTCGCGACGACGATCGGCGCCCGGACGGCCGGCGGCGAGACCAGGCGGTGCACGCCCTCGGCGACGATCAGGAGGCCGAGAACGAGCATCGTGGCCCCGTTGACCTGCGCAGAGAGGATCTCGGCCCGCCGAAGGCCGAAGGTCATCCAGCCGCCGGGTGGCCGCAATGCCAGTCGCGCCGCCCACACGCTCAGCCCCAGGGCGGCGGCGTCGACGAGCATGTGCGCCGCGTCCGAGAGCAGCGCGAGCGAGTCCGCGACGATCCCGAGCACCACCTCGACGACCATGAATGCGAGGATCAGAGCGAGCGCGATCGCGAGCGGACGGGCGTCCGTCTCGGCCCCCACACCGTGGTCGTGACCGTGATGGTGCGCCATTCGTCATAGTCTTACCCATGGACGGCGTCGTCTTCGTCGAGATCCCCTCGGGCTCGCGGAACAAGTACGAGTGGGACGAAGAGCTCGGAGGGATCACGCTCGACCGGCGGCTCTTCACCTCGATGAGCTACCCCGCCGACTACGGCTTCGTCGAAGGCACGCTCGCCGACGACGGCGACCCGCTCGATGCGCTCGTGCTGGTCTCCGAGCCCACGTTCCCCGGCTGTCGCGTGCGCGTCCGCGCCGTGGGCGTCTTCCACATGGTCGACGAGAAAGGCCCGGACGAGAAGCTGATCTGCGTCCCGCTCAACGACCCGTCGTGGAGCGGCATCTCGGACATCCATGACGTCCCGGCGCAGCTCCGCAACGAGATCGAGCACTTCTTCCAGGTCTACAAGGATCTCGAGGAGGGCGAGACGCAGACGAGCGGGTTCGGCAATCGCACCGAGGCGCAGGCGATCATCGAGGCCTGTCGCCGGCGGGCGCGCTGATCGCAGCCGATTCCCGCTTCCGACTTGCGGATGGGGCCGCCTTCACCTAACCTTCCCGCAGTCATGTCCGGGATCTGCAACGCAGACGTCACTCGCCGCCGCTTCTAGCGGCGTCAGTGCGTCTTCGTTCGGTTCTTCTCCTCCCGCGATCCCAAGGAGCATGGCTTGTCTTCTTCATCCGCAGTCGTCGTACGTGATCTGTCAAAGGCCTTTGCCCGCCGCAAGGGTGTGCACCGGCGCCGTCGCGCCGCGCTGAGCAACGTCAGCTTGACGCTGGAGCGCGGTGAGTGCATCGCGATCCTCGGCCAGAACGGCTCTGGCAAGTCGACGCTCGTGCGCCTGCTCTCGACGCTGCTCCTGCCGGACAGTGGGACGGCGCACGTCTTCGGCCACGACGTCTTCAAGGAGCCGCGCCGGGTGCAGCGGCTCGTCAACCGCGTCTCGGTCGAGGCCAGCTTCTTCAAGAAGATGAGCCCCGCCGAGAACCTCGCCTACGCAGCGCGGTTCTACGGGATGGGCCCGCGCGAGACCCACGCGAAGATCCCCGCGATTCTCGAGCGGGTCGGCTTCCCGTCGGCGCGCCGCGGCGAGCCGATGGAGAACCTCTCGCGCGGCATGCAGCAGAAGGTCGCGCTGGCGCGGGCGCTTCTCACGGCGCCCGTGCTCCTGCTGCTGGATGAGCCGACCACCGGCCTCGACCCGCGCTCCAAGCAGGAGGTGCAGGAGTTCATTCGCGCGATCCGGCACGAGCACGACTCGACGATCCTGCTGTGCACGCACGACATGAAGGAGGCCGAGGAGCTCGCCGACCGGATCGGCCTGCTCGACCGCGGCGAGCTCCTGTTCCTCGAGCCGGTCGAGGACGTCAAGGACCGGCATGGCGTCGAGACGCTGGAGGAGGCGTTTTTCGCGGCGACCGGCCGCGCATTCGACGACGAGAAGACCGAAGACGACGAGGAGAGAGAGGTGTTCGCCTAATGGCCGCCGCCGATGCGACCTTCACGCGCCGCAGGATCGTGCGCAACGAGCTCGTCGGCCTCTACGGGGTCGTCGAGCGCAACCTGTACCTGACCAGGCGGTACTTCCTCTGGGACCTCGCGTTCCTGGTCTGGACGATCGCGAACACCCTGACGATCGTGTTCATCTCGCGCGGCGTGGCGCTCGGCCCCGTGCGCGAGAACGTGCTCGCGGCCCAGCTGCTCGTCGGTGGCGTGATCTGGGCGTTCCTCGGCATCATCTTCGAGATCGTCACCGAGACGGTCGCCTGGGAGCGCTGGGAGGGAACGATCGAATACACCTTCATGGCGCCGATCTCGCGGTCGGTCCACCTGATCGGCATGGGCGTGTACGCCGTGATCTACGGCCTCATCCGGGCCGCGGCGATCTTCGTCGTCGTCGTGGCGTTCATCCACATCCACGTGCCGCTCGCGAACTACGGCGCCGCCCTCGCGCTGCTCGCTATCGCCTCGGTGTCGTTCATCGGCGTCGGGATGATGACGGCGGTCCTGCCGCTCATCTCTCCCGAGAAGGGAGCGCAGCTCGGCTTCGTCGCGCAGGGGCTGATGCTCGTCGTGTCGGGCGTCTACTACCCGGTCAGCGTCCTGCCCGAGTGGATGCAGTGGATCGCGAAGATCTCCCCTGCCACGTACGCGCTGCGCGGTTGCCGGCACTCGATCCTCCTCGGCAACGGCCTGCGGTGGGCCGACGTCTGGCCGCTGCTCGTGATCGGCGTGTTCTCGATCCCGATCGGCCTGATGGTGTTCAAGTCGGGCGAGCGCTATGCGAAGAAGCAGGGCAAGCTGAAAAGATCAGGCTGACCGAGTCCCCCCGAGAGGAGCTGGCGGAATGGCAATGATCGAAAGCAAGGACCGGGCGACCTCCGACCCGGCGGCCCGTAAAGCGGTGCTCGACGAGGTGAAGAAGGAAGGCGTCGAGTACGTCCTGTTCTGGTTCACGGACATCGAGGGGCACCTGAAGAGCTTTGCGATCACGCCCTCCGAGATCGAGGGGGCGCTCAACGACGGCATGGGCTTCGACGGATCGTCGATCACCGGCTTCAATGCGATCGAGGAGTCGGACATGGTGGCGATCCCCGACCCGGCCACCTGGCGCCTCATGCCGGCGCGGGCCGGGGAGGCGAAGGTCGGCCGCCTGATCTGCGACGTCGTCAAGCCCGACGGGCAGCCGTATGAGGGCGACCCCCGCTACGTGATGCGGCGCGCGCTCGACCGCATGGAGTCGATGGGCTTCGACACGTTCAACATCGGTCCCGAGCTCGAGTACTTCCTGTTCCGGGACAAGAGCGGGACGGAGGCACTCGACGAGGGCGGCTACTTCGCGATGACCGCGCTCGATGCTGCGACAGAGCTGCGCAACGAGACGATCAGGGCGCTCGAGTCGATGGGGATCGGGATCGAGTACCACCACCACGAGGTGGCGCCGTCGCAGCACGAGATCGACATGCGCTACTCGTCGGCGCTCGACATGGCCGACCAGACGGTCACCTATCGGCTGATCGTCAAGGAGGTCGCCGCGAAGAACGGGGTGTACGCCACGTTCATGCCGAAGCCGCTCTTCGGCGAGAACGGGTCGGGCATGCACACCCACATGTCGCTCTTCACGGACGGTCGCAACCAGTTCTTCGACGGCAGCGATCAGTACAACCTCTCTCCGGTGGGCAAGCAGTTCATCGCGGGCCTGCTCCGGCATGCGCGGGAGCTGTCCGGGGTATTCGCCCAGTGGGTGAACTCCTACAAGCGGCTCGTGCCGGGCTTCGAGGCGCCGGTCTATGTCGCCTGGTCACAGCGCAACCGCTCGGCCCTGATCCGAATCCCGCTCTACAAGCCGGGCTCCGAGCAGGCGACCCGCGCGGAGATCCGCTGTCCCGACCCGGCCTGCAACCCGTACCTCACCTTCGCCGCGTTGCTGCATGCGGGCCTCGAGGGGATCGAGCGGGGCTACGAGCTCGAGGCGCCGATGGAGACCAACCTCTACCACCTGACCGCCGAGGAGCGGCGTGACCGGGGAATCGTCTCGCTTCCCGAGACGCTCGGCGAGGCGATCGACGAGTTCGCCGCCTCCGACCTGATGCGCCGAGCCTTCGGCGACCACATCTTCGAGGCCTACGTGACACTGAAGCGCAGGGAGTGGGACGAGTACCGCGTCCAGCTGACGCAGTGGGAGCTCGACCGCTACCTGGGCGTGCTCTAGGCGTAGGCTCGACGGAGCCGCGTTCAGAGGGCCGTGCCGGCTTGGCCGGTGCGGCCCCCTTGGCGTTCTTGGAGACGCCGCGGCGTAGGCTCGACGGAGCCGCGTTGAGGGGGCCGTGCCGGCTTGGCCGGTGCGGCCCTTAGAGAAACGTGCGGATCGACTCGCGCTCGACGCGCAGGCCGATCACCTTGGAGCCGTCGTCGATCTGCTCGATCGACTCTGCCGGAACGAGCCGGCGCCTCCGCGCGAGCCAGCCCGAGCGAACCGACAGCGCGTCCGGCGTCTCGGGGCTCGTGCCGTACATCGGGCACTCGACCGTCCCGACCACACGGCCCTTGGCATCCGCTACGAGGAAGCCGGCGGTGCCGCGGAGGTCGATTGCGAGGGCGCTCACTGCGCTGAACCTATTCCCCGTTTGCGAGGAGTTTCCCCCTCTCGGCGTAAACGTTTTGTTAGCCCCATTTTCCGGACATGGCGAGCCACGCGACGGCGAGCAGCACGAGATAGACGGACGAGATCGCGGCGACGATGCGGCCCGCGAGCGGCCTGCCCCCTCGCATCCACCAGTAGGCGCATGCGATCGCGGCGAGCAGGAGCAGGAGCCCGGCGTCCGAGACGCCGAACCCGATCCCGACCCACGTCGGGTCGTCCTGGCCGCTGAAGCCCTCCCTCGAGTAGATCCACTGCGCCCCGGCCCGCAGGACGATGTAGTCCGGAAGGGCGGAGACGAGCGCCCAGAAGGTCGCGAAGCGCAGGAAGCCCCGCTCGGGCGCCCGCCAGGCGGCGGCGGAGAGGATCACCGCGGCGAGGATCGCACCGAAGAGCGTCATCGCGCCGAGCACGTGCAGGAAGAGGGGCCAGAACGGGCGGCTGTACGCGACCATCGCTACGAGCCCGGCTTCCAGATCATCAGGACGAGGATGCCGAGTGTGGCGAGCCCGGCGAGCCAGGAGATCGCGTTGCCCCGCGGGTCGCGGAGCAGCGCCCGGAGCTCGTCGGTCGGCGTGTCATCCGTCCCTGCGAGCTGCTCGGCGAGCTCACGAGATCGCTGCTGGTGGCGGCCGCCGATTCCCCCGAGTGTGTTTGCGGCCACCCAGAGCGCCAGGGAGGCCCAGATCCACCACGCCCCGAGGGGGAAGTCCAGCTCGTCCCAGAGCCAGATGCCGAAGAGGAGCGTGCCCGCGACGCCGATGCCGATGATCGGAAGCGTCACCCGGACGAGGCGGAGCAGATAGGCGGCTTCGCTCGGCCGCTCGGCCCGGATCGCCAGCGTATTGAAGGTCGCGGCGGCGACCGATCCGCCGACGAAGAAGAACGCAGCCGTGATGTGCAGCATCAACAGCCACTGGGCCGTGGTCACCGGGCGAGCGTACGCTTCGAAACGGATGGACACCCGCGAACGGCATCTGCGCCTTCTGACCGAGACGATCGAGGCGGTCAACTCGACGCTCGATCTCCAAGAGGTGATGGGCCTCGTTGCGTCGAAGGTCGCGAACGCGCTCGTCGCGGACGCCTGCTTCGTCTACCTCTACGACGATCGCGCCGACGAGCTCGTCCTGCGGGCGACGCACGGCACACCGATCGACGAGATGTCACGTCGCCCGCGGATGCGGCCCGGCGAGGGCATCACGGGATCGGCGGCCGCCGCCCGCGCGGCGGTCATGCTCGAGTCCCAGGCGCATCTCGATCCCCGCTTCAAGAACTTTCCGAACCTGCCCGAGGACGAATACGAGTCGATCCTCGCGGTGCCGATCCTCACGCGTGTCGGTACCCTCGAAGGGGCGTTGAACGTCCGCACGCGTGAGCCGCGCGTGTTCTCGGACGACGAGGTCGACCTGTTGCTCGCGATCGCCGCACAGGTCGCCCAGTCGATCGAGCACGCCAAGCTCTACTCCGAAGCGCAGCGCCGTGTGCACGAGCTGGAGGCGCTCGCCCGCATCTCGGAGGCCGTGTCCGACTCGCTCTACCTCGAAGAGTCGCTCGAGGCGATCGTCAAGACGACGATGGACGCGCTCGACGCGACCGGAGCCGCACTCGTGCTGGACGACGGCCGGATCGCCTGGCCCGAGGGAGTCGCATCGACCCATGCGATCCGCCAGCCGCTGCGCTGGCGCGGCCGCCAGATCGGCGAGCTAGTGGCGGATCGCGATCGGGCCTTCACCGACCTCGACCGAGAGCTGCTCGCATCGATCGCGACGCACGCCGCAGTCGCGCTCGAGCACGGGCGGGCTGTGCTGCGCGGCGTGCTCGCGCAAGAGATCCATCATCGTGTGAAGAACAACCTCCAGACGGTTGCGTCGCTGCTTCGCCTGCAGGCGCGGTCGGCAGACACGATCGATCCCCGTGAGGCGCTCGAGCATTCCGTGAATCGCATCCTTGCGATCGCGGCGGTGCACGAGCTGCTCACCGAGCGGCGTGACGAGGAGGTCGAGCTCGCCGACCTGATCGACCGGCTGCGGGCGATGCTCGTCCAGGGCGTTGGCGGCGGCAAGGAGGTCTCGGCGGAGCTCGAGCCGGTGTCGCTTCCGAGCGCTCGCGCGACGGCGCTCGCCCTGGTGTTCTCCGAGCTTCTGCAGAACGCGCTCGAGCACGGGGGCGACCGTGTCCGCGTCGAGCTTGCACGGCACGACGGCGAGGTCGTGCTCGCGATCGCCGATGACGGCTCGGCGGTGGGCGCCGTGGTCGCAGGAACGGGCCTCTCGATCGTTCAGGCGCTCGTCCGTGACGAGCTGCGCGGCACGCTCGATCTCAGCTTGGCCTCCGGCACCCGTGCCGAGGTCGTGTTTCCCGTCTGAACGCGAGTAGCCGGAAGTCTCACTTTCGGCCGACTCCCGTGCGCACTTCGTTTCCGTGTCTGACACCGGACTTGTCTGGTCGAGACGCGGCCCGACGGAAGGTCGGGGGCGACGCAGCCGGAAGTCTCACTTTCGGCCCACTCCCGTGCGCACTTCGTTTCCGTGTCTGACACCGGACTTGTCTGGTCGAGACGCGGCCCGACGGAAGGTCGGGGCGACGCGGGCTCCGTGCTACGCGGGCTGGTCCTCGAACGAGAAGTGGAAATGGTCGCCGTGGGAGTGCACGCCGAGCACCTGGTCGTCGAGCACCTCGGCTGCGGCTGGATCGACGAACACGCGGACGTCTCCGTGCTCGATCACCTCGTCGCCGTCGACGGGCTCCGACGCCTCGTCGATCGAGATCTCGACCTTGCCGTCGACCTCGTCGGCGGTGATGCGGATCGAGCCGATCTCTCCGAGCGCGACCGCGGCCTCGTCGTCGATCTGCAGCATCGTGCGATTCTATTGCGGATGAGGATTCTGATCGCCGAGGACGAGACGATCATCCGGCTCGATCTGCGAGTGCTGCTGGAGGGGAGCGGGCACGAGATCGTCGCCGAGGCGCGTGACGGCGAGGAGGCGGTCGGGCTCGCCCGCGAGCACGAGCCCGAGCTTGCGATCCTGGACGTGAAGATGCCGAAACTCGACGGGATCGAGGCTGCACGGCAGATCCTCGACGAACGTCCGATCCCGATCGTGATGCTGACGGCGTACGGCCAGGAGGAGCTCGTCAGCCGAGCGGTCGAGGCAGGCGTCTTCGGCTACCTCGTCAAGCCGTTTCGCGAGCAGGACCTCGTCCCTGCGATCGCGACCGCGCGCGCGCGCCACGAGGAGCTCGCCGCCGTGCGCGAAGAGGCCGAGTCGCTGGCGGACGCTCTCTCCGCCCGCAAGTCGATCGAACGCGCGAAGGGCCTGCTGATGGAGCGGGACGGCCTTTCGGAAGACGCTGCGTTCGCGCGTCTGCGCAAGGCGAGCCAGGTCTCGGGCCGGCCGCTGAAGGTGATCGCGGAAGCCGTGATCGCTACGCTCGGAGCGGAATGACGCAGACAATCACGCCGCCGAAGGCCCGGCCGCGCCGATCGAGTGGGTCGGGCGTCGGCGATGCGTGGCGCGTGATCGTCCGGAACGACGACCACAACACCTTCGAAGGAGTGGCGTTTGCGCTTGCACAGACGATCCCCGGGGTCGACTACGACAAAGGGATGGCGCTCGCGAACAAGATCCACTCGCGAGGCCAGGCGATCGTGTGGTCGGGCCACCACGAGCTCGCAGAGCTCTACCACTCCCAGCTCGAGGCATACGGGCTGACACTCGCGCCGCTTGAACGCTGACGTCCTGGCGGGGATCGACCGCGTCTTCGCGGCGTTTCGCGGCGGCGATCCGCGCGCGCTCTTCCAGGTGATCGCGGCCGACGCCACCTGGGTCGTCAACGGGACCGTCCCGGTCGCGCAGGAGTACATCGGCCGTCAGCGGATCTTCGAGCTGTTTCGCGAGACACGCAGGCTCACCGACGGCACCTACCTCAGCACACTGCGCTGGTCGCTCGCCGACGACGAGCATGCCGTGGCGGTCTACCGCGCGCAGGGTCGACGCCTCGGCCGCGAGCTCGACATCGACCAGGTGCTCCTGATCGAGCACGAGCTCGGCATGTGGCGGCACATCACGGCGGTCCCCTCCGACCCACCCGCCTTCGAGGCGTTCTGGGCATGAGCCGTCGGCTCGAGGTCGGCATCCAGCTGCCCGAGGTGGAGCGGGTCGTTCGTCGCGCCGAGCTCTCCGCGATGGCAGGGGCGGCAGAGGAGTGTGGCTTCGACTCCATCTGGGTCGGCGACCATCTGCTCTACCGCGGGGACGGCCGGAGCGAGCGCGGCCCCTGGGACTGCTGGACGACGCTGGCCTGGCTCGCCGGGATCACGGAACGGGTGGCACTCGGCCCCCTCGTCGCATGCACCGCCTTCCATCCACCCGGGATCCTCGCGCGCCAGGCCGCGGCGATCGACGAGCTGAGCGCAGGCCGGTTCGTCGCGGCTCTCGGCGCCGGCTGGAACGAGGAGGAGTTCCGCGCGTTCGGGATTCCCTTCGACCACCATGTGTCGCGCTTCGAAGAGGCGTTCACGATCGTGCGCCGCCTGCTCGCCGGGGAACGAGTCACCTTCGAGGGCCGGTTCTCGGCCGTCGAGGACGCGGTGTTGCTGCCCCCTCCCAGCCGGCGGCCGAAGCTGATGATCGGGGCGAACGCGCCACGGATGCTCTCGATCGCTCTCCCGCACGTCGACGCCTGGAACACCTGGTATGCGTCCTACGGCAACACACCCGAGGGGTTCGCACGCCGCAACGCCGAGGTCACGGAGGCAGCGGAGCGCGTTGGCCGCGACCCGGCGCAGATCGAGCGCAGTGCCTGTGTGCTCGTCGAGGTCGAGCCCGCCGGCGAGCGGCCACGCGACGCCGAAGCGGTGCCCGCCCATCGGCTGGATGATCATCTTCGCGCGCTCGGTGAAGCCGGTGCGAGCGAGGCCATTCTGGTCGTCGACCCGATCACGGAGTCGTCGATCCGGTTGCTTGCGTCACACGCCCTTCGAGTGTGACCCCTGCTCGAACAGCGCCTCCCAGCGGCCGAGGAGCGCCTCGAGGTCCTCGCGCGCCTCCCGATGTGCGGCGAGCAGGTCGGCGTCGCCCCAGTCGCTCGCGAGCCTCTCTTCGAGCTCGGCGACGCGGGCCTCGGCTCGGGCGACCTCCTGCTCGACCAGCTCGAGTGCGGTCGGCTGCGCCTTCGCCGGGCGCTTCGGCCTGGAACGCTTCGGTTTCGGCGGCGCGGCCGCGGGCACCTCGGCCTCCTGCGCGCGTGCGTAATCCGCCCACCCGCCCGGGTACGACGCGATCCGCCCGGCCTCGACGGCGAGCATGCGGCCGGCCACGGCATCGAGCAGAGCCCGGTCGTGCGAGACGAGCAGAACGGTGCCGGGGAACGCCTCCAGCGCGCCTTCGAGTGCTTCGCGCGACTCGAGATCCAGGTGGTTCGTCGGCTCGTCGAGCACCAGCAGGTTCGCGCCCGATGCGACCGCGATCGCGAGGGCGAGCCGGCGGCGCTCCCCGCCCGACAGCACGGCCGCGGGCTTCTCGTGCTCGTCCCAGCCCGAGAAGAGGAACTTGCCCAGCAGCGCCTGTGCCTCCGGCCTCTTCAGACCGGTGCCGGACATCGCTGCGTCGAGCACGGAGCCGCGCTCGTCGAGCTCGGCTTCGTGCTGAGAGAAGTACGCGGCCTCGACGCCGTGACCGAGCCGCACCGTCCCGCCGGCCGGGCTTCGCCGGCCGAGAATCGTCTCGAGCAGGGTGGTCTTGCCCGAGCCGTTCGGGCCGACGAGCGCAACGTGCTCCCCCCGCTCGATCGCGAACGAGGCGCCGTCGAGCAGCTGCTTGTCGCCTGCCCGGAGCGACAGATTCTCCACGACGACGACGTCGCGGCCCGACCGCGCGGGCTTCAGGAACTCGAACCCGAGCGTCCGGCGCCTGTCGTCGGGCGCGTGCACACGCACCGCCTCGAGCTTCCTGATCTGCTTGATCTTCATCTGCGCCTGGCGAGCCTTGCTCGCCTTGTAACGGAAGCGCTCGACGAAGCGCTCGAGGCGCTCGATCTGCTCGGCCTGCCGTATCGCCGTCTTCGTCTGGTGGATCGCGCGAGCGGCCTGCTCGCGCCGCCACACGTGCCAGGCGCCCGGGAAATAGACCGACTTGCCGCCGTCCAGCTCCAGCACCGCAGTCGTCACCTCCTCCAGGAACCACCGGTCGTGGGCAACGAGGATGACGGCCGCATCGAGCGTCTCGAGCAGCTTCTCCAGCCACTCGAGCGACTCGATGTCGAGGTGGTTCGTCGGTTCGTCGAGCAGCAGGAGGTCGGGCTGCGAGGCAAGAGCGCGAGCAAGGGAGGCACGGGTCAGCTCACCCCCCGAAAAGGTCGCCAGCGGCCGGTCGAGGTCTGCATCCGTGAAGCCGAGCCCCCGCACGAACGACGCAGCCCGGTCGCGCCAGTCGTATCCGCCGGCGTGCTCGAGCTTCGCCTGGGCCGCGGAGTAGCGGCGCATCGTCGCAGGATCGTGCGTGCCGGACGCCATCGACTCCTCCAGCCGGCGCAGCTGCGCTTCGACTGAGGCGAGGTCGGCGGTGCCCGCGAGCGCGTAGTCGCGCAGGAGCTGCCTGCTCTGAGCCGGAGGACGCTGGTCGTGGAGCGCGATCCGTGTGCCCTTCGCAAACGCCAGGTCGCCGCCCTCGAGCGACACCTCGCCCGCCAGCGCCCGCAGCAGGGTGGTCTTGCCGGAGCCGTTCGGGCCCGCCAGCGCCAGGCGGTCGCGGCGCTCGACCTTGAACGAGACGCCGTCGAACAGGAGGCTGCCCGAGAGCTCTTTGCGAAGAGATGATGCGATGACGACCGCCATGGCCTGAAACTATCTAGACGTGCGCCTCGGCCTGACAGGTCAGATCCTGATCGCGGGTGGACTCCTGGCCGCCGTCTTCGTGATCCAGTTCGTGATCACGACGGGCGCGTTCACCTCGATCCGGCACAACACACGGGAGGAGCAGCGAGCCGACGAGTCGGTTGTCGCGGCCGTGCGGCTCGAGAACTCGATCATCAGCCTCCAGAACGGGCTGCGCGGGTATGTGCTGACCTCGGACGAGCGGTTCCTCGCGCCCTACCTGCAGGCACGGCGGGCCCTCCCGGCCCAGTCGAAGCTGCTCCTGACGCTGGCGCCCGGCCCGCGGTCGAAGGAGCTCGACCGCGACTGGCGCTCCTACGTCGACGACTGGGCGATGCCGCTGATCGCCCTGACCAGGCGTTCGCCGGACAAGGCGCAGGCGAGGGTCGCAACCGGTGAGGGCAAGCGCCGCATCGACCGAATGCGAGGTGTGCTCGATTCGTTCGTCGTCACGACCGATGCGCTCGCGCAGCTCGACCGCAGACGCGTCAGCGATACGGTCGGATCCGGCGTGAAGGTCGGCACGTTCGGTGCCGCGCTCCGCGTGCTTGCGTTCGTGGCGATCGTCGCCTATCTGCTTCGCTTCGCCGTTGCGCCGATCCGGCGGATCGCGCTCGCGACGGAGCGGGTTGCGGCCGGCGACCTCGACGTCGAGGTGCCCGAGCAGGGCCCGGGGGAGATCGGGCAGCTCGCACGCTCGTTCAACAAGATGGCCCAGTCTCTCGTCCGGCAGCAGCGAGACCTCGCGAGCCAGAACGTGGATCTCGAGCGCCTTGCGAACGTGTTGCGCGCCGTGCTCGACTCCACGGTCGACGGGATTCTGCTCACGGATGCCGGCGGCAACGTGCAGCTCGCGAACAGGCCCGTGATCAACCTGACGAGCGAGCTCGGGATGAGCTACGAGGGCCCGGTGGTCGACCGGCTGCTCTCGGTCGAGCACCGGATGAAGGATCCCGGGGCGTACCGCGCGGCGATGGAGCGGCTTCGCTCGAATCCCGACGAGGAGACCTTCGACGAGTTCGAGGACGAGATCAGCGGCCGGGTGTTCCAGGGCTTCACCGCGCCCGTTCGCGACGCTCGCGGCGGGTCTCTCGGTCGCATCTGGACCCTGCGCGAGGTCACCCAGCAGCGCGAGCTCGATCGGTTGAAGGACGATTTCGTCGCCACGGTGTCGCACGAGCTGCGGACGCCGCTGACCTCGATGATGGGCTTCCTCGAGATGATCCGCGCCGGCGAAGCGGGGCGTCTCAACGACGAGCAGGAGCGCTTCCTGGCGATCGTCTATCGAAGCTCCGAACGGCTGCAGCGGCTGGTCGGCGATCTGCTCTTCGTCGCGAGGCTCGATGCGAGCGGCCTGCAGCTCCAGTTCGCCTCGGCGCGTCTCGACGAGATCGCCCATGAGGTGGTCGAGGCATCGTCGGCGCTCGCCCGCGCGCGCGAGATCGTCCTCGAGACCGACCTCTCCGAGGTTCCCCCCATCCTCGGGGACCACGAACGGCTGTTGCAGCTCGTCGGCAACCTCGTGTCGAACGCTCTGAAGTTCACGCCGGCGGGCGGGACCGTGACCGTCCGCACGTTCGTGGACGGCGACATGGCCGTGATCGAGGTCGCGGACACGGGAATCGGGATACCCGAAGGAGAGCAGGACCGTCTGTTCCAGCGCTTCTTCCGCTCGTCGATCGCGACCGAGCAGGCGATTCCGGGCACCGGGCTCGGCCTCGTCATCTCCCGCGCCATCGTCGAGGCGCACGGCGGGACGATCGACGTCACCTCGCAGGCGGGAGCCGGAACGTGCTTCCGGGTCGAGCTGCCGGCGCAGCTCGAGGAGGCGGCTGCGTGAGCGGCCCGAGGATCGTCGCGCTCGATGTCGGGTCGTCGTCGGTTCGCGCCGCGGCCTACGACGAGCACGGGGCGGCAGAGGCGGGCGACGCCCATCTCACCTATGCCGGGTCCCCGGATGCCGACGACCTCGTCGCCGCCTGCCGGGCGGTGCTCG
The DNA here is from genome assembly GCA_963826485.1 of uncultured Thermoleophilia bacterium. GTDB lineage: Bacteria > Actinomycetota > Thermoleophilia > Gaiellales > Gaiellaceae > PALSA-600. The sequence continues at coordinate 458,017 of CAWGXF010000003.1, forward strand.
GGCAGGTCGGCGACGGCGACGAGCTCGCGATCAGCAGCTTCTGGCATTCACTCGTCGCGGTCGACGAGCATGATCGCCCGCTGACGCCGGTGCTCACCTGGCGCGACCTCGGCGGGGCTCCCACCGCGCTCGACCCGGACTACCACCGCCGCACCGGCTGTTTCGAGCATCCCGCCTACTGGCCTGCGAAGATCGGCCGGTTGCGGGACGACGGCGTTCGGGCCGCCCGCTACCTCTCCTTCGGCGACTATCTGCTGCTCCGGCTGACGGGCGAGGCGCGGTCGAGCATCTCGACCGCGAGCGGCACCGGTCTCTTCGACCCCAACCGCCTCGACTGGGACGATCGGACACTCGCGGAGCTCGATCTCGACCGGCGGCAGCTCGCCCCGGTCGTCGACGAGCCGGTCGCCGGCGTCCATCCGGCACTCGGTGACGGCGCCTGCTCGAACGTCGGTGCGGGGTGCACGACTCGTGCGCGCGCCGCAGTCATGATCGGGACGTCCGCGGCCCTGCGCCTCGTCTACCGGGCCCGGTCGGCCGACCCCAGGCCCGGGCTGTTTCTCTACCGTCTCGACGGGCAGCGCTTCTGCGAGGGCGGCGCGCTCTCCGACGGGGGCAATCTGCATGCCTGGCTCGTGCGAACGCTGCAGGTCGGCGCCGACGTTGCACTCGCCGAGCGTCCGGCCGCAGGGCACGGCCTCGTCTTCCTGTCGTACCTCGGCGGCGAGCGGTCGCTCGGCTGGGACGCGAACCGCAAGGGGGCCGTCCGAGGCCTCTCGTTCGCCACGAGCGCGGTCGACATCGCGCAGGCAGCGCTCGAGTCCGTCTGCTACCAGCTGGCGGACGTGCTCGACGAGCTCGGAGGCGCCGAGTCCGTCGTCGCCACCGGCGGGGCGCTGCTCGGAAACGCCGACTGGACGCAGATCCTCGCCGACGTGCTCGGCCGCCCGCTCGAGGTTTCGGCTGTCGGCGAGGGCTCCGCGCGAGGTGCTGCGATGATGGCCCTCGAGCGGGCCGGTTTTCCGGTCCCGCCCGCACCCGTCGCCCGCATCGTGGGGCCGCGGGCGGACAGGCATGAAGTCCATCTGGCCGCCAGGGCAGAACAACGAGAGACGAAGTCGGAGGAGCACACATGATCGCGATCGTCGGAGGCGGGCTCGCGGCGGCCAAGCTGGTCGAGGCCTACAGGGGAGGCGGCGGCGGGGAGCCGATCACCATCTGGTCGCAGGACCGGCGTCCCCCCTATCACCGGCCGCCACTCTCGAAGCGGCTCTTGCGGGGGGAGTCGCAGCCCGAAGACGCGTTCGTCCACCCGCTCGACTGGTACACGGAGAACAACGTCGAGCTCCGGCTCGGGGAGTCCCTCGGGTCGCTCGACGACCTGCGCGCAGAGACGATCGTGCTCGCAACCGGATCGCGGCCCCGCCTGCTCGCCGGGGCGCTGCCGTTGCGCACGCTCGACGACTCGCTCGAGCTGCGGCGGTTGGCCGGTGGAGCTCGGACGGCGACGGTGATCGGCGGTGGGTTCGTCGGCTGTGAGGTGACGGCGTCGCTGACGCAGCTCGGCCTGCAGGTGACGCACGTCGTCCGCGACGCCATGCTGTTCGCACCGCTCCAGGCCCCGCCGCTCTCCGAGTCCCTGCACGACACGTACCGGGCGCACGGCGTCGACCTCAGGCTGGAGACGACGGAGGTCCCTCCCGCCGACCTGGTCGTTGCCGGCATCGGCGTCGAGCCCAATGTCGAGCTCGCCCGCGACTCGGGCCTCGAGGTTCGGAGCGGCATCGTGGTCGACGAGAGGTTCCAGACCGCGCGTGCCGGCACCTACGCGATCGGTGACGTGGCAGAGTTCCACGATCCGCTCTACCGTCGCCACCGGCGGATCGAGCACTGGTCGAACGCGGCCTACCACGGCACCACGCTCGGCAGGATCCTGGCCGGCGAGGACGCCGCCTACGACATCGTCTCGGCGTTCTTCTCGGAGGAGTTCGGGAGGAGCTTCAAGGTGTTCGGGGACGCGACCGGTCACGACTCGACGGCGCTGGAGGGAGACTTCGGCGGCGATTCGGCCGTGCTGCGCTTTCGCAAGGGCGGCCACGTCGTCGCGGCCGTCCTGACCGGTCAGAACGACGACGGAGAGGAAGCCCTCAAGGCGGAGATCAGAGCCGGCGCAGCGGCCGTGGCATAGTCGTTACGCTCGCAGGGAAGCGACCCGGCGAGGAGGAGCGTTGGCCAACTCGGAGATCGAACAACTCTCCATCGACACGATCCGGACACTGTCGATGGATTCGGTGCAGAAGGCGAATGCGGGCCATCCCGGCACGGCGATGGCGCTTGCGCCGCTCGCCTACCTGCTCTACACGGAGGTACTTCGCCACAACCCGGCCGGCCCACACTGGCCGAACCGCGACCGGTTCATCTTGAGCGCCGGGCATGCCTGCATCCTGCAGTACTGCGCGCTGCACCTTTCCGGCTACAAGCTCCCACTGGAAGAGCTGAAGCGATTTCGCCAGTGGCAGTCGGCCACGCCGGGCCATCCCGAGTTCGGCCACACCCAGGGCGTCGAGGTGACGACCGGCCCGCTCGGGCAGGGGTTCGCGAACGGCGTGGGCATGGCGTTCGCAGAGCGCTTTCTCGCGGCCAAGTTCAACCGCCCGTACCACGAGATCGTCGACCACCGCGTCTACGTGATCTGCTCCGACGGCGACCTGATGGAGGGCCTCTCGTACGAGGCCGCCTCGCTGGCCGGGACGAACGGGCTCGGCAAGCTCGTGTACTTCTACGACGACAATCGCATCACGATCGACGGGACGACCTCGATCTCGTTCACCGAGGATCGCGGCAGGCGCTTCGAGGCGCTCGGCTGGCACGTCCAGCACGTGGGCGACGTCAACGATCTCGAGGCGCTGCGGCAGGCGATCGCGAACGCCCAGGCGGAGGTCGAGCGGCCGTCGCTGATCGTCGTCCGCTCTCACATCGCCTATCCGGCTCCGCACGCGATCGACACGGCGAAGGCGCACGGGAGCCCGCTCGGCGAGGACGAGGTCCGCGCGACGAAGGAAGTGCTCGGCTGGGACCCCGACGCGCACTTCCTGGTCCCGCCCGAGGTGGCGGCGCACATGAACCGTGTCGAGCGCGGCAACGAGCTCGAATCCGACTGGCGGCAGCGGTTCTCGAGGTGGTCGGAGGCGTTTCCGCAGGCGGGCGATCAGTGGGACAACGCGTGGGCGGGACGCATCGGCGACTGGCAGCTGCCGGAGTGGGAGGCGGGCGACGAGCTGGCGACGCGCGACGCGGGCAAGCAGGTCATGCAGGCGTTCAAGGACGCCGCGCCGACGATGATCGGCGGGGCCGGCGATCTCGTCGAGTCGACGAAGACCGAGTTCGGCGGCGGCGGCGGCCTGTTCTCCGACCAGTGGGCCGGGCGCAACATCGCCTTCGGCATTCGCGAGCATGCGATGGGATCGATCATCAACGGCATCGCCGCACACGGTGGCTGTGTCAAGCCGTACGGGTCGACCTTCCTCATCTTCAGCGACTACATGCGGCCCGCCGTGCGCCTGGCCGCGCTGATGGGCCTGCCCGTCGTATGGGTCTGGACGCACGACTCGGTCGGGCTCGGCGAGGACGGCCCGACCCATCAGCCGATCGAGACCTATGCCGCGTTGCGCGCCATCCCGAACCTCTGGTTCATCCGGCCGGCCGACGCGAACGAGACCGCGTACGCCTGGAAGGTCGCGCTCGACCGTTCGGACGGGCCGGTTGCGCTTGCGTTCTCGCGGCAGAAGGTGCCGACCCTGGATCGCAGCGGGCTGGCACCGGCGTCCGGGGTCGAGCGCGGCGGATACACGCTGTGGGACTCGGCCGCCGATCCGGAGCTGATCCTCATCTCCACGGGCGCCGAGGTCGGGTTGACGCTCGCGGCAGGGCGCGAGATCGCGGCCGAGGGCACCGCGGTTCGCGTCGTCTCGCTGCCCTGCTGGGAGCTCTTCGCCGCCCAGCCGTCCGACTACCGCGACGAGGTGCTGCCGCCCGAGGTTCGCGCACGGCTCTCGGTTGAGCCCGGGGTCGAGCTGGGCTGGAGCAGATGGGTCGGCGACCACGGCGACTCGATCTCGATCGAGCACTTCGGCGCATCCGCTCCCGGCCCCACGGTCCTGGAGCAGTTCGGCTACAACCTGGAGAACGTGGTCGCCCGCGCGGCGGCGCTGTTGGAACGAACCGCCGTATGAGACAGGCCGAGGCGATCAAGGAGTTCCTGGCGCTGGTCTCTCCCGGGTTCTGCATGGAGGGAGAGCTGCCGGCGGTGCACGTCGAAGGGATCGAGGTTCGCCATGACGGACATGCGATCGCGATGGTGCAGGCCGACGGACGAACGCTGCCGCTGCGGTTCACGTTCGACGAGGGCAAGATCGCCCGCGTCGAGGTGCTATGAGAGTCGCGGTCGCGTTCGACCACCGTGGCGTGCACCTGCGAGCCGCGGTCCTGGAGGTGCTCGCGGGCAACGAGATCGTCGATCTGGGGACGGACACGGACGCGGTCCGGCTCGACTATCCCGACAAGGCGCGCGAGCTGGGCGAGGCGATCGCGCGCGGCGACGCGGAGCGCGGGGTCTTCGTGTGCGGCTCGGGTGTCGGTGCCGCGGTTGCGGCCTGCAAGATGACCGGCATCCGCGCGAGCGTGTGCCACGACTCCTACAGCGCACACCAGGGAGTCGAGCACGACGACATGAACGTCTTGTGCCTCGGCTCCGAAGTTGTCGGCCCGTCGCTCGCGCGGGAGCTCGTCGACGCGTTCTTGAACGCGAAGTTCAACGGCGGCGAGCGGTATGTCGAGCGCCTCGAGAAGGTCAAAGAGATGGAAAGGAAGATGAAGGATGGCTAAAGCGAAGTCACGGCTGCATGAGCTCGCTGCACGCGGACAGTCGGTGTGGTTCGACACACTCTCGCGCGACCTCGTCCATTCCGGGGAGTTGAGGCGGATGATGGACAAGGACGCCGTCACTGGCATCACGTCGAACCCGACGATCTTCCAGAAGGCGCTCTCGCAGGGCGACGCGTATGACGAGGACCTGAAGGCGCTTCTCGCGGAGACCGACGACCCGACGAAGATCTTCTTCTCGCTGGCGCTGCAGGACATCCGCGATGCCTGCGACGTGCTCGCGCCCGCCTACGAGGCTTCGGGCGGCATCGACGGCTACGTGTCGATGGAGGTGGAGCCCGGCATCGCCTACGACACCGAGAAGACGTTCAGTGAGGCCCGATGGATCGCCGAGGAGGTCGACCGACCGAATCTCTATGTGAAGATCCCGGCGACGGAGCCCGGCCTGCCGGCGATCGAGGATTGCACCGCGCACGGCACGTCGATCAACATCACGCTGATCTTCTCCCTCGACCGGTACAAGGCCGTCGCCGAAGCGTACATTCGAGGGCTCGAACGGCTCGTCGCAGGCGGGGGCGACCCGTCGAAGGTCGTGTCCGTCGCGTCGTTCTTCGTCTCGCGCGTCGACACCGAGACCGACAAGCGCCTCGACGCCGCCGGTCATCCCGAGTTGAAGGGGAAGCTCGCCGTCGCCAACGCGAAGCTCGCGTACGCGCACTTCCTCGAGGTGTTCTCGACCCCTCGCTGGAAGTACCTCGAGGGGAAGGGTGCGAACAAGCAGCGGTGCCTGTGGGCTTCGACGTCGACCAAGAATCCCGACTACCGCGACGTGATCTATGTCGAGGAGCTGGTCGGGCCGGACACGGTGAACACCATGCCGCTCGAGACGATTCGCGCCTTCCAGGATCACGGGGAGGTGCGCGGGGACACCGTGCAGAAGGGGGTCAAGAAGGCCGAGGGACTGCTGGTGAAACTCGCCGCGGCGGGGATCGACTATGACGACGTGACCCTCACGCTCGAGGCAGAGGGTGTGCAGAAGTTCGGCGACTCGTTCGACGAGATCATCGAGAGCATCCGCGCCAAGCGGGCCTCCTTGGCAGCGGCGTGAGCTCGGCGGAACTGGTCGGGCGCATCTGGGCGCACGACGCCTCGGCCTGGACCAGCTCGGGTGAGGAGGAGTGGCTCGGGTGGCTCGACGAGCCGTGGCGGATGTACGAGGACGTCGAGCTGCTGCTGCAGTACGCGGACTCGGTGGTCGACCGGATCGACTCGGTCGTGCTGCTCGGCATGGGCGGGTCGTCGCTGGCACCCGAGGTGCTGAGGCGTACGTTCGGACAGGAGACGTTCCATGTCCTCGACACGACCCATCCTCAGGCGATCCGCGACCTCGAGGCGCAGATCGACGTCGCCCGGACCCTGTTCATCTCCGCTTCCAAGTCGGGCTCGACGCTCGAGACCCGCTCCCACACGGACTACTTCTGGGAGAAGAGCCGGAGCGGCGAGCTGTGGGTTGCCGTGACCGACCCGGGCTCTCCCCTCGAGGAGCTCGCGCTGGAGAGGAGCTTCGGGGCGATCTTCTCGGGCGTGCCGGCGATCGGCGGTCGCTATTCGGCGCTGTCGGCGTTCGGCATGGTGCCCGCGGCGCTGATGGGAGTCGACATCGCGAGGCTCCTCGTGCGCGCGCAGGAGATGGCCGACGCATGCCGCCTCACCGAGGGGAACCCCGGCCTCGAGCTCGGCGTCTCGCTCGCCGAAGGCTGGCAGGCGGGACGCGACAAGATCTGCATCGCGCCGCACGCCGGCGGCTTCGGCCTCTGGGCCGAACAGCTGCTCGCGGAGTCGACCGGGAAGCTCGGCAAGGGACTGATCCCTGCGCCGGGCGAGTCGGCAGTCGGGCCCGACCGTCAGGCGCAGGAGGTTCGCATCGCCGACGAGTACGAGCTCGGGCAGGAGTTCTTCCGGTGGGAGTTCGCGACCGCCGTCGCCGGCTCGATCCTCGGCATCAATCCGTTCGACCAGCCCGACGTGCAGGCGGCCAAGGACCGGACCACGCAGATCCTCGCCTCCGGCGATGATCCGGCGGTGGAGCCCGAGGGATCGGTCGAGGAGCTGTTCGCGCAGGCGAGGGAGGGTGACTACGTCTGTCTTCAGGCATTCGTGAACCCGGCGCCGCCGGCCGAGGCGAAACTCGCCGCGCTCGCGGAGCGAGCGCGGCGGGAGACCGGCTGCGTCGTGACGCACGGCTTCGGTCCCCGCTATCTCCACTCGACCGGGCAGCTGCACAAGGGAGGGCCGCCGACCGGCCTGTACCTGCAGCTGGTCGACGACACCGGAGACGAGATCGAGATTCCCGGCCGGCCGTTCGGGTTCGGAAAGCTGATCCGCGCCCAGGCCGCCGGCGACTTCACGTTGTTGCGGGAACGCGGCCGCCGGGTCGCGCGCATCCACCTTGAGGAGGCATAGGTGCAACTCGGAATGATCGGCCTCGGCCGCATGGGCGGCAACATGGCGAAGCGCCTCGAGGAGCGCGGGCACGACATGAAGACGTACGACCCGGGTGTCGCATCGTTTGCAGCGAAGGTGAATGCCGCTCTGCGCAACCAGTTCGGCGGGCATGCCGTCGAGGCTGCCAACCAGGCGAAGTGAATGGCGGAGCCCGACCACAATCCGCTCGCGGACGGGCTGCATCTCCGCCGGCGACCGGACGGCTGCATCCTCGTCATCTTCGGCGCATCGGGCGATCTGACGTCGAAGAAGCTGATGCCGGCGCTCTATTCACTCGCCGTGCGCCGGCTGTTGCCCGAGCGCTTCGGCATTGTCGGCGCCGCACGAACCGCGGAGAGCGATGACGAGTTCCGCGAGCGGATGAAGCTGGCGGTGCAGGAACATTCACGGGATGCCTTCGACCAGGAGGTGTGGGACGGGCTGGCCGCCGGGATGCACTTCTCCACGCTGGACTTTGCGGACGGCAAGGGCGAGGACGAGCTTCGCGATGCGCTCACGAAGCTCGACGAAGAGCGTGGCACCGGCGGCAACCGCGTCTACTACTTCGCGGTGCCGCCGAGCGCGATCGAGACGATCGTGGACGAGATCGCCGCGCGACGCGGCAGCGGGGGGTGGCTCAGGCTCATCATCGAGAAGCCGTTCGGCCACGACCTCGCCTCGGCGCGCGAGCTCAACGCCCGCCTCCAGGCCAACTTCGCGGAGAGCGAGGTCTTCCGGATCGACCACTACCTCGGCAAGGAGACGGTCCAGAACATGCTGGCGCTGCGGTTCGCGAACGGCATCTTCGAGCCGATCTGGAACAGGCAGTTCATCGATCACGTACAGATCACCGTTGCCGAGTCGATCGGGATCGAAGGGCGCGCCGGGTACTACGAGCAGGCGGGAGCGATCCGCGACATCTTCCAGAACCATCTGCTGCAGCTCGTTGCGATCACCGCGATGGAGCCGCCGATCGACTTCACCTCGGATTCCGTTCGAAACGAGAAGGTGAAGGTGCTGAAGGCGATGCACACGCCGGGCCCGAAGCACGTTGTTCGCGGGCAGTACGGGCCGGGCTTCGTCGAGGGCACTCAGGTGAACGGGTATCGCGAGGAGGACGGCGTCGCTCCCGGATCGATGACCGAGACGTTCGTCGCGGCGAAGCTGTTCGTCGACAACTGGCGCTGGGCCGACACGCCGTTCTACGTGCGCATGGGCAAGAGGCTTGCACGGCGGGAGACGACGATCGCCGTCCAGTTCAAACGTGCGCCTCACCCGCCGTTCGAAGACTCTGCCGCGGAGGGCCTGCGCCCGAACGTCCTGCTCATCCATGTGCAGCCGAACGAAGGGGTCTCGCTCGCGATCGGCGCGAAGGTGCCCGGCCAGGGCATGACGATCCGCACGGTGCACATGGACTTTCTCTACGGCGGCGCGTTCCGCGAGGGCCTGCCCGAGGCCTACGAACGGCTGATTCTCGACGCGATGCTCGGAGACGCGACGCTCTTCACGCGTTCGGATGAGACCGAGGAGCAGTGGGCGCTCGTCGACGCGGTCATCGCGTTCTGGCAGCGCGACCGGCCGTCGTTCCCGAACTATGCCTCCGGGACGTGGGGGCCGGCGGCCTCCGACGAGCTTCTTCACCGGGACGGACGGTCGTGGCGCAGACACTGATCTCCAACGACTGGATCGGGAAGGACGTCTCGATCGCCGGGATCGAGCGCGAGCTGGCGCGTCTGCGCTCCGAGTCCGCGAAGGAAGGAGCTCAACCGAACCTTCGCACGTCGGTGATGACGCACATCGCGTGGGCGCCGCCCGAATGGCAGAGCATCGCCGAGGAGACACTTGCCGGGATGGCGGAGCGGCATCCGTCGCGCACGTTGCTGCTCGTCCCGCGGCCCGAGGATCCGGACGGCCTCGATGCGCTGCTGTCGTTGCGCTGCTTTCCGATCGGTGATCGTGCCGTGTGCGGTGAGGTGATCGAGTTGACGCTGCGAGGCAACCGGGCCTCTGCTCCCGCTTCGATCGCTCTGCCGTTGCTGATCTCGGACCTGCCGGTGTTCTGCCGCTGGCGGGGCCAGCCGGAGTGGGACTCGATGCAGTTCGAGCAGTTGACGGGGATCGTCGACAGGTTGATCGTCGATTCGACGGAGTGGCATGACTTGCCCTCTGCCTACGCCCGGCTGGCGGAGCTCTTCTCGAAGGTGGTCGTTTCGGACATCGCGTGGGAGCGCACCGAACGCTGGCGTTCTCTGCTCGCGTCGTTGTGGCCGGGCGTGGCGGATGTGCGGACGATTCGCGTCCAGGGCACACGGGCGCAGGGGTATCTGCTCGCCGGCTGGCTGCGGTCGCGGCTCGGGCACAGCGTCGAGGTGGAGATCGAGGAGCACGAGCGGCTCGAAGCGATCGACCTCGACGGGCGGTCGGCGCCATTCCCGCCCGGCCAGCCTCCGAACGCGAGCGATGTCCTCTCAGCCCAGCTCGATCGCTTCGCGCGGGAGCCGATCTACGAAGAAGCCGTTCGCGCGGCCGCAGAGTGAAGGCTGACCGACGGCGTCTGAGTCGGCTCGGACCCGGCTCAGACCCAGCTCAGAGGCAGCTCAGACGTTTCTCGGAGTTTGTGGATCAATTCTGCGCCGATTTCGAAACGGACAATGGCGGCGCCGAGATGGTGCGCACATGCTTGCAACATGAGCGCGACGTATCGCATCGAGATCCCCGGCGGGGTGTACCACGTGAACACGAAGGCGATCGATGGGCTCAAGGCGTTCCCCGATTTTCGGCACCGACAGAAGTTCATGGACCTGTTCGGGGAGGAGATGGTGCGAAGCTGCTGGATCTGTCTGGGATATGCGGTGGTCGGGACGCACTACCATCTCGTGGTTCGCATCGAGAAGCTGTCGCTGAGCAGCGGTTTTCAGCGATTGAACAGCCGATATGCACGATGGTTCAACCTGAGCCACGGCCGGCGAGGAGCCTTCTGGCAGCGACGGTTCCACGACACGCTCGTGGAGACGGACTCGCATCTCCTCGAGCTGCAGCGCTACCTCGCCTACAACGCTCCGCGCGCCAATCTCGCCGACGTGCCGGAGGATTGGCCGTACTGCAACTACGGCTCGCTGATCGGCCTCCACGGCCCCGATCCATACGTTGCCGAGGCCGAGCTCCTGGGGCTGATGGCACGCAATCCTCGCCGCGGCCGGCAGTTGTTCCGCGAGTTCATCGAGGAGCGCGATCCTAGGGTCCGGCGTCAGATGTTGATCAGACGCCGCTCAGACGCCGAGCAGTGAGACCACCTCGTCGTGGAGAAGGCTGTTCGTCGAGACGAAGCTCGCGTCGGCTGTCGGCGGCTCACCCTCGTACGTCGTGCAGCGGCCGCCGGCTTCCTCCACGAGCAGCTGGACGGCGGCGAAGTCCCAGAGCTTCAGCATCGAATCGCACGCTACGTCGAGCGAGCCTTCGGCGACGAGACAGTGCTGCCAGAAGTCGCCGAGCCCACGGTTCGACCACGCGCGCTCGACCACGCGGCGCCAGCCGACCGGCATGCCCCGGGCCGACGTCGTCGAGACCGCGCCGTCCTCGAGCCTGGCGACAGTCGAGACACGGCACCGCTCGCCGTTCGCGAAGGCGCCCTCACCTCGCACCGCCCACCAGCGCCGGCCGAGCGCGGGGGCGGAGACGAGGCCGACCACGACCTCGTCCCCACGCTGCAGCGCGAGCAGAGTCGCCCAGACCGGGACTCCGCGCACGTAGTTCTTCGTCCCGTCGATGGGGTCGACGATCCACCTTGGCCCGCCGCTACCGCCACCGCTGCCGCCATCGCCGAGCTCCTCGCCGAGAACGCCCTCGCCCCGCCCGGAGGCGGCGACGAGCGCGCGCACGGCCTCCTCGGCAGCCCGATCGGCCTCCGAGACCGGCGTCAGGTCGGGCTTCGTCTCCACGTGCAGATCGAGCGACCGGAAGCGGGCCATCGTGATCGCATCTGCGGCGTTCGCAAGATGGTGCGCGAACTCGAGATCACCCTTCGGCACGGCGCTTCTATCCGCCTCCGCCCGCCGCGAAGCGACGCTCCAACGCGAGACCCGCTGCCAGCACGAGAGCGTCGTCGCCCGGGCGTCCGATTACCTGGACGGAGGACTGCTCCGTGGGAAGCGCAAGGGCGGGCCAGCCCAGGGCGTTGAACGGAAACGTGAACAGGGTCAGCCCGCCGCGGACGTCGACTTCGACCGCGTCGGCGGGAGGCGGGGCGACGCTGAGCGTCGGTGCGACGAGCAGGTCGTGGCCTGCGAGCGCAGCGAAGGCGAGCTCTTCGTGCTCCGCGCGTGCGGCGACCGCAGCTGCATATTCACCGTCTGTGACGGCGATGCAGAGTTCGATCTTGCCGCGGATGTTCTCGCCGTAGAGCTCGGCATGCTCCGCATAGAGCTCTCGGTGGACGTCCCCCACCTCGCGCATGAACGCCGGCACGACCGCCTCCGCGGTCGGGAAGTCGACCGGCGTCCCGCGAGCGGCCTCGGCTCCCCAGGTGACTGCGAGCGAGAGATCCTCGAGCCGTCGCTCCTCGACCGAGAAGCCCGGGACCAGCCCCTCCATCAGCTCGATGCAACCTGCGACGTCGCGCGCCATCGGGCCGGCATGGTCGAAGGACGGCGCCAGCGGGAACACCCCATCGACCGGTACGAGCCCATACGTCGGCTTGAGCCCGGTGATGCCGCAGCACGCAGCCGGGATGCGAATCGAGCCCCCTGAGTCCGTGCCCAGCGCGCCGTCGGCCAGGCCGAGCACGAGCGCGGCCGCGGAGCCTCCCGACGAGCCGCCCGGCGTCCGGCCCGGAAACGCGGGGTTCGGCACCGCGCCGTAATGGAGGTTCTGCGAGGTGACGCCGTAGGCGAACTCGTGCAGGTTCGTCTTCCCGACGTTCGTCCATCCGGCGCGCTCGAGAAGCTGAACTGCTTCGGCCGTCCGGTTCGGAACGTGGTCGCCGAAGACGGCCGACCCGTACGTGGTCCGGATCCCGGCCGTGTCGAAGAGATCCTTGACGGCGAGACGACGGCCCGTCGGCGCACCGCCCAGCTCCGTTATCCAGATGCCGTCCAGGTGCTAGAGCCGACGGCGCAGGAAGCGGATCATGAAAGCCAGCGGTAGACCAGCGCCACGACGACCGTGCCGCCGAACAGCAGGCAGAACAGGCCGAAGAGCGCCCAGCCCCAGAGCATGTTCTTCTGTGCGATCTCGGCTTCGGTGAGCGGCTCGTCCATCTAGATCACCGTATCGACGGCCATCGCGACGAAGAGCAGCGCGAGATACAGCAGCGAAAAGTGGAAGAGCCTCACCGCGACGCCGCGATCGAGCGTGCGGCGCAACTCGACTGCGAGCCAGAGAAAGAGAGCGCCGAGCACGAACGCCGAGATGCCGTACACAAGGCCGAATGTCCCGATCGCGACCGGCGCCAGCGTGACCGCGACCAGGACGATCGTGTAGCGCACGATCTGCTTGGCCGTCTCGGCATCTCCGCGTGCGACGGGCAGCATCGGCACCTTCGCGCGCGCGTAGTGCTCCTTGATCATCAGTGCGAGGGCCCAGAAGTGCGGCGGAGTCCAGACGAAGACGATCACGAACATCACGAGTGCCGCAAAGCCCAGGTGACCGGCTGCGCCGGCGTAGCCGACGAGTGGGGGCACTGCGCCCGCGGCGCCGCCGATCACGATGTTCTGTGGCGTCGACCGCTTCAGCCAGCGCGTGTAGACCAGCACGTAGAAGAGGTTGCCTGCGAGAGCCAGCAACGCCGTCGGAAGATTGACGAGCGAGTCGAGGAGGGCGAACGAGCAGGCGGACAGAGCGAGCCCGAACTCGAGTGCCCGCTCGGCGGGCACCCGCCCGGAGGCCACCGGGCGCTGCTGGGTGCGAGCGCCCATCAGCTTGTCGATGTCTCGGTCCAGATAATGGTTGAGCGCCGACGCGCCGCCGCAGGCGAGGGCGAGGCCCGTCATCGTCGCGACGAACACCCCCAATGCGGGCACGCCGCCCGCGCCGACGAACACGCCGGCAGCCCCGGTGAGCAGGAGCAGCGACATGATTCGCGGCTTCGTCAGCGTCACGTAGTCGCGCAGCGGCCCCTGTTCGACGCGTCCCCGGAAGGTGAGCGCCGCGACATATGCGGTCGCCGCGAAGGCGAGCGACGCCGCCACGAGGTGGACGGTCGGGCCGGTGAGGAGCGCAGCGAGGCCGAACAGCGCCAGCGACGCGACGGCGGCCGGGAGCAGGCGGCGCGCGCCGATCCAGGCGGTTGCGACCAGTGCGGCGAGCGAAGGCAGTGCCACAGCCGCGAGGAGGCGGTGAGCGGTGTCCCAGCCGGCGGCGCCCGAGACGACGGCGAGCCCGGTTCCCGTGACCGCGGCGAGCGCCGTGAGCCGGGACCAGTTCCCCACTAGACGCCCCTCGTCTCCTCGAGCCGGCGCCGCAGGTCACGCAGCGGCCGCGCGCTCGTCACGTAGGGCACCGTGTCGAAGTTCCAGGCGGGCGGCGGGGAGCTCGTGTACCACTCGAGCGTGTCGGCGACCCACGGATCGTTTCCAGCCCGAGGGCCGGTGCGCGCCGTCTTCACGACGTTCGCCACGAAGACCAGCATCCCGAGGGCCATGACGAACGAGCCGATCGACGACGTCATGTTGTAGAGCTCCCAGAGCCCGTGCTGTTGATAGGTGTAGATGCGTCGCGGCATGCCAAGGAGTCCGAGCATGTGCTGGGGGAAGAATGTCATGTTGAAGCCGATGAAGACAAGCCAGAATTGGAGCTTCCCGAGGCCCTCGTCGAGGATCCGGCCGAACATCTTGGGCCACCAGTAGAAGAGGCCGGCGAAGATCCCGAAGATCGAACCGCCGAACAGCACGTAGTGGAGATGCGCGACGACGAAGTAGGTGTCGGTCACCTGCCAGTCGATCGGGAAGGCGGCGAGGAAGATCCCCGACAGGCCCCCGATCGTGAAGATGCCGATGAAGCCCAGCGCCCACAGCATCGGAGTGTCGAACGAGATGTTTCCGCGCCAGATCGTCGCGAGCCAGTTGAAGATCTTCACTCCGGTCGGAATCGCGATGATCATCGAGCTGAGCATGAAGAAGATGTCGAGGCCGATCGGCATCCCGACCGCGAACATGTGGTGCGCCCAGACGAGCAGCGAGTAGAACCCGATGCCCGCCGTCGAGATCGCGACCGCCTTGTAGCCGAAGATCGGCTTGCGTGAGAAGACCGGGAGGACCTCCGAGATGATCCCCATCGCGGGCAGGATCATGATGTAGACCTCGGGGTGGCCGAAGAACCAGAACACGTGCTGGTAGAGGAGCGGACTGCCGCCGTGCGCCGGATCGAAGAAGTGCGTCCCCGCCTGGCGGTCGAGGAGCATCATCGTCAAGCCGGCCGAGAGAGTCGGGAGCACGATGATCAGCAGCCACGCGTAGGTGACGATCGCCCAGACGAAGAGTGGGATGCGCATCCACGACATGCCGGGCGCGCGCATGTTGTGCACCGTCACGACGAGGTTGATCGCGCCGACGAGCGACGAGATCGAGAGGATGTGCAGCCCGAGAATCCACAGGTCCTGGCCGTTGCCTGGCTCGTGCAGGGTGGAGAGCGGCACGTACGACGTCCAGCCGGCCTGGGCAGGCCCGTGCTTCGCGAAGAAGCTCAGCATGATCACGATGCCGCCGAGCAGATACAGCCAGTAGGAGAGCGCGTTCAGGCGCGGGAACGCCATGTCGCGCGCACCGATCATCAAGGGCACCAGGAAGTTCCCGAAGCCTGCCAGGATCGGCACGACGACGAGGAAGATCATCGTGGTGCCGTGAACCGTGACCACCGCGTTGTACGAGCCCTTCGTCAGGAAGTGCTCGTTCGGTGTTGCGAGCTGGGTCCGCATCAGCAGCGCGAGGACGCCCCCGATCGCGAAGAAGAGCAGCGCCGTCCAGATGTACATCAGCCCGATGCGCTTGTGGTCGACGGTCGTCAGCAACGACGTCAGCCGGCCCCGGCGCCAGTCGGCGCGATACGGCTGGACGCTCTCGACGTTCACGGCCATCTAGGAGCTGCCTCCCTTCGCGAATTGCTTCGTGTACGCGACGAGCGCGTCGATCTGCGCGGAAGTCCAGTTCTTGCCGACAGGCGGCATCTGCCCCTGGCCGTTGCGCAGCAAGGTCTCGATTCCCTTCCGGTCTGCGAGCAAGGGGTTGTTCGCGAGCGCAGGACCGATGTACTTGTGATCGAGACGATGGCAGGACTCGCAGACGCCCTGCCACTCCTCCCGGCCCACCGTGGCGCTCGAGGCGTTCGCCAGCCGCGCTCCGATGAAGCTGAGGTACTGCTCGCGCGGGACGACGTTCACGACCGCGTCCATGTGCGCATGTTGGATGCCGCACAGTTCGGCACAACGCGCGATGTAGTGGCCGATCGGCGCTTCGAACCAGGTCGTGTTCACCCGGCCGGGAATCGAGTCCATCTTGCCGCCCAGGTCGGGCACCCACCACGAGTGGATGACCTCCCAGTCGACGCCGACGATTCGCTCGTGCACCACCTCGTCGGCCGGCGCCACCATCTGGTTGATCGAGACGGCACCGTTCGGATAGCGGAAAAGCCAGTAGTACTGGTGCCCTTCGACCTCGATCGTCGTCTGGTCCGCCGCGGCGGCGTTCGGCGCATCCGCGATCCCGGGGAGCTCCCAGAAGACGAAGATGCCGATCATCGCCAGGATCAGGACGGGAACGACCGTCCACAGCACCTCGAGCCGCGTCGAGCCGTGGATCTGCGGGCCCTCGGCGGTGCGTGCGCGCTTGCCGCGCCGGTACTTGATGATGAAGGCGATCAAGGCGCCTTCGACGATCAGGAAGACCACACCGGTGAACACGGCGATGAAGATGAAGGCGCTGTTGATCCGGTGCGCGTTCGGGGAATGGGCCTCGCCGGGCAGGAAACCGCCGTTGCCGGCGTAGGCGATTCCCGTCACCACCAGGGCGAGGAGGGTCGTACCAAGAGTGGCAAAGGCGGTCCGGCGCACGCCGAGTGGCATCGTATAGAGCGTGGAAGCGCGGAGCCACGTGGAGCTGCCCCCCGAGGTCGGAGACGTCTTCGAGGTGTTCGTCAACGGGGTGCCCCAGCAGCGCGGCGTCGACTTCGACCAGGTGGGCCGCGCACTCGTCTTTCGCCAGGAGCTGGCGGCGGAGGGCAGGCTCGGGTTCTGGCGCTGGACCGGTCTCTTCTTCGGGATCGCCGGCACCTACCGGCGGAACGACACCGTCGACGTCGTGTACGTCGACGGCGGGCGGCGGACCGTGCTGAGTCTTCGGCCCACGCCGGCTGCCTGAGCGGCTGGTAGCTTCGCTGCCGTGGCCAGCGTCCAGCTCGCACGCCCGTGGCGGGTCGTGCTGTCCCACCGGATCGCCGTACCTGCCTTCCTGATCGGTCTGACGGTGCTGTCCGGCGTTCTGCGAACGCGTGAGCTGAATGCCGGGTTCTGGATCGACGAGGGCCTGTCGGTCGGCATCGCGCACCATCACTGGTCGTCGATCCCGGGGCTGCTTCGGCAGGACGGCTCGCCGCCCGGCTACTACCTGCTGCTCGGCCTCTGGATCCGGGTCTTCGGCGACGGCGAGCGGGCAACGCACTCGCTCTCAGTCCTCTTCGGGCTCGCGTGCATCCCGGTCGCCTACGCTGCCGCTCGCACCATCTTCGACCGCAAGACCGGTCTGATCTGCGCGACGCTTGCCGCGCTCGATCCGTTTCTGACCTACTACGCGCAGGAGACGCGCATGTACGAGGTCGAGGCGTTCCTGTCGATCGTCGTTGCGTACGCCTACGTCGAAGGCATTCTGCGCGGCCGCGACTCGTGGGCCGTCGTCCTGGTGCCTGCGATCGCCGCGATGGTCTACGTGCACAACTGGGCGCTCTTTCTCTGCGTCGGCCTGGCTGCGGCCACCCTGCTGTGCGCGCGGCAGCGGCTGAAGCGCTTTGCGCTCGTCGCGGCCGGGGTCGCCGTGCTCTACCTGCCGTGGGTGCCGATCGTTCTGTCGCAGGTCCGGCACACCGGGGCGCCGTGGTCGAGGTCCCCCGGCATCAGGGATCTCGTGGTCGCACCGGGGGCGGTGATGGGCGGCGATGCGGTGCTGGGCGTGCTGGTGCTGGCGGCGGGGACGGGCCTGCTCGCAGCTGCGGGCCGCCGGTCGGGCGACGAGCGGGCGATCGTGCTCGCCCTGGCGGCCGTGGCCGAGGTGACGATCCTCGCGGCATGGATCTCGTCGCAGCTCTCGCCGGCCTGGACCGGACGCTACTTCGCCGTCGTGCTCGGTCCCGTCCTGCTTCTCAGCGCGCGCGGGCTGGCGCGGGCGGATGGGCGCGGCCTCGCCGCCCTCGCGGTGATCCTGTTTCTGTGGGCGGGCTTCTCGCTGCACGACGACAAGGAGAATGCGCGGCAGATCACGGCCGGGCTGGCGAGCTTCACGCATCCGGGCGAGCTCGTCGTCTCGACCCATCCCGAGCAGGTGCCGGTGCTGCGCTACTACCTCGGCGGCGGTTATCGGTGGGCGACCACCATGGGGCCGGTGCCGGACGCCCGGATCTTCGACTGGCGCGATGCCGTCGCTCGTCTACGGGCCTCGAACATGGAGGCTCGTGTCGGCCAGACCGTGGCGGCGGTGCGTCCCGGCGCGGAGTTCGTGGTCGTCACCCCCCTCTTTCGCGACTACCGCGCGTGGGACGCCACCTGGACGCATCTGGTCTGGAAGAAGTCGAAGGCCTACACCTCCGCGCTCGGGCGGGATCCGCGTGTCCGCCTGCTGCAGCACGTGACGACGGACGAAATCGCTCTCCGCCACAACTACTTCAAGCCGCTGCAGGCGTTCGTCTATCGCCGAGTCGGATAGATTTCGGGGCCGTGGCCCCGTGGCGCGGCCGGTCTCATGACGGATGACACCCCCCAGACGACGCTCGTCCTCGGCGGCGGCCCTGCCGGTCTGACCGCCGGCTACCTGTTGGGCAAGGCAAACCGGAGCGCGCTCGTCTTGGAGGCGGAGGACCAGGTCGGGGGCATCGCCAAGACCGTCGAGCGCGACGGCTACCGCTTCGATCTCGGAGGCCACCGGTTCTTCACGAAGTCGATCGAAGTGGACACGCTGTGGCACGAGGTCCTCGGCGACGAGTTTCTGCGGCGCCCGCGGATGTCCCGCATCTACTGGAACAATCGCTATCTCGACTATCCGCTGCGGGGCGCCGACGTGGTCCGCAAGCTCGGCCCGGTCGAGCTGATGCGGTGCCTGGCGTCCTACGGTCACGCAGCAGCCCGCCGAAACAAGGTCGACGACTCGCTGGAGGACTGGGTCTCGAACCGCTTCGGCCGCCGCCTGTTCGAGCTCTTCTTCAAGTCGTACACGGAGAAGGTCTGGGGTGTCCCGACGACCGAGATCCGTGCGGAATGGGCGGCGCAGCGGATCAAGGGGCTCTCGTTCTTCTCTGCGGCGAAGGCGGCGTTCTTCGGCAACAAGGACGACAAGGTCAAGAGCCTCATCTCCGAGTTCAACTATCCGCGCTTCGGTCCCGGTCAGATGTGGGAGGCGATGCGCAACGCGATCGAGGAGCAGGGTGGCGAGGTCCGTCTCGACGCGCGTGTCGACGGGATGGAGCTCGACGGCAGCCGGATCGCCCGGGTCGTCGTCGGCGGGGAGGTCTTCGAGAGCCCGGACGCTGTCATTTCCTCGCTTGCGCTGCGCGAAGTGGTCGAGATGATCAGGCCGGCCGCGCCGCAGGAGGTGATCGATGCCGCACGGGGACTTCGCTACCGCGACTTCCTCACCGTTGCGCTCGTTCTGGACGGCGCCGACCCGTTTCCCGACAACTGGATCTACATTCACGAGCCCGGGGTGCGCGTCGGCCGCATTCAGAACTTCCGCTCGTGGTCGCCGTGGATGGTCCCGGACCCGGACAAGGCCTGTGTCGGGCTCGAGTACTTCTGCTTTGCGGGCGACGACCTGTGGACGATGGACGACGACGCGCTCGTGGAGCTCGCCGCAGACGAGCTCGAGCGCCTTCGTCTCGCAGCCAAAGCCGACGTGGATCGTGGATTCGCCATTCGGGTGCCGAAGGCGTATCCGATCTACGACGCGGACTACGCCAAGCGTGTCGAGACGATCCGGGGCTGGCTCGATGGGATCGAGAACCTGCAGCAGGTCGGGCGCAACGGCCTGCATCGCTACAACAACTCGGATCACTCGATGTTGACCGCCATCCGTGCCGTCGACAACCTCCTCACCGGGGCGCACCACGACATCTGGGCGGTCAACGCAGAAAGCGTCTACCACGAGACGGACGTCGCCGACGAGCATCCGTACCGCAAGGCGCCCGAGACGCCGGAGATGCAGGTGCTCGCGACCTCCCACACTGAGTAGGCGGCTCCTTCTCCCTGCCTCGGTCGTCGGGGCCGCCGGTCTCCTGACCTGGCTCGCGCTGCCGACCGTCTGGTGGTCCCCGTTGAACGTCGACGAGGAGCTGACGCTCCGGCTGAGCGACTTCTCGTTTCGGCACATCTTCCACATCGTCTCGACGCAGCGCGGCGGTGGGCCGCTGCACTTCTGGCTCGAGCACTTCCTCGTCGGCTGGTGGCCGGGGCTGCCTGCGTTGAGGGTCCCGTCCCTCGTCTTCCTGTGCCTGGCCCTGCCCGCAGTCGCGCTCGTCGCGCGCCGCCTGCTCGGCGATGACGCGGCGGCCGCCGCGGTCGTGCTGCTGACGGCAGCTTCCCCGATCCCGGTGCTCTACGCGACGTTCGGCCGCCCCCACACGATGCTCTTCGCGTGGCTGATGTGGTCGACGGTGGTGGCTCTGAAGGCGGCAGTCGAAGGCAGTCGGCGCCTCTGGGCCGTCGCCGGCGCGGCACTGGGCCTCTCGGTGTTCGTGCATCCGACGGCGCCTCTCTATGCGCTCACCGCTTTTGCCGGCGCGCTCGTGTTCGCGCCCCGCTCACCACGTGCCGTTGCGCGTGAGGCTTGGCCGGGCGCCGTCGCGCTTCTGCTGACGTTCGTGCCGTACTACGTCCGCACCCTGCACGTGCTCGGCGACCGGTACGGCGTTGGCTCGGGGCAGGCTCACGGTCGCACGTTTTCCGGCCGTCCGGTCTGGGAGGATGCACTGCACTTCGTGGCGCCCGGCCGCCACGACCTGAACTACTTCACGGTGCTGGCGCTCCTTGGAGTCGTCGCGATGCTCGTGAAGGGCGCGCACCGGGCACTGACCTTCTGCGCGATCACCGTCGCCGTTCCGGTGCTCTTCTTCTCGTTCGTTCCGGCGAACGGAGACTCGGCGCTGTTCTTCGACCGTTACATGATCCCGGCCACGCCGGCGTTCCTCGCGGTCGTGCTCTCCGGCTGCCTCGCGATCGCAAGCTGGGCCGGACGATGGCGGCTCATCGTGCTCGCGGCTCTCGTGGCCGGTCTGCTCGCGGTCGAGCTGCGGTATGACGTGCGGCACCGAGACGCCGTTCACGGGATCGGTGTCGACGCCGTCACGCAGGTCGTCGCCGATGAGCCGGAGGGCTCCGTTCTGTTCGGCTCAACGGGCACCCCCGGCGCGTCGTTCTCGTCGTTCGACTACGGACACCCGGCGAACATCCTCGACCACCTGGTTGCGCTTCGGGTGTCGTCGGTACGTCTGGTCGACGACGACTCGTGCGAACGCGTGGAGCCCTTCCTGCACGAGCCCTCGCGGAAGCGGTACGGCGTGTGGCTGTTCTACGCGGCATCGGCCGCGGATGCGAGCGCGGGCGCCCGCGCGCTCGGCGTCGAGCCCGTGGCGGGCCACTACCTCGTCGTCCGGTCGCCCAGGCCGGCGTCGCCGCGCACGCTGATCCGGGAAGGTCTTGCGCTGCGGCAACAGTGGAAGCGTGCGGTGCCGCTCAACCGCAGGGTCGACGAGTTGCTCGCGAGCGACCGGCAGCTGCTCGCGGGCACCTGCGTTCCCTACGGAGAGCTCGGCGACCCGGACATCTCACCGCACTGGCCGCCCGTGGCGACCGGCCATCAGTAGACGGCCCCCGCCACCGCAGGCCGGGAGCCGTCCGGACGGCGCAGGTCCGGATGACGCGGTAGTCTCGCGCACGGCGTGACGCGCGTTCTCATCTTTACCGCCACCGTGGGGGAGGGCCACGACCTGCCGGCGCGAACGCTCGCCGATCAGCTGCGCGAAGAGTCGCCCGACACCGAGATCGTGACCGAGGACGGCCTGCGCGCCATGGGCCGCGGCTTCGTGCTCGTGAACGAGAAAGCGGCGGGCGTGGTGTTCTTCCGGCTCGGGATGCAATGGCTCTGGGACGCGACCTTCTGGTTGTGCGTGAGGTTCGCCCCGACGCGCCGGCTGACACAGGCTGCGGTGCATGCGTTCGGGTCGAGAGGCGTGTTGCGCCTCGTGCGGCGTGTGCGTCCCGACGTGATCGTCTCGGTCTACCCGATGACGACCGAGGTCCTCGGGAAGCTGCGTCGTACCGGCAGGCTCGATGTCCCGGTCGCGGCGGCGATCACCGACCTGGCGGCGATGCACTACTGGGCTGCACCGGGAATCGACCTGCACCTCGTGATTCATCCCGAGTCGATCGAGGAGGTTCGTGAGGTTGCCGGTGAGGACTCCGACGTGCGCGTCGTGCACGGCCTGACGAGACCGGAGTTCGCGAAGCCGTGCGACCCGCTCGTGGCGCGAGCCGCGCTCGGTCTCCCGGCCGACGGCAAGGTGGTACTCGTCTCGGGCGGAGGCTGGGGCGTCGGGGACCTCGAGAGCGCCGTCGATGCGTCGCTCGGTCTGAACGGCACCGTCGTCGCCTGCCTGTGCGGACGCAACGAGGAGCTGCGCGCCAGGCTGGGCTCGCGCTATGCCGGCGAGGATCGGGTGCGCGTGGTCGGCTTCACGGAACAGATGAGCGAATGGCTCGCCGCGGGGGACGCGCTGGTGCACTCGACCGGTGGGCTGACCGTGCTGGAGGCGTACGTACGCGGCTGTCCCACGATCTCGTACGGCTGGGGGCGCGGGCACATCCGTGTCAACAACGCGGCATTCCGGCGCTACGGGATCGCAGAGGTGGTCGAGAGCGAGAGCGATCTCGACCGGGCGCTGCGTGGTGCGCTCGTGACGCGGCATGCACCGGGCCTGGCGCTCGCCGCGCTGCCGTCCGCCGCCTCGGTCGTGCTCGCGCTCGTCGCGTGATCTGGTTCACTCCGGCGCTCGCCGCCCACGTCCCGCAGCTCGCGGAGCGGCTGCAGCTCGACTGCCGCGTCGACCGCGCGGTCGTTGCGGTCACCTTCGACGACGGGCCGCACGCACGGGGAACGCCCGCGATGCTCGAGGAGCTCGCACGGCACCGAGCGACCGCCACGTTCTTTCTGGTCGGGGAGCAGGTCGTGCAACGGCCAACGCTGGCCCGGGAGATCGTCGCGGCCGGGCACGAGGTCGCGGTGCACGGCTACCGGCACACCCTTCTTCTGCGGCGACGCGTGGCAGCCGTCGCCGACGACCTCGACCGCGCGGTCGACGCGATCGGCGAGGCCACCGGTGTACGGCCGACCCTCTACCGGCCGCCCTACGGCATCCTCAGCTCCGGTGCGCTCGCCCACGTGCGTTCACGCGGCTGGCGGCCGCTTCTCTGGTCGACCTGGGGCCGCGACTGGGAGCGCCGGGCAACGCCCGAGGGGATAGCGCGACGCGCGACGCGGCGGCTACGCGCGGGGGATGTCGTGTTGCTGCACGACTCCGACGCCTACAGCTCGGCCGATTCCTGGCGCAGGACGGCCGCGGCATTGCCGTCGGTGCTCGCGGCGGTTGCCACCCTCGGCATTCCGGCCTCGTCGGTCACCCAGTCGACGTAGCGCCGCACGCCTTCGGCGAAGGTGGTCGTCGGCTCCCAGCCGAGCTCGCGCGCTGCCCGCTCCCCCGAGATGTTGCCGCCCTTCAGGTCGCCTGCCCGTCCCTCGATGTGGACGATGGGCACATTGCCGACGACGTCGCGGACCGTGCGCGCGATCGAGCGGACACTCGTGTTCTCACGGCCGACGAGGTTGTAGATGCGGTTCGCGGCGACCGGAGCGAGCGAGGCGGCGACGCCGTCGGCGAGGTCCTCCACATAGACGAACCGTCGTGACTGCGTGCCGTCGCCGGCGATCGTCAGGGGCTGGCCCGCGAGTGCCTTCGCGGTGAAGGCGGCGACCACCGCCGTCGGCCGGGAGCGCGGTCCGTACGGAATGCCGAAGCGAAGGATGGTGTGCTCGAGCCCGTACAGCTCCGTATAGGCCGACGTGTACATCTCACCCGCGATCTTCGTGGCCGTGTAGAAGTGCTTGGGAAGGCCGAGAGGCGTGTCCTCGTCGACCGCCTCGGGCCCGGCGGCATCGCCGTAGACCCAGATCGTGCTCGCATAGACGAAGCGGCCGATCTCGAGCCGGCGCGCCCCGTCGAGCAGTGTTTGCGTTCCGCAGACGTTCACGCGGTCGGCCAGCGCGGGATCCGTCGTGACCTGGTCGACGTCCGCAAGCGCCGCGAGATGAACAACCGCATCGCAGCCTTCGAGCGCCGCGACGACCGCATCGCGATCGCAGAGATCGCCCAGGATCGTCTCGACGTCTCCGGCGCGATGATGCGGGGACGGGACGAGATCGAAGTTTCGAGGCTCGATCCCCCTCGCCAGGAGCCGGTCCACCACATGGGATCCGATGAACCCGGAGCCGCCGGTCACGAGCACCCTCATTCCGTCAGCTCCTCGGATGTCGACTCCTCGCGTGATTCCGGGCGGTAGTAGAGCGGCACACACCAGTGATTCTGCGCGACCCAGTCGGAATTCGGCAGCGTCACGGCCTTGCCGAGCACCCGGTGGCAGGGCTCGTCGTAGACCTTCCCGGTCGAGTGTTCGATCGGCTCGAAGACGATGTACTTGTAGAGCCCCGACGTCATTCCGTCGGGCAGCCGCAACCGTGACGCGTAGAGGGGGTCGAGGTGCGTCGATGCCGCCTCGTTCTTCCACGCGGTGATCTCGTCGAGCCGCATCGTCTGCACGAGCCCGATCGCGGCCGTGAACTCGTTGAGCCGGAGGTTCAGCCCCTGCACCGCGTAGTCGGGCTTGCCGTAGTTGCGAAACGCACGGGCGAACTCGATCAGCTCAGGGTTGCCCGACACCAGCATGCCCCCCTCGCCGGTCGAGATCGTCTTGGTCGGCGCGAACGACCAGATCCCCGCATCGCCCCAGGTCCCGCCGCGGCGGCCGTCCCAGTCGGCTCCGTGGGCGTGCGCGCAATCCTCCAGGAGGACGATCCCCTCGCTCCGGCAGAGCTCCGCGATCCGATCGGACTGGAATGCCAGATGGCCGCCGATGTGGACGAGGATGACGGCACGCGGCCTGTGCTCCCGCACCTTCAGCTCGAGGTCCTCGAACGACATGCAGAGGTCGTCGCGGTTGCAGTCGACGAATTCGACGTTTGCACCGGCTTTGATCGCCGCCAGCGGGGTCGCCATGAACGTGTTCGACGGGCAGAGAACCGTCTCGCCTCGAACACCGGCCCACTCGAGCGCAGCGAGCGCCGCGCCCGTCCAGCCGTTGAACGCGACCGCCTCGAGGCGGTTCCAGGCCGACCACTCGCGTTCGAACTCCGAGGTCAGCTCGCCCTCCGACCAGCGCTCCGAGTCGAGCACGCGATCCCAGAGCCGATGGAGCAGCGCGCGGTCGCGGTGATCGAAACCGATCGCGAAGCGGGCGAGCTCGGTCGAGAGGTCGGGAGCCAACATCGCGCCCTAGCCTATATCGGGGACCTGCGGGCCTCGCCCGAATCTGAAGGAACTCCGAACCCGACGGGTTCGGGGCTCGCCGCCGAGAACGGGCGCCTCAGCCGGTGAGCCCCGCCTCGCGCAGCGGCCGGCGGCCCCAGGCGAAGCTCGTCGTGTACCAGCCGTCGAACGGGAGCAGGGTCACGCCTTCGTCGCTCGACTGGACGAACCAGCCGTTGCCGAGGTACAGCGCCGCGTGGTCGACCTCGCTCGGTTTCGAGCTCCGGCCGTGGGCGCCGAAGAACATCACATCGGCAGGCTGCAGCCTCGCGGCCGGGATCAGGTCACTGTGCGGCACCTCACCGCTCATCTGGTACGTCGTGCGGCCGCGCAGCACACCCGCGAGGCCGCGTTCACCGGGATACGGCGTGAGCTTGTAGACACGCCAGACGAACCCGGAGCAGTCGAAGCCGCCGGCGGAGTGGACACCGAACAGCGTCTCGGCGGTCGGGCTCGTCCCACCCCAGACGTACGGGTAGCCGACGAAGCGAACCGCGGTGGTGAGGATCTGCCGCTGCCACGGCGTCAGCACCGGCAGGGAGAAGGCGTCGGCGGCCTGCTGGACGCTGCGCAGCGCGGAGTCGTCGAGGCGGAGGATCTGTGCGAACGAGAAAGCGGCCTCGGCGCGCGTCGCGGGCTGGTAGGGAAGAAGCTCGAGGTCGTCCTCGCGCCGCGGGATGGTTGAGCCGCAGCCCGAGCATCCGGGCGACCGCCTCGCTTCCCGTGTTCGGCGGTGGCTGAAGGCCGGCGCGCTGCAGCGTTCCCTGAATCTCGCGGGCTGCGGCTCCGAGGCCGAGGTACGCGACGAGCGCTGTGTCGAGCTTCTTCACCGACACCGGGCTCGCCGGGGAAACGGCGTGGTAGAGGACGTTCACGGTTGCAGGCCTGGCGGTGACGGCGGGCGCCGCCGGCAGCGACGACTTCGCGATCGGCAGCGCAACCGGCGCTGATGGTGCGGTCGCGACGGGGCCTCCGTTCGAGACGGTGATCTGCCAGACGGCGATCGCAGAGCCGCCGCCCCCGAAGGCCACGTTGACGGCCAGCTGGTGCGGGCCGTTGGCGAGCCTTCCGGCGTCGAGGTCGAACAGGTAGGGCGCGTCGAGCGCGGTGCCGACTTCGGTGCCGTCCACGGCGAGGTCGACGCGGTCGATCGGTCGGCTCGGAGCCTGGATCTCGAGCGGCACGCTGCCGCCGACGATCGCATCGGCGCCCACCGTCGAGAGAATCGCCACCGGGGCGGGCGGGGACGCCGCCGGGGGGACGGGATGTTGGATCGCGTCGGTCGCCCGGACCGCGTCCGCGAGCGCCGCCTGGGTCAGGGACAGCTGCGGCGCGAATGTGGTCGGCGACGTGCCGAGGATGCCGTGCTCCGTGACCGCCCGGATCTGCGGGGCCGCCCAGTTGCGCCCCGAGGCGCCCGCGGTGCAGGCGAAGACGCCTGCGAGCGCGACGAGGAGCGTGGTGCGAAGCAGAACCGCCATGACCTCTTCGGGAGTCGTCCGGATCGGCCGCCGGTCGTATCCCCCGAAAGAACATTGACCAAAGGCAACTAAACTGAATCGGTGCCCCGGTCGCTGACGACCCACATCGACTCGCCGCGTGAGGTGGGAGTGCGTCTGAAGGCAGCGCGCGAGCGCGCCGGGCTCTCCCAGCGCCGGCTCTCGTTCCCCGGCTGCACTGCTGCCTACATCTCGCGGATCGAGGCCGGCGACCGGGTGCCTTCGCTCCAGATGATCGACCAGCTCGCCCTTCGCCTCGAGGTTTCCGGCCAATGGCTCGCGACCGGGGTCGCTGCGGAGCCGGCGGAGCCGCCCGCGCTCGTCGCCGCCGAGGTCGCCCTCCGGCTGGGCGAGGTCGACGGAGCAGAGCGGCTCTATCGCGCTCATCTGCAACCGGGTGATCCGGCGCGAGCGACCGCACTTGCCGGTCTCGGCCAGATCGCGTTTCGCAGCGGGCAGATCGCGACGGCGATCGAACTGCTCGAGCAGGCGCTCGAATCACGTCGTGGAAGCACCCTGGCAGACCCAAGGGCCGTCGACGCTCTCGGCCGTGCGTATGCGAGCGCAGGCGCAACCGAGTCGGCGATCGCCCTCCTCGAGCGGGCGCTCGCCGAGGCGGTCGACGCGCGCGCCTCCCTCGAGCAGCTTCGGTTCGCCGTGCTGCTCGCCGACACGCTCGTCCGCGCCGGCGCGTCTCACAGAGCAGGGCAGGTGCTCGAGGCGATTCAAGTCGTGGCCGAAAGCGACGACCGCGGCTGGTCCGCGCACAGCCTCTGGTCGCAGGCGCGGTTGCACTCCGGGCGCGGCGATCCGGCGCTCGCGGGGCGCTATGCCCGGCTGGCGCTGGCGAGGCTCGAGCAGACGGAGAGCGACGCCCAGCTCGGCCTGGCGCATGAGCTCGCGGCGCGTGTGGCGTCCGAATCGGCCTGAGCGGCCCCGGCACCGGCTACTCTCCGTCATGGTCGCAGCACCGCCGCGCACGAAACCCCTGCTCCGTGGCGTGTTCCACCAGTTCGCGTTCTTCGCCGCGATCGGGCTCGGGATCCCGCTCGCCATCTCCGCCGAGCCCGGCACGGCACGGTTCTCGGCCGTCGTCTTCGCCTCGTGTGTCGCCGCCTGCTTCGGTGCGAGCGCGCTCTACCACCGCCCGACCTGGCGCCCGCGCGCCCGCTCGTGGCTCGCGCGCCTCGACCACGCCGGGATCTACCTGCTGATCGCCGGCACGTACACCCCTTTCTGCCTGCTCGTGCTCTCGCGCGGCTGGTCCGTGCCGGTGCTGACGATCATCTGGACCGGGGCGACGGCCGCCATTCTCCTGAAGCTCTTCTGGCCTGCGCTCCCGAAGCGGGCCTCGGCGGGCATCGGGCTCGCGCTCGGCTGGGTCGCGGTCGTCGCGTTCTCTCAGCTCCTGGCGCTGCCCTTGACGGGGCTCCTGCTCCTGCTCGGCGGCGGCCTCGCCTACACCCTCGGCGCGGTCATCTATGCCCGGCGGAGGCCCGACCCGTTTCCCCGGGTGCTCGGCTACCACGAGGTCTTTCACGGGCTGACGATCGTCGCCGCGGGGTGCCAGTACGCGGCGATCGCCTTCTACGTGCTGCCCCGGGCGTAGCCGAAGGCCGGAAGACCCTCAGCTACACTCGCGGATGCAGTTTGAGCGAGTGCTGGATGGTGCCGGCTTGCACCTTTCTTGCCCGTTCAGTGAAGTTGGCAAGGAGGTGAAAGACAGATATGGCAACCGGAACCGTGAAATGGTTCAACGCGGACAAGGGGTACGGCTTCATCACCCCGGATGAGGGCGGCAAGGACCTCTTCGTCCATTTCAGCGCCATCCAGGGCAGCGGCTACCGCTCGCTCGCCGAAGGCGCCAAGGTGGAGTACGAGGCGCAGCAGGGTGACAAGGGCCCTCAGGCAGCGAACGTGAACCTACTCGCGTAGGCAACGCGGCGGCGGGCGGTCACCGCCCGCCGCCCGCTCATCCCTCACAGACCAGAGAGGAGGCAACCATCGCTCAAAAGGAAGACAAGGTCGAGATGACCGGCGAGATCGTCGAGGCTCTCCGGAACGGCATGTTCCGAATCCAGCTCGACAACGGTCACGAGACCCTCGGCTACACCGCCGGCAAGATGCGCCGGTTCCGCATCCGCATGAACCCGGGCGACCGTGTCCGCATCGAGCTGTCGGCGTACGACCTCGATCGTGGCCGCATCGTCTACCGGCTCCGGCCGGGCGATGAGCGCCCCGAGTAGCGTCGCGGGCGGTCGCTCCGCCTAGACTGGCGCGTTATGGACGCTGCGGCGCTCGCTGCGCTCGAGCTGCCGGCGATCGTGGATCGTCTTGCAACCTTCGCTTCGACCGAGTACGGCGCCGAGCTGGCGCGGGAGCTCGCGCCCTCGGCCGACCGGGCGACCGTCGTGCGCCGGCAGGAGCTGACCTCGGCTGCCGTGAGCGTGCTCGACGGCGATGCCGTTCCGGAGCTCGCCGGCATCCGCGACGTGCGCGCGGCCGCCGAACGGTCGACCCGTGGCGGCCTTCTCCGTCCCGACGAGCTGCGCTCGATCGCCGTCTCCGTCGGGGTGGCCCTCGAGGCGAGTCGAGTCCTGCGCGAGCCCGCGCTCGCCGCGCTGCTCGAGCCGGTCGATCCGAGGCTCGCCGGCCTCGCCGCCGAGATCGTCCGCCGGATCGAAGAGGACGGGTCCGATGTTCGGGACACCGCGTCGCAGCGCCTTCGGAAGCTGCGCACCGAGCTGCGCAACGGCGGTGCCCGCGTCCGCGACGAGCTCGCGCGCGTCGCACGCTCGAGCGACGTGCGGGACGCTCTGCAGGAGTCGTTTCTCGCGGAGCGCGGCGGGCGGCCCGTGCTCGCGGTTCGCGTCGCGGCCCGCTCGAAGGTGCCGGGAGTCGTCCACGACGCGTCGAGCACCGGACAGACCCTGTTCGTCGAGCCGTTTGCCGTGGTGGAGCTCAACAACCGCCTGGCCGAGGCTGCGGCGGATGCGCGCGAGGAGGTCGAACGCATCCTCGGTGAGCTGTCGTCGGCGGTCGCGTCGAAGGCCGACGCGCTCCGTGTGCTCGTCGAAGCGACCGGAGCCCTCGACCTCGCGCTCGCGGGCGCGGGGCTCTCGCGGGCGTGGGGCGGCACGCGGGTCGAGATCTCGGACGCCGTCCGGCTCGTGCGTGCCCGCCACCCGCTGCTCGACCCGGCGACGGCCGTCCCGATCGACCTCGAGCTCGGGGCCGTCCGCGCGCTCGTGATCAGCGGCCCGAACACGGGTGGCAAGACCGTTGCGCTGAAGACGATCGGGCTCGCAGCACTGCTTCATCAGTCCGGGCTCCGGCCGCCCGCAGACGCCGCGGTGCTGCCGGTCTTCGACCAGGTGCTCGCCGACATCGGCGACCGGCAGTCGATCGAGATGAGCCTCTCGACGTTCTCCGCCCACCTGAGCGCGCTCGTCTCGATCCTCGACTCGGCGGGCGAGCGGTCGCTCGTGCTGCTCGACGAGCTGGCGGCCGGGACCGATCCGGAGGAGGGGTCGGCACTGGCGCAGGCATTGCTCGCACGATTGGTGCGCCAGGCACGACTGACCGTCGCGACGACCCATTTCGCGGAGTTGAAGGAGTGGGCGAGCGCGAGTGACGAGGCTGTCAACGGCGCCACCGGGTTCGACCCGGACACGGACGAGCCGCTCTACCGCGTCGCACTCGGCCGTCCCGGCACCTCGCATGCCCTGCGCATCGCGGAGCGGCTCGGGCTCGACCGTGCAGTCGTCGCCGATGCACGAAGGCGTGTGGCGCCGGAGCGCCTGCGCACCGCCGAGCTGCTGGCCGAGGCGGAGGCAGCCGAGCGCGCAGCCGCTTCCGTGCGCGAGGAGCTCGAGGATGCTCTCGGTCGTGCGCGGGCACGAGAGGCGGAGCTCGAACAGGACCGCCAAAAGGCTCAAGCGTCGCTGGACCGCGCTCGGCGGGAGGCGATCTCCGAGACGGAGCGTGAGCTCGCCGAAGCGCGGGCCGAGTTGCGGGCGCTACGCGACGACCTGCGGAAGGCCCGCCGTGACACGCGCGGGCCCGAACAGGATCGTCTGCTCGGTTCGGCCACGGAACGCGCCACCCGCGCGGAGCGGTCGCTGCGTGACCTGAGCGGCCCGCTTCCTGCGGGCGGGCCACTCGCCAAGGGCGACCCGGTCGAGGCGCCGGATGTGGGTGTGCGAGGCACGATCGCGTCCATCCGCGGTGAGGACGCCGAGGTGATCGGCGCGACGGGACAGCGCGTGCGGATCCCGCTTGCCCGGCTGCGCCCGTCGCGCGAGCGGGCACCCGAGGACCGTGGGCCTGCGGTTCAGGTGCGCACGTCTGCTCGGAGCGACGTGTCGGATCAGCTGGACGTTCGCGGTCTCTCGGGCCAGGACGCGCGGGAGCAGGTGCGGCGCCTCGTCGACGACGCCGCTCTCGCCGGCCTGCGCGAGGTTCGGGTCGTCCACGGCCGTGGGACGGGTGCGCTGCGCACGGCGGTCAGGGAGGAGCTGACGGGGCATCCGCTCGTCGAGGGTCACACTGCGGATGCCGACGACGGGGCCACCGTTGCGAGCCTCGGCTGACGCGATGCGCTGCCGTGAGAGCCGGCGGCGCGTTCAGACGGCCGGCTCGTCGCCCGCCGGATCGTGCTGAGCATCGTCCGGCGGCGTCTCGCCGTCGGACGTCTCTGCGGTCACCTGCGTGGCTCCGAGCGCCCGTGCGTCTTTCTTGGCCTGCTTTCTCTCACGCTTCTCGCGGCGTGCCTGTTCCCGTTCGCGCTTCGCGATCGTCTCCGGTCTGCGGGATGCCATGTCTAACCTCTCCTCCGCGCGCGTGCGCGTCCGCCGGATGCATCGTCGACGATCGTGACCCTGATCGCGTGTGCGTCGCCGCTGCCGTTGACCTCCTCGCGCTCGAACGCAAGATGCGTGCCAGCGCACCGGTCGCCGAGCAGGTGGCCCGGCTCGAAGCCTGCTTCTTCGACGCGCAAGCGCTCGCCGTCTTCGGTGCGTATGAAACCGTGGTGTTTTTCGGGGTTGAACCAGATCAGCCGGCCGCGCATGCGACTCCCTCCTGCGCGATGTGCGCGCGTCGAAGTGGCAGTGCGGGGGCCTGCGCCCCCGCACCCCAATGGTCGGCGCTAGGCCGAGACGAGTGAGACGTTCTGAGCCTCGGGGCCTTTCGCGCCCTCGGCTGCGTCGAACTGCACCTTCGCGTTCTCGTCGAGGGACTTGTAGCCCTCACCGGTGATCGCGCTGTGGTGGACGAACAGATCCTTGCCGCCTTCGTCCGGAGTGATGAAGCCGTACCCCTTGTCGGCGTTGAACCACTTGACGGTTCCAGTTGCCATGTACTTACACCTCCCTCTACCTTGAAAGAACGGGCAGAGGAGGCGCTAGGAGGCGCGACCGGTACTCGCTCGAAGTGCAGGAAGCGTAGCAGGGAAGCGATTTTCTCGGGTTCAGCCGAGACCGCTGGACTTCTTTGCCGCCGCGGCGCGTTTCTCGTTTCGTTTTTCCTTGAGGGAGCGCTGCGGCGCTTTCTTCTGCGGCTTCTTCGGCTTGTCGGAGCCTTTCATGCCGACCTCCTGACCACGATGTGCTTGAGGCTCCACCCTATCGGGACTGGCGGCGGGTCGGCCGCGCAACAGAGGCTAGCGCGTCTTCGCAAACCGCTTCACCGCGTCGAGCAGCTCGGCTGCCTTCGCGTTCGCATTCGCCCGCCCACCGTCCGCGAGCGCAGAGGCGACGCAATGCTCGACGTGGTCCTCCAGCACCTTGACGGCCACGGCTTCGAGCGCGGTGTCGACGGCGCCGAGCTGCGTCAGGATGTCGATGCAGTAGCGATCCTCCTCGATCATCCGGGAGATCCCGCGCACCTGGCCCTCGATGCGCGTGAGCCGCTTGAGGAGCTTGTCCTTGTCGGCGCCGTAGCCCGGAGCGCCCTGCGCGGCCGTCTGCACGGCCGGAGCCTACCATACCCCTCCCCGGTATAGGAGGGGGCCGCGCGTAGTACCTTGGCTCGCGGGTGTCCGACCTCTCGACGACACAGTTCCTGTTTGCGTTTCTCGCCGCCGCCGGCGTCGGGACCGGCGTGTTCTTCCATGCCGAACGCAACAAGATCCCGCATGCGTCGGCCTGGGCGAGCTTCGTCTTCCTGTTCCTGATCGTCGGCCTGCCGGCATATGCCCTGCACGTGCGCCGCCGCCGTCGCCGGCGCTGAACGACGCTCTCTAGGCGGCGGTCGTCTCCTCGACGGGCGGCTGGGCGGAGAGCAGGCGCGTGACCTCGTCGGCCGGGCCCGGGTGGGCGAAGAGATAACCCTGCGCGAGGTCGCATCCGAGCTCGTCGATCGAGGCGAGCTGGCCGGCGGACTCGACGCCCTCGGCGAGGGCGAGCACGCCGATCGCGTGCGCGAGGTTCACGGTGTGTGTGGTGATCGCCTCGTCTCGCGGGTCGTGCTCGATGCCCTGCACGAAGGAGCGATCGACTTTGATCATGTCGACGGGGAAACGACGAAGCTGTGCGAGCGACGAGAACCCGGTGCCGAAGTCGTCGATCGCGATCTGCACGCCCCGGTCGTGCAGCTCCTGCAACTCCAGCATGGCGCGATCGCCCGCCACGCCGTCGGAGACGATTGCGGTCTCCGTCACCTCGAGGCCGAGCCGGCCCGGTTGGACTCCTGCGGCCGCGAGCGCGCTGCGCACGAGCTTGCCCACGCCACCGCTCGAGAGCTGGGTCGCGGACACATTCACCCAGACGACGAACGACTCGGGCAACAGTGCCTCGCTCGCCCACCGTGCAGCCTGGTCGCAGGCTTCGCGCAGCACGAGCTCGCCCAGCGGCTCGATGAGCCCTGTCGACTCGGCGATCGGGATGAACTGGCTCGGTGGAACGGGCCCCCGGGTCGGCGACCGCCAGCGGAGGAGAGCCTCGGCGCCGACGATCGCACGGCTTCTCAGGGAGATCTGCGGCTGGTAGAGGACACTGAACTCGCCGCGCTGCAGACCGAGGCGAAGCTCGTGCTCGATCCCGAACAGGTCGCCCAGCTCGCGGCCCATATCGTGGTGAAACACCGCGTACCGGCCCCTGCCCCCCTTCTTCGCCGCATACATCGCCAGATCCGCGTGCCGCATCAGCTCTTCGCTCTTACCGGCCCCGCCTGCGTGAACGACGACCCCGACGCTCGCCCCGAGCGACATCTCACGCCCGGCGAGGACGATCTCTTTCAACAACCGCTCGAGCAGCCGCTCCGCAACAGTGACCGAAAGCGTCTCGTCCGCCTCTTCGAGCAGGAGGGCGAACTCGTCGCCGCCGAGCCGGGCGAGGGTGTCGCTCGGCCGAATCGCCGTCGCGAAGCGCCGGGCCACCTCCTCGAGCAGGCGGTCGCCGGCGTCGTGGCCGAGTGTGTCGTTGACCTGCTTGAAGCCGTCGAGATCGACGAAGAGCACCGCGAGAGACTCGCCCGTTCGCGCCGAGCGGGACAGCGACTGGTCGAGCCGGTCACGGAAGAGTGCGCGGTTGGCGAGGCCGGTCAAGCCGTCGTGAAATGCCTGGTGGGTGAGCTCGTCTTCGAGCCGGACGCGCTCGGTGACATCGCGCGCGTTGAGGACGACGCCGCGGACGTACCGGTCTGCGCGCAGGTCGTTGACGTGCGCCTCGAGCTGGCGCCACTCTCCGAACCTGTTCTGCAGCCGGAACACGAGCTCGTGCGCAAGCCCGTTCGCGCAGGCCTCGTCGAGTGCCTCCCGGTCGTCCGCGTGCACGAAGCGCACGAAGCCCGGACCCAGTACTTCCTGTTCGGGACGTCCGAGCATCTCGGTCACCGACGCACTCACGTAGCTGCAGCCGCCCGGCCCGAACGCCGCCACGAGGTCGGTCGAGGAAGTCACGAGGCTACGGAAGTGCGCAGTCTGGCGATGCGTCGCATGAATCAGGGCCCAGCCGAGCAGGAGCGAGGCCAGCAGCCCTGCGATGCCGAGCACGACCTGAAGCGTGATCAGGTTCCGGATGTTGTGGGCGTCGGTGCTCGCGATCGCCTGCCCGACGTCGAGCGAGGCCTCCGATGTCAGGGTGGACAGGATCTCCAGTCGCTGGACGGGGTTTCGGGCGGTTATGTGCTCGTGTGCCGTGAGTGGAACGGCCGTGACGCTCCGGTGCCGGAGCAGCGCGCTTCCGGTGGCCACCAGATCGTGGACGAGATGCGCCTCCCGCCGGAGCTGGGCGCGCTCGAGCTTCCCGGTGGGCGCCGGCAGCATGGTCTCGCCGTCGTCTCCGCTCGCCGCCGGAGCCGTGCCGCCGTTCAGGAGCGCCTTGGCGCTCCTCATGAGCACGCCGGCCGTGTACGAGGGGTGCGCGGGTCGCCCTTCGCGGGCGAGCAGAACCGCGTTCACATAACGCTCTGTGAGCGTGCGCTGCCGCGCCGCAATCTCGAGAACAGCGGCATGTTGGCGCGAGCCCGACGTCGAGCGAATCGAGAGAC
Source organism: uncultured Thermoleophilia bacterium (assembly GCA_963826485.1). Taxonomy (GTDB): domain Bacteria; phylum Actinomycetota; class Thermoleophilia; order Gaiellales; family Gaiellaceae; genus PALSA-600. The sequence continues at coordinate 493,191 of CAWGXF010000003.1, forward strand.
CGACACTGACCGCGGAGAAGACCGCGAAGAGGATCAGGATCGCCGCGACCGGATTGCGGCTGCGCGCAGTGAACGGCGCGAGGGCCGCCGCCTTCCCCGAAGCGCGGCGCAGGCTCATCGCAGCCCGGCGGACGCCGCACCCGGGGAGACTGCAGCGAGGATCAGCGGGCCTCCTCGCCGGAACGCCACGAACCGCATCTGGGCAGGATCGGCCCGGGAGGCGGAAACCTTTAGAGCCCCGTTCACAATGACCGGTATGCCGCCCGGCCGCGCTCGGCGGCACGCTGCCGCGTCCTCGGTCGCGTCGATAGCTTTTGGCTATCGGCGCTCCCTGCGTTCTTGCATCGCACTCGCCGATCACGCCCGGATCGACGAACGTCATTGTAAAAGGAGCTCTTAGGCCTCCGCCCCGGAGGGAGGGCCCCGCCTCGAGAAGTCGGCGGATTTCCCGCAACCGACTGTGGGATTCAACGAGCCGTAGGTCTCTCCGAGGCGGGATAGTGTGGGAGCCATGGCTGTCCGGTCGTCGCAACGGCAATGAGCGAACCGATCCGGGATGTGACGCCGCTTCCCGACCTTCTGCACGGCCGCGCGCACACCGGGGCCGTGCGCGAGCGCCGTCCCGTCTACGTAGACCTGCTCCCGCCCTGCAATGCGGGTTGCCCGGCCGGTGAGAACATCCAGGCCTGGCTCGCCCTCACGCAGGCGGGCCGGCACGAGGAAGCGTGGCGCGGGCTCGTCGTGGACAACCCCCTGCCCGCGGTTCACGGAAGGGTCTGCTACCACCCGTGCGAGAGCGTCTGCAACCGCGCCGACCTCGACGGCAGCGCGGTCTCGATTCACTCGGTCGAGCGATTCCTGGGCGATCTGGCGCTCGAACAGGGATGGCAATTCGAACGGCCCGAGCGCGCGAGCGGCAAGCGGGTACTCGTGATCGGCGCCGGGCCGAGCGGGCTCTCTGCCGCCTACCACCTCGCGCGGCTCGGTCATGACGTCGAGATCCGAGATTCGGGCGCCGAGCCCGGCGGCATGATGCGCTACGGCATCCCGGCCTACCGGCTGCCGCGCGACGTGCTCGACGGCGAGCTTCACAGGATCGAGGCGCTCGGTGTCCGGATCACCTGCAATCACCGCGTCGAGGATCTCGTCGCGGAGCGGGACGAGGGCAGGTTCGACGCGGTGTTCGTTGCGGTCGGCGCCCATCTGTCGAAACGTGTCGACATCCCGGCCAGGGATGCGGGCCGCATTGTCGACGCCGTGGCCTTCCTGCGCAGCGTTGCGTCGGGCGACAAGCCGGTGGTCGGCCGCCGCGTTGCGGTGTACGGCGGCGGCAACACCGCGATGGACGCGGCGCGGGTTGCACGGCGACTGGGCGCGGACGACGCGATGATCGTCTACCGGCGCACCCGCGAGCAGATGCCCGCCCATCTCGACGAAGCCGAGGACGCGGAACGGGAAGGCGTGCGGATCAACTGGCTGCGGACGATCACGGCCTTCGACGGGCCGGAGCTTCAGGTCGAGCTGATGGAGCTGGACGAATCCGGCTACCCGCAGCCGACCGGCCGGTTCGAGACACTTGCCGCCGACACCGTGATCCTGGCGCTTGGACAGGAAAGCGACACCGCGTTCCTGCGCGCCGTTCCGGGTGTCGAGGTCGAGCGCGACGGCACCGTCCGGGTGTCGACCGGTTTCGAGACGGGGTGCCCCGGCCTCTTCGCCGGGGGCGACATGGTCCCGTGCGAGCGCACGGTGACCGTCGGTGTCGGCCACGGGAAGAAGGCCGCGCGCCACATCGACGCCTGGCTGCGAGGCGCGACGATCACGAGCGCGGCGAAGCATCCCGAAGCGTCCTTCGACAAGCTGCATCTCTGGTACTTCGGCGACGCTGCCCGGCGGCGGCAGCCGGAGCTTCCGGCCGATGAACGCACCGCCGACTTCGGGGAGGTCCTCGGCGGCCTCTCAGCCGAGGAGGCGCAATACGAAGCGAAGCGGTGCCTGTCGTGCGGCAACTGCTTCGAGTGCGACGGCTGCCTCGGCGCGTGCCCCGAGGATGCCGTGATCAAGCTCGGCGAAGGCCACCGCTACGCCTTCGACTACGACCGGTGCACCGGCTGCGCCGTCTGCTTCGAGCAGTGCCCGGTGCACGCCATCGACATGGTTGCGGAGGCCTGATCCCGGTGCGCGCGACGATCGACGGCAACGAAGCCGCGGCCTCGGTCGCCTATCGGCTGAACGAGATCTGCTGCATCTACCCGATCACGCCCTCGTCACCGATGGCCGAGCTGGCAGACGAATGGTCGAGCCGACAGCTTCCGAACGTCTTCGGTGACGTGCCGGTGGTGGTCGAGATGCAGAGCGAGGGCGGGGCGGCCGGGGCGCTGCACGGCGCGCTGCAGAGCGGAGCGCTCGCAACGACGTTCACCGCCTCGCAAGGCCTCCTGTTGATGATCCCGAACATGTACAAGATCGCCGGGGAGCTCACCCCTGCGGTTCTGCACGTCGCGGCCCGGTCGCTGGCCGCCCAGGGGCTGTCGATCTTCGGGGACCACTCCGACGTCATGGCCGTCCGCCAGACCGGCTTCGCGCTGCTTGCGTCTGCGTCGGTGCAGGAGGCGCACGACCTGGCGCTGGTCGCGCAGGCCGCGACGCTTCGTACGCGCGTGCCGTTCGTTCATTTCTTCGACGGGTTCCGCACGTCGCACGAGCTGAACACGATCGAGCTGCTTTCCGACGACGACCTCCGTGCTCTCGTGCCCGAGGAGCTCGCGCACGCTCATCGCAACCGCGCGCTCTCGCCCGAGCGGCCCTTCATTCGCGGCACCGCTCAGAATCCCGACGTCTACTTCCAGGCGCGCGAGACCGTCAACCCGTTCTATGCACGTGTGCCCGACATCGTCGCGCACGCGATGGCAAGCCTCGCGGAACGCACCGGGCGTGAGCTGCACGTGGTCGACTACACGGGGCACCCGGAGGCCGAACGTGTGCTCGTCGTGATGGGATCGGGAGGAGAGACGATCTGCGAGACGGTCGCCGCGCTCAATGAACGCGGCGAGCGTGTCGGCGTCCTGCAGGTGCGGCTGTATCGGCCGTTTCCGGCGCGAGAGCTGGTCGAGGCTCTCCCGCTCTCGGCACGCAAGGTCGCCGTGCTCGACCGGACGAAGGAGCCCGGCTCGTTCGGCGAGCCTCTGTTCCTCGACACCGTCGCTGCGGTGACGGACTCGGTCGGCGACGGGGCGCGCGAGGTGATGCCGCGAATCATCGGCGGCCGCTACGGCCTCTCGTCGAAGGAGTTCACCCCCGCGATGGTCGCGGGGATCTTCACCGAGCTCGCACTCGAACAGCCGCGGCGCCGTTTCACGATCGGCATCGACGACGACGTCTCGGGAACGAGCCTGCCGTTCGATCCAACCCTCGACCTGGAGTCGCCCGAGACCGTGCGCGCCGTGTTCTTCGGTCTCGGCTCCGACGGGACGGTGGGCGCAAACAAGAACACGATCAAGATCCTCGGCGAGGAGCCGGGCCTGCATGCACAGGGCTACTTCGTCTACGACTCGAAGAAATCCGGCTCGCAGACGGTCTCGCATCTGCGGTTCGGGCCACGACCGATTCGCGCGCCGTACCTCGTGCGGCAGGCGAGCTTCGTCGGCTGCCACCAGTTCGGGCTGCTCGACCAGGTCGACGTGCTCGCGCGCGCGGCCGACGGGGCGACGCTGCTGCTCAACTGCGCACGCGAGCCCGACGAGGTGTGGGACGCGCTCTCCCGGCCGGTTCAGGAGCAGATCATCGCCAAGCACGTCGACCTGTACGCGATCGACGCGGGCGGGATCGCCCAGGAGGTCGGCCTGGCCGGCCGGACGAACATCATCCTGCAGACCTGCTTCTTCGCGGTGTCCGGGGTGCTGCCGCGCGATCGCGCGCTCGCCCGGATCAAGGAGGCGGTCGCGAAGACGTACGGCCGGCGTGGCGCCGAGGTCGTCAAGCGCAACCAGGCCGCGGTCGATCGGGCGGTCGACGGCCTGCATCGCATCGAAGTCCCGGGGCTGGCGACGGCCACACGCGAACTGCCTCCGGCCGTCCCGGCCGACGCACCCGAGTTCGTTCGCACCGTCACGGCCGCGATGCTCGCCGGCCGAGGCGACGAACTGCCGGTCAGCGCCCTGCCGGTGGACGGCACGTATCCGAGCGGGACGACGGCCTACGAGAAGCGCAACATCTCGGAGCTCGTTGCCGTCTGGGACGACGATCTCTGCATCCAGTGCGGAAACTGCAGCTTCGTCTGCCCGCACAGCGTGATCCGCTCGAGGTACTACGACCAGTCCAACCTCGACGCGGCGCCCGACGGATTCCGCTCGGCGCCGCTCGATGCGGTCGGGCTACCCGATACCCGCTACACGCTGCAGGTCTACGTCGAGGATTGCACGGGCTGCGAGCTGTGCGTGCAGGCGTGCCCGGTCGTTGCGCCGGGTGACCCGGACCGCAAGGCGATCAACCTGGCGCCGCGTGAGCCGCTGCTGGCGGCCGAGCGCGAGAACATCGCGTTCTTCGAGGCGCTGCCGGCGATCGATCGCTCGCGGGTCGATTTCGGGACCGTCCGCGGAACCCAGTTCCTCGAGCCGCTGTTCGAGTTCTCCGGCGCCTGCGCGGGCTGCGGCGAGACGCCGTATCTGAAGCTTCTCTCGCAGCTCTTCGGCGATCGGCTGATGGTGGCGAACGCCACCGGCTGCTCGTCCATCTACGGCGGCAATCTGCCGACCACTCCGTGGACGAGCGGTGCGGACGGGCGGGGCCCCGCATGGTCGAACTCGCTGTTCGAGGACAACGCCGAGTTCGGGCTCGGCTTCCGGCTCGCCGCCGACCAGCAGGTCGAGGTCGCGCGCCGTCGCCTGTCGGAGGTGCGCGATGCGGTCGGGCTGGAGCTCGTCGACGAGATCCTGGCCGCGCCGCAACTGCGGGAGTCGGAGCTGCGGGCCCAGCGCGAGCGGGTCGGCGAGCTCAAGCGCCGCCTCGACGGCCTCGACGGCTCCGCCGTCGACGACCTGCGCAGCGTCGTCGATCACCTCGTCCGGCGCAGCGTGTGGATCGTCGGCGGCGACGGCTGGGCCTACGACATCGGCTCCAGCGGCCTCGACCATGTGCTGGCCAGCGGCCGGAATGTCAACGTGCTCGTGCTCGACACGGAGGTCTACTCGAACACGGGCGGGCAGATGTCGAAGGCGACACCGCTCGGTGCGGTTGCGAAGTTCGCGGCCTCAGGCAAGACGGTGCCCAAGAAGGACATCGCGCTCCAGGCGATCGCCTACGGCAGCGTCTATGTCGCGCGGGTGGCAATGGGAGCCGATCCGCAGCAGACGCTCAGCGCGTTCCGCGAGGCCGAGGCCTACGACGGCCCCTCGCTCGTCGTCGCCTACAGCCACTGCATCGCGCACGGGATCGAGATGCGGAACGGCCTCGACCAGCAGTATCGGGCCGTCGCCAGCGGCTACTGGCCGTTGATTCGCTATGACCCGGTGG
>CAWGXF010000004.1:0-332120 GCA_963826485.1 uncultured Thermoleophilia bacterium
GCGCTCTTCGCCCGAAAGCCGGGTTTCCTCTGGTACTCCTCGAACGTTCCTGGACTCAGGAACCTGACCGCCGCTACGAACCGCTTCACACTCATCCCCTATTTCCGCGCTCGTCACGCCCGACATGACCAGATGCGACTCCTGTCGTATGCGTACCACGGCAACGGCAACTTCACCGATCGCCTCGACCGATCGGCGTCGGTCTACAGGGGTGGCCGATGGTTCCGGCTCATCGGCAAGGGAGCCGTTACATGCGTCGGCGTCGAAGCTCGACTCATCGTGGTCAGCATCGGCGGCCCCGGCTCAGGTTGATCGGCCGAGGCCGTTCCTATGGTTCGCGCAGTGTCTGATCGTTGGGCCGAGTGGCTTCGCGTCCGTCGAGATGGGGGGTCGCCGGAGCAACGGCGCGAGGCGCTCAGGTTTCTTGGGCCGATCAGAGATCAGATTCTGGACGCAGCGAACGTTGATCCCGGTGACGTAGTGCTGGATGTCGGGCCGCGGGGACGGACTGGTTGGGCTTGGCGCTCTCGATCGAGGGGCGCAGGTGATCTTCAGCGACATCTCGGAGGAGTGCTTGGACGACTGCCGGACGTTGGCAGGTGACGCCGCCCTATCACCGCGCGAGCGCAACAGATCTTGGTGGTGTCAACGCGGACGTGGTGACCACTCGGTCGGTACTGATCTACGTGGCTGACAAGGAGCGAGCATTCCGCGAGTTCTTTCGCGTCCTGCGCCCTGGCGGGCGACTCTCGATCTTCGAACCGATCAACCGCTTCGGTCTGAAAGAGGGAAAAGCGAGCTACGGCTTCACCGACGTCGCCGAAATAGAGGACTTGCTGGCGAAGGTTGTGGTCGAGGTGAGTCGCGCCGAGGAGGACGCAGGCGGTCTCGACGCAATGGTCGATTTTGATGAGCGCGACCTCATCCGTCTGGCTGAGGCCGCCGGGTTCGACGACATCCAACTCGAACTCAGCGCGGAGGTGAAGAAAGCCGCAGAGTGGCGTCCACGCGATTGGAACGTGTTTCTCGATTCGTCACCGAATCCGCTCGCATCAACCTTCCGTGAAGCGATGAGGGCGGCGCTTACGGCTGACGAACAGGAACGTCTGACCGGTGTGCTGCGCCCGCAGGTGGAAGAGGGCCGCGGCACAACGCGGTTCGCACGCGCTTTCTTAACTGCCCGGAAGCCTGCCTAGGGAGCCGTCGCTCAGGGTGCATTGCGGAATGCTCGCCCAGACGACTGCTAGCACTAAAGGAATTGTGGGGTGCTTGACTCTCTCTGGGTAGATGGAGCGGGTTGAGCGTTTGATCGAGCAGCTTTATCGGGAGCGATATGCGGGCTTCCGGGATGCGCTAACGCCGGTGGTCGGTAGCACTGATGTGGCGCGTGATGTGGTGCAGGAGGCTTTCGCTCGTGCCCTTCGTGACTCGAAGAGTCTGAGACGCGAGGAGTCGCTGGCTGCATGGGTGTGGCAGATCGCGTTTCGGATCGCCGTGCGTGAGTGGGCCGACCGAAGCGACGACGAACTTCCCGACGACCTGACGATTCTTCATGAGGAGCGTGATCCCGCGTTGGCGTCGGCGGTGCGGTCGCTTCCACCAAAGCGACGTTTGGTTCTGTTCCTTCGCTACTACGCCGACTTCACCTACGCCGAGATAGCGGAGGCCGTCGGGATCGCGGAGGGCACGGTCGCCGCGACCTTGTCGCAGGCTCATGCCGCTCTACTTGACCAGTTGATGAGCCAGGAGGTAGCCCGTGATGACCGACGCTGACGGTTTGCTCGCTGTGCGCTTTGCCGCGACCCGCGACGGCGAGGATGACGCTGATTGGAACGACGTGCTCCGCAGGCGACAGCCGGGACGCGACCGGCATCTGCGGGTCTTGGTCGCAGCCGCGGTGGTCGTCGCGGGTCTGGTCGCTGCCCTCCTCGCAACCCCGGCACTCGGTCTTGTCCGAGACATCATCCCGTTTTGGGGTGCAGCGAAAGCTCCGCAGCCGGTGGTGATCGAGTTCGCGTCCATGAATACCGGTGCGCCTGCCGGGATGAGTCCGCGAGCAGTTGCAGGCGAGACTCGCGAGATCGGCCAGTTCACATTCGCCGGTCGCAGCCACACACTCTGGATCGCCCCCGCCAAGGACGGCGGGTTCTGCTTCGAGTGGATAGGCGGCTGGGGCGGATGCGACACGGAAAGGTCATCTGATCTGGTATGGAACGGCGACCTGGTACTCCCGGAGGGAGTGCCGCAGCCGTCGACCGCGGGCCGGACGGTTGCGCAGATCGCCGCCGAGGCCGCAAAGCTCCACCGCCAGGCAGTTCCGCGTTGGATCAGCGGCTTCGTCAGCTCCCCCCGCGTGCACGACGTGAAAATCACCTTCACTGACGGCAGCACGATCCAACCGTCGATCACATGGGTTTCGACACCGATCAATGCCGGGTTCTTCGCCTACGAGATTCCAGCGCAAAAGCAGACGAAGGACGATCACCTCGTCACCGTCCAGGCGCTGGATTCAAACGGCCACGTCGTCGCAGAACAACCGCTTAACCAAGGCTGAGTTCTCTCGCCGGGACATCATGGTTCTGCAACCTCGGAGGTCATCGTGAACGCTGGCTCAAGCGAGTCCTAAGATTCAAGTGTGAGGTTCGCGCTCGCCGCTGTCACCGCAGCCGCACTGCTGTTCGCAGAAGCGGCGACTCCGTCAACGCCGAGGATTGGGTGTCGTCCCGCGCAAACCGTCGCGCTCGTCAAGCAGTTCTTTGCGGCGTTCAACCAGGGGAACCGTGGCGTCCTCAACAACCGAGTCTGGGCTGGCAAGGCTTACTTCAACTGGTACGCCGTCTCTGCCGATCCGGGGATGCGTGTCGATCCGGAGGCACGTCGCAGAGACACCCTGATGAACTACTTCGCGGCTCGTCACGTTGCGGCGGAGCAGCTTGTCCTCACGACCATCAAGATCAATGGGGTCAGCGGCGGCGGCTACCGCAACTTTGAGTTTCACCTAACACGGAGCGCCGATGATCTACCCGCGAGTCCGGTGGCCTACAACGGCAAGGGCGCATCCAGCTGCACCACGGGGCGCCTCACTACGTGGGCGATGACGCCTTCTTCGCAGCCGTAGATCGGCTGGTTGCTCAGGGGTCGGTAAGACGGATCTGGCCCACCCGACTGGTCGGTGCACGCCGCGAATATCGTTGATTCCAACTCGCCTCGGATCGTCTGCGCTCCGCAGTCGAGATTCGTCGCGCAACCAACAAAGGAGACGGAAAGTGCTTGCTGACAGCTACCCGTTTTGGGGTCTGATGGGAACGATGCTCGTGTTCTTCCTCTGGCTCATGTGGGTCTGGCTTCTGTTTGAGGTTTTCGCAGATGTTTTCCGGCGCCATGACATCTCGGGTTGGGGTAAGACCGCCTGGCTGATCGTCGTGATCATCCTGCCGTTCCTCGGCGTGTTCATCTACTTGATCTCTCAGAACAAGGGGATGAGGGAGCGCGGTCGCGTGCGGGAGGCGACGCGGGAGGCCACGCGGGGCTACTACGGCAGCGACAGCGCCGCGGCGGAGATCGAGTCCGGAAGGAAGCTGCTCGACAGCGGCGCGATCACGCTGGACGAGTTCAACGCAATCAAGCAGAAGGCGCTGGCGTAGCCTCTGCGACGCGCGATTCACATGGCTGTGCCGTCGGATACGACACCTCTCGGCTTGGCCCCTGACATGGGAGTGAGAAAGACCGCCTGAGCGCGAGATAGCGCGCCGGCCCAACGGCCCAAAGGTCGTGCCCTGTCCTGCCTATTGGCTAGTAGAGCGGGTGGTGCGTGAGGACCTGGATCGCGGCACCGACGACGAAGCCGATGCCGACCATCGCGTAGGCGGCCTTGATCAGTCCCTGCTGCTCACGGCTCATGATCGTGGCGGCAACCAGCAGGATCACCGCGGCAGGTGCGAGGCGGAACGGCCTGTAGAAGAGCTCGAACGCACCGAGGAACAACGCGCCCGCGGCCAGCAGGCCTGCGACCGTCTCGGCCGGACGGGGCTGATCGCCTGTCGTCGAGGTCACGGCGCGACTCTACCGCGATGCGCGCGCTCGACGCGGGCCGAGTCGCGCGTGCCGTGCGGCCCGCCGCGCCGCGGCCTCGGGCTCGAGCTCGGGCTCGGGCTCGAGGGGCGCCGCCACGGCCGCCAGACGGAGTAATCGTTCGGGTCGACGCCCGGCTCCGGCTCGGCGCGAATCGCATACCACACCACGAGCCCCAGATAGACGATCGGGATCTTCAGGATCAGCATCATGAAGACCAGCTCCCAGGCTTGACCCGACATTCAGGAAGTGTAGGAAACCCGAAGGCCATCCGGGCGGCCGAGCTCGACGTTAATAGAGGGCGTAGCTCGAGGGCGCAAGCGCGGCCGGCGGCTCGACGCCCCGCGAAAGCAGCAGGAGACCGGGAACCGGAGCCAGGCGCAACCGCGCCGCCAACGCGACCTCGACCAGCGAGCGCGCCGATCCGGGAAGTCGAACACGCACCTCCCCGTCCGCCGCGGCGAGCTCGGCTGCGAGCGCCGAAGCGGCGGCGGCTGGTGTCGCGCCCGCGACCGGCCCGATCTCTCCGCCGGGGAACACATAGGAATAGGCGTCTCCCCACTCCATTCGACGAGCGTGCCGCGACCAGTGCCGGTGGTCGAGCTCCCGGTCGAACCCGTACGCGAGCTCATCGATCCGGCCGAGATCTGCGGCGCGCGGCTCGGCGGCCGCCTCGAGCTGCGGGCGCCCGTAGAACGTCAGCACCGGGGTCGCCGGCACGAGCCCCCGGCTTCCGTAGAGCACATTGGAGATGGGCTGGATGGCGTCGGTCATCGTTCGCCTCCGCTTCGCCTCGGTCCACACGGCTTCGAGCAGCGCGGATCCCACGCCCTGCCCGTGGACTGCCGGAGCGACGAAGAGCGACGCCAGGAACCAGTCGTCGCCGCGCGTCCACGAGGAGCCGTAGCCGACGACGCGACCCTCCTGCTCCGCGACCACGGAGGTCCCGGTTCGCCGGATGTGCCCCTGGAGATTCGAGAAGGTCGCGAGCGACGGCTTCGGCGGCTCGAAGCCGTGCGGAACGAAGACACTTCCGATCGCCTGGCGGAAGATCGCATGGAGGGCCGGCAGATCGCCGTCGGTCGTGGGGCGAAGCTCCACGACCCGCGACGATACGTCAGTGCAGCGTGGCGCGAATCACGAAGTCGAGTGCGAGTCCGAGCACGAGCCAGACCGCAACCGTCACGATGAGCCACCTCGCCGGCATCTACCCCGCCGGCACCGTCAGATTGAGGACGTCGCTGTTGGTGATGAACGGCGTCGTCGTGACCGTCCACTCGGCATGCCCTTCGAAGGTCGCCGAGCTCGATCCCACCCCGCCGCCGCTCTGCCAGGCCGGGCCGGTGTGACACGACACGAGCCCGCTCGTGTCGCAGCCGTGCGCCGTGATCGAGACGCTGGTGATGATGCCGTAGTGCTTGCAGTAGCTCACGATCAGGAAGTGCCTGATGTGGGCCAGGAATCCGGCGCTGCCCGAATGCGAGACGGTGATCTGCGTGCATCCCGTCCAGCCGCCGTTGTTGTTGCACTGCGGGCCACAGGCCACCGGGGGCGGTGCCTTGCCGGCGGCCACCGCCGGGACCGCAAGCGCAGCAACGAGTCCGATCATGAGTAGAGCCTTGCGCACGTGCGCCTCCTTTCGTTGTCTTGAACGGCAACGATAGGGTGAGCGGGCACACGCGTCTGTGCAGACTTCGTGCCGATAGCGTGACGACGTGGACAGCCCCCCGCTAGTGACCCAGATGGACGAGTCCGAAAGCGACGACGTGCGCTCCATGCTGCGCGCCTACTCGGCCTCGCTTCCGTTCGAGCTCGGCTTCCAGGACTTCGACCGCGAGCTCGCGGAGCTGCCCGGTGCCTATGCACCTCCGCGCGGCGCGCTGCTCGTTGCGCGCATCGACGGAGAGCTCGCCGGTTGCGTCGCCCTGCGGCCTCTCGGCGAGGACGCGTGCGAGATGAAGCGGCTGTTCGTCTTCCCCGCAGCACGCGGCACGGGTCTCGGCCGTCGTCTCGCGACGGCAATCGTCGCCGAGGCCCGACGGCTCGGCTATGCCCGGATGCTCCTCGACACGACACCCGGCATGGAAACAGCGCAGGCACTCTACGAGGAGCTCGGGTTCGAGGAGACCGCCCCCTACAGGCACAACCCGGTCCCGGGAACGCGGTTTCTCGAGCTACAGCTCTGAGACGTCGGCCCGAATCGGGTCGAAGTCGGCGTCGCCCCGAGCGAGCTCCCGGAACGACGGATCGAGCTCGATCGACCGCTCGAGGGCGGAGAGCGCAGCCTCGGCCCGGCCCGCAAGCGACTCGTAACACGCCAGGTTGTAGAGCATCCCGGCGTCATCGCCGCACGCCAGCGCCGCGCGCAGGGTCTCGGCCGCGGCGGCGCTGTCTCCGCGCTCGTAGAGCACGTGTGCGCGGCGCTGCGCCTCCCACGCGTTCCAGACGCCCACAAGGCGACGCAACTCGACGATCGGCTCGGGGTGATCCTCGACCCGCAGATCACAGATGCGGTCGATCCCCTCGCGACGCTCGGAGTGTGCCCCGGCGCGCTCCACGACGACGGCTGCCGACTGCTGCCCGCGCCGGTCGCCGCCCGCGGCCTGGCCCGCCTCGAGCGCGGCCACCAGGCGCTCGACGAGCGAGCCGACCGTCTCCTCGTAGGCTCGCGCCATCTCGTCGACGACCTCCGGGCCGGCGAGGATGTTTCCCTGCACCGCAAAGCCGGCGCCGACGCGGTGACCGGCCCAATCGAGACACGCCGCACCGGTGAAGGCGGCCGCCCGACCGTCGGCGGCGACCACCCCGAGCTGTCGCGTCTCCCGCCCCTCATCGCCGGCGAGGGCCCGCGCGAGCGCGTCCTCCGGAGCAGCCCCCCGATCAAGCTCTTCCAGCGCCCGCCGGCCGAAGGCGGCGACGCCCGCCGCTTGCGTGGCGACCGCTCCGACGCCTGCACGCGCCCACGGGACGACCGAGCCGACCGAGAAGTAGCGCGACTGAACGGCGCAGCCGACCTCGCCGGCCTCCAGGTCGGCGGCGACGATCGAAAAGGTGCTCTTGCGATGAGGAACGCTCACGTTCAGCCTTCACTCTGGCACGGCTGCCACACGACTGCGGCAACTCACCAGAGGATGCCGGAGCCGCACCTGCGGCAGCGCGACTCCGGCGACCACTGGGGAGTCATACGGGAGATTGAGACGCCGGCTCGCGATCCTGGTTGATCGACGTCGGTGATGAGGGTGATCGACGTTCTACGCGATCGATGTCTCCCGCGCGCGCTCGTGCGCGGAGGCCGAGCGGGCCGCTTCGACGAAGGCGGCCGCATCGGCCGAGACCGGCTGCAAACGGCTCCAGACCGCGGCAACCGTCCGCGAGGCGATCACCCCTTCGGCGAGCTCGATCACCTGTGTCTCGGCTCGGCGCTCGTCGGTGGCGAGACGCGGAAGCACCGCAGCGCCGAGGCCCGCGGCGACGAGCCCCTGCACTCCGGCCCCCGTCTCCGCCTGCAGGACGAAGTTCGGCTCGATGCCGTGTGCACGAAGCTGTTCCTCGACGTGCCCTCGCGAAGGCGCATGGGCGACGAGAGGCAGGCGCGCAAGCTCATCGCGCGTGATCGCCCTGCGATGACGGGTGAGCGGCGCCCCCGACTGCAGCATGACCACGAAGGGATCGGCGCAGAGAGCGGCGGCGTCGAGCGGGCCCTTCGGCAGTGGGGTCTCGGCCAGCGCGAGATCGATCTCTCCGCGCACGAGCGCGGTCAGCAGCGCGGTCGTCGACGAGTTCTCGTTCAGGGTCACCGGTGCGCCGTAGAGGCGCAGCAGCGTCGGCACGAGACGAACGAGCAGGTCGGGTGTGGCGCCGACGCGCAGAGCTGCGCTGCCGTTCCCGTCGAGCGCTGCCAGGTCCGCCTGCGCGGCCCGTACGCGGGCGATCACCGCATCGGCGTGCGCGAGCATGATCTCGCCGGCGTCGGTCAGCGCCAACGGCCGTGTTCCGCGCGACCGGTCGATCAGCCGCTTCCCGGTCAGGCTCTCGAGTGCCGCGATCTGGTGGCTGATCGCCGACTGGACGTAGCCGAGACGGGTCGCAGCCCGCCTGAACGAGCCTTCGCGCGCAACGGCATCCAGGGCCACCAAATGGCGCAGCTCGACCCCAGACCACCATTCGCCTGCCATTTCAGGGGTGTGACGACGGTCACGAGTCTCGAGCCGTGCCAGAGCGGCTGCCCTAACACCTGCTTAACACGCCGCACTTCTAGCTGCATCCCGAGGCGAGCGCGAGCGCTCTGCACACGTCGCTCATCCGCTCGACGGACAAGCGGGTGATCCTCGCGCGAAACAGTTCCTTGGGGACGAGACTGAGATTGTCGAGCGAGAGCGCGCACGCCCCGGGCATTCCGTCGCCCGTATCGAGGACCACCTCGGTCGGGATCTCCCGGATCGTGCGAGTTGCGGGCACCGCGAGGACCGCGTTGAGCACGGGAATGGCGGCCTGACGTGTCAGGACGAGGAACGGCCGCCGGCCTGCGTCCTCATGCTCGACCCACCAGACCTCGCCGCGGGCTACCAGGGTTCGGCCCTGATCGCGGCAAGTGCTCCCTCGAACGCCCAGGGGTCACCCTCGGGTGCCGGAGCGCGCGCATAGCCCTCGACGATCGCAGCATCGACGGCAGCGGAGTCACCGCGACCGAGAAGCAGATCAATTGCTTCTCTGACGAGCTCGGAGCGCGAGCGCCCGGAAACAGCTGCGCGCTCGTCGAGCGCCGCGAGGCGCGCATCGTCGAGCTGAATGAGCGTCTGCCGACGAGCCACCCGCCATATCATACCATATGGAGGGACGGAGCCTCGCCGGCCCACGGATCAGGAGAGACGCGTGGCTGTCGCTCGTGATGCGAAGGGGACGCGCATCTGTCGGTCGTTCGTATGAGACTCAGAGGGTGCGTGAGACGAGCGATCGGGATCTGGTGCGATTGGCACGGCGCGGGGATCGCGACGCGGCTGCGGCGCTGTTTCGGCGCTATTGGCAGGGCGCCTGGCGGACGGCCCTTGCGATCACGGGTCGTCGGCACATGGCGGATGATGTTGCGGCCGATGCGTTTGAGCGCGCCTTCGCGGCTCTCGACCGTTTCGACGAGGGTCGGCCGTTTTCGCCGTGGCTTCATCGGATCGTCGCGAACCGCGCGCTCGATCTGCTGCGCTCGGAGCGCCGCCTCGCAGACGAGGAGCCGGCAGAGCAGGCCGACCTTCGCCCGGATCAGCGGGGCGGCGATCGCGGCCTGCTCGCGATTGTTGGAGAGCTTCCGCTCGAGCGACGGGTGGTGGTTGTCCTCCGTTTCGGAGTCGGGATGACGCCGAAGCAGATCGCGTCGGCCCTCGATCTCCCCGTGGGAACGGTCAACTCCCGGCTCGCGCGTGGGCTCGAGCAGCTACGCAATGCGTTCGAGGTGCAGAGTGTCGAACGAGATTGAGCAGCGACTCGAGGGGCTCTTCGAAGAGCTGCCAGAGCCGGATCCTGAGTCGGGCGAGCGCGCGTTGGCGAGAGCCCTTGCCATGTTGCCTGCACGTAAGCGGCGGCGTCGGCGCGGTCGCGCGTTCGCGATCCTGGTCGCAGCGGCGCTCGTCCTCCTGGCGTTGGCGGCCGGTGCGCTCGCCGCCGCCGGTGCGCTCCACGTCAGCTTCGGGCAGCTCTCGCACGCCCGCACCGAGACACGAGCGACGGCAACGGCATCGCAGCTCGGCCTCCCGCGAGGAGCTGCCGGCATCGCCGCCGTCATCGACGGTCGGTTGTCGTTGACGACGAGCGGCGGCCTTCGCCTCCAGGGACTCCCCGTCACGTCTGCGGCCCTGTCGCCGCGCGCCCTCTACGTCGCAGCTGGGATCGGCGATGCGCTGGTCGCGATGGCCCCTGATGGGCGCCGCGCGTGGTCGCACCCGACCGCGGGAAGGGTTGTCTCGATCGCCTGGGCCTCCGACGGACTGCGGATCGCCTACGTCGTCCGCAGGCATGGAAGCCTCGCGTTGCACCTGATCGAGGGCAACGGCGGCCGGGACATGTTGGTCGATCGTGCGGTCCGTGCGGTGCGACCGTCCTGGCGTGCCGACTCGCTGGCTGTCGCCTATGTCGGCGCCGGCGGCGGGCCTATCGTCTATGACCTCGGCCACCGATCACGGCACGTCGTCACGGCGGCCTCGGCGCTGGACGCCACGCGTCTTGCGTTTGCTCCGGCCGGAACCGCGCTGGCCCTCGCCACCCGACACGGTTTTCTCGTCACCGACGGGGGTTCGCGTGCCGACGGCGGCACGTTCGCACCGTCGCTGGTTGCCGGGCTCGGCTGGCTCGACGGCCAGGTCGCGGTCGCGATCAACCCGGCCCACGCCGGCGACCAGGGCCCGTTCGTGCAGCTGTTCCGCCTCGACCACGGCGAGGCTGTCCCCATGGGCCAGCTAATCCCGCCGGCGCCGATCGACGCTCTCGACGCCCACGGCGGCCGGCTCACCATCGCCCTCTCCCCTGAGCCCGGAGCGCGCATCCTCGTCGCAACCCCGGGCGCGACCGCAGGCAGGGTGGCGCTGCAGCCTTCGCAGGTCGTCCTCGGGCGGCTCGCCCCCGGCGCACGCATTACCGGCGTGGCGGTGCGCTGACGTCGATCGTTCGCCGTGCTCGTCATGGCCAGACGCTGATTGCGAGACCGCGCGTCGCAGCGGCCGGCCTGGCTGTCATCCACCGTCTCAGCGTCGCTCCGAACTCTGTCACTTGGCCGTCGAGGAGCGAGGCGGTGGCGATGATGTCGCCGCTCGTGGCGAGGTTGAACGACCCGTATGGAGCTTGGGCGCGGGCGACGATGCGGCGGGTCTTCGCGTCGACCTCCTCGATCGTCGACCCGTAGCCGCTGGCGATGTACGCGCGCGGCTTCCCGTAGGGGATGAACACGACATGCTGTGGGGCCTTGCCCGCGGCGACCGTGGCGACGGTCTTGCCGCTGTGGGCGTTCAGTACCGACACGTATGATGCGGCGGCGCTGCTCAGCCAGACTGTCCGCCCGTTCGGTGCGAAGGCGAGGTCGTGCGCGGGCACCCTGGGATGGAAGCGGTTGAGGACCCGGGGCGAAGCCGGATGGGAGCTGTCGAGGATGACGATCGTCTGCGCCTGCTCGCTCAGCGCGACCCAGATACGTGTCCCGTCCGGGCTGATCGCCAGATGGTGTGCGCCCGCGCCGACGAACACCGTGTCGACGATCTTGCGCTTGGCAAGGTCGATCACCGCCAGATACCCGGTCGCGTCGGTGACGTAGGCTCGCTTGCCGTCGGGCGTGATCGCGGCGATCTGCGGCGAGCGGAGGGACCGGAACACCTTCAGCCGGCGCAGGCTGTGGTAGGCGAGCAGCGTCACCGTCCCCGAGGGGCTGACCACGACCGCGGCGCCTGATGCGGCGGCAGCGATCGCCTGCGGGTCGTGGAGCTGGACCCGCCGAAGCACCTGCCCGCCGGGAAGCGAGATTGCCAGCACCTCGTTCGCGGTCTCGGCCGTGACGAGCGCGACAGGAGAACCGCCGGCCTGCCGCGCCGAGCTCGCAGCGGCCGCGAGAAACGCGAGCACAGCTCCCATCCCGAGAACAGCAGAGACACGGACGATTCGGCGCATGCCCTCCTTACGCGGAGCAGTGCTGCGGCGGTCCCGCTCTCGACGCTCCGGACTCCTCCGGTCGAGTGCGGCGTACAGGAGTGCGTAATGCTCAACGATCCCCGCCGCCGGGAGCGAGGTCGTCGTTCGGTCGCTCGGTTAGTGACGCGCCGAGGCGCGCTCGGGCTCGTCCTCGTCTGCGCGTGTCTCGCCGTGCCGTCGCTCGCCCGGGCGGGAGGCGACTTCGTCGACCTTGCGGTTGCCGGCTCACGGGTCTGGTTCGTCGGCGAGCCGGGCGTGCGCGAGCTCGACGCGACGACGGGACGCGTCGTCGCGAGCACACAGCTTGTGGGGGCGCCGTACCCGCTGAGCGTCGCACTCGACGGCGGCGCCGCCTGGGTGGCGAGCGTCGAAAACGGCTACGTCTGGGGCACCCTCACCCGCATCGACAACCGCACCGGCCGCACCCGGGTGCTCTGGCGCAAGCCGGACAGTTCCGTTCAGTACGTTGCCGCAGGCGCCGGCGGCGTCTGGGCGCTGATCGGCTCCGCCGGCACGACACGCATCGCGCTCTTCACTCTCACCGGCAGGCTTGCACGCACCTGGAGCATCCCCGACGCAGGCCGGATGGCCGCCGACGCCGGCGGCTGCTGGATCTCCACCACCCATTGGCTGCTCCACATCGACCCCGCGGGACGTATCCACCGCGTCCTCCGCGCCCAACTCGGCGATGTCAGCACCGGCTTCGGCGCCGTCTGGCTGCCGCAAGCGGCAAGCGTCATCCGCCTCGACGAACGTACCGGGCAGATCCGCACGCTGCACACGGGCAGACTTCAGCTGGGCGGCTTCCAGCACGGCCTCGCCGTCGGCGACGGAGCGCTCTGGGCGATCGATCACGGAACCCGCAGCCACACCCGCCTCGAGCGCTTCAACATGCGCACCGGTCGCAAGAGCGGCGGACTGGACCTACCCGGCATCGCCGATGCACTCATCGTCAAGCCGAAAGCGATCTGGATCGCAACCGTGATCGCGCCGCCCAACAAGCCTGCAAGCGGCTACGACATCGTCCGCATCGATCCCCACACCCTCCACCGGGATCTGACCGTTCACCTCACCTGACGTAGAACTTCGCGCACCCGCACCCACGCACTGCCCTGTGCGCCCGTCGGCCGCGAAATCGCTGCACAGAGGCGCGAACGATGATGGACCCAGCCGGGCTCGAACCGGCGACCTTTTGGCTGCCAGCCAAACGCTCTCCCAACTGAGCTATGGGCCCCAAGCAGCGCGGTCAGTGTAGCTGGGCTAAGCGGTGGCGAACGTCTCGTGGGGGACGTCGTCCCAGAGATCCTCGAGGCGGTAGAACGCGCGGGCGTCGGGGGTGAAGAGGTGCAGCACCACGTCGACGTAGTCGCCGACGATCCAGGTCGCCTCCTGCTCACCCTCGACCGAGCGCGGGAGCAGGTCGTGGTCGTGCTTCAGGCGGCCGTGAACCTCGTCCCAGATCCCCTTCGTCTGTCGCGCATTGCTACCCGTGGCAACGACGAAGTAGTCGGTGTAGGCGCAAACGGGCTGCATGTCGAGAATGACGACGTCGCGGGCGAGCTTGTCCTGGACGATTGCCGCGATCCGGCGTGCCTGTTCGAGTGGGCTCAAGCCGCTCCAGTGTACCCGTGCTTAGACGATTGATCGGGAATTCAACGCGCCCCGGATGGGGCCTGCACACGGCGCATTGCGCCCGCCGCGCCCGGCGCCAAGGCCCACCGGCCTTGACCCCGGTCGCGTCGACCACACTGCTTGGTGCAGACCCTCCCCGGAACACCGTCAATTACCGAACAACCATCTACGAGGCATACAGGCCCTCGCGGCGGATGATCTCTGCAACTGCGGACGGTACCTCGACCGCGGCGAAACGCTGCCGCAGCCCGCTCGACGAGACCGGGGTCGGATCGATCTCGAAGAAGAGCACCCGCTCCGGCTGCCTGAGGGCGGCCAGCACTCCCTCGAGGCGTTCACGCGGGAAGCCCGGTCGGGTGGCCACCGCGATCCGCGTCCGCCGGAGCACACCGTCCGGGTCCTGCCACGAGGGGAAGTCGCAGAACTGGTCGGCTCCGATCAGGAACAAGGGATCGACCCACTCGGGGTGGGCGCTCAGCGTGTCGATCGTGCGCGCGTGCTCGTCGAGGAGGACGGTGTCGTCCGGGAAGGCGGCCTGGGCGAGCCTGAAGCGCACCTCGGCCGGCGTCTCGACCCGCTTGTGGCCCGGATCGGCGGCCACGAGCACGATCAGCTTCTCCAGCCCGAGCTCCGCCTTCGCACATCGCGCCAGCTCGACATGACCCCGATGCGGCGGGTCGAAGGCGCCGCCGAAGAGCCCTAGCATGAGCCGTAGGCTCGACGGAGGCTCGCAGAGAGCGAAGGTGCCGGCTTGGCCGGCGCCGGAGCGGACATCAAGCGAGCTCGAACTCCTCGTCGCCGATCTCGACCGTCACACCGTCCTTTGCCCCGGCCGCGCGCAGCGCCCGCTCGAGCTCGTCCTCGGCGGGCGGGGTGCCGAGCACCCGGAAGCCGTCCTCGGTGCGGAGCAGACGCCAGCGCCGCGCCGGCGGGCGCGGGCGGTAGACGAGATAGTCGGCGAGCTCCTCGCCGCTTCCCGCCTCGTCCTCCGGCTCGGGGATCAGCGAGAAGAGCCGCAGGCGGAAGTCGTCGAGACCTTCTCCCGTCGCGCACGAGACCCGAAACACCGCGATGATGCGCGGGTCGTCGATCGAGAGCTCGGGGTCCGGGGCGATGTCGATCTTGTTCAGCACGACGATCTGCGGCCGCTCGGCGAGCCCGGCGCCGTAGGCATGGAGCTCGGCGTCGATCGTGCGCCACTGCGCGTCTGCCGGCCGCGCGGCGTCGATCACGTGAATGAGGATGCGCGCACGCTCGAGATGCGCGAGAAACTCGTGACCGAGGCCGACACCCTCGCTCGCACCCTCGATCAGGCCCGGCACGTCGGCGAGCACCAGCTGCCGGCCGTCGGGCGCCTCGACCGTACCGAGCACGGGCTGCAGCGTCGTGAAGGGGTACTCGGCGACCTTCGGCTTCGCGTTCGAGACGCGCGAGATCAGCGACGACTTGCCGGCGTTCGGCAGGCCCACCAGGGCAGCGTCGGCGAGCAGCTTCAGGTGGAGGTCGACATCGCGTTCGTCGCCGGGCAGCCCGACCTCGGCAAACCGCGGAACCTGCCTGGTCGACGAGACGAAACGCGCGTTGCCGCGACCGCCGTGCCCGCCCTGGGCGAGCACGACCCGCGCGCCGCCGTGCGCCAGGTCGGCGATCAGGTCGCCGTCGGCGGTGAGCACCTGGGTGCCGACCGGGACGGGCAGTTCCACGTCGTCGCCGTCGGCGCCGTGCTTGCGCGCGCCGCGACCGTTGCCCCCACGGCCGGCCTTGATCCATTTTCGCCTCTGCAGCGAGGAGAGGTCACGCAGGGACGGGTCCGCGAGCAGCACGACGTCACCGCCGTCACCGCCGTCACCGCCGTCCGGGCCGCCCTTGGGGACGAACTTCTCGCGGCGGAAGGACAGGCCGCCGTCACCGCCCTTCCCGGCCTGAACGTGCAGCTTCGCGCGGTCGCTGAACATACGGCAAACCGTAGCGGGCGCCGAGCGGCGTCCGGTTTGGACGCTAGGCCTGCGGCTCGAGGACCGACACGTAGCGGCGCTCGCCGCTCGTGCGAAACGAGACCGTGCCGGGCCGGACCGCGAAGATCGTGTCGTCGCGGCCGATCTGGGTGCCCGGGCCGGGACGGAACCTCGCGCCGCGCTGGCGGACGATGATGTTGCCGGGCTGCACCGTCTGGCCGTCGAACATCTTGACCCCGAGGTACTTGGGGTTCGAGTCGCGGCCGTTCTTCGAGGAGCCGAGCCCCTTCTTGTGTGCCATCTAGCCGCTCTCCTCTTTCGCCTTCAGCGCCGACTCGAGCGCCGAGATCGCGCCCTTCCGCGCCGCATGGGCCTGCTCGTAGGTGAGTGCCGCCTCGAGCATCGGGCGGTTCCACGTCTTCGACGCCTCGGAGACCTGCGCGACCGTCATCCCTTCGTAGCCGCTCGGCATGCCCTTGACGTGATCCTCGGGCGCCGCCGCTTCCGGCGACTCGGTCTTCGGCGCGGGCGAAGCCGCTGCGGCCGGCTCGGTCTTCCCCGCGGCCGTGCGCTTCGACGCTCCGAGCGAGATCTCGATCCGCGAGGTCGCGGCCCTGAAGCCGTTGTGGCGCTTGTATCCGGTGCGCTTGCGGTACTTGCCGATCCGGATCTTCGGCCCGCGCTCGTGCGCGAGCACCTTGGCGGTGACGGTGCCCTCGCCGAGCAGGACCTCGGGCGAGAACGTCTGGCCCTCACCCGTCTTGACGCGGTCCACGACGAGGTACTCGCCCTCGCGGACGCGGTACTGCTTGCCGCCCAAACGGATGATCGCGTAGTCCATCAGCATGATGCCCGCGGACCGAAAGCCCGCGAAGCGGTCGCCAGTGTAGCGACTGAAGCTCCTACTCGTCCAACCCCCACTGGCTCATCGGGGTGTAGCCCCAGTCGCCGACGTCGCCGTTGTCGGACGGCTCCCGCTCGGGGGCGGCGGGCTCGGGCGCGCCCGGAGCGGCATCGGCCGCCGTCTCGGGCTCGGCGGTCGCCACGGCGCTCTCGGCCGGCTTCTTGCGGCGGTTCTTGCCGCCGCGCGAGCCACGACGCGTCTTCTTCTTGACCGGGGCGGCACCGTCGCCGCCTTCCGCATCGCCGTCGAGCGCGCGCTCCGGCACGTGGATCACCGGGACGACGAGCTCGCGCCCGGGCTCCGGTTCGACCGGCCCCTGCGCGGGCTCGGGTGCGGGCTCGGCCTCCGCGCCGGCCGCGAGAGCGGGCTCGCCGCCGTTCGCGGCCGCGGTTGCGGCGGCCGGCTTCTTCTTCCGGTTCTTGCCGCCCCGCGAGCCGCGCCGCGTGCGCTTCTTCGGCACGACGGGGCCGGCGTCCTCGGCCTCGGGCACAGCCTCGGCCGCGACAGGCTCCTCGACATCCTCTCCGGGCAGGGGCTCCGGCAGCTCCACCTCGCCGCGCGGCTCCCCGTCGCCCTCGGGCGCGGGCTCGGTGCTCTTGCGGGCAGAGCTCCGCCTGGCGCGGGTCGGCCTCTCGGCCTCGGCCTCGGCGGTGAGCGGCTCCTCGGGCAGGTCGGCCGGTGCGAGCAGCTCCGCCCACGCCAGCCCCTCCGTGACGGCGGTGATGGTCGCCGTCACCTTCTTTCCGACAAGCTTGGCCGCGTCCCCGACGACGATGTCGAGGTCGCCGACCTTGCCCGTGCCGGCGTGCGGATCGTGCAACCCGACCTCGCCGAGCTTCACCTCGACCTGTTGCCCGACCTCGACCGGGACCTTCGGCGCCACCCTCTCGAGCGTTCCCTGATCGAGCACCCGCAGGTGATCGAGATGCTCGCCCTCGACGCCGACGAGGAAGAACCGGCGCCTGGTCGTCTCCTCGAGCTCACGCAGCCGCTCTCCCCCAGGGCCGGCGAGGAGCCACGCCACCCTCGCGGAGACCTCGACCTTGAACGCCTTGTCGCGCGAGCCGGGCGTCACGAGCGAGCGCAGGCGGCGCTCGATGTCGACCGCCGCGGTGTGCTCGGAGATGACTATCCCGTCGCCGCCGCAGGTGGGGCATTTCTTCGTCATCACCTCCCGCGGCCCGTCGGTGACGTTCTGGCGCGTCATCTCGACGAGGCCGAGCGGCGAGATCTCCACGACGTACGTCTTCGTCCGGTCGCGTTCGAGCTCCTCGCCCAGCGCGGTCTCGACGGCGGCGCGGTTCTTCGGGCTCGCCATGTCGATGAAGTCGATGACGATGATCCCCCCGATGTCGCGCAGTCGCAGCTGGCGGACGACCTCCTTCACCGCTTCGAGGTTGTTCTTCGTGATCGTGTCCTCGAGACGGGCACCCGACTTCTTCGAGCGAGAGCCGACGAAGCGGCCGGTGTTGACGTCGATGACCGTGAACGCCTCGGCATAGTCGAAGATCAGGTAGCCGCCGGACGGGAGGTCGACGCGTCGGCTGAGGGTCGACCGGATCTCCTGGTCGACGCCCATCGCCTCCATCAGCGGCTCACGCTCCTTGTAACGCGTGACGCGCTCGGCCATGTGCGGCGACGTCTTCTTGAGGTAACCGACGATCCGCTTGTAGGTGCGGTCGTGATCGACGAGGAGCCGCTCGAAATCTCCGGTGAAGAGGTCGCGGACGACGCGAAGCGGCAACTCGGCTTCCTGGTAGACGAGCGACGGCGCCTTGGACTCCTTCGCCTTCGCCTCGATCGAGCGCCAGAGGCGCTGCAGGAAGTCGAGGTCGCGCTCGATGTCCTCGGCCGAGGCTCCTTCGGCGGCGGTGCGGACGATCACACCGCCCCGCTTGGGCGCGTGCTCCTTGAGGACCGTCTTCAGCCGGTTCCGCTCGTCGTCGTCGAGCCGGCGCGACACGCCGAGCCCTTCACCGTGCGGGACGTAGACGACGAAACGACCCGGCAGCGAGATCTCGGTCGTGAGCCGCGCGCCCTTCGTCTTCATCGGGTCCTTGACCGCCTGGACGAGGACGTTCTCGCCTTTCTTGATCAGGTCCTGGATCTTGCGGGCGCCCTTGCGCCCCTCCAGCTCGGGGCCGACGATCTCGTCGACGTAGAGGAAGCCGTTCTTCTCGAGCCCGATCTCGACGAACGCGGCCTCCATCCCCGGCAGGACGTTGTCGACGACGCCGAGGTAGATGTTGCCCGCGATCGACCGACGTTCCGGCCGCTCGAGATAGACCTCTGCGACCTGGTCGTCCTCGAGCACGGCGACGCGTTTCTCGCCGGCGTCGACGGAAACGAGCAGCTCCCTCTTCGCCTTCGGCAGCGGCGCCCGCTTGGGCGGGGTCCGCCGACGCGTCTGGGTGGTGGACGTGCGTGGCTTGCGCTCGGCCTTCTTCGGCTCGTCCGTGGCGGCCGCCGGAGCGGCGACGGTCGCCGTCGCAGCACCCGCACCCGAAGCCTTCTTGCGGTTGCGCCCGCCGCGCGTGCCGCGGCGGCGCTTCTTCGGTTGGGTGGTGCTCGATTGTCCGTCGGTGCCCGCCGGTGCGGCGGACGGCTCGGCGGTCAGCGGTTCAGCTTCGGGACGCTCCGGGGCGCGCGTGCGCTGCGCCTGGTCCTCCGACTTCTTGCGTCGGAAAAACAACAATGGCAAACGATCTCTCCTGTGAGGAGCGCTCGCGCAGCCTCGTGTCACACGGGCGCGCGGCGCTGTTGATTGGGAAAAGCCTTGGCATAGGCCTGCCCCCAGCGTATCAGTGGCGGATCAGGCCGCCTCGGCGGCAGGCCGGAGCTTCGCCCGGCGGGTGGCGATGGCACGAAGCCGCTGGGCAAGGCGCGCCCATGCCCATGGCTCGACCTCGACATAGCGGACGGCCGTCTGGCCGCGGGTCGTCTCGAGGTATTCGAACCAGGCGTCCGCTTCCTCGATCAACAGCAGCTCCGTTGCCTCTTGATGTCCGGTCAGGGCCATGCCGGCGTCACCTCCAGTCGATCTGGAGAGCCTAGGACCGCGGCCGGACGGCGCCGGGTGTCAGTCCTCGAGACGCGCCTCGAAATAGCGGACCGCGGCCTCGCCGACCGCCCGCGTGCCCGTGTACGCCACGGCGCCCTTCACGGCCCAGCCCGCGAACGGGACGACGTCGAGCAGCTCGCGCGCGATCGCGCGGAACCCGAACCCGGCCCCGACGACTCCGAGCAGCTCGAGCCCGCGCCGGTTGTCGACCTGCCGGCCGTGCGCCAGGCCGATCCTCAGGACGAGGCGCCCCTGGTTGACCGTCAACACCGGCATGTCGACCCCGGGGATGAAGATCGCGGCCGCGATGAGCGCGTTGCGCTTCGAGAACGCCGCGATCAGCTCCTCGCAGACCGGCCCCCGCAGCACGGGCAGCCGCGCGGCGAGCGACGTGCTGTCCTCGCCGAGCCGCCGGGCGAGGGCGGCGGCGATCTCCTCGACCGGGAAGCCCGACCCGGGCGGCACGCGCACGAGATCCGTCGCGAGCACGTAGGGCACCGTCTCGGCGTCGGTCACCGCGATGATCGGGATGCCCCGCCGCGACGCATCCCGCAGTGCGGCTTCGTCGGCTGCTCCGACCCAGACCAGGATCGCTGCGTGCTCGAACGATCCCTCGACGACCGCGGCCGGGTCGCCGCCTGCGCGCAGCTCGCGGGCGAGGAGCGGCACGAGCTCGCGCGCGCCCGCGACCGCAAGCGGCCGGGGGTCCCCGGACCCTCGACGCAGCTCCCGCACGAGCGAGATCACGGTCGACGGCCCGAGCTTCATCTTCCCTTTTCTCGTTTTCACGCCCGCCGCCCCGGACGCCGAAGGTAGATCGCCTGGAGGATCCCGACCGCGAGGAGGTTCGTGAGCATCGACGAGCCGCCGACCGACACGAACGGCAGCGGGATACCCGTGATCGGCGCGACTCCCATCGTCATCGCACTGTTGACGAAGACCTGGAACAAGAACATGAATGCGATCCCGCCGGCCACGATCGCACAGTAGAGGTCACGGGCGCTCGTGACGATCTTCAACGCCCGCCAGACGACGAGCAGGTAGAGCAGCAGCAGGATCGAGGCTCCGAAGAAACCGCGCTCTTCGGCCAGGGATGCGAACGCGAAGTCCGTCGCGTGCTCGGGCAGATAGTTCAACCGCGTCTGCGTCGCCCCGAGGACGCCGCGTCCGCGCAGGCCGCCCGCACCCACGGCCGTGATCGACTGGCGCAGGTTGTATGTGGCACCCTGAGGATCGGTGCTCGGATGGGTGAACCCCGTCAGGCGCGCCGCCTGGTACGGCTTCAGCACGTTCATCCCGGCCGCCGGCAGGAACCACAGCACGCCGACCGCCAGGGCAGCGGTCAATGCCAGGAGCACGGCGAGATGTGCCCACCGCACTCCCGCGACGAAGAGCACGGCGGCGAGCGCCGCCAGGTAGACGAGCGCCGTGCCGATGTCCGGCTGCAGAAAGACCAGCACGATCGGCACGAGCCCGTAGCCCAGTGCGGCGAGAACGGTGCCCGGCGACGTGATCGAACGAGCGCGATCGGCGAGGAACCCCGCGAGCGCGAGCACGAAGAGCAGCTTTCCGAACTCCGAGGGCTGGAAGGTGAAGAAGCCGACGTTGATCCAACGATGCGACCCGCGGGTGGCCGCCCCCGCCGCCAGGACGAACGCCATCAGCCCGAGCGTCCCGAAGTAGATCGGGCGGCGGAGCCGCCTGTAGGTGTCGGGGTCGATGAACAGCACGGCGACGAACAGCAGCGCGCCGACGGCGGCGTACAGGCCCTGCCGGGAGGCCGCCGATCCGCCGACGTCGTGCTTGGTGATCCCGTCGATCGCCGACAGCCCGTAGCCGATGACGCCGGCGAGGGCGAACATCAGCACCCAGTCGAGCCGGCGCAGGACGCCGCCCGCGCCGAGGGCCTCCGCCTGCCGGCGGTTGCGCAGTCCCCGCGCCCTGGTGTCGACCGCCTCGATCGCCATCAGTCGGAGGCGTGCTGGGTCGTCGTCGCGGTCTTCTTGAAGTACTGCTCGAAGACCCGGAGCGCCGCGGGGGCCGCGGCCGTGCCGCCGTGGCCGCCGTTCTCGATCACGGCGCAGACCGCGATCGTCGGCTGGTTGTACGGGCCGTAGCCGCACCACCACGACTGCGTGAGGTTCTGGGGATACACGTCACCCGGCAGCGTCACATTCTTCTCCGCGCTGCCCGTCTTGCCGGCGATCGGGACGGGGAAGCTGCCGAAGACGCCGACGCCGGTCCCGAACGACGAATGCGTCGCCTCGTAGAGGCCCTGCTGGACGTACCGCAACGCCGTCGGGTCGACGCCGGTCGCCTCCGCCGGCTGGGCGCCGAAGCGGCGCAGGACCCGTGCCGGCTCGCCGCTCGGCCCGGTCAGCTCGACGTCGTCGGCGAGGTGCGGCGTCACGAGCTTGCCGCCGTTCGCGATCATCGCGTAGAGGCGGGTCATCTGCAGCGGCGTCACGAGGATCTGCCCCTGTCCGATTGCCATCTGGATCGAGTAGCCCGGCTTCCACGAGCGGTCGATGACGCCGTAACCCTTGCTTGCGGGGAATCTCTGGCGCAGGTATTCGGGCGTCGGGATCAGCCCGGGAACCTCGGGGCCGAGGTCGACGCCGGTGAGCTTGCCGAGCCCGAAGCGATTCGCCCAGCCCTGGAGCGGATGCCCGCGATCCCGTGGCAGGTTGTAGAACCGCTTGCCGAGCTCGTAGAAGTACGTGTCGCACGACATCGCGAGTGCGGTCGGCAGATCGATGTACTGATCGATGAGCGGCGTCCAGTTGAGGAACGTCTCGCCGTGGTCGACGAAGTCGGGCGAGCAGAGGATCTGGTCGGAGGGATGGACGAGGCCCTCCTGCATCGCGGCGAGCGCGGTGACCGGCTTGAACGTCGAGCCCGGTGGGTACGCCGCGTCGATCGCGCGGTTGATGCCCGGGTAGTTGAGCTCCGCCGCCTTCTTCGGGTCGAGCACCGGCGCCAGCTTCCGCGGGTCGGGATGGCCGACGTAGATCGACGGTTGATACGTCGGGTAGGAGGCCATCGCCAGCACCGCGCCGTTGCGTGGGTCCATCGCCACGATTGCGCCGCCGTCGGCGTGGGCGCCCTCGAGCCCCGCGTGCGCGAGGCCGATGCCGTAGCGCAGCGCCTTCTCGGCCGCACGCTGCAGGCCGATGTCGAGCGTCAGCTTGAGGGTCTCCCCCGGGCTCGGCTGCGCCACGAGCGTGGCCGCGCCCTTGGGGCGTCCGCGCGAGTCGACGGTCAGCTGCGCGGTGCCGTTCTTGCCGCGCAGGTACGTGTCGTAGGCGGACTCGATCCCCGCCTGGCCGATCGAGTCGGTCGGCTGGTAACCCGCCTTCTTCCGCTGCTTGTACTCCTGCTGGGAGATCTGGCCGACGTAGCCGAGCACCTGCGCCGCGAGCGACTGGTACGGGTACTTGCGCAGATAGCTGTCCTGCGTCTGCACCCCCGGGAACTGCGCGGCACGCTCCTCGAGGTAATAGATCTGGTCCTGGCGCAGGGCGCGCTGCACGACGATCGGCGTCAGCGGGTCGGAGCCGTGCTGCTTGAGCTGCGCCAGCATCCCGGGGACCGACGCGCCCGTCACCTTCGCGATCGCCTGCAGCTCTCGGAGCTCTGCCTGCCATGTCTTCGGGAGGTCGGCAGGCCACAGCTCGAGCCGGGTGCCGGGGACGTTCTCCACGAGAATGTGCCCGTTGCGGTCGAGAATCGGCCCGCGCGGGGCCTCGAGACGCAGCGCCCGGACCCGGTTGTCGTTCGCCTGAGCGAGGTAGCGGTCGCCGGAGAGCACCTGCAGCGCCCAGAGGCGCAGGAAGAGGACGGCGAACACGCCGAGCGCGAGAAACGCGAGGATCGCCACCCGGAGCGCGGTCTGCGGGGTGAGCCGGTACGGCTCCGAGGTACGCGGATCGCCAGGCAGGAAGCGGCCGCGGCCGCCGACGGCCCCGCTAGCCAAGGAGCCGCACCTCGCGAACACGGTCGCCGAGCTCGAGCGGCGGGAACAGCCTGCGGATGAGCGTGTAGACGGGCAGCGTCAGGAGCAGGTTGACGAGCAGCGCGAGCGGCAGGCCGTTTGCGACGAGCCCCGCGGGCGCCGGCTCGCCGAGCATGAACTGCAGCAGGACCTGGCCGAAGGCATAGAGGACGGTCACGATCGCCACCGAGAGATACGGCGCGTGGAAGCGGTCGCGCGCGGTCGTCTCGCCGTAGCGGCCGATCCAGAAGCCGCCGACCGTCAACAAGAGCGAGGTGATCCCGAGCGTGCCGAGCGTCGCCGTGTCGAGGAGGAGCCCCGTCATGAACCCGGCGACCGCCCCGAAGACCGACCCACGCAGAAGCGCGATCGACAACAGGGCGACGAGGACGATGCTCGAGGTGCGGAACGGGCGATACTCGGTCAGCACCGACAGCTGTAGCAGCGCCGCGACGAACAGGACGAGTGCAGCCTTGACGCCGTCCATCAGCGGTTCGGCACGAGGACGATCACGGTCTGCAACGACGAGAAGTCGACGAGCGGCGAGACCTGGATGTTCTTGAACGGGTTCACGTCGCTGTTGCTCCGGCTCGTCACCGAACCGATCGGGATGCCGCGCGGGAACAACGAGGGCAGCGCGCCGGGCCCAAGCGTGCCGGCCGTGATGATCGTGTCGTCGACGTTCACGTTCTCGTTCTTCGACACGCGGTCCAGGATCAGGACGTCGCTTCCGCCGCCGCCGCGCTTGATCACGCCGACTGCACTCGGATGCGTGAGGTCGCGGGCTGTCACAGCGCTCTGCCCGTCGGTGAGCAGCGTGACACGCGCGACGCTCCCGGAGACACGCGCGACCGTTCCGACGAGGCCACCCGAGCTGGCGACGACGACGTCGCCGACCTGAACTCCGTCGTGCGAACCCGCTGCGATCTCGACGCTCTGGTCGATCGCGTTCTGCGGATTGACGAGCACCGCAGCCGCCACCTGGCGGAAGTCCGCGATCGAGGCGGGGCCGTGATAGTTCGAGGCGGCTTTCAACTGCACGTTCTCCTGCACCGCCCCCTCGTCGAGAATCAACTGCCGGCGGTAGTAGGCGAGCTGCCGTCTCAGCTTCTGATTCTCGGACTTCGCGTCGATGAGCCCACGCGTCCAGCTCGCGGCGTCGCGGAACGGGCGTGTGACGCGGTCGGCGGCCACCTCGAAGGGCCGCAGGACGCCGGCCGCCGTCCCCTGCACGCCGTCGAGGGCGCTCGAGCGAAAGGAGACGGTGATCAGGACGAGCGAGAGCAGCACCAGGCCACCCACGATGATCCGGCGCTTGAGGGCGCTGGAGCGACTCGAGGGATAGCCGGAGGGAGCGGCGCGCTGGACCGAGGAGCCCAGGACCGCGAGACGGACGGTCCGGTTGCGAGGCACTCGCGGGAGCGTAGCCGCAGCGCCGGGAGGATCGCAGTCGACCATGCCGGAATCTCCCCTCCTACCGTGCGGATCGTGAGGGGTTCCGGTCGAGTGCATGCACCCAGAGCAGTCCCCACTCGCTCTCGACCCGAGCGTGCAGCGTGAAGCCGAGCTTGGCCATCACGTTCCGCGAGGCGGTGTTCACCTCGGTGGTGATCGAGACGACGCGGGCATGGCCAAGCCCGCCGAAGACCCACTCGACGGCGGCCGTTCCGGCCTCGGTGGCGATCCCCCGGCCCCACCAGGCCGGATCGAGTGCCCAGCCGACCTCCGGCTCGGCGGGCCACGCCCGGTGGTACTGCGGACCGACGCGGCCGATCACCTCGCCGGTTCCGCGCCACTCGACGGCAAGGAGACCAAAGCCGTGGTCGGACCAGTGGCGGTCCCACCGGTCGAACGCCTCGTCGCTCTGAGCGCGGGTCTGCACACCCGCGAGATGACGCGTGAAGGCGACGTCGGCATTCCAGCGGGCGACCGCGTCACGATCTGCGTCCCGAAAACGCCGCAGGGTGAGTCGCTCCGTCTCGATCACACGGCGAGCACCGCCGTCGTCAGCGTCGAGGTCGGCACGAAGCCGATGGCCGTGTTGATGTGGCGCATTGCCGCGTTGTGCTCGGCGTTCATCGTCGAGACCGTCTCGACCTCGGAGCGTTCCGCGCGAAGACGGCGCAGCGACTCGACCTTCACCGCCCGTGCGAGCCCGAGCCCACGGCAGGAGGCCACGGAAGCGGTGTCGTCGGTCGCCGCTGCGCGCGAGCCCGGTGTCGCGCGCAGGTCGGTGAACGCCCCGATCTCACCGCGTTCGTCGACGGCGACGGTCACTCGAACCTCGCGGCCGCGCAGGGCGGCGGTCTCCTCGATTCGCCGCACCTCCTCCACCGTCATCGCCGGCGCCTCCACCCCGTCGGGAGCCGGCGCGTCGTTCATCGCATCGCGAGCCCGCGCGAACGACTCGACGAGCTCCTCCGGCGCCGCTCCGACCCACGAACGCAGCTGCCAGCCGGCGGGCAGTGTGGGCCCGCTCAACCCTGCAGCGCGCAGGTCGAGCACAGCCCTGACATCACGCTGGTCGTCTCGGGCGCCGACATGCACGGCGAACGCCGCCCCGGCCTCGTCCCAGTGATGACCGAAGAACGAGCTGACGCCGGCTGCGCGCGCCGCCTCGCGCACCGCTTCGAGCAGCGCCGACCCGATGCCCCGGCGCCGGTACCCGGGGAGCACCAGCAACTCGGCGTAGACCAATGACGGGCCGTGGACGGTCAGCGCCGCCGAACCGGCGAGCGCGCCCTCCTCCTCTGCGACGAAGCGCGGGCTAACCGATCCTGGCGGCCGGTGACGGTAGTAGGCGAGCGACAGCGCAGGCTCGCGAAACGGCTCGCCGGGCGGGCTGCAGGCCTCTTCCAGCGCGTGCAGCGCGAGCAGTTCAGGCTCGGGTGCAGCAGCCGCGTCGAGCTCCCGGATGCGCACGGCGCTATCTAGTAGCGGCGGCCGTTCCGCGAACGGGAGCGCGGGCGGGCACGCGAGCTGCGGTGGATCGCGTCGAACTCCTCGAGGCTGCGGCCCGAGCCGACGGCGACGCAGGTGAGCGGCGACTCGGCGAGGTGCACGGGCATGTGGGTCTCGTGCCGCAGGCGCTCGTCGAGGCCTTGCAGCAGCGCTCCGCCGCCTGCGAGCACGATGCCGCGGTCCATGATGTCCGCGGCGAGCTCGGGCGGGGTCTTGTCGAGTGTCGACTTGATCGCATCGATGATCTGGTTGACCGGTTCCTCGAGCGCGTGACGAACCTCCTCGCTCGAGAGGATCACCGTCTTCGGCAGGCCGCTGAGCATGTCGCGCCCTCGTACCTCGGCCTGCGCCTCGTCCTTCATCGCATGCGCCGACCCGACTTCGAGCTTGATCTCCTCCGCCGTCTGCTGGCCGATCAGCAGCTTGTACTCGCGCTTGATGTGGTTGATGATCGCCTCGTCCATCTCGTCACCTCCGACGCGGAGCGACTGCGAGACGACGATGCCTCCGAGCGAGATCACGGCCACTTCCGTCGTGCCGCCGCCGATGTCGACGATCATGTTCCCGGTCGGCTCGGCGACCGGCAGGCCGGCGCCGATCGCGGCGGCCATGGGCTCCTCGATCAGGTACGCCTTGCGCGCGCCGGCCGAGAGCGTCGCCTCTTCGACGGCGCGCTTCTCGACGCCGGTCACACCCGACGGCACGCACACGACGACGCGGGGATGTGCGAAACGATGCTGGTGGACCTTCTGGATGAAGTGGCGGAGCATCTGCTCCGTCACGTCGAAGTCGGCGATCACACCGTCCTTGAGCGGCCGGATCGCGCTGATCGTCCCGGGCGTGCGCCCG
This sequence comes from uncultured Thermoleophilia bacterium, assembly GCA_963826485.1. Lineage (GTDB taxonomy): Bacteria > Actinomycetota > Thermoleophilia > Gaiellales > Gaiellaceae > PALSA-600. Next base: position 27,090 of record CAWGXF010000004.1, read on the forward strand.
AGCATGCGCTTGGCCTCGAGGCCGACCGCGTGCACCTCACTGGTGCGCTGGTCGATCGCCACCACCGACGGCTCCGAGAGGACGATGCCCCGCCCGCGCACGTAGACGAGGGTGTTCGCGGTCCCGAGGTCGACCGCCATGTCGCGGCCGCCGAAACCCGTGAGGTAGCTGAAGATGCCCATCGAGCCGCGGCCACTCTAGCTTGCGAGCACTTCGGCCAACCGGCGTGTCGCCTCGCCGTGCAAAGGCGGGTTGTTCTCGGGCGTGTGTAGCCGAGCGCGATCAGCGCCTGCGAAACGCTCCAGCCCCCGGCACGGAGCCACGTCGCGTCGTCGACCTGGAGGAGCTCGCGGAACCGGTCGCGCTCCTCGCGCGCGACCAGCTTCGAGGCGACCATCACGTCCACCGCCGGGTCGCCGGCACCAACGCCGCCCCAGTCCAGCACCGCAGCGAGGCGCCCGTCACGGACGAGGACGTTCCGGGCGTCGAGGTCGCAGTGGCCCGGCAGGTCGCCGTCGATCCAGCCGAAGACCGACCACGACCAGGGATAGCCTGCTCCGGGGCGTCCGAGTGCAACCACCCGCGGGACATCGACGGGCAGGTGCGGCGCAAGCAGCGGGAGCAGGTCCCGGTCGCGATGGTTCGCTTCTTCAGCCGCTCACTCGATGCGCGGCAGCCGCACCGAGAGATCTGCGCCAAGGCGGTAGATCACGTTGACAGTCCCGTCGCCTGCGCGCTCGAGCGACAGGTCGGCCCACTGCGGGAACTGCTCGGCAAGCAGGGCGCGCACGAGTTGCTCGTCGATCTGGAGCTCATCGTCGTGGACCCTGATCAGCCGAACCCGTAGACGCCCGCGAACCGGGTGGCGAGCAGGCGCACGAGGAGCGACGCGGGCAGTCCGACCACGTTCAGGAAGTCGCCCTCGATTCGCTCGACGAGGCTCGCGCCGAGGCCCTGGATCGCGTAGGCACCGGCGCGGCCGTTCCATTCGTCGGCGACCAGGTAGTGCGCGAGGTCGCGTGGCGTGAGCCGGCGAAACGTGACGAACGTCGATTCTGCATGAAGCTCCTCCCAGGCGCGTGTTCGCAGACAGAGGCCCGAGCACACCTCATGCGTTCGGCCGGAGAGCGCTTCGAGCATCCCTTCGGCCTCGGTCGCGTTCGCGGGCTTGCCCAGCAGCTCGCCGTCGAGGAGCACCTCCGTGTCGACGCCGAGCACGGGGCACGCGCCGCCGTCCACCGAGCGCGCTTTGCCGGCGGCGCGCTCGAGCGGTGTCGTGCCCGGCACCTCGTGGAAGTCGGGCGCGACCACGTCGAAGGGGATCGCGAGCTGCTCGAGGATCGCGCATCGCTGCGGCGAGGTCGACGCGAGGACGAGCGAATCGGTCATGAGTGCTTGCGTGCCGCCCAGATCTCCTCGCACGGCCACTTCCTCGCCCAGTCGGCCGTGACGTAGGAGTACCGGTGATGCGTCTCCGCATCCGCGGGCGCCTGGATCTCGATCAGCCGCTCGATCTCGAGCCCGTTCGCGCGGAGCAGGTCGATCCATTCGCCGTGCGGGAGATGGAACTCGACGCCGCCGTCGGGCCACTCGAACCGGTGCATGCCGAACTGGGGGTGGACCAGGTGCTCCTTGGCAGGAACCTCGTCGTCGGAGCAGAGGATCACGAGCGTCGAGTTCCGGAGGAAGACGAGCCGGCCGCCCGGCCGCAGAAGCCGCGCGGCCTCGGGGACCCAGCGGTACGGGTCGACCCAGATCGACGCGCCGTACTCGGAGACGACGAGGTCGGCGGACGCGTCCGCCAGGCCGGTCGCGGCTGCGTCCGCCTCGATCAGCGGGAACTCGATCCCGCTCTCGGCCATCCGCCGCCGTGCCGTCGCGAGCTGCGCGGGAGTGATGTCGACGCCCACCGGGCGCGCGCCCCGCTTCGCGAGCCACGCGGAGAAGTACGCGGTCCCGCAGCCCAGCTCGACGACGTCGAGGCCGTTCACGTCGCCGAGAACGTTCAGCTCGGACTCGTCGATCCCCCAGATGCCCCAGGAGATCTCGTCGAGCGCCCAGTTGACGGCGGCGTGCTCGTCGGTGTACTCGGCGTTCGACTGCGTCCAGAGCGCTGCGTTCTTCGCAGCGTCGCTACGCCAGTCCATCGGGGAACCAGATCCCGATCTCGCGCTCGGCCGACTCCGGTGAGTCCGACCCGTGCACGAGGTTGTTCGGCATCGCCAGCGCAAAGTCGCCGCGAAGGCTGCCGGGGTCGGCGTCGGCCGGGTTCGTCGCACCGATCGTCTTGCGGCAGGTCGCGATCGCGCCCTCGCCTTCGAGCACGAATGCGAGCGTCGGGCCGGAGGTGATGAACGTGACCAGCTCACCGAAGAACGGCTTCTCGCTGTGCTCTGCGTAATGCGTCTCGCCGAGCTCACGGCTCGCAGTCACGAACCGGGCAGCGCGGAGCCTCAACCCGCGCCGTTCGAAGCGCGCAAGGATCTCGCCGGCGAGACTCCGCTCGACGGCGTCCGGCTTGGCGAGGACGAGTGTGCGCTCGATGGCCATCGGCGGCGGGCAGGCTATCGAGAACGCTGGCGTCGCGACGGCGGCTTGGTCTCACTGAACGGGATGGCGTTCTCGTCCAACTCGATCGGCGTCTCGCAGTACGGGCACACCTGCCACAACGCCTCGAGCGGCCGGCCGCACGTGACGCACGCCTGCCGGAGCTTGGTCGTGCAGACCGGGCAGACGAGATAGTCCTCCTCGACATCCGCGCGACAGACCGGGCAGTGCAGGCCGCCGCCGAGCCGCTTCTCCATCGCCTTGATCTCGAGCTGGCGCTCGCGAACGTCCTCGGCGTACTCGGGAGGCCGGAAGAGCATGTAGATGAGCGGGCCGATGAACGGGATCACGCCGAGCAGCGTCGCGACCCACACGAGCATCGAATCGTCCGTTCGGCGCTTCGCGTCCTTGTGCACCCAGTAGATGGTCGCGATCCAGAAGACGACGACGAAGAAGACGGCGAGGTTGCGCATGACGTACCAGGCCGAGGAGTGGAAGAAGTCGTGCACGCTGCCGAAGCTCGCCGCGATCACAGGAGGATTCTTCCTAGCCCGTAGCCCGCGGCGAACGCCAGCCCGACGAAGAGCGCCAGGAGGAACAGGGCGAACAGAAGGACGCTGATGCGTTCACCGGAGCGCGACATCGTATGCATTTCACTCGTCGGAGGTCAGGTCGGCAAGCAGGTAGAGCGAACCGGTGACGAGGACCCTCCGCCCGAGGGTGCGCGCAAGGAGCAGCGCGGCTCGTGGATCCTCGACGATCTCCACGGCCGGGAACCAGTCGCGCGCCCGGGCGGCAACCTCCTCCGCGGCCAGAGCCCGGTCGTTCGAGGACCGCGTCGCAACGAGGACGGGACCTGCCTGCGCCAGCCGCTCGAGCATCCCATCCGCCTCCTTGTCACGGAGGATCGAGGCGACCACGACGTAGTCGCCGGCCTCGGGCAGCCGCTCGAGCAGCCAGTCGACCGCCTCCGGCGTGTGGGCCCCATCACGGACCTCGGTGCCGCGAATCTCGAGCCGCCCCGGCAGCTCCGCCTCGGCCAGCGCATCGACGGAGCGCCCGAGGAACGCCTCGGCGGCGGTCCGGGCATCGCCGATCCGCAGCTCACGCCCGGCGGTGAGCCCTGCAAACTCGGCGTCCGGGAGCACGACCGTCGCCCCAGGCCCCGCGACCGCCAGCTTCTCGGCCGCGATCGCCGCACGTGTCTCGCCCAGCACCTCGGTGTGCTCGAGCGCGACGTTCGTCAGCAGTACGACCGGCGCGTCGATCACGTTGGTAGCATCGTGGCGGCCACCGAGCCCCGCCTCGACTGCAGCGGACCGGACCTCTCGCGCCTCGAAGTCCGCGAACGCGGCAGCGGTGACCGTCTCGAACTGCGTGGCCCCCACCGCCGTCGCATCCGCGCGGACGCGCGAGACAGCCCGTTCGAAACCGTCCGGGTCGGTCTGCAGGCGCTCGTGCCAGCCGGACACGTGCGGCGATGTGTAGGCGACGCCGCCGATCGTGGCGGCGATCCGCCGCGCGGCCGTCGACTTGCCTTTGCTCCCGACGACATGCACCGAACGAAAGCTGCGCTGCGGGTCGCCGAGCCGCGCGAGCAGCTCGACCATTCGCCCGGTGCCGAAGCCCTCCTTCGGCCAGGGACTGAGCGTCTCGAGCCAGTCAGTCGCCGATTGCATCGAGCTCGCGGCGGTATCGCTCGAGTTTCTCGCGCTCGGCGTCGACCACGGCGGCCGGTGCGTTCTGCACGAAGCGCTCGTTGGCGAGCTGACGCTCGGCCCGCTCGATCTCCGTGCGCAGCCGCTCCCGCTCGGCGTCGGCGTTGCCGTTCGTCTTCGCCCGCTCCGGCTTCACGACCGCCGCAAAGATGCGCTGCTCATCTCCTGCGAGCGGCGGCACCACGCCGGAGCGCCGGAACATCTGGGCGAGGTCCTGCACCCGTTCGAGCGCTCCGGCCTGCGACTCGTCACCGGCTTCCGGCCAGGGCGCGACGATCAGCCGGGTCTCGCGATTCGGCAGGTGCGACCAGATCTCCTCGGTGACGTGCGGCATCACCGGGTGCAGCAGCTTCAGCAGCCGCTCCAGTGCCGCGGTGGCGGTGGCCCGCGCACCGGCGTCGCCGTCGTAGAGCCGTTGCTTGACCGCCTCTGCGTACCAGTCGCAAAAGTCGTCGAATGTGAGGTGATAGAGCTCGTCGACGAGGTGCGAGAAGTCGAACCCCTCGAGGTAGCGCTCTGCGGCGCGCTGCGACTGCGAGAGACGAGCGAGCATCCAATGCTCCTCGAGCGCCTGCGGACGCTCGGCGGGTGCCGCTCCCTCCCCGGCCTGCAGGATGAGCCTGGCCACGTTCCAGAGCTTGTTGGCGAGCTTCCGGCCCTCCTCGATCGCACCTTCCGAGAAGCGCACGTCCTGCGACGAGGCCATCTTCAGCAAGCCGTAGCGGGTTGCATCCGCGCCGTGCGCGTCGATCTGCGCGAGCGGGTTCATCCCGGTGCCGAGGCTCTTCGACATGCGGCCGCCGGTCGGCGCGTGCACGGTCGAGTGAATGACGACGTCCCTGAACGGGATCTCACCCATCATCTCGAGGCCGGTGAAGATCATCCGGTTCTCCCAGAGTCGGATGATGTCGCGGGCGGTCGTGTTCATATCACCCGGGTAGAAGGTGCGGAGGTCCTCGGTGTCGTCGGGCCACCCGAGCGTCGCGAACGGCCACAGCGCCGAGCTGAACCACGTGTCGAGCACGTCGGTGGACCGTGTCAGCTCGCCGGAGCCGCACTCGCGGCAGGCGTCGGGCTCGCTCTCCTGCACCGTCACGTGGCCGTCGGGGCATTCATAGAGCGGCAGCTGATGTCCCCACCAGATCTGACGCGAGATGTTCCAGTCAGGTGCCTCCTCGAGCGAGGCGATCGCGAAGCGATGCTGCGACTCGGGATGGAAGCGCACCGTCCCCGAGCGCAGCGCCTCCAGGGCGGGCCTCTTCAGCTCCTCCATCGAGCACCACCACTGCAGCGAGATCCGAGGCTCGATGCGGGTCTTGCAGCGATCGCACAGCGCCACCGTGTGGCGGTACGACTCGCGCTTCTCGATCCGATCGCGCTCGCGCAGCCAGGCGAGCACACGCTCCTCGGCCTCGGCCTGGGTCAGGCCTGCGAGACCGCCGGCCTCGTCGTTCATGCGTCCATCGGGCCCGATCACGGTCAGCTCGGGCAGCCCGTGGTCGAGTCCGATCTCGTAGTCCATCGGATCGTGCGCGGGAGTGACCTTCAGCGCGCCGGTGCCGAAGTCGCGCTCGACGCGCTCGTCGGCGATCACCGGCACGTCACGCTCGACCCACGGAACGAGGACCCGGCGGCCGATCACGTCCCGGTAGCGGTCGTCCTCCGGATGCACCGCGACCGCGACGTCGCCAAGAATCGTCGCCGGCCGAACTGTCGCGATCGTGATGTGGCCGTCGCCGTCGGCGAAGGGGTAGCGGATGTATGTCAGCGCGTCGTCGACGTCCTCGTGTGCGAGCTCGAGATCGGACAGCGAGGTCAGGTGGTACGGGCACCAGTTCCCGATCCGGTTCGCGCGATAGATCCACCCCTTGTCCCAGAGATGCACGAAGAATCGCATCACCGCGCGGACGTATGCATCGTCCATCGTGAAACGCTCGCGACGGTAGTCGAGCGAGGCTCCGATGCGGCGGAACTGCAGCATGATCTTGCCGCCGTATTCACGCAGCCACTCCCAGACGCGCGCCTCGAACGCCTCGCGGCCGAGATCGTGCCGCGTCTTGCCCTCGAGCGCGAGGTACTTCTCGACGGCGTTCTGCGTCGAGATGCCGGCATGGTCGTAGCCGGGCTGGAAGAGGACGTTGAACCCCTGCATCCGGCGGGTGCGCACGATCGCGTCGGCGAGGGAGAGCTGCAATGCGTGTCCGAGGTGGAGATCCCCCGTCACGTTCGGCGGCGGATGCGCGATCGCGAACGACCGGCGCGACGGGTCCGGGTCGGCATTGAAGAGGCCCTCGGCCTCCCACGTCTGCTGCCAGCGCTCCTCGACGCCGTGCGGCTCGTATCTGGGCAGCAACTCGCTCATGGGCGGCCCATGCTACGCGTGCGGCGGATCAGGTCAGGCAGCGACTATGCGGCCATGGTACCTACCGCGCGACGGCGTAGCCCTGCATCCCGCGGGCGTTCGCGGCGGCGCGCAGCTGATCGCCCTCGCGGGCGACGGCGCTGACCCGCCCGAGCTCCCAGGCGCCTGCGACGGTGACGTCGTGGCCGCGGCGGCGCAGCTCGGCGATCGCCTGCCCGCCGAGCCGTGACTCGACCGCCAGCGACCGTGGCTCGAACGAACGCGGATAGAACGACGAGATCAGATGGTCGGTGTGCCACTCGGGCGCGTCGATCGCCTCCTGCAACCCGAGCCCGCGGTCGACGTGGCGCACGAGCACGTGCAGCGCCCACTGCTCCTGCTGGTCGCCGCCCGGCGTCCCGTAGGCGAGCCAGGGCTCGCCCTCGCGCAGCACGAGGCCGGGGGACAGGGTCGTGCGGGGCCGCTTGCGCGGTTTGAGCGAGGACGGCAGCCCTTCCTCGAGCCAGAACATCTGCGCGCGGGTGCCGAGCGGCCAGCCGAGCGACGGGATCGTCGGTGAGCTCTGCAGCCAGCCGCCGCTCGGTGTCGCCGAGAGCAGGTTCCCGAAACGGTCGGCCACATCCAGGTGGACGGTGTCGCCGCGCGTCGGCTCACCGGCACCGAGCAACGGACGGTCAGCGGCCGCGAGGCGGGGCAGGCGCCCGAGCCCCGGGCGGAGCTCGGCACTCGCCTCCTCGCCGATCAGCGCCCGTCGGTCGTCGGTGTACGCCTGCGAGAGCAGGTGCTCGAGCGGGACCTCGGCATCGCCGTAGTTCGCGTCCCGATCGGCGAAGGCCAGCTTTGCGGCCTCGGTCACGACGTGCACGAGCTCGGCCTCGCCGAGCGCTGCGACGTCGAAGCCCTCGAGCAGGCGCAGCTGCTGCAGCCCCGCCGGCCCCTGGCCCCAGGCAGCCGTCTTGCACACCGTCAGTCCGCGGTAGTCGACCGTGACGGGCTGCTCGAGCGTGGCGCGCCACGAGACCAGGTCATCACCGGTGAGCAGGCCTCCGTGCGCAGCCGAGAACCGGTCGATCTCCTCGGCGACGAAGCCCTCGTAGTAGACACGCCGTGCCCCCTCGACCGTGCCGCCGGATTCGTCGAGCAGCCGGCGCCAGGTCGCAGCGAGTCGAGGGTTGCGGAACGTCGAGCCGGGCCCGGGCGCCGGCAGGTAGAGCTCGGCGGACCCCGCCCACCCGCGCAGCAGCGGCTCGGCCCGCTCGATCGTCGCGGTGATCCCGTCGACGACCGGGTACCCGTGCTCGGCATAGCCGATCGCGTAGGCGAGCACCTCGTCGAGCGTCCAGCTCCCGAACTGCTCGAGCAGCAGGAGCCAGCCGCCGAACGAGCCGGGGACGCACGCCGCTTCCACGCCGACGCCGGGCACGAGGTCGTGGCCGCCCGCCCGGAACGCCTCGATGGTGGCCGCCGCAGGCGACACGCCCTGGGCGCACAGGACGAGTGGCTTCGCCAGGTCGGCCGACCAGAAGACGGCCGGCAGGTCGCCGCCCGGGCCGTTCAGATGCGGTTCGACGACCTGCAGCACGAAACCGGCCGCACACGCAGCGTCGAAGGCATTCCCACCACGCTCGAGCACCGCCATGCCGGTCTGCGTCGCGAGCCAGTGCGTCGACGCGACGGCGCCGAATGTCCCGCGCAGCTCCGGACGGGTCGTGAAGCTCAGGTGCGCGCCCAGTCGGCGCCGACGTGGTCGAGGATCGTGGTCAGCAGCTGGAACGAGTGCATGACGTGCTCGTGTGCAAGCACTCTTGCGCCGGCAACGGAGCCCGCGGCGAGCGCCTGCCGGATCGCACGGTGCTCCGCCTGATTGCGCTCGTAGAGGCGCTCGAGCTGCTCGTCCACCGGAGCCCACACCGTCGGCCCGGAGAAGGTACGCCGCGCACTCTTCGCCACCGACTCGATGAACGGCACCTCCGCCACCCGGTAGATCACGTCGTGAAATGCGTGGTTCGCGCGCATCCAGTCCGACATCAGCGAGCGGCGCTCCCCACCGGGCTCGTACGAGCGAATCTCCTTGGTCAGGCGTGCGAATCGCTTCTCGCACTCCTCGAGCTCCGCCATCGCCTCGGGCGACCACTTCCGGGCGGCGATCTCGGTGACGAGCGCCTCCAACTCCGCACGGACGAGGAACGCCTCGCGCAGGTCGTCGTGCGAGAGCGTGCGCACGCGGACGCCTTTGTTCGGCTCGAACGAGACGAGCCCCAGCGCAGCCAGCCGGCGGAGCGCCTCGCGGACCGGCGTCCGCGAGACGCCGAATCGCTCGGACAGCTGCTCCTGGCGCAGGACCGACCCCGGGGCGAGCTCGCCCGAGACGATCGCCTCCTCGATCACGACGGCGATGTCGTCCGCCTTCGTCGATTCAAGACTCATTTCGACTCACGACAGGAGATCGTACGCCGAGACGGTGAGAAAGTCCTTCAGAGGCACCGACAGTGCAACGTCCGCGAACACCTCCTTGGCGGCGTCGGCGGCCTCGACGGCGGCGATCTCCTCGCGGACTCGGGCCTCGTCGAACCGTCCGGCCTGCACCCACGACCACACCTGCGCCCGGGAGATCTCCGCCGTGGCGGCGTCCTCCATCAGGTTGTCGATCGCCGCCGCGCCGACGCCCTGCAGCCACGCGTCGATGTACCGGACGCCGACGCTGACGTTCACACGGAGACCGGCGTCGGTGATCGCACCGCCGGGGATGTCGAAGTCGACGAGATCGCCCTCGGTCACCTGGACGTCGTCGCGCCCGCGGTCGACCTGGTTTCGGCGCTCGCCGAGCACCGTGTCGAACTCCGCACGAGCAACCGGCACGAGATCGGGGTGCGCGACCCAGGTGCCGTCGAAGCCGGCCCGAGCTTCCCGCTGCTTGTCCTCGGCCACCTTGGCCAGGGCGATCGCGTTCACCTCCGCGTCGCGGCGCGACGGGATGAACGCCGCCATGCCCCCGATCGCGTGCGCCCCCCGCGCGTGGCACGTCTTGACAAGCAGGTCCGAGTAGGCGCGCATGAACGGGACGGTCATCGTCACCTGGGCGCGGTCGGGAAGCACGGCGCCCATCCTCTTGATGCAGCTGAAGATGTAGTCCCACCGCCCCGCGTTGAGCGCACAGGAGTGGTGGCGCAGCTCGTAGAGGATCGCATCCATCTCGTAGGCCGCGAGGATCGTCTCGATCAGCACCGTGCACTTGATCGAGCCCCGCGGCAGGCCGAGCTCGGACTCCGCCAGCGCGAACGCGCTGGCCCAGAGCCGCGCCTCCTCGTGCGACTCGAGCTTGGGAAGGTAGAAGTACGGGCCGGTCCCCCGCTCGAGCTGTTCACGCGCGTTGTTGAAGACCACGAGCCCGAAGTCGAAGAGGGAGCCGCTGACCGGCGCGCCGTCGACCTCGTGATGCCGCTCGACGAGGTGCCACCCGCGCGGGCGGATCATGAGCGTCGCCACCCGGTCGTCGAGCCGGTAGCTCTTCTCGCCGGTGTCGAGCTCGATCGTCCGCCGCACCGCCTCGTGGACGTTTCGCTGCCCGTCCTGCACGTTCTCCCAGGTGGGAGAGTTGGCGTCCTCGAAGTCCGCCATGAAGACCTTCGCGCCCGAGTTGAGCGCGTTGATCATCATCTTGCGGTCGACCGGCCCGGTGATCTCGACGCGGCGGTCCTGCAGGTCGGCGGGCGCCGGCGAGACCGTGAAGTCCTCCGGCGCCCGCACGAACTGCGGCCGCAGCCCCCGTCGTGCCTCCCGGACCGCGAGCAGACGCTCGCGCTCGGGATTCAGCTCACGATGGAGGCGCTCGACGAACGCGAGCGCCTCCCGTGACAGGACATCCGCCTCTACGCGAATTGGGCTTCCTCCGTGGAGCCCTGGAGCGCCAGCGTGGACGAATCCCTCGACACGGCCTGCATCACCTTGTCGAAGTATCCCGCACCGACCTCACGCTGATGCCTGGTGGCGGTGTAGCCGTCGGGCTCGAGGGAGAACTCGCGCTCCTGCAGATCGACGTAGGCGCTCATCCCGCGATCGCGGTAGCCGCGGGCGAGCTCGAACATGCCGGCGTTCAGGGAGTGGAACCCCGCGAGGGTGATGAACTGGAAGCGGTAGCCCCACTCGCCGAGCTGCTGCTGGAAGCCCGCGATCTCCTCGTCCGAGAGGGCCTTGCGCCAGTTGAACGACGGCGAGCAGTTGTAGGCCAGGAGCTTGTCCGGATGCCGCTCGTGGATCGCCTGCGCGAACTCGCGTGCTTGCCGCAGGTCGGGCGTCGACGTCTCGAACCAGAGAACATCGGCATAGGGGGCGTAGGCAAGCGACCGGGCGATCGCAGCTTCGAGCCCGTCCGTGACGTGGAAGAAGCCCTCACTCGTCCGCTCGCCGGTCACAAACGCGGCGTCCTGCTCGTCGACGTCCGAGGTGAGCAGGGTCGCGCTCAGCGCATCGGTGCGTGCGACGAGCACCGTCGGCACGCCGAGCACATCCGCGGCAAGTCGAGCGGCGGTCAGCGTACGGATGAACTGCGACGTCGGCACGAGCACCTTCCCGCCGAGGTGACCGCACTTCTTCTCCGCCGCCAGCTGGTCCTCGAAATGCACCCCGGCGGCCCCCGCCTCGATCATGCCGCGCATCAGCTCATACGCATTCAACGCCCCGCCGAAGCCCGCCTCGGCGTCGGCGACGATCGGCGCCAGCCAGTCGGTCCCGTTGCGGCCCTCCGACCAGTCGATCTGGTCGGCTCGAAGCAAGGCGCTGTTCAGTCGCCGCACCACCTGCGGCACCGAGTTGGCCGGATAGAGGCTCTGGTCGGGGTAGGTCGAGCCGGAAAGGTTCGCGTCGGCAGCCACCTGCCACCCGGAGAGATAGATCGCCCGCAGGCCGGCCTTGACCATCTGCACGGCCTGGCCGCCCGTGAGCGCCCCGAGGGCATTCACGTGGCCCTCCTCGGTGAGGAGGCTCCAGAGCCGCTCCGCCCCGAGCCGCCCGAGCGTGCATTCCGGCACGATCGAGCCGCGCAGCCGCACGACGTCCTCGGCGCTGTAGCTGCGTGCGATCCCGGCCCAGCGCGCGTCCTGCGCCCACCGGGCCTCCAGTTGTGCCGTCTGCTCTTGGATCCGAGACTCGATGCTCACAGTTGCTCCTCGCGCTGGCTGGCGTGTTTCTGGATCCTATGTGAGCATGGTCAGGCTGTCAAACGGCGTATTCACCCCAACAGACCCTTTACTCTGGATCCCAGATCAGCTATTCTCCGGATCCGAAAGGAGGTCGACGATGGCTGACGCCACGTTCGAGATCGCCGAGCAGTCCACGGAGGAGCGCGCCCCGAGGCCGCAATGGGAGCTGGCCGAGTGCACCTGCCCGGACTACTGCGAGCGCGACCACGAGCTGGACTAGCGTGCTGTCCAGCCGAGGTCGATCGTCACCGGCACACCGGTGATGCCTCGCCCTGCCGGGCCGAGGAGGAACGCGACCACGTCCGCGACCTCGCACGGCTCGAGCAGCCGTTTCACGGCCTGGGGCTCGAGGAGCACCTGCTGAAGGACGTGACCCTCGTCGACGTCGTGCGCCCGCGCCTGGTCTGCGATCTGTGCCTCGACGAGCGGAGTCCTGACGTAGGCGGGGCAGACAGCGGTCGCGCTGATTCCCGCGCCGGCGCCCTCCAGCGCGAGCGTCTTCACCAGGCCGAGCACACCGTGCTTGGCGGAGACATAGCCGGCCTTGAAGACCGACGCCTCCAGCGCATGGACGGATGCAATCACGCAGATGCGCCCGTCGCCCGAGGCAGCGAGCGTGTCCCAGCTGTAACGAGCCAGGAGAAACGGCGACGTCAGCAGGAGCGCGAGCAGCCTGTCCCACTGTTCCTCCGGAAAGTCCCGGACCGGCGCAACATGCTGAAAGCCCGCGTTCGGGACGATCGCATCGAGCCGGCCGAAGCGCTCGAGCGCCGCGTCGACGACGTGCTTGTTCCCGTCCCGGGTTGTCAGGTCGGCGTCCTCGACGTCGACACCGTGGACAGCCCAGCCGTCCGTTTCGAGCCGCGTGACGATCGCGGCGCCGATCCCGCCGCGGGCGCCCGTCACGAGGGCGACCCTCACACGTAGTGGCGGAAGACGACCTCGGCGACACAGACAGGCTTGTCGCCGTCCTCGCGCTCGATCGTCGCCGCCATCGTCACCTGGTGCCCACCCTCGATCTCCTCCACCTTCACGACCTCGAACGAACCGCGCAGCCGCGAGTCGACGGGCACCGGGGCCGGGAACCGGACCCGGTTGAGGCCGTAGTTGATGCCCATGCTTCCCTCGCGCGGGACGACCTCGTGGGACATGACTGGGATCAGAGAGAGCGTCAGATAGCCGTGGCCAATCGTTGTCCCGAACGGCCCAGCCTTCGCCCGGTCCGGATCGACGTGGATCCACTGATCGTCTCCTGTCGCCTCTGCGAACGCGTCGATCTTCTCCTGCGGGACGTCGATCCAGCTCGACGGCCCGAACACATCGCCTGCCTTCATGCGATCACCCCCCAACGGACGACCGTCGCCGCCCACGTATATCCAGTGCCGGCCGAGAGCAGCAGCACCGCATCGCCCTCACCGACGCGGCCGTCTCGTACGGCCCGGTCGAGACCGAGCAGCGGATCGACTCCGCTCATGTGGCCGGTGTCGTCGAGGTACACCGCCTGATCTTCGCGCATTCCGAGCTCGTACAGCAACCCCTTGAACATCGAGCGCTTGGTGTGCAACGGGCAGACGAACGACAGATCGGCCAGCGTCAGGCCGGAACGCTCGGCCGCGCCCCGCGCGACGGCGACGAAGTTCGGGAGCGACTCCTCGTCCAGGCCGTCCTTCATCTCGGCGGGATCCTGGACATCCAGGAAGCGGTAGCCGTCGGGATCGACCGATCCTCCGCCGGCGATCTTCACCTGCAGCGAGTACGCCCCGTTCGTGATCGCGTGCGAGCCGAGCACCTGGTTTCGCTCGGCATCGCCGACGAGCAGTCCCGCAACAGCCCCGTCACCGAAGTTGAACATGAATCGCGATCTCGTGTTCCCGTAGTCCAGCAGGTACGACTCGCGGCAGGCGGCAACGACGAGGACGTTCCTGAGCTCGTCCTCCGCACGCAGCAGATCGCGCGCGACGCGGAGGGCGATCGGCGTCCCGTGCGAGACGTTGTCGTACTCGATCGCGAACGCGTTCGTCGCACCGATGCGATGAGCGATGCGCGGCGCCGCCTGCCACACTCCGTAGTCGCGCCACATAGAGCCGTAATACATGACGACGTCGATGTCCCTGGGGTCGAAACCCGTCTCGTCGAGCAGCTGTTCGATCGCACGCGCGGAGAGATCGCTCACATGCTCGTCGGCAGCGGCGATGTGCTTGCCTCGCAGCCCGAACTTCTCCACGATCACGTGCTCGGGAATCTCGGACCGCTCGGCTACTTCCGCAGCACTCATCCACCGCTCCGGTAGATACGAAGCGGTTGCGAACAGGCCTACGCGCCTCACCTCTTGGCCTCGAGGATGCAGCGAATGATCCGCTCGAGCTCGCCCGATACGCGGCTGGGCAGAGGGCCCCCGTCTCCCCAGAGGATCCAGCGCATACCGACGAGCTCACCGAGCCCCATCAGCGCATAAGCCGTCACCTCTGCGTCGATCTCACCTATCTCGCCGGACTCCGCCGCTTTCTCGAGGGCCGTCACGTATCCCTCGGCGACACGGTCGTAGTGGTAGCGAAGCATCTCCGGTGCGACGAACTCGGACTGCCGGATGATCCGGTACAGAGCCGGATGCTCGGAGGTGAAGCGAAAGTACGCGTGGAAGCCGAGGATCTCCGATTCGACGCGTGTGGTTCCCTCCGCGGCGCCCTCGCTCATCGCATGGCGGATGCGGCGATTCAGATCGCGCATCAGCTCGACGAAGATCGCCCGCTTCGAGTCGAAGTACAGATAGAACGTGCCCGTCGCTACGCCTGCGGCTTCCGCGACCTTGACGATCGAAGCGTCCGGATAGCCGAGCTCGCCGAACACCGCCTCGGCCGCATCGAGAAGGCGCCTTCTCGTGTCGAGGCCGCGTTTCGACAGCGGCCTGCCGTCGACGTTGGTGATTGCAGCGTCGGTCATGCGATCACCTGCAACTCCGACTTCTGGATCTTGCCCATCGAGTTGCGCGGAAGCTCATCGACGAAGCTGAAGGACCTCGGCACCTTGAAACGGGCCAGGCGCGCGATGCAGTGGTTCCGCAGTTCGTCCTCCGACACCGGCGCCGCGACCACCACGAACGCGGCGCACACTTCCCCCACCGCTCGTCGGGGACGCCGACGACGGCGACGTCCGCGACGGCCGGGTGGTCGTGGAGAACCGCCTCGATCTCGGCCGGGTAGACGTTCTCGCCGCCGGAGACGACCATGTCCTTGAGGCGGCCCAGGATGCGATAGTTCCCTTCGTCGTCGCGCTCGGCGATGTCGCCGGTCAGAAGCCAGCCGTCTCGGAACGCGTCGGCCGTCGCCTCGGTGTTACGCCAGTAGCCGGCGAAGACGTTCGGGCCGCGCACGAGCAGCTCGCCCGCCGTCGAGAGGTCGCACCTGACGTACGGATAGGGCTTCCCTGCGTATCCCGCCTTGCGCCGCGCGTCCTCGGGCGGCAGGCAGAGCACATTCGGCGCGGCCTCGGTGAGCCCGTAGCCCTGCACGATCTCGATACCACGCGCGGCCCAGACGTCCAGCAGCGCCAACGGCATCGGCGCTCCGCCGACCACGACGAGCCGGAGCGA
This sequence comes from uncultured Thermoleophilia bacterium, assembly GCA_963826485.1. Lineage (GTDB taxonomy): Bacteria > Actinomycetota > Thermoleophilia > Gaiellales > Gaiellaceae > PALSA-600. The sequence goes on from CAWGXF010000004.1 coordinate 42,504, forward strand.
GCTGAGGTCCGCGTCCGCGAATCGCGGCTCCTGGGCGATGAACAGATAGTTCGCGGGGACCCCCATCAACGAGGTGATTCGCGCGCGCTCGACGAGCTCGAGGGAGCGGGCCGGATCGAAGCCCCGTTCGAGCACGACCTTCGCACCCTTCCACCATGCCAGGATCGACTGCACGTTCCAGCCACCGCAGTGGAACTGCGGAAGCACCTGCAGCACGACGTCGTCGGGCCGGATCCCGGTCGCAAGATCGAATGAGAGGTTCGTCCAGAACGAGTTGGCGTGCGTGAGGAGGGCGCCCTTCGGCTTGCCGGTCGTGCCCGAGGTGTAGATCAGGAGCAACGGATCGTCGTCTGCCACCTGCGGGTCGGATTCGTCCCGCGAGGCCGAGCCGAGCTCCAGAGCCGGCGTCACCGATGCGAGTTGGAGCGCCGCCCCGCCGAGCGCGCGGTGCTCGTCCTCGATCAAGAAAAAGGCGGGCTCTGCGTCGTCGAGCTGGTATGCGATCTCGGCCGGTGCGAGCCGCCAAGAAATCGGGTGCAGCATGGCGCCGGCCTTCGCACACGCGAACATCAGCGCGACGTGCTCGCCCGAGTTCCCCGTGAGCGTCGAGACGCGATCGCCGCGTGAGAGGCAGCGTGCAAGCTCGTCGGACCGCAGGTCCAACTCCGCATAGGTCCAGGTTCGGCCGTCCTCGTCGATCGCGATCCGCTCCGGGGTGATCCGTGCGCGGTCGCGAATGATCTTGTCGATCGTGTGCTCGTTCATTGAAGGAACTCGTTGATGATCCTGACGGACTCGCCCGGCCGCTCCCAGAAGAACAGGTGACCGGCACCTGCGAGGAGCTCGACACGGGCACCTGGGATCCGCGCAGCGAGGACGTCTGCGTTGCGATGGTCGACGACGTTGTCGGCCGTGCCGCCGAGAACCAGGGTCGGCGCGGCGATCTCTCCTTCGACGCCCTGGAATCCCAGGCCTGCGGCCGCCTGCGCCTGCCAGCCGGCCGGGTCGGGTGGGTTCGCCGTTCTCCGCGCGAACAGCTCGTCGACGAGCTGCGGGGGCGGATCTGCTCCGAGGGCGTTCTCGATGAAACGCCTCAGCGCCACCTCGGGCGCGAGCGACGGGGCCTCCGCAAACAGTTGCACGGTCGCCTCGGGCATCGGCAGGGCTGCCGGCCCGCCGGCCGTCGTGCAGCAGAGGATGAGCTTGTCGACCCGGTCCGGTGCGGCGGCGGCGAGCTCCTGGGCGATCATGCCGCCCAGACTCGCACCCAGCACGTGCGCCCGGTCGATGCCCGCTTCGTCGAGCACTCCTAGCGCGTCGCCGGCCATCTGCGCCGCCGTGTACGGCCCCGGCGGCTTGTCGGACTCACCGATGCCACGGTTGTCGAACGCGACGACCTGGTGGCGGGTTGCGAGCCCCGGCTGGATCGGCTCCCAGCCCCAGCGGCCGTACCCGAGCCCCTGGATCAGAAGCAGCGGCGGCCCTTCGCCGATCGACTCCCACTTGATGTTCATGTGGCCTCCTCCTGGGTTGCCGGCCGGCGCAGGATCCGGTCCAGCCGGACGCCGACCTGTCCGATGCGCGTCAGCCCGCCCGGAACGAAGAACACGACGAGGATGAACAGCACGCCGAGGATGAACAGCGGCTGCTGCAGCGGTGTGCGCACGATCGAAGGCAGGCTCGACACGGCATGGGACGACGAGAGGTCGCCGAGCCGATGGTCGGCGTAGGTATAGAGGATGCCGCCGATCATGGCACCCCAGCGAGAACCGGCGCCGCCGATCACGACCATCAGGAGCAGCGTGAGAGTGAAGCTCGCGGTGGTCACCTCCGTATTCGCGCCGCCGAGCAGCAACAGGTAGACGACGCCCCCCGCCGTCGCGAGCAGAGAAGCGAGGACGTAGGACATGAGCTTGTAGCTGTAAGGCTTCAGCCCGAGGACCTGAACGCGGAGCTCGTTCTCCCTGATCGCCTGCCAGACGTGCCCCGGTGAGGAGTTGACGGCGTAGCGGACGATCGCGAACACCGAGGCTGCGTACGCGAGCGCGATCCAGTAGAGATGCTTCGTGTTGAGGATGCCGACCGTCCAGGCGGGCAACTGGTGGTAGTCGACCCCGAAACCCTCCTCCCCGCCGGTCCATTTGTAGGGGTTCTTCAACGCCAGGATCGAGCCTGCCTGGGCAAAGGCGAGCGTCACCATGGCGAAGGCGATGCCGGCGACGCGAAGCGAGACCGCACCCAGGATGACGGCAACGAGGAATCCGACGACCGCGGTGAACGCCACAGACACCCAGAAGTCCCAGTGCCAGCGCGTCATGGCGATCGCCGAGATGTAGACGCCGATCGCGAAGTAGAGCGCGTGCCCGAACGACAGGAGGCCCGTGAAGCCGAAGAGCAGGTCGTAGCTCAAGGCCAACCCGCCGAACAGGAGACACAGCGCCATCAGCTCGAGCGTGCCCGGGGTATTGAGGCCGCCCTGGAACAGGTACGGGACGTCGATCGAGAGTCGGGGCACGAACGCGAGCGCCAGGAAGATCGCTGCGGGAACCAGTACCCGCTTCACGCGAAGCTCCCGGAGAGGCCCTGCGGCCTCGCGATCAGCACGATCCCGAGGAGCAGCACGACGCTGAGATCGCCGAGCCCCGACGACGCGTAGTAGTTCGCGTACTGCTGCACGAGGCCCACGATCACCGCTGCTATCGCGGTGCCGCGAATCGAGCCGAGACCGCCGATCACGACAACGATGAAGGCGAAGATCACGAGCGAGGTTCCCTGTTGCGGATCGACGGTCGTCGCGTAGAGGGTGTAGAGCACGCCGGCGATGCCCGCCGCGAGGCCCCCGATCGCGAAGACCAGCGTGAAGGACTTGCGCACGTCGATGCCGAGCGCCGTCACCATGGCACGGTTCTCGACTCCGGCACGGACGATCAGCCCGTAGCGGGTCCGGCGCAGGAACGTCTCGAGCGCGAAGAGCACGATGACCGCCGTGACGATCTCGAGCCAACGGTCGTTCGGAATGTGCGCACCGAAGATCGACGTGGTCTCGCCGACCCAGGTGGGCGCTGCGACCACACGCGCGTCGCTGCCCCAGATGGCGGTCACGAGCGCGGTCACCGCCAGGGCGAGCCCGACCGTGACCAGAACCTGCTCGATGTGGCGGCCGTAGAGCGGGCGGATCAGAACGAGCTCCGTGAGCACTGCGAACAACGTGCCGACGATCAGCCCGACGACCGCCGCGATCAGGAAGCGCGGCAGCACCGGGATGTCGCCGAGCTTGGACTCGGTGAACCAGAGGGCATACGCGGTGACGGTGATGAAGACGCCGTGCGCGAAGTTCAGGACCCCCATCAATCCGTAGATCAGCGAGAGGCCCGAAGCGATCAAGAAGTACATCGCCCCCAGTCCGAGACCGGTGATGGTGAGGAGCAGGAAGGTGCTCATCCGACTCCGAGCATGCGTTGGATCAACGACTTGTCTTCCAGCAGCTCATCGGCCGGCCCGATGTGCACGACGCGGCCGGTGTCGAGCACCACCACGTTTCGGGCGACCCGCTTGACGACGCCGAGATTCTGCTCGACGAGCAGAACGGTCGTCAGTTCCGAGACGCGCTCGAGCACCATGGCCACTTCGGTGACGAGCAGTGGCGAAAGCCCCTTGGTCGGCTCGTCGACAAGGAGAACGCGGTTGTCGTTCAGGAGCGCGCGGCCGATCGCGAGCATCTGCTGCTGTCCTCCCGAGAGGGTGCCCGCGGCCTGCCTGCCACGCTGCCGCAGCTCGGGGAAGAGGTCGTACACGAGGTCGTAGCGCGGCTCAGAGTCGCGCTCCGCAAGCCGCAGGTTCTCATCGACCGTCAGCGCCGAGAAGACATCACGGTCCTCGGGAACGTAGCCCACCCCCCGGCGGACGATCTTGTGCGTCGGAGCACTCCGGATGTCCGCTCCGGCGAGCTCGATCGCGCCCTGCCGATCGACGAGCCCCATCAGGGCCCGCAGCGTCGTCGTCTTCCCGACACCGTTCCGGCCGAGCAGCGCCGTCACACCGCCCTCCGGAACGTCGAAGGAGATCCCCTGCAGGATGTGCGATTCGCCGAGGAAGACGTGCAGATCGTGAACCGCGACGATCGACGCCACTACAGCTCTTCTCCGAGATACGCCTGCCGTACCGTCTCGTTGCGCATGATCGCGTCGGGCGTGTCGACCGCGAGCAGCCGTCCCCCGTGCATGACCGCGATGCGCTGCGCCAGGCCGATCACCACCTCCATGTGGTGCTCGACCATCAGCACGGTCTTCCCCTCGTCCGCGTGCACCGAACGGATCAGCTCGACGAGCTCGGGAACGTCCTCCATCGACACTCCCGCCATCGGCTCGTCGAGCAGCAGCACGCGCGGGCGGGCCGCGAGCAGCATGGCCAGCTCGAGCTTCCGCTTGTCGCCGTGTGAAAGGAGCCCGGCCGGCCAGAGATCACGCCCGGCCAGGCCGACGCGGCCGATCGCCCAGCCCGCCCGGTCGACGGCCTCGCGGACCGCGGTCGCCCGGCGCCAGATCCGCATCGTCCCCCCGATCGCCGCCTCTGCGGACAGCCGGACGTTCTCGTGCACCGACAGGAGCGGAAAGACGTTCGACACCTGAAAGGTCCGGCCGAGCCCCGCCTGGGCCCGGCGAAAGGGGGGCTGGTCGGTGACGTCGACGCCGTCGAGCTCCACGCTGCCGCTCGACGGGCGGTGGAGGCCGGAGACGAGGTTGAAGAGCGTCGTCTTCCCGGCCCCGTTCGGCCCGATCACGGCCAGCAGCTCGCCCTCACGGACCTCGAGCCCGACATCGGCGACGATCGTCGCGCCGCCGATGTCGAGCCCGAGATTCCTGGTTGCGAGGATCGGGGATGCGCTCACGCGCTGATGATGCCTTCGGTCCTCAGCCCTTCATCGCCACGATCGGTGGCGCGGTGGCGTACGGCGAGGCGGTGCCGAGCACGTTGGCGACGAGATGGCCGTTCTTCTTCACCAGCGCGACCCGGAACATCGGCTGCAGCATCGCGTGATCCTGCGGCCGGATCGCCTGGAAGCCCTTGGGAGCGAGGAACTTGTAGCCCTCGAGGGCGCTGATCATCTTGTCGACGTTGTAGTCGCCCTTCTGCAACGCGTGCACGAGCAGCTGCGCCTCGACGAAACCGTCGGGCGTGAAGATGTCCGGCACCTGGCCCCGCTTGCGCAGCTGCGCGACGAGCCAGTTGTTCACCTTGTTCTTCGGGGCGGTGTAGACGTAGTGCGAGAGGAAGTGGATCTTGGTCGCCTGGTCGCCCAGCGACGCCCAGGTTGCACGTTCGGCGAGGCCCGTCACGACCTGCGTCCCCGCGAACACGTTCTGCTGGTCGAGCGCCTTCCACATCGCGCCCGCAGTCGTCCCGGCCCAGGCGACGAAGATCAGATCCGGATTCGCGTTCTTGGCCTGCTGGGCAAACGGCGTGAAGTCGGTCGCGGTCAGCGGCACCGAGACCTCGGAGACGTTGTGACCGGTGAAGAACGCCTTCACGGCGGCGTAGTTGCCGTGCCCGAAGACGCTGTCCTGGTCGAAGACGACAACCTTCTTGCCGGTGCCCTTGCCGAGGAACGACTTGGCGTCGAGCACGTCCTGGATCGTCTGCCGCCCGGCGCGGAAGGTGTACTTGTTGATGCCCGTGATCGCATCGGCGGCAGCGGGGCCTGAGATGTACAGCACCTGGTTCTGCGCGGCGATTCCCGCCATCTGCACAGCCACACCCGATGAGCCCGTGCCCATCAGGATCTTGACCCCCTGGCCGATCAGGTTCTTCGCCTCGGTGACACCCGTCGCGGCGTCGCCCTTGTCGTCCTGATAGGTGATGTTGAGCGTCTTGCCGTTGACCTTGCCGGTGCCCTTCGTCGCGTACTTGAGCCCGTATTTGAAGCCCTCGAGCTCTTCGGCGCCGTAGGCCCCGAGAATGCCGGTGCGCGGATAGATGAAGCCGATGTTGTACGAGGCCGACGCACGGTGCGAGCGCGCGGCGACCGAGGCCGTGCCTGCGAGCAGCGTGAAGACCGCAACCCCGAGCAGGACCTTCGTGAAGCGATGACGCATGAACGCATCCTCCTGGTGTGTTGTCCCGAACCTGAGACCCGATTCAGGTGTAAGTTTTCCCCCAGGAGCTAAGACGTGTCAAGGGCCGGCGAAGTTTGCGGGCCCGGCGCATTGCCCCGGGCAGCTGCCGACGGCCGCCCGACACGTCCGTGTCGGGGACGACGAGGAGTGGCCGGTGGCGCCGTCGCGCAGCGGTCGGTTACCGGTGCAAGGTTCGGAGACGCCGCACTAGGCCGATTCCTCGGCGAGCTCGTCCGGCTCGACCGCGTCGGCGCCGGCGCTCGTGACGAGGGTCGGCTTGAGGCCCTTCTCGATCGTCTCCTTGGTGATCACGCACTTGGAGACGTCCTTGCGCGAGGGCAGCTCGAACATCACGTCGAGCAGGGCGTTCTCGATGATCGAGCGGAGCCCGCGGGCGCCGGTCTCGCGGGCGAGCGCCTTGTCGGCGATCGACCACAACGCGTCGTCGGTGAAGACGAGGTCGATCGAGTCGTAGTTGAAGAACCGCTGGTACTGGCGCGTGAGCGCGTTCTTCGGCTCGGTCAAGATCTGCACGAGGTCTTCGCGTTTCAGCTGGTGGACGGCGCTCAGCACCGGCAGGCGTCCGATGAACTCGGGAATGAGGCCGAAGTTCAAGAGGTCCTCGGGCATCACCTCGGCGAGCAGCTCCGCGCTGGCGGAGTCGCGTTTCGACGAGATGTCGCGCCCGAAGCCGACCGCGTTCTTGCCGACGCGTTTCGCGATGATCTTGTCGAGACCGGCGAACGCGCCGCCGCAGATGAAGAGGATGTTCGTCGTGTCGATCGAGAGGAACTCCTGATGCGGGTGCTTCCGGCCGCCCTGTGGCGGGACAGAGGCGACCGTTCCCTCGAGGATCTTCAGCAGCGCCTGCTGGACGCCTTCGCCCGAGACGTCGCGCGTGATCGAAGGGTTGTCCGCCTTGCGCGCGATCTTGTCGACCTCGTCGATGTAGATGATCCCCGTCTCCGCCTTCTTGATGTCGAAGTCGGCGGCCTGGATCAGCTTCAGCAAGATGTTCTCGACGTCTTCACCGACATATCCCGCTTCGGTGAGTGCGGTCGCATCGGCGATCGCGAACGGGACGTTGAGGATCCGCGCGAGCGTCTGCGCGAGGTGCGTCTTGCCACAGCCGGTCGGCCCGAGCAACAGGATGTTCGACTTCTGCAGCTCGACCTCGCCGTCGTCGACGCCCATCTGAACACGCTTGTAGTGGTTGTACACCGCGACCGACAGCGTGCGCTTCGCCTCTTCCTGCGAGACGACGTACTCGTTGAGGGAGGAGTAGATCTCCTTCGGGCGCGGCAGGTTCTCGAGGTCGAGCGAGGTTGGAGTCGTGAGCTCCTCGTCGATGATCTCGTTGCAGAGATCGATGCACTCGTCGCAGATGTAGACGCCGGGACCGGCGATGAGCTTCTTGACCTGCCGCTGCGATTTGCCGCAGAAGCTGCAGAGAAGCTGCTCGTTTCCTTCACTCGCGCGCGCCATCCCGTGTCTCCTTTTACCCCGTTTTCGCCTCTGCGGCTAGTGCGGTCGTATTAAGCAGCAGCCTCGCTACGGACCGTGTCGCGGTGTGTGATCACGGAGTCGATGATCCCGTAATCCACCGCTTCGGCCGGGCTCAGGAAGAAGTCTCTCTCCATATCGCGTGAAATCTCCTCCTGGGTCTTGCCGGTGTGCTCGGTATAGATCTCCTCCAGGCGCCGCTTGAGGCCGATCACCTCGCGGGCCTGAATCTCGATGTCGGTGCCCTGGCCCTGGAAGCCTCCGGACACCTGGTGGATCAGAATCCGTGAGTTCGGCAGCGACATCCGCTTCCCTTTCGCGCCGCCGGCCAGGAGCAGTGAGCCCATGCTCATTGCGATGCCGACGCAGATCGTCTGGACGTCGGGCTTGATGAACTGCATGGTGTCGTAGATCGCGAGACCGGAGTAGACGGAGCCACCCGGTGAATTGATGTAGAGGAAGATGTCCTTGTCGGGATCCTCGGATTCCAGATGCAACAGCTGGGCGATGATCAGGTTCGCAATCTGGTCGTCGACGGGGGTCCCCAGGAAGACGATGCGCTCTGCCAGCAGGCGCGAATAGATGTCGAACGCGCGCTCGCCGCGCGACGTCTGCTCAACGACCATTGGGACTAGCGGGCTCATTAGCTCTACTCCTTGCTGCCGGGGGTCCACAGTTTCGGTGACTCCGCCGGTTCATCCTTCTCCGGCGTCCAGATCGATTCGCGCGCCTCGTGCAGATCGGGCGCGATCGGCTGCACTTCGGCCGCAATGCGGTCGAGCGCCTTCTTCAGGCGGATGTCGTCACGAACGCGGTCTGCACCACCCTCTGCAACGAACGCCTCGACGTCCTCGTCGGACTCGCCGGCGGCCCGTAGCTCTTCTCGGATCTCGTCGTCGGTGACCTGGATGCCGAGCTGGTCGGCGACTGCCTCGAGCACGAGCTCACGGGAGACGGACAACGACGCCTCCGCACGGAGGCGCTGCTCGAGCACTTCGGGCGTCTGGCCGGTGAGCTGCAGATAGGTGTTCGCATCGATGCCGCGCTCCTGGAGGCTCCGGGCGAGGCCGTTGAGGAGCTCGCGGGTGCGTGCCTCGACGAGCGGGCCTGCGGCCGTGAAGTTGGAGGCGCGCACGAGCTCGTCGACCGCCGCCGCCCGGAAGAGGCCCTCGATCTCATCGTCGATCTGGGCGCGCAGGCGGCCTTCGACATCGGCGCGCAACTCGGCGAGCGTGTCGAACTCCGAAGACGCCTTGGCCAGGTCGTCGTCGAGCGGCGGCAGAACGCGCTCCTTCAGTTCCTTCACGGTGACGGTCGCCTTGCGTGTCGTCCCGTCGGCGAGCTCGTAGGCGACCTCGCGGCTCTCGTCCGCGGAGAGCCCGAGAATGCCGTTCTCGACCTCCTCGACGAGCCGCTCCGAGCCGAGCTCGACGATGTAGTCGCGCTGGGCGGTGCCGTCCTCCGCGATCAGGTCGATCACGACCGTGTCGCCGGCCTGGGCCGGGCGGCCGTCGACCGGAACGATCTCGGCGGCGATCCGCTGCAACGTCTCGAGCTCGGCCTGTACGGCTTCTTCCGGCACCTCTGCCTCGACCTTCGGCACCTCGAGCGTTGTCCAGTCCGCAGGCTCAGGCTTCGGCTGCACCTCGACGGTGGCCGAGAAGCTCCAGTCCTCCCGGTCCGAGGTCGGCAGGTCGTAGTCGTATTCGGGCTGCGCGATCGGGTTGACGCGCGCACGCGTCGCCGCGTTCCAGAACCAGCCGCCGATGTGACTGTCGACCGCCTCCGCGTAGAGCCGTTCCCTGCCGACACGCTGAACGAGCAGCGGCCTCGGAACCTTGCCCTTCCGGAACCCTGGTATACGAACGCTGGCGGCGAGATCGGTGGCCGCGTGCTCGACGGCGTGGTGCACGTCGTGTGCCGGCACGTCGACGGTCAGCTTGACCTTGTTCTCGGGGAGCTCTTCGACCTGTGCCGCCATGTGGAGCCATTGAACCAGACCTGTACGGTGCGGCGAAGTGGACGTCGAAGCCGCGATCAGGGCCCGCAGAACGCACAAGCAGTACGGATCGTCTCCCGTCGACGGCCAAACGCTGCGGGAGCTCGTCGACCTGGCCCGGTATGCGCCGAACCACAAGCTCACCCAGCCGTGGCGTTTCCGCGTCCTGGGGCCTGGGATCCGCCGCCGGATCGACGAGCTCGCCGGCGAGAAGGAGGCGGTGAAGCTGCGGCGGGCGCCGACGCTCGTGCTCGCCACCGCCCTGCTCTCGGGCGATCCGCACGTGGACGAGGAAGATCTCCACGCGACCGCGTGCGCGGTCTACGCGGTTCTGCTCGGGGCGACGAACCGCGGGCTCGCCTCCTACTGGCGCACACCTTCGTGCTTCGGCGAGGAGCAGATCCGCGAGGCCCTCGGGCTCACGGCCGGCGAGCGCGTCGTCGCGCTGATCCACCTCGGCCCGGCCGTGAGCGAGCCGCCCCGGAAGGAGCGGCTCGGTCTCGACGACCTCGTGCAGTTCCTCCCGTAGGAGGTCGAGCTACTCGGTGACGGGTGCCGCCGCCGGCGCCTTGATGGTGGTTCATTGGTGACGGGCGCATCGTGGGCGGGGCTCGTCAATCGCGCATCACCCCGGCGCAAGGCGGTCGTAAAGCGGCCGCCGGCTCAGGAGAGTGCGGGCGAGAGGAGTCGAACCTCCAAGAGCCGAAGCCCACCGGGACCTAAACCCGGCGCGTCTGCCAGTTCCGCCACGCCCGCGTGGTCCGTGGTCGCAGACAGCGTAACCCCGGCCGCGGCGTCCCTCAGGCGCGCACCCGCACCGCGTGCGAGCTGCCGATCGGCCGGTGTGAAGCGTCCAGAGCCGCCACCGACACGAAGCGCGGGCGGCCTGCGATGTGAATGGCCGTCTCGAAGCCGCCCGCCGCCGAGGTCTTCACCGGATGGAGCGAGGCGGCGGAGCTTCCGGCCGACACACGCCAGTGTCTGGTCTCGGTGCTGCCGTTCCAGCTCGCGAACACGTTCACACCGCCCGACTTCCTGACCGCCGCGACCGAGGGCTTCGTCGTCGGCCTGCCGACCCACGTGTCGCGAAAAGCGCGGTAGTTCCACGCGCCGCCGTCGAACTTCGCGTCGAACCGGACGTCTCCCGTGGGCCCGAACTCGGTCACGTACGGCTGGGTGCCCCAGCCGACCAGCATCGCCTCGCCGCCCAGGACCTGCGCGTTGCCCATCGCCGCCGAGGCGAGCGGCTCCGGATGCCGGTAGTCCTGAAGCAGCTCCGCGCGCATCGCGGCTGGGTTGATCCCGAGGCGGATCGCGCGCGACTGCTGCGACGAGGGCCCGGGGCCGTCGTCGAACAGCGTGATCGTGCCGTCGGGATGCCCACGCGCGTCGTGCTGGTACATGAACTGCGCGTCCGGCCCCAGCTCGAAGTCGCTGCTTCTGCCCGAGAGCCGCCAGAGCACCCTGCCGCTCGAACGGTCGAGCTTGTAGACGGCCGAGGTGTTCCTGGCGGAGACCAGGAGGTTGCCGTCGGTGTCCACGTCGATCGAGTTGACGTGGAAGTAGTCGAACGGGTCGAGCACCGGCGCGTAGGTGTCGGTGAGCGGGACGTGATCAAGGCTGTGCCACTCGAAGACGACGCGTCCGGTCTGCACGTCGATCTCCTGGATGATCGAGTCGAGCACCGCTCCGGACACGGGCCCGCCGACCGAGGTGAGGTCGGCCTGCACCTGGTTGTAGACGGTGATCAGCGCCGTGCCGTTCGCGGTCAGCAGAAGCTCGTGAACGTCGGCCTCGAGCCCGTTCCCGGCCCGCACATGCGCGACGGTGGAGTAGGTCTCGTCGACGATCACTCCCTCCCCCTCCCCGGTGCCGAGGTTCGAGATGACGCCCTGCCACCAGGTGAGGACCGGCTTTCCCTTGTAGATCTGCCGCCGGAAGTTGATTGCGACCTGGTCGAGCGGACGGAAGAAGACGACATTCCCGGCGTTGTCGATGATCAGCGGGCCACGCTGGCCCGGGCCGTTCAGCGATGCAAGGAAGACGTAACCGGGGGCCGGATGCGTCAGCGTCGAGACGGTGAGCGTGGGCGGCCGAAGCGACGGCTCGCTCACGTACGACGCCGTCCCCACGGGCGACGAGATCGCGGAGGGGCTGCCGTACGCGTGCCGCGGCACGGCGAGCGCCGCGAGCGCCGCACCGGAAGCAGTGAGAAAGTCCCTCCGGGACAGGCTCGTCGACACGCCGCGATTCAACCATGATCCGGCGGATGTCAGCCGCAAGGACTGCATCGCACCGACGATCGGTAGGAAGACGGCCCCGGGTGGAATCGAACCACCGCACGGAGCTTCGAAGGCTCCCGCTCTGTCCTCTGAGCTACGGGGCCGGGCTCGTGAAGCCTAGTACAGGGTGGCGAACGGGACTCGAACCCGCGACCACCGGGACCACAACCCGGGGCTCTACCAACTGAGCTACCGCCACCGTGCGACGCTCATCCTAGCGGCGCGCGCTCGGGAACCTCGACCCTCTCGCTTCCCGAGCTGCCGGGTTACGCTGCCGGAGCGAGAGTCAAGGAGGCCCCAATGACCGACTACATGGTCAAGCCGCTCGATGCGAAGACCTGGGATGCATTCGCTCGGCTCGTCGAGCGGCACAACGGCGTGTTCGGCGGCTGCTGGTGCACCTGGTTCCACACCTTTCATGCCGAGAAGACGTTCACCGCCGAGGGCAACCGCGCCCTCAAGAAGCGGCTGGTCGGGGAGGGCCGCGCACACGCTGCGCTGGTGTTCGACGGTGACGAGACAGTGGCCTGGGCCCAGTACGGCGCCCCTGATGAACTGCCGAACATCCACCACCGCAAGGAATACGAGGCCGCTCTCGACACGCCCCCCGACTACCGGATCACCTGCATCTTCGTGGACAAGAAGTACCGGCGCAAAGACGTGACGGCAGTCGCCCTTCGTGGCGCCGTGGACCTGATCGCGCGCGCCGGCGGCGGGGTCGTCGAGGGATATCCGCACGACACCGGCGGCAAGAAGGTGTCGGTGCTCTACAACGGCACACGGTCCCTCTACGAGCGGGCAGGCTTCAGCTACCTCCGCCCCAAAGGCAAGAGGAACTGCGTCATGCGCAGGGTTGTGCCGTGAGAGCCGAGCCTGGCGAGCCTCGACAGGGCGAGCAGTTATTCGATCGGGATCTCGAAGCGGGCGATGATGCCGGGGTCGCCGCCTCTCGCGCGTGACTCGGGATCGGGATCGCGAGTCGCCACCCAGGCATAGCCGTGCTCGGGGTAGGCGACGATGTCCGGGAAGCTTCCGGCACTGATCGCCAGGATCTGAGCGGGCTCCTCGGTGGGATTGCTGAACGTGTGGAGCCCGGCACGTCCCTCGGGGCAGAAGACGAAGTCGCCCGGAGCCAACCGTTCTTCGCGGTGGTGGTTTCGGAAGACGGGATGACCGTGGAGGACGAAGAACATCTCTTCGGCGCCGAAGTGCATGTGCATCCGCATCTCAGGCGCGCCGGCTGCCAATTCGTACAGCGTTGCCCCCATCCTGGCGTCGTCCGGCCGCCAGAAAATTCGATGCCGAGTGGCGTCTTCTTCGTTCTCTCCGTCCCAGACGTCGGAGAAGAGGTTTTGACGATTCATTCGTGGTACCTCCGAGTGGTAGCGATGGGCGCGCAGCGGCTGAGCCCACGCCTAAACGGGCCCGCCACTGCGCCGGAAACGCGCGGCTCCTCGCCGCGCCAGATCGCTACCTCGCCGGATCCACAACAGGATCATGCCTGCCCGAGGGCGTCACAACGGCAGTGTTCACGTCTGAAGCTCGGCGGCGTGTTGGTTGAGGTCGAGGAGCAGCTTCTTGAGTTGCGCGAAGCTGTCGGGGCCGAGCTGGTCCGCCCAGACGGTCTCGACCTCGCGGACGGCATCGCGAATGACACGGATCGCCGCTTTGCCTCGCCTGGTGACCGTGATGCGCTTGCCGCGGAGATCGTGGGGATCGGGTCGTCGCTCGAGGTAGCCGAGCTGCTCGAGCTGGCCGAGGAGATAGTTGAGGGCCTGCTTGCTGATCTGCAGCCGGGCGGCGAGCTCCGACGGCCTGACGTCGTCGGGTCCGGGCCACTGGAAGACGATCAGGTGCGCCGGGTCGAGGTCGGTGAAGCCGCGTTCGTGAAGACGCTCGAACATCCGCTGGTGGACGGCGTCGACGGGCATCCGCAGGAGCGCGCCGATCATCGGCGGCCCGAACGGGCTCTCGGGTATTGACGTAAACAGATTTGACGACCTGTTCGTGCTCATATATGGTCAAGCCACTTTATCACTTTTCGACCCCCGAGGTGAAGGCGGCCGTCGATGCCGCACGCGCCGGAAGGAGCTCATATGACAAGTCCCATCGAGTCCCCTGAACCAATCGCTCTCGCGCCCGGCGAGGGAGAGGTGCTCTGGGGCTTCGGCACGCTCGCGACCCTGAAGGCCACGGCCGAGACGTCCGACGGCCGCGTTGCCGTCCTCGAGCAGCTCGCCCCGCGCGGCGCCGGCTCGCCGCTCCACGTCCACCATCGCGAGGACGAGTGGTTCTACGTCCTCGAAGGTGCCCTGACCCTCTGGGTCGGTGGACGAGTCGTGGACGCCCCGGCAGGGTCATTCGTCTACGGCCCACGCGACATCCCGCACACCTTCGTCGTCGCATCCGAGGAGGCGCGCTTCCTGCTCGTGGCCGAGCCCGCCGGCTTCGAGGCGTTCTTCCGGGCAGCGGGAGAGCCGGCCGCGCGCCCCGAGATCCCGCCCGTGCCGACAGAGCCGCCGGACATCGCGGGCCTCACCGCACTCGCAGCCGACTACGGGATCGAGATCCTGGGCCCTCCCGGCATTCCGGCCTAGATGCCACCGGCGCCCCTGACGGACGGGTGCTCTACCCCTCATCGTGCTGCGCTGCGCCCTCGACCGGCGGGACCCGGATCTCGATCAGCGTGTCGTCGGGGTCGGCCGTGTCGAGGAGCCGGGCCGCCGGACCTGCACGGGGTCACCGCCAACGCTGTAGCGGACCGCCCCGCAGAGACATCCGCCGGTTCGCACTCCGACCTCCACGCGCGGAGATGCTACCGCGTCGCCGCTGCTCTTCCGTCCGCGCCAATTTGAGAGGGTCATAGGCGCAGATGAATCTGTTCTGGGGCTTTCTCATCACGCTGGGCGCGACGGCCGTCGCGGTGACGGCGATGCTGTTCGTGCGTCGCCGGGCGCCCGAGGGCAGCTACTTCCAGGACGGAGATCGCGCCTCGGGCGTCTTTGGCGTGCTCGCCACGGGATTCTCCGTGCTCCTCGGCTTCATCATCTTCCTCACCTTCACGAGCTACGACCAGTCGAGGTCGGGCGCCGAGACCGAGGCACTCGCGGTCTCGCAGCAGGTCGAGACGGCGCAGTTCTTCCCGCCGAGCGCGCGGACGGCGCTGACAGGCCAGCTCATCTGCTACGGACGATCGGTGATCCACGGCGAGTGGGCGAAGATGGAAGCCGGCACCCAGGGCGACACCATCAATCCGTGGGGTGTGCGGCTGTTCCAGACCCTGGAGCGGGTCGACCCGCGGACGGCAACCGAGCAGTCGGCCTACGACAAGTGGCTCGATCAGACCTCGACACGCGAGCAGGCGCGCCAGGACCGCATCCACGGGGCGGTCGGGGTGATCCCGTCGCCGCTGTGGGTTGTGCTCCTCTTCATCGCAGGCGTGATCTTCGTCTACATGCTCTTCTTCGCCGACAGCGGCGAAGGCCCGGTCACCCAGGGCGTCCTCATGGGCGCGGTCACCTCGGTCGTCGTCGTCATGCTCCTCCTGCTCGTCTTTCTCGACAGCCCGTTCCACACGGGCGTCGGCGGCCTGCGTCCGGTCGCGATGGAACGGACGCTTCGGATCATCGATCAAGCGCTCGGTGCGACAGGCAAGAACGTGACGATCCCGTGCGACACGCAGGGCAACCCGCTGTGAGCGCCGCGGAGATCTAGACGGACGCCATCCTGCGGTTGTGCGCCGCCTGTGACCATGAACTGAGATCGACGACCACGCCGATTCCGACGACGATCCAGCCGGCGACGTGCACCGGTCCCGCAGGCGCCGCAGCAAGGATGTACATCAACGTCGTCCACGGCATGAAGACGATGCCGAGCAGCGGCAGGAACCAGCCGCCGTTGAACGCGCGGTCGACGTAGTTGGTGAACGCCCACAAGAGGAACACCGCGAGTCGGGGCGAGAGGACTGCGATCAACGCGAAAAGACAACCCATGACTCCAGACCCTCCCACAATCGCGGCCGAGCCGCTTGCTCGACCCGCCAGGCGCGAGACGCAGTCTGCACGCGAAAGGCCCCACGCCCCTCACCGATCGCTCTCCGTGATCTCTGACACGGCTTCCGCGAACACGTCGGTGTGCCGGTCGACGTCGGCCTCCGTGGTCGCCGGCGACATCAGCGCCATGTTGTGGAACGGAGTCAACAGGACGCCGCGGTTCAGCGCGTAGAGGTGGACCAGCCGGTCGAGGCGATGGTTCAGGCCCGCAGCGGCCTCGCTGCCGGTCCGCGGCCGCTCGCGCCGGAACAGGTACTCCACCCGGCAGCCGAGCCTCGTCACGTGCCAGTCGACCTCATGCTCGTCGATCGTCTGCGCGACGCCGCGCTCGAAGCGCTCGCCGAGCGCGATCATGTGCGCGAACGCCTCGTCGGTGAGTACCCGCGAGAGCGTCGCCCGCATCGCGGTGAGCGAGAGAACGTTGCCGGCGAGGGTGCCGCCAACGCCGCCCACGTCGGAGTCGTCGGTCGCGATCGAGCCCTCGATTTGCGCCGCCAGCTCCTCGGAGAAGCCGTACGCCGCGGCCGGGATGCCGCTGCCGATCGCCTTGCCGACGGTGAGCACGTCGGGCTGGAGCCCGTGTGCCGCCGTGTAGCCGCCCGGCCCGGCGCAGAGGGTGTGCGTCTCGTCGATCACGAGCAGCGTCCCGTACTCGCGCGTCAGGCGCCGAAGCTCGTCGTGGAAGCCGGCTTCGGGCAGGACGATGCCGATGTTCGTGAGCGCGGGCTCGGCGAGCACGCACGCGACGTCGCCGGCCGCGAGCGCATGCTCGAGCGCGTCGACGTCGTTCCACTCGACGACGCGCGTCGTCTCGTCCAGCGGCACCGGGGGGCCGACGTTGCCTGCGCGGGCCACGACCGCGCCGCCCTCGAGCGTGGCGAACGTCTCGTCGACCGTGCCGTGGTAGCACCAGTTGAAGACGAGCACCTTCGGCCGGCCGGTGACGTGGCGCGCCAGCCGCAGCACGAAGCGGTTCGCGTCGGTCGCGGTGAGCGCGAACTGCCAGCGGGCGAGCCCGAAGCGGCGGGTCAGCTCGGCGCCGACCCACAATGCATCCTCGCTCGGCAGCATCAGCGTGATCCCGCGCGCGGCCTGCTCGGCGATTGCCTCGACGACCGGCGCCGGTGAGTGGCCGGTCATCGCGCCCGTGTCGCCGAGACACAGATCGACGTACTCGTGGCCGTCGACGTCGCGGAAGCGCGCCCCCTGTGCCTCCGTGGCGAAGACGGGGAACCCGCCCGCCCAGCGCACCATCCAGTGCATCGGGACGCCGGCGAGCAGTGACGAGTGAGCGCGCTCGGCGATCTCGCGCGACCGGGGATGCGTCTCGTCGAAGCGGGCGAGCTCACGCGTGAGCAGCTCCTCCATCCGGTCCACGCTGCTGACGTTAGAGCTTCCCGAGAACCCGGCGGGCACGTACGCGACGATGCTCACGCTCGGCAGCGGCCCGCCGCGGTAGCCGTCAGACCGCGCGGTCCTCGAGTGCCGTCGGCGAGCCGTGGTCGGCCACCAGGTCGAGGAAGGGCACGGCGTCGAAGGCCTCGGGCCCGAGCACGCCGGCACCGCTCCAGACCCCTGAAGCGATCAACTCGAGCGCGACAACGGGATTGATCGCCGTCTGCCAGACGACCGCCTGGGCGGCGTCCCGCCGCATCGTCTCCTCGTTGTCGGCGACGTGGTACAGGTAGGTTGCGCGCGGCTTTCCGTCCTTGCCGAGGCCGGTGACGTACGTCCCGGCGCACGTGCGGCCCCGCATCCGGTCGCCGAGACCGGCGGGATCCGGCAGGGCGGCGGCGAGCACGTCGCGCGGCGCGACCTCGACCCCGCGCACCGAAACGGGCTCGGTCGAGTCGAGACCGAGCTTGTGCAGCGTCTTCAGGACGTCGATGAACTCCTCGCCGAGCCCGTACTTGAACGTCACCCGCTTGCACTCGACCCAGCGCGGGATCAGCAGCACCTCCTCGTGCTCGACGTTCACGCACTCGATCGGGCCGATGCCTTCCGGGAAGTCGAACACCTCCGGCTCCGAGAACGGCTCGGTCGTGTACCAGCCGCGGTCGCGCTCCCAGATGACCGGCGGGTTG
The DNA here is from genome assembly GCA_963826485.1 of uncultured Thermoleophilia bacterium. Classification (GTDB taxonomy): domain Bacteria; phylum Actinomycetota; class Thermoleophilia; order Gaiellales; family Gaiellaceae; genus PALSA-600. The sequence continues at coordinate 60,537 of CAWGXF010000004.1, forward strand.
AGGCACTCCTCGATCGTCGTCCAGATCGAGAAGGTCGGCGCGAACGCATAGCCCTCGACGACGAGGTCGGCGCCGTCGCGTACGCCCACCTCGTCGATCTCGGAGAAGAGATGGTCGGCGGCGTAGCGGGCGAACACGTCCGAGAGGCCAGGCTCGACGCCGATGCCGACGAGTGCGAGCAGGCCGCGCTCCTCCCACGCTTCGTGCTGGGCGAACTGCAGATCGCCGAGTCGCTCGCGGCCGGGCCTGGACAGGGTCATGGCCAGGTCGAGATACGTACAGCCGGCGTCGAACGCCGCCTGGAAGATCGACGGGTTGAAGCGCGGGTCGGTGGCGTTGACGATCGCGTCGGCGCCCTCCGCACGCGCCAGTTCGGCGATGCCGGCGGCGTCGGACGCGTCGACGCGTGCCGCGCCGAACCGCGAGTCGCCGAGGCGCTCGACGAGCGCGAGCGGCCGCGACTCGTCGAGATCGGCGAAGACGATCCGCTCGAAGAAGCTCCGCCGCGCGGCGATCGGGGCCATTGCCGATCCGACGCCGCCGGTGCCGACGACGATGACCCTCACGGAAGGCGGGTACCGGGCTCGCGGGCTGCCGCGCTCACCGGCCGGCGGTGCACGTTCATCCGCTCCTGGGCTTCGGCGAGCACGTCTCCGAGGATGCCCGTCATCTCGTCGAACTCGGCCTGCTTCGCGATCAGCGGCGGCGAGATCTGGATCACGGGGTCACCGCGGTCGTCCGCCCTGCAGATCAGGCCGCGCTCGAAGAGCTCGGGCGACAGGAAGCCGCGCAGCAGCGTCTCGCACTCCTCGTCGGAGAAGCCCTCGCGCGTCTCCTTGTCCTTCACCAGCTCGAGTGCGTAGAAGAACCCCGTCCCGCGCAGGTCGCCGACGATGTCGAGCCCGAGCAGCTGCGCCAGCGTGTCGCGGAACCGCCCACCATTCTCGCGGACGTTCTCGACGACCTGCTCGCGCTCCATGATCTCGAGGTTCTTCAGCGCGATCGCGCATTGCACCGGGTGGCCGCCGAACGTCATCCCGTGCGTGTACATCGCCCCAGAGTCGAGGAACGGCTCCATCACGTGGTCGGCGGCGATGAGCGCGCCGATCGACGCGTACGCCGACGACAGCCCCTTCGCCGTCGTCATCAGGTCGGGGCGGATATCGTACATCTGCGACCCGAACCACGTGCCGAGCCGACCGAAGCCCGTGATCACCTCGTCGGCGCACAGCAGGATCCCGTAGGAATCGCAGATCGCGCGCACGCCCTGGAAGTAGCCGGCGGGCGGGGTGAACGCGCCGCCCGCGTTCTGCACGGGCTCCATCACGACGAGCGCGACCGTCTCCGGCCCCGCGGCGAGGATCGTCTGCTCGAGGTCGTCGAGCAGGAACGCCGTGAACTCGGTCTCCGTCTCGCCGTCGGGGCGGTGGTAGCGGTTCGTGTTGCGGACGTGCAGCGTGTCCGGGACGAGCGGCTCGAACGGGTTCTTCAGCGCCGCGATCCCGTTGATCGAGAGCGCGCCGAACGTGGTTCCGTGGTAGGCGGTGCGCCGCCCGATCGCCTTCCAACGCCGCTCGCCCCGTGCGGCGTGGTACTGCCGTGCGAGCTTCCAGGCCGCCTCGATCGCCTCCGAGCCGCCGGAGACGAAGAAGACGCGGTTCAGGTCGCCGGGAGTGAGCTGCGCGACGTGGTGGGCGAGCTCGATCGCACGCGGATGGGCGTATGACCAGTTGGTGTAGAAGGGCAGCTCGCGCATCTGCTCGTGTGCAGCCTGGCCGACCTCGTCGCCGTACGAGTAGCCGATCTGGACCGCGAAGAGCCCGGCGAGCGCGTCGAGGTAGCGCTTGCCGTTCGAGTCCTCGAGGTAGCACCCCTCTCCGCGCACGATGATCGGCACCTCGGCCTCCGAGGACGCGCTCATGCGCGTGAAGTGCAGCCAGAGGTGGTCACGTGCAGCTTGTTGGAGATCGAGCGTCATACAGGCACTGCTCCTTTCTTCTCACGGTGGCTCTGGAAGAAGATGTTTCCGAGCATCAGCGAGATCGCGATCATGAAGATCGCGGTGCCGATCACGTTGATCTGCGGCGGGGTCGCGACGCGCGCAGCGCCCCACACGAAGAGCGGGAACGTGATCGTCGACCCGGCGTTGAAGTACGTGATCACGAAATCGTCGATCGAGAGCGCGAACGCCAGCAGCCCGGCGGCGATGATGGCCGGCATGATCAGCGGCAGCGTCACGCGCATGAAGGTGACGAGCTCGTTGGCCCCGAGGTCCATCGCCGCTTCTTCGAGATGGCGGTCGAAGCCGACGAGCCGCGCGCGCACGGTCACGACGACGAAGCTGATGTTGAAGAGGATGTGCGCGATCAGGATCGTCCCGAACCCCTGCGGGATGACCCAGTTGACGAACAGCGTCAGCAGGGAGGCGCCCATCACGACCTCGGGCGTCGTCATCGGGATGAAGATGAGCATGTTCGTCGTGGCGCTCCCCTTGAACTGGTAGCGGACGAGCGCCAGCGCGATCAAGGTGCCGAGGATGGTGGCGACGAGGGCCGACAGGAATGCGATCTCGATGCTCACTTCGAGCGCGCTCTGGAGCCCCGGGTAGGCGAACGGGTGCAGCCAGTTGTCGAGGGTGAAGCCCTGCCAGGTGTAGTTGAAGCGGCCCTTCGGGGCGTTGAACGAGAAGACGATGACGACGACGATCGGCAGGAACAGGTAGACGAGCGCGAGTATCGCGTACCCCGTCAACAGGTGATGCTTGATCCACCTCATGCCGCCACCGTCAGCCGGTCGGTGCCGAGCGCGCGCGCGAAGATCAGCACGATGACGAGGATCGCCGCCATCAGCACGAACGAGAGTGCCGCCGCGGTCGGGTAGTCGCGCACCGCGAGGAACTCCGACTGGATGACGTTCCCGATCATGTACTGGCGCGGCGTACCGAGCAGCTGCGCGTTGATGAAGTCGCCGGCCGCCGGGATGAAGGTGAGCAAGACGCCCGCGAAGACGCCCGGCAGCGACAGCGGCAGGGTGATGCGGTAGAAGGCACGCGGCGCCGACGCGTAGAGATCCTCGGCCGCCTCGATGAGCCGGTGGTCGATCTGTTCGAGGCTCACGTACAGCGGCAGCACCATGAAGGGCAGGAAGTTGTAGGTGATGCCCGCGATCACCGCGGCGGACGTCGCGAGCAGACGGCCGTCCGGGGCGAGGATGTGCAGGTGCTGCAGCGTCTTCACGACGACGCCGTTGTCGGCGAGGATCGTCTCCCATGCGAGCGTCCGGATCAGGTACGTGACGAAGAACGGGGAGATGACGAGCAGCAGGAAGAGGTTCTTCCACTTGCCGCCCCGGAATGCGATCCAGTAGGCGAGCGGGTAGGAGACGAGCAGGGCGATGATCGTGGCGATGCCGGCATACTCGCCCGAGCGGATGAACTGCGTCTTGTAGCTCGTGAGCGCGTCGTGGAAGTTTCCCCAGGCCCAGCCGAACGTGAAGGTCGGGAAGAGACCTTCCGACAGCGACATCTTCCCCAGGTACCACATCGGTACGACGAAGAAGACGAGCAGCCACGCCATGCCCGGTGCGAGCAGCAGGTAGGGGATCGCTCCCTTGCGGCGGTGGAACATCGGTGCTCCTCAGCCGCCGATCAGTGCCTGGAACTTCTTCTTGTAGTTGACGTTGTTGACCGCGCTGATGTCGAACTGGTGTGCGTTCGCGAGCATCGCCCTGGTCGGGAAGATCAGCGGGTCCTTGGCGATCGCCGGATCGGTCTTCAAGAGCACCTTGTCGGCACCGACGACGGGCGAGATGTAGTTGACGTAGTCGGCCACCTGCGCCGCGATCTTCGGGTTGTAGAACCAGTTCATCAGCACCGACGCGCCGTAGACGTTCCCGCCCTTCGGGATCAGCATGTTGTCGGTCCAGATCATGCCGCCGTCCTTCGGCAGCACCCACTTGAGGCCCGGGTGGTCGGCCCGCAGCTGCACCATGTCGCCCGACCACGCGAGACACGCGTAGACATCGCCCTTGGCCAGGAGCGGCGCGTAGTCGTTGCCGGTGAACTGGCGGATCTGCCCCGAGTTGACGGCGTTCTGGAGGGTGCTGATCGCCTTGTCGAAGGTCGCATCCGTGACCTTCGCCGGGTCGTCGCCGTTCGCGAGCATCGTGACGCCGATCGAGTCGGCCATCTCGGTGAGCATCGTCACCTTGCCCTTGAGCTTCGGGTCGGTGAGGAGCTGGTGCAGGGAGTCGATGTTGCCGCCGACGAGCTTCGGGTCGTAGCCGATGCCGGTCATGCCGGACTGCCAGGGCAGGCTGTAGTCGCGGTTGGGGTCCCAGTTGGGATGCTGCTGCGTCGGCTGGAGGTTCTTCATGTTCGGGATCGCCGCCTTGTCGAGCTTCTCCAGCCAGCCGAGCTGAATCATGCGACCCGGGAGGCCGGAGGTGTCGGTCATGACCATCAGGTCGCGGCCGACCGACTGGCCCTGCGACAGCGGCCCTTCGATCTTGCCGAAGAAGCTGTCGTTGTCGTTGATGTCCTCGATGTAGCGAACCTTGGCGCCGTAGTGCGCCTGGAACTGGTCGAGTGACGGATGCTTCGTGCCCTTCACGTCGATGTACAGCGGCCAGTTCGAGAACGTGATCGTCTTCGGCAGCACGTTCGCGACGGTGGTGGTCGCCGTGGCGGCCGACTTCGAGCCGCCGCAGGCGGCGAGCAGGCCCGGAACTGTGAGCAGAGCACCGCCGGCGACGCCGCGGCGGAGCAATTCCTGACGGGTGAACGACTGACTCATCGACCATCCTCCTCGGATCTCGAGACGACGAATGTGGCGTCGGGCGCGAAGGTGAGCTGCAGCTGGTCTCCGGGCGCATGCGACCCCGCACCCTGAACGTAGACGGTGACCTCGGTCACCGGTGTGCGAACGACGTACTGGGTCGAGACGCCGACGTAGGCGCGCTCGATGACCTCGCCGGCGAGCCTGTTCCGCTCGCCGGTGCCAACCTGGAGCTTCTCGGGCCGGATGCCGACCGCCACGGCTCCGGTTCTGCCGGCGAGGTCGGCCGGCGCGACATAGATGATGGTGCCGTTGTCGAGGCGCACCGCGTCCGGGCCTGCGACCTCGCCGTCGAGCAGATTCGAGACGCCGAGGAAGCTCGCGACGAACGCGGTCGCCGGCCGCTCGTAGAGCTCGGCCGGCTCCCCGGCCTGCTCGATGCGCCCGTGGCTCATGACGACGATCGAGTCGGCCATCGTCATGGCCTCCTCCTGGTCGTGCGTCACGTGGACGAAGGTGATCTCCATCTCGTGCTGGATGCGCTTCAGCTCGAGCTGCATCTCCTTGCGGAGCTTCAGGTCGAGCGCGCCGAGCGGCTCGTCGAGGAGCAGCACGCGCGGACGGTTGACGAGTGCGCGGGCGAGCGCGACGCGTTGCTGCTGGCCGCCCGAGAGCTGCCTCGGCTTGCGGTTGCCGTAGCCCGCGAGCCCGACGACGCGCAGCATCTCCTCGACGCGCGACTTCAGCTCGTCGCCCTTCACGCCTCTGCGGCGGAGGCCGAAGGCGACGTTCTCCTTGATCGTCAGGTGCGGGAAGAGCGCGTAGCTCTGGAACACGGTGTTGACGTCGCGCTTGTACGGCGGCAGGCGGGTGACCGGCTGGTCGCCCAGGTAGATCGTCCCGTCGCTCGGCTCCTCGAAGCCTCCGATCATGCGCAGCGTCGTCGTCTTGCCGCAGCCCGACGGGCCGAGGAATGCGTAGAACTTGCCGCTCTCCACCTCGAGCGTGAGGTCGTCGACGGCCACGACGCCGCCGTCGAACCGCTTCGTGACGTGGTCGATCCGGACGTCGGCGGTCATACGCGCGCAGGCTCCTCCCGCAGGTGGGTGCCCCAGCCGAAGACCTGCTTGGCGAGCTGAAGATAGACGAAGGTCTCGGTGCTGACGACGCCGGGCAGCTCCCGCAGGCGGTTCGTCACCTCGAGCAGATGGCGCCGGTCGGTGCAGACGAGCTCGACGAGCACGTCGAAGCGGCCGGTGGTGACGACGACGTAGCTCGCCTCGTCCCAGGTCGTCAGCTCGTCGGCCACGGACTGCGGTGCGCCGACCGTGTTGACGCCGAGCATCGCCATCGAGTCGAAGCCGAGGCCGAGCGGGTTCGTCACGCCGGTGACCTGGAGGATGTCGTCGCGCACCAGCCGCGAGTAGCGCGCGCGGACCGTCGCCTCGGCGACGCCGATCCTCGCCGCGATCCCGCGGAACGACGTCCGGCCGTTCTCCTGGAGCGCCTCGATGATCCCCTGGTCGACCTCGTCGAGCGAGCGCGGACGGGTGATCGGCCCTCGACCCTGGGCAGGAGGCGACACGTAGGTGATTTCACCATACGGCTGCGCATTGCGTCAATGACGCAGGGAGTTCGCTGCGCATTCCGCAAGACACGACCCTGCTTACATCCTAGCAACGAGAGCGTGGCGGTGCTGACGTGCGGCGTCAGTCAGCGCTGACCGACCCGGAGCCCCAGGATGCGCGGCACGGCGGCGGCGGCGCGTGCAGGGAGAGGCGGTTCGAGCCCGGCCTCCTCCGCCTCCTCGCAGGCGAGGATGGCGCTCCGGATCGCGCCGCCGCCGAGCCGGCGGAACGGCTCGCGCGGCACGGTGGCGACACGCCGGTTCACGAGCGGCAGCCGCGTCAGCTCGTCGTCGGCGCCGAGGACGAGCGAGCCGAGGATCTTCCCGGCGAGGTACGTCGGCCCGACGCCGTGACCCGAGTACCCGAGTGCGTAGTGGATGCGCCTCCCCGGCACCGTGCCGACGAAAGGCACGTGGTCGGCGGAGACGTCGATCGGCCCGCCCCAGGCCGCGTCCACCTTCGCCTCGGCGAGCCTCGGCAGCAGGCGGCGCAGGCCGAGCTCGGCACGTCCTGCCGTGGGTGCGTCGTGGGTGAAGCGGTCGTCGATGCGGTTGCCGTAGCCGATCGGACCGGAGCCGGAGCCCATCAGCACGCGGCCGTCGTTCGTCGTCCGGAAATAGTGCAGGAACATGCGGGCGTCGAAGATCGCCAGGCCGTCCGTCCAGCCGATCTCCCGCAGGAGCTCGGGCACGGGCTCGGTGAGCACGACGTAGCTGCCGAAGACGGTGAGCCGGCCGCGCACCGGCCGCCAGTCGGTGGCCCACGCGTTCGTGGCGACGACGACGTCGCGGGCGCGCACCTCGTGGCCGTTCGCGCTGAGCGATCCGTCGCCGCGCAGGTGGGCCGGCGAATGCTCGTGCAGCTCGACGCCGGCGGCGAGCACGGCCCGGCGCAGCGCGCGCACGAGCCGCGCGGGGTGGACGGTGGCCCCGTCGCGGAAGAAGACGCCGCGCCGGAAGGCGGGCGAGATGCCCGGCCGTGCGTGAATGACCGCCTCGTCCGGGTGCCCGACGGCCCGCGCGGCGGCGACCTCCTCATCGATCTTGGCCTCCTGGCGCGGCGTCGTCGCGACCCGCAGCATGCCCGCCTCGCGCAGCCAGGCGTCCTCTCCGCGCGCCTCGAGGAAGGCGCGGATGCCGGGGACGATCGTGTCGCCGGCCGCGCAGAGCTGCAGCGCCGCCGCGTCACCGAAGTGCGTCCGGAACGTGGGGAGGTACGACCAGTAGCCGTGGCAGAAGCCGCCGTTGCGGCCGCTCGGCCCGAACCCGCAGAACTCGGCCTCGAAGAGCGCGATCCGCAGGCCGGGCGCCTGCTCGCGCAGCGCGAGCGCCGTCCAGAGGCCGGTGTAGCCGCCGCCGACGATCGCGACGTCGGTGTCGAGCGCGCGGTCGAGGGCCGGGGAGCGGTCGCCGTCGTCGGCGTCCTCGAGCCACCACGCAGGACGAAGCCCGGGTGCGATGGTGGGCTTCAGGCGACTGTCCCTCGTCATGGATGCCGATGAACGTGGTTCTCGCCGTAGGCGAAACCACGTTCATGTCGTAAGCGACTGTCGTAGCGCCCAGGACTCGAAGCTGGTTCCGGCTTTGCCGGCAACCAGCTTCGCCGACTCCTCAGGGCGCCAGAGCGACACGCTCGCGCAGGCGAGGGGCACTTGGGGTCGGATGCCTGAACGTCGTAGTGATGCGGGTTTGCGGCCAAAACAGGGCTGTTGCTAGGGATGCGCCCGGGAGGATTCGAACCTCCGACCAACGGCTTAGAAGGCCGCCGCTCTTCCACTGAGCTACGGGCGCGTTCCCCGGAGGGTACCCCGGCCTCCTGCTAGCGACGGACGCCGAAATCCGTGGTGATGATCGTGACTTCGAGCCCGTGGTAGACGCCGGGCGCGCCTGCCTCGTGCAGCGCGGAGATGCCGATCTCACGCCAGCGCGCAGTGAGGATGTTCGCGCGATGCTCGGGCGATCCCATCCACAGCTCGAGTGCGTGGGCCGGACCGAGCTCCGGCGACGACCACAGCAGGTTCTCACCGACCGACCAGTGGCTGTACCCGCCCGCCCCGTACCAGTGGGCGATCCGCTTCCAGAACGGCGTGCCGTTCACCGAGGCGTGGTCGAAGAAGCCGTCGGCGGCCATCTGATCCGAGTGCTCGGCGGCGGCAGCCGTGAGGCGGGCGCTGACCTTCAGGGGGACGAGACCATGCTGAACGCGGATCGCGTTCAGCCGGGCGAGCACACCGGACTGAAGCGACGCGAGGGCTGCATGCTGCGCCGGCTCCGCCTTCGGAGCTGCAAGAGCAGCACACAGCAGTGCGAGCGTGAGCGCGACGGCAACCGGCTTCCCCACCCGCTGACTATCTCCCCGCGACCCCCGACCTCGCAACCGGGAACCTACGGCGGCTCGCTCTCCGGCACCAAGCCGCGCCGCGTTGCGAGCTGGTCGCGGACGATCACCTGCAACGTGCCCGCGACCGGAATCGCCGCAAGCGCGCCGAGAATCCCGGCAATCTCGGCGCCGATGAGCACGGAGATGAGGACGACGAGCGGTGAGAGCTGCACCGTGCGACCGTAGATCACCGGTTGCAGGAAGTGGTTCTCGAGCTGCTGGTAGACGATCACGAAGACGACGGCCACGATGCCCGCCGGCACGGAGTGCAGAAACGAGACGATCGCGACGATGATGCCGGCGATCGTCGCCCCAGCGAGCGGAATCAGATCGAGAAACGCAACGACGAGACCGAGTGCGACCGCGTACGGCACACCCATGATCAGCAGCACCACCGTCATCGAAGCGCCGGCGATCAGGCTGATCAGGATGTTTCCGGTGATGTAGCCGCCGACGGTCCTGGAGACGTCCTCGCCGACGCGTCGCCAGCGAGGCTGCGACTCCTCCGGAAAGAGCAGGTACGCCCGCTCCACCCAGCCCTTCCCCTCGAGCAACATGAAGAACGTCAGGAAGACGATCGTCACCGTGGCAGCGATCACGGTGATCACGCTCTTCGTCACGGAGACCGCGGCGCCCGACAGCCCGAGCACCTTCTTCGCGCCACCGTTCTTGACCTGTTCACGCACCTTCTCGACGACGTGGTACTTGCGCTCCAGGAACCCGAGTCGACCGCGTCCGTGCGTCAGGTCGTTCACGTAGTCCGGGGTCGCCTGAGCGAAGCCGTTGACCTCGTCGATCAACTTGGGCACGAAGGTCGCGCCGACAGCCGAGACGACGATCAGCACCAGCAGATACGCGATCACGATCGCGGGCGCACGCGCAAGGCGGCCGCGGCGCTCGATCCAGCCGACGAGTGGGTTGAGAGCGAGCGCGAGGAAGAGCGCGATCACCACCCACGCCAGGATGTGGCGCGCGATCCAGACGACCTCGAGCGTGACCGCCACCGCCAGCACGATCAACACGACGCGCAGGATCGTGCGCGGGCGCAGCTCGATCACACGCTCGGGCGTCATCGCGTAAAGGATCCCCGCCCGGTCGGACGTTGGTAGCGTGCGCGACGTGAGCCTGCGCTCAACACCCGTGGTCGAGCATGCGACCCTGCCGGGCGGCGGCACCATCGCGGTCTGGGTCGGCATACCCGACGATCCGTACATCGACGACAAGTCGACATTGCAAACGGTCGACCTCCAGCTGCACGAGGGAAACGCCGTGATCGCATCGGTCTCGACGGTCCTCGAACCAGGCCAAGCAGACGAGGCGCTGGAGCTCGCACGCGAGGTGAAGGACGCGCTCGCGGACGGGAAGATCGGGCTGCACGCGCACGAGCTCGAGCCGTTCGCGGACCAGCTGCGCTGAAGGCTCGCCCTCACGGGGGAGAACCGGCGGTGGTCCCCTGCCGTTAAGCGGGTGGCGGGAATCGAACCCGCGTAATCAGCTTGGAAGGCTGGAGCTCTACCATTGAGCTACACCCGCGTGCGCCCTCTAGGTTAGCCAGCGTGCTGCTCGCGCACTCGCCTTCCCCCTACGCCTGGCAGGCCGATGTCGACACCACGTTGGTCGTGCCGGTGCTGTCGTTGCTCTATGTGCTCGCGGTCAGGAAGTTCGGTGCGCCGCGCTGGCGGATCGCCTGCTACGCCGGTTCGATGGTGCTGCTCGCGATCGGGTTCTGGTCGCCCCTCCATCACCTGGGCCTGCGCTACCTGCTCACGGCCCATCTGCTCCAGAACGTGATCCTGGCCGAATGGGCGCCGCTCCTCGCGGTGCTCGGCATGTCACAGGCGATGAGCGAACGGCTCGCACGGCTCCCCGCATGGCGGCTGGCCACGCATCCGGCATTCGCGCTTCCGGTCTGGCTCATCAACTACTTCTTCTGGCATGCACCCCCGGTCTACGACGCGGCGCTGCGACACCAGGAATGGCTGATCCATGTCGAGCATGCCTGCTATTTCGCGACCGGGGCGCTCTTCTGGTGGCCGGTCTTCCAGGACATCCCGCGCCGGCTCCCATCCGGCGCACGCGCCGGATATGCCTTCGCGGCATTCCTGCTCGCGGCCCCACTCGGTCTTCTGCTCGCGCTCGTGCCGAAGCCCGCATACGACTTCTACGTGCACGCGCCGCGCTTGTGGGGGCTGTCGCCGATCACCGATCAGCGCATCGCGGGCGTGACGATGGCGACCGAGCAGGCGATCGTCCTCTTCGTCGTCTTCCTCTACTGGTTTCGGCGCTTCCTCGCCGAGGAGGGCGCTACTTGAGACAGCCGCTGACCAGGTCGAAATCGGGCTGGCTCCAGTGATCGTGCCAGAGCATCACCGCGTTCTGATCCTGCAGGAGCACATCGTCGATGCCGACGTTCTTCGCAGCGAACCTGCGGTAGGCGTCGGCGATGTTGGACGCGTCGTCGACCGTCTTCCCGAAGACCACGGTCAGGAAGTTCGTGCTCGTGTGGATCTTCACCGCACCACCGGTCGCGGTGCTCGCGACGAAGTCGAGCGGGCCGCCGAGTCGCACCGGCTTGGTCTTGAGGCAGGCGGTCGTCGCGCCGCGCGAGTAGACGTGCGGGGGGCTCGATCCGCACCCGGCCGCCACCGCCGCACACACCAGTCCCAGGAGAAGCATCCGTTTCACGGCGGGTCAGTGTACGGGGAGATTCGGCCGGGTAGCTACAGTTCCCCGCCGTGCCTGACCCCGACCAGCGGCTCGAGCGGTACGCGCACCTCGTCGTCCAGGTCGGGCTGAACCTCCAGCCGGGTCAGATCCTGGGAATCAACGCGCTGGTCGAGCATGCGCCGTTTGCCCGCGCGATCACGCGGACGGCCTACGCCGCAGGGGCGAGGTACGTCGACGTCCTCTACACCGACCAGCACGTCCGGCGCGCTCACATCGAACTGGCCGGCGGCGAACTGCTGGGCTACTCGCCGCCGTGGCTCGTGACACGGCTCCGCGAGCTGGGCGAGGCGGGCGGCGCACTCTGTGCGATCACGGGGAACCCGGAACCGGAGCTGTTTTCGGACCTCGACGGCGTGCGCGTCGGCAAGGCCCGCATGCGCGCGCTCAACGAGGAGTCCCTGAAGCTCACCGACGGGCTGTGCAACTGGACGATCGTGGCCTATCCGAACGAGGGCTGGGCGCGCGTCGTGCTCGGCGAGCCCGACGTGGAGCGGCTCTGGGAGGCCGTCGGACAGGCTGTACGACTCGACCAGCCGGATCCTGTCGCTGCGTGGCGTGAGCACATCGGTCGCCTGCAGGCCCGCGCCGCCGCGCTCAACGAGCGCCGCTTCGCAGAGCTTCGCTATCGCGGCCCGGGGACGGACCTGACAATCGGGATGCATCCCGACGCGAACTGGCAGGCAGCGCTCGACGAGTCCAACGGCATCGAGCACGTTGCGAACATGCCGACCGAGGAGGTCTACACGACCCCTGACGCACGTCGCGCCGAGGGCACGGTGCGTTCGACCTTGCCGCTGCAGATCCAGGGCAACATCGTGCGTGGCCTGGAGGTCCGCTTCGCAGGCGGCCGCGTCGTGGAGGTACGCGCCGAGACGGGTGAGGAGGTCATGCGGACGCACATCGCGACGGACGACGGTGCGACACGGCTCGGCGAAGTCGCCCTGGTGGACGGCCGTTCCGCGGTCGGGAGGACCGGCTTGGTCTTCTACGACACGCTCTTCGACGAGAACGCGTCGTCGCACATCGCACTCGGAGCGGCGATCGTCCAGGCACTGCCGTGGGCGCCCGATCTGTCTCCGGAGGACCGGCACGAACGCGGCGTGAACCATTCGTCGATCCACACCGACTTCATGATCGGCTCGAACGACCTGGAGGTCGACGGCATCACCGAGGAAGGCGAAGCAGTCCCCCTGCTCAGAAACGGCGAGTGGCAGCTTTGAGCTCGAGGATCCGCTATCGGGACGGTCGGATTCGAACCGACGGCTTCCGCCTCCCAAAGGCGGCGCTCTGACCAGGCTGAGCTACGTCCCGTCGCCGCGCAGTGTAGGCGCACGGCCGGGGAGGGCCGAGCCCCTGCTAGATGGTTGATCGGTAATTGACGGTGTTCCGGGGAGGGTCTGCACCAAGCAGTGTGGTCGACGCGACCGGGGCCAAGGCCGGTGGGCCTTGGCGCCGGGCGCGGCGGGCGCAATGCGCCGTGTGCAGGCCCCCAGCCGGGGCGGCGTTGAATTCCCGATCAATCATCTAGGCGCGCTCGAGCAGCGAACGCAACTCGGAGAGCTTCTCGCGCCGTAGGTCGTCCCGTTCTCCGCGGTCGACGCGCGCGATCAGATCGCGGACACGCGGCGCCAGCTCGACCGGATTGAACGGCTTCGTGACGTAGTCGACGCCCCCGAGATCGATTCCGCGGGCTCGGTCGCGCAACTCGGCCCGCGCGGTGAGAAAGATGATCGGGATCTCCTCGGTCCGTTCGTCCTCGAGCAGCTCTGCGGCGACGTGCCAACCGTCGAGCCCGGGCATCATCACGTCGAGCAGGATCACGTCGGGTCGCTCCGCCCGCGCCGTCTCGAGTCCGCGCGGCCCGTCGACGGCTTCCAACACCTCCATCCCCTCTGCCTCGAGGTTGATCCGGCACAGGAGCCGGATCGGCGACTCGTCGTCGATCACCAACACACGCGTTGCCATTCCGCTCGTTATTCCAGTTTCCGCAAAACTCACACCGCATCGTCCCGGACGACCGGCAACTCGAAGGCGAAGGTCGATCCCCGCCCCTCCTCCGAGTCGACCCAGATCCTGCCGCCCATCTCGCGCACGAGGCCCTGGGCGATGAAGAGGCCGAGGCCGGTGCCCTGTCCACCCTCCGCCTTGTAGAACTTGGCGAAGATCCGCTCGCGCTCGGCCGTGGGAATCCCGATCCCCTCGTCTGTGACTCTGACCTCGACCACATCCTGTCGTCGCCGCGCGGAGACGTTCACGACCCCGCCGCCCGGTGAGTACTTGACCGCGTTCGCGACCAGCTGGTCGAGGACCTGCCTGAGCTTCTCCGGATCCGCCTGCGCCTCGAGCGGCTCCGCTGCGACCTCGGCGACCAGGCGATTGCCGTTTGCAGGGGTGCCGGCTGCAGCGACGACGTCCGTCACCAACGGCCCGACGTCGGTCGGTACCAGGGAGAGGCCGAGCTCGCCCGTGTCCAGACGTGCGACATTGAGCAGCGCATCGACGATCGACGTCAGTCGCTTCGCCTCGCTGGAGATGAACGCCAGGAACGTGCGCCGTTCGACATCACCGAACGTGAGGTCGTCTCGCAGCAGCGTCTCGGCGAAGCCGTAGATCGTCGTCAGAGGCGCCCGAAGCTCCACCGAGACGGTCGAGACGAAGTCCGACTTCATCTGCTCGACGACATGCTCGGACGAGATGTCGCGGAACGCGAAGATCCGGCCGGCAACGGCCCCGGTGGGATCCCGCATCACGGCCCCGGACAGAGAGAGCCAAACCTCACGATCGCCGTTCAGGATGACGACCTCGCGGTTCGGGCCGGCGGTCTCCGGCTCGAGGTCGCGCTGCAGTACCTGAACCGGCGTGCGCCCGATCGCCTCTGCAGCCGGCACACCGGTGATCTCCTCTGCCGCGCGATTCCACAGGACGACGTTGCCCTGACGATCGACGGCAACGATGCCGTCGGCAATGTTGGCCAGGATGGCAACGCTCTGCTCACGCTCGACCGCCACGTGCTCGTAGAGCTCGGCGTTCAGCAGGGCGATGGACGCGCTCGCAGCGAGCGCGGCAAGCGCCTGCGTCTCGTCCTCGCGCCACACGCGGGGCCGCAGGGAGTAGACGGAGAGCACGCCGTGCAGAGCACCTTCCCGTCCGGGGAGCGGCACCCCGAGGTAGGCCCGGTGCCCGAGCGCGAGCAGGGCGTCCGACTCGGCGAGCCCGTCGTTGGCGGCCGTGTCCTCGTAGGAAACGGGGGCGCGTGACTGCGCAACGTCACCGGCGACCCAGCCCGTGGCCGGCGAGCGCGCGCCGAGCGCCTGCCCCGCCCCGTCACCGGCGGCGGCAGTGATGACGAGGTCTTCGCCTTCGAGCGCGGCGAGCGCCGCAGCGTCGGCGCCAAGCAGGCCCGCCGCTTCCTCGACAACCGCCTCGAGGACGGCAATCGGGTCGAGCTTGGTCGCCAGCAGGCTCCCCGTCCGTGCGAGCTGCTGGGAGAGCGAACGCGCCGTGCGCTCGGTTTCGAAGAGGCGGCTCCGGTCGAGCGCGCCGGTCGCAGCGCCCGCCACCTGATGGGCGAGCTCGAGGTCGTCACGAGCGAAGTCGCGTTCCTCCTCGAAGAAGACGAGCACGAGACCCGGCGTCTCCCCGCCCACCGGAATCGCGAGCAGAGCCGCGAACGGGGCGTCGCGCCACCGTCCGTCGAAGCGTTCGTCATCCGAGATCCGGCTCGCGGTGAGCAGGTGCCCCTCGGACGCGGCGGCATCGAGCGCCGGCGGCGGCTCCAGTGACCGCACTGCGTCGGGGAGCGCATGGCCGCCGACGAGGCCGAGCCCGGCCGGGCTGCGCACGAGCACCGCGGCAAACTCCCCGCCGAGTGCCTCGGCAGCCGCCTGGGCGGCCGCGTCATAGGTCTCTCCCAGCGAGAGCGGCTCACCGAGCAGCGAGGCGATGCGGTAGAAGCCGCGCTGAACACGGGCCTGGCGCGACCGCTCGCGGAAGCTCTCGGCGTTGCGGAGGGCCAGGGAGGCGAGGGACGCGAATGCCTCGAGCAGGTCGACGTCGGCCTCCGAGAAGGTCCGCTCCGGATCGCGGACGCCGACGCCGAGAACGCCCCGCGTCTCACCTGCCCAGATCATCGGCGCGACGAGAGCACGCGCGAACCCGGCGAAGGCAGGGCTCGGCTCGGGAGCCGCCGACAGCCCCTGCGGCGGCGAGAACTCGAGACCGACGAGCCCCGCGTCGAACCCGTGGACGGCCGCGCAGCGCAGCACCGCACGCTCCGGGTCGACGAGGTGACAGTCGGCCGCGTCGGCGTCGAGCAGCTTCGTCACCTCCTGCACGAGCCGTTCGAGCACCGCCTCGATCTCGAGCTCGGTGGTCACGACCTGCGCGGCATGGAGAAGCGCGGCCTGCTGGTCGATTCGCCGGCGGTTCTCGGAGAGCAAACGGGCGGTGTGCAACGCGGCGTCCACCTCCCGCTCGACCGTATCCACGAGGAACTGCTCTCCCGCCGAGAGCCCATGCTCGGTGATCACCCGGGCCCCCCGCTCGACCGAGATCGAGACAGGCCCTCGAGCGAGGGCCCGGCCGAGCTCGTCTCGTGCGACCTCGAGCACGGCTTCCGGATCGAGCTGAGCGCGGATCCGCCGGACGACCCCGCCGATCAGCTGCTCCCGCGCCAGGGCGTCGGAGAGCGCCGCCTCCGAACGGAGCCGCTCGAGCGCAAGGGCGGCGTCCGACGCGATCGCCTGCAGGAGCGCGAGCTCGTCGGCCGGGAACGTCCGCTTCGCGTCGGTCGAGGCGAACACGAGCACGCCGACGACGCGCTCCTCGGCCACCATCGGCACCCAGGCACCGCTCTGCGCGCCGACCATCGCCGCAAGCCGCCGACTGATGCTCGAAGAGCTGCCGACGTCGTAGACCGTGACGGGTGCCGCAGCGGAGACGGCGCTGGCGATGCCGGACGGCTCGTTGCGGAGGTCGACGCGCACGTCCGCCCACCAGGGCGCCGGCTCTCCGTTCAGCTCGGCGTAGACACCAATCGCATCGTCGCGTCCATCCGCGATCACGACCACCCCCGCGAAACCGACCCCGAGCAGCGTCGTCACCTGGCGGACGAGCGGGCGGGCTGCGTCAGCCGGCGTCCGCGCACGCGTGAGGGCATTGGAGATGTCTGCAACCGCCTCGAGCTCGCGGTCTCGACTCGAGACGCGCGCCTCCGCCTCGCGGGTGCGGCCGATCGCCCCGACGACCAGGGCGCGGTCGGGCCACCGTGCCAGCAGGAGCACAACCGGCGCCAACGCCACCAGGATCGCCGCCAAGGAGAGCCACGTGTGGCCGCCGAGGGAATCGCCGTCGGAGAGAACGAGCACCCCCAGGATGCCGGCCGCGACGGCGATTCCGGGGAAGACGAAAAAGACGGCCCAGTCGAGCGGGTGCGCCTGCTGTCGCTGCCGCCAGAGAACCGGCAGGATCGCGGCGGTCACCGCGGTGTACGCAGCGGCCAGCACCAACAACGGAATGCCGTTGAAGAGAACCGCTTCGGTTGCCTGGCTCACAGCAGCTCCTCCATCCGGACCGCTGATGCTACGCCGCCCGCTCGACACGCGTGTGGCTTGTAAAGATGGGCCTTCTGGCCTATTTCATCAGCCGGCGGGTCCCGTTAGCGTCGTCAAGGCTGGGCAATGCGATCCTCGGCGCCACGTTCCTGGCCATGCGCCGTGGTGAGCGATCGCGAGAGGTCCGCTGCGACGACCCCCCGAGCAGCGGGCCTCTCGTTCTCACGCCGGTACCCTGGCCCCGTGGTGCGGAAAGTCCTCCTCGCGTCTCCCCGCGGCTACTGCGCCGGTGTCGAGCGCGCCGTCGAGACGGTGGAGAAGGCGCTCGACCTGTACGGGCCACCCGTCTATGTGCGCAAGCAGATCGTCCACAACCTGCACGTCGTCCGCGATCTCGAAGCGCGCGGAGCCGTGTTCGTCGACGAGGAGACCGAGGTGCCCGAGGGTGAGACCGTGGTCTTCTCCGCCCACGGTGTGGCACCGTCGGTGCACGCGAACGCCCAGGCACGCCGGTTGAACACGATCGACGCCACCTGCCCGCTCGTCACCAAGGTGCACGTGCAGGCGAGGCGCTACGCCGCGGATGGGTACACCGTCGTGTTGATCGGCCACGAAGGCCACGAGGAGGTCGTCGGAACGATGGGTGAGGCGCCCGACGCGATGGTGCTCGTCGAGTCCGTCGAGGATGTCGAGCGACTCACCTTCACCACCGAGACGCGTCTCGCGTATGTGACGCAGACCACGCTCTCGGTGGACGAGACCGCGGAGATCATCACCGCGCTGCGCACCCGCTTCCCGCTGATCTACGCACCGAAGAAGGAAGACATCTGCTACGCGACCTCCAATCGCCAGTGGGCGGTCAAGGAGATGCTGAGCGAGATCGGGCTGCTGCTCGTGATCGGCTCCCGGAACTCGTCCAACTCGAACCGGCTCGTCGAGACGGCACGCGCCGCGGGAATCGGCGGCCATCTGATCGACGACGAGACCGAGATCGACGAGCGCTGGCTCGACGGCGTCGACGTGGTAGGGGTCACCTCGGGAGCCTCGGCGCCCGAGAAGCTCGTCGAGCGCGTCTGCGCCTGGTTCCGGTCACGCGGGGTCACGGAGATCGAGCCGTATCGCCTCGTCGACGAGGGCGTCGAGTTTCGCCTGCCGACCGAGCTCCGACGCGAGCTCGCGCTCGCCGACGCCCAGGACTGAAGTGGTCAGAAAAGAGCGGCGTGAGCCGCTTCAGGCCTTTTCGATTCGCAGCTCGCCGAGCTCGACCGCCACCGCGAGCGTCTCCGCTCGAAGCCGGTCGCGGTAGCGCTCGATCAGGTCGTCGTCGGGGACCCACAGCCTGATCCGGTCGGTGATCTCGAGACCGGAGCGCTTGCGCAGCACGTTGACCTCGTGCACCCGGTCGAGCAGCTTCGCCTCCAGGCGGAGCTCGTCGTCGAGCGAGGTGTCGAGCGCAACGGTGACACCGTCTTCGCTCGCGACCGCCCATCCCTCCCGGCCGACCCGCTCGACGAGCACCTCGCCCGGCTCGAGAACGTGGCCGTCGACCCGGAACCGCCCGCCCGCGAGCTGCTCGAACTCGCCGCGCTGCAGGCGGTCGCGGACCGCGCCCAAGCCCGCGCCGAGCTTCGGCCCGAGCACCGGCAGGTTGGGCTTCACCCGCAGCTCCGACGCCTCCACGTCCCCGAACTCGACCTCCTTCACGCGCAGCTCGTCGGCGATCTCGTCGCCGTGGTCCTCGGCGCGCGAGGCGCCTGCGACGATGAGCCGGCGGAGCGGCTGCCGATGCTTCAACTGCGACGCCGCACGCGCCTGGCGACCGAGCTCGACAACGCGTCGCACCTCTTCGATCTCCACGAGCAGCGCCCGGTCGGGCTCCACGGGCTCGGGCCAGGGCGCGAGGTGCACCGACGCCGGACCGTCCCGGACGAGCGTTCGCCAGAGGTGGTCGGCGAGGAACGGCATCACCGGAGCAACGACGCGCAGGGACTGCACGAGCGCGAACCAGAGGGAGCGGAACGCCGCCTCGTCGAAGGAGTAGAAGCGACGCCGTGAGCGTCGGATGTACCAGTTCGAGACGTCGTCGACGAACACATCGAAGGCACGGGTCACCTCGACCGTGAGCGTGGCCTCGTAACCGTCGGTTGCCTCGACGACGAGCTGCCTCGTCCGTTCGACGAGCCACCTGTCGAGCGGACGGAGCTCGACATCCGGCTCGAGCCGGTCCCAGGTCGGCGCGAAGCCCTCGATGTTCCCGTAGTCGACGAGGAACCTGACGGAGTTCCAAAACGTCAGCAGCCGCTTCTTGATCTCGTGCGCCGGCCCGAAGCCGAAGAGGAGGTTGCGGTCCGGAGGCTGCGCGCAGTACTGCCAGCGCATCACGTCGGCGCCCATCTGGGTGAAGGCATCCTCGGCGGGGATCGTGTTCCCCCACGAGGCGTGCATCTCGCGCCCTTGCTCGTCGAGCATCTTCTCGTACGCCAGCACACGCCGGTACGGCGAGCGGCCGACGAGGGCGACCGACATGAAGAACTGCGAGTAGAACCAGAGCCGGATCTGCTCGCGCATCTCGGAGACCCAGTCGGCGGGGAACCATTCCTCCCAGTGCGCGTGATCGGGAAGGTCGGCCTTCGTCAGCCCGTGCGCAGCACCGGTCGCATAGCCCTCGGGGGCCCACTCGTCGTTCTCCCAGCCGAGCGTCGAGAAGGGAACGATGCCGGCGTCCAGCCAGACATCGCCGACCTCCGGGATCCGCTCGACCGTCGCGCCGCACTCCGCGCACCGGATCGGCACGCGGTCGACCCACGGCCGGCGCAGCTCTTCGAGCTGCTCGAAGCCTTCGGTCGCGAGCTCGCGGAGTTCCGTCTTCGAGCCGACGACGTTCAGGTGGCCGCACGAGCACGGGTAGAAGGGAAGCGGCAGCCCGTAGTACCGGCGGCGCGAGATGTTCCAGTCCCCCATGTTGCGCAGCCAGTCGTCCATGCGCTTGCCCATGTACTCGGGCACCCACTGCACCTTCGCGTTCTCGTCCAGCAGCTGCTCGCGGATCTGATCGACCGCGATGAACCAGTCGTCGGAGAGACGGAAGATCAGAGGCGTGTCGCACCGCCAGCAATGCGGATAGGCATGCGTGTACAGCCCCGCCTCGACGAGGAAACCGGTCTCGCCGAGCCGCCCGATGATCTGGTCGGCGGCCTCCGTGGTCGAGAGCCCGTGCAGCCAGCCGTAGTCGTCGTAGAATCGCCCCGATTCGTCGACCGGCGTCAGCACTGCGAGCTGGTGGAGCTTCGACAGCTCGAAGTCCTCACCGCCGCAGCCGGGCGCGATGTGGACGATCCCCGTGCCCTGGTCCATCGTCACGTCCTCCCAGGGGATCACGCGATGCTCGACGGCCGAAGCGGCCTGGAGATCGTCGAAGGGGCCACGGTAGCGCCACCCGACGAGCTCGCTGCCGATGAGCCGCTCGACGAACGTGTCGTGCGGGAAGAGCTCGACGGCGACCCATTCGCCGTTCTCACGCCGACCGTAGTCCTCGTCGGGGTGCACCGCGGCGGCCACGTTCGCCGGGAGCGTCCAGGGCGTCGTCGTCCAGACCACGACGAACTCCCCGTCCCGGTCGACGAGGGGCAGGCGGACGTAGAGGGAGGGATCCGCGCGATCCTGGTAGACGCCCGACTGCGAGAGCTCGTGCTGGGAGAGCGACGTCCCGCAGCGCGGGCACCACTCGGTCGAGCGGTGCCCCATGTACAGCCAGCCGCGCCCGTGGACGATCTTGAGGAACTTCCAGATGTACTCGATGTTCGTGTCGCTGAACGTGAAGTAGTCGCGCCCCCAGTCCATCCACTGGCCGAGGCGGACCGAGCCGCGGGTCAGCGCCTCCGACGAGCGCACGACGACGTCGCGGCATTTCCGCGCGAACTCCTCCAGCCCGTACTCCTCGATCTCGCGTTTCGAGTTCAACCCGAGCTCGCGCTCGACGCCCACCTCGATCCAGAGCCCCTGGCAGTCGAACCCGTTCTGGTAACGCTGGTCGAAGCCGCGGAGCGCCTTGTAGCGCTGGAAGACATCCTTCAGCGTCCGGCCCCAGGCCGTGTGGACTCCGAGCGACAGCCTGTTGGCCGTCACCGGCCCGTCCACGAACGACCAGCGGTCGTTGCCGCGATTGCGATCGCGCAGCTGCTGAAAGGTCTGCTCGCGCTCCCAGAGCTCGAGGATCTCCAGCTCCAGCGCGGCATGATCGGGTTTGTCCGGAAGCGGCGCGAACATTGCTCGATCGTAGCTTCCGGGAACAAACGCTCCCGGGCCCGCGTTGACCACAGCGTACGATCACGGAGAAAGGAAGCGATTGGCAACCAACGCAACAACCGACACGTTCGAGAGTGAGGTCCTGAAGTCCGACGGCAAGGTGATCGTCGATTTCTGGGCCGAATGGTGCGGCCCCTGTCATGCCGTGTCCCCGGTGCTCGACCGGATCGCCGACGAGCATCAGGTGAAGATCGTCAAGGTCAACATCGACGAGCAGCAGGATCTCGCGCAGCGCTACGGCGTGGCGTCGATCCCGTTCATGGTGCTGTTCGAGGGCGGCGAGATGCAGGCCTCCGCGCTCGGCGCGATGCCGAAGGGCTCGCTCGAGAAGGCGCTGGGGCTGGCGGAGGCGTAAGCGCTCCGCCGAGGCTCCTACGCGGAGGCCTCGTCGAGATAGACCAGGAACGCGAGGTGCTTGGCGAGGTATTGCTCGACGGCGCAGATGCCCTCGCACGCGAGATCGCCGACCCACACGCCCGAGAGATCGTCCTCGATCAGGTGCAGCACCCCTGCGTCGTCCATCGGCAGACGATCGTCGGTTTCACGGCCCGATGCATGAGCCGGTCGGCCCATCTTTCGACACCGGGCAGCCCAGGCACGAGGCGCGGGTCACCTGAGGATGCCCGTGTGCCCGAGTGAGTACCGGCCGGGCTGCGGCCAGACGCAGAGCCCGTGCGGGCCGAGCCCGACGGGGATGCGCGCGAGCAGCTTCCCGTCGCGGGTCGAGATCGCGTAGACGACCCCGTCGTACCGTCCCGACAGCCAGAGCACCTTTCCGTCGGCGGAGACGCCGCCCATGTCGGGACTTCCCCCACCCGGGATGTGCCACGTGTGAACGACCTTGCGGGTGGCAAAGCTGAGCACGGAGACCGCACCCTCTCCGCGGTCGCTGACATAGAGGTAGCGCGCGTTCCGGCTCGGGTAGAGGCCGTGGGCGCCGCGGCCGGTGTGGATGAACGAGATGACGTTGAAGCTGTGGGCGTTCACGACCCACACCCCGTTCGCGATCATGTCGGCGACGTAGAACACCCGGCCGTCCGGCGACAGCTTCACGTCCTGGGGCATGCCGAGCCCACCGCCGGTGCGGAACACCTTCACGACACGCTGCCCGACCACGTCGAGCTCGAGCAGCTGCCCCGAGAACTCACAGCTGGCGAGCGCCTTCGTGCCGTCGGCGGTGAAGTCCATGTGGTCCACACCGAGGCAGGGAGTCGAGACAGACTTGACGAGCGCAAAGGTGTGGGCGTCTCGAAAGTCGAGGCGCGCGTTGCGCTCGGCGACGACGATCGCATACCGACCGTCGGGCGTGAAGTACATGTTGTATGGATCGTCGACCGGGATCGTCCGGGTGGGGCGCCCCGTGTGCGGATCGATCTCCGTGAGGGTGTTTCCGACGTCGTTGGTGACGTAGAGATGCCGGAGGTCGTATCCGGGCACGACGTGCTGCGGTAGGACACCCACCGCGAAGTGGTCGACCACCTTGAAGGTGTCCGGGTCGATCACGTCGACCGTGTTCGACCGCGAGTTCGGGACGTAGACCAGCGACCGTGCCGTACGTGCGGCACCGGTCAGGTTTCCGGCGCCGTCCGCGGCATACACGTTGCGCGGGTCGACGAGATTGGGCGTCGCCGCCGCCGCCGTCTTCTTCCGGCGGGCCGGGCGGAGCTCGGAGACGGTGGCAACCGTGCCGGAGCCTCCGCGGCCGCCGAGGAGCAGGATCCGGCCCGGCAGCCCGACGGCCGCGAGGTCGGAGCGGGCGGCAGCGAGCGTGCCCGCCGCAACGACCTTGCGGGCGATCGGATCGACAGCCACGACCGCCGCGGTCGGTGTGTCGACCGTCGCGCCCCGGCCGCCGATCACGTAGACACGGCTGCCGAGCGCCGCCGCCGCGGCGTGTGTGGTCGGGTTGGGAAGGCGCCCGATGCGCGTCACGCGCCGGGTCGCCGGGTCGAAGGCGAGCACGGCATCGCTGGCCGTCCCCGCCGGGGTCGAGCCTCCGGCGATCACGATCCTCCCGGCGGTGGCGGCAACGGCGGCGTAGCGGAGCGCCACGGGAAGGTGGCCGACGACCTGGGCCTGCCGACCGGGCCGCCAGCGAACGATCGTGTTCAACCAGCCGGTGCCCGTGTAGCCACCCACGATGTACTCGGCCCCGCCCAAGGCAGCCCCTGCCTGATCCGAGCTCGGCGACGGCAGGCGGCCGACCGTGGTCGGGCTGCCCGGCGCGATTCGTGTGACGGCGTCGAGCTGATGGACGCCGTCGCCCCCTCCGAACAGGTAGACGGCGCCGCCGAGAGCGGCGGCCGTCGTGTCGTGCAAGGCGAGCGGCAGCGGCGCCGCGCTTCCGGAAGCACCCACGATCACCACGTTCGAGGTCGATGTGTCGGCGGCCGTGAGGCCGCCCGCAAGGATGGCTCCGCCGCGCCACGGGGCCGAGGCCGCGTCCTGGACCGGCGCAGCCAGGTGCCCGATCGCACGCTCCGCGACGGTCACCGGGACACGGTGTGCGACCGGATCTCGCTTGGCGAGCCGCCGCGAGACGGTCGCCGTGGGCTTCGGAGACGCACCGCAGCTCACCGCGACAAGCGCCACGGCTGCAAGCGGGACGAGCCTACGCATGAACGTCGAGCGTCCCGGCGTTGAACTGGCGGCCCTGTTCGTTCTCCCACGTCGCGCGCACGACTCTCGTCGTTCCGTCGTCCGCGCGGCACGTCCCTTGGAACCCCAGCGATTCGACGTGCGTGACTCGCCCGTGGCAACGCAGCCCACTGGGCAGGAACTCGAGCTCGAACGATGTCGCGAGCAGGCCGCGCGGCTCGACGAGCAGGTCCGCGCGCATCAGCACCCGCTGGTCACCCTCCCCGGTTGCGGTGACCGAGACGATCTCGCGTGTGGGGCCGGCATTGCGCGAGACGACCCCGGCGAGAGAGTCGTGAAACGCCCGGGCATTCCAGGCCCGCGAATGGAACGGGAACGCAACGACCGCGAGAGCGATCACAGCCGCCACGGCTCCCCCACCCGCCGCGAGCGCCGTGAGAGGCGGTAGCCGAACACGCCGCGCCGTCAGCGTGACGACGGCACCCACGCACACGGCCGTGAGGGTGATCAACCAGACACTGCTGCGGTCGGTTCCACTGGCGAGCCCATGCCCGGTTGCCGCGGCCCAGACCACGAAATTCGCGTAGTGCATGGTGCGCCAGCGCGCGTACGGCATCCGATCGCGCAGACGGTTGGTGATCGCGAGCGCGAGGAGAAGCTCGGCGGCAACGATCCCGAGTGCGACCCACAC
This sequence comes from uncultured Thermoleophilia bacterium, assembly GCA_963826485.1. Taxonomy (GTDB): domain Bacteria; phylum Actinomycetota; class Thermoleophilia; order Gaiellales; family Gaiellaceae; genus PALSA-600. Next base: position 85,192 of record CAWGXF010000004.1, read on the forward strand.
CGGCCGGTAGGACGCAGCGAGCGGCACGAGCATCGCCGGCAGCGAGAACCGCAGATACGAGTCGATCGCGATCGTCACGACATGGATCGCGACGAAGGTCCCGACGAGGATCCCGCCGAATCGGTGCACCTCCTCGAGAGCGAACCGAGGCCAGCGTTCGAGCTTCCGCCGTGAGGACATCGTCAGACCGAGCGAGACGACGAGCGTGAGCAGCACGTACGCGACGACGCCGGCCGCACGGGCCGCATACCAATCGACCGGGCTCGACGTCAGGTGCACGGCAGCCCCTGCACTGCGTGCGTCCACGCAGCGGTCGTCACGATCCCGTCGCGGCCGACGAACCGCCCAGGCAGGCCGCGCTGCTCGAGCCAGGCCGGCCCCCCGGAGCCGAGAAGCAGTGCAGCCTTGGCGGCGATGTCGGCCGCCAGGCAGGTTGCACCGCAGACGGTGACCTCCGACCAGGGAGTAACCGCCGGGCGACCGGTGCGCGGGTCGATGAGATGGTGTTGCGGCTCACCGTCCCGCAGCCAGCGACGCCGCGTCGTGCCGCTCGTCGCGAGCCCCCCGTTCACCCGGACGGCATCGCCCCCGCTGAGCGCGACGTCGACCAAGCCGCGCGTGGCGAGATCGCCTCCCGCCGAGACGAACCCGTGCCCGTCGAGGAGACCACCGGCACGATCGACCGCGAGCGCCTTCACGACGCCGTTCAGATCGAGCTGCACCCCTACGCCCAGCCGGAGCACCGGACCGAGCCGGCGAAGTGTGCCGCGGGCAACCCCGGCCGCAACGGGCTCACGGCTGTCGAGGCCGTCGGAGAAGTCACGGTCGTAGCCGGCCGCGACGACGGCGCCGCCGACACGCGCGTCGACCAGTCCGCCCGTCTGCTCCGACGCCCAGATGGCCACCTCGAGAGCCTCCCGAAACAGGGACGACATCGATCCGCCTCGGGACGCGTTCAGCCTCGCGAGCTCCGTCCGTGGGCGAAAGCGGCTGAAGACGTCGTCGTAGCGCTCGAAGAGGGCGCGAACCTCGCCCGCCCTCTCAGGCGACGCCCCCTCCACGACGATGTCGCAGCCCATCGACCGGAAGATCGCGCGGCTCACGAGGGTGCCGAACCGATTCCGGGTGGGGCTTCCGCAGGGGCGAGTATCCCGGCGTCGAGCTGGTTGCGCCGAACGACGTCGACGAACGATGCGGGCGGGCTGAGCGGCGTGACGCCGTGCTTGTGATGCCCCGGAAAATGGGAGCGGGCGAGCCCCATGGTCGCCCCGAAGACGAGAACCGACCCCCCCAGGAGCAGGCCTCGTGCCAGGCGGACCCGGCGGCGGACCGGTTCGAGCCGGGAGAACATCCCCCCTCACCGTAGGTCGAGCCGGGTAAAGCCCGTTTAAAGAGTTCGGCCCGCCTCGGCCAGCACGGCGTCCGCGAACCGCGGCCAGGCTTCGACGGCCCAGCCCCCGAATGCGAGGTCGGTGAGGCAGGCGAGGGCGATCCCCGCGGCGGGATCGATCCAGAGGAACGTGCCGCTCCTGCCAAAGTGGCCGAACGCCCGCGCAGAGTTCCGGGAGCCGGTCCAGTGCGGCGCCTTCCCGTCTCGCAACTCGATGCCCAAGCCCCAGTCGTTCGGGTCCTGGCGGCCGAAGCCGGGCAGTACTCCCGCGAGCCCCGGGAACTGCACGGCAACTGCTTCCGAGAGCGTCTCGGCCGCGAGCCTACGCGGGGCCTGCAACTCGCGTGCGAGCTCGAGGAGGTCGGTCAGCGTGCCCTCGACGCCCGAACCTGCCGAGCCGCGGAGCACGGCCGTCGTTCCCTGCCACACGTGGGCGAAGTACTCCGCGAACGGCATCTCCGCACGCTGCTCCACGAGTGTCGCCGCGACCTCGAAACCGTAGTTCGAATACACACGGCGCACGCCCGGTCGCGAGATCGGCGGCCCTGCATCGAACGGCAGTCCCGAGGCGTGCGAGAGCAGATGTCGGAACGTCGAGCCCGGCGGCCCGGCCGGCTCATCGAGGTCGACAAGCCCTTCCTCGGCGGCCACGAGCATCGCGACCGCCGACGCCAGCTTCGTCACCGACGCCCACGGGAACCGGCGCTCGGCCTCCCCGTGCGTCGCTTCGACCTCGCCGGTCACCCCGACGGCCGCATGCTCGCACGGCCAACCGTCGACCTGGCGCAGGGCATTCACCAGCGGCGAGACTAGCGAGCATGGAACGACAGTTGATCTCCTCCGGGGCCGCGTTCGAGAACCGCGTCGGGTATTCGCGAGCCGTAAGGGTCGGCGACCGCGTCTGGGTCTCGGGCACCGCGCCGATCATGCCCGGCGACGCAGACCCGCCCGCAACCGCGTACGCGCAGGCATTGGTGTGCCTAGGAATCATCGAGTGGGCGCTGACGGAGGCCGGCGCCACGCTCGACGATGTCGTGAGAACCCGCATCTACGTCACCGACGCGGCGCACATCGACGAGGTCGGACGCGCCCACGGGGAGGCCTTCGCGAGAGCGCGGCCGGCGACCACGGGCATCGTCACCAACCTGCTCGACCCGCGCTGGCTCGTCGAGATCGAGGCGGAAGCGGTGATACTGGTGTCATGAGGCAGATCTTCCCGCCCTCGATCACAGGGAAGGGCGCCGAGGGCCTCGGCCAAGGCCGGGCGAGCGTGCTCGACCACTCGTTCGGCAACGGCGACCCGTACACGCTCGGCGTCGAGGAGGAGTTCATGCTGCTCGATCCCGAAACGTGGGATCTCGTGCAGCACATCGACTCGGTGCTCGCGGCGGTCGAGCACGGCGAGCACCGAAGCCGCATTCACGCGGAACTGATGCAGTCGGTGATCGAGGTGACGACCCCTGTGTGCAGGACCGCCGGCGACGTCATGCAGTCGCTCTCCCAACTGCGCGGATACGTGGCCGACATCGCGCGGTCCGAAGGCTGCCGGTTCGGCTCGGCCGGCACGCACCCGTTCAGCCTCTTCGAGCGCCAGCGGATCACTGCCCGCGACCGCTATCGCCAACTCGTCGACCAACTGCAGTACATCGCACGCCGCGAGCTGATCTTCGGGATGCACATGCACGTCGCGATCGACGACCCGGAGAAGGCAATTCAGGTGATGAACGGATTGCTCGTGCATCTGCCGCAGATGCTCGCGCTCTCCGCCTCGTCGCCCTTCTGGCGCGGCGAGCCCACGGGGCTCGCGTCGAGCCGTCAGATGGTCTTCGCCGCCTTCCCGCGTTCCGGCCCGCCGCCCCGCTTCAACGACTACGCCGACTATGCAGAGGTTGTCGGCCAGCTCGAGCGCACCGGGTGCATCGCCGATTACACGCACATCTGGTGGGACATCCGGCCGCATCCGCGGCTCGGCACGATCGAGATGCGCGTCTGCGACGCGGTCACGCGGATCGAGGACGTCGTTGCGATCGCGGCGTTCTTTCAGGCGATCGTGAAGATGTACTGCGAGTTGTACGACGCGGGCAAGCCGATCCCGAGCTGGCATCGGCTGCTGACGACCGAGAACAAGTGGCTTGCGGCCCGCTACGGCCTCGAGGCGCCCGTCATGGACCTCGCTACGGGCCGCCGCAACCGCGTCCCGATCGCGCAGCTCGTCCGGAGGACGCTCCGCGACGTCGAGCCGCACGCACGCGAGCTCGCCTCGGAACGCGAGCTCGAGGGCGTACGCGAGATTCTCTCTCGCGGCAACGGCTCCGACCGCCAGCTCCGCATCTGGAACGCGAACCGCGACATCGTCGAGGTCGTACGCGAGATCTCCGCCGCAACGGAATCGTCGGCGGCGGTCTCGAGCGCGCCCGCGGCGGACTGAGGCGGATGTACTAGTCTCGAGACGTGCTCGGCGCCGGTGACACTCTCCCCGCTGCGACGGTGTTCCTCGGCCCGGGGCAGCCCGTGACCTTGCGCGAACTGGTCGAGGATGGTCCCAAGCTGATCGTCTTCTACCCCTTCGACTGGTCGTCGACGTGCACCAACGAGATGGAGCTCGTGCGCGACCGGCGCGCGGACTTCGACGAGGTGGGCGTTCAGCCGGTCGGCATCTCACGCGACTCGCCCTGGTGCCACATCGCGTGGACCCAGGTGCTCGATCTCAACTTCGGGCTCCTGTCGGACTTCAACGGGGAGGCCGTGCGCGCCTTCGGCGTCGAGTTCGAGTTCCGCGGGTTGAGGGACGTGGCGCAACGCAGCGCGTTCCTGGTCGACGAGACCGCAACCGTGCTGGCTGTCTGGCAGTACGCCTCGGGCGACGTCCCGAACGTCGACGACTGGCTCGAGGCCGCACGGAGCGCAGGGCCCGCGCGCGCGTCCGGCTAGCCGCTCGACCAGCCGAATCATGGACGGCGGCGCGCAATTCACGTGGACGTTCTCGCCGGCGGTCGCGGCGCTGGCCACCGTCTCCGCGCTGCTGTTCGCTCGCGGCTTCGTCCGCCTGCGCGGCCGGGGCCGTAGCGACCACGCCTCCTGGGACCGGCCGGTGCTGTTCGCCGGCGGGCTGGCGGCGGCGGTGCTGCCGGTCGTCTCGCCGCTCGATCCGGTCGCAGACCACTACCTCCTCAGCGCGCACATGCTCGAGCATGTCCTGATCGGAGACGTCGCGCCGGCGCTGATCCTGCTCGCGCTGCGCGGCCCGCTGCTCTTCTTCTTCCTGCCGGCGGAGCTGCTTGCCGGGCTCGCGAGGCGCACATCGGTCCGAAGGTTCCTCGCCGTCCTGCTTCGGCCGCGTGTCTCGGTGGCCGTCTGGGCGGTGGTGATCGCCGCCTGGCACGTTCCGGCGGCCTACGACTACACGCTGTCGCACCAGACCGTGCACGACCTCGAGCACGGCTGCTTCTTCGTCGCCGGCCTGCTCGTCTGGACGCAGCTGATCGATCCAGCCCGGCAGGGCAGGCTGAGCCGCGGTCGCCGCCTCGGTGTCGCTGCCGCGTTGTTCTGGCTCGGAACGGTGCTCTCGGACGTGCTCATCTTCAGCTTCCACCCGCTCTACCCCCCGTATGCGGCACAGCCCGATCGGCTGCTGGGGCTCTCACCCCTGCGTGACCAGCAACTGGCCGGCCTGGTGATGACGGGCGAGCAGCTCGTCGCGCTCGGCATCTTCTCCCTGTTGCTGGCCTTGCCGGCGCTGCGTTCGAGCCGCCGCACACACGTGGACGACCGGCTCGAGGCCGCACCGAGCTTGAAACCCGTGCGCACATCTGGCTAGATCGCCTCATGGACACACCTGCAACGGGGACTGCGGCGCCGACGCGCGCCGCCGGAGTCCTCACCTACGGGCTGCTGGCGGCCGTCGTCGTCATCGCAGCGATCTTCGCGTTCTCGACGAATGCACTGCCGAACCACTGGTACGCCGTCTTCAAGACCGTTCATGTGATCCTTGCGGTCGCGTGGGTCGGCGGCGGCGTCCTGCTGACCATCCTCGCTCTGCGGGCCCAACGGGAGTCGGACCCCCGTGCACTCGTCTCGGTCGCCCGCCAGGCGGCGTTCGCCGGGGAGAAGATCTTCGCGCCCGCGGGACTGATCGTCTTCCTGATGGGGATCGCCATGATGATCAACATCGACTGGGGCTGGGGCACGTTCTGGGTCGACCTCGGCCTCGTCGGCTATGCCATGACCTTCGTCACCGGGATCGCGGTTCTGTCACCGCTCGCCAAGAAGATCCAGGCTTCGGCCGAAGAGAACGGCCCGGAGCACCCCCGGACGCTCGCACTGATCGATCGCATCGTGCTCGTCGCCCGCATCGACGTCGCGGTGCTGCTCGTGGTGATCGCCGACATGGTCACCAAGCCGTTCTCGTAGGAAAGGCATGCGGCCTGGCTCCGCCTCGGCGGCAGCCAGGCCGCATGCGCTCAGGCCGTGAGAACCTGTGTCTCGACCAGGCGCTCGTGCGGGTCGATCGCCCCGAGGCTCTCGACGACCTCGAAACGGCCGGCCCGCGCCCGGGCGATGTACATGTTCATGCGCGCGTGGTGCTGGCCCGGCACCATCGAGGCGGGGCCCCCAGGCCCGTCGGCAACCTGCGCGTGATCGAGCGCCGCGATCACGTCCTCCTGCACCAGCGAGCCGGCCTCCGTCACCGCCGCCGCCCAGAACCGGAGGCCCCGGTACAGGCCCGAGCACGCGCTTCCACCGGTGAACTTCGCGTCACCCGGGTAGAGGTCGTCGTACCGGGCGAGCAGCTTCCGGCTGAACGGGTCCTCGACGGCCCGGTAGTAGTCGAGGCAGCCATAGAGCCCCTCCACGTGAGCGGCAGGCACCATGTTGAGGAAGTTCTCGTCGAAGTACGTGCAGATGAGCTGTCCGCCGCGGCGGGTGAAGCCGGACTCGTGCAGCTGCTCGAAGAACGGCGTCAGGCCGGGCGGCACGATCGTGTTGAACACCGCGTCCGCGCCGCTCGAGACGATGCGGTCGACCGTGGCCCGGTAGTCGGTGTGGTCGAGTGGGTGGTACTCCTCGCCGACGATGCTTCCGCCGTTCGCGGTGACGACCTGCCGGACGCGCGCGTTCAGCACGTGCGGCCAGATGTAGTCGGCGGACGGGAGGTAGAAGGTCTTGGCGCCGGTCTCACGCATCATCCAGGGGATGAACGGGTCGACCTGCTGTGCGGGCACCGGGCCGGTGCAGAAGATCAGCGGATCGGACTCCTGCCCCTCGTACTGCTCGGGGTAGATGTAGAGCGTCCCGCCCTCGATCACGGCCGGCCCCTTGATGGCCTCCCTCGTCGAGCTGTAGATGCCCCCGAAGACGACGTCGACCTGGTCCTGCTCGACCAGCTTCCGCGCCTTGGCGGCCGCGATCTCGTCGTTCGTCGCGCTGTCCTCGAGCCGGAGCTCGACGGGGCGTCCCAGCAAACCGCCCTCGGCGTTCACGTCGTCGACGACCATCCCGGCGACGTTGGCGTTGGCCACCCCGACGAAGGAGAGCGGGCCTGTCAGATCCGCGATCAACCCCGCCTTGATGGGCTCGCGGGCAGCGCTCGTTGCACTCTTCATGATGTCCTCCCTTGAAATCGGCGTTGTCGTCCCTACGACCAGAACTCGTCCCAGGCTTGGAGGTCGTAGAAGTACTCGCGGCCGTCCACGATGCGGTCGTTCTCGAGCTCGAAGACGATGCAGCAGTAGATGTCCAGGTGCTTGCCGTTGCGCTCGGCGACGTTCTGATGGATCACGATCACGCGGCCGTCCTCGTCGGTCAGCACGCGTTGCAGGTGGGACCGAAAGGTGCCGCCCGTCTCGGCTGCGTAGCGGCCGAGACGGGCGAAGACGGCGTCACGTCCGACGACGTCGCCGGCGAGCGGGCTCCGGCCCGGCGTGTGCCACGAGACGTCGTCGCCGAAGAGCCCGCCGAGCGTCTGCAGGTCTCCTCTGCCGAGGGCCTCGTAGCCGAGCCTGACGATCGCAGCGTTCCGCGGCATGAGCCTGATGCACGTTCCGACGAAGACCTAGGCGTCGAACCGGCCGACGAGCTCGGTCACCTCGGGCCTGCTCTTGTGGCCGGCCTCCTGCATGATCGGCGGGACCTCGGGGTCGGATGCGAAGGCCTTCCATCCCTCCAGGTCCCAGTCGAAGATGGCCCAGACCCGGTCTTCCTCGTTCGGGTCGCGGAAGACGGTCGAGCCCTTCGAACCGTGCAGCTTGCGCTTCTCGGCGCCCGTCGTCGAGTAGATCTTCACGAACCGGTCCAGATCCTCGACCGTCGTCGTTGCCAGAATCATCTCGTCCTCCTTTTCGAGCTACGCGTCACCCCGACGCGAGCACGGGGGAGTCTGCGCCCGGCCCACCGTGCGCGCATCGGGCGAATGCCCTATGCCGGGACGGATGTCAGAGCCCCCTTCACAATGACCGGTATGCCGCCCGATCACGCCCGAATCGACGAACGTCATTGTGAAAGGAACTCTTAGCTAGGACGCGCGGACGAGGTCGTGCTCGAACGCCCAGACCGTCGCCGCCGCACGGCTGCGCACACCGGCCTTCTGGTAGACGTGCTGGACGTGGTGTCCCACGGTCTTGGCGGAGATGCCGAGATCGTCGGCGATCGCCTGGTTCGAGTTGCCGAGCACGAGCGCCAGCAGCACCTCGAGCTCGCGCCGGGTCAGGCCGGCGGGCAGCTCGCGCGGCCGTTTCGGGACCCGGTGCCCTGCCGCGGTGAGCACCGCATCGACCGCGTCCGCGTCGAGGCGGCCGTCCTCGGCCTCCCGTCTCAGCGCGACCTCGGCGGCCGCCGCATCGAGCCCGGCCCTGTACGGCCTCGCCTCCCGCATCGCGACGTAGCAGTCCGCGGCAGCGAGGATGCGAGCCGTCCTGTCGAGCGTCGATCCCTGCGTGCCGTGGTGGTAGCCCGAGCCGTCGAGCCGCTCGTGGTGGGAGCCGGCCAGGAGCCCGATCGGAGCGAGGGCCTGCGACTGCGCGAACGCGCGCTCGGTGAAATGCGGGTGCAGGCGCACACGCTCCCACTCGCCGAACCCGAGCGGCCCGGGCTTCTCCCAGATGGCGTTCGAGACGCCGACGCGGCCGAGGTCGGCCGCGAGCGCGGCGCGCCGCAGGAACGCAACGGCCTCCGCCGGCAGTCCCATGCGCCAGGCGGCGGACTCCGCGAGCTCGGCGACGCTGATCGAGTGCTCACGGAGCCAGGGCGACTTGAGACCGGCGAGCACCGCGAAGGCGGCGAACCCGGCGTCGATCCGGTCGCCGACGAGACGGACCTGCGGAAAGGGCTCGACCTCGAGCGCCTGCTCCCACATGCGGGTGTCGTCCAGCTCCTCGCACACGTCGCCGAAGTGGCGCGCACCGAGCTCGGCCAGGCGCGGGTCGTAGGCCGCCCCTGACCGCCGCTCGAGGACGGCGCGCGCGTCGTCGCGGCCCGCGGCGGTGAGGAAGAGCGAGAAGTCCCGCGCCACGTGGAGGAGGCGCGCAGGCAGCGGCAGCTCCTCGCCGCCGGCCTCGCTCGGCAGGCCCTTGCCGTCCCAGCGCGCGAACACGTACTCGAGCGCCGCCTCGACGCCCGGACCGAGCTCGAGCCAGCCCGCGAACCGCTGCGCAACCTCGCACATCGCCGCGAACGAGTCGGCGGCCCTCTCGGGGGAGGAGAGCGCGGCCTCGATCATCCGCTCGCGCACCTCGGGCGGGCGTCCCGGCCCCACGTGGGTGCGGTAGAAGGCAACCACCTGCGCCGGGTCGGCCGGATCGATCAGGAAGAAGGCCGCCCGGTGCTCGATGTCCTCGCCGAAGAGGAGCGCCGCCTCGTGCCCGTTCGAGGTGCAGCCGGAGGCGTGGAGGAGCGCGACGTAATAGGTGTCGGCAAGCTCCTCCGGAGACGCGCCCGCCAGCTCGCCGAGGCGCACCGCGAGCACGGCCGTGCGGAGCGCGTGCTCGAGCGGCTGCCCCGTGCCGAGGTCGGTCGCGAGCGAGAGGGCCCCGACCAGCTCCGCTGCCCGGATCGGCCGCTCCATCGGCCGGCCGCCGTGCCCGGCCGGGGAATCCGCCGCTTCCATGTCGAGATCCTAGGCAGATCAGCCGGCGCGGACCGATATGCGGGATCTATGCGCCGCTCGGCGAGAGTGGGCGCGATCTCGACTGCGACCTGCATGGTCGCTCACCACAGCGGACGGAGGTAGTGATGGATCGCACCAAGCTCGCCCCGCACACGAAGCGACGACAGGCACGGACGCCGGTGCTGCTCGCCGTCATGGCCATGCTCGCGGCCCTCACGGTTGCCGCCGCCGGCTCGGCGGCGCCGGCCGCGCGCTGCTCGTTCTGCGGCAAGAACCTCGTCCGAAACCCGGGCGCCGAGCTTGGCAAGGGGCTGACGGCCCCCGGCGCGAACGGAGCCGTGCCCGGATGGACGAATGCGGCGGGCCAGTTCGGGGCCGCCGCCTACAAGGGGTTCGGTGTCGGCTGGTTCTCGGTGACCTCGATGGGGCCGAAGGACAGGGGCAAGAACTACTTCTTCGGCGGCACGACGACGGCTGCGACGACTGCGAAGGCGAGCATCGGCACCCAGACGATCAAGCTCCCGGCGGGCGCCGCCAGGCACAAGGCCACGCTCGGCGGCTGGCTCGGGAACTACAGCTCGAACACGGCCAGCGTTCGCGCGGCGTTCACGAACAAGTCCGGGAAGACGCTGGCAGGGATCCGGATCGGCCCGGACACGACGATCGGCGGCCAGGACATGGCGTTCCGCAGCCGCACGGGCACCGTTCCGGCAGGGGCCGTGAGCGTCACGGTCACGATCACGTTCACCGACCACGCCAACTACAACCTGGCCGGCGCCGACGACATCTCGCTGGTGCTCACTTGACGCAGAGCGCGCTCGGGGATGGATCAGAGCGAGGCCGCAAGGCTCAGCGCCTCACGGTCATCCAGGACTCGACCCGCGACGAGAAGGGCGTCGAGCTCCGCACCGTCGAGGGCGGCCCGGAGGCGGGCGAGCGTCCTGTCGTACAGGAGCTGCTCGGCCGGCTTGATCGCGGCGCCGATCCGGCGGAGGAATGCTTCGGCGAAGCCGAGGACGACGGTCGCGTCCTCGGCCTTCCCGGCCCTCGCTCCCACCGCCGCGAGCGCGATCAGGCACCAGGCCATGTCCTCCTTGTCGTCGACCCCGGCAGACAGCTCGAGCGCCTCCACGAGCAGCGGCTGCGCCCGCTCGGGGCGGCCGCGCTCGATCTCGACCGCACCGAGGTTGTAGAGCGCTCGCGCCACGTTTGCCACGTCGTTCACCTCGCGAAGCAGCGCAAGGCTCTGCTCGAACTGATCCGCCGCGACCTCGAGCTCCCCCTGCGAGAGGGCGACGTCGCCCCTGTTGTTCCGCGCGAGGGCAATCAGCCGGGCCTCCCCGAGCGACTCGGCGGCGGCGATGCACTCGTCCAGCGTGTCCGCTGCGCGATCGAACTCGCGCAGACCCAGCAGGATCGCCCCGAGATTGCTCAGCGACCGGACCACTCCGGTCTCGTCGCCGAGCTCGCTGTACAGCGCCAGCGCGCGCTCGGCGAGCGTCCGCGCACGTGAGTAGTCGCCCTCGAGAATCACGAGAGCGGACGCCGTCCGCAGCGCCTTCGCGATGAGCGCCGGCTCGGCTGCCGGTGCGCCCTCGACCGCCTGGGCCAACCGGTGCAGGCCCTCACTCAGATAGCCGCGGACGTACCAGAACCGGCCGAGCGACGCCGCGAGACGAAGCCGGCGCACAGTCTCACCGCGCTCGCCGAGCCAGTCGAGCGCGGCGAGGAGATCGTCGTGGACGGCATCGAGCTGCTCGAGCCACCCTCCCTGGCCGGCGCCGCTGAGCTCCGGCTCGGCGCGCTCCGCGAGCTGGGCGAAGTATGCGGCATGCAGATCGTGGCCGTCGTCGCCCGCGGACGGAAGCCCGAGCCCGTACTCCCGGACGACCTCGAGCAGCGCGTAGCCCGAAGCGAACCGCCGGACGAGACTCGCCGCGACGAGCGCGTCGAGCGCGCCGCCGACGTCCTCGAGCCCGCCGACCGCCGTCGCAGCGTCGAGCGTGAACCTGGCGCGGAAGAGCGAGACGCGGCCGAGCAGGTGCCGCGCGCGCGGATCGAGCAGGCTGAAGCTCCAGTCGATCGCGGCGCGCATCGTGCGATGCCGCTCCGGGGCGTCCCTGGCTCCTTCGGCGAGCGCGTCGAGCCGTGAGTCGAGGAGCCGGAGCAGCTCGGACGCCGGCTTCGAGCGAAACAGCGGGGCTGCGAGCTCGATCGCGAGCGGGATCCCGTCGAGCCGCTCGCACACTGCATCGAAGACTGCGGAGTCCGGGTCGACGTCGAGATCCGAGGCGGCGACTCGGCTGGCCAGCAGCTCCCGCGCGGCGCCGGCGGCAAGCGGGCGAACGTCGATGACCCGCTCGGCCGAGAGGCGGAGGACGCTCCTGCTCGTGACGAGCAGCGTCAGCCGGGGCGCGGCGTCCAGGATCGGCCCGAGCTCCACCGCTGCGTCCAGGACATGCTCGAAGTTGTCGAGTACGACGAGCAGCTCGCGGCCGGCGAGCTCGGCGTCGATCGCCTCGCTCCAGCCCGAGGACTCGCCCTCGCGAAGGCCGAGGGCGCGTCCGAGCGCCGGAACGACCTGGGCCGGCTCCGAGAGCGGCGCGAGGTCGACGAGCAGCGCACCGTCCGCGAGCTCCGCCCCGAGGTCGCCCGCGAGCTCGACCGCGAGCCGGGTCTTCCCGATTCCACCCGGCCCGACGAGCGAGACGAGACGCGTGCGAGGGTCGAGCAGAAGCCCGCGAAGGGAGCGGAGCTCCTCGGCGCGCCCGATCGTGCGGGTCGGCGGCAGCAGCGGAGCGTGGCGGTCGGCGGGCCTGCCGGCGCTCGGAGCCGCCAGCGCCGGGTCGTGGCCCAGGATCCTCCGTTCGAGCTCGCGGAGCTCGGCGCCCGGCTCGAGCCCGAGCTCCACGTCGAGGTAGGCACGGCCGTCCCGATAGCACGCAAGGGCGTCCGCCTGCCTTCCGCCCCGGTAGAGCGCCGTCATCAGTTGGGCGCGCAGATGCTCCCTGAGCGGATGCTCGGATACGAGCCGTTCGAGATCGGCGATGAGCTCCTCGTGCCGGCCGAGCCGGAGCCCGGCCTCGAACCGGTTCTCGACGCACTGGAGTCGGAGCTCGTCCAGCCGCATTGCCTCGTCGCGGGCGAAGAGCTCCCCGCTGAGCCCGGCGAGAGCCTCCCCCCGCCACAGACCGAGCGCCCGGGCGAAGAGCGAGCCCGCGAGGTGGTCGTTGCCGTCGGCAAGCGCGCGGCGACCGTCGGCGAGCAGGTGCTCGAAGCGATCTGCGTCGAGCTCCCCCTCCTCGACGACGAGCCGGTAGCCGGCCCGTTCCGTCACGAGCCGCCCGGACGGCAGGACGCGGCGGAGCTGCGAGACGTACAGCCGGAGGACGCTCGTCGCCGACGCCGGTGCCACGCCGCCCTCCCACACCGACTCGATCAGCGCGTCGGGAGACAGCGTCTCGCCGGCGCGGAGGGTCAACGCCGCGAGCAGCCGCCGCGGCTGCGGAGCGAGCTTTGCCGGCGCCCCGCCGAGGAGCGCCTCGAACGCCCCGAGAACCCGCAGCTCGAGTCGATTCTCGACGACGGGATCGTCCGTCTCCGGCTCGCCCGCCGCCGTACGTCCACGCCGACCGGAGTCCCCGGACGACGGTGGCCCAGACGACCCCTGACTCACGCGGAGCGGCCTCTCCGGCTCGAATGACGTCGACCCGTAGCAGCAGTGACGTTCGCAGTGCGCGCTACCGCCCTGCGGGACGGCTCACCGCCGTCGCCGCAATCGGTCACGAGCAACACGTACTCGAGCGCTGCCTCGACGCCCGAACCGAGCCGCCCAGGCGCACCGCGAGCACGGCCGTGCGGAGCGCGTGCTCGAGCGGCTGCCCCGTCCCGAGGTCGGTCGCGAGCGAGAGGGCCCCGACCAGATCCGCTGCGCGGATCGGCCGCTCCATCGGCCGGCCGCCGTGCCCGGCCGGGGAATCCGCCGCTTCCATGTCGAGATCCTAGGCAGATCGCCGATTGAGAAGCCCCGGCCGAACGACTCGGCCGGGGCCTTTCTCTACGCTCGGGGCTTCCCTCAGGGCAGCGGGATCGTGTTGAACGTGCCCCAGGGGCTGACCAGACCGTCTCCGTTGATGCCTTGACTCCCGGTCACGCCCTCGATGTAAGCGTCCCCGTAGTAGAGGTAGAGCGGCCGACCCTTGTAGGTCACCTGGAAGCTGCCGTCGGCCCTGACGATGATCCCGAGCGCGTGCCGGTCGACGCCGGGCCCTGCTTCGGGCCGCCCGGAGGTGAGGACCGGCGGCCAGTACACCGCGGCACAAGCCCCCTCGCAGGCGCTCTTGACGCGAGGCGGCCTGCGGTAGTCCGTGCTCAGGGTGTAGACGGGGAAGCTGGCGTTGGGGAAGAGGCTGAAGTCGTTGTTCATCGTTGCGGCCAGTACGGTCTGATCGGGCCCGGTCCCGCCGAGCGGAGCGGTCTCGATCTGCAAGTGCGCCGTGCCCGGTGCTATCAGGCCCCGGAATGGATTCACCAGCTCCCAGGTACCCGTGGGGCTGGTGATCGGGTCGAACAGGTTCTCTCCCTCGGTCTCCCCCGGGTCCTCGTCCAGGAAGAACCGGTACAAGGGCTGCCCGGCGTACGTCACCTGCTGCACCGGCCCCAGGCCCAGGTCGCTGCGGGTGACCGTCCCAAGCAGGTTGGGGTTGACCCCCCGCCCTGCGATGGGCGCGCCCTCGGTGAGGAGCGCCGGCCAGAGGACTGTGTCGCAAGGCGCTCCGATGACGTTCGCGTTGTCGCTGCACGCGAAGTCCGCGCCGGTCAGCGCATGGAGCTGGTCCGAGGTGAGCAGGTACAGGGAGCAACCGGTGTAGTCGCCCGAACCGACGACCAGCACCCTGCCGTAGGCCGACGAAGCGGCCGACACCGTCGCAGGGCCGGTCGGGGCGCTGGTCACGGGGTCGGCACAGGAAGGACTACTCGCGCTCGCGGGCGCGGTGAACACGAAAACCACGGCCACGAGGGCCAGGATGAGCGCGGTGGCGGCGGCAGATCCTGCCGACAGCCTTCGCCGGTTTCCAAACAGCTTCGTCATGACAACCTCCAATCGTCTCCTGTGGCCCGGTGCCCCGGGCCACAGCTGATGGTCATCCGCGGTTCGCACGTCACTGCTCGTGCCCCCACCGGTACGGGTAGGGGTCGAGAACCCGAACCTGGGTGATGCGCACGACGGGCAGGCCGTTCAGCGCCGAGGCGCGCCGAACCGCCTCCGGGCTTCGGCCCTCGTACACGCAGAACGCTCTCAGCCCGTCTTCGCTCACGTAGGAGTGGAGCCACGTCACGTCCACGTCGGCGTTTCGCCCGACGAGCTCGTGCCGGTCCTCCGCACCCCGAGCCGGAAATCCCTCCGGGAGATCTCGCTCGACGACGTACCGCGGCATCGGCTCCGAGTCTGCGGCTGCGGCGGGCCGCGCCGCATCGGCAGGGCTGCCTAGATTTCGCGGTTGTCCTACCGGTCTTTCGCCACGAGCCCGAGCGCGTCCGCTTCGGCGGCCGCTTGGCGCCGGTCGCCGACGCCGAGCTTGCGCAGGATCGCCGAGACGTGATGGTCGACGGTGCGACGCGACACGACCAGCCGCTCGGCGATCGACGCGTTGCTCAACCCCTCCGCCAACACCTGCAGGACCTCCAGCTCGCGTGCCGTCAGGTGCGCCGGGTTCTCGCGCGCCGCCCGGTACGGTCCACGTGGGGCAGAAACGCCGAGCTCCCGCAGCCTGCGAGCCAGGATCGCAGCGGCGGGCTGCGCACCGAGGGCGTGGAGCTGCTCGAGCCCCCGACGCACCACGGCCGGCTCATCTGCCTCGGCCACCGCGAGCGCCGCCTCGTAGGGACAGCCGAGCTCGAGCCAACGCTCCAAGGCCGACCGCCAGTCGCCCGCGAGCTCGACCCGGTACGGCTCGGCCACCCAGGCCGGAGCCGCCTCGAGGGCGCCCGCGCGCCTGCGCCAGGCGAGGAGCTCGCCGGCGAACCTGGGCACGCGCCGCTCCAGCGCGAGCTCCAGCGCCTCCTCCGTCGCCGCGAGCGCATCGCCGCTACGCCCCTCGAGCCACGCTGACTCGGCGCGGGCTGCGCCGACCGGAACGATCCGCTCCGGCTCGTCGGTGCCGTCGGCCAGCCGCCACGCCTCGTCGAGGAGCGCCCACGGGCCGGGGTCGCCGCGCCGCGCCCGCACCAGGCCGATCACCGTCAGGGCGATCGTGCGCGGCAGCGTCGAGATCCAGCGCTCGTCGAGGACGAGCAGGGCCGTCTCCGTCGCTTCCGTCCACCGCCCCTGCTCCAACTCGATGCGAGCGCGGTATGCCAGGAGATAGAGCCGGTCGATCAGCGCGCCCCGCTCGCCGAGTCGCTCGAGACCCGTTGCGACGGCGGCCTCGGCGGCCGCATACATGCGCCGACGCGTGCGCATCTGGGCGGCCGGGACCTGCGGCCAGACGAGCATCTCCTTCGAGCCGAGCCGCTGCGCGCGCCCCAGGGCGCGCTCGAGATTCTGCTCCCCCTCCTCGACTCCATGGCCGGACTCGGCCGCGGCCATCCTGAGCAGCACCGCACACGCGCATTGCTCGTCGCCGCAGTGGCGCGCCAGCGCAAGAGCTCGTCTGCCGAACGCGAGCGCGCCAACCAGGTCGTCCGCGTCTGCACGCAACCCGGCGAGATTGCCGTACGCCTTCGCCAGGTCGCGCCCCGGCGACAGGCTCTCGAGGATCGCCACCGCCTCCTCGCCGGCCCGTGCGGACTCGGCCGTCAGGCCCGGGCACCACGAGATCTCCGAGAGGCGAAGGGTCGCACGGCCCTCGGCGAGGCGATCGCCGAGCTTGCGGTAGCAGGCGATCGCCTCGCGCGCAGAGGCGATCCCCTCGTTCTGCTGATCGCTGAGGTAGCACTCCTGGACGCGAAGCGTGTGAAGGCGAGCCCGCTCCTCGAGCGAGAGCGTCTCTGCAAACCGCAGCGCCCGCGCATACTGCGCCGAGGCCTCGCGATGCGCACCCACCCCGGCGGCCCTCTCGGCGGCCTTCGGCGCATACCGGAGGACTGCGTCTGCGTTCCCGGCCGCCTCTGCATGGTGCGCGAGCCGGGCCACGTCGGGCGCTCCGAGCGAGGGCGCCGCAAGGCCGACCAAGGCCCGGCGGTGGAGCGCGATCCGCCGGTCCGGCGAGGTCGAGTCCTCCACCGTCAGCCGGGCGAGCTCATGCCGGAAGCCGACGGCGCCCTGGCGCGGCTCCAGCATTCCGGACGCCAGGCACTCGTCGAGACTCCCGAGCGCATCCCCGGCGAGCGCCTCGAGCAGCCACAGCTCGGCGTCGGGGCGCGCGACGGCCACGGCCTCGAGCAGCGAGCGCGCGCCGGCTCCGAGCCGCGCGCAGCGTGCCAGCACCGCGTCGCGCACCGTCGTCGGAATCTCCGCACCAGGAGCGGCAAGCACCTCGGTGACGAAGAAGGGGTTCCCCGACGTCCTGCGGTACAGCTGCGCGGCATCGACGCCGTTCGACCCGGCGAGCATCGCGACCGCTTCAGGCGACAGGCGGTCGACCGGCACCCGACGGACGGCACGCTGCGTGACAAGCTGCCCGAGCAGATGGCGCAACGGATGCGTCGCGTCGAGCTCGTCGTCGCGGTAGGAGACGACGACCAGCGCCGGGACCGACTCGATCCGACGGCCGAGGAGCTTGAGAACGTCCAGGGTCGCCTCGTCCGCCCAGTGAACATCCTCCAGCACCAGCACCGCAGGTACGCCCGTCCGCAGCTCGTCGACCAGCGCGGAGGCAACGTCGTAACTCGCAGCGCCCCCGCGGACAGCTGCTTCGAGCGGTCCGCCGACGTCCTCGGCAACCTCGAGCAGGGGCCCGAGCGGACGCGGCGTGAAGAGCGCGTCGCAGACGCCCCGCAGAACACGCGGCGCGTCGCCCATCTCGGCGCAGAACCGGTTGACGAGAGCGGTCTTGCCGCCCCCGGCCTCCCCGGAGACGAGCAGCAGCCTGCCCGCGCCCGCCTGTGCCTCGCCGAGCGCCTCGGTCAGCGTGTCGAGCTCGAGCTCACGCTCGAGCAGACCGCCGAGCCCGGATGCCACAAGCATCCCCATGCGCGCATCGTGATCATACGCGGCGCGTGGCCCCGACCGAACCCCTACATGCCCATCGCGTGGTAACCGCCGTCGACGTACAGCGTCGTCCCGGTGACATTACGGGCACCGTCACCGAGCAGGTACTCGGCGGCCGCGCCGACGTCTTCGGCCTCGACGTGGCGATGCAGCGGCGAGCGCTCCTCGACGATCGACTCCATGGTCGGGAAACCCGCGATCGACCGCGCGGCGAGCGTGCGCACCGGGCCGGCTGAGATCGCGTTGACGCGAATGTTCTTCTCGCCGAGATCCCACGCGAGGTACTTGACCGACGAGTCGAGCGTCGCCTTGGCGACTCCCATCACGTTGTAGTGCGGCACCGCCCGCTCGCCGCCGAGATAGGTCATCGTGACGATCGAGCCGCCGCCGGCGGCCTCCAACAACGGCTCGGCGGCTCTCGCGGTCGCGACGAGTGAATAGGCGCTCACGTCGATCGCGAGCCAGAACCGGCCGCGCGGCGTATCGGTGAAGCGGCCTTCCAGATCCTCTGCGGCCGCAAACGCCACCGAATGGACGAGGATGTCGAGCTTCCCCCCGAACACCGCGCCGACCTCCGAGAAGACCCGGTCGATCGCGGCGTCGTCCCGGACGTCCAGCTCGGTGACGAGTGGGCTTCCGACCGACTCGGCCAGGTCGCGCACGTTCTTCTCGATCCGCTCCCCCTGGAAGGTGAACGCGAGCTCGGCGCCGCCCGCCGCCAGCCGCTGCGCGATCGCCCAGGCGATCGAGCGCTTGTTGGCCACCCCGAGCACGAGTGCTTTCTTTCCGCTGAACAATTCGGGGCCGACTTTAACGGTGTTCCGCTAACCTGCGGGACCTTGCGTCGCCTGCTGCTGCTCTCGGCGGTGTTCGGGCTCGTGGCGGCGGCGTCTGCCTCGGCCGCCCTGACACCGGTTCGCCGCCCGGTCGGGGAAACCACGCTGCCCCGGGTTCGCGCCGGAGTGATCCGCATCCCGGCGGCCCACACACGCGGGCTGACGCGCGTGATCGTGCAGCTGGCCGCCCCTCCTCTGGCGGCATGGCGCTCCGATCGCTCGCTCTCGTTCGCCTCCCGCTCGAACCATCTCGACGTGCACTCGGCCGCCTCCGTCGCGTACCTCGCGAAGCTTGCACGGCTGCAGAAGGTCGCGGTGACCCAGGTGCGCGCGGCGATCCCGCAAGCGCAGATCCAGGAGCATTTTGCGATCCTGATCGACGGCTTCACCGTCCAGCTCCCCGCACGCTCGCTGCCCAAGCTGCTCGACGTCCGGGCCGTCACCAAGATCTACCCGAGCCTCTCCTACACCGAGACGATGGACCGCGGGCCGAGCGTCATCCACGCCACCGCCCTCGAGGCCGCGACCGGACAGAAAGGCGAGGGCGTCAAGATCGCAGTCGTCGACACCGGGGTCGACTCGACGAGCCCGTTTCTCAACCCAGCCGGCTTCTCCTACCCGGCGGGCTTCCCGAAGGGCGACACCAAGATCACGACGCCGAAGGTGATCGTCGCGAAGGTGTTCCCCGGCCCGGTCAGGGACGCTGCGAGCAACAAGGCGTTCGACCCGACAGAGCCGCATGGGACACATGTCGCGGGGATCGCCGCAGGTGACGAGAACACGACCGCACCCGCCGGCAGCGACCATCCACAGGTGACGAACCTCTCGGGCGTCGCGCCGAAGGCGTGGATCGGCAACTACCGCGTGTTCACCGTCCCGACGCCGCTCGGTCACGAGGCCGACACGCCGGAGATCGTCGATGCCTTCGAGGCGGCGGTCGCCGACGGCATGAACGTGATCAACTTCTCCGGCGGCGGGCCTCAGACCGACCCTGCGAACGACGCGATGTACCAGGCGATCCACAACACCGCGCTCGCAGGCGTCGTCCCGGTGATCGCCGCCGGCAACGACCGCGAGGACTTCGGCCTCGGCACCGCAGGCTCGCCCGGGACGGCTCCCGACGCGATCTCCGTCGCCGCGACGTCGAATTCGCACGTCTTCGCTCCCGCCCTCTCCGTGGTCGGCGGCCCGCCGTCGCTGGGCGCCGTCCCGATCCAGAACGCGGGCGGCGTCAAGCTCCCGGGCGCCTGGGCGACGCTCGACCAGACGGTGGTCGACGTCTCGTCGGTCGTCGGCTCGGACGGCAAGCCCGTCGAGTCGCACCTCTGCGGAACTGCCGCCGATCCGAACACCGGCGCGGGAACGCTGCCGAAGGACTCGGTCAAGGGCAAGATCGTCCTCGTCTCGCGTGGCACCTGCACCTTCGTCTCGAAGGCGGAGCGGGCAGAGATCGGCGGTGCGATCGGGATCATTCTCGTCGACAACCGCTTCGGCGAGGCCAACCAGATCCCGATCCCGCTGCCGCTCCCCGCCGGGATGATCTCCGACCTGGACGGCGCCCAGCTGCGCGCGTTCGCGGACGCGAACGGCGGCCAGGCGACGATTCGGGTCACGAGCGACATCCGCGAGATCCAGACGGATCGAGCGGGTGTGATCACGAGCTTCTCGTCGGCGGGCCCGACCGACTTCGGGCACATGCTGAAGCCGGACATCTCGGCGCCCGGGCTCGACGTGCTCTCCTCCACGCCGCCCAAGACGACCGGGGAGACGTTCGCGGTCTTCGCCGGCACGTCGATGGCAACACCGCACGTCGCGGGCGCGGCCGCCCTGCTCCTGCAGGGGCATCCGGGCTGGACGCCGTGGGACGTCAAGTCCGCACTGATGTCGACGGCGGGCCCCGCCTGGGGTGACACGGCGCGCACGCGGGAGGCGTCGGTGCTGCTCGAGGGAGCAGGGCTCACCAACGTGCTCACCGCCGACGATCCGAAGGTGTTCACCGACCCGCAGTCGCTCTCGTTCCAGAAGATCGACGTCTCGAGGGGCGCGCAGCGCTCGTCCCTGCTGCTGACGGTCTCGGACGCAGGAGACGGCGCCGGAAACTGGACCGTGTCGCTTGCGCCGCAGTCGCAGACGACCGGCGTCGAGATCGACGTGCCGGGCACCGTGGCGCTCAGTCCCGGCGGCGACGTCCCGATCCCCGTGGTCGTGCGTGCAGCCGCCGATGCAGGGGTCGGTGAGAACTACGGCTTCGTCGTCCTCACGCAGAACGGGGTGCAACGACGTGTGCCGTACGGCTTCCTCATCGAGCGCCCTGCGCTGCGAAACCTGGCGGCGGTCCCCCTGAAGAAGCTGCAGACGGGCGACACCGCAACCGGCAAGAGCCTCGTCTCCGTCTACTGCTGCCCGCTCGCCCCGTTCGGCCCGCCGCCGGACTACACGGGCCCGACCATGAACGAGGACGGTTCCGAGCACCTCTACTACACCGATGTGAACGAGCCGATCGTCAACCTCGGCGTATCGATTCTCGCCAGCAGCGGCGGCGGCCTGATCGACCCCTTCGTGCTGGGATCGAAGGACGAGAACGACGTGCAGGGCTATGCAGGCATCCCGACCGACGTCAACTCGCTCACCTACGACTCGAACTTCGACATCGGCGCGGCCGGCGTCCAGTTCCCGCGGTTGCAGCGCTTCTACGTCGTCGTCGACTCGCGGGCCGACCCGTTCACGAATCGCCCGCAGAAGGGCCAGTACCTCATGAACGCCTGGATCAACGACCTGACGCCGCCGGCGGTGCGCATGCTCACGACGAAGGTCAGCGCGGGCCGTCCGTTGCTCGTCGCGCAGGCAGTCGACGCACAGTCCGGCGTCGACCCGCTCTCGCTGGTCGTCAACTACAACGGTGCCCTGGTCGGCGCGTCGGCCTACGACCCGGTGTCCGGCCTGGTCCTCTTCGGCCTCCCGACGGCGGCGCCCAAGTTGAAGGCCGGGACCACGAAGGCGATCGTGGAGGCCTCCGACTACCAGGAGGCGAAGAACATCAACACCGTCGGAAACGACATCTATCCCAACACGGCGTTCTTGCAGACCAAGTTGACCGTCGTGAACGGGCCGACCGTGACGTGGATCGAGCCGCCGGCGCACGTCTGCGCCGCCAAGAGCGACCGGCTCGTCGTCATCGCCGGTGCGACCAAGAAGATCAAGGACGTCACTTTCAGCGACGGCACACACCGCATCGGCGTCGACAAGACCGGGCCCGAGGGTGTGTACTCGGTGGCGTGGAACACGAAGGGGCTCGAGAAGGGCACGCGGCACCTGCTGGCGACGGTCACCGACGCGTCGGGCCATCACGCAGCAGCCGGCCGCCAGCTGAAGATCTGCAAGTGAGCCCGGGCTCGGACGCCGCGCCCGGCGCGGCGTCGGACGGACCGCGCCGGGTCGCCGTCGTCACCGGAGCGAGCTCGGGAATCGGGGCCGAGCTGGTTCGGGCCCTGCAGGCGCGCGGCACGCTCGTGGTGGGGCTCTCACGCCGCGCCTCCGACGCCGACGAGCATGAGACCTGCGACGTCGCCGACCGTACCGCGGTCGAGGCGACCGCCGCCCGTGTGCTCGAGCGGCATCGGCGCGTCGACCTGCTCGTCAACAACGCCGGCGTCGGTGCGCGCTACGACTACCTGCAAGCAGGCCCGGAGAGGATCGAGCAGGTGATCCGCGTCAACTACCTCGGCTCGGTCTGGTCGACGCTGGCGTTCCTGCCCGGGCTCGGCCAGGGCTCCCACGTCGTGAACGTCGTGTCCGTTGCAGGGAGCGTCGCGGTCGGCCCGTATTCCGCCTCGAAGCACGCGCAGCTCGCGTTCTCCCGCTCGATCGCCGTCGAGCTCGCACCACGCGGAATCGTCGTGCACACCGTCAGCCCCGGCTTCGTCGAGACGGAAGGGTTCCCGCAGTACGAGCGGTTCTCCGGCCTGCTCCACCGGCTCGTGATCGACCCGCCGCTCGTCGTGGAGCGGCTGCTCGAGGCGGTCGACAAGGGAAAGCGGGAGATCGTGGTGCCACGCTGGTACCGCCCCGCGGGCTGGGCGCAGGCGCTCGCACCGGGCGCGATCGCTAGCGTGAGAGCACGTACCAGCCGACGACGGCCTCGTACCCCTTAGGGGCGAGATTTCGGGCGTGCTCGCGCTGCGGGCCCTCGCAACCTGCGAGGTCGAGGTAGGCCTCGATGTCGCGCGGTTCGCGCACGACCTCCTGTCGGCGCAGGACGAGGTTGTTCGAATCGAACAGGCCGCGCAGGTCGACGTCGGCGAGCAGGCGCGTCGTCGAAGGATCGCGCGCGCGCTCGAAGTGGGTCAGCTCGATCGACGCAAGCGGCTCGTTGGGCGCAAGCTGGTCGACGACGAGGATCGTTCCGCCGGGCTTGGTGACCCGCGTGAGCTCGGCCACGAGCAGCTCGGGCCGGTGGGTGTGGTGGATGGTGCGCAACGTCGCCGCCACATCGAAGGAGAAGTCCTCGAACGGCAGATGCTCGCCGTCTCCGACCAGAACCTCGACGTTCGAGGGCGCATCTGCCTTCGCGCGCTCCGCCAGGTCGCCGTCGATCTCGAGCGCCACCACCTCGCGCGCACGCGGGGCGACGGCGAACGCAAACGCGCCGGTCCCTGCGCCCACGTCGAGAACGCGCTCCTCCCCCCGCAGCGGCAGCAGGTCCTCCAGGTGCTCCCTCAGCGCCGCCGCGCGCTCCGCCTGCAGCGCCGCGCGCCTCTCGCTGTTCGTCATCTGCCCACCACGACCCGGCGGGCTCGAGGAGCTGACGAGTCGATGCCGCAGGCCAGCTCGTAGGTGAGGGTACCGGCGACGCGGGCGTGCTCCTCCAGCGGCAGCCCCGGGCCGACGATCGTCACCGGAGCCCCGGGCGGGATCTCGCGGTCGAGCTCGATCGCGGTTGCGTCCATGGACACGGCACCGACCACTCTGCACACTTCGCCGCCGACGCGCACAGAGGTCCCGGTCAGGTCGCGGCGCAGCCCATCGGCGTAGCCCACCGGCAGGATCCCGATCCACGTGTCACGCTCGGCGACGAAGAGCCTTCCGTACCCGGTCGACTCACCGGCCCGCAGCCGCTTGGCCTGCACGACCTCAGTCGTCCAGGAGAGCACCGGCTCGAGACCGTCCTCGGCGGGATCTGCGCCGAACGGCGACAGCCCGTAGAGAGCGATGCCGCAGCGCACGGCATCGAACCGCGACTCCGGGATCCTGAGCGCCGCCGCACTGTTCGCCACGTGCCGGGTGAGATGCGCCACGGGGTCGGTGGCGGCGCGAAACCGCTCGATCTGGACACGGGCGAAGTCCGCGTCGGTGTCGGCGGTTGCGAGGTGCGTCATCACGCCGACAACCGCCCGCGTGGGCGTCGGGAGCTCCGACATGCCCCAGCGGCCCATGCCCGTGTCGAGTTTCACATGCACGACGATGTCCTCGGGGATCCCGCCGCTCGAGACGACGAGCTCCAGCCGCGCTTCACGCGCCTGCGCTACTTCACGGTTCGACGCCGGCCCCAGGACGAGCAGACGCGCTGCCGGAAACGCGCCGCGCAACGCGAGCGCCTCACCGACGGTCGCGACGCAGAGCGCGCGGGCGCCGGCGTCGACGGCCGCCCGAGCGCAGTCGAGGGCGCCGTGCCCGTAGGCGTCGCCCTTCACGACAGCCCAGACCTCCGCCCCGGCGGCCGCTCGCAAGAGCGTCACCACGTTGCGCCGCAACGCGGCGAGGTCGATCGTGATCTCGGATCTCACGAGAGCGGCGCGCGCTGGAGCCCATGACCGGCCAGGGCGCGCCGAAGCGTGGGCAGCAGGTCCGAGGCGATCACTCCACGCTGCGGCTCGACGAGCTCGGCGGCGACGCCGTGGGCGACGGCCGCGGTTGCAGCCGCGACCCGTGCCTCCATGCCTTTCGCGAGGAAGGCTGCCACGATCCCCGTGAGGACATCGCCGGAGCCGGCGGTGGCCAGCGCGGGCGTGCCGTAGGCGGCGACCAGGGCTCCCTCACGAGGCGACGCGACGATCGTGTCGGCGCCCTTGAGCAAGACCACCGAGCCGAAGCGCGACGCGGCCCGGCGGGCGGCGTCGAGCCGGTGGGCGTCGACCTCGCGGCTCTCGACACCGAGCAGGCGCGCAAGCTCGCCGCTGTGGGGGGTCAGCACGGTCGGCGCCGCACGCACGAAGGGATCGAGCTCCCAGAGCGCGTCGGCGTCGACGACGACCGGCAGGTTCACGCGCTCGAGCAGGATGCGCACCAGCTCGACCGTACCGTCGCTCCGGCCGAGGCCGGGGCCGATCGCAACGGCTTCGGCCTTCTCGGCGGCGTCCAGGATCGCCTCCACGGACCTCGGCAGCAGACGTCCCGACGAGTCCTCGGGCAGGGGTCGCTTGACCACCTCGAGGAGCTGCGTCTCGAGCACGGGCAACGTCGACTCGGGCGCCGCCACCGCGACGTAACCGGCGTCCGCGCGGAAGGCGGCGAGCGCGGTCAGCGCCGGCGCACCCGTGAGGCCGCGCGAACCGCCGACCACCAGCACCGAGCCGGCCGTGTACTTGGTCGACTCCGTCCGCTTTGCCGGCACCTCGAGCAGCGCCGCCGCGGGAACGAGGGCGTGCTCGTGCTCGCGCGGCCGCAATCCGATCGGTGCGATCTGCACCGAGCCCGCGTGAAACCGTCCGGGCGCGATCGCGAGACCGACCTTGGCGGCACCGAATGTCACGGTCGAGGCTGCACGAACGGCAACCCCGGGGACCTCGCCGGTCGAGGCGTTCACGCCGGACGGGACGTCGACGGCGACCACCGGGCGACCGCTCGCGTTGATCAGCTCGATCATCCGCGCCGCATCCTCACGCGGAGCATCCACGAGGCCGATGCCGAGTAGGGCGTCGACGATCACGTCGTGCTCGCCGAGATCTCCGACGCCCTCGACGAGAGTCACGCTTCGCCCTGCCTTGCGCAGCACGCGCGCGCACACCTTGCCGTCGCCACCATTGTTTCCGCGGCCGCACACGACGGTGACCCGGCCCGGAAACTGGCGCAGCACGTGCTCAGCGACCGCCGTGCCGGCGCGCTCCATCAGCTCCTCCAGCGGCCCCTGGTGCGCCTCCTCGGCCCGCCGCGTCTCGTCGGCCGTGAGCAGCGGCTGCAGCCTCATCCCGATCTCCGCCCCGCCTCGCCGTCGGTAACCACGGCCACGGCCGCGGCCAGCTCACGGGAGTGGGTCATGGAGAGCTCGATCTTCCCCGCGCCAACCTTCTCCGCCCATTGCGCCGTCCGCCCGCTGAGGACGACAGCCGGCTTCGGCCGGCCGCGAACCTCGATCTCCTTCCACGTGAAGTAGACGCCGGAGCCGAGAGCCTTGCCCACCGCCTCCTTCGCCGCGAACCTGCCCGCGTAATGCTGCGGCGGATTCGGCTTCGCATCGCAATACATGCGTTCGGCGTCGGTGAAGCAACGCTCCTTGAAATCGTCCCCGTACCGCTCGAGCGCGCGCCGGATCCGTTCGATCTCGATCAGGTCGACCCCGACGGACACTAGTGGTCTCTCCGGGAAATTCGGTGCTGATTGGCCGAGCGAAAATCAAGCAGCGCAAGGACGCAGGGAGTCCCGATAGCCAAAGCTATCGGGACGACCGAGGACGCAGCGATGCGCCGCGTTTGCAGCCGGCCAAGCGGCGCCACATTTCCCGGAGGGGCCACTAGAGGTTCGCTTCGAGCCAGTTCGGCAGCTGCGCGATCGAGGAGACGATCCCGTCGGGCTGCACCGTGGAGCGTTCCACCTCGTCCGGGCGGAACTTGCCCGTGCGCACGAGGATCGTCTTCATGCCGAATCGATGCGCACCGAGGATGTCGCCTTCGAGGTCGTCGCCGACCATCCAGGTGATGCTCGGGTCTGCGTCAATCGCCTCGACGGCGGCCGTGAAATAGGCGCTCGACGGCTTGCCGAGAACCGTCGCCTCGGTCTCGGCCGCATACTCGAGCCCGGCGACGAACACGCCGGTGTCGAGCCGTGGGCCGTCCGCGGTCTGCCACCACTTGTTCTTGTGCAGGCAATACAGATCGGCGCCGGCCTCGAGCTCGTGAAACGCGCGGTTCAGGTTGAGGTACGAGAAGATCCGCCCTACCTCCTCCCCCTCGTCCGCACCCCCGACGAGCACGGCGTCGACGTTCATCCCGGCAAGCTGCAGCTCCTCGAGATCGTCGAGGATCCCCGGCATGGTGAGCGCGAGCACGCGCTTTCCCTTCAGCTCACGCGCCGCGACGGAGCCGGTGGTCTGGAGCTCGTCCTCGACGATGTCGAATCCCATGAGCTGGAGCTGGTGGACGGACTCCCGTCGCGAGAGCGTCGTCGAGTTCGTGACGAATCGCAGGCGGTGCCCCGCCTCGCGCAGGGTCCGCACCGCGGACACCGCCCCCGCGATCGGCACGCCCGAAACGTGCAGCACACCGTCCACGTCGAGGAGAATGGCTGCCATGGAGGTCGAGTCTATTCGCTCGGAGATCGCGTTCAGATTCTCCCGGTCGAGCGGGCCGGGAGGGCAGCACGCCCAGAAGAGCTCGACCCGCGTCGAGGCGCTCTTCGATGTCGAGGACTCCTCCGGGCTCAGCCCCGCCGAGCGTCGCCGCGTGCTCGAGCGCATCGGCCCGGTCGTGCGCGCGATCGCGCAGGACGAACGATCGCAGCTTCGAAATCGCGAGCTGGCAACCGACCGGATCGTCGAGCAGTTGCGGGAGGCGGTGAAGGTGCGCCGCACGCGACGGCCGACCAGGCCGACCGCAGCGTCCAAGGAGCGGCGGCTCGAGGAGAAGAAGCGCAGAGGCCGGACGAAACGGCTGCGGCGCGAGGCCGACGACTAGTCTGAGCCGCCGTGGACGAGTACACGGTCATCCTCGACCAGGCGCGCACGAGCGTCGCGGCGGGCCGCACACCCGACTGGTCGGTGCTCGAGGCGCGCGTGAAAGCCGTCAGGCAGCGCCCCCGGGCGACGGCCGGCCCCGACGACGAGGCACAGGCGCTGAAGCAGCTGCAGCTGCTCGCCGCGGTACAGCGTGCGCGGGCTCGGCTCACCACACCGGCGGCCACCGCGCCGAGAGCACCGGCGGGGCCACCCGTCGCGCTCCGAGAGCGGCCGGCGATCACCGGGAACATGGAGGTCCGGCGCGGCACGGACGGGACGGCGTACGTGCTCCGCTGGGACGCGGCGCCGGCGGTGCTCGAGTGGGTGGTGCGGGTCAGCGAACGCCGTGGCGCCCGCGGCGGCTACGCCCTCCGGGAGGAGCGAGTGCTGCCGCCCGGCGCGACATCGGTGGAGGTGCCGCTCGGGGCGAACGCGCTCCGGGTGCACCTGCTCGGGCGCGGCCGCGGCGGCCGGCTCGTGCGGCGCGCCGTGATGTCGCCACTCACTCCCGCGTCGTGGACCGAGCGCTGGCAGCGCCGGGCGAGCGCGGCCTAGAGCTGGCGACCGGGGCGGTCGAGGCGCGAGTCGGCGCCGTAGCGTGCGCCGAGCACGAAGAGCACGACGAGGACGATCAGCAGGGCGGCAGCGAGCATGCACTGACCTTGCCCGCGAAGGACTATCAGTGCAAGTCGTGATAGTGTTGATTTACATTATGAAATCTGATGGATGGCTGGGAGTCGAGCTGCGGCATCTCGCCGCGCTCCAGGCGATCTCGGCGACGGGCTCGTTCGGCCGGGCGGCCGAGCGCCTCGGGTACACCCAATCTGCGATCAGCCAGCAGATCGCCGCCCTGGAGCGAATCGTCGGCGAGAAGCTCGTCGAGCGGCCCGGCGGCCCACGACCCGTCTCCCTGACCGAAGCAGGTCGGCTCCTGCTCCGGCATGCGGATTCGATCATCGCGCGCCTGCAGGCCGCCCATGCCGACCTGCAGGCCCTGCGGGCCGGAGAGGCAGGCACGCTCCGCGTCGGCACCTTCCAGTCCGCCGGCGCCCGCGTGCTGCCCGAGATCATGCGACGCTTCGCAGCGCAGTGGCCGCAGATCGAGGTGATGCTCGAGGAGCACGACGACGAGGAGATCGCGGCTGCACTCGAACGCGGCGAGCTCGACGTCGGCTTCGTGCTCCTCCCGATCGGTGACGCACCGCTCGAGACCGTCGAGCTGCTGCTCGACCCCTACGTGCTCGTCGTCGCCGCCGGATCGCCGCTCGCACAAGGCCCCCCGTCACTGCGCGAGCTCGCCCGGCAGCCCCTCGTGGGCTTTCGCTCGGGAGGCACGACTGACCCGATCGAGGCGGCGTTCCGCGCCAAGCGCCTCGAGCCGCGCTGGGCCTTCCGCTCGAACGACAACCAGACCGTTCAGGGCCTCGTGGCGGCGGGAATGGGCTGCGCGATCGTGCCGCTGCTGACGGTCGATGTGGGCGACCCCCGGATCGTCGCCGTCGAGCTCGAGGGAGCCGTCCAGCCACGCATCGTCGGCATCGGACGCCATCGTGACCGTTATGCCTCGCCGGCCGCCCGCGCGTTCATAGAGACGGCGCTGGCGGCCTAGAACAAGAGGATCGGCTCGTTTGTGCCTACTCGACCGTGACGGTCTTCGCGAGATTCCGCGGCTGATCGACGTTCAGGCCTCGCAGCCGCGCAATCCGATAGGCGAGCAGCTGCAGCGGCAGGATGGCCAGCGCCGCCTGCAGGAACGCGGGTGACTCGGGGACGTAGATCACATCGTCTGCGTGATGCTGTATGTCTTCGTTGCCGTCGGTCGCAATCGCGATCACGTGCGCACCGCGCGCCCGGGTCTCTTGGATGTTCGAGACGATCTTCTCGTAAACGTGGATCCGGGTCGCGACCACTACCACCGGCGTTCCCTCCTCGAGCAGGGCGATCGGGCCGTGCTTCATCTCTCCCGCCGAATAGGCCTCGGTCGGGATGTACGAGATCTCCTTCAGCTTCAACGCCCCTTCGAGCGCAACCGGCAGCCCGATATGCCTGCCGAGGTAGAGGAAGAACGGCCTGTCGAAGAACCGCTGTGCGATGTCCTCGATCGGGTGGTCGGCGTCGAGGAAGCGCTGCATCTTCGACGGGAGGTCGTAGACCTCGTCGAGGATGAACTCGACCTCCTTCTCGGGCAGCGTCCGGCGGCATTGGGCGAGCTTCAGGCCGATCAGGAAGAGCAGGGCGATCTGCGCGGTGAACGTCTTCGAGGCGGCGACGCCGACCTCGAGACCGGTGCGCGTGTAGAGCACGGAATCGACTTCGCGCGTGATCTGCGAGCCCATCATGTTCGTGATCGCAACGGTGCGAGCGCCCTTCTCGCGCGCGAGCTTCATCGCCTGAATCGTGTCGCGGGTCTCTCCCGACTGGGAGATCCCGATCACGAGCGTGCCCGGGTCGATCACCGGATTCCGGTAGATCCACTCGCTGGCGGCGTCGGGCTCAACCGGCACCCGCCCCCACTCCTCGATCGCGTAGCGGCCGACGACGCCGGCGTGGTACGCGGTGCCGCAGGCAACGATGACGATCCTCTTCAGCACGCGCAGCTCTTCCTCGGACATGCCGAGCCCCTCGAGCACGAGATGGCCGTGGCGAACCCGGTCTCCGATCGTCTCTGCAACGCCCTCGGGCTGCTCGAAGATCTCCTTGAGCATGAAGGTCTCGTAGCCCGAGCGCTCGGCGGCATCGTCGTCCCAGTCGACCTCCAGCACCTCGTGCTCGACTGCGTCCCCCGTCGTCGCATCGGTGAAGGTGACGCCCTCCGGCGTGATCGACGCGATCTCCCCGTCGTTCGGGAACAGCACGCGGCGGGTCTCGGCCAGAAAGGCAGCGAGATTCGACGCCAGGAAGTTCTCACCGTCGCCGAGGCCGACGACCATCGGTGTCTGATGCCTCACGCCGACGAGCTGGTTCGGATGGTCGTGGTGAACGAGAACGAACGTGAAATGGCCTTCGAGCCTCGCATAAGCAGCGCGCACGGCTTCGACGAGGTCGCCGTCATAGGCGTCCTCGAGCAGGTGCACCACCACTTCCGCGTCCGTCTCCGACGTGAACGTGTGACCGGCGGCCAGGAGCTCGTCGCGGAGCTCGCGGTAGTTCTCGACGATCCCGTTCAGGACGATCGCCAGCTTGCGGTCGTCGCACGGCGTCAAGGGATGCGCGTTGAGCTCGGTGACGCCGCCGTGCGTGGCCCAGCGCGTGTGCCCGAGCCCGGTGGTCGAAATGGAGCGGTTCGAGCCGGCGGCCTCTTTGAGGACCGCAAGATTCCCGACCGCGCGAACGTATTCGAGGCCGTCCTCCTCCAGAAGCGCGATGCCGGCCGAGTCATAGCCCCGGTACTCGAGGCGCTGCAGTCCCTGCAGGAGTAGCGGCTTCGCGGGCCGGCGGCCGACGTATCCAATGATCCCGCACATCCAGAGCCTCCTTCCACCCGGCGAAGAGCCGGAATCGCCACCCAGAAAAGCCTCCTGGAAACGCAAAAGCCCGGCTGCGGGCCCGTTCCTCCTGCGGAACGGTCAGCCGAGCTCTCGGCGAACGAGCGCTGCGATGCTAGCACAGGCCTCCTTCGCCACTTCCGCATTCTCCGCCTCGGCGAGCACGCGGATCAAGGGCTCGGTGCCCGAGGGACGGACGAGCACCCGGCCGTGCCCGTTCCAGGCTTGGTTCAGCCGCTCGACCTCATCGAGCACGTCAGGCGTCAGTTCGGGCTCGGTCACAGGGACGTTCTCCTTGTGCTGCGGCCAGCGCGACATGGCCGCAGCTGCGCCGCTCAACGTCCGGCCCTTCAGCGCGCCGCAGAGCAGCAGACCTGCCGCGAGACCGTCACCTGTGACGTGGTCTCGCAGAAAGATCACATGCCCGGACTGCTCACCGCCGAGCACCGCGCCCTCGCGTTGCAATGCCTCGAGCACATAACGGTCACCCACGTCCGTCGTGTGCACCCGAATATCGTGCTCGCGCATCAAGGCGTGAAAGCCGAGGTTCGTCATCACGGTGACGGCCACCTGGTCCACCTGCTGATCGAGCGCGAGGATCGCGACGATCTGGTCTCCGTCGACAGTCTGGCCATGCTCGTCGACCGCGAGCATGCGGTCGCCGTCGCCGTCGAAGGCAATGCCGAGATCGAACCGGCCCTCGAGCACCGTCGTTTCGAGCAGTGCCAGGTCGGTTGCACCACAGCCGACGTTGATGTTCGAGCCGTCGGGCTCGTCCCCGATCGCATGGACCTCGGCGCCGCAAAGCTCGAACGCGTGCGGTGCAAGCCCGGCGTAGGCCCCGTTGGCGCAGTCGACGACGATCCGCATCCCGGAAAGGTCGGCGCCGAAGCGCTCGACGACGTGCTCGAGGTAGGAATCGGTCGCGACCTCGACACGCTCGATCTGCCCCTGGTCGATTCCGGGCGCGGCTGTCAGCAGCTCCTCGATCTGCTCCTCGGAGACGTCCGAGAGCTTGTGCCCCTGCGCGTCGAAGAACTTGACCCCGTTGTATTCCGGTGGGTTGTGAGATGCGGAGATGACGACGCCGAGATCGAGCGCGAGCAGTGCGACCGCGGGGGTCGGCAAGACGCCGCCGAGGATGCAGTCGCCGCCTGCCGAGATGACGCCGCGCGCGAATGCCTCCTCGAGCTCGACACCGGACGCTCGAGTGTCGCGGCCGACGAACACCTTTGCAGCGCCCGTCCAGAGCGAGGCTGCCCGACCGAGACGCTCGACGAGCTCAGGCGTGATGAACTCGCCCACGACGCCGCGCACCCCGTCGGTGCCGAAGTACTTGCGTGCCACGATGACGCGTTAGCGCTTGCTGAACTGCGGCGCCTTGCGCGCCTTGTGCAGGCCGGCCTTCTTGCGCTCCACGATCCGCGCGTCGCGCGTGAGGAAGCCTGCCCGCTTCAGCGGCACCCGAAGCTCGGGGTTCACCTCGACGAGCGCGCGTGCGATGCCGTGCCGCACCGCGCCTGCCTGCCCGGAGGGACCGCCGCCGTGAACGCGAACGCGAAGATCGTACTGGCCGTCGAGGCCCGCCGTCTTCAGCGGTGCGGTCGCGAGCATCCGGTGAACCATCCGCGGGAAGTACTCCTCGATCGACTTTCCGTTCACCCAGGTGGCGCCGTCGCCGGGCCGCAGGATCACGCGCGCGACGGAGGTCTTGCGCTTGCCGGTGCCGAGATATTGAGCTGGAGTCGCCATCTACACCTCCAGGGGGGTCGGTTCCTGAGCCTCGTGCGGGTGCTCAGGGCCCGCGTAGATCTTGAGCTTCGTCAGTTGCGCGCGACCGAGCTTGTTGCGCGGGAGCATCCCCTTCACGGCCTTGCGCAGGACTTCGGTCGGCCGGCGCTCGAGCTGCTCACGCAGCGTGCGCTCACGCAGCCCGCCCGGATAGCCGGAATGCCTGTAGTACACCTTCTCGTCGAGCTTGTTGCCGGTGACCACGATCTTCTCAGCGTTCACCACGACGACGAAGTCGCCGGTGTCGACATGCGGCGTGAACGCGGTCTTGCCCTTCCCGCGCAGACGGTCGGCGATCTGCGTGGCGATTCGGCCCAGAGTCTTCCCCTCGGCGTCCACGAGATACCAGTCGCGCGCGATCTCGCCGGGCTTGGCGTTGTACGTCTTCATGCGGAGAAAGGGCGGACTCTAGGCGTCCGCCGGGGCGGATGGTAGCAGCGCAGGGCCGCTTCCGGCTACCCCGGGCCGCCACGAGCGGCCGGATGTCCTGGTGCGGCGGCGCCGCCGTCGGGTAGAAGTTGATCGGCCTGCAGTGGCCGGTCAATGAGCGCGCGCATCGAGATCCGCACCTTGACGGACGGCGGGCAGCAGCCGTCGGAGATCGCGCGCGGGCTCGCTGCGTTCCTCGACGAGGCGCAGCACACGCTGGACGTGTCCCAGTACGACTTCAGCCTCGGCCCCGAGACGGCGGCGATCGTCGGCGGCGCGTTCCGGCGCGCCGCGGCGCGCGGGGTCGAAACGCGATTCACCTACAACGTCGACCACGGGATGCCGATCCCCGTGCCCCCGCCTTCCGAGCCCGACGTGCAGATGATCGCCTCCCTCCCCGTGGACGGACGGCCGATCGCGGGCATCCCCGACCTGATGCATCACAAGTACGTGATCCGCGACGGTGCGGACGTCTGGACCGGATCGATGAACTGGACGGACGACTCGTGGTCGCGGCAGGAGAACGTCGTCGCCGTCGTCCACTCGCAGGCGATCGCGAAGGCCTACCGCATCGACTTCGACCAGTTGTGGTCGACGAGGGACGTCATGAAGACAGGGTTCGTCGATCCTCGCTGGGAGGACGGTGTACGCGCATGGTTCACGCCCGGCCACGGTGAGGACCTGTCGATTCGCATCGCGAAGCTGATTCATCGAGCGAAGCGGCGCGTAAGGATCTGTTCGCCCGTGATCACGACCGGGCCCGTGCTCGGGACGCTGGCGCAGGTGATCGCCGACGGGCACGTGGACATCGCCGGGTGCGTCGACGCGACGCAGGTCCGCGAGGTGGTGCACCAGTGGAAGGTCAACGGGAACGTCTCATGGAAGCTGCCGTTGCTCGAGCGCGTGCTCGCGGGCGCGTTCACCGGTAAGGAGTCGACGCCGTACGGCGCCGGCTCGGTGCACGACTTCATGCACGCGAAGGTGACGGTTTGCGACGACACGATCTTCGTCGGATCGTTCAACCTGTCGCGAAGCGGCGAGAAGAACGCCGAGAACATGCTCGAGATCGAGGACGGGGCGATCGCCGAGCGCCTCGCGGGCTTCGTGGACGACGTGCGTGCGCTCTACCCGGCCGTCACCATTGCTGCCAGTGCACGAGATCGTCCCGCGCCCGCTGCCGCTCCTTGAGACGTGAACCAGTCGGCGGGTCTTCGCCGGGCTTGCCGATCAGCGCCAGCCCGATCGGCACGACCTCCACGGGCAGGCCGACCACCCGGTCGAAGATCTGCTTCTGGTCGGGATGGCCGATGAAGGCGCCGGCGAGGCCCTCGTCGATCGCGGCCAGCAGCACGAGCATCATCAGCGCCCCGGCGTCGACGAACCAGTACGGCACCGGCCACGTCACCTCGGTGCCGCCTGTCGCGGCCAGCTTGTCGGCCTCGTTGTAGCGGGCGTGGTAGAGCGACTCGTTCGCCGAGATCACGAGCAGGGCCGGTGCATCCTCGATGTAGTTGCGGCCGCCGCGCGAGTAGTGCTCGTCGCCGAAGGCGCGCGCGATCTCCGAGCGCTTCGTCTGGTCCGTGACCACGACGATGCTGCCTCCTTGGCTGAAGCCGCCGGAGGGCGCCCGGCGGATCACGCTGACGACGCGCTCGATCTGTTCGGGCGGAAGCGGGTCGGGCAGGAAAGCCCGATGCATCCGCCGCCGGTCGAGGATCTCCCGGAGCTCCACGGCCGACACCGTATATCGTCGGCCGCATGACGAGATTCGAAGGGAAGACAGCATTGGTGACCGGCGGCGCCAAGGGCATCGGCGCGGCGACGGCGAAGCGGCTCGCGTCGGAAGGGGCGACGGTCGTCGTCGCCGACTTCGACGAGGCTGCTGCACTGGAGACGGCGCAGGAAATCGGCGGTCGAGCGGTCCGCTGCGACGTGACGAAGCGGGAGGACGTCGAGGCGGCGGTGGAGACCGCCGCGGCGCTCGGCTCACTGGACGTCCTCGTCACCTGCGCGGGGATCATCCGGGACAACCTGCTCTTCAAGATGACCGACGAGGACTGGGAAGCCGTCATCGACACCCATCTCAAGGGGACGTTTCACGCCGTGCGGGCGGCGCAGCAGCAGATGGTCGCCCAGCGCGGCGGAAAGATGGTGCTCATCTCGTCCACCTCGGCGCTCGGCAACCGTGGCCAGACGAACTACTCGACCGCGAAGGCGGGACTGCAGGGGATGACGAAGACGCTCGCGATCGAGCTCGGCCCCTACAACGTCAACGTGAACTGCGTCGCTCCCGGGTTCATCGCGACCGCGATGACCCGGCAGACGGCCGAACGGGTCGGTGTGCCGTTCGACGAGTTCATGGCCGCCGCGTCCGAGCAGGTGCCGCTGCGGCGCGTCGGACGGCCCGAGGACGTGGCCGGGACGATCGCCTTCCTCTGCTCGGAGGACGCAGGCTACGTCAGCGGCCAGGTGATCTACGTCGCGGGCGGGCCTCGCGCATAGTTGGACAACTCTGTGTTACACATTTTCGTATAACACAGTTCTGTATAGTGGGGTGCAGGCATGCAGCGCCCGAAGAACCCGTTCAGCTACGGCGACCTCGTCTCGGACGAGGCATTCACCGACCGCCTGACCGAGCTCGAGCGCCTGACGAGCGATCTCCGAAACGGCCAGAACGTGGCGCTGATCGCTCCCCGCCGCTACGGCAAGTCCTCGCTCGTCAAGGCGGCGCTCAGCCGGGTGCTCGTCGAGCGAGTATTGGTCGTCGAGGTCGACCTGATGACCACACCGACGAAGGAGCGGCTCGCGGCGAAGCTCGCGAAGTCGATCCACGACGACGTCGCCTCGTCGCTCGTGAAGGCCAGAGAGGCGCTCCGGTTCTTCAGCACGCTGCGCGTGGTGCCGGCGGTGACCGTGGACCTGGACGGCTCCGTCCGCTTCTCCTTCTCGGCGTCGCGCGGCTCGTCGGACATCGACGCGACGATCGAGCGGCTGCTCGAGCTGCCGGCAGAGCTCGCCGCCGACCGGAACCGGCAGCTCGTCGTCTTCTTCGACGAGTTCCAGGAGGTGACGTCGCTCGATCCGCACCTGCCGGCGCTGATGCGCTCGATCTTCCAGACACAGCGAGACGTCGCGCATCTCTATGCGGGAAGCAAGCGCGCGATGATGCACAGCCTGTTCAGCGACAGGAACGAGCCGTTCTTCCGGAGCGCGAAGATCATGGAGATCGGCACGATCCCGTCCCCGCTGTTCGCGGAGTACATCAGAACGCAGTTCGACCGCACCCGACGCGGCGTGAGCGACGAGGCCGTCCAGCGTCTACTCGCCGTCACCGACGGTCACCCGTACGCGACACAGGAGCTCGCGTTCGCGCTCTGGGACGAGACGCCCGAGGGCTCCAGTGCAACGGCGGGCGACTTCGAAGAGGCGCTGGAAGCCGTCCTCCGTTCCGAGAACGCGCGCTTCACACTGGTCTGGGAGAACGCCACGCAGCCGCAAAGGCTGCTCCTGCAAGCGCTCGCGGCGGAATCGGGCCGGCCGTTCAGCAACGGCTATCGCGTCGCGCACGAGCTGCCGCCGGTGTCGGGGGTGCAGCGTGCGCTCGGGCGACTCGTCGAGAACGAGCTCGTGCGCAAGACGCCCGAGGGCCACTACGAGGTCGCGGAGCCGTTCCTGCGCGAGTGGGTGCTGAACTACGCGAGCTGATCGCCGGCGACGCCGTACGCGACGTAGTCGTACCCCATGCACGGCGAAGCGGCGAGCTCCTCACGCAGCATCGTGAACAGCGTCGAGTCGCGGCGCGGGCCGCCGTCCCCGGGCTCGAGGCGGCGGCGCAGCACGCCTTCCTGCGTGAAGCCGAGCTTGCGTGGGATCGCCAGGCTGCGCTCGTTGTGCGGCTCGACCTGGATGTCGATCCGCTCCAGCCCGCAGAGCTCGAGGCCGACGCGGGTCAGCACGGCCGCGGCCTCCGTCGCGATCCCCCGGCCGACCGCGCCGGCGGCAACCCAGTAGCCGATCTCGAGCGACCCGTCACCCCCGCGCGGGTGCAGGCCGGCCCCGCCGAGCAGCGTCGTCTCCTCGTGCCCGAAGATGCCGTAGGCGAAGTTCTGGCCGAGGTCGAACTGGCCGCGAAAGCCGCGCAGCAGCTCGACCTTCTCGGCGATCGTCTGGGGCTCGAAACGGATCCACGGCATCCACGGCCGCAGGTGCTCGACGCTCGCATCGACTGCCTCCTTCAGCAGGGGCGCGTCGTGCGGGTCGTAACAGCGGATGACGAGACGGGCGGTCTCGATCCGGTAGGGGGCGGAGGCTACTCCCACTCGATCGTCGCGGGAGGCTTGGACGTCACGTCCAGCACGACCCGATTCACCGCGGGAATCTCGTTGATGATTCGCGAGGAGACGAGCTCGATCAGATCGTAGGGGAGCCTGGCCCAGTCCGCCGTCATCGCATCCTCCGAGGTCACGGCGCGGATCGCGATCGGATAGCCGTAGGTCCGGGAGTCGCCCTGTACGCCGACCGAGCGGATCGCGGGCAACACGCAGAAGCTCTGCCAGAGCTCACGGTAGAGCCCCGCTCTGCGAACCTCCTCCTGCAGGATGGCGTCGGCCTCTCGCAGCGTCTCCAGCCGGTCCTCCGTGACGTCCCCGATGATGCGGATGGCGAGCCCCGGCCCGGGGAAGGGCTGGCGCCAGACCATTCGCTCCGGCATCCCCAGCTCCTCGCCGACGCGCCGCACCTCGTCTTTGAAGAGCAGGCGGAGCGGCTCGACGAGCTTCATGGTCATGTCGTCGGGGAGCCCGCCCACGTTGTGGTGCGACTTGATCGTCTCGGCGACACCGTCCGTCCCGCCCGATTCGATCACGTCGGAGTAGAGCGTCCCCTGAACGAGCCAGCTCACGTCACCGAGCTTCCGCGCCTCGTCCTCGAAGACCCGGATGAACTCCTCACCGATGATCATCCGCTTGCCTTCCGGATCCGCGACCCCGGCCAGCTTGGAGACGAATCGCTCCTGAGCCTGGACGTGGACGAGCGGCACGTGGTAGAGCCCGTCGAAGGTCTCGACCACCTGTTCGGCCTCACCTTTCCGGAGCAGGCCGTGGTCGACGAAGACGCAGGTGAGCTGGTCTCCGACCGCCTTGTGGACGAGGAGAGCGGCGACTGCCGAGTCGACCCCGCCGGAGAGCGCGCACAGGACCCGCTGGCTGCCGACCACGGCGCGGATCCGTTCGACCTGCTCCTCGATCACGGCCGCAGGCGTCCAGGACGGGGCGGCCTCCGCGACGTCGTAGAGGAAGTTCTTCAGGACCGCCTGGCCGTGCGGTGTGTGCACGACCTCGGGATGAAACTGGACCCCGTAGAGGTTCCGGGCCGCGTCCTCGAACGCGGCAACCGGCGTGTGCTCGGACGTGGCGACGATCTCAGCGCCCTCCGGCGGCTCGACCACGGTGTCGCGGTGCGACATCCAGGCGGTCTGATCCTCGGGCAGCGCCGCGAAGAGCGCACTCTCACGCGTACGCAGGCCGACCTTGCCGTACTCGCCGGCTCCTGTCTGGTCGACCCGCCCGCCCAGCTCGAGCGCGAGCAGCTGCGCGCCGTAACAGATGCCGAGCGTCGGGATGCCGAGCTCGAAGATCGCCGGATCCAGCTTCGGGGCGCCGTCCGCGTAGACCGACGCCGGGCCGCCCGAGAGGATCAGGGCAATGGGATCGCGGCTCCGAATCTCGGCGGCGCTCGCGCGATGGGAGACGAGCTCCGAGTAGACGCGCGCCTCGCGCACGCGCCGGGCGATCAGCTGCGAATACTGGCCTCCGAAATCGACGACCAGGACTGGGCGATCCTCCGGCAACGGCGCCGGGAAGTGCAAGACCTCAGCCGCGCCGGTAATTGGGAGCGTCCTTCGTGATCGTGATGTCGTGCGGGTGCGACTCCCGGAGCCCGGCGCCGGTGATGCGGACGAACCGCGCCTGCTTCATCGCCTCGATCGTCGACGCACCGCAGTACCCCATCGCCTGGCGAAGGCCGCCGACGATCTGGTGCAGCACGCCGGTGAGCGGGCCCTTGTAGGCGACACGTCCTTCGATTCCCTCGGGGACGAGCTTCTCGACATCTTCCACGTCGCCCTGGAAGTAGCGGTCCTTCGAGTAGCCCCGTGCCTTCATCGCTCCGAGCGACCCCATGCCGCGGTACTCCTTGTACCGCTCGCCCTGCGCATAGACGACGTCGCCCGGAGTCTCGTCCGTGCCCGCGAGCATCCCCCCGATCATCACGCTGTCCGCGCCGGCAGCAACGGCTTTCGCAACGTCGCCCGAGGACGTGATACCACCGTCGGCGATCACCGGGACACCGTGGGACATCGCAGTCTGCGCGACATCGTGGATCGCCGTCACCTGGGGGACACCGACGCCCGCGACGACACGGGTCGTGCAGATCCCGGACGGCCCGATGCCCACCTTCACCGCGTCCGCGCCCGCGTCGATCAGTGCTTCCGCCGCGTCGCCGGTCGCGATGTTGCCCGCGATCACCTCGAACTCGCCGGAGAGCCCGGCGATGCGCGCGACCATGTCGATGACACCGCTCGAATGTCCGTGCGCAGTGTCGACGACGAGCACGTCGGCGCCGGCCGCGCTCAGGGCCTGTGCCCGCTCGATCGCATCAGGTCCCACTCCCACCGCTGCGCCGACGCGGAGGCGGCCGTGCGTGTCTTTCGTCGCCTGCGGGAACTCGACGCGCTTCTGGATGTCCTTGACGGTGATCAGACCCTTGATCCGGCCCTCGGAGTCGACGATCGGCAGCTTCTCGATGCGATGGCGGTGGAGCAGTTGCTCAGCCTCCGGAAGGGTTGTACCGACCGGCGCCGAGACGAGATCGCGCGACGTCATCAGGGCCGACACGGGTTGTCCGAGATTGCGCTCGAAGCGCAGGTCGCGGTTGGTGAGAATGCCGACGAGCTTGCCGTCGTCGCCGGTGATCGGCACGCCCGAGATGTGGTAGCGCTCCATCAGCTCGAGCGCATCGGAGACGAGCGCGTCGGGCGCGAGTGTGACCGGCTCGACGATCATGCCGGCCTCCGAGCGTTTCACCTTGTCCACCTCGGCCACCTGCGCGTCGATCGACAGGTTGCGGTGGAGGATCCCGAGACCTCCTTCGCGCGCCAGCGCGATCGCCATCCGGGCTTCGGTGACGGTGTCCATCGCCGCGGAGACGACGGGCACCTCGAGCACAACCGTGCGCGTCAGCCGCGTTGCGGTCGAGACCGCGTTCGGCAGGACGGAGGACTCGGCAGGGACGAGCAGGACGTCATCGAAGGTGAGCCCCTCCTTGGCGAACTTCGCCGGGAGGCTCGTCTCGAGCGGGTCGAGCCCGAGTTTCTCGACGTCCATCCGGGAAGGGTACCGGCGGCGGCGGATGAAAGTCGGACGCGCGAGCGCGCTCAGGCCTGGACGCGCTCGAGCTCCGAGAGCACCACACCGGACTGAAGCCGGCCCGCCTGACGTGCGTCGAAGCGTCCTGCACCGACCTCGAGCGTCGACGCCGCCCCGGCGGCGACGGCAGCGCGAAGCGCGTCCTCGTGCGATCGTCCCGCCTGGCGTGCGGCGAGGAACCCGGCGAGGAGCACGTCGCCGGAGCCGACGCCGGAGACCGGCTCGACCCGAGGCGCGGTCACACGGAAGCGGCGCGCCTCGCGATCCTCGCGCAGCAGCGCGACACATCCGAGCTCGGTCGTGACCAGGACATTGCGCGGGCCCATCTCGGCCAGGGTCTCGACCCCGATCCGGAAGTCCTCGTCGTCGTGGAACTCCTGGCCGACGAGCGCCTCGGCCTCGCTCTGGTTCGGCGAGACGAGGAACGGCTCCGCCTCGACGGCCATCCGCAGAGGCTCCCCCTCACTGTCGACCACCGCCAGGATCTGACGACGAGCCAGCTCGTGCACTGCCTCGGCGTAGAAGTCGTCGCCCACGTCACGGGGCAGCGAGCCGGCGAACACGACCAGCTCCGCGCCCTGTGTCAGATAGCGGAGCTTCTCGCGCAACGTGTCGAGCTCCTCCGGGCGCACGACAGGCCCCCACTCGTTGATCTCGGTGTAGGTCTCGCCGGTCGGGTCGACGACCGCGGTCGACGTCCGGGACTCGTCCTCGATGTGCACGAAGTCGTTGAGGATCGCCTCGTCGGTCAACTGCTCGATGATGCGAGTCCCGGTCTGCCCGCCGACGAGCCCGGTCGCGACGACCGGGACACCCAGCGTCTTCAGGGCGCGCGCAACGTTGATGCCCTTGCCGCCCGCGAGCATCACGCCCGCACTCGCGCGATGGCGCTGCCCGCGCTGGAAGTTCGGCACGGTCAGCGTCCTGTCGATCGCCGCGTTGAGTGTGACAGTGACGATCATGGGCTAGAGCAGGTGCGCCAGATGGTGCAGCGTCCTGCCGGCGTACCACCCTAGTCGGCTTCCAAGGCCCGGTTTGTTAATGCTGCGCGAAGCGACCAGATCGCGTTCTCCGACGAGGACGCTCCCCCGGCGGATCTCGACGCGTCCGAGCACGTCTCCCTCCCGTACCGGCAGCGAGGCCGCGACCGGGGCGACGATCGTGCGGGTCAGCGGCTGCCCCAGCCGGGCGACCGTGAGCAGCGGCTTCGCAGCGACGAGCGACAGTGGGGCTCGGCCGTACGGGAGCCGCACCTCGGCGTAGGAGTGCCCGGAGGCCACCGCCGCCACGAGGCGAAACTGCGCGAGCCCCCAGACGAGGAGCGACTGCAGGTCGACGTTGCGCTCAGACCGGGTCGGCGAGCCGAGCAGGGTCGCGTAGATCGTCACGCCGCGACCGCGCGCCGCGGCGACCTGACACCAGCCCGCAAGGTCGGTGTGGCCGGTCTTGACACCGATCGTCTGCCGGAACTCCGACAGCAGGTCGTCCCACGTGTGCAGCGTGCGACCGCCCGAGATCGAAGCGGTCTCCTCGCGCACCGTGTCTCGGACGAATCGCGTGCGCATCACGAGCCGGGCGAGCTTGGTGATGTCGGCCGCGCTCGAATACGCGCCGGGCGCGTCGAGGCCGTCTGGACGTACGAAATGCGTGTCGCGCAGCCCCAGGTCGGCGGCCTCGGCGTTCATGAGGCGGGCGAAGGAGGGAAAATCGGGTGCCATCGACAAGGCGAGTGCGTCGGCCGCGTCGTTTGCCGACTGGATCAGCGCGCCCTTCAGAAGATCGCTCACGGTCATCTGCTCGCCGCTGCTCAGGTCGATCGAGGACTCGCCGACCGCCGCCGCCCGCGGATCGACGGTCACGACGTCGGTGAGCTTGTGGTGCTGAAGGGTCAGCAGCACCGTCATCAGCTTCGTCAGCGATGCGATCGGACGATGAAGGTGGGCGTTGGAGGAGTCGAGGACCTCGCCCGTACGCGCGTCCTCGACCATGTACGCCGCCGCGCGGACGGGCGGGGCGCCGGCCAGAGCCGCCCCCGGCAGACAGAACGCCGCCAGCAAGACGGCCAGGCAGAGCGCCGGTCTCACCTGAGCCGGATCCTCTCGCCGATGAAGAGCGACGTCGAGTGCGCGTTCGGGTTCAGCCGCACGAGCGTTGCCACCGGCACCCCCGACTTCGAGGAGATCACCGCGAAGGTGTCCCCGGCCCGGACGATCCAGAACCGCTTCGTGGGCGACGTCTTCGTCGTCGCCGTGGTCGTCGCGACGACGTGCTTGCCCGGCGCGGGCGACCCGGCGGCGGTCGTTCCGTGGTGTGAGCCGCCCGCCTCGAGGCCGGAGCGGATCAGCACGACGGCGATCGTCGCTGCGAGCAGGAACGCCGCCGGGGCGACGAAGCGGCGCCAATCGTCGGGCAGCACTACCAACCGGAGGCAGCCCAGATCTCCCGCCTGAGCCGCGCGGCCTCGGCGCCCGCGGCCTCGCGGTAATCGGAGCCGCTCTCCCGGAACGCGTAGTTGACGGACCGGGCCGCATTGACGAGCGCGCTCGCAGGCCCGCTTTGAAACGCGCGC
Source organism: uncultured Thermoleophilia bacterium (assembly GCA_963826485.1). GTDB lineage: Bacteria > Actinomycetota > Thermoleophilia > Gaiellales > Gaiellaceae > PALSA-600. Next base: position 128,295 of record CAWGXF010000004.1, read on the forward strand.
GTCAGGTCGGACACCGCGCCGCCCTGGGCTCCGACTCCCGGCAGGAGCAGGATCGACCGCGGCATGAGCCGGCGCGCATCGGCCACCGCACGTGGATGCGTCGCACCGACGACGGCGCCGACGGAGCTCAGGCCGACCTCGCCGACGGTGCCGTCCCCCCACTCGTCGACGAGCCCGGCGACGTAGTGCCACATCGCCCGGCCGTCCTTCAGCACGGCGTCCTGCAGGTCGCCGCCCGCGTTCGAGGTGCGGACGATCACGAAGATGCCCACGCCGCCGCGGCGCACCGCGCCGAGAAACGGCTCGACCGAGTCGCGGCCGAGCCACGGGTTGACGGTCAACGCGTCGGCGCGCGGCGGCTCGCCCTCGAGGTAGGCGTCGGCATAGGCCCGCGCGGTCGAGCCGATATCGCCTCGCTTGCCGTCCGCGATCACGAGCAGCCCGGCGCGGCGCGCATAGGAGCAAACCTGGTCGAACGCCGCCATGCCGGCCGGCCCGAGCGCCTCGAAGAACGCGAGCTGCGGCTTCACCGCGACGGCGTGAGGGGCGACGGAATCGATCAGGCCGCAACAGAAGCGCGCGACATCGCCGCGCAGCTCGACGGGCATCAACTCGACGTTCGGGTCGAGCCCGACCACGAGCTGCGATCGCTTGCGTTCGACCTCGGCGGCGAGCCGGTCGGCGAAGGTGATCGTCGTGGCGACTGCCATGCGCCTCCACGGTAACGCGTCTGGCGGCGGCGGCGGCCGAAGTTGGTGCCTGACACTGCGGTGTCAGACACCAACCAGGCGATGGGCTAGCTCTTCAGCGCGGCCTTGAGCTGGCTGCCGGCCGAGAACTTCGGCACGGTCGTCGCCGCGATCTGGACGCGCTCGCCCGTGCGGGGGTTGACACCTTGGCGCGCCGCCCGCGCCGAGGGCGAGAACTTGCCGAAGCCGGTGAAGTTCACGGTATCTCCGGCCTTCAGCGTCTCGGTCACCGTCTCCATGAATGCATCCACGGCCTTGCCCGCGTCGCGGGCCGAGAGCCCGCTCTTCGCGGCGACCTTCTGGATGAAGTCCTGCTTGGTCAACGAACATCCTCCTGCTTCGGGGACTGGGGATAATCCTTGCGGAGAACCCTAACAACGCAGTCGGATATCGCTCAACCATGCGGATTTGCGGGGGTTTCGAGCAACTCTGAGGCCCGAAAGAGCGGCCACAGGCGGACGGCGTGTCGCGCGAGCTCGTCGGCACCCCCCTCTTCGCGGTCGATCACGCAGATCGCATTGGCCACCTGCAGGCCGGCCTGCCGTAGCGCGAGCACGGCCTCGACCGCCGCACCGCCCGACGTGACGACGTCCTCGAGCAGGCAGATGCGCTCTCCCGGCTCGCTGACTCCTTCAAGGCGGTTGGCGGTGCCGTGGTCCTTGGCTTCCTTGCGGACGATCAGGAACGGCAGGCCGGTTTCGAGCGACGCCGCTGCCGCCAGCGCGACGGCGCCGAGCTCGGGCCCGGCCAGCCGGTCCGCCTCCGGCTCGCGCTCGCGCACCGCGGCCGCGAGCAGGACGCCGAGCGCCCGCAGCAGATCCGGGCGCGTCGCGAAGCGGTACTTGTCCACGTAGTACTTGGAGCGGCGTCCGGAGCGAAGGACGAAGTCGCCCTCGAGATAGGCCGCCTCGCGCAGGCCGCGCGCGAGCTCACCGCGGTTCATGCGGGGGACAGGAGCTCGTGCGCGATCGGCAGCAGGCGCTCGGCCTCGAGCGTCCCCTCGGAATAGGACTGCATCGAGCCGTCGTCCGCGTAGAGGTCGACCCGTTCACGGCGGCGCGCCGCACGACGGCGGAGCAGCACCGAGCCGGCGAGAGAGCCGGCGGCGAGCAGCACCCCGGTGACGACCTTACGCGGCGGCATCCTTGCCCTCCTCCTCCTTCGTCTTCGCCGGCGAGCGGCGCCGCGCCTTGGCGGCCTCCGGCGGCGGGCCCTCGATCGAGCGAAGGCATGTCTTGAGGTCGTAGAAGACGAGCCCGACCGTCGGCTCGGCGGTGGTCGTGGCCGCGATCAGGCGCTCTCCCTCACGGACGACGAAGACGCTGCCCGAGGTCGTGGCGGCCTCCAGCTGGGCGACTCCCGGGCGCAGGCCCTCGGCGGCGTCCAGCAGGCGCCGTGCGCCGTCGGCCAGGCGCCGGCCCGCCTCCTCGGTCGGCAGGTTCGAGCCGATCAGGCCGCCGTCGGCAGCGATCACGACGACATCGTTCACCTGCGGGGAGATCTCGGTGAGGTCGGCGATGGCCTGGGTCGCGTCCATGGGGCCGAGCATACTGCCGCGGAGTGAAGCTGGTCATCCGGAAGTACTTCGCCGACCGCGGCACCCACCTGGCAGCGATGATCGCGTACTTCGCGCTGCTCTCGTTCGTCCCGCTGCTCTTCCTCTCGCTGGCGCTGCTCGGCCTCGTGCACCAGGCGGACGAGGGCTCGTTCTTCGTTCGAGAGCTGTCGAAGACCTTCCCGAACACGTCGCTCGACTCGATCCTCCGGGCCGTGCGCGCGATCCAGGCGAATGCGACCGCGCTCGGCCTGGTCGGCGCAGCGTTCCTGCTCTGGTCGTCCCTGTCGTTCTTCAGCGTTCTCGAGAGCGCGTTCAACATCGTCTACGGCCGTCCGAACCGAGGCTTCCTGCACGGGAAGGCGCTGGCCACGATGATGATGGTCGGCTCGCTGATCGCCCTGTTCGCGTCGCTCGTGATCGGATCGGTCGGCCAGGAGGTGCTGAAGCGCTACGTCGGCTTCTCCGGGAATGCGACCTCCGCCCGCGTCATCGCGATCGCCGTCTCGGCGCTGGGACTCTTCCTGTTCCTGACCTCCGCCTACTACGTGCTGACGAACGCCGACGTGACGGTGCGCGAGGTGCTGCCGGGCGCGATCACCGCCGCGGTGATACTCGAGGCGACGTTCCAGCTGCTCCCGGTGTACGTCAACATCTCGAAGCACAATCCCGTGCTCCAGACGCTTTCCGGCCCGGCGATCCTGCTCGTCTGGCTGTACCTGATGGCCAACGTGATCGTCCTCGGGGCCGAGGTCAACTGGTGGCGCGCCGGGCGCGCGGGGCCGTCAGACGACCTCGAGTAGAGCCCGCGCCGCGCGGGCCCGGTGCGAGTGCTCCGCCTTCCACGCATCTCCCAGCTCGGCGACGGAGCGCAGCTCGCCCAGCGGGACGAAGACCGGATCGAAGCCGAAGCCTTCACTCCCTGCGGCCTCCTGCGCGATCGTCCCGTCGAGCACACCGGTCCCGCGCAGCTCGCCGCCCTCGGGCGACAGTGCGACGAGCTCGCACACGTAGCGGGCACGCCGATCCTTGCCGATCACCGCGGCGAGCGCCTTCTCGACGTGCCTCCCCTCGGACCAGCGGGCCGTGACGACGCCCGGCCCGCCGTCGAGGGCTGCGAGCTCGATCCCCGAGTCGTCGGCGAGCATCCATCGGTCGGCCGGGCCGACCGTCCTCCCGTGGCGCGCCTTGATCCGCGCATTGTCGAGGTAGGTGTCTCCGTCCTCCGGCGGGAACGCGCGAGCGTCGAGCAGCTCGAGATCCCAGTCGGGGAACAGCGCCCCGAACTCCTCGAGCTTGTGCGGGTTGCAGGAGCACACGGTCGCCCGGAGCCGCACAGCCCTCAGTCGCCCGGCGCGGCGACGGCGTCGCGCTGGAAGAGCTGCAGATCCTCGATTCCCGCCGCAGCGAGATCGAGCAATTCGTCGAGCCGGGCGCGATCGAAGGGAACCTGCTCGGCCGTCGACTGCACCTCGACGAACCGGCCGTCCCCGGTCATGACGACGTTCACGTCGACCTCGGCGTTGGAGTCCTCCGAGTAGTCCAAATCGAGCAGCGACAGCCCCTCGACGACGCCGACCGACACGGCCGCCACGGAGCCGGTCAGCGCCTTGGACAGCCCGAAGTGGTCGAGTGCCCGCTGCGCGGCGACATAGGCCCCCGTGATCGCGGCGCAGCGCGTGCCGCCGTCGGCCTGCAGCACGTCGCAGTCGAGATAGACGGTGCGCTCGCCGAGCGCCTTGAAGTCGACGACGCCGCGCAGGGCGCGGCCGATGAGCCGCTGGATCTCCACGGTCCGGCCGCCCTGCTTCCCACGCGCAGCCTCGCGGTCGGTGCGCTCGCCGGTCGAGGCCGGCAGCAGCGAGTACTCGGCCGTCATCCAGCCCCGACCGGACCGATACAGCCAGCGCGGCACGCCGTCCTGCACCGTGGCCGTACACAGCACCTTCGTCTTTCCCTGCGACCACAGAACGACTCCGTGCGGCTGCTCGAGGAAGGCCGGATCGGCATCCACCGGACGGAGCTGATCGGGCCGCCGCCCGTCGGTGCGGCTCACGCCACCGCCTCCAACTCTCGGATCTCGACCTGCTCGACGGTGGTGAGCGGCAGCTGCAGGAAACGCTCCCCGAGCGCCCGGAAGAGGACCGGATCGCCGGTCGTGAGGAACCGGTAGCCGCCCTCCCGCGCCGTGTCGTTGCCGAAGCCCTTGCGTGCCAGTGTCTCCGCGACCTCGCGTGCGGTCTCGTCGGCGGAGAACACGAGGGTCACATCGCGCCCGAAGGTGCGCTGGAACACGGGCCGCAGCAGCGGGTAGTGAGTACAGCCCAGGATCACAGTGTCGCACCCCGCTTGCTTCACCGGCGCCGCGTACTCGCGAACCGCTCCTGCGACATCGTCGCTGAACGTGTCGCCGGCCTCGATCAGCGGCACGAGCTTGGGGCACGCAACCGCCGTGAGGCGCGCGCCCGCGTCGAGCGTGCGAACGAGACTCTCGTACCGCCCGCTGGAGACCGTCAACTCGGTTGCCAGCAGGCCGATGCTCCGGTTGCGTGTCGCCTGCACGGCCGCATGCGCCTCGGGGACGATGACGCTCACGACCGGCACGCCGAGCTGCTCCTGCAGGTCAGGTAGTGCGACGGACGTGGCGGTGTTGCACGCCACGACCACCATCTTCACGCCCTGACGCTCGAGATAGACGCCGATCTCGTGCGCGAAGCGCCGCACCTCGTCGCGGCTGCGCGGCCCGTACGGCAGGCGCGCGTGATCCCCGAGGTAGACGAAGTCCTCGTGCGGCATCGTGACGAGGCATTCGTGGAGGACGGTGAGGCCGCCGACTCCGGAGTCGAAGACGCCGATGGGTCTCGTGTCGGACATGGCTCGATTCTACGACGCGCGATCACCTGGCCCTTCGTATCCTTTGGACGATGGCGGCCCCGGTGCGGATCGGAACCTGCTCCTGGGCGGACGACGCCCTCTCGAAACACTGGTATCCAACCGGGACGCCGCCGAAGGAGCGCCTCGCCTACTACGCGGACCGCTACTCGACGGTCGAGGTCGATTCGACGTATTACCGGATTCCGAGCGAGCAGATGGTGCGGGGCTGGGCGGAGCGAACCCCTCCCGGTTTCGTGATGCACGTGAAGGCTTTCGGGCTCATGACACGCCATCCCGTGAAGCTCGAACAGGTGCCCCCGGACCTGCGCGAGGGCCTGCCCGTCGATGCGCGAGGCCGGGTCGACCGCCCGACCCGGGAGGCGCGCAGTGCGGTCTTTCGTACGTTTCTCGGCGCCCTCTCACCGCTGCGCGAAGCCGGAAAGCTGGGCGGGATCCTCTTCCAGATGCCGCCCTACGTCGTCTGGAAACCGTCCTCGCTCGACTACCTGGATTGGGCGCGGGAGCAGGTCGGAGACGCGACCTTCCTGTTCGAGCCGCGTCATCGCTCGTGGTTTGCCGAGGACGTTCGCGCCGAGTTGATGCGCTTCCTGGAGGAGCGGGCGATGACCTGGGTCGTCGTCGACGCGCCGAAGATCGAGGCGGCCAACGTCCCCGAGACGCTCGTCGCGACGACGACGCCGACGGCATACGTCCGCTTCCACGGCAGGAACGCCGCGACCTGGAACGCGCGTGGCGGGTCGGCAGCCCAGCGCTTCGACCATCTCTACGCCGAGGACGAGCTGCGCGAGTGGGTGGCGCCGCTGCGCGAGCTCTCGAACGCGAGCGAAGAGGTCTACGCCTTCTTCAACAACAACAACCAGACGAACGGCATCGCTCAGGCGCCGGCCGGTGCACAACTGCTGGGGATGCTCCTCGAGGAGGAGAAAGTCCCGACCGCCTGATGGAGGTGCTCGCCGTCACGCACGGGCCGCTCGTGCGGCCGGAGCTCTTCGCGGACGTGATCGCCGAAGCCGGCCACCGGCTCGTCGAATGGGACATCCGCCTGCGGGGCGCGCCCCCACGCGAGCTCGACGCGGTGATCGTCTTCGGCGGCGACCAGAACGTGGGCGAAGAGGTCCGCCATCCGTGGCTGCACGACGAATACGCGGCGCTTCGGCACTGGGTGCGGGCCCGGACACCGCTCCTCGGCGTGTGTCTCGGCGCGCAGACACTGGCCCACGCACTCGGTGCCCCGGTAACTCCGGTCGGCTCCACCCTGGCCGGGTTCTACGACTCCGAGCTGACCGATGCCGGTGTCGCCGACCCCGTGCTGGGGATCCTCCCGCGCCGCTTCGAGGCGCTCTACGCGAACGCCTACCGGTTCGACCTGCCCGACCGCGCCGTCGAGCTCGCGCACGGCCGGACGCCGCAGGCCTTCCGGATCGACGGCTCCGCCTGGGCCGTGCAGTTCCATCCGGAGGTCCGTCGCCGGCAGCTCCTCGAATGGTTTCGCGACGAGCGGTCGCTGCCGAGACCGCTCGCAGAGATCGACGCCGAGCTCCGCGAGAAGCTCCCCGCCTGGCAGCAGCATGGACGGCGGCTGTGTCGCGCGTTCCTCGCCGTTGCCGATCAGATCTCGAACGGCAGGTCGTCGTGACGCGACCACTCGTGCCACGAGCCGACGTAGTTGCGGGCGTCGTAGCCGAGCGCGCGCAGTATCTGCGTGGCGATCGCCGACCGCGAACCGCTGTGGCAATACGCCACGACCTCGCCTCCGGCCTCCGTGCCGATCACAGCCTGGATCTGGCTCGGCTCGAGCTGCATCAGCTGGTAGACGTCCACGTTCACGGCGCCGGGAATGTGACCCTGCCGGGGGTCGCACGGCTGTCCCAGGGTTCCGTCGTACTCCTGCACCGCGCGCACGTCGACGATCGCGACCTGTCCGAGCCGGCCGGCGAGCTCATCGATCGCGATCTCGGTCACAGGGCCTTCACCAGCTCGACCTCGGCGGCAACCGAGGGCCGCCGCTCGAGCTCGGCGAGCCACAGGGCGATTCGCTCCGGCAGCTCGACGCCGAGCATGTCGCGGGCCCGGATCACCCAGGGGGCATACGCGACGTCCGCGAACAGGCTCTGGCCGACCTCGAGGACCTCGAGTTTGTGCGCCAGCTCGTTGTCGTCACCGCGACGAAACGCGTAGTAGTCGTCGCCGAGGTTGTCGCCGAACCGGTGCACGAGCAGACGCGCCCGCGCCCGCTCGCCGAGGTCGGACGGCAGGAGCGGCGGCTCCGGATGACGCTCGTCCAGGTATGCCATGATCACCTCCGACTCGGGCAGGACGAAGCCGTCGTCGAGCACCGGGACGCGCCCGTTGGGCGGGTTCAGCTCGATCAGGAAGCGCGGCCGATCGCTCAAGTCGACGACCACGGTCTCGTGCTCGACGCCCTTCTCTGCGAGCGCGATCCGCACGCGCGCGCAGTACGGGCAGCGAGGTGCGTCGATCAGCTTCATGCCTCGAGCCCCATCAGGCGGGCGATCTGCTCGTACAGCTCTGCTGCCGGGGGCAGCTCCGCCGGGGTCGCGGCCGTGCGGGCGATCCGCCGCACCTCGTCGCGCGAGGCGCCCGTCAGGCGCGAGACGAGTGTCGGATTGGCCGCGAGCGCAAGCTCGTCCCCTTTCGGAAGCTCGCCGTACCAGGTCGGCACCGACAGGTACTCGTCGACCATCCGGCCGCGTTCGAAGATGCGAAAGCGAACGACCTCGCCTTCGAGCGCCAGCGCGATCGTCACCGCGCCCAGCCGGTCCGACAGCTCGCGTGCGAAGCGTCCGTGGGCCTCGCGGTCGCGGTCGAAGACCGGGTCCACGATCCGGATCCAGCTGTCGGTGTTTCGAACCTCGGGAGCCTCGAGCCGCGGGATGAACTGCGAGACGGCACGCTCGACCGACGTCTCGTCGTCGCTCTGCACGTGGGTGATCGCGCGCGACTCCCCCGTGTCCTCATCCTCGAGCCGCTCGGCGAACGCCTCCAGCGGCGTCGCCATGAGCTTCGCCTGCTCCTCGAAACCGAGGTGGGACCAGACGATGCGGGCCGGCTCGTTGGACGTGAGCACGTCGAGGCTGACGAAGGCGGCACCCTGCTCGCGAGCGTGCCGGGCGCACTCTCGGAGGAGCGCCTTGGCGATGCCCTGCCTTCGGGCGCGCGGACGCACGTGGACGAACTGGATGTGTGCGCGCCCCCGCACCGGTGCCTCGATGCGAGCGACGCCCAGGGCTCCTTCGCCGTCCTCGGCGAGGAACACGCCGCCGGAGCGAATGTCGTCGAGTGTGTCTCTCCACTCCTCCGCCCACGTCTCGGGCTCCTCGAGCGGCCACGGCACTTCCTGCTCGAACTCCTCCCACAACCTGCGGAGGACCGCCTCGTCGGCCTCTGTGGCCAGACGGATCGTCACGGCCGGGCCGCCCACGCCGTGAGGAGGTAGTGCGCCGCGAGATTCTGGAATGGATGGAGGCGCGGGCCGAGCTCGGTCACAGAGACACCGTAGAGACTCTCGGCCGCCTTGCGGAGGACGAGGTCGCCGGCAGGCCAGGCGTGCGGGCGGGCGAGGTGGCGGGCGAGAAACCACTCGGCCGTCCACGGGCCGAGACCCCGGAGCGCCGTGATCCGGGCGCGCACCTCTCCGTCGCCGAGCGCCGCCAGGGCGTCGAGATCGAGGTCGCTCCGCGCGAGGCCGACCGCGTACTCCGCCTTGCGTCGCGTGAAACCTGCCTCCACCAGCTCCTGCTCGTCCGCGCCGGCGATTCGATCGCGCGTCGGGAAGGCCCAGGCCTCGCCGACGGGCGCTCCGAGGCGCTCGACGAGCCGGTTGCGAATCGCCACGGCGGCGAACAAGGAGACCTGCTGCGCGGTGATCGAGGTGAGAAGCGCCTCGAACGGATCGGGTTGGAGTGGAGGGCGAAAGCCGCGCAGCGCCTCGACGATCGGCGCCAGCAGGGGGTCTGCCGCCGCCCACGCGTAGAACGGGTGCAGGTTGAACGGCGCCGCCGAGCAGGCGCAGGACGACCGGACGTATCTCGTCGTCGAGCGGCTCGACGTCGACCCCGCCCGGGCGCGCGGCGATGCGCACCTCGCGGTCCCCGACGGCCCGGTAGAGCGCCCCGTCGACCATCCGATTGGCAAGGTCGGTGCCGAACGCACGAAAGCGGCCGGTCGAGAGCTCGAAGTCGTACGGGTCAGGAAAGCGCAGCAGCGACATCGAAGAATGTCTCGTACGGCTCGTAGGGGACACCTTGCTCGTCCAGGTACTCTGCCAGGCCCGTACGTGCGAACACGCGATCGGCCGCGAGTGACGCGCAGCGGTCGGACCAGCCGTCTCCCACGAACACCAGCGGGTCGCCGTTCGGCAACGAGCGGCGCTTGCACTTGTCGCCGCAGACCGGACAGAGCCCCGGGTCGCGGAAGATCACCCGCCAACCGTCGGGGCGCGCCTCTGCATCGTTCGAGCGCAACTCGAGGTCGCCGAGACCCTCGCGCTCGAGCACGGGCCGGATCAGCTGCGGGAGGCCGCTCGAGACGATCACCGGGCGGTAGCGCTCCACGAGCTCGTGCAGCCCGGCGCGCAATTCCACGTGATCGAGCGCCCACGCCCCCGCTTCGTCGTCGGTCACCTGCAAGGTGCGTACCTCGGCCGAAAGCATCTCCTCGTAGCTGCCAAACGTCTTCTGGACGGCGACGTCGTACACCGACGGGTCGCCCAGCTCGTGAATCGCAGCCACGAGCGAGTCACGGACGGTGCACGTCCCGTCCCAGTCGAGGACGAGTTGCACTACAGGTGGGAGGTGACGCCTGCCTGATCGTCGGGTGCCGCGTCTTCGGCCCACGAGTACATGTACTTGCCGTCGTCGAGGTCCGAGCAGAGCGCGGTCAGCCGCAACGGGTTGAAGGTGTCGCACATCACTGCGTACTCGTGCGTCTCGGTCAGGCCGAGCGACTTCTCGGCCAGGCCCGGCTGCGGGCCGTGGGGCAAGCCCGACGGGTGCAGCGTGATCGAGCCGACGTCGATCCCCTTGCGCGACGAGAAGTTCCCGTCGACGTAATAGATCATCTCCTCGCTCTGCAGGTTGGAGTGGTGGTACGGGATGGGGATCGCCTCGGGATCGAAGTCGAGCTTGCGCGGGCAGAACGAGCAGATCACGAAGTTCGGCCCCTCGAACGTCTGATGGGACGGGGGAGGCATGTGGATGCGGCCGGTGATCGGCTCGAAGTCGTGGATCGAGAAGGTCCAGGGGTAGACGAACCCGTCCCAGCCGACGACGTCGAACGGGTGGTAGTCGATGACGTAGGTCTGATAGCCGCCGCGCACCCGCACCTTGACCGTGTACTCGCCCCGGTCCCGGTGGGTCTGCAACTCGGCGGGCGGATGAATGTCTCGGTGGTAGTAGGGCGCGTGCTCCATCAGCTGCCCATGCTCGTTGCGGTAGCGCTGCGGGATCTTCATCAGCCCCGGCGTCTCGAACACCAGGTAGCGCTGGCTCCCTGCGGGCGCGAACCGGTACGTCGTCCCTCGCGGGACGACGATGTAGTCGCCCGGCTCGTAGGGGACGTCGCCGAAGATCGTCTCGAGCGTGCCTGAACCCTCGTGCACGAAGACGACCTCGTCTCCTTCGCCGTTTCGGTAGAAGTAGTCCATCGTCTCGGCGGGGCGCGCGAGCGAGATCTCGACGTCGTCGTTCCACATCAGGAGCTCGCGGCCGCTGATCGCGTCGCCTGCGGGAGGCAGGTCCCAGGTTCGGATGTGCCGGTGGGCGTGAGCCTCGGGCACCCATTCCTCACGCACGATCGGCTCGAACTCGCCCAGTTCGATCACACGGCAGGGCGACTGCAGGTGGTAGAGGATCGACTCGAGGCCGGAGAAGCCCTCGAAGCCCATCACCTCCTCCGTCAGAAGCGTGCCGTTGTCGCGGTGCACGATGTGGCGCTTTCTCGGGACGTCGCCCAGTCGCTGGTAGAACGGCATGGATGGAGGATATCGCCGGGCGGATCGAGCGGGAGGTTGCTGCGTGGGACGGCGTCACGACCCACGCGCATCGGTTCGGCGGCGTCGAGTTCCGCCTGGGGCGGCGGGAGATCGGCCACCTGCACGGCGAGCGCTGGGCGGATCTGCCGTTCCAGAAGGGGATACGCGACATGCTCGTCGAGACCGGCCGCGCCCAGCCACACCATGTTCTGCCCGAGACCGGCTGGGTCTCACGGCAGATTCGCAGCGACGAGGACGTCGCCGAGGTGATCGAGCTCTTCCGCCTCAGCTACGAGCGCGCGCGTGGCGACGTCGCGCGCAGACATTCTGGGCCTCTACGTCTGACACGACGTCTCGCCACGGCCCGTCCAGGGCGGACGACAGAAGTCCGCCACGAGGCTAGCTCGGTTTCGTCACACATTTGCGCGGGCCTCGTACCTGTGTCTGACACCAGACTTGTCTCGCCACGGCCCGTCCAGGGCGGACGACACACCGTCACACCGTCACGCCGTCGGTCCAGCCCCGGCGAGCAGCTCGGCGAAGCGCTCGCCGGAGACGTTCCCACCCGAGATCACGATGCCGACCGACGGTGCCTCCACGAGGCCGTCGAGCACCGCCGCGAGACCAACGGCGCCGCTCGGCTCGACGACGAGCTTCAACCGCTCGAACGCAAACCGCATCGCGGCGACGATCTGAGCATCGGTGACCGTGACGAACTCGTCGACGAGCCGCGAGGCCACGTCCCACGTCAGTTTCCCGGGCGCGCTCGTCTGCAGCCCGTCCGCGATCGTGCGGGGCACATCGATGGTGATCGGCTCGCCGGCCGCGAACGAGCGGCACCAGTCGTCGCCGGCCACGGGCTCGACACCGACGACGCGACGCACGCCGAAATCCTTGGCGATCGTTGCCGAGCCGGCGATCAACCCCCCGCCGCCGACGGGGACGACGAGCGTGTCGACCGCACCTGCGTCCTCGAGCAGCTCGAGCACCGCCGTTCCGGCTCCCGCCATGACCAGCTCGTCGTCATAGGGTCGGACGAGCTCCAGGCCCCGTTCAGACGCGAGTGCAGCACCGAGCGCTTCGCGGTCCTCGCCGTAGCGGTCGTACGTCACCACCTCCGCGCCGTAGCCGAGGGTCGCCGCGAGCTTCGACCCCGGCGAATCCGTCGGCATGAGGATCGTCGCGGAGGCTCCGAGCAATCGCGCCGAGAGCGCAACCGCCTGGGCGTGGTTCCCGGACGAGTACGCCAGCACAGGCGTTCCTCTCGGAAGGGAGGAGATCTTGTTGAACGCGCCGCGGAACTTGAACGCGCCTCCCCGCTGCAGGCTCTCGGGCTTGAGGACGATCTGCTCACCGAGGGTACGCGAGCGAACGACCGGCGTCCGGTGCGCGACACCCTCCAGCACCTGCGCGGCCGCGCGGACGTCTGCCGGGCCGATCACGCGACCGTGTTGCGCAGGACGCCGATGCCTTCGATCTCGAGCTCGACGACGTCCCCGTGCTGCAACCAGCGTCCGTCGCCATGCTCGAGGATGCAGCCGCTCCCGACGGTACCGGACCCGATCACGTCCCCTGGGCGGAGTGTGGTGTTCAGGGCCGCGCGCGCGAGGAGCGCATTCCAGTCGTGGTACATCGCACCGAGCTCTCCCCGCGACCGTTCCTCGCCGTTCACCCGCGCGGTCATCGTTCCTCCGCTGCCGTCGAACTCGTCCGGCGTCAGGAGCACCGGCCCGAGCGACGTTGCGAAGTCCTTGCCCTTCGCAGGCCCGAGACCGACGCGCATCTCCTCGCGCTGCAGGTCGCGGGCCGACCAGTCGTTCATCACCGTGAAACCGCCGATCGTGCCGTCCGCGCCGATCACCGCCGCGCACTCGAGCTCGTAGTCGAGCTCCTGCGCCCCCTGCGGCTACGGGATCACCGCTTCTGGGCCAAAGATCGCGGACGGGTTCGAGAAGTAGAAGACGGGGACCTCGTACCATTCCCGCGGCACCTCCGACCCGCGCTGCCTGCGTGTCGTCGCCACGTGCTCCTCGAAGGCCATGAAGTCGCGGACTGCCGGCGGGTGGAGCACCGGCGGAAGCAGGTCGACCTCGTCGAGCGGGTACTCGGCATGCTCGCGTGCCGAGCCGCCGCCGGTGAAGAACGACTCCAGCGTCTGGGCGGCGAGCTGAACCACCACTTCTCCTTCGATGCGCCCCGGCCAGCCGCGCTCGAGCGCACGCTCCTTGGGCGTGAACATGCAGAGCTTCACGGCTCTGTATGAACTATCACGTCCGCGATGTCCGGCCGTTCGCGACGGATGCGCTCCTCGATCTCGCTGGCCGCTGATGCGCCTCGTCGAGGCGGTGCGTTCCCTCGAGGCCGAGGGTGAGAAATGCCACGAGGCCGTGCGTCGTATTCAGAAAGCGAAGCTCGCGCGGTTCGACGCCGGTCGCCTCGCGGACGATGCGCCGCACCAGCGCCTCCCCTTCGGCCTCGACCTCGCGTCCTTCCGTCGCTTCCGCGAGGGGCTCGAGGTGAGTCTGGACGCCGGCGATCTCGGGCACTGCGGCGCAGATCGCCGCCTCGAGCTGCTCGGCGATGTCGTGCGCCTCGTTCAGCGAAAGAGCACCGGGCAGCTTCACGTGGAGCGAGAGCTCGGTGCTCCGGCCGACCTTGACGAGCGCGAGATTGTGTACCTCGCGTACATGCGGCACCGCAAGCGCGGCGGCGAGGGCTCGTTCGCGCACCGTCGCGTCCTCCAGCGGCTCGACATGCACGACGATGTCGGCGTTCGGCAGCGCTCGACCGACCGCGGCCTCGACGGCGTCTGCGGCCGCATGCCCCTGGCCCACGACCGCAGCAGGAGAGACTCCGATCACGATGTCGGCGAACTGGCGGTTTCCCGCCTGGCGCATGCGGATCCGCCGCACCTCGACCGCGGGGCTCAGCTCGCCGATCGCAGCGAGGGCCGCAGCCTCGGCTTCGGCGGGCGCATGATCCATCAGCACATCGACATTCGCCTTGATCAGCCGTCCGGCGGCCAGCAGCACGAGCGCCCCGACGAAGAGCGCAGCGATCGGGTCTCCGTCCTGGTAGCCGTAATGGGCGAAGACGAGGCCGATGAGCACGGCGATCGACCCGAACAGGTCACTCGCGAAGTGCAGGGCATTCGACGCAAGTGCTGCGCTGCCGTAGCGCCGGGCGGTCCGCCGGGAGACGACCATGCGGCTCGAGTCGTCGCGATGACGACTGCGAGCACGCGAAGGCGTACCACGTCACGTGCACCGTCACGGTTCTGATGCCGGCGAGCCGCTCGATCGCCAGCGCGGAGATGAAGATGCTGACGAGCGCGAGGAACCCCGCCTCCGCAAGCGCCGACAGATGCTCTGCCTTGCCGTGTCCGAACTGGTGCGTGACGTCCGCGGGACGCGGAGCGACGCGGACGGCGAAGTAGGTGAGCAGCGCCGCGACGAGGTCCGTCCCCGAGTGCGCGGCTTCGGAGAGAAGACCGAGGCTGTGGGTTGCGAGACCGACGGTCAGCTTCAGGACGGCGAGGACGGCCGCCGCGGCGACCGAGAGGAGTGCCGAGCGGCGTTGTGGCGTCATCTGAGCCGGCAGGAGCGTGGGGCTAGAGATTGCCCCGGAGCGCCTGCTCGCGCTCGATCGCCTCGAACAGCGCCTTGAAGTTGCCGTCGCCGAAGCCTCGTGCGCCGTGACGCTCGATCACCTCGAAGAACAGCGTCGGCCGGTCCTGGGCGGTCTTCGTGAAGATCTGGAGCAGGTAGCCGTCGTCGTCGCGATCGGCAAGGATGCTCAGCCGCCGCAGGTCGTCCCAGCTCTCGTCGATCTCTCCGACGCGATCGGGCGTGTCCTCGTAGTAGGCGTCGGGGGTCGTGAGGAAGACGACGCCGCGGCGCTGCAGCGCCTCGACGGTCTTCACGATGTTCGACGACTGCAGGGCGACGTGCTGCACGCCCGGGCCGTCGTTGAAATCGAGGTACTCGTCGATCTGGCTCTTGCGCTTGCCTTCGGCCGGCTCGTTGATCGGGAACTTGACCTTCCCTGGCCGTCGGACATCACCTTCGACATCAGCGCCGAGTACTCGGTCGAGATGTCGTCGTCGGTGAAGTGGATCATCTCGGTCATCCCGAAAACCTGCTCGTAGAACTCGACCCAGTGCTCCATGCGGCCGAGCTCGACGTTGCCGACGATGTGGTCGATCGCGAGCAGCCCCACGCCGTCGTCGGCGCCGCCTTGCCGGGCACTGCGCGACGAAGCCGGGCAGGTACGCGCCCTCGTAGCCGGAGCGGTCGACGAACGTGTGCACGACGTCGCCGTACGTCGCGATCGTCGCGAGCTCGACTTCGCCGAACTCGTCCTCGACGAGGTGCGGCTCGATGATCCCTCGGCGCCGCGCGCACCGCCTGACGGAAGGCCTCCTTCGCGTCGGGCACGCGCAGCGCGATGTCCTTCACCCCGTCGCCGTGCGTCGAGCATGGCGCCGATCTGGCTGCCGCTGCGGAGCGAGCTCGTGACGACGAGGCGGATGTCGTTCTGCTCGAGCACGTAGCTCGCCCGGTCGCGGACGCCCGTCTCCGGGCCTGCGTACGCCGTTCAGCGGAAGCCGAACGCGTGCTCGTAGTAGTACGCGGCCTGCTTCGCGTTACCGACCCACAACTCGACGTGGTCCCAGCCGTCGAGCGGCATGAAGTCTTCGGTCATCGCGCCTGACTCTACCGCCGCGGACGCCGGTGTGCCCGCGGCAGCGTCGACCGCCGCGAGGTCGTCGAACGAGCGTCGCAGCGGCTGCTCGTTGACGAGCGAACCGCGATCACCCAGACACGCGGAGACACACGCAGCGGCGAAGAACGCCGGATGGATCGCGTCTGCGAGCCCGAGGCGGGCGGTTGGAGCCGGTGAGATCGCGAGCCCTCCCCGGAGCTGACCCCGGGCGGCAGGCCGTGATTCACGATCACGCCCATGATCGTCACCCCGAGCGTCGCCCCCATCTGGCGGGAGAACTGCGTCAGCGCAGTCGCCGAGCCGATCTCGACCGCGGCACGGCGTTCTGGACCGAGAGGACGAAGACCTGCATCATCGACCCGACCCCGACGCCGGCGATCACCATGTCGCGCGCCGCCTCGCCGTCGTCGTGTGCACGCCCATGCGCCAGAGCAGGAGCATCCCCGCCGTCAGCACGATCGCGCCGAACACCGCGTTCCAGCGGTAGCGGCCGGTGCGCGAGACGAGCTGCCCCGTGAGGAAGAGGTCATGACCGCACCCAGCGTGATCGGCGTCAGCACGACGCCGGACGAGTCGCCGAGGTGCCGATCACGCCCTGCACGAACAGCGGGACGTAGGAGATCGTCCCGAACATCACCATCCCGACGAGCGCCATGCAGGCGACGCTGCCGGCGACGATCGGGTTGCGCAGCAGGTCGAACGGGAGGATCGGCTCCCCGGCTCGGCGCTCGACGAGCCCGAAAGCGCGAGCAGCGCGGCGGAGACGAGCGCGCCGACCACCTGCGGGCTCGCCCACGGGTACTGGCGGCCGCCCCAGACGAGACCGAGCAGGAGCGCCCGTCCCCGCGGCGAGCACGCCCGCGCCGAGCCAGTCGATCGAGTGCTGCGCGTGCGGCGCTCGCCGAGGCATCGTCAGCGAGATCACGACGAGCGCGACCCCGCCGACGGGCAGGTTGACGAAGAAGATCCAGCGCCAGGCGTGTTGTCGACGATGAAGCCGCCGACCGCCGGCCCGATGATCGACGAGGCCGCGAAGACCGCGCCGATCAGCCCTTGCCACCGGCCGCGGTCGCGCGGCGGGACGATGTTCCCGATCACCGCCAGCGACAGCGGGAAGAGCCCGCCCGCGCCGATGCCCTGGACGGCCCGAAAAGAACGAGCTCCGTCATCGAGTCCGCGATCCCGCAGAGCGCCGAGCCGAGAGGAAGATGACGATCGCGAACAGGAAGAGGTTCTGCGCCCGTAGACGTCGCCGAGCTTCCCGTACAGCGGCACCGTGACGGTCGAGGTGAGCATGTAGGCGGTGAACACCCACGAGTACTGGTGATCCCGCCGAGGTCGCCGACGATCTTCGGCAGCGCGGTCGCGACGATCGTCTGGTCGAGCGCGGCGAGCAAAGCGTCACCATCAGGCCCGAGTAGATCGCGAGGATCCGGCCGATCGTGAAGTTGTAGCCGGGCGGCCGGCGGCGAAGGCGCTCGCGGAGTCACACCTAAAAGTTAACGAGGTTAAGAGCTAGTCACCGGGCGGCTCCACGGGTCGGCGCGACCGCTCGACGAGCACCGCCGCGAGGATGGCGACGCCGCCGACGACCTCCCAGCGCGTCAGGTGCTCGCCGAGCAGCACGAGCGCGAAGAGACGCCGAACAAGGGCTGCATGTTCGAGAACAGCGAGGCCCGTGACGGCCCGACGCGGCGATCGCCGTGAACCAGAGGAGGTTCGTCAGGAAGAGCGGCCCGACCACGGCGAACGCGAAGCAGATCCACATCAGCGATCGAAGTGGAAGTTCTGGCTGGCGGTCTGCGGGATCCGACGGCCGCGATCGGGACCCACCCGAGGCGAGCACGAGCGAGCTGATCCGAAAGGGCGAGTAGCGGCGCATCAGCGGCGTGATCCACCGAGTAGCCGCCCCACGTCGCGCGGTGGCGACCGCGAGGCCGTCGCCGACGACGTGGCCCGAGAACCCGCCCGAGCCGGAGGCGACGAACGCGACGCCGATCACCGAGACGACGGTCGCCACCCAGAATCCGTGCCCCATGCGCTCGAACCCGATCACGTCGTGATCAGGCCGATGAAGATCGGCGTCGTCCCGAGAACAGCGTCACGGTCGCCGCCGACGTCTTGTCGACCGCGTAGACGAAGCAGAGCTGGTTGACGAAGATGTCGCGCGCGGCGAACGGCACGAGCCGGAGGTCGCGGCGCGCGATCCGGAAGCATCCCTCGCGCCGCCACGTGAAGCGCCAGAACAGGACGGTCGCGCCGCGTACCGGGTCGTGGCGTAGGCGAGCGGCTGGAAGCCGTGCGTCAGCACGTAGCGGGTGAGGTCGAGTTGAGCGCCCAGAGGAGGACGGTGCCGAGCAGCATCAGGTCGACTGCATCGGAGCCCAGCGGCGCATCGGCGACGGTAGCTCTGGCTTCGCCCGATGGATCGCCGGCCGACACGCGACGACGTCGACGCCCTCGTCGGGCCTGCGACCCCCCACTTCGCCTACCAGATTCGCGCGCAGGTTCGGGAGCTGGTCGCCGACCTGCCGGACGACGACGACGTTCGCCGCTATGCCGACGCCCAGATGGAGCGTATGGACCAGCTCGGCCACGCGTCGTCGAAGGCCGACGAGGACCAGCGCGAGTCGCCCGAGCGGATCGGCTGGGACGAGATCCCGTCGTCCGCGTCCGCCGACCAGCCCCTCCCCCGCGGCCCGTGAACGTCTTCGTCTGCGGCGGGTCGCGCGGCATCGGCCGTGCGATCGCCCTCCGGCTCGCCCGTGGCGGAGGCGACCGCATGGCGATCGGCTACCTCCGCAACGACCGGGCCGCCGAAGAAACGGCCGAAGAGTTGCGGTCGCCGGGGCCGAGGTCGTGCTCGTGCGCGGCAACATCACGTCCGAGCGCGTGCTCGCCGAGGTGGCCGGCCTCGGGCCGCTCGACGTGCTGGTGCACAACGCCGCGACCGGAGTCATCCGTCCTGCCCTCGAGACCGAGGACAAGCACTGGGACTGGACGATGAACGCGAACGCCCGCGCGTTGCTGCATTGACACGGGCCGCCGCGCCGCAGGATGACGGAGGGCTCGTCGATCGTTGCGATCTCGTCACTGGGGGCGCAACGTGTGCTCGAGAACTACATCCTGATCCGCACGTCGAAGGCCGCGCTCGAGGCACTCGTCCGCTATCTGTCGGTGGAGCTTGCGCCGAGAATCCGGGTCAACGCCGTCTCCGGCGGCGTCGTCGACACGGGCGCACTCGAGCACTTTCCGAATCGCGACGAGATGCTCGCAGCCGGGGCAGCGAACCCGGTCGGCCGCCTCGTCACCGCCGACGACATCGCCGCGGCGGTCGCCTTCCTCTGCTCAGCCGGATGCCGACATGATCCGCGGCCAGACGCTGATCGTGGACGGCGGCTTCTCGCTGCTCGTCGGCGGCGCTTCGAAGCTCTCAGCCGCGTCGAAACACGCGCCGGTAGAGATCCGTGGCGACATAGCCCGCCAGCTTCGGATTCTCCTGCAGGCGCCGCACCGAGTACTGATACCAGTGCGTGCCGTACGGAACGTAGACGCGCAGCCGATGCCCGGCCGCGATCAGCTCGTCCGCCCGGTCGGGCCGCACACCGAGGAGCATCTGGAACTCGTACCGGTCGGGAGGAAGCCCGCGCACGATGCGCAGTGCCTCCCCCACCAGGTGCTCGTCGTGCGTCGCGATGCCGACATAGGCGCCCTGCTCGACGAGCGCCTCGAGACAGCGAACGAAGTTCGCGCGGATCTCCCCGTCGTTCTGGAAGGCGAGCTCTTCGGGCTCGACGTAGATGCCCTTGCAGAGCCGGACGTTGTCGAGGCCCGCGAGATCGCTCTCCGTCCTGTGCAGATACGACTCAGAGAACGACACCCACGTTCTCGAGACCCTGGACTCAGGGCACGGTAGAGCTCGAGCGTCCGGTCGTGGTCGATGAGTCCTCCATGTCGATGCGCACGAAGTTCCCGCGCGCGGCAGCGTCGACAACGACGGCCTCGAGGTTCTCCCGGCAGAGGTCGAGGTCGAGCTCGAGGCCGAGTCCCGTCAGTTTCACCGACACGTTCGCGGCCGAGCCTCCGCATCGATCCGCGCGAGCACGTCGTGGTACTGGCCGGTGATCGCCCGCGCCTCGTCGGCGTCGTGATCTCCTCGCCGAGCACGTCGACGGTCGCAGGTTGCCCTTCGCGTTCAGCCACACACGACCCGCACGGCGTCGTCCTGCGAAGGGCCTGCGATGTACCGCGACGAAAGCCGCCGGACGACCGGCTTGGGAACCGCCGGCAGCAACCAGACGATCGCGCGATCGAGAGTGGTCACGGGCGGCCGGATCGTATTCGATCGGGCGATGCCGACCCGGGGTGACGTGAAGGACGCGCCTAGGACTCGCGCATGAACCCCTGGCGTGCGGCGCTCACAAGCGCCACGGCCTCGGGGAAGAGCACGCGCATCGCGTCGCGCATCGCGATCGACTGCTCCTCGCTGCCGCCCTGTACCTGGATCTGGGAGAGCGCGGCCGCGGTCAGTTCGACGGCGGTGTTGAGCGTCAGCGTCGCGAACTGTTCGCGCTGGGCTTCCTGCACCGACTCCGCCTGCTGCTCCGCGAACTCGCGCAATCCGCGCAGGAGATCCTCGGGGTCACCGCCGAACGGGAATCCAAATCCGCCTTCTGACATGCGACCAAGTTAGCGCAGCTCGACCAGGTAGCCGCGCTCGACGTCCTGAACGAACTCGTCCACCGTCCCTGTGGCCGAGCGGATCGCCGTCGAGAACGGTGAAGTCAGCTCGCCGAGCGCCCGTTCGAGCACACGGGTGGCGGCGCCGACCTCGTCCAGATAGGCGGGCGTGGCGACGCGCGGAGGAGCACCGATTGCCCGCTCGAGGGCGAGCGCGGCCGCTTCCGCCTCCTCGACGCCCGGCAGCTGCTCGACCATCCGCACCCGGGCGAGCTGTGAGCGGAGGCTCTCGAGATCGCCTCCGCCCGCCAGGTCACCCGCGAGCTCGCACATCGCCACGATCGACGCCGTCTCACGCACGTCGTCGCGCCGGTCGACAGGGCGGGCGTCCTCGTCGAGGACGATCCAGCGCCGTTCCTCGCCGGCCCCGAGAGCGACCAGGTAGAGGCGCCGGCCGAGCGCCGGCTCCGCGGCGAGCACGCCCTCGACCTCACCGCGGGTCGCCGCCGCGGCGGCGACCCGCTCCAAGTCTTCGCGGAGGGCCATAGAGTCAAGCGTATGGATGCGACCACACTCTTCGCACCGCTCGGACCGGGCTACGACCGCTGGTCGGCCGTGCTCTCGTTCGGGCAGGACCCGCGGTGGCGGCGCTTCCTCGTCTCGCGGATCGAGGCCGGGCCGACGGACACGGTGCTCGACGTCGCCACGGGAACCGCGCTCGTCGCCCGCGAACTCGTGCGCCAGAAGGACTGCTTCGTCGTCGGCATCGATCGCAGCCCGCAGATGCTCGAGGAGGGCCGGAGACATCTGGCGCTCGCCGCTGCCACGCGAAAGGTTCGGCTGCAGGAGGGCGACGCGCGCAGCCTCGCGTTCGACGACGGGCTGTTCGACGCGCTCACGTTCACCTACCTGCTGCGGTACGTCGAGGACCCACCCGCCGTGCTGCGCGAGCTCGCGCGGGTGGTGAAGCCCGGCGGGACGATCGCAGGACTCGAGTTCGGCGTGCCGACCGGCATCTGGCGGCCGCCGTGGGAGCTCTGGACACGACTCGGCCTCCCGGCGGCCGGGCGCATGATCGGCGACGGTTGGCACGAGGTGGGGGTGTTCCTCGGTCCCTCGATCAGGAGCCACTACGCGGAATGGCCGCTGCCTCGCCTGGTGCAGGCCTGGCGCGACGCGGGTATCGAAGAGGTGCGCGCAAAGCGCCTGAGCCTCGGTGGAGGGATCGTCACGTGGGGACGACGGACGAGGTAAAGCCGGCGTTCTACGCGCTGGACCGCGGCGGCTGGCGGGATTACGTGACGCTGCTGCATCCGCCGTACACGCTCTGGCATCTCTCCTACGTCGCGGTGGGTGCCGCCCTCGCGCCGGTCTTTCACCTCGACCGGATGCTGTGGGCGCTCGCGGCGTTCTTCCTGGCCATGGGGATTGCCGCGCACGCACTCGACGAGCTGCGAGGCAGGCCGCTCGGAACGCGGATCCCCGGCGCCGTGCTGGTCGCGATCGCCGTCGTGAGCCTGGCCGGCGCGGTGGCGTTCAGTCGGCGCCGCCGCCGCGTGGGGCCTCGGGCTCCTCGTGTTCGTCGGCATCGGTGCGATCCTGGTGCCGGCGTACAACCTCGAACTGGCGCTGCACACGGACTGGGGCTTCGCACTCTGCTGGGGGGTGTTCCCGGCGTTGACCGGCTATTTCGTCGAGGCGCAGACACTGCGCGTCGACGCGTTTGCCGCCGCCGGCTACGCGTTCGTGCTCAGCCTCGCGCAGCGCACGTTGTCGACACCCGTCCGCGCTGCACGCCGCGAGCGCTCGACGATGGCACAGAGCCGCTCGAGCGCGCGTTGCGCCTGCTCGTCTGGGCTTCGGCCTTGATCGCCGTCGCTCTCGTAGCGGCGCGCCTACGATGACGGCGTGACCGTCGCCGCAACCATTGCCGTCGTCGCAGCGGTCGTTGCAGTGCTCGCGCTGGCCGCGAGCGTGCTCGTGCTGCGGAAGGTCCGCTCGCAGCAACAGCTGCTGGAAGGCGAGATCGAGCGCGGCAAGAGCGTCTTCGACGAGGTCGTTGCACAGGAACTGGCCCAGCGGGCCGAGGAGCTCGAGCACACGCTCGCGCGGCTGCGGGCCGACTCGCTGTCGCAACTGGCGGAAGAGGAGCGGCGAATCGCGGAGGAGCGGCGCCGCGACGTCGCCGAGCGAGAACGGGAAGCGACGGAGCGCCTGAGCGAAAGACTCCTCTCGGCGCAGGCTGCGATCGCGCAGCGGCTCGCCGACTGGGCGAGCGATGTCGCAAGTTGCAGGAGAGCCTGGCGGACGACGTGAAACGCGTCGAGGCACGGCAGAAGGCGCTGATGACGGAGGCGAACGCAAAGTCGGCCAGGACGCCGACCGGCTCCAGGCCTCGGTCGAGGAGCAGCGCCAGCTCGTCACGCGCCTGCGCGCCGACTTCGTCAGTGCGGGCCAACAGGTGATGCAACAGGCGAACACGGAGCTTGAGCAGCACGCGGCCGAACGCCGACGCGCGCTGCACGAGCTCGCCGAGCGGTTGCGGAAGACGAGAAGGGGACCTCAAGGAGCTCATCGACCGTGAAGGGAGCGAAGCGACGCAGCGGATCCAGCTCGCCCTGGGCGACATCGAGCGAAGGCAGGTCGAGCAGTTGCAGCGCATCGTCATGCGCGAGACGACGCGCTACACCGAGTCGGCGTCGGCACAGTTCGACACGACGATCCGCAGCGCCCGCGAGGCGGCGGCCCGCCGGCTGAGCCGCGAGCTCGACCTTGCCGTCGAGCGATTCGCCCGTGAGGCGGAAGGGGTGCTGACGGAACGGCTGAACCACGTCAGCGACAAGGCCGCAGCCCGGGTCGAGGAGCGGCTTGCCCGCCTCCGGGCTGCGTTGGAGCGTCAGCGCGAGGACGCCCTCAACTCGCTGGGGGAGCGGTCGCGCCAGGGTCGAATCCGGCCTCCGCGAGCGTTTGCACGAGATTGCGGCCGATGCGGGAGTTCCGAACGGGCGGTGCTGGAGGCCCGGCTGCAGGAGCTGAGCCGTCGGCTGGACGAGCTCGCCGCCCGTGCGTAATGGTTCTGTTCGGCCTCCAACTTCCGCAAGCAGGGTTCGTCTAGGAGAGAGCGAAAACCCGCACACCATGCCGCAGACGATCGAACAACCCCAGTCAGAGCGCGAAAAAGTGGAGTCATGGCGGCTCCACGTGCTGATCGAGGCCGGGTATCCGCTGCCGCTCGCCGAGAAGCTCGCGCACTCCGACGCCGATCTGCACCGCGCCGTCGAGCTCACCCGCTCCGGCTGCACGTTCGAGACGGCCGCCGAGATCCTGCTCTAGCGGGCCGCGCCTCCGGGCGAGTCGTCATGCAGCGGTGGGAATACAAGGTCGTGTCGCTGCAGAACGGGCAGTTCACCGAGTCTCTGAACGAGTACGGCCGAGACGGCTGGGAGCTGGTCGGCGTCGCCTCGGACGTCCGGGGCACCGCTCCTCCGGAGGCGGGCGGCGCCACACCCGTGCCACGCGCCTTCGGACGGCTGGAGGACGCCGCGGCCAAGTTGAACAAGCTCGGCGGAGGAAGCGAGCCGGAGGCACCGGCGGCGACGACCTCCACCACGCTCCTGTGGGTCCTGCGCCGTCCGCTCGACGCGGACTAGCATCGGCCGGGTGAAGGTCGAGCCGATGGAGGTGGACGGGCGAAAGGTCTACACCGTCCGCGGGTTCAACAGCGGGATCGCCCGCTACCTGAGCAAGCTGCCGACGCTCTGGATCGAGGGCGAGGTGACCGACCTCCGCCGCCAGCAGCGGTGGGCTTCGGTGTTTCTCACCCTCAAGGACCCGGAGGACGGAGCGATCCTGCCGGTCCAGATGCCGCGTGGGCAGTTCGACGCGCTCGAGCTCGGCCTCGCCGAGGGCGAGCGTGTCCACGTCTTCGGCCGTGCAGAGCTCTACGAGCAACGCGGCGAGCTGCGGCTCAGGGCGCTCACGATCGAGCGCTTCGGCCTTGGTGCGCACCTCGCCGCGCTCGAGCGCCTGAAGAAGAAGCTCGCGGCAGAAGGGCTGTTCGACGAGCACCGCAAGCGCGCGCTCCCCCGCTTCCCCGGCCTGATCGGGCTCGTCACGGGAAACGATGCCGCGGCGAAGAGGGACGTGCTCACCCACATCGTGCAGCGCTTCCCGCCCGCGAACGTTCTGGTGGCGGAGACGTACGTGCAGGGCCCACGCGCTGCTGCGGCGATCGCGACCGCCATCGGCGACCTCTGCGCACGGGGCGCCGATGTGATCGTGCTCGCCCGTGGGGGCGGGAGCTTCGAGGACCTGCTGCCGTTCTCCGACGAACGCGTCGTCCGGGCGGTCGCCGCATGTGCCGTGCCGCTGGTCTCGGCCGTCGGGCACGAACAGGACACACCGCTGTGCGACCTCGCCGCCGACGCGCGGGCCTCGACGCCGACCGCCGCGGCCCGTCTCGTCGTGCCCGACCTCGCGGAGCTCCGCAGCCGGCTCGAGGACAGCCGACGCGCGCTGCACCGCAACGCTCGGCGTTCGGCCGAGCGTTCCGCGCAGCGCCTCGCAGCGAGCCACGACCGGCTCCGGCGCGCCCCGCTGCTGGCGCTCGAACGCCGGCAGGCACGCCTCGACACGGCGCGAGCGAGGCTCGGGGCGTTGAGCCCGCTGGCGGTGCTCGAGCGCGGATACGCGATCGTGCACCGCGGCGACGACGTCGTCCGCTCCGCCGCCCAGGTGACGGCCGGCGACAGCCTCGACGTTCGGGTGGCCGAGGGCGGCTTCGGGGCGACCGTTGCCTCGAGCCGAGCTTCGAGGAGGCTCAGAAGGAGCTGGAGTCGATCGTCGAACGGCTCGAGCGAGGCGACGCGGGCGTCGACGAACTGACGAGACTGTGGCAGCGCGGCGAGGAGCTCTACGCCATCTGTGCCGCGAAGCTCGAGCGGCGTCCGCGGCAAGATCGAGGAGCTAGCCAGGATCGACCAGGGCACGGGCTAGTTCCTCGCCCAGCCGGACCAGGTCGTCGCCGGCGCGCGCGCGCCTGCCCGACAGCGCGTGCGCGCGGATGCCGCCCCTGACGACGCCGCCGAAGAGCTCGCACCGAACTCCCAGCCGCCGGCAGCGGCGGAGAACGGCGCCCGGCGCCTTGCCCTCGAGCGTCGTCGCGTCGACCGTGCCCTCGCCCGTGACGACGAGGTCGGCGGCGCCTGCGCGTTCGTCGAAGCCGATCGTGTCGAGCACGACCTCCGCGCCCTCGACCAGCTCGCCGCCGAGCGCCGCGAGAGCCGCACCGAGACCGCCGCCGGCACCGGCACCGGGCAGGTCGCGATACGGAGCCAGCTCCTCGAGTGCCGCCAGGCGGGCTTCGAGCAGCCCGACGGCCTCCGGGGCCGCGCCCTTCTGAGGCCCGAAGACGCGCGCCGCACCGCGTTCGCCGAGCAGGGGGTTGCGCACGTCGCAGAGCACGCGCATCGGGGTGCCGTCCAGGCGCCGGCCGACGACCTCGCGCATGCGCGGTGCCGCCGTCCACCGTCGCCGTGCCCCCGAGGCACACGAGCAGCGCTGCGGGTCGCGGCGCCACCGCCGCGAGGAGCAGCTCGCCGAGGCCGCGGCTCGTCGTCCGGAGCGGGTCGCGCTCCTTCCGCCGGAGCAGCGGCAGCCCGATCGCCTGGGCCGACTCGACGACGGCCGTGCCGTCGTCCAACATCAGCCATGCCGCCTCGACCCGGCCGTCCGAGCGCGTCGCTCACCTCAGCCGTATGCCACGTGCCGCCGAGGGCCGAGCTCGATCACGGCGGCGGTGCCCTCGCCACCGTCGGCAACCGGTGCTTCGTCCGTTGCGATGCCCGGGGCACGGCGCATCCCGGCGGCGAGGAGCGACGCCGCCTGCCGGGGCGAGAGAACACCCTTGAGGCTAGCCGGAGACGCGAGAGCGAGCACGCTCCGGCTCCTGCTCGAGCGCCTTCTCGGCCGCTTCCACCGGCTCGTCGATCGTCTTGAGCATCGCGTACGACAGACCCTCGCGCGCGAGGAAGACCAGGCCGACACCGACCCCTACGGACGCCTCGATCGCCTGCAGGCCGATGCCGAACGCGAACCCACGCGCGTACGGGACGCCGTAGTTCACGAGCGGAAACGCGATCGCGATCTGGACGAGGCCGAAGTTGCCGGGCCAGAGCGGGAAGAGCGTCGCGACGTTGATCAACACCAGCACGAGACCTGCCGTGGACAGCGCCGTGTGGATGTGAAACGCGAACATCGCCGCCCAGACGGCGAACAGCTGGCACACCCAGCCCAACGTCTGGAACGATCCCGCTGTCGCAGCCGCGACCGGCGAGCGCATCACGGCCAGCCCGAGCCTGGCCCGGACGAGCAGCTGCCGCACCGGCCCGAGACCTTCGAGCGTGTCGCGGTGTGCCCGCCGCGCGAGCAGCATCGCGACGAGGAACAACACGAGGCCCAGCGCGAGCACGATCACGATCGAGGTCAGCGCCCAGCCCGGGATCTTCGCGGTCAGCAGGACCCAGACCACGAGGGCCGTCGCCGGGAAGAGGTCGAAGATCCGATGTGCGAACACCGAGCCGATCAACGTCGCCGTCACGCCGCGACGGCCCGGCAGGCGCCGGCGCAGCACGGCAACCCGCGCGAGCTCGCCGACCCTGCCGGGCAGCACCGCGTTCGCGAACAGACCAACCGAGAAGGCGGAGAAGACGAGCGGGAAGCGCGGCCAGGGCGGCTCGAGCGACTGCTTGATCGTCGTGTCCCAGCACAGAGCCCGCGCGATCACCGACAGCAGGTTGAGCCCGATCGCGGCGATCACCCACCGCCAACGCACGACCGTGAAGGCGTCGTGCACGAGGTGCCAGTCCGGCCCGCGAAAGACGAACAGCGCCACGGCGCCGGCGATCACCGGCAACGACCAGCAGAGCGCGCCAGCGGCGGTCACGCAGCATCAGGCAACGACCTCCTCGTAGGTCTCCTCGAGGCGTCGCGCGATATCGTCCCACGCGTAGTTGGCGAGTGCGTGTGCGCGCGCGGCGCGACCCATCTCGACGCGCCGAGGCTCGTCCGAGAGCACGTCGATCACCGCGGCTGCGAGGGCGGCCGGCTCGTTCGGCGGGACGAGGCGCGCCGCCGCGGGCGTCGCGACCGCGGCGTAGCCGGGAATGTCGGAGGCGACGGACGGCGTCGCACACGCAAAGGCTTCGGCGAGCACGAGCCCGAAGCTCTCGCCGCCGAGCGCCGGGGTGACCGACAGCTTCGCACGCTCGAGCTCGTGCGTCCGCACCTCGTTCGTCACGATCCCGAGCACGTCGATGCCCGCCTCGTCGACGCGCAGTCGCGCATATCAGCAGGCGGTACTGCAGCGGGTCGGTGCCGATGACGCGCAGCCGTGCTCCGGTGGCGGCATGGATGTCGGGCCACGCCCGCAGCAACGTCGGCAGCCCCTTGCGGTGGTCGTGCCGGCCGACGAAGACGACCGTGTGGTCGCGTTCGGCCGGATCGGCGTGCTCGGGGATCAGCACCCCGTTCGGGATCACGCGGTAGTCGCCGGGAAGCCATCGCGACGCCGACTCGGCCGCCATCGGAGAGACGGCGACGCGGGCGTCGACCCGATCCATCAGGAACCCCCAGAAGTGCAGGGCGCCCCGCATCCAGCCGAGGTCACCGTGTGCATGATGGGTCACCACGATCGGGCATTGCGCGAACGAGATGGCGGCGACGGCAGACCGCAGGCGTCATCGGCTCGTGACAGTGGATGACGTCGAACTCCTCTTCGGCGAGGACACGGCGGATCCGAGGAATAGACACGCGGCGAGAGCACGATGTTCGGCAGCGAGCCGTTTGCCGGCACGACGACCGAGCGACCGACCGCGATGATCCCGCCCGGCAACGGCCCGTGGCGGCCGGTGCGCGGGTGCAGCAGGCGCGTGAAGACGCCGGCGGGATCGTTTCCCATCAGCAGCTTCACGTCGTGGCCGCGCCGGCGCAACGCCGCAGCCTGGTGCTCGGCATGCTCGACGACACCGCCCCAGTAGGACCACGAGAACGGGACGACGATGCCGATCTTCATCGCGCGCCCACCGCCGCGAGGGCGTCCTGCAGGCGCTCGACGCCGCGGTCGATCACCTCGTCGTCCACGGCGAGCGAGAGTCGAGCCGAGCCTCCGCCGCTCGGGCCGAAGCCCGCTCCTGGAGGAACCGCCGGCCGCCGCTCTTCGAGCTGTCGTTGGCGCCGAGCCCTTCGGGCAGCCGCAGCCAGAGGAAGAACGTGCCCTCGCAGACCGGCGCCTCCGGAAGCACGGCGGTGATCGCGTCACGGCGCCGCTCGTAGGCGGCGACGCGGGCGGCTACCGAGTCCTGCGGCCCTTCGAGGGCGGCGATCGCGGCCCGCTCCAGCGGCTCGAAGATCCCGACCCGGTTGTGGTCGTTCAGGAGGTTGATGCGCTCGACGATCTCGGCATTGCCGACGACGAAGCCGATGCGCCAGCCTGCCATGCCGTACGTCTTCGACATCGACCACATCTCGACGCCGACGTCCTTGGCACCGGCCGTCGCGAGAAAGCTGTGCGGGCGCCGTCCGTCGAAGACGATGTCGATGTAGGCGGCGTCGTGCACCACCGCTCCACCCGTGCGGTCGGCCCACCGGACGGCGCTCTCGAAGGTGCCGGGGGCGGCGCAGACCGCACACGGATTCGATGGATAGTTGAGATAGAGCGCTGCCGCCTCGGGCGCGGTCTCGAGGTCGGGCGACCAGCCTGCGGCGGCGCGGAGCGGCACCGTCTCGACCTGCGCCCCGGCGAGCGCCGGGCCGGACGGGTAGTCCGGATAGAACGGGTCCGGGAGCAGGATCCGGTCGCCTTCGTCGGCGAGCGAGAGCGCGAGCTCGGTGATCGCCGTCTTGGTGCCGGGCACGACGGCGACCTCGCGCTCGGGGTCGAGGTCGACGCCGTACAGGGCGCGGTAGCGCGCCGCGATCGCCTCCTTCGTGCGGGCGAGGCCACGGATCGGGGCGTAGCCGTGCACGTCGGCCCGGGCAGCGGCGTCGGCGAGCGGCCTCGACTACGTGCGGCGGCGGGCCCACTTCGGGGTTGCCGCGACCGAGGTCGACGAGCGGCGGCCCACCCGCCGCGGCTGCGGCTGCGACACGACCGAGAAGCGCGACGAAGTACTGCTGCGGCAGCCGATCCAAGCGTTTGGGTCTGGCGCGCACCTGGCAGGACTCTAACTAGGGTGACCGTCGTGGATCTCGTCGAGGCACTGGCGGGCCGGATCGGCCCCCGTACGGCCGGCAGCGCCGCCGCCGCCCAGGCGGCCGAAACCGTCGCCGACGCACGGGCTTCGGCCTCCCGGTCCGCTTCCAGGAGTTCCAGCTGCTCGGCTACGAAGCGGACGAGCCGCTGCTCGAGATCGAGGGCGAGCGGTGGCCCGCCGGGCCGTGCATGTACTCGCACGATTTCGACGGCGAGGGCACGGTGCGCACGATCGGGTCGAGCAGCGCGCCGGTCGGCGACGCGCTCCTGCCGAGCTTCGCGGTCGTCGACTCGACGCGGGACGCGAACGGGCGCGCCTCCTGACGAGCCCGTTCTCGCTCGGGGCGATCCCGTTCATGTCCAGCCACACGCACATCACGACGCCGCCGACCGCATTCGTCTCCCGGTCGGACGCCGAGCGCCTGCTGGACGGCATGCGCGTGCGCCTCCGGGTCGGCGGCCGCTTCCTGCCGGGCCGGACGGGAGCGCAACGTGATCGCGGACCTTCCCGGCGGCGACAACCAGCACGTCGTCGTCGGCGCGCATTACGACTCCGTCGGCACGGGCCCGGTGCGATCGACAACGCATCGGGAGTCGAAGGCGTCCGCCGGATCGGCGCGGCGCTGGCCGGGCGCAGCCTCGCACGCGGTGTGCGCCTGGTTGCGTTCGCGGCCGAGGAAATCGAGCTGACCGGCTCGCGCTACTACGTCGACGAGGCGAAGCTGCGCGGCGAGCTCGAGGAGGTTGTGGGGATGGTGAACCTCGACTGCATCGCCTTCGGCGAGAAGCTGAACCTGCTCGCTTCGCCGGCCGCCCTGCTCGACCGAGCGACCGAGACGGCACGCTCGCTCGGGCTGCTCGACCGGTACGAGCTCGTCACCGGCCCCGCGACCGGGGGCGTCGACTCGCACGCGTTTGCCGAGAGCAAGATCCCCGCGGTGACGATCCTGCACTTCCCGTACGACGAATATCACCTGGAGACCGACGTGCCGCGCTCGTCGACGAGCAGCAGCTCGAGGATGCCGTGGCGCTCGGGCTCGCGCTCGTCGAGTCCCGGTGACCGAGCCCATGCGCGTCATCTAGAGCGCGCATGTTCGAAGAGGGCCTCGCCGAACTGCACACTCATCTCGGCGGCTCGGTGGCCTCGGACATCCTCTGGAGCCTCGCCCACGAACAGGGAATCGCCCTGCCGACCCGCGACTTCTGGGAGTTCGACCGCCTCGTGACCGTGTCCGACCCGCGCGGCGTGCCCGATCTCGACTCGCTCGATCAGATCTACCACCTGACCGAGCTGATCCAGTCGTCCCCCTCGCGGTCGAGCGGAGCGTGCACGCCGCGATCGGAGGGGCGTACCGGTCGCAGCGGATCACGACGCTCGAGCTTCGGTTCAATCCGATGAAACGCAACCGCGGCGGAGAGCGCGACCTCGACCACATCATCCTCGCCGCGATCCGTGGGCTCGATCTTGCCTCGCTCGAGTACTCGCAGGTCCGCGCCGGCCTCATCCTGATGATGGACCGCACGTTCACCGCCGACCAGAACATGGTGATCATCGAAAAGGCGGTCAAGTACATGCCGCGCGGCGTCGTCGGCGTCGACATCGCCGGCCCACGACCGGATGGTGCGCGCTACGACTACACGCAGATTCAGGAGCACGTCGACCTCGCGCGGAGCGCGGGCCTCGGGGTGACGATCCATGTCGGCGAGGAAGGCGGCGAGCACGGCGTCGAGGAGATCGGCGAGGTCGTCGAGTCGCTGCGGCCCGACCGGCTCGGACACGGCATCCTCGCGGCACGGGACCCGGAACTGATGGAGGCGATCCGGGACGCGGGCATCACACTCGAGATCTGCCCCACCTCGAACCTGCTCACCAAGGCACTCAGGGACGAGGACGAGGTCCGCGAGACGCTGCGCGCTTTCGTCGCGCACGGTGTGCCGTTCACGATCGCCACCGACGGGCCCGAGATGATGCGGACCCATCTCAGGGACGAGCTCGAGCTCCTCGTACGGATCGGCGCGCTCGAGGAGCCCGAGCTGCGGCTCGCCAACGAGCGGGGCCATGATGCCTCGTTCGTGGCCCGGCAGGCACACGCCGCCGCCTGAGCCGGACGCGGCGGCCGTTTCCTCATGCAGCGCTTAGGTCTGAGCGCTACCGTCCCGGCTCGATGGAACTCGGTCTGCGGGGCAGAACTGCGATCGTCTGCGGAGCTTCGTCCGGTCTCGGACTCGCCTCGGCGGAGGCGCTCGCGGCGGAAGGCGCAAACGTTGCGATGTTCGCGCGTCGCAGGGATCTCCTGGAGCGTGAGGCCGACCGCATCGGCGCGCTGGCCGTAAGGGGCGACGTGACGAACACCGCCGATCTCGAGCGGCTCGTCGCGCGAACGCTCGAGGCCTTCGGCGGGATCGACATCCTCGTCTGGAACTCCGCCGGGCCGCCGGCCGGCACGGCGTCGGAGATCACGGACATGCAACTCGAATCGGCGTTCGAGCTCCTGCTCCAACCCGCGGTGCGCCTCGTGAGGCTCACATTGCCGCACATCCGGCGGAGCGAGGCGGGCCGTATCGTGTTCGTGACCTCCATCATCGTCAAGGAGCCGGCCCCACACCTGGCGTTGTCGAACGCGTTCCGTCCGGGTCTCACCGGCTGGGCGAAGACACTTGCGCGGGAGCTCGGCCCTGAGGCGATCACCGTCAACTGCGTCGCACCCGGGCGGATCGACACGCCGCGCATGACGGAGCTCTACGGCGCCGGCGGCCCGCCACGCGAAGAGCTCGCCCAGATCCCGCTCGGCCGCCTCGGCACCCCCCGGGAGCTCGGTGACGTCGTGTGTTTCCTGGCCTCGGCCCGAGCCGCCTACATCTCCGGCACCACCGTGCTCGTCGACGGTGGCAGCTCGCGCGGGCTCGCATGAAGCGCATCACCCCGGGCCGCCTGCTCGCGCTGGGGGTCGTCCTGTTCGCCGTCGCCGTGGCGCTCTACGTCGTCCCGTCGAACAAGTACATCTTCCTGCCCGACAAGGCGCATCCGGTGGCCCCGCTCGTGGCGGTGAAGGGTGGTCACGATCCCGCTTCCGGCGGCATCTACTTCGTGGACGTGATCGTTCGCAAGGCGACGATTCTCGAGAAGCTCTTCGGCGGCCTGCACGAGGGCGCCGACCTGTACCCGGCGACGGCGGTCAATCCGCCGGGTGTGGGCGACTCGCAGCGCCGGCGCATCGACCTGCAGGACATGCAGCACTCGCAGCAGGTCGCCGCAGCGGTCGCCCTGCGCGCCGCCGGCAAGCACGTCGTCCTGCGCCCCACCGGCGCGCTCGTCGACGAAGTCGTCTCGGGCATGCCGGCCGCAGGCAAGCTCGAGCCCGACGACGTGATCGTGGCCATCGACGGCAAGCAGGTGCGCGACCGACAGGACGTCTCCGTCGCGATGTCGTCGCGCAAGATCGGCCAGACGGTCGCGATGACCGTGCGCAGAGCCAAGCAGACGCTCGTCGAGCGGATGCGAACGGTCACCTCCGGCGGCAAGCCGCAGCGGGCGGTGGTCGGCATCGTCGTCGAGAACGCCGTCGACATCCAGCTGCCGGTTCCCGTGAGCATCGACGCCGGCAACGTCGGCGGCCCGTCCGCCGGGCTCGCCTTCGCGCTCGAGGTGCTGCAGCAGCTCGGACGGAACGTCACTCACGGCCACAAGATCGCCGCAACCGGCGAGATCTACCCCGACGGCTCGGTCGGCCCGATCGGCGGCATCAAGCAAAAGACGATCGGCGCCCGCGAAGCGGGTGTGGACGCCTTCCTCGTCCCGGCTGGGGAGAACGCGCGGGATGCGCGCAAGGAAGCGGGCGGGCTCCGGATCATCCCTGTGGAGAGCTTTCAACAGGCGTTGCACGCCCTGGCGACGCTCCGTTAGCGGGCGAGAAAACAGCAGTTTTCAGCCCTTTCGAAGTTGCCGTAAAATGCACGTTTTCCATTCAGGCAAGCCCTTTGCGGAGCCGATACCCGGTCGTAGCATGGCCCTCCCCGCTCCCGACGAAACCCCCTGGAAGGGACCCCCGATGACCCGACAGAACGCTCCGACCTGCGACGACTGCTACTTCCGCCGTCACGCTCTCTGTGCGATGGCCCCGGAGCGTCCGTGTCCCACCTTCCGCGCGGCGACGCGCGCCCTCCAGCCGCCGCGCCAGCCGCGCCTCGTGCCGCTGCTGCGCGAGGTGCCCGCAGGGGCCGTCGCGGTGGCGTAGGCCCGTTAGACGGGGACCGGCAGCGCCGCGGCGAGCCGGGCGACGCCGTCTCGAATCTCGTCGGGTGAGACGAAGCTGAACGCGAGGCGCGCCGTGTCGGGCGCCCCGCCGAAATCCGTTCCCTTGACGAAGGTGACGCCCGCGTCCTCGGCGCGGACGAGCAGCTCGGAGGCATCGGTCCCTCCGAGCTCGAGCCAGAGGAAGTAGCCGCCCGCCGGACGTGTCGTCCTCACCCCGGGCAGATCGCGGTCGAGCGCCGCGAGCATGGCGTCCCGGCGTGCACCGAGCAGGCTCCGGACGCGCTCGAGGTTCGGCTCGAAGCTGCCGCGGCGCACGAACTCGTTGACCGTCGCCTGGCCGAGCAGGACCGGTGTGATGTACGTCGCGGTGGCCGTGGCCTCGATCTCGCGTGCCAATCCCTCCGGGAAGACGAACCACCCGACGCGCAACCCGGGCGCGATCGTCTTCGAGAACGACGAGCTGTAGGCGACGTGCCCACCCGAGAGGTCGAAGAGCGAAGGAAGCGCCTCACCTTCGTAGCGCACGAGCCCGTAAGGGTCGTCCTCCAGCACGAGTAGGTCATGCTCCGCGGCGAGCTCGACGATTCGGCGGCGGCGCTCCAGGGGGAGGGTGCGGCCGCTCGGGTTCTGGAAGGTGGGGATGAGATAGAGAAACGCGGGCGCGGGGCCGCTGCGAAGTGCCTGCTCGAACGCGTCGGGGTCGAGTCCCTCGTCGTCGCAGGCGATCAGCTCGACGTCGGCGCCGAGCTCGCGCAGGATCTTCAACGGCCGATCGTAGGTCGGCAGCTCGGCGAGCACCCGCTTACCGGGGGCGAGGCGCTGGGCGAGAAACACGAAGCCCTGCAGTGACCCGTTGGTCAGGAACACCCGGCCCGGATCGACCCCGTGCCGCTCGGCGACCCATTCGCGCAGCGGCGCGTAGCCCGGTGACGGCCCGTACGAGAGGATCGTCCGGCCGTCGCGTTCGAGCGCGGCGCGCGCGCAATCCGCCAGCTCGTCGACCGGCAGGCACTCCGGAGCGGGCACGCCGCGGGCAAACGAGATCGTCGTCACGACCCCAGGTTACCGAGCCGGTGTGCAGTCGCACGCATTAGCCTGCTCTTAGGCATAACGGACACAATGCGGGCATGACGACTCGCGTTCTCGTGGTCGACGACGACCCTGCCGTTCGGTCGGCGATCTCCCGCGCGCTCCGGGTGGACTACGAGGTGGGCGAGGCGGTCGACGGCGCCGACGCACTGGCGCAGCACACCTCCGCACCTGCCGACGCGATCGTCCTCGATCTCCTGATGCCGGAGATCGGCGGGTTGGAGGTCTGCCGGTCCCTGCGCCAGCGCGGCGACCCCGTCCCGGTCCTGGTCGTCACGGCACGCGACGCCGTCGACGATCGAGTCGAGGGCCTCGACGCGGGAGCAGACGACTACCTGGTGAAGCCGTTCGCGGTCGAGGAGCTTCGCGCGCGCGTCCGGGCGCTGCTGCGGCGCACCGGGGCCGGCACCGACGCGGTGCAGTTCGGAGACTTGACGCTCGACGTGACGACGCGAGAGGTGTTCCGCGGCGAGCGCCGCCTGCAGCTGACGCGAACCGAGTTCAACCTCCTCGAGCTCTTCATGCGCAACCCGCGGCAGGTGCTGACCCGCTCCCAGATCTACGAGCGGGTGTGG
The DNA here is from genome assembly GCA_963826485.1 of uncultured Thermoleophilia bacterium. Classification (GTDB taxonomy): domain Bacteria; phylum Actinomycetota; class Thermoleophilia; order Gaiellales; family Gaiellaceae; genus PALSA-600. The sequence goes on from CAWGXF010000004.1 coordinate 164,060, forward strand.
GGCTACGACTTCGGCGCCACCTCGAACGCGCTGTGGGTTTACATCGGGTACCTGCGCCGCAAGCTCGAAGAGGGCGGCGAGCCGCGCCTCCTGCACACGGTGCGGGGCGTCGGCTACGCACTGAGAGAAGAGCCGTGAGCTTCAGACAGCGGCTGATGCTGTTCACCGCCCTCGCGATCGCCGTCACGGTCGCGGGAGCATCCGCGGCGGTCTGGGTCGTCGCGAAGCACGAGCTCTACTCGCAGCTCGACCGGACGGTGGCACAGCAGGTCAACCAGCCCGGGCCGTTCGGCGGCGGCAGCATCTACACCGTCGTGATCCACCCGGACGGTGACCGCACGGGGCCGCTCGCCCGCGTGCTGCCGTACACGAGCCGGGTGGCCGCCGTGGTTGCGGGCAGGTCGAACGGCTACTTCACCGACATCACCGTCAGAAACGTGCCTCTTCGCGAGCTCGTCACGCCGACCAACGCCGGCGTCGTGATGAGCGTGCAGCCGCTCGGCCCGACGACCCATGCCCTTCAGCGCATTCGTTTCTGGATCCTCCTCGTCGGAGGCATCGGCATCGCACTGGCAGCCGGGCTCGCTGCGCTCGTAGCGACGGCCGCGCTGAAGCCGGTGCGAAGGCTCACGACCGCCGCCGAGAACGTCGCGGCGACGGGCGATCTGAGCGAGCGCGTGGCCGTGTCCGGGAACGACGAGCTCGGCCGCCTCGGCGCACGGTTCAACGCGATGCTCGCAGCGCTCGAGGAATCGGTGGGCCGCCAGCGCCGCCTCGTCGCCGACGCCTCGCACGAGCTGCGGACGCCGCTGACCTCGACGAGGACGAACATCGACCTGCTGCGCGAAGGGCGGCTGCCGCCCGAAGAGGCGAAGCACGCCCTCGACGAGGCATCCGTCGAGCTCGCCGCCCTCACGACGCTCGTCTCGGATCTGGTCGAGCTCGCTCGCGGCGAGGAGCGCAAGCTGCGGGTCGAGGACGTGCAGCTCGACGATCTCGTCGCCGGCGCCGTAGAGCGTGCGAGGTCGCGGGCTCCGGAGGCGACGTTCGTCACCTCGCTCTCGCCCACCGTCGTGCGCGTGGATCCGGTGCTGGTCGAGCGCGCCGTGTTGAACCTGCTCGACAACGCGGTCAAGTACAGCCCCGTCGGCGCGCCGATCGAGGTCACGGTCCGCGAAGGGGAGGTCGTCGTCGCGGACCACGGCCCCGGCGTGGCCGAGGAGGACGCCGCGCGGATCTTCGACCGCTTCTACCGCTCCGCCGCGGCTCGCTCGAAGCCGGGAGCGGGGCTCGGGCTCGCGATCGTGCGCGAGGCGGCGCGGGCGCACGGCGGCGACGCGACGGTCGAGAGCACGCCCCGCGGCTCGAGCTTCCGCCTCACGTTGCCTGCGGCCGCGTAACCTCGGCCCTGGGCGGGACGTTCCACCCCAGTCGCACTTCCGTGCGCGCTTCGTCCCTGTGTCTGACACCAGACGTGGCGGAATGAGACACGTCCGGGCGGGAGACCTAGTCTTGCGCAGCGGCGACGACCAGCTCGGCGACCTCGGTCGGCGTCGTTCCGACCTTGATCCCCACCTCCTCCAGCGCGTCCTTCTTCGCCGCGGCAGTGCCCGACGAGCCGGAGATGATCGCTCCGGCGTGGCCCATCGTCTTTCCGGCGGGCGCGGAGAAGCCGGCGATGTACGAGAAGACCGGCTTCGACATGTGGTCCGCCACATAACGGGCCGCCTTCTCCTCTTCGTCGCCGCCGATCTCACCGACGAGGACGACGTACCTCGTCTCGGGGTCGGCCTCGAACTTCTCGAGCACGTCGATGAAGCTGGAGCCGACCACCGGGTCGCCGCCGATGCCTACGATCGTCGAGTTGCCGAGACCGCGCTGCGCGACCTCGTACCCGATCTGATAGGTCAACGTGCCAGAGCGCGAGACGAGCCCGATCGACCCGGGCGAGAACACCTCGGCCGGGATGATCCCGACGTTCGCCTTGCCCGGTGAGAGGACGCCCGGGCAGTTCGGGCCGATCAGCGTCACGCCCTTGGGGCGGCTGTACGTGTAGACACGCAGCATCTCGTGCGCGGGGATGTGCTCGGTGATGCAGATCACGGTGCCGATCCCCGCGTCGACGGCCTCGTAGATCGCGTCGGGGGCGAAGCGCGCAGGGACGAAGATCATCGCGGTGTTGGCACCGGCCTCGGCGACCGACTCCGCCACCGTGTCGAAGACCGGCACGCCCTCGACGTCCTGGCCGCCCTTCCCCGGCGTCACACCCGCAACGAGGTTCGTCCCGTAGGCTCGGTTCCGCAGCCCGTGGAACCGCCCCTCGGACCCGGTCAGGCCCTGGACGACGAGCTTCGTCTCGTTGTCGACGATGATCGCCATCAGCCGGCGGCCCTCTCACCTCGCAGGACGAGCGTCGGCAGCTGCATCCAGCCGTCGACTATCCGATCCGCGAGCAGAGCACGCACGCGTGCGGCATCGTCGCCCGTACAGCCGACGCGGGCGAGCCAGGGCTCGATCTCGAGCGGACGTTCCAGAAAGCGCTCCGCAGTGACCTCGAGCTCTGCAAGCTCGAAGAACGCATGCCACTCGGGCACGGCGTAGTTCCTCACGTGACTCGGATCGCGCAGCTCGTCGGCCTCCTCCGACTGCACGCTGACGAACGTGTTGTCGCAGACCACGACGCTCGTTCGTGAGACACGCGCCATCTCCCGAACGGCCGCGCGGACGTCCGCGAAGTGATGCGCAGCCAGACGGCAGGCGACCGCGTCGAAGCTGCCGTCCGCAAACGGAAGCGCCTCGGCGGTTGCCGTCGTGTCGGCCCCCATCCCGGGCGCAGCATCCGCGGTCACCACCGTGGCACCGAGCTCGCGGAGCCGGCGGGCGACGTGCCCGCCGCCTGTCGCAACGTCGAGGACGTTGACGCCGGGCCGCGGGTCGCACCAAGCGACCGTGAGATCGAGATCCTCACCCGAAGCGTGGATCGAGCTCGTCCGGTACGCCTCGGCCCGATCGTCCCACACATTGCTCATGCAGCCAGCTCCACGGCCTTCTTCGCCGCCTCGAGCATGGTGGGCGAAACGTGCAGGTTCGGCGCCGCGGCGTCGGCAAGGATCTTCCGCCCCTCCTCCGCGTTCGTCCCGTCGAGGCGGACGACGATCGGGAGCTCGATCTTCATCCGATCGAGCGCCTCGAGGATGCCGCGCGCAACCTCGTCGCAGCGCGTGATCCCGCCGAAGATGTTGAAGAAGATCGACTTCACCTGTGGATCCCGCGTGATCACCTCGAGCGCATCGACCACGCCCTCGGCGCTGCCCCCGCCGCCCAGGTCGCAGAAGTTCGCCGGCCTGCCGCCCGCCACGACGACGACGTCGACGGTCGACATCGACAGGCCGGCGCCGTTGCCGAGGATCCCGACCGAGCCGTCGAGCTTCACGTACGTGACGCCCTTCTCGCGCGCAAATGCCTCGAATGGATCGGCCGCGCCCAGGTCGCGGAACTCCGCGATGTCCGGATGCCGGTAGAGGGCGCTGTCGTCGACGGTGAACTTCGAGTCGAGGGCCTTCACCAGGCCGTCAGGGGTGACGATCAGCGGGTTGATCTCCGCGAGCATCGCGTCGCACTCGACGAAGCAGCTGTAGAGCTTGCCGATGATCGCCGCCAGCTGCTTCTGCTCGTCCGGATCCTCGACGCCTGCGCCGTAGACGAGCCTGCGCGCGATCCACGGCTGGAAGCCCTCGAGCACGTCGACGTGCAGCCGCACGAGCGCATCCGGATCGTTCGCGGCGACCTCCTCGATCTCCACGCCGCCCTGCGTCGTGAACATGAAGAGCAGCTGCTTCGCGCCACGGTCGAAGGTGATCGAGAGGTAGTACTCCTTCTCGATGTCGGAGGCCTGCTCGATCCAGAGCTTCTCGACGACGTGGCCGCGGATGTCGAGGCCGATGATGTCCTTCGCCTTCTGCTCGGCATCTGCGGGATCCTCCGCGAGCTTGACGCCTCCCGCCTTGCCACGGCCGCCCGTGAGCACCTGCGCCTTGACGACGACCTGCGTGCCGAGCTCCTCGGCGGCGGTGCGCGCCTCGGCAGGCGTTGTCGCGAGGCGCCCCTCGGACACCGGGATGCCGAATCGCGCGAAGAGCTGCTTGCCCTGGTACTCGAGAAGGTCCACCGGCCGCGCAATCTAGCCGCGGCGCTAACCTCGCTGTCGATGGAAGCGATCGCCGCACAGGAACTTCGCAAGCGCTACGGGGAGGTCCAGGCACTCGACGGCGTCTCGTTCGGCGTGCGCGAAGGGGAGGTCTTCGGACTGCTGGGCCCGAACGGTGCCGGGAAGTCGACGACCGTTCGCGTGCTCGTCACCCTCACGCACGCCGATGAAGGAACTGCCACGGTCGCCGGCCACGACGTCCGCCGTGAGCCAACCGCCGTGCGCCGCTCGATCGGCTACGTGCCGCAGGACTCGGGCGTCGACCAGTACGGCACGGGGCGCGAGAACCTGATGCTCCAGGGACACGTCCAGGGGATGGGCGGCCGAGACCTGCGGCTGCGCGCCGACGAGCTGCTGCAGCTCGTCGGGATCTCCGAGGCCGCCGACCGCGTCGTCAAGACCTACTCGGGCGGGATGCGGCGCAGGCTCGACATCGCGCTCGGTCTCGTCCACCGCCCGCGGGTGCTGTTCCTGGACGAGCCGACGACCGGGCTCGACCCGGAGGCTCGCGTCGGGATGTGGGCCGAGGTGTCGCGTCTCGCCGAGGCGGAGTCGCTGACGATCCTCTTGACGACGCACTACCTCGAGGAGGCCGACCAGTTGGCCGACCGCCTGGCGATCGTCTCCCAGGGGAGAATCGTCGTGGAGGGCACGCCCGCCGAGCTGAAGGCGAACCTGCGCGGCGATGCGGTGCAGGTCGAACTGGCCGACGGGCAGCTCGCGGAGGCTCAGCGCCTGATCTCCGCGACGGGCGCGGAGCCGGAGGCGGTGCTGGGCGAGCGCACGGTCGTGGTGCGGGTGCCCGACGGCGGCGCGGCGCTCCCCGGGATCCTCGGCGCCCTCGACGCGGCCGGAATCGCAGTTGCGACCGTCGCCGTCTCGCGGCCGTCGCTCGACGACGTGTACCTCTCGTTCACGGGCAGGGACTTCGGCTCGGAGGATCGCGGCGAATGAAGACTATGACCGACACGTGGTTCATGACCGTGCGCCAGGCGCGCAACCTGATGCGCGAGCCGATCTGGATCGTGCTGCTGCTGGTGCAGCCGATGGTCTGGCTCGTCCTCTACGGGCAACTGTTCCACAACGTCACCCGCCTCGGCGGATTCGGCACGACCTCCTACATAACATTTTTGGCCCCGGCCATCGTCGTCATGAACGCGTTCTTCGGCGCAACCTGGAGCGGCATGTCGATGATCAACGACCTCGACCACAAGGTGATCGAGCGGTTCCTCGCAACACCTGCATCGCGCTTCTCGCTCGTTCTCTCGCAGATCGTGCGCTCTGCGCTGACCGCGGCGATCCAGGCGGTCATCATCCTGCTCGTGGCGACCGCGCTCGGCGTGCGCATCCACACCGGTGCGCTCGGCTGGCTCGTGATCATTCTGGCGGCGATCCTCGTGAACAGCGCGTTCGCAGGCATCTCGCAGGCGATTGCGCTGCTGACCCGCCGCGAGGCGACGATGATCGCGGTTGCGAACTTCATCGGACTGCCGCTGCTGTTCCTCTCGACGACGATGATCGCCCGCTCTCAGATGCCGGGCTGGATGCAGTCGACGGCGAGCTTCAACCCGGTCGACTGGGGCGTGAAGGCCGCCCGCGAGGTCGTCCTGCCGAACACCGACTGGACCGAGGTGGGCTGGCATCTCCTGCTGCTCCTCGGGCTCACGGCGCTCACGGCCGCCTGGGCCACGCGCACGTTCCGTGCCTACCAGCGCAGTCTTTAACCGTCGTTAGCCGTCCGCCTGGATCGTGCAGATCGGCTGGCCGGTCGACACCGGCGCTCCGACGGAGACCGACAAGTCGGCGACGACGCCGGGGCGATGCGCCGTCACCTCGTTCTCCATCTTCATCGCCTCGACGATGCACACGACCTGCCCCGCCTCGACCGTGTCGCCGTCTGCCACCCGCACCTGGAGGACCGTTCCCTGCATGGGGCTCGTCACGCTGCCGGACGCCCCGCCTCCGGCGCCGAGGGCGGCGCGCTCGAGCCTGCGTCGGGCAAGCTCGCGGTACGGCGGTTCGGGCACGTGCACCTTCACCTCGACCCGACGACCGTCCACCTCGGCGAACGTGGTGCGCTCGACCGTCCGGGCCGCGGGCGCTGCACTCTGCACGGGATCGCCGGCGAGCTCCTGTGCCTGCGCGGCGAGCAGTTCCGACTCGACGATCCCATGGCAGGTCTCCCCCGCCCGGAAGCAAGGATGAGCAAGCAGCGCCTTGTGGAATCCGATCAGCGTCTTCACGCCGCCGATCTGAAACTCGCCGAGCGCGCGCAGCATGCGCCCGATCGCGTCCTCGCGGTCGGCGCCGCGAACGATCAGTTTCGCGATCATCGGGTCGTAGAGAGGTGAGATCTCCGACCCCTCGGCGACGCCGGAGTCGACACGAACCCCGGGGCCGCCCGGCTCGCGATACACCGTGATCGTCCCGGGCGACGGCAGGAAGCCGTTGGCGACGTCCTCGGCGTTGATCCTGCACTCGATCGCGTGCCCCTGAAGGCGGATGTGGTCCTGGGTGAACTCGAGCCGCTCCCCGGCGGCGATCTGCACCTGGGCGCGAACGATGTCGACCCCGGCGACGACCTCGGTGATCGTGTGCTCCACCTGGATACGCGTGTTCATCTCCATGAAGTAGTAGGAGCCGTCGGGGGCAAGGAGGCCTTCGATCGTCCCGGCGGACCGGTACCCGGCCGCGCGCGCAGCGTCGATCGCGATCTTGCCGATGCGGTTTCGGAGCTCCGTGCCGACGGCGGGCGACGGCGTCTCCTCGACGAGTTTTTGGTGGCGACGCTGGATCGTGCAGTCGCGCTCGCCGAGGTGGATGACGTTCCCGTGTGCGTCCGCGAGAACCTGCACCTCGACGTGCCGCGGATCCTCCAGGTAGCGCTCGACGTAGACCGACGCATCGGCGAAATACGACCGGCCCTCGCGTTGCGCGGACTCGAAGGCCTGTGCGGCCTCGTCCGGGGACCGCACGACCTTCATCCCCTTGCCGCCGCCGCCGGCGGCGGCCTTGATGATCAGCGGATAGCCGATCTCGTCGCCGAGCGCGACGACCTCGTCCGCCGATCCGACCGGGTCGGTCGTGCCCGGGATGATCGGGACGCCGGCATCGTGCATCGCCCGCCGGGCCCTCGTCTTCGAGCCCATCAGCTCGATCGCCGCCGAGGGCGGGCCGATCCAGGTGAGGCCCGCCTCCTCCACGGCGCGGGCGAACCCGGCGTTCTCGGCGAGGAAGCCGTACCCGGGATGGACCGCCTCCGCGCCCGAACGAACGGCCGCGTCGATCAGCTTCTCGACGACCAGATAGGTCTCGGCGGAGGTGCTGCCGCCGAGGGCGAGCGCCTCGTCGGCGTAAAGCGCGTGCGGCGCCGACCGGTCGACGTCGGAGTACACCGCCACGGACCCGATCTCCATGTCGCGCAGGGTCCGGAAGATGCGGAGAGCGATCTCTCCACGATTGGCGACCAGGACTTTGGCGAACACACTCCGTATTCTCCTCACAGATGAGCTTCGCCGATCAGTTGACCGTCGCCCGCGCCGTTGCCGTGCCGATCGTCGTCGCGCTTTACGCGATTCCCTTCCATGGGCACGACTATTGGGCGACCGCTGTCTTCATCGCCGCGATGGCGACCGATTGGTTCGACGGCCGGATCGCACGGCGGAGCGGACGCACTTCGTCGCTCGGGTCGCTGCTCGACCCGGTCGCCGACAAGCTCCTCGTCATGACGACGTTGATCGTGCTGATCGACCAGGGCGTCTTCCCGGCGTGGATGGTCGCCGCGATCGTCGCCCGGGAGCTCTTGATCTCCGGCCTGCGACAGGCGGCGATCGAGCGCGGCGTCGTGATCGCCGCCCGCGACCTGGGCAAGCTGAAGACCTGGGCCCAGGCAATCGCCGCCGCTGTCGGCGGCCTCGTCGCGGCGGGCGTCTGGGGCACGCGGGCTTCGTGGTGGGCGCTGCTCGTCGCGCTCGTCCTGACCTGGGTCTCCGGGCTCGACTACGCGCGCGCAGCGCCGAGGGTGCTTCGCGGCCGGCCTGCGGCCACGCCGTAGCAAGTCACGGCTCGAGCGACTCCTCGAGCCCCGCCTGCCACCACGGATCCGGGCCGGGGCTCGGCTCCGTCGCCTCGAGCAGGACTGCGATCGCCGCCGTGACCGGGTCGGGCTGACGAGGCGTGAGCTCGACCTCGATCGTGCTCACGCCCCGAACCAGCGGGCGCGCCTCGTCGAGCCGAAATCACGCTTCTCCTCGACGAGCGCGACCGACGGCTCGCGGAACGTCCCGGTCGGCCTGGGGCCGGAGAGGAAGTCGATGTCCACCCTGCCGATCCGCCCGGCCCCGAACTCGACGTAGCAGGAGCCCGTTCCCCCGTACACGGCAGGCTCGTCGCCACCGAGAATGCTCGCGATCAGCGACTCCGCGACGACGCGCGCGGCCCCTTCGGCAAACACTCCCGCCTTCGGCACGCCGACGGTGGCCACGTCCCCGACCGCATAGACACCCGGGAAGCGCGTCTCCAGCGTCCGGGAGCTCACGGGCACGTAGCCGTCCTCGGTCATGCCGGTCGCGATCACGACGTCGGGCGCGCGATGCCTCGGGACGCCCAGAAACAGGTCGAACGGCAGCTCGGCCCCGTCGTCCAGCACGGCGACACCGCGGTGGCCGTCGAGCGACGCGACGCGACGGTTGGCGATGAACTCGATGTCCCGCTCGGCAAAGGCCTCGAGCAATGCCTCGGAGGTGTCCGGCGAAGGCGGCACGGGAGTCCCGAACGGAATCACCAGGGAGATCTTGCAGGCGGCGCGAACGCCCTGCGCCGAAAGGTAGTCGTGCAGGAGCAGGGCTGCCTCGCTCGGTGCCGGCGGGCACTTGAAAGGCGCCCCGCAGACGCCTACGACCGCCCGGCCGCGCGAGAAGCCCGGCAGCAGCTCGGCCAACCGCTCCGCACCGGGGACGGAGTAGAACTCGTTGCCCGCTTCCGCGAGCCCCGGGGTGGCGTCCAGGTCGTAGTCGGCGCCGAGTGCCAGCACCAGGACGTCCGCTTCGTGGACGCCGGCGTCGGTCGTAACACGGCGCGCCTCGGGATCGATCGCGGTGACGGTCTCACGAAGGAGACGCACGCCCGGCTTCACGAAGTCGCGGTACGGAAGGAGCACCTCGTCGAGCGTGGTCCGCCCGAACATCACGTCGAGCTTCGAGTACCCGAACAGAAACGAGTCGCTCTTGTCGATCAGGGTGACCGCTGCCTGTTCCCCGACGGCCTCGGACAGCGTGGCCGCGAGCTCCAGGCCCCCGAAGCCGGCTCCGAGAATCAGGACATTCGAGGCCGGCATCTAGATGGTTGATCGGTAATTGACGGTGTTCCGGGGAGGGTCTGCACCAAGCAGTGTCGTCGACGCGACCGGGGTCAAGGCCGGTGGGCCTTGGCGCCGGGCGCGGCGGGCGCAATGCGCCGTGTGCAGGCCCCCATCCGGGGCGGCGTTGAATTCCCGATCAATCATCTAGAGCGGGATGTTGCCGTGCTTGCGGGGTGGACGGGGCTCGCGCTTCGTGATCGCCGTGCGCAGTGCGTCGATCAGCACCGGCCGCGTGCGCCGCGGTTCGATCACCTCGTCGACGTAGCCTCGCTCGGCCGCCGAGTAGGGGTTTGCGAACCGCTCCTTGTAGTCGGCGATCAGCTCGGCCCGACGAGCGTCGGGGTCGGCAGCCTGGGCGAGCTCGCTCCGGAAGATGATGTTGACGGCGCCCTCGGGCCCCATCACGGCCACCTCCGCGCTCGGCCAGGCGAAGTTGAAGTCGGCGCGGACGTGCTTCGAGCTCATGACGTCGTAGGCGCCGCCGTAGGCCTTGCGCGTGATCACGGTCAGCTTGGGCACGGTCGCCTCGCAGTAGGCGTAGAGCAGCTTGGCGCCGTGCCGGATGATGCCGCCCCACTCCTGCGCCGTTCCGGGCAGGAAGCCGGGAACGTCGACGAACGTCACCAGCGGGATGTTGAACGCATCGCAGGTGCGAACGAACCGCGCCGCCTTCTCCGACGAGCTGATGTCGAGCACGCCGGCGAGCGACTTCGGCTGGTTCCCGACGAGGCCGACGCTGTGCCCTCCGAGCCGCGCAAAGCCGCAGACGATGTTCTCGGCGAAGAGCGGCTGGATCTCGAGGAACTCACCGTCGTCGACGACAGCTGAGATGACGCGTTTGATGTCGTACGGCTTCGTCGGCTCGTCGGGCACGAGATCGTCGAGCTCCGGAGATTCCCGGCCGATCGGATCGGTCGGCTCATCGAACGGCGCGGGGTGCGCATTCGACTGCGGCAGAAAGCTGAGCAGATAGCGCGCGTCTTCCAACGCGGCCTCCTCGTCCGGGGACGTGAGATGCGCGACACCGGACTTCGACGCATGCGTGACGGCGCCGCCGAGCTCCTCGAACGTCACCTCTTCACCGGTGACGGTCTTCACGACATCAGGCCCCGTGATGAACATGTACGACGTCCCTTCGACCATCAGCACGAAGTCGGTCATCGCCGGCGAGTACACCGCGCCGCCCGCACAGGGGCCCATGACGAGGGAGATCTGCGGGATCACTCCAGAGCTCTGGACGTTGCGCCAGAAGATCTCCGCGTACCCGGCCAGCGAGACGACGCCCTCCTGGATGCGGGCGCCGCCGGAGTCGTTGATCCCGATCAGCGGGCAGCCGTACTTGGCGGCGAGGTCCATCACCTTGCAGATCTTCTCGGCGAAGACCTCGCTGAGCGAGCCGCCGAACACGGTGAAGTCCTGGCTGAACACGAACACACGCCGCCCGAAGATCGTGCCGTAGCCGGTGACGACGGCGTCGCCGTAGGGACGGCGTTCGAGCATGCCGAAGTTCGGCTCGCGATGGCGGACGAAGCGGTCGAGCTCGACGAACGACCCGGGATCGCAGAGCTTCTCCGCGCGTTCGCGCGCGAGCAGCTTGCCTTCGGCCCGGTGCTTCGCGACGGATTTCGGCGAGCCTGCGTGCCTCGCCTCGTCGCGCAGCTCGGCCAGCCACTGCAGCTTTTCCTCGGTGGTGTCGTGCCCGCGCTTCTCCGTCTGTGCCATTGCGATCAGCCTATAACGCACACGTAGAGTCCCTGCGTGGAGCCGATCGACCGCGCGACGGTCTGGCCGTACGACGAGCACGGCGAGCCGGGTGAATTCGTCTATCAACGCTACGCCCACCCGACGGGCGCCGCGGCGGAGCGCGCCCTCGGCCGGCTCGAGGGCGGCGACGGGCTGCTCTACGCGTCCGGCACGTCGGCGGTCACCGCCTGCATCTTTGCGTTCTGCCGCCCGGGCATGACCGTTGCGCTCGCCGCGGGCGCCTACTTCGGCACCGGCGTGACGCTCGCGCAGTTCGCGCCATGGGGACTGAACGTCGTCGAGTTCGACCAGTGCGCCCCGCCGCCCGCCGGCGCCGACGTGGTCTGGATCGAAGCGCCGTCGAATCCGCTGCTGACGCTGCCCGACTGGGAGGCAGTACGCGCCCACCCGGCCTTCGTGGTCTGCGATGCGACCGTCGCGACGCCGGTGTTCCTGCACGCGCTCGACGAGGGAGCGAATGTCGCATTGCACTCGGCGACGAAGTACCTGACGGGCCACAGCAACGCGATGGCCGGGGCCACCGTCACCCGCGAAACCGGTCGGACCAGGGCACTCTACGACGTGCGCCTGCGCCTCGGCCTCGCCGCTTCGCCGGATGCCGCAGCCGCGCTGCTGTACGGGCTGGAGACGCTCGAGCTGCGCGTGCGACGTCAGACCGAGACCGCGCGGGTGCTGGCCGGGAGGCTCGAGCAGCACCCCGCCGTCCTCTGTGTCCGTTACCCGGGCTTCGGCGGCCTGATGTCGTTCGACGTGGCCGACGACGCTGCGCGCGAGGTCGAGACGGCAACGAGCTTGATCGTGAACCAGACGTCGCTCGGGGGTGTCACCTCGTCGATGGAGAGCCGCTGGCGCTGGGAGGGCGACCGGATTCCGCGTGGCCTGCTCCGCCTCTCGGTCGGCCTCGAGGACGTGGAGGAGATCTGGGGCGATCTCACCGGAGCGCTCGATCGGGCGTCGGTCGGCTGACGCGGAGAAACGGCGCACACGCGGGCGTGCTCCGGTGCTCGCCCTCTTGACGGGGCGGCCTCGATGACGGAGAACCGCCCGGTGGACACACTGCGAGCGTTTCTTCTCGCCGACGACGACGAGCGCCGCGCGCTCGAGCGCGCGCTGCATGACGGCGTCCAACAAGAGCTCATCGCCGTCGCGGTCAACCTGCAGCTCCTGCGCGGCCTCGTCGGGGTGAATCCGCAAGAGGCGGCCGACCTGCTCGACGACCTCCGGTCCATGGTCGGAGAGGCGCTCGCCGATCTCCGGGGGCTGGCCCAGCGCATCCATCCGCCGCTTCTCGACACGCAGGGCCTCGCCGCAGCCCTGCGCATGGCTGCCGCCGACTCACCGATTCCGGCCCGGCTCGAGGGCGCCGTCGAGGGCGACGTGCCCCCCGAGGTGGCGGTGACCGTCTACCGCTCCTCGGTCGCGGCGCTCGCGGCAGCCGAGGGGGAGGCGCCGCGCGCCACGATCGTCGTCGGGACGAGGAACGGCGTGCTCGAGCTCGAGATCGCCCTGACCGGCGGCCGCATCACCGCCGGCGCGCTCGACCCCCTTGCCTGCCGCTTCGAAGCGCTCGGCGGGGCGCTCGAGACCACCCCCGACCGCATCGCGGGCCGTCTGCCCATCACCTCATGAGCCGCCTTCAGCCAGGTAGATGACGACCGCCTTCACCCGCTTGTGGACGGTCGTCTCCCAGCCGAGCCCCAGCTTGAGGAAGATCGAGTGAATCACCTTCTCGACCGAGCGCTCGGTCAGGAAGAGCGCGGCGGCGATCGCCGCGTTGTTCTTGCCGGAGGCCATCTCGCGCAGGACGTCCCGCTCACGCGGCGTGAGGTCGTTCAGGGGAGAGTCGTCCGCGCGCGCGTTCTCCGCCACGAGCGCCTCGACGACCTTCGGGTCGATCACCGATCCCCCCTCCGCCACGATCCGGATCGCGGCGACGAGCTGGTCGACGTCGTCCACCCGCTCCTTCAGCAGGTACGCGCGGCGGGCCGTCCCGTGCTCGAGGAGCGGCAGCGCGTAGCGCGGCTCGGCGTACTGGCTGAGCACCACGACACCGATCTCCGGATGCGTCAGACGCAGGCGCTCGGCCGCCTGAATCCCTTCGTCGACCCCGGTCGGCGGCATCCGGATGTCCGTGAGGACGACGTCGGGCCGCTCGGCTTCCACCGTGGCCAGCAGCGAGTCCAGGTCGCCGGTCGCGGCAACGACCTCGACGTCGGGGTGCGTCTCGAGCAACCGGCGCGTGCCCTCGCGGACGAGATAGTGGTCGTCGGCGAGCACGAGACGAATCGGCATCCATCCAGCTTAGGACGACTTCGGCAGTGAGACGACTCCTCGTCCTGATCGTCGACGACGACGCCCGGAATCGCAAGCTCGCCCGTGACGTGCTCGGGGCCGCCGGGCTCGACACGCTCGAGGCGGAGACCGGCGAGCAGGCGGTTGCCGTGGCGCGCGGACGGCTGCCGGACGTGGTCCTCATGGACCTCCGCCTCCCCGACCTGGACGGCAGCGAGGCGCTGCGGCGACTGAAGACCGAGCCGGCGACCGCACACATCCCGGTGGTTGCCGTGACGGCGCTCACCGGCGCGCGGGAGACGCTCCTCGAGGCCGGGTTCGCAGGCTACCTCGAGAAGCCGATCGATACGGACGCGTTCCCGGCTCAGGTACGGAGCTTCACCCGCGCAGGGGAGGCTGGCATCCCCCGAGACCGGGAGGGAAGCACCCTGGACGGCCCTCGTCACACCTGACACGATCGCTGGGACATCCGGCGAGTTGGAGGAGGGCGAACGGCATGTGGAAGTTCGTGTACCTGGTTGCATTCGCAGCGCTCGCAGTGGTCGCGCTCCAGACCGGCGGCCGCCCCGCCACAGCGGCGACGGCGGCGACCGCGAACGCGACGACCCAGAAGGAGGCCGACCTCTACCAGATCGACCAGATCGAGGTGAAGTTCCACCGGGCGACCTCACACCACGACATCAACCTGATGATGTCGCTGTGGGCGCCGGGAGCCGTGTTCAACATCGATCAGGAGACTCTGGTCGGCAAGGCCCAGATCCGGCATTGGTTCCTGACCAAGAACAAGGCATTCATGCCGAGCCATCACTGGGAGTCGGACACGCCGTCGTACAAGCTCAGAGTCGACTTGAACGGCGACAAGGCGACGATGTACTTCGAGTGCCACTACATCGACCCGAAGACGGCAATGGTCGTCGCGACGGCGGGCGTGACCCACACGCTGCAGAAGGTCGACGGGAAGTGGCTGATCACGAACTCGGCCGGGTCGACCGCGACGTTGAGCCCCTAACGCGCGAATGGCTCGTCCCGAAGCGCTCGACGCGCCGCCCGCTCGGCCAAGGCGGGCGGCGCTCACCGGGCTGAGAGAGGGCCTTGCCGGGGTGGTCGCGCGTGCGCCGGCGACGGTGCGGACAAAGCTCCTCGTCGCCTTCCTGGCGATCGCGGCTCTCCTCGTGGTCGTGAGCGTGCTCGGCCTCCGCGTGCTCGAGCAGGCGAACGCGCGCGTCGAGCGCCTCGACACGCTCCAGCTCCGAGCGGCGACCTACCAGAGCATCGAAGCGCACGCCGGTGACCTCCAGCAGACGCTGAATGTGCGCGCCGCCGGCAACCCGTCGAACACCCCCTACACCGGCGACAAGACACTGAGGGGGGCTGGAGAGCAGTGGAGGCTCGCCGACCTGGAGGTGGCAGACGTGCTCTCCCAGATCGAACTGGCGACCGTCGAGAAGCTCTTCGGATTCGCCCCTCCTCCGGCAGACGAACGCAAGCTGAGGCGGATCCGGAGCGACTACGCCGCCGTCCGGAACGCCCTGGCGACCGTTCAGCGCCTCGACACGTCCGGCGTCCAGGGGCACGAGGCGACGAGGTCGTACGTGAACGCGGCGCGCGTTGCGGGAGACGACCTCGACGCGCGCGCACAGGACCTCTCGTTCAAGGCGCGCGCCGAGACCCAGGCCCTCGTCGCGGCCAATCGGGGCGAGTACACGTCGTCGCGGAACCTCTTCATCGGCGTCAGTGCAGCGAGCGTCGCGCTCGCGCTCGCGCTCGGCCTCGTGCTCTCGTGGTCGTTGATCGACCCGATCCAGCGCACCGAGGCGCGGCTCTCACAGATCTCGGCCGGCGACTTCTCGGGACGGCTCGACGTGCCCAACCGGGACGAGCTGGGTCTGCTCGCCCGGAACGTCAACCGCATGAACGACGAGCTGCGACGACTCTACGGGGAGCTCGAGACCGCGAGCAGGCACAAGAGCGAGTTCCTCGCGAACATGTCGCACGAGCTGCGCACACCGCTGAACGCGATCATCGGCTTCTCGCAGGTGCTGCGTCAGCGCCTGTTCGGGGAGATCAACGAGAAGCAGGAGGAGTACCTCGACGACATCCTTTCGTCCGGCAATCACCTGCTCTCGCTGATCAACGACGTGCTCGACCTGTCGAAGGTCGAAGCCGGCCAGGTGCAGCTCGAGATCGCGACGTTCTCCCTGCGCGAGGCACTCGAGCGCGGCGTCGTGATGGTGCGCGAGCGGGCGACCAGGAACGGCGTTCGGCTCTCGCTCGAGCTCTCACCCGAGCTCGATCTGGTCACCGGCGACGAGCGGCGGCTGCGCCAGGTCGTCTTCAACCTGCTCTCGAACGCGGTCAAGTTCACCCCGGACGGGGGCAGCGTGGTGGTTGCGACCGACTGGGTCGGCGGCGAGGCCCACGTGTCCGTGACCGACACGGGGCCCGGCATCGCGGCCGAAGACCAGGAGCGGATCTTCGAGGAGTTCCAGCAGACCGACGTCGGCGCGGAGCAGCGCGAGGGCACCGGCCTCGGCCTCGCCCTGTCGCGGAGCCTCGTCGAGCTCCACGGCGGGCGGATCTGGGTCGAGAGCGAGCCGGGGCACGGAAGCCGCTTCGTGTTCACCCTGCCGCTCGAGGGGGCCTGACCGTGGCTGCCGGCCTGGTGCTGATCGTCGAGGACAACGAGAAGAACATGAAGCTCTTTCGCGACGTGCTGCGGGTGACCGGCTATCGGACGCTCGAGGCGGCCACGGGCGAGGGCGCGGTCGAGCTCGCGCTGGAGCATGCACCGGCGCTCGTCCTGATGGACGTCCAGCTGCCGGGGATCGACGGCATCGAAGCGCTGGCCCGGCTCCGCGCCGACGAGCGAACCACCGCGATCCCGGTGCTCGCGCTCACGGCGCAGGCGATGCAGGGCGACCGGGAGCGCTTCCTCGAAGCCGGCTTCGACGGCTACCTGTCGAAGCCGGTCGACGTCGCGGAGCTCGTCACGGCCGTCCAGGAGCACTGCCCTCGTGGCTGAGGACAGGTCGCCGAAGATCCTCGTCGTCGACGACGTGCCCGAGAACGTCCGCCTGCTCGAGGCGGTGCTCACGCCACACGGATACGACGTGCTCACCGCCGGCGACGGCCTCGCGGCGCTCGAGCTCGTCGAGTCGGCGCAACCCGACCTGATCCTGCTCGACGTGCTGATGCCGAACCTGGACGGCTATGCCGTCTGCAGCCGGATCCGCGCGGACGAGGAGACGGCCGTGCTCCCGGTGATCATGGTGACCTCGAGCATCGGCCAGGAGAAGACGAAGGCGATCGCGGCGGGAGCCGACGACTTCATCCCGAAGCCGTTCAACCACGACGAGCTGCTGACACGCGTGCGCTCCCTGCTCCGCATCAAGCGCTACCACGACACGATCAAGGCGCAGGCCGCGGAGCTCGCGGATCTCAACCGGACGCTCGGTGAGCGGGTGCGGACGCAGGTTGCCGAGCTCGAGCGCCTGGGCGGGCTGAGGCGGTTCCTGTCGCCTCAGCTGGCCGACGCCGTCGTCTCCTCCGGGGACGAGTCGATCCTGCGGAGCCACCGCAGGCAGGTGGCCATGTTCTTCGCCGATCTCCGCGGGTGGACGAACTTCGTCGACGCCGCCGAGCCGGAGGAGCTGATGCGCGTCCTGCGCGAGTTCCACGAAGTGGTCGGGAAGCTGGTCAAGCGGTTCGACGCGACCGTCGGCTTTCTCGAGGGCGACGGCGTCCAGCTCTTCTTCAACGATCCGATCGAGATCCCCGATGCGTCACTGCAGGCGGTTCGGCTCGGCTGCGCCCTGCGCGAGGAGATGACCCGGCTGACGCCCGTCTGGGAGAAGCGCGGCTACCACCTCGGGCTGGGAATCGGCATCGCGCTCGGCTTCGCAACCTGCGGCGAGGTGGGCTTCGAGGGCCGGTCCGACTACGCGGCGATCGGCTCGGTCACGAACCTGGCCTCCCGACTGGCCGACGAGGCGAGGGCCGGCCAGATCCTGATCGCGCAGCGGCTCTACGCCGAGATCGAGGGCCATGTGGACGTCGAGCCGGCCGGCGAGTTCACCCTGAAGGGCTTCGCGCGTCCGGTTCCCGCCTTCAACGTCATGGATGTCCGGCTCGGAAGCTGAGAGCCGGAGGAGGGATTCGAACCCACGCACTCCCGATTACAAATCGGGCGCTCTACCAACTGAGCTACTCCGGCGAAGAGCCGGACATGGTACGCGGAGCTACTGCAGGACCTGCCGCCCCTCCTGGTGCAGGATGATCTTCCGCTTCACGCGCTGCAGGGCGTTGTCGATCGTCTTCGTGTCGCAGGCGAGGTCCTCCGCCATCTGCTCGTACGACGACCCTTCGAGATAGAGCCGCAACGCGTCCGCCTCGAGAGGCGAGAGCGTCGACGACAGGCAGCCGACGAGCGACTGCAGCTCCTCCGTCGAGATCACGCACACCGACGGGTCGTTCACGTTCGGGCCGGGGAGCGCATCGCCGAGCGTGCAGTCGTCGCTCTCCTGGCCGGCCGGCGTGTGACTGAACGAGACGTAGGTGTTCAGGGGCGCATGCTTGAACCGCGTCGCGGTCTTGATCGCCGTGATGATCTGGCGGGTCACACACAGCTCGGCGAACGACCGGAACGACGTCTCCTTGTCCGGCCGAAAGTCGCGCACCGCCTTGTACAGGCCGACAAGGCCTTCCTGGATCAGATCCTCCGAGTCCCCGCCGGCGAGGAAATACGAGCTCGCCTTCAGGCGGACGAACGACGTGTAGCGCCGCATCAGCTGGTCCATGGCGGCGGTCGAGCCGTTGCGTGCCTTCAGAACGAGCTGCAGATCCTCAAGTTCTCGTTGAGCCTTCTGCGGTGACTTGTGAGCGACAGCGGTGCGGACGGCCACGACGAATACCCCCGGTATCTGGGATGTTTTTCGATGAGACCTCCACCATGCACCGCCGAAGTCTCACCCTGAGGTTGAGGTGAATCTAGCAAGGACCCGCAAGGAGCACAAGCCCCAATTGCAAGGGACCCGCTTACTCGCCTCGGCGGAGCCGCTCGAGCCGCGCCCTCAGCTCGGGATCGAGCTTCCCGGCGAGGCCTTCCGGGCGCTCCTCGCGATGCTCGGGCGGCTCGAAGTCCCGGAGGAAGCCCTGGGAGGAGAGCTTCGCGACTCCGATCCCGGCCGCGGCGGCCACGGTTGCATCGCTCGTCACGAGCATCACCCGCGCCTGGTCGCGGTTCTCGGCGGCGAGCCGCTCGAGCAGCGTGTCCGCATGCGTTGCGAAGCGCACCTCGAGCGGCCCGCGAATCGCGTCGTCGCCGACGCCGTCGAAGACGACGACCCCGCGTGCCCCGCGCATCGCGACGTAGCCGGCCAGCGCGTCGACCAGCTCCCGCGCATCTCGAAACGGGCCGGCGTGGAGCAGGTTGTAGCCGTCGAAGAGGTAGAGCTCAGCCACGCTGGCGGCGAGCCTCGTACAACAACACCGCAGCTGCGACCGACACGTTGAGCGATTCCACGGCGCCCTCGAGCGGAATCGAGACGAGCGCGTCGCAGGTGCGTCGCACGAGTGGCCGCAGTCCCTTCCCCTCCGCGCCGAAGACGAGCGCAAGACCGCCGGAGAGATCCGTGTCCCACATCGACGTCGTCCCGTCATCGCCGGCGGCGCCGTAGATCCAGAGGTCGTTGCCCTTCACCTCCTCGAGGTACCGCGCGAGATTCTTCACGACCGCGACGGGAAGATGTTCGATCGCGCCCGCCGAGGCACGCGCGACGGCAGGCGTCACCACCGCGGAGCCGTGCGCGGGGACGACGACACCGGTCGCGCCCGCGCCCTCGGCGCTACGGCAGACGGCGCCGAGATTGTGTGGGTCGGTGACCCGATCGAGCACGGCGAGCAGGGGTCGCTCGGCCGCGGCAAGCTCATGGGCATCCGCGTAGCGGTACGGCTCGACGAGCGCGAGGACGCCCTGGTGGTCGCGCGTGGCCGCCCGCTCGGTGAGGTCCCGCTCCCCCTTCGCCTTCGGCCGGGCCTCGGCAAGCCAGGGCTCGGCCCTGGCGGCCCGCTCAGTCGCCCAGACCTCGAGGACCTGGCGGTTCCCCCGCAGAGCCTCCCGCACGGCGCGGCGGCCGTAGACGAGGTCAGGAGTCACGAACGAGCGTGTAGCCGCCGTCCGGCTCGTCGCGCATCTGCCAGCCGACGCGTGCGAGCTCTTCCCGGAGCCGATCGGAGGTCTCGAAGTCCCGCTCTGCCCGGGCTGCGGCCCGGCGCTCGGCGAGCTCGATCACCTCGGGGGGCGCCTCCTCCCGCTCCGCCAGCGACTCGAGGCCGAAGACGAGGAGGCCGCGCCGCAGCAGGTCAAGCTGCCCGGCCGACGCCCAGTCGTGCAGGACGGCGAGCGCGGCCGGCGTGTCGAAGTCGTCCTCCAATGCCTCCGCGAACGCCGTCCAGCCTGCATCGTCGGGCACGGCCGCAGGGAGTGTGAACGCGTTTCTCAAGGTGTCGCAGCGCGCCGCCGCCTGCTCCATCGTCTCCGGCGAGAAGTCGATCGGCTTGCGCCACGAGGCGGTCAGGAAGAACACGAGCACCGTCTCTCGTCCCCATTCGTCGAGCGTGTCGCGGATCGTCGCCGTGTTCCCGACCGATTTCGCCATCTTCTCGCCGGTGAAGCGAAGCATCCCGTTGTGCGCCCAGATCGAGGCGAACGGGTGCCCGAGGGCACGCGACTGCGCGACCTCGTTCTCGTGATGCGGGAAGACGAGGTCGAGACCCCCGCCGTGGATCTCGAACGCCGGCCCGAAGATGTCCTCGGCCATCGCTGAGCACTCGATGTGCCAGCCGGGCCTGCCGCGGCCCCACGGCGAATCCCACCAGGTGTCCTCCGTCGCCGGCTTGTTGGCCTTCCAGAGGGCGAAGTCGCGCGGATCCTTCTTGAGCGTGCTCGGCTCCTCACCCTGCTCGACCTGGTCGGGCTTCTGGCCGGAGAGCCGCCCGTAGGCGGGGAAGCTCGCCACGCGGAAGTAGACGTCGCCCCCGGCGGCATAGGCATGGCCCGACCCGATCAGCTCCTCGATGAAATGAACGATCTGCGGCACGCTCTCCGTGGCCCTCGGCAATCGGTCCGGCATGCCGAGGCCGAGGTCGCCCGTGTCTTCGAGATACCACTCGGTCGCACGCGCGGCAAGCTCGGCGCTCGCACCCGGCGCGGCCTCGTAGATCCGGTCGTTGATGTCGGTGATGTTGTGGACGAGCGTGACGTCGTATCCGGTTGTTCGCAGCCACGAGCGCAGCCACATGCCGATGACGAACGGACGGGCGTTGCCGATGTGAGCACGCGCATAGACGGTCGGGCCGCAGACGTACATCCGGACCGGCCCCGGCGGCGTGGGCAGCTCGACGAGCGAGCGACTGTACGTGTCGTAAAGGCGCACGCCGCTCAGGGTAGTGCGCGGCGCAGCGCCTCGTCGCGCGGCAGCGCGCGCAGCACCGCCCAAAGCTCGGGCCCGCGCTCCCGGCCGGTCAGCGCCATCCGCAGCGCTCGCAGGTTTCCACCCACCGCCTTCACTTCACGGACAACCGCCTTCGCCTCGTCCTTGCCGAGCACGTCCGGAAACCGGGATCGCAGCTCGACGAACCGCTCGAGCGTCTCCGGGCTCGGTGACGGGCTCCTGCCCGGTGGGTCGAGCACGCCGGCCGCGAGCGCGCGAGCCTCGACGAGGTCGTGCGCGCCGCGCAGGAGCGAAGCCGCCTCGACCGGCACCCCGACGCGCTCCGCCAGCGCTTCGTCGTCGAGTCGTCCGAGCACATCGACGGACAGGGAGCGAATGCGGTCGAGGTCGAGATGCACATCGTGCCTGGGCAAACCGAGCTCTTCGAAATAGGCGCGGACCGCCTCTGCCGGGTATCCGGCTTCCCGCAGCGATGCGATCGTCGTCCCCTCCGCCCGCTTGGACAGCTTCTTCCCGTCGCCGCCCACCAGGAGCCCATGGTGGATCACGTGGGGCGGCTTCGAACCGAGAGCCTCGTGCAGAGCGTGGTGGAGCTCTTCGTTCGCGCGATGGTCGGACCCACGGATCACGTGCGTGATGCCGTAGTCGATGTCGTCGACCACGCTTGCGAGGTGGAATGTCGGGGTCCCTTCGTCTCGCCACAACATCACGCCGTCGAATCGCTGCGGCAGCCCGGCGGCGCGAGCCGCGTCGAGATGCCGCGCGGCACGGTCGCTCTGGCGAACCGGCCCGTCGTCCCAGCCGATCCCGAGCCAGCGCAGGTCGTCGAGGATCGCCGCCTCGCCCCCGGGGAGGTTGCGGGCCGGGTCCGTGTCGTCGATCCGAAGGAGCATCCAATCGCCGAACCGCCGGTTGGCGACAGCGCTCATCGCGTTGCCCACGTGCAGCGTTCCGGTCGGGCTCGGGGCAAACCGCACGCGGATCATGACGCGACGTTAGCCCGTGGACGCGACGGGCGTCGCGACTCACCCACTCGGGGCTCAGGTGGGCGCCGCAGGCTGCCGATGGGGGAGCCATGCGTTCGGTGATCGGCCTCTGTGCCCTCGCCGGCACCTTCGCCGGCGGCTATCTCCCGGCACTCTGGGGCAGTTCGAGCTTCTCGATCGTCTCGCTGCTCTTCGGAGTGCTCGGGGGGATCGCGGGCATCTGGGTCGGCGCGCGCCTGTCGACCTGACAGGCCTTCCTACCGGCAAACTCAGTCGCTATGGCGGCAATCGTGAGAGGCGCACGCCGTGCGATCCGCGCCCTGCGCGCGCATCCGCGTCTGATCCAGGCGCTCCAGATCGTGCTCGTCGGCACGATGATCGCGATCTGCGCCTGGGCGGTCCGCAACCAGTGGTCGAAGGCGGGGCCGCTGCTCGAGAACGCACAGCCGGGCTACCTGACGCTCGGCTTCGCAACCGTCGCCGCGTACTACCTCGTCTTCATCCTCGGCTGGATGCGAATCCTCGAGGCCTGGGACATCCGCGTCCCGTACCGAATCGCCCTGCAATCCGAGATGATCTCCATGCTCGCAAAGTACATCCCCGGAGCCGTCTGGACACCTGCCGCGCGCACCCTCGCCCTGCGCCGCTCCGCAGGTGTGACCGACACGCCCGCCGTGCTCGCGTCAATCCTGGTCGAAGCCGGGCTCTCGGCGATCTCCGGCGTGATCGTCTTCGTCGTCAGCCTCGCGTGGGTGCGTGGCGTGGACGCACCGCTGCTCCCGCTGATCGGGTTCGCGCTGCTCCTGGCGCTCGGGCTGCATCCGCGGGTATTCCGTCCGCTCGCCGAGAAGCTGCTGCGCCCGTTCGGCGCCGAGACCGTCGAGCCGATGCCTTTCTCCCAGACGATCATGCTGCTCGTCTTCTACTGCGGCACGTGGCTGATCGCGGGCACGGCGGTCTACTTCATGCTTCGGAGCCTCGGCACCGACGTGGGCCTGGCGACCATCCCGTTTCTCGGCGGGGTCTCGGCGATCGGAGCGATCGTCTCGGTGCTCGCGGTGTTCGCACCGTCGGGCCTCGGTGCGCGCGAAGCATCGATGTACGGTCTTCTCCTAGCGGTCACCACCCCAGCGCCTGCTCTAGGCGTCACAATCCTGAACCGGCTTGCGATCACGCTCATCGAGGTGCTCCTCTTCGGAGCCGGTGTCGTCTCCTGGCGGCTGACGCGCGGCGAGCGGGCCGCCACGACCCAGGCGCCGTGAGCGGCAGACGGTGCGGAGGGGCGCCCGCAGGCGCCCCTCCACCCTCGGTTCGGCTAGCCGACTGCCAACGCGTTGAGGTACGGCGTGCCGAAGTACGTGCTGTAGATCCAGTTCTTCGTGCGTGAGCTGACGAAGTAACTGTTGGTGGGGATCAGGTACGGCACCACAGGTGCGTACTTGGTCATCAACTCATGATCGATCTTCTCGTACGCCGCTGCGCGGGCTTCGCCTGAGAGCGAAGCAGCGTGATCGATCTCGGCGTCGAACGACGCATTGTTGAAGTAGGTGTAGTCGTTGTTGTTCGACGCCTGGATCTTGCTGCCGTCGAACAGCACGTTGAAGTAGTCGTAAGGGTCGAAGTAGTCGGCGCACCAGCCGCCGTTGGTGACGAAGTTGTACGTGGTGCCCTTGGTCTGGATCACCTGGTAATAGGTGGTCGCCGGGGTCGGCACGTCGTTGATCTTGAACCCGACCTGCTTGAGGTTGTACTCGGCGACCTGAGCACGGTTGGTCGAGTACGAGCTCGTGGTGTGGACGACGTTCAGCGTCGGCGCCGAAGCGATCGCCGCACCGCCGACCTTCTTGGCCTGCGGGATGTTCGCGCCCTTGATCGCATACCCGCTGTACTTCTTGTAGCCGGGGATGCCGGGGACGAGGATCTGCGAGGTCCGCGCGCCGGCATAGGCGCCGAGCAGCCGGATCTGGGCCGGACGGTCGATCGCCCAGTTGACGGCCTTCCGGACGGCGACATTGTTGAACGGGGGTCGGGCGGTGTTCATGCCCATGTAGTTCACGCAGGACGTCGCGCCCACGAAGAAGCGACCCTTGTTGACGCCGTACTGCTGTCCCAGGCTGGCCGCGGCGGTCGGCGGGATCCCGATCAGGTCGATGTCGGCCTGCCCCGCCTTGACCTGCAGCAGCGACTGATCGACGTTCACGTTCGGTGTGAACACGATCTGGTCGGGGTTGGCCGGGCGGTTGCCCTTGTAGTAGGGGTTGCGCGCCAGCACCGTGCTGCGGCCCGGGTCACGGCTCTTGATGTAGTACGGGCCTGCGGCCGGATAGACGTTGAGGCCCTTGTCGTTGTACGCCATGTTCGGCTTGACCGCCGTGAACCACTGCATCGAGAGGATCGAGACGAAGGTCGCGTTCGGCTTGACCAGCTTGAAGGTCAGCTTCTGGCCCTTCGCGGTGATCCCCGAGATGTGGGCGCTCTTGCCCGCCAGGAACGCAGCGCCACCGACAACGGTGTTCTGCAGGTCCAGGTTCACGCCCAGCGGCGAGCCCATCTTCGGGCTCAGGATCCGCTCCCACGAGCGCTGATAGGCGGCCGCGGTCACCGGCGAGCCGTCACTGAACTTCAGGCCCGACCGAACCGTGAACGTATACGTCTTCCCGTCCTTCGAGACGGTCGGGAACGCCGTCGCAGCCTGCGGATACAACTGGCTGCCCGCAGCGCCCGCCTTCTCCGGGAAGCTCACGAGCTGCATCGCCGTCGTGAAGAGCATCGACCAGTCGTCGGTCCGGTAGGCGAGCTGCGGATCGACGAAGTCGAAGTCCGACGTGTTCTCGTTAACCCGCAACGTGCCGCCCTTGCTGGCTCCCGCCTTGCCGGACCGGTCGGTCGCCGAGGTGGCGGCCCCCACGGTCGTCGCGGCGACGAGCAACGCTGCTCCCAGTACGAGCATGAACAGGGAGAGCATCTGCTTTCTGCGCATCAAGACTCCTTCCGCGTGACTGATGATGACTCGAGCAAGGAGCGAAGACGGGCAGCCCGCGGAAAAGTCTGAACCTATTGAGCCTTGCGATTTGTCTCCCGCGCAGGGAGATATGCCCACAGGATCAAGTGGGAACGGGTCCGCGATCTCCGGCATCGACCGCGAAGCCGATGAAGCGATCGACGACATCGCTCGGCCGGCGGTCGCGATTCCAGGCCAGGCCGATCAACCTCGGCGGCTGATCGTCGAGGGTCAGCATGCGCAGGCGCCCCTTGGCACACGCCTCGAGGTCTGCCTCGACCGCCAGGCGCGGAACGAGAGCGCAGCCGAGGCCGGCGGCCGCAAGTGTGAGCACGGAGCGATAGTCGGCCAGTCGGCTCACGATCCTGAGTTGTGCGCCCACCGCGGCCAACGAGCCTTCGATGAAGCTCTGCGACCGGCATCGCTCGTAGGTGACCAACGGGACGTGAGAGAGATCCTGTGCGGTGGCGTGGCGACGAAGTCCGGCGAGGGGATGATCCTGACGCACTACGATCGTCCACGGGTCGCGGAGCACCTCGATCGTCTCCAGCTCTTCACGGGCGATCGGCAACAGCACGAAGGCGACGTCGAGCTCGCCGGCGGCGAGCAGATCCACGAGATGGTCGATGTCGGCGTCCTCCCTGAGGGAGGTTTCGACCGGCACCGGCTCCTGGAGGAGCCGCCGAAACAGCCCGGGAAGCAGCGTCTGCGAGACGCTCTGGAACGTGCCGATGCGCAGGACGGGAGCGCCGTCGTCGCGCGCGCTGTTCAAATCCGCACGCGCGGCACTCAGCCGTGCGTTGATCACCTTGGCATGGTCGAGGAGGAGCTGTCCTTCGCGCGTGATCGCGACCTTGCGCGACCCGCGCAGCCGAGTCACGAGCCGGGCCCCGACAAGGCGTTCGAGCGTCGCGATCTGCCCACTGATCGCCGACTGGCTGTAGCCCATGCGCGCGCCCGCGCCGCTGAACGAACCTTCCCTGGCGATCGCCTCGAGCGCGGCAAGGTGACGGAGCTCAACGCCGTGCCACGAGCCGCCGTTTGTCTCCATAGGACGTGCGACGGACGAATCGAGCTTCGGTTGGGGAGTTATCTGCAGTCTCGATCTAGCTGCAGGAAGGTGAGGCCGCCGAGGAGGAAGAGGAGATTTTCTCGGCGACCCCACCTGGAGCCCCGTTCAAGCCCTACAGACATTTGCAGCAGCCGGGCACGATGAGCAACGCAAGCCTGCGATAACCCAGTCGCGAGATTCAGCGAGCAGCGAGCCTCACGGCGGGCGTCACGACGAGCGTAGGTCCCGTCCGCGCCCTGCGTCCGCCAGGTGTCCCAGCGCGCTGACGAGCCCGCGGAGCTCGACTCCGCGGGCGGTCAGACGGTACTCGGCGCGAGGCGGGCGCGCCTCGACCACACGGCGTTCGAGGATCCCCGCCTCCTCCAGTTCCCCGAGGCGCGCCGTCAGCGTTGCGGGCGGGATCGAGCCGAGGCTCTGCATGAACTCGCCGAAACGGACGGCGCCGCTGTGGGAGGCCCAGATGATCGAGACGGTCCAGCGCCGCTCGAGGAGGTCCGCCGCACGGCGGACCTCCTCGGGGATCGGCGTGCAGCTACGGCAGCGCATGCTCGTGCTGCGGTTCGAGCGCGAGAGCGAGCACCTCGCCGAGCGTCATCACGGGATGGAACGACAGCTCGGTCTTCACATCCGCCGGGATGTCCTCGAGATCGGCGCGGTTGCGCTCCGGGATGATCACGTCGGTGAGGCCGGCTGCATGCGCGGCGAGCACCTTCTGCTTGAGCCCCCCGATCGGAAGCACGCGGCCCTGAAGCGTGACCTCGCCCGTCATCCCCACGGTGTGCTTGACCGGCCGTCCCGAAAGGAGCGATGCGAGGGCCGTCGTCATCGTGATGCCGGCACTCGGGCCGTCTTTCGGGATCGCGCCCGCGGGCACGTGGAGGTGGAACGACATGTCGTCGAACGTGTCTCCGTCGATCCCGAGCTCGTCCGCATGCGAGCGCACATAGGAGAGTGCAATGCGTGCGGACTCCTTCATCACGTCGCCGAGCTGGCCCGTGAGCACGAGACCGTCCTTCCCCTTCATCGCCGTCGCTTCGACGAACAGCACATCGCCCCCCGTGCCCGTAACGGCGAGCCCGGTCGCAACGCCCGGCACGGCGGTCCGCTCGGCGGACTCCTGGTAGAACCGCTGGCGTCCAAGTGCGTCACGAACGAGCTCGACGTCGACCGCCACCGGTGCCTCGAGCCCTCCCGACACGATCCGCGTCGCCGTCTTTCTGAGCAGCTTCCCGAGCTCACGCTCGAGCTGGCGCACGCCGGCCTCCCGCGTGTACTCGCTCGAGATCGTCGCGAGGACGTCGTCCGCCACGGCAACCTCGTCCTCACGTAGGCCGTTGCGCTCGCGCTGGCGCGGCCAGAGGTAGTCGCGCGCGATTGCGACCTTCTCGTCGAGCGTGTAACCGTCGAACCGAATGGTCTCCATACGGTCGAGCAGCGGTCCGGGGATCGTGTCGGCCACGTTCGCGGTCGCGATGAACACGACCTGCGAGAGGTCGAGCTCGACATCGAGGTAGTGGTCGCGGAAGGAATGGTTCTGCGCCGGATCGAGCACCTCGAGCAGCGCGGCCGACGGATCACCGCGCCAGTCGGCGCCGACCTTGTCCACCTCATCGAGCAGGATAACCGGATTCATCGTCCCGGCATCGCGCAGTGCGCGTACGAGCCTGCCCGGCATCGAGCCGATGTACGTTCGTCGGTGCCCGCGAATCTCGGCCTCGTCATGAACGCCGCCGAGTGACATGCGCACGAACTCGCGGTTCAGGGCACGCGCGACCGACTCGCCGATCGACGTCTTTCCCGTGCCGGGAGGGCCGATCAGCGTGAGAATCGCACCGGAGCGCTTGTCCTCCTCGATTCCGCGATCCTGCCGAAGCTTGCGCACGGCGAGGTACTCGACGATGCGGTCCTTGACGTCTTGCAGTCCCGCGTGATCCGCGTCGAGCACGTCGCGCGCGTGTGCCGGATCGAGCCGCTCCTCGGATCGCGTTCCCCACGGCACCGCGAGCAGCCAGTCGAGATACGTTCGGATCATCTGCGACTCGCCGCTCTGATCACCCATGCGCTCCAGCCGGCCCGCCTCGCGCTCGGCCTGCTCGCGCACCGCGTCCGGCATGCCGGCCTCGGCGATCTTCGAGCGATACTCCTCGGCGGCAGAGCCGTCGTCCTCGCCGAGCTCCTTGCGGATCGAGTCCATCTGGCGGCGCAGGATGTAGTCGCGCTGCTGCTTCTGCGCGCCGGACTCGACATCGTCCCGGATGCGGCGACGCACCTGAAGCTCGGCGAGCCGTTCGCGCTGCAGCCGAAGCGCAAGCTCGAGACGCTCGACGACGTCGATCTTCCCGAGCAGCTCGATCTTCTCCGCGAAGGAGACGTCGGGCGCGTACGCGGTCGTGTCCGCAAGCGCGCCGGCGCCGGTGATCGAGCGCACGAAGTCGTGGATACGGGCGTCGGCGTCGCGCAGGTCGAGGATCTCCTCGACCACCGCGCGATACTCGCGCTCGAGCTCGGTCGTCTGCTGACGAGGCGGCTCCTCGTCGGGCCGCTCCTCGACCTCGACGCGCAGCCGGCCGTCCGACCCGGTCTGGGCGGCGCCGGCGATCCCGCGATGCAGGCCCGCGAGCGTCGCCGCCCGTGCGCCACCGGGCAGCCGGACGACGCTCGTCGCCTCGGCGACCGTACCGACGTCCGCATATTCGCCCTCGTGGACGGGAACCAGCAGGACACGCTCGCCTTCGGAGACGTCGACCGTCAGCGTCACCGACATGTTCGGGAAGACGACGGTCTCCTCGAGAGGGATCAGCAAGAGTTGGGACAAAGAAGCTCCTTCGTTCAATCGTTGATGGTACTTCAATAGATGAAGTAACTGTAGCCGGTCCGCGACACCCGGCAACCGGCGAACCGAGAGCGAGGCGGAACCCGCCCTGCGAGCTATGTTTGGCGGGTCGACGCGGACGGAAAGAAGACGGAGTAGATCCGGCACCGACGTTGCCAGGCCGGGAGGTTCGGACAGACGCTCGAGATCGGCAGCAGCCTGGAGGAGGCGCGCAGCCGCCGCGGCGTCAGCCTGCCCGAAGCCGAAGCCGCGACGCTGATCCGTGTCCGGTATCTCGACGCGCTCGAGCACGAGCGATTCGAGCTGCTCCCCCACGGGCCGTACGGGCGAAGCTTCCTGCGCGAGTACGCGGAGTTTCTCGGGCTCGACGGCGACATCTTCACCGCCGAATACGACCTCCGCTTCGCGCCGCCCGAGCCCGAGCCCAAGCCCCCATCGGGCTCCGAGGAGGTCAGGCGGCTCCTCGCAGAGATCCCCGCCCGGCTCCCGCTCGCCGGGGCCTTGCTCGTCGCCCTCCTGATCGTGGCCGCCTGGGAGCTCGGAACCTCGGGCCATCCGACCTCGAAGGCGCCACCCGCGACGAACACCGTGCCGGTCGCTCCGGCCCCGCGCCGCACCACCACCGTGGAGCGCCCCTCCCCGTCGCCAGCGCCCGCACATCCCGCGCTGACGCTCATTGCGGCACGCGGCAACTGCTGGCTCTCGGTGACCACCGTCGCCTCCGGGAAGGCCGTCTACCAGGGCACACTCCTCCAGGGCGAGAAGGTCCGATTCGGGCTGCGACGGCCGCTCACCATCCGGGTCGGCGCTCCCTGGAACCTCGATGCTCACATCGGCGCCCGCGCGGTCACTTCCTCGCTGCCGACGGTCACTGCGAATGTGCTCGCCACGGCGAAGGGGCTGAAGATCACGTCGTAGCACACGATCGGCCGTACGATGTGTCGCCGCAGTGAAAGCCGACCTGCTCGCCTGGTACAGCCTGAACCGCCGTCCCCTTCCCTGGCGCGAGACGACCGATCCATATGCCGTCCTCGTGAGCGAGGTCATGCTGCAGCAGACGCAGGTCGACCGCGTGCTCCCACGCTGGCGGGCCTGGCTCGAGCGCTGGCCGACCGTCGAGTCGCTCGCTGCTTCCTCGCCGGCCGAGGTGATCGTCGCGTGGCAGGGGCTCGGCTACAACCGGCGTGCGGTCAACCTGCATCGCGCGGCACAGCGCGTGGCGAATCACGGTTGGCCGGACGACCTGACCGAACTGCCCGGGGTCGGGCCGTACACCGCCGCGGCGGTGGGCAATTTCGCGTTCGGACGCGACCTGCTCCCCGTCGACACCAATGTGCGCCGAGTCCAGGACCGCACGGGCGAGCTCTTCGACGGCGCCTGCGCCCAGGCGCTCTTCGATCTCGGCGCGACCATCTGCCTGGCGCGGATCCCGCGCTGCGGCGACTGCCCGCTCGCCGCGACCTGCCCGGCGCGAGGCCGGCGCTACGAGCCGCTGCGCCGGCAGTCGAGATTCGAGGGATCGTTCCGCGAGCGGCGGGCGATCGCACTGCGCGCTGTCGCGTCCGGCGAGCAGCCCTCGGACGGCGAGGCACTCGTCTCGCTCGAGCGCGACGGTCTCGTCGTCATCAACGACGGCACTGCCACGCTCCCGCCCTAGATGATGCCCTCAGGGGCGCTCGAGCAGCGCGACCGCGTGCGCGGCCAGACCCTCGCCCCGGCCGGTGAAGCCGAGATGATCGGTCGTCGTCGCGCGCACGTTCACCTCTCCGCCGCCGAGGGCCTCGGCCAACCGACGGCGCATCTCGTCGCGGTGCGGGGCGATGCGCGGCTGCTCGCCGAT
Source organism: uncultured Thermoleophilia bacterium (assembly GCA_963826485.1). GTDB lineage: Bacteria > Actinomycetota > Thermoleophilia > Gaiellales > Gaiellaceae > PALSA-600. The sequence continues at coordinate 194,865 of CAWGXF010000004.1, forward strand.
CAGGATGCAGTCCGCGTTGACGAGCTTCCAGCCGGCGTGCTCGACCTGCCGGTAGGCCTCGCGCAGGAGGTCGAGGCTCGAGACGCCCTGGTAGCGCGCGTCCTCGGAGGGAAACAGCGATCCGATGTCCCCCAGGCCGGCCGCGCCGAGCACCGCGTCGACGAGCGCGTGCGCAAGCACGTCGCCGTCCGAGTGGCCGGCGAGGCCTCGATCGTAATCGAAGCGCACGCCTCCGAGCACGAGCGGGACGCCCCGCTCGAGCGCGTGTGCGTCGACTCCGAGCCCGACGCGAATGGTCACGGGAGAGCCGCCGGCAGCTCGTCGAGCGAGGCGATCCGGATCGCCGCCGCGGGTGGTTCCTGCAGATGGCCCCACGGCCCACGGCGAATGTGCACGCCGACCATGCCGGCGGCGATCGCCGGGCCGACGTCGTTGTCCACGCGGTCGCCCACGTAGGCGATCTTCCCAGGCTCGACCCCCGCGAGCTCGACGACCCGCGCGAAGAACGCGGGGTCCGGCTTCTGGACGCCCCAGCTCTCGGAGGAGCCGACGGCGTCGAGCTCGGCCCGCAGGTCGTCCTCGACGAACGACGGCGTATTGCCACCGGCGCAGACGCGGTAGCCCGCGCCGCGCAGCCGCGAGATGCACGCGAGCGCGTCGGGGTACCAGTCGTCCATCGTCCACGTCCCGGCGGGACGGTCGATGCCGAGCAGCTCCCAGACGTCGTCGTGCCGGCGGCCGAGGGCGATCGTGGCGCCGAGCCCCGCCATGAGCGTGAACGGCGTCACTCCGCCGGCCTGTGCGGCCCGCGTCCACATGCCCGTCTCGTCGACGAGCGTCTCGCCGACGTCGAAGACGACTACGCGGACAGCCACGCCGCCACACGGTCGAGGTCGTCGCGCGTCGTCACCTTGAGCAGCCGCTCGTCGCCGCGAACGACCTTGATGCGGCCACCGTCCGCCTCCACGAGGGACGCGCAGTCCGTTGCCTGTAAGGCCCTGCCGCTTTCCGACCGGAGCGCCGCTCGGAGCGCGTCCGCGGCGAACGCCTGGGGTGTCTGGACCGTGACCAGCTCGTCGCGCGCGAGCGTCTCGTGCACGGTCTCGTCGCGGACGCGCTTCACGGTGTCGACGACGGGCACTCCAGGGACTGCACCGTCGAATCCTTCGCGAAGCGCCGCGATCACCCGCTCGATCACATCGTCCTCGAGCAGCGGCCTGGCTGCGTCGTGGACCAGGATCACCGCAACCTCGCCGGGCACCTCCGCGACGCCGGCGCGGACGGATTCGGTGCGCGTCTCGCCGCCTGGGACACAGGCGGCGACCTTCGACGCACCGAGCTCCTCGGCGAGCAGGATCGCAGGCTCCTCCCACCCGGGCGGCGCCACGACGACGACGGCGTCGACCCAGGGGCTCTCGTCGAGGCGTCGCAGCGGCTCCGCGAGCAGCGGGAGATCGCCGAGGCGAGCGAACGCCTTCGGGCGGTCCTCCCCCAACCGCTCCCCTCGCCCGGCGGCGACGAGGACGGCCCAGGTCAACGGGTGGCTGTGGCCCTTCTGGTCGCCGGCTTCTTCGCAGCGGTGGTCTTCTTCACAGAGGCAGCGGGCTTCTTGACGACCGCCTTCGCGGGCGCGGCCTTCGCCGCAGCAGCCTTGGCGGCGGGAGCGGCCTTGGCGGTGGGCGCCGGCCTCTTGGCGGTCGCCTTGCGCTCGGCAGGCGTCAGCTTCGGCTTCGCGCCCTCCGTAAGTGTCAACTCGAGCCACTCGAGCGCCTCGTCCTCGCTCATGTTCTTCGCGTACATCAGCTCGGAGGCGAGGATCTTCTTGGCCTTGACGTACATCTGCTTCTCACCTGTCGAGAGGCCCTTCTCACCGTCGCGCAGCGCCAGGTTGCGAACCACCTCGGCGAGCTCGTAAATGTCGCCCGTCTTCATCTTGTCCCGGTTGTGCTTGAAGCGACGGTTCCAGTTCTTGGGCATCTCGGTGCCGCCCGAGGTCAGGTACTTGACGACCTTCTTGACCGCTTCCTCGTCGATCACCTTGCGCAGGCCGACACGTTCGGCGTTGTCGGCGGGAACGTTGACGGTCATGTCGTTGTGCAGGATCTTGATCGTCAGGTACTCACGCTTCTCACCGAGCACCTCACGCTTCTCGCGCTTGACAACCGTGCCTGCACCGTGGTGCGGGTACACCACTTTGTCACCGACCTTGTACAAGCTGCTTCCTCCGGTTCCGTCTGTAGTCACAGAAAGTGCCGGCGACCTCGAAAAAGGCTCACCGGCGGGGAACGACAGGGTACCAGAAACCCTGCAAATACGCCATTTTCGGGAAAATGCCTGCTAGTCGGCGGAATCCGCCAGCGCGGCCGCCAGGGCCTGTCTGAGCGTCTCCGCGCGAGGTCCCACGACCGCGGAAATGCCGAATTTGCGGCATTCCTCCCGGCGCCGGTCGGCCTGGGCGGCGGCGCGGAGGCGTCCGGTGAGCCCGATCTCGCCGAAGGCGGCGACGCCCTCGCGCACCGGGATGCCCTTGGCCGCCGACGCGACGGCGAGGGCGATCCCGAGATCGGCACCGGGCTCGTCGATCCGCATGCCGCCCGCGACGTTGACGAACACGTCCGCACCGCCGAGCGGCAACCCGGCATGGCGGGTGAGGACTGCGACGATCATCGCGAGCCGCTTCGGATCGACGCCCGTGCCGACCCGGCGCGGCATCGCCAGGTCGGTCGGTGCGACCAGCGACTGAATCTCGAGCAGCAACGGACGTGTGCCCTCGAGCGCACACGTGACGGCCGCCCCCACCTCGCCCCCGTGGGTTCGGCCGAATATCTCCGACGGATCGGGAACACCGACGAGACCGGCACCGGTCATCTCGAAGACCCCGAGCTCGTTCGTCGAGCCGAAACGGTTCTTCACCGCGCGGAGGACTCGATGGGCGTGGTAGCGGTCGCCTTCGAATTGCAGCACGCAGTCGACGAGATGCTCGAGGACGCGGGGACCCGCGACCGAGCCGTCCTTCGTGACGTGGCCGACGAGGAAGGTGGCGACGCCGTTCTCCTTCGAGACACGAAGCAGGCGGGCCGCCGCCTCGCGCACCTGCGAGACCGATCCCGGCGCCGAGCCGATCTCCCGGGACCAGAGCGTCTGGACCGAGTCGATCACGCAGACGCCCGGCCGCTCGCGCTCGAGGGTGTCGCAGACGGCGTCGAGCTCCGTCTCCGCGAGGATCTCGACGCCGCCGCAGCCGCCGAGACGTGCCGCGCGCAACTTCACCTGCGCCACCGATTCCTCGCCCGTCACGAGGAGCGCGCGACGCTCGGCCGAGATCGCGCCGAGCGCGTGCAGGAGCAGGGTCGACTTGCCGACCCCGGGCTCGCCGCCGACGAGCACGACCGACGCCGGGACGAGCCCGCCGCCGAGCACGCGGTCGAGCTCGGCCACCCCCGTGGAGATGCGCTCCGATTCCTCGGCGACGACGTCGACGAGCCGCAGAGGCGCGCGTGCCGGAGCGTGCTCTGCGCTGCGCCCCGGCAGGGGCTCGGCGAGCAGCGTCCCGAACTGCCCGCAGCCGGGGCAGCGCCCGAGCCAGCGGCCGGACGACGTGCCGCACTCGGTGCACACATGCTGGACGGCCGCGGGCTTCGATGCCATGGGCAGATGACGGTACTCGTAGGTCCCGACGGCAACCGCGCCGCTTCTGAGACGATCGATCCCCAGCAGAGCCCGGGGCGATCCTGCGTTAGGTTTGCCTGGATGGCGCGCCGAGCCCGGTCGCAGTCGAAGGTCATCGAGCGCTGCCGTGTGCTGCAGGGCGGGTTGGCGGACGCCCTCGCCCGCGTGCCCGAGGAAGGAGCCGATCCTGCGGTCGTCGATGCCGTCTGGCAGGGCGAGGCGCTCGGCACGCTCCTCTGGGCGCTCCAGCTCGCCGAGCTCCCCGCCTACGATCGGCCTTTCGACTCCGACCTGGTCGCCTCGGTCGACCCGGGCAGAGGGACCTTGCGGGCGGCCGAGGACATCGAACTGGAACGCGACTCCGCCCGCCTCTGGCACTGGCGGGCGCGCACGACCGAGCTCCAGACGGCCGGCGGGCCCGAGTTGCCCGCGCGGTATGCGACGTTCGACCAGTTGATCGCCGCAACGGCCATGCGCGGGTACGAGCAGGGGATTCTGCCCTCGCCGTTGCGCGGCGACTTCCGCGCCTACGACAAGGTGTATCGCCATCTGACGCCGGAGCAGCACGCCGAGGCCTATTCGATCGCCGTCGAGCGCCACCACGCCCTCAACTGGCTCTGCGGCGAAGGCACGACGTGGGGCGACGTCCCGCTCGACACATGATATCCACTTCTCTATCATCTGTCTCCGTGGCCGATCGCCTCTCCGCGTACGCCGAGCTGATCGTGAGGGTGGGCGCGAACGTCCAGCCGGGACAGCAGGTCTTCGTCGTCGGCCTCGTCGAGCACGCTCCGCTCGTCCGCGCCGTCACGGAGTCCGCCTACGGCGCCGGCGCGCGCAACGTCGACGTGCGCTACACCGATCAGCACGTGCGCAAGGCGTTCATCGTCAATGCGCCCGAGGAGGACCTCTCCCTGACGAAGCCCTGGGAGCGCGTCCGCTATGAGGCGCTGCTCGAAGGCGCCGCAGTCATCCAGTTCGCCGGTGAGCCGGAGCCGGAGCTCTTCGCGGACGTCGACCAGGGCCGAATCGGTCGCGCGCGGGCCGTCGAGGGCATGCAGATCTACCTGCGGGCGGTCAACGAGCGGATCATCAACTGGACGATCGCCGCCTTCCCGACGGAGGGCCAGGCGCGACAGGTGTTCGGCGAGCCCGACCTCGACCGCCTCTGGGACGCGGTGGCCCACGCGGTCCGTCTGGACGAGCCCGACCCGGTCGAGGCGTGGCGCGTCCACTGCAAGAAGCTCCGGGAGCGCTGCCTCCTGCTCGACGAGCGCGCCTTCGACGCGATCCGGTTTACCGGGCCGGGGACCGATCTGACCGTCGGCCTCCATCCGACGGGCGCTCGCTGGCTCGGTGGCGGCGTCGAGACGCAGAGCGGGATCTACCACGTCGCGAACGTGCCCACGGAGGAGGTGTTCGCCTGCCCGGATTGGCGGCGGACGGAGGGCAGCGTGCGGTCGACCCGCCCGCTCGCGCTCGGCGGCACCATCGTCCGCGACCTCGAGGTCCGCTTCGAGGCGGGCAAGGTGGTCGACGTCTCCGCGTCGACCGGCGCAGACGCGGTGCGTGGGCAGCTCGCAGTCGACGACTTCGTCGGCAGGCTGGGCGAGGTCGCGCTCGTCGACGGCGAGTCGCGCGTCGGCCAGACGGGGATCACCTTCTTCGACACGCTCTTCGACGAGAACGCGACCTGTCATATCGCCTACGGGTCCGGCGTCACCTTCGGGATCGACGGCCTCGACGGCCTGTCGCCCGACGAGCTGCGCGACCGGGGCATCAACGTCTCCGCGGTCCATACCGACTTCATGATCGGCGGCCCCGAGGTGGCGGTGGACGGGATCACCGCCGGCGGACAGGCTGTGCCCATCCTCAGAAAGGACGAATGGCAGCTGTAGACGAACGGCTTCGCCGCTATGCAGAGCTCGCCGTGCGCGTCGGCGCGAACGTGCAGGAGGGCCAGTTGGTCTTCGTCCTCTCCCAGATCGAGCACGCACCGCTCGCCCGGGCGATCACCCGGGAGGCCTATGAAGCCGGAGCGCGTTACGTCGACGTCTCCTACCGCGACCAGCACGTGCGCAGGGCGATGATCGAGCTCGGGCCCGACGAGGCACTGACCCACGAGCCCGGCTGGATGAAGACACTCGCCGAGAGCAACGCCGGCCACGCGCAGATCGCGACGACCGGCGATCCCGAGCCCGACCTGCTGTCGGACCTCGACGGAGAACGAGTCGGGCGGGCGCGCATGAAGGGGATCACGGAGATCTACCGCCGGCAGCTCGCCGACCGAAGCAGCAACTGGACGATCGTCGCGTACCCGAACGACGGCTGGGCCGAGAAGGTCTTCGGGGAACCGGATCTCGAGCGCCTCTGGACGGCGGTCGCAGCCTGCACACGACTCGACCAGCCCGACCCCGTCGCAGCCTGGCAGGCGCACATGCAGCGGCTCGAAGCGCGCAGCGCTGTCCTCAACGGGCTTCGGCTCGACTCCCTCCATTACCGGGGGCCGGGCACGGACTTCCGGATCGGGCTGCTGCCGAACGCCCGCTGGATGGCGGCGTTCTTCCGCACGAGGGACGGCATCGACTTCGTCCCCAACATGCCGACCGAAGAGATCTTCACGACCCCGGATTGCCGGCGCGCAGACGGAACTGTCCGTTCGAGCCGCCCGCTTGCCCTGAACGGTGAGGTGATCGAAGGCCTGCAGCTGACCGTGTCCCGCGGGAGGATCACCGACGTGGCTGCCGACCGCGGTGCCGGAATAGTCCGCGGGCAGCTCGCGAGCGACGAACGCGCGCGCTACTTCGGTGAGGTGGCGCTGGTCGACGGCACCTCGCGCGTCGGCCAGACCGGGATCACCTTCTTCGACACGCTCTTCGACGAGAACGCGACCTGCCACATCGCGTATGGCTTCGGCATCCCGGAGGTCTTCGACGACGAGCCCGGCGAGGGAATGAACGTGGCGACGCTCCATACGGACTTCATGGTCGGGGGGCCGGAGCTCGAGATCGACGGTGTGACGAAGGAAGGGAAGATCGTTCCGATCCTGCGCGAGGACGAGTGGCAACTGCCGGATTGACGCACGAGGACCGCATCGCCCGCTACGCGGAGCTCGCGGTCCGAGTCGGCGCGAACGTCCAGCCCGGCCAGCTCGTCGAGGTGATCGGGCGAGTCGAGCATGCGCAGGTCGTTCGCGCCGTCACGCGCGCCGCCTACGGGGCCGGCGCCCGCTACGTGGACGTCTCCTACTCCGACCTGCATGTTCGCCGGGCGCTGATCGAATATGCGGCGGACGACGTCCTCTCGTGGACGCCTCCGTGGCTGCTCGAGCGCGCCGTCGAGATCGGCGCCGAGAATGCCGCAGTCGTGGCCCTGACCGGCGAGGCAGAGCCGGAGCTGCTCGCGGACCTACCGGGCGAGCGGGTCGGCAAGGCCCGCATGCTCGAGCTCGCGCACGAGAACAACCGTCAGGTCAACGAACAGCTGAACAACTGGACCGTCGTCGGCGTGCCCAACGAGGGCTGGGCCAGGCAGATGTTCGGCGAGCCCGACACCGACCGGCTGTGGGACGTCGTCGAGTTCTGTGTCCGGCTCGACGAGCCCGATCCCGTCACTGCGTGGCGGGCGCACGTGCGGCACATCGGGGCCCGCGCGCAGGCGCTGAACAACCTGCACGTCGACCGGATTCGATTCACCGGGCCGGGCACGGATCTGACGGTGGGCCTCTTGCCCGAGTCGCGTTGGCAGGGCTGCGAGTCGGAGACCGCGGCGGGCATCCCGTACGTCGCAAACATGCCGACGGAGGAGGTCTTCACAACGCCGGACTGCCGCCGCACGGAGGGGATCGTCCGCTCGACCCGACCGCTCGCGCTGTACGGACAGGTCGTGAAGGGGCTCGAAGTGCGCTTCGAGGCGGGCAGGATCGTCGAACTGCACGCCGACGAGGGCGCAACTGTCATTCGCGGCCAGCTGGACACCGACCCGCGGGCATCGTTCCTCGGTGAGGTGGCACTCGTCGACGGGCTCTCACGCATCGGCAAGACCGGCCTGACGTTCTTCGACACCCTGTTCGACGAGAACACGACCTGCCATGTCGCCTACGGCAGCGCGTATGCCGAAGCGGTCGAAGGCGGCCTGATCGACGGGGTCAACGTCTCCACCGTCCACACCGACTTCATGATCGGCGGCCCCGAGGTGTCGGTCGACGCGGTGCTGCGAGACGGCACCGAGGTGCCGTTGCTGCGCAGCGACGTGTGGCAGCTCGACGAGTAGTGGGCTCCGTTCTCTACTCCTCGACCGCGGGCGGCGCGTCCGGCGCCGCGGAGACGCCGATCACCTCGGGCGGCGCGGGCGGCACGACCGTGATCTCGACCTCTTCGTCGTCCTTGCGGGCAACCAGGATCGTCGAGCCCGGCTCGAGCTGCCGGCCGAGGACGAAGTCGGCGAGCGGGTCCTCGATGTAGCGCTGGATCGCCCGGCGCAGCGGCCTCGCGCCCATCGCCGGGTCCCAGCCCTTCTCGACGAGCAGGTCCTTCGCCTCGGGTGTGAGCTCGATCGTCACCTCGTGCTCGGCCATCTGCACGCGGAGACGGTTCATGAGCAGATCGACGATCTGGAGGATCTCGTTCTTCGCAAGCTTCGGGAAGACGATGATCTCGTCGATGCGGTTCAGGAGCTCGGGACGGAAGACCTTCTTCAGGTCCCCCATCACGCGCGCCTTCATGTCGTCGTAGGTCAAACCGTCCTCGTTCGACATGTTGAAGCCCAGCGAGACGTTCTTCGAGATCGACGCCGATCCGATGTTCGACGTCATGATCACGATCACGTTCCGGAAATCGACCTTGCGGCCCTGCGAATCCGTCAGCTTTCCGTCCTCGAGGATCTGCAGCAGGATGTTGAACACATCCGGATGCGCCTTCTCGATCTCGTCGAACAGGACGACGGAGTACGGCTTGCGGCGCACCGACTCGGTGAGCTGGCCGCCCTCGTCGTAGCCGATGTATCCCGGAGGCGAGCCGACGAGACGGGACACGGCGTGCTTCTCCATGTACTCCGACATGTCGATCTGGATCATCGCCTCCTCGTCGCCGAACAGGAACTCGGCGAGCGTCCTCGCGAGCTCGGTCTTCCCGACGCCCGAGGGCCCGAGGAAGATGAACGAGCCGGTCGGCCGCTTCGGGTCCTTGATCCCGGCCCGTGCGCGCCGAATCGACTTGGAGACGGCGATGATCGCCGCGTCCTGTCCGATCACGCGCTTGTGCAGCTCCTCTTCCATGCGGACGAGCCGCTGCGACTCCGCCTCGGTGAGCTTGAACACGGGGATGCCGGTCCACATCGAGACGATGTCGGCGATCTCCTCCTCGCCGATCTCCGGCTGCTCCGTCTGCTCCTCGGCACGCCACTGCTCCTCGAGCTCCCGCTTCTTCTGCGTGAGCTTGCGCTCCTTGTCGCGCAGCGAGGCGGCCTTCTCGAACTCCTGGTTCTCGATCGAGGCTTCCTTGTCCTTACGGACCTTCTCGATCTCCTCCTCGAGCTCGCGATACCGCGGGGGCGCGCTCATCGTCTTGATGCGCATCCGCGAGGCAGCCTCGTCGATCAGGTCGATCGCCTTGTCCGGCAAGTGGCGGTCCTGGATGTAGCGGTCGGCGAGCGTGGCTGCAGCCTCGAGCGCCTCGTCGGTGATCTTGCACCGGTGATGCGCCTCGTAGCGGTCGCGGAGCCCACGCAGGATCTGCACGGTGTCGTCCGTGGACGGCTCCTCCACGCGGATCTGCTGGAAGCGGCGCTCGAGCGCGGCGTCACGCTCCAGGTACTTGCGATACTCGTCGAGGGTCGTCGCACCGATCGTCTGCAGCTCGCCGCGGGCGAGAGCCGGCTTGAGGATGGACGCGGCGTCGATCGCCCCCTCGGCGGCACCTGCGCCGACGAGATTGTGGAGCTCGTCGATGAACAGGATGATGTCGCCGCGCTGGGTGATCTCCTTCATCACCTTCTTCAAGCGCTCCTCGAACTCACCGCGGTATTTCGACCCGGCGACGAGCGCCGCGAGGTCGAGTGTGTAGATCTGCTTGTTCTTCAGCAGGTCAGGCACCTGGTTCGCGGAGATGCGGGAGGCCAGGCCTTCGACGACGGCGGTCTTGCCGACGCCGGGCTCGCCGATCAGCACCGGGTTGTTCTTGGTGCGACGGCTCAGGATCTGCATGACCCGCTCGATCTCCGTCTGGCGGCCGACGACCGGGTCGAGCTTCCCCTCCTGCGCCTGCTTGGTGAGGTTCCGGCCGAACTGGTCGAGGAGCTTCGAGCTCTTGCCCTTCTCCCCCGACGCACCAGCGGTGCCGCCCTGCCGGCGGCCCGGGCCGGAGAGCATGCGGATGATCTCGTTGCGGATCTTCTCGGCGTCGGCGTCGAAGTCGAGCAGGATGCGTGCCGCGACGCCTTCGTTCTCCCGCACGAGCCCGAGCAGGATGTGCTCGGTGCCGATGTAGTTGTGGCCCAGAGACAGAGCTTCGCGCAGCGCCAGTTCGAGCACCTTCTTCGCTCGAGGCGTGAACGGGATCTGGCCGGTGGTGACCTCGTCGCCCTGCCCCACGATCCTGGCAACCTGCGCACGGACTTCCTCGACGGTGATGTCGAGCGACTCGAGCACACGCGCGGCGAGACCTTCTTCTTCGCGCAGCAAGCCGAGCAGGATGTGCTCGGTCCCGATGTAGTTGTGCTTGAGAGCGCGCGCCTCGTCCTGCGCGAGTACGACGACCTGGCGAGCCCGTTCTGTGAACCTTTCGAACAAGTTGGACCTCTCTCCACCCGAAGGCGGCGCGAAACGATTGCCTTTTTCCGAGGCGCTCATCGTACTCCCCTCTCCGGGTGTCCCGCGTTGACACACTTGGGGGATCTTCGGGGCCGGCGCGGCCGAACAGGGGCGATCCGGGCGCCGTTCAGGGATTCTGGCGTTCGCGCTGGGCCGGAAACAGGATCACGTCGCGGATCGAGTCCTTGCCGGCCAGCACCATCGCGAGACGGTCGATGCCGAGGCCGATCCCGCCTGTCGGAGGCATGCCGTAGGACAGCGCCTCGACGTAATCGGGGTCGCCCTGCTCCGCCTCGACGTTGCCGCCTGCGCCCTCCTCGGCCTGCATCGCGAAGCGTGCGGCCTGCTCATCGGCGTCGTTGAGCTCCGAGAACGCGTTGCCGAGCTCCATGCCCCCGACGTAGTACTCGAACCGCTCCACGATCCGCGGGTCGTCGTCGGTCGCGCGCGCGAACGGCGAGAGCTCGATCGGGTAGTCGTAGAGGATCGTCGGCTCGATCAGACGGGGCTCGATGTACGACGTGACCGCTTTGTCGACGAGCTGCGACCACGTCTTGTCGCGCGACACGTCCACGCCGCGATCCTCGAGCCGTTGCTTGAGATCGTCGTAGTCGGTCGTCCAGAGCTCGAACTCCGCCAGCTCGTCGATCAGGCGCATCCGTCTCCAAGGCGCCTTCAGATCGACGTCGTGACCTTTGAATGTCACCTTCGTCGTGCCGAGTGCCTCGAGCGCGACGAACTCGATCAGGCTCTCCATGCGTCGCATCGTGTCGCCGTAGTCGGCGTACGCCTCGTACCACTCGAGCATCGTGAACTCGGGGTTGTTCTTGTACGTGACACCCTCGTTGCGAAAGTCCTTGCCGATCTCGTAGACCTTCTCGAGCCCTCCCACGATCAGCCGTTTCAGGTAGAGCTCGGTCGCGATCCGAAGGTAGAGATCCTGATCGAGCACGTTGTGGTGGGTGACGAACGGCTCGGCGAACGCACCGCCGTACCGAGGCTGGAGGATCGGCGTCTCGACTTCGATGAACCCTTCGCCGTCGAGGTAGCGGCGGACCGCCGAGACGATGCGGGCGCGCAGCACGAAGTCCCCGCGCACCTCCTCGTTCATCAGCAGGTCCAGATAGCGCTTGCGGTATCGCTGCTCGATGTCGGTCAGGCCGTGAAAGGTGTCCGGCAGCGGCGAGCGATTCCGCGACAGCACCACGAGCTCGTCGACGATCAGGGACGGCTCGCCGCGGCGCGACTTCGTCGGCTTGCCGGTGACGCCGACCACGTCTCCGAGATGCACGTCGATGCTGCCGGTGCGCGCTTCCGGGCACAGGAGCTGGATCCGTCCGCTGCGATCCACGAGATCGCAGAAGACGAGCTTCCCCATGTCGCGCCGTGCCAGCACCCGGCCGGCGAGGCGCCGCGCCTCCGCGCCCTCCTCGCCGGGCGCGACGGCTTCCGCCTCCTCGCGCACGGGCGCAATCTCGTCCCGGTCGGGAAACCGTTTCGGCGTGTTCACGGCCACTTGACCATAGCCCAGGCGTGCGGGCCGTTCTCGGGCGTCGATCCCTCGCGGACGACCTCGAACCCGTGCCGTTCGTAGAAGGGCAGGTTGACCGCGCTGTTCGTCAGCAGCACGGCCGGGACCCCCTCCTGCGCGGCCGCGGTCAAGCCGGGCTGCAGGAGCGCCGACCCGATGCCCCGGCGCTGTGCAGCGGGATCGACGCCGATGCCGGCGAGGTACCAGTGCCGCTGGGGCATCACCTCGGCGCGCAGAGCCTCGACCGCCCCGCCGTAGGAGAGGAAGGCCCCGGTTGCGGACCCGAGGCGCAGCGGCGTCGTGACGAGCGCACGCAGTGTCGGCCCGACGCGCATCGCAGCACGGCCGGGCGGCATCCACCGTGCGGCACCCAGCACCCGCCCGGCTGTCGTCCACACATCCGCAGCCGTCACGTCGAACCCGACCCGAAAGAGCCAGGGCAGGACCCGCTCCCGCCGCTCCGGGTCCGGAATCAGCCAGACCCAGGCAGGATCGTCCTGGAAGGCGCGTGCGAGCATCCCGCTCGCCTCGCGCAGCCTCTCTCGTTCGAGCCGCACGATCTCCACCGCGCGAGCGTAAAGGTGTCCGACGCGGCGTGTCAGCCACCCGGCCTGCCCGAGGCGGCGGAGAAGCCGGGCTCCGCCCCGGCGAGAGCCGACGCCGGCCAGGGACGCGTCAGGCGGCCTTGATCTCCATGATCTTGAACTTCAGGGCGCCGCGCGGTGCCGTCACCTCGACGACCTCGCCCTTCTTCTTTCCCATGATCGCCTTGCCGACAGGAGACTCGTTCGAGAGCTTGTTCTCGGCCGGGTTCGCCTCCGCGGAGCCGACGATGTGGTACTCGAAGGTCTTGTTCGCCTGCATGTCTCGCAGCCGGACGTGGGATCCGATCGACACGGCGTCCTTCAGGATCTCCTTCTTCGTGATCACGCGAGCCGAGAGCAGACGCTCCTCCAGTTGGGCGATCTTGTGCTCGAGCATCGCCTGCTCGTTCTTCGCATCGTCGTACTCGGCGTTCTCGGCGATATCCCCGAACTCGCGTGCGACGCGGATCCGCTCGGCGACCTCGCGGCGCTTGTCGCCGCGCAGGTGATCGATCTCCCGCTGGAGCTTCTTGTAGCCCTCGGATGTGAGGATGACTTCCTTCAACAGAACTTCCTCCTGGCCCCTCAGAAACGGGCGGGAATGGTAGCGACCCCGTCAAGCCCGCCGCAACCCCGCCCGGCTACCCTTTACGGCGCGTGAACATCGACCTCGAGGACACCTGGCGGATCGGCGCCGTCGACATTCCCGGCCGGCTCGTGCTGGCGCCGATGGCAGGCGTCTCTGTGCAGGCATTTCGCCGCCAGGGCCGCCGGTACGGCGCGGGCCTGGTCTGCTCGGAGATGGTCTCCGTGGCCGGGATCCAGCACCGAAACGAGCGGACGCTCGGCTACCTGCGCGTGAGCTCCGACGAGCACCCCCTGGCGATCCAGATCTTCGGTTCCGACCCCTCGGCGATGGCGGAGGCCGCGCGCATGGTCGAGGCTGCCGGAGCGGACATCGTCGACATGAACTTCGGCTGCCCGGTCAAGAAGGTGACGAAGACGGGCGCGGGCGCCTCACTGCTGGACGACCCCGACCAAGCCTGCCGCCTCGTCGAGGCGGTCGCGGGCGCCACAACGCTCCCCGTCTCGGTGAAGATGCGGCGCGGCCTCGAGAACGGCTCGCGGGCCTGCCTCCACGTCGGCCCGCGGCTCGTCGAGTCGGGCGCCGGATGCCTGACGCTGCACCCGCGCTCGGCCAGGCAGATGTACACGGGGACCGCCGACCACTCGCTCACGACCGAGCTCGTCTCGCTGGTCGACGTCCCGGTGATCGCATCGGGGGACGTGACCTCGCGGGCGCGGGCACAGACGGTGCTCGCGACGACAGGCGCCGCCGCGGTGATGATCGGCCGCGCCGCCCAGGGCAATCCGTGGGCTCTCGCAGCGATCATGGGCGACGAGCGCGAGCCCTCAGGGGAGGAGGTCGTCGCCGAGCTGCTTCTCTTCATGCACGAGACGGTGCGCGAGCTCGGAGAGAAGCGCGCGTTCGGTTTCCTCAAGAAGTTCTACGGCTGGTACCTCGGGCACGGGCGCTTCCCACGCCCGTTCAAGCAGGAGCTCGTCATGCTGCCGAGCCTCGCCGAGGTCGAACGGCGGCTCCTGGCCGCCGCCCCGGGTGCGCGCTTCATCGTCGAGCGACTCGCCGCCGAGCTCCCCGCCCCGGAGGACGAAGTGCTGCTCGACTCCCTGCCCATCTCCATCTACGGCGGCGGCTAGACCCGACACGGTCTCCCCGACTCTGATTCGCCGCAGGCGAACCAGAGTCGCGAGTTTCGGCTCTAGACCCGGTTCCGCTCCCACACGATCCGCAGGCCCTGCAGGGTCAGCTCCTGGTCCACGGCCGTGATCGTCCGGGTGTGCGGAGCGATCAGGTCGGCCAGGCCTCCGGTCGCCACCACCGGCGCCTCGGGCGCCACGAGCTCGTCCTTGATGCGCACGACGATCGCGTCGACCTGCCCCGCGAAGCCGTAGACGAGCCCCGACTGCAGCGCAGCGGTCGTCGTCTGGCTGATCACGCGCTCGGGCTCCGCGAACGGCACCTTCGGCAGCCGCGCGGCGCGGGCGAAGAGCGCGTCCATCGACACCTCGACGCCGGGGGCGAGCACGCCGCCCGCGAACTCGCCCGCCCCGTTGACGACGTCGAAGTTCGTCGATGTGCCGAAGTCGACGACAACGGCCGGTGCGCCGTGCCGCTCGCGGGCGGCGACCGCGTTCGCGATCCGGTCCGGGCCGACCTCGCGCGGGTCGTCGTAACGGATCGGCACCCCGGTGGAGACGCCCGGGCCGAGCACGAGCAGCTCGGTTCCCGCCCACCGCTCGGCAAAGGCCTCGTACTCCCGGACGAGCAACGGCACCGACGAGCAGAGGACGATGCCGTCGAGTGCCTCGAGATCGACGAAGGCACGGAGAAGCACGGCGAGCTCATCGCCGGTGTGGGTGCGATCGGTCCCGACACGAAACTGCTCGGTCAGCGCGGCACCGTCGAACAGTCCGAAGACGGTCTGCGTGTTTCCCACGTCGATCGCGAGGAGCATGGTGCTCATTGAACCTGGTTTCCGCGCCGCGGAACCAGGTTCACGTCCTACGCGGCCGGCCTCAGAGATCCTCGATCTCGGAGCGCCCCTCGCCGATGCGCTTGGCCAGCGCCTCGGCGGTCAGCATCGGCTCGTCGCCGTCGCCGCGCAGCTCTTCGATCGTCACATCGCTGGACGTGTACACCTCGGCGCGCGGGATCATCCGGGTCGGGCGGTTCTTGTCCCATACCCAGACGTCCTCCATCTTCAGATGGAAGAACGGATAGTTCGGCTGCGGAACGTACTGCATGTCCAGCTTGTTGCACAGGTACGTCGCATCCTGGGTGAGGACGCAGTACCGAAAGAGGGAAAAGACCGCCGCGTACTCCTTCTTCAGACGCAGCTCGGCCTCGGCCTCGAACTCGTCGAGCTCGTCGAGGTGGCTCACTCTGCGGATTGTAGCCCTGCGAGGGCGGCCCGGACCGTGCCCGAACCGGGAATTCTTCGCGACGGAACGAGCTCTGCGAGCGGCTCGAGCACGAACAGGCGCTCCTCGAGGTGGGGATGCGGGACGACGAGGCCCGGCTCGTCGAGCTCCTCGTCGCCGTAGAGGAGCAGATCGAGATCGATCGGCCGCGGGCCCCACCGCGGCCCGGCCCGATCGCGCCCGAGGCGTTGCTCGACGTCGAGGAGGTGGTCGAGGAAGGCCCGGGCGGAAAGCGGCGTCTCGACCTCGGCGACGGCATTAAGAAACCGCGGCTGGTGCTTGTATCCCCAGGGCTCGGTCTCGATGATGCTCGAGAGCCGGATCGCCCCGATCAGCGCCGCGGCCTCCCGGATCAGCGACTCGCGATCACCGAGGTTCGAGCCGAGGCCGACGTAGGCGACCGTCACGGCCGCCGGACGGTGACGGCGGCGTGCTCGACCTTCAGTCCGCCCGGCTCGACCTGCGGCTTGCGCACACGGACGCGCAGCGACTCGGGCGAGAAGCGTTCCATCAACAGGTCGGCGATGCGGCCGGCGAGCGCCTCGAGCAGGTCGAAGCGCTCGCGGTCGGAGAGCTCGCGGATCGCACTCGCGACGTGCGTGTAGTCGACCGCGTCCGCGAGCCGGTCCGACGCACCACGATCGCCGACCTCGAGCTGCACGTCGACCAGAAAGAGCTGCCCGAGCCGCTTCTCCTCCTCCTCCACACCGTGGTGGCCGAACACCTCCAATCCACGCAGCTCGACGATCATCCGACGGCCACTGCTCTCGCGACTGCAAGCGCCTCGACGTGCTCACGCACGTCGTGCACGCGGAGGATCGACGCGCCCCGTTCGAACGCGCAAACCGCTCCTGCGACCGACGCCGCGGCGGAAGCGAACGTTGCGCCCGGGTCGCCCGTGATCTTCCCCAGAGAGCTCTTGCGCGAGAGCCCGACGAGCAGCGGCCGCCCGATCGCAGCGAGCTCGTCGAGCCGGCGCAGGAGCTCGAGGTTGTGGGCCACCGTCTTCCCGAAGCCGATGCCCGGGTCGAGGCAGACGAGCTCCTCCCGCACGCCCGCCGCCACCGCGAACTCGAGCCGGGCCTCGAGGAAGCGCTTCACGTCGGAGACGACATCGTCGTAGGTGGGGTCGACCTGCATGGTGCGCGGCTCGCCCTGCATGTGCATGAGGCAGAGATAGCATCCGGCGTCCGCGACCACCCCCGCGAGCTCCGGGTCGCCGCGGAGCGCGGTCACATCGTTGACGAGCTCGACGCCCAGCTCGAGCGCACGGCGCGCGACCGGCGCCTTCGAGGTGTCGACCGAAACGGGGGCACCCGCCAGGTCGAGCAGCACCTGCTCGATCCGCTCGAGCTCGTCGGCCGCGGTCACGCCCTGCGAGCCGGGTCGCGTCGATTCACCGCCGACGTCGACGATCGCCGCCCCGGAGTCGAGCATCGCCCACGCTGCGGTCACCGCCGCCTCGGCGCGCAGGTGCACGCCGCCGTCCGAGAAGGAGTCGGGGGTGACGTTGATCACCCCCATCACCGACGGGGCGGGAAAGCGTGCACCGATGGGCGGCCGGACGTTTGACACACCCGAATAATGGCCTGATGGACCCCGGTTGGCGCTACCTCGGCCTGATCACGATGCGTCTGCGGTGGACGATCGTCGGCGCGATCGTCTCGGGCCTCGCCTGGCAGGGTGCCGCCCTGCTCGCTCCGCTCCTGATCCGGCGTGCCGTCGACTCGGGGATCGTCGCCGCGAGCCGGTCCACGCTCTGGTCGTCGTGCGCCGGCCTGGTGGTGCTCGGTGCAGTGGAGGCGGCCGCGGGTGGGAGCCGCCACTATTTTGCGATCCGCAACCGTGCGCTGGCGGACGCGAGCGTCCGCGATTCGATCTTTCGCCGGGCACTCGAGCTCGACGCCCGCTACCACGATCGGGTCGGCGCCGGCGAGCTCATCTCGCGCGCATCGAACGATGCCGAGCTCATCGCCCGTCTCTTCGACGCGATCGGGCATACCGTCGGCTATCTCCTCACGGTCTTCGCGGCGACGGTCGTCCTCGTCGTGATCGACTGGCCGCTCGCGCTCGCAGTGCTCGCACCCCTCCCGCTCGTCAGCCTCGGGTTCGGGCGCTACTCGACGCGCTATGCAGACCGCACGAAGTTGAACCAGGAGCGGCTCGGCGAGCTGACCGCGCTGGCCGAGGAGACGATCGCCGGGATCCGCGTGGTCAAGGGCCTCGGCGCCGGGAAGTCGCTCGCCGAGCGCTTCCGCCGGAAATCGGACGAGGTCGTCCAGACCGCGCTGGAGGTCGCGAACGTCGACGCCGTCTTCCTGCCGGTCCTCGAGGCGCTCCCGCTCATCGGGCTCCTCGTCGTGCTCTGGTACGGCGCGCACCGGGTTCTCACCGACCAGATCACTGTGGGCACCTTCGCGCTCTTCACGTTCTACCTGGTGCTGCTCGTCAATCCCCTGCGAACGATCGGCCAGCGCGTCAGCACGGTGCAGCGCGCCGCGGCAGCGGCCCGCCGCGTCGTTGCCGTGCTGCATGCCGAGCCCGTCGTCGTCGAGTCGTCCGGGCCTCGGCCCTTCCCGGAGCGAGCCGACGTCCGCTTCGACGACGTTCGCTTCTCGTACGGTGACGAGCGGCCGATTCTCGACGGTTTCACGCTCGAGATCCCCGCCGGCACGTCACTCGCGCTCGTCGGCAGCACCGGCTCGGGAAAGTCGACCGCCGCCGCTCTACTGGCGCGCTTCTACGACCCGAGCGCGGGATCGGTGACGATCGGGGGCGTCGACGTGCGAGAGCTCCGCCTGGACGAGCTTCGCCGCGGAATCGGGCTCGTCTTCGAGGAGACCTTTCTCTTCGGCGACACGGTACGGGGCAACGTCGGCTTCGGTTCACCCGATGCGGACCATGATGCGATCCTGCGTGCAACGCGACTGGCCGGGGCGTCGGATTTCGTCGAGGAACTGCCGGAGGGATACGAAACGGTGCTCGGCGAGCGCGGCTTCTCCCTGTCGGGCGGCCAGCGGCAGCGGATTGCGATAGCGCGGGCGATCCTGGGCGACCCGCAGGTGCTGATCCTGGACGACGCGACCTCGGCCGTCGACGCCACGAAGGAGCACGAGATTCGAGCGGCTCTCGCAGAGGTGATGTCGGGGCGGACATCGCTCGTGATCGCCCACCGGCCGGCGACGATCGCTCTTGCCGACCGGGTCGCGGTCGTCGAGGACGGACGCGTCGTCGAGCAGGGGCTCCACGCCGACCTGGTCGCTCGTTCCGCGCGCTACCGCGCGCTGTTGGCGCTCGCGGAGGAGGAGGCGGCTTGAAACCGAGGCGAAGGCTCGACGCAGCCTCACAGGAAGCGAAGGTGCCGGCTCTGCCGGCGCCGACTCCGGGATTGAAGGCAATCGGGCCGATCCTGCGGCCCCAGCGGCGCCTGATCGTCCTTGCGGGTCTCGCGATGATCGGCGCGACCGTCGTCTCGCTCGTTTCGCCGCTGCTCGTGAAGGTCGCGATCGACCGCGGCATCGAGCGCCACGATGTGCACGCGATCGACCTGATCGCGGTGCTGTACATCGCTCTCGTGGTCGTGCGTCCGGTGCTCGAGCGTGCGATCGTGCTGTGCAGCGCACGAGCCGGCGAGCGGTTCCTGGGTGACCTGCGTGTCGCGGCCTACGAGAAGCTGCTGGCGCTCTCGATGCCGTTCTTCGAGCAGACACGCGCGGGCGTGCTCGTCTCGCGGTTGACAGCGGACGTGCAGACGCTGACGACCTTCACGCGGCTCGTGCTGGTCGAAGTCGTGGGCTCCGTGCTCCTGTTCGTCGTGTCGGTCGTGATCCTCGTCTGGCTCTCGCCGCTCCTCTCGCTCGTGATGCTCGTCTCGGTGCCGGTGCTCGTGTGGTCGTCCCTGCGCTACGGCAAACGCTCGCGACCGGCATTTCTCGCCCTGCGCGACCGCGTCGCCGACACGATGTCGTCGCTTCAGGAGGGCCTGGCCGGTGTGCGCGTCGTGCAGTCGTTCGGACAGGAGACGGATCGCTACGCGTCGTACCGCAAGCGGTCGAGTGCGCAGGTTTCGGCCTGGCGGCGCATCTCGCTCGTCAACATCGGCTTCTTCCCGGCGATCGCGTTCGCACAGTCGCTGGCGCTCGCAGCGGTGCTCATCGCCGGCGGCTACCTCGAGCGGCACGGGCGCGTCACGGTCGGGACGATCGTCGCGTTCGCGCTCTATCTCATCTCGCTCTTCGACCCGATTGCCCGACTGGGCGACTGGTTCAGCGAGTTCCAGTCCGGCCGTGCGGCGCTCGCCAAGATCGCGGCGCTGCTCGAGGAGCCTGTCACCGTCCCCGGCGGTGAGGCAGCCCTGCCCAGGACCGGGCAGTTGGTGGTGGAGAACGTCAGCTTCGCCTACGGGGACGATCGGCCGGCGGTCACCGGAGTGTCGCTCCGGATCGAGCCCGGAGAGCAGCTCGCGCTGGTGGGCGCCACGGGAGCCGGCAAGTCGACGCTGGCAAAACTGCTCGTCCGCGCATATGACCCGGGGGAGGGCCGGGTCAGCTTCGGCGGGGTCGACCTGCGCAGCGCCCGGCTCGAGGCATTGCGGCGCCGCATCGTGTTCGTGCCCCAGGAGGGCCATCTCTTCGCCGGCACGATCACGGAGAACATCCGGCTCGGCCGCCCCGACGCGACCGACGAGGAGACGCGCGACGCGCTGCGCGGGATCGGGGCACTCGAGCGGTTCGAGCGCCTGCCGGGCGGGCTCGAAGCCGACGTTCGCTCGCGCGGCGTTCGGCTTTCGAGCGGTGAGCGGCAGCTCGTCTCACTGGCGCGGGTTGCGCTCGCCGATCCGGCGGTGATCGTGCTCGACGAGGCGACGTCGTCGCTGGATCCGCAAACGGAGGCGGCGGTCGAGCAGGCACTCGCGGCGCTCTCGCGGGGACGGACGGTGATCACGATCGCGCACAGGCTGTCGACCGCGAAGCGGGCGGACCGGGTGGCGGTGATGGAGGCGAGCCGCCTCGTCGAGGTTGCCTCACACGCCGATCTCGTCGCGCACGGCGGCCGCTACGCCGGCCTGTGGGCGAGCTGGCAGCAAGGTCTCGTCGCCTAGCCGCCGAGGGCGCGCAGCGGTCAGAGGACTTCGGGCGGGGGAGTGCTGACCCCCGGTTCCCAGGCATCCCAGAGTGCGTCGAGGTGCTTGAGTGGAAAATGCCGGAGCACGAGCTTCCACTCGGTCGTCGGCGTCTGGATCGAGTCGGCCTGGTGCAGCGTGAACCCGTCGCCCTCGATGCTCTCGAACTCCATCGGCTCGTCCGGTGGCTTCGTCGAGACGTGCTTCAGGCCGATGTCGTTGGCCCACACATAGACGTTCCCGCCGTGCTCGAGCACGTAGTCACGCACGTCGGGCTCCGCAACCACCGTGACGTCGGCCATCGAGGAAGACTAGCGCTTGCCGCGCAGCTTGTTTCCGAGGCGGGCGAAGAACGACTGCTTGCCCGGACGCCACGTCGTCTCGGGCGGCGGCGCCCGGAACGGAGCGAGCGTCGCAGCCTCCGCAGCGCCGATCTTCAGGGTCACCTCGCCCGGGTAGATCGCTCCGACCTGCTCGCCGGCCACGTACCGAACCTGCGTCGGCTCGCCGGACTCGACCGCAAGACCGTCGAAGATGTCGGCCTCCTTGTCGCCTTCGACCTGGGCGACCGTCCCGACGCTGGTGCCGTCCGAGGTGAGCACGTTCCACCCCTGCCGGATCTGAAGCCACGACACGGGATCGGCCATCGGAGCACGGTAGCAGGGCCTTTGCGCATTCACACCCGCGCATCGTCGGGCTATGCTCGTTCCACGTGGGAAGCGACGCGCTACCTCGGGCCAAGGGCCCCGATTCGCTCGGGGCCTCTCCGGCGATCTTCCCGTCGCCGACGCTCGACCGCCTGACCCGGGCCCATCCCGCCACCCCGGCTGCCGTGTTCCTGCCGGCGGTCGCGATCCTCGGCTACCTGGCCGTGCGCGGCCTTGGAGTGGCAGAGGCGTTGCTCGCGGCGGCGGGCGGCTACCTCTTCTGGACCCTCTGCGAGTACTGGGGTCACCGCACCGTCTTCCATTTCGAGCCCGACCACGGCCTCGGCAGGCGGATCCACTGGATGATCCACGGCGTTCACCACGACCATCCGAACGACCCGCGCCGGCTGGTGCTCCCGCCGGCGTTCTCGATCCCGCTCGCGCTGCTCTTTCTCCTCGCCTTCGTCGGGGTGCTGGGCACGCCGCTCGCGTGGGGCGTCGCCGCAGGCTTCTACCTCGGCTACGTCATCTACGACACGCTGCATTTCCTGCTCCATCACACCCGTCCGAAGTGGCCGGCCGGCAGGAAGCTGCGGGAGTTGCACATGCGCCACCACTTCGAAGACGACGAGCGCGGGTTCGGCGTGAGCGTGCCGTGGTGGGACGTCGTGTTCCGGACCCGCCCGCGCCGCCGCGGAACTTCCCGTTAGTCGCACACGATGGCGACGATGCGGGACCTCGACGAGCTCGCTCTGGCGATGCCCCAGACGACCAAGGAGCTGTCCGACGACGGGCGCCCGTCGTACCTCGTGCACGGGAAGCCGTTCTGCCTGCAACGCGGCCGCCGCCCCGACGCGCTCGACCCGGAGACCGGCGAGCGGCTCGACGACGTCCTGATGTTCCGCGTCGACGGAGCCGAGGCGAAGGATCTCGTCCTCGCCGATCCGCGCGGCCTGTTCTTCACGACCCCGCACTTCAACGGCTATCCGGCGGTGCTGATCCGAATCCCGGACCTGGGGCGGCTCGACAAGGCCGAGCTGCGTGAGACGGTCGTGGAGGCCTGGCTCACCCGCGCCCAGAAGCGCGTGGCGAAAGCCTGGCTGGCCGAGGACGATCAGTAGTGCGGGACGACGAAAAGCCCCGCGACCCCCACCGCGAAGACGACGATCGCCAGGATCGAGTCCGGCCCGAGCCGTACACGGCAGCGCAGCGGCCGGATCACGACGCCCATCGCGAAGATCGCGGTGAGGGCGACACCGAGCGAGGCGAGCCAGGCGTTCTGGCTACCCGCGGTCGGTAGCACGGGCGAGCCGGCGATCAGGTCGGCGACGAGGAACAGGCAGAGCTGGAAGGCATTGCCGCCGAAGATGTCGCCGAGGGCGAGGGCGTGGTCGCCGAGCCGAACGGCCGCGATGCCCGAGCTAATCTCCGGCAGCGCGGTTACACCCGCGAGCACCGTCGCACCGAACACGACGCCGTTCACGCCCGCCCGGTCGGCGAGCGTGTTGCCGGTCAGCTCGAGCGTCACGCCGGCGGCCAGCGTCACTGCGCACGCTCCGGCGAAGACCGCGACGATGCGCGCGGTCGTACGGCTCGCGAACGGGTGCGCCCCGGTCGGGTGCGGGTCGCGGTGATGGCGCCGCCCCGGGTGCGAGCCCTCCATGGTGATGCGCCAGCGTGGGCTCTTGCGCACCTTGTTGATCACATAGACCCCGATCGTCCAGACGACGACGATCCCGATCGCCGCCGGGCTCACGACACCGGCGACGGCCGTCGTCGGAGCGAGCAGCGCGCCCATGAGGACGCCCGAGATGCACAGCATCACGAGCAGCCCCTCGAGGACGGGGCTGAGCGCTCCGACCAGGAAGGTCAGCGGACGCTGTCGGCCGACCGCGAAGTCGCAGACGACGAGCACCATCGTCTGGACGGCGATCCCGCCGATCAGATTGCCCGCGGCGAGACCGAGGTTTCCCTGGGCGGCGGCCGAGATCGTGATCGCGAGCTCCGGGAGGGTGCCTGCCACCGAGAGCAGGATCAGGCCCCCGAACTCCTCCCCCAGCCGCAGCCGCACGTCCAGCGCGTCGGTCGTCTTCGAGAGCGCCGTTCCGGCGATCCAGGTCGCTGCCGCCGCGACGATGAAGAAGAGAGCGAGCAGCGGGGACGCGAGCCCGGTCACGGGCTCAACTATCGAACGCGGATCGGCTGGCGGAGGACACCGTCCATTGCCGATCGACGTCTAGAGTCTCAACCGTGGACGACGAGCCTTGCCGGTTGCTGCAGGTGCAGGACGAGTCGGAGGGCGACGAGGTCTGCGAACGCCTCCGCGCCGCCGGGATCAGGTGCGCGGTCGAGCCGCTGCCGGATCCGAACTCGCTCGCACCGATCATGGGCGGGACGGCCGCCACGGCGTTGTTCGTCCTCGTGAACGAGTCGGACGCGTCGAGGGCGCGGTCGGTCCTCGCCGGCCCCTGAAGACCGCGAAAGCCGGGCTAGGAGGCTTCGGGCTCCGGCGGCTGCATGGCTGCGCCGCCGGGAAGCGGGAACGGGCGCGGCTTTGCGGGAGCGGGACGCCGCTCGGGCTCCTTGGCCGGCTCCGCGTCCTCGGGCTCCGGCGCCGGGAAGACCGCGTCCTCCTGCTCGCCGGCGAGCAGCCGCTCGAACTGCTCCTTGTCGATCGTCTCGCGGTCGATCAGGATCTGCGAGATCCGGTGCAGATCGTCGATGTGGTCTCGAAGCAAGCGCGTCGCGATGTCGTGGCCCTCTTCGATGATGCGGCGGATCTCGTCGTCGATCTCGCGGGCTACCTCGTCCGAGTAGTCGGGCTCGTGGCCCATGTCGCGACCGAGGAACGGCATGCCGGAGTCGCGGCCGAGGACCCGCGGGCCGAGCTTCTCGCTCATCCCGAACCGCATCACCATCTGCTTCGCGGTCGCCGTGACCTTCTCGATGTCGTTCGCCGCACCGGTCGTGACCTCGTTGAACACGATCTCCTCCGCAGCGCGGCCGCCCATCGTCATCGCGATCTGTTCGAGCAGCGCCTTGCGCGTGGTCAGGTACCGGTCCTCCGTCGGCAGCGAGACCGTCAGGCCGAGCGCCTGCCCGCGCGAGACGACCGTGATCTTGTGGATCGGGTCGGTGTTCTCGAGGAAGTGCCCGACCAGCGCGTGGCCCATCTCGTGATAGGCGGTGATCCGCTGCTCCTTCTCCGAGAGCAGGCGCGCCTTCTTCTCGGGACCGGCGATCACGCGCATGATCCCCTCCTCCAGCTCCTCCTGCTCGATCACCTTCTTGCCACGGCGCGCTGCCAGCAGTGCGGCCTCGTTGACGAGGTTCGCCAGGTCCGCCCCGGTGAACCCGGGCGTGCCGGCGGCGAGCGAGTCGAGATC
The DNA here is from genome assembly GCA_963826485.1 of uncultured Thermoleophilia bacterium. GTDB lineage: Bacteria > Actinomycetota > Thermoleophilia > Gaiellales > Gaiellaceae > PALSA-600. The sequence goes on from CAWGXF010000004.1 coordinate 219,615, forward strand.
GATCGCCGACGCGAGCGGCTTGCCCTTCGAGTGCACCTCGAGGATCTTGCGGCGGCCGTTGCGGTCCGGCCGGTCGACGACGATCTGCCGGTCGAATCGCCCCGGGCGGAGCAGTGCCGGGTCGAGGATGTCGGGACGGTTCGTGGCGGCGATCAGGATGATGTTGTCCTTCATCTCGAAGCCGTCCATCTCGACGAGCAGCTGGTTCAGCGTCTGCTCGCGCTCGTCGTGGCCGCCGCCGAGACCGGCGCCGCGATGGCGGCCGACCGCGTCGATCTCGTCCATGAAGACGATGCACGGCGACGCCTGCTTAGCCTGCTCGAACAGGTCGCGCACACGCGAGGCGCCGACGCCGACGAACATCTCGACGAAGTCGGAGCCGGAGATCGAGAAGAACGGCACGCCCGCTTCGCCGGCGACGGCGCGCGCGAGGAGCGTCTTGCCGGTGCCGGGGGGGCCGTAGAGGAGCACGCCCTTCGGAATGCGCGCACCGAGCGCCTGGAACTTCTTCGGGTTCTCGAGGAACTCCTTGATCTCCTGCAGCTCCTCGACCGCCTCGTCGACCCCGGCGACGTCCTTGAAGCCGATCTTCGGCGAGTCCGGAGCCATCCGCTTCGCGCGCGACTTGCCGAAGCTCATCACCTTCGAGCCGCCGCCCTGCACCTGGTTCATCAGGAAGATCCAGAAGCCGATCAGCAGCAGGAACGGGAGGAAGGACCCGATCAGCGCCGTCCACGAGAAGCCGCCCGTGCCCTTCGAGTCGAAGTTGATGCCCTGCTTCTGCAGGACGTCCTGGAACTGCACCTGCGACTGGTCGCTCGGATAGTGGACCGTCGCCGACTTGCCGTTCGCGAACTTGACCTCGATCGCCCGCTTGGCCGGATTGAAGGTGACCGTTTGGAACTGGTTCGGAGAGCTCTTGGCGAGCGCGATCACATCCGAATAGGTGCGCTTGACCGCGCTCGAATGCTTCGGGATCAGAGTCTGGCTGGCCAGCCAGACCAGCAGGACGATCACGATGAGCGGGAAAAACGCGCTGCGGAAGAAGCGATTCACGGATTGTCTGCGCTCAGGGTAGCCAAGTGGATGTTCTCCGGGCTAGCGGGATAACCCTTCCGTAACCACCGGTCAGGCTCCCTCCGGCAGCAGATCGGCGTGCAAGACGCCCACATACGGCAGATTCCGGTAGCGCTCGGCGAAATCCAGGCCGTAGCCGATCACGAACCTGTTCGGGATCTCGAAGCCGACATACCGCACGGGGACGTCGATCTCGCGGCGCTCCGGCTTCGTCAGGAGGGCGCAGATCTCGAGGCTCGCAGGCTGCCGGGACTCCAGATTGCGCAGGAGATAGGAGAGGGTCAGGCCCGAGTCGATGATGTCCTCGACGACGAGGACGTGCCGGCCTTCGATGTTGATGTCCAGGTCCTTGAGGATCCGGACGACGCCCGAGGAGTCGGTGGCTGCGCCGTAGCTCGAGATCGCCATGAAGTCGATCTCGCACGGCACGGTGACGGAGCGCATCAGATCGGCCATGAAGAAGACGGCCCCCTTCAGCACGCCGACGAGCAGGAGCTCCCGGCCCGCGTAGTCACGGGACAGCTCCTCGCCCAGCTCGCGAATCCGCTCCTGCAAACGCTCCTCATCGATCAGGATCTCTCCCACCCCACGTTCGAGCTCAGTCTGCGACACGAGTCGCGATCACCCCCTCGGCCTCGACGATCCCGGGGACCGCAACCACCTCGTCGCCGCGAACGACGAGCGGCCAGCCTTCGCGATCGGAACGCGGGACCTTTGCATCGACGAACACATCTTGAACCTTCTTGGTGCGGCCCACGAGCCGGTCGCCCGGTCGCCAGCCTCGTACCTTGAGCCCGGGCACACGCGACTCGATCCGCCAGGCGCCCCACTCGACCGCGCCGTCGAGCTCGCGCGGACCGGGCTCGAGCCAGACACGCTCGTATTCTCGCACGACCTGAACCCCGTCACCGAGGTCGACGCGCTTCGAGCCGGCCGGCGAGCCGAGCAGCTCGGCGAGCGCCGGCGGCATCGTGCGGCGCTCGTCGAGGACGTGCAGCACGTTCTCGCGCGCAGCAGGGTGGATCCGCTCGAGGAGCGGCAGGATCTCCCTGCGAATCACACCGCGCAGGGTGGCGGCATTGGACGAGTCGGTGCGCCAATCGAGCCCGCGCTCCCGGCAGAACGCCTCGGTCTCCTCCCGCCAGACGCAGAGCAGCGGCCGCACGACGCCGTCCGCCCGCCGCACCTCGATCCCGTTCGTCGTTCCCCGGGAGGCGAGCCGGTAGATGATCGTCTCGACCTGGTCCGAGAGCGTGTGCCCCGTCGCACGCAGCACGTCGGTGCGGAAGGAATAGCGCAGGTCGCGCAGGGCGGCCTCCGTGGCACAGCGTGCGGCGCCCTGGACCACCTCGGCGTCGAAACGCTCGGCGCACCAGGCCGCGTCGGCGTCCGACTCCGCGCCACGCAGGCCGTGGTCGACGTGCAGCGCTTCGACGCGGTAGCCCAGCTCGCGGAGCGCGTGGAAGAGACAGGTCGAGTCGGCGCCGCCGGAGACGAGGCACAGCACTCGGCCTCCCGGCACGATCAGATCGTGCCGGCGGACATGGCCCTCGATCCGCGCGAGCAGTTCCAGGCGGTCATTGAACCATGCGCAGGCTCAAAAGAGAATGCTGCGGTACTCGAGCGCCTTGCGCATGCCGACCGCCTCGTAGAGCGCGATCGCCGGAGCGTTCTCGCTGCGGACGAACAGGGTGACGTTCGGCGTCGTCTCGAGCAGGAGCCGGCACAGGTCCTGCAGCCCCCGCGCGCCGTTCCCCCGCCCCCGAGCCACGGGGTCGACCCATACCTGCTGAATCTGCACCGCCTGCGGCGTCCAGGCGGAGGCCTCGGCCTTGAAGAGCACGACGCCTCCGTCGAGCCAGACCCAGGAGCGGCCCTCGTCGATCTGGGCCAGCGTTCGCCAGCGGAAGCTTTCGGGATCCCGGGCGAGTGGATCGATGCCGAGCTCGAGCTCGTGGGCCGCGGCGCACACCGGCACGAGCACGTCGAGATCGCCGGGGGTCGCGGCGCGCAGGCCCGTCTCCCCGGCGGGGGGCGGCTCGGCGATCGTGTAGACGGGCTGATGCGGGCGGTCCTCCCTCGGCTCGGGGAACATGCCGCGAGCCGCCTCCCAGAGCTCGGTCACCGCGCGAGCCTCGCCGATGATCATCCGCGAGCGTGCGCTGCCCGCCGCCGCGGCGAACACCCCACACCCCGCGCCCGAGGGGACGAGGTTCGCACCGGCATGGCAAAGCGCGCTCAGCGCGCCGTTCGGACCGGCGACCGCGAGAAATCTGCCGAGGCCGCGGCGCGCCACGTCCTCGAGGAACACCCGCTCCACCGGGTCCTCTGCGCAGAACGCAAGCACCTGGCCCCGCGTCGGCTCGATCGTCTTCATTGCCGGAAGTCTCCTACAGACGGGCTTGTATAGGCTGCCCCGATGCCGATTCACGTCCGCGCCGAGCCCGGAGAGTACGCAGACGCCGTCCTCCTCCCCGGCGACCCGCTGCGCGCCAAGTACATCGCGGAGACATACCTCGACGACGTCGTCCAGCGAAACGCCGAGCGCGGGCTGCTCGGCTACACGGGCACCTACGAGGGCAAGCCCGTCTCGGTGCAGGGAACGGGCATGGGGTGCCCCGGGGCGACGATCGTCTTCGAGGAGCTCGTCCAGCTCGGCTGCAAGAAGCTGATCCGTGTCGGGACCTGCGGCGGGCTGCAGCCGCATCATCAGCTCGGAGACCTGATCGTCGCGCTCACCGCCGTGCCGGCCGACTCGACGGCGATGCACCTCGTCGGCAACGAACCTCACTGCCCGACGGCGTCGTGGTCGATCGTCCACGGGGCCGTCCACGCGGCCAAGGAGGCCGGCCAGGAGCTCCACGTCGGCCCGATCGTGTCGAGCGACGTCTTCTACAACCCCGACGAAGGCCAGTACGAGCGCTGGTCGAAGCGCGGCGTCCTCGCCGTCGAGATGGAGGCTTCGGCCCTCTTCACCGTCGGCGCCCTTCGCGGGGTCGAGTCAGGCTGCCTGCTCACGGTGAGCGACATCGTGGTGGAAGGTGAGTTCACGCGGATCTCGGACGACGACCTACGCGCGGCGGTCGATCGCATGACCAGGATCGCGCTCGACGTCGCGATCGCCCATTAGCGCCGACACTGTCTTCCTCGTCAACCCGGCGTCGGACGATGGCGCCACGGGCAAGCGCTGGCCCGAGCTCGCGCACCGTGCAGCCCGGCTCGGCCTCGAGGGCGAGACGTTGTTCTCGGAGCGTCCCGGCCACCTGATCGAGCTTGCGGCTGCGGCGGTCGACGGCGGCGCGGCGCTCGTCGTCGCCGTGGGAGGAGACGGGACGCTGAACGAGGTCGTCAACGGCATCGCCCGCCGCGAGGTCGAGCTCGCGACGATCCCCATCGGCACCGGCATGGACTTCGTCCGCACGTACGGCATCCCGACGTCGTTCGACGACGCCGTCCTGGTCGCCCGTGACGGTCGGCCGCGCACGATCGACGCCGGCCTCGTCCGCTACCGCACGTGGGCCGGCGACGACGCCGAGCGCTGGTTCGCGAACGTCGGCTCGGTCGGGATGAGCGGCGCCGTCGCCCAGCGGGCGAACGGGATGTCGAAGGCGCTCGGCGGGAGGGCGACATTCTTCTATGCGCTCACCCGCGTGTTCCTCGAGTGGGAGAACACCGACGTGACGGTGCGGCTCGACGACACCGAACGGCATGGCCGGATGCACGACGTGATCGTCGCGAACGGCATCTGGCACGGCGGTGGGATGATGCTCGCCCCCGGCGCGCAGCCCGACGACGGGCTGTTCGAGGTGGTGCTGATCGGCGACGTCGGAAAGCTGGACTTCCTCACGACCGCTCCGAAGATCTACAAGGGCAAGCACGTCGACCACCCGAAGGTCGAAGTGCTGCGGAGCGCCCGAGTCTCGGTCGACGCGGCGGAGCATCTGCCGATCGAGGTCGAGGGCGAACAGGTCGGCACGACCCCCGCGGCGTTCGAGCTCGTGCCCGGCGCCTTGCGGGTGCGGGTGCCTACTCCTTCGTAGCGGTCTTTCGCTCCGCGCCGGTGCTCGGCTTGGCCGGGGCCGCACGCTTCGCGGCGCCCTCGAGCTTGGCGACGCGCTTCTCGATCTCCGCGATCTGCTTCTCCATCGCCTCGAGGCCCCGGACGCGCTTCGACAGGTCGTCGACCCGCTCCTTCATCTGCATCGCGCTCTGCAGCACGCGGTTCGCCGTCGGATTCTGCGACGCCTTGCCGATCACTTCCTCGCCGAGCGAGGTGAGACGGTCAATAGTGCTCTTTGTCATCAGGTTCCTTTCTGCGTTTGCGCACACGGCTTCGCCTGCGCGTTGACGTTCTGCACCCTTGACGTTCGACGCCGGGCGGCTCGAGCCTACGGCGGATTATCACCTCGCCGGGCCGCCGGGGTCGGCCTCAGCACGGCCACAGGCATCTCTACGCTCCTCTCATGATCGTGGCGCACCTCGACCTGGATGCGTTCTTCGCCGCCGTCGAGGAGCTGGAGGATCCATCGCTTCGGCGTGTTGCGCTGATCGTCGGAGGCGACCCACACGGGCGGGGAGTGGTCGCGACGTGCAACTACGTCGCCCGGGGTTTCGGGATCCACTCGGCGATGCCGGCGGCGGAGGCCCTTCGCCGCTGTCCCAGGGCGGTCTTCGTCCGTCCGCGGCACTCGCTGTACCGCGACTACTCGCGCGAGGTCTGGGCCATTGTCCGCGAGATCGTGCCGGCCGTCGAGCAGGCGGGAATCGACGAGGGCTACCTCGACCTGGGCGAGCTCGCGCCGGCCTTCGACGACGCGCGCGCGCTCGCAGAAGCGGTGCAGGCGGTGGTGCGGGCTCGAACCAGGCTCTCGTGCTCGCTCGGCGTCGCCACGTCCAAGGTGGTCGCGAAGGTCGCCTCCGACCGGCGTAAGCCCGGCGGGCTGACGGTCGTGCGCCCCGGCCGGGAGGCGGCGTTCCTCGCTCCGTTCCCGATCCGGATCCTCCCGGGAGTCGGGCCGCGCGCGGAGGAGCGGCTCGTCCGGCTCGGGATCGAGAGGATCGGGGAGCTCGCCGCGATCACGGACGAGGAGTTGCCGCAGGTCGTGCGGGGCAAGGTCGGCCGCGAGTTGCGCGACCGTGCGCGCGGCATCGACCCGAGGCCGCTGGAGCTGTCGGCCGAACGGATCTCGGTCTCACAGGAGGAGACCTTCGCCCGCGACGTCTCCGACCCGATGCAGCTCCACGACGAGCTGCGGCGCATGTCGGAGAAGCTGGCGGCGCATCTTCGCGGCCGTGGCCAGGTCGCACGCACGATCACGACCAAGGTTCGCTACCCGGACTTCGCAATCAGGACCCGCTCCACATCGCTGGCCGTCGGGACCGACGACGCGGGTCGCATCGGCGAGCTTGCCTGCTCCCTGCTCGACCGGGCGCTGCACGACCGGCCCGGCCCCCTGCGACTCGTCGGTGTGGGCCTGTCCGGCCTCGAGGAGGACGTGCAACTTTCCCTGCCCTCTCTCGTCTGAACTGTTACCGGGCGTTGGCAGATCGTTAACCCTTTCGGTCTGTCCATCCCACGCACCTACTACTACTGTGGAAGACGACGATGACCCTGCACCAGCCGACGAACATCCACGAGCACGTCGCCAAGCGCGTCCACGTGCTCATGCAGCGGTCGGGCGTCCCGTACGAGATCGAGCGGCAGGTCTGCACGTCCTGCGCCCGCGTTCTCGGCGAGAGGCCCGTGAGGCGCGCCGCCGCCTAGATGGTTGATCGGTAATTCAACGCCGCCCCGGATGGGGGCCTGCACACGGCGCATTTCGCCCGCCGCGCCCGGCGCCAAGGCCCACCGGCCTTGACCCCGGTCGCGTCGACCACACTGCTTGGTGCAGACCCTCCCCGGAACACCGTCAATTACCGATCAACCATCTAGGGCGGCCACGCTGCACACGCCCGGGCCGGCACCGCCGGCCCTGGCCGCGATCACGCACACCTGGTTCGCGGCCGCAGCGATCCGTTCTGCGAGCATTGCGCCCTCGTGGCCGGCTTCGGTTTCGCAACGGAGGTGCGCGTCCGCTTCGCTGAGACCGATGCGCAGGGGATCGCACACAACTCGAACTACTTCGTGTGGTTCGAGGTCGCCCGCGTCGCCTACCTCGAGCGGCATGCGGGCGGCTACCAGCTACTCCGGGACGCGGGGATCGAAGCTGTGGTGCTCGAGACGCATGTTCGGTACCTGGCGCCGGCGAGATTCGACGACCGCCTGGTCGTGCACGCACGCTGCGTCGACGTGAGAGGCGCGCGGTTCCGCTACGAGTACGGCATCGAACGAGCCGGGGAGGCGATCGCCGACGGTTGGACGGCACACGCGACCGTCGATGCCGGCACCTTCCGCCCCACCCGCGTTCCGACCTGGCTGCGAGAGGCGATCGCTAGTGCGGAGGCGACGGAGCCGTCGTCGTAGGAGTCGTGGCGGAGCCGGTCGTCGCGGTCGCCCCGGTCGTCGTGGTCGGGGCGGTCGTCGTGGCCGCCCCGGTCGTCGTGGCCGCCCCGGTCGTGGTCGTCCCCGGCTTGGCCTTCTCCTTCTTGGGGCCGACACGCACGATCTCCGGCATCGAGCGATAGCTCGAGTACCAGGTCTCGTCCGAGAGCAGCTTGCCGTTCGCCGAGTAGACCTTCCGCTCGACGGAAGTGGACTGCGCGGGCATGCCCGAATCGTCGACGACGACCTCACCCGGCTTCAGGGTCGCATCCACGGTCTTCGTCTCCGGAGCAGGTGCATCGACAACGAGGGGTGTGCTCGTCGTGACGATCCTGCGATGCTGCGGAGTGCCGTAGAGCGCGACGGTGAGCGACGACGGGCCGACCCAGGTCCGCAGGAGCAGCCAGTGCCCCGTGTCGTTGACGAACTTCAGGTCGGTGTCGGGATAGTTGACGGTCGCGTCACGGCCCAGCGGATAGTGCGAGATGTACAACGAATGGTTCGTGCGTGCCGTGATCCGCACGCCTGCCTCGTACGCGGCGTTGAACACGGTCGTCGAGACCTGGCACACGCCGCCGCCGAGCCCGGTCTGCAGCTCTCCGTTCACGATCACCGGCGCCTCCAGGAAGCCCTTGTCGGCCGAGCGTTCACCCGTCGTGCCGTTGAACGAGAACGTCGCGCCGGGAGCGATGAGCTTGTTGTCGACGAGATGTGCGACGAGCTGCACGTTGTGGATGCGGTTGGGATCGCCGCCGTACTCGGTCTCGTAGCTGCCGACCGTGCCGGTGATGCCCATCGCACGGGCTGCCGCGGTCGACCGGGCCGGGCGCTGCACGGAGAACGAGAGCTTCGCGACACGGTTCACCGGCCGTTCGGCCGCGGCGAGCACGGCGGTCACGGACCGGGGCACATCGAGAGTGAGGCCGGAGGACGAAGGGACAACGCGGATCGTGCCGCTGCCGATCGCAAAGGACGCATCCTTCGCGGGGCGGTCGACGGTGCGTTCCAGGCGCGCGAAGAACGCATCGGCGCCGGGGCCGACGAACCGCATCGTCTCGAGATCGAGCAGCTTCGCGAGCCGCCAGCGTGGGACGCGCAGCCGGGTCGGGCCGGCGACGAGGGTCACCGGGCCCGAGATGATGCGCGAGGCGAGCCTCTGATCCGCCGTCAGCGAGGCAACGGTCACCCGCGGAACGTCGCGCCGCACGGGCAGCGCCACGCGCGCGCGGGAGAAGGACGCGAGCGCGTCGACGAGCAGGGCGCGAGCAGCAGGGCGGTCGAGGACGCGCCCCGTCTTGCCCGGCGCGATCGTGATGTGGAGCCCTCGCCGGACGAGCGCGGCCTCGCGATGGGGCGTGTCGACGGCCCGGGCGAGCAGCCCGAGCTCGTAGTCGACAGCGGCGCCGTAGGAACGGATGGGTGGCGAAACGTTCTGCGGGAACAACTGGAGCCCGAGCCGGCGGAAGCCGCGCACGACGCCGACCCCGCCGCCCTCACGGGCGGCATCGGAAACCGCGGTATGCCAGTCGACCTCGACCCCCATCGACCGCGGCGTGATCGAGAACGTCCGGTCGCCGGCGACGAATGTCACCGGCACGGCGGCGAGTCGCGCCGAGCGCCGCTGCAGCAATGTTTGAGCAGCTTTCGGGTTCATGCCCCCTACGTCGATCCCCGCGATCTTGGTGCCGTCGGCCAGCCGATCGGCAGACCCGGCAAAGAAGAGGGGGACGCCGACCGTGAGCAGTCCCACGGCGAGCGCCAGAATCGCGATCCTGGTCCAGAAGCGGGAGCGGACGACCGAACGCCCGCGAACGGCCGAAGTGGAGGCAGCCACGGCTCGCGCCATGGTAGCTGCGACTGCGGCCGGGAGCTAGAACACGAACAGCTCGACGCCGCCCGAGACGTTGAGCTCGATGCCGGTGATGTAGGAAGCGAGATCGGAACAGAGGAACGCGATCGCGTTCGCGATGTCCTGAGGCTCCCCCGGGCGCTTGAAGACGGTCCGGTTGGCGATCCGCTCGTTCATCGCCGAGTTCGCCATGTGGAACGCTTCCGTGCCGATGATTCCCGGCACGATCGCGTTGGCGGTGATCCCGTTGCGACCGCCCTCCATCGCGAGCGTCTTCGTGAGCCCGAGGATCCCGGCCTTCGTGGTCGAGTAGGACGCCTGCCCGAAACCGCCGAGCGTCCCCGCAACGGAGGCCATGTTGACGATCCGTCCCCACTGCCGTTCCTTCATGTGCGGCCAGACGGCCTGGGCGCAGTTGAAGGCGCCGCTGAGATTGACGCGCAGATCGCGCTCCCAGAGAGCGGTCTGCTGATCGGGGAACTGGCCCACGTGGTCGAGCGTGCCCGCGTTGTTGATGAGAATGTCGACCGAGCCGAGCTCCTCGACGGCACGCCCGACCGCGGCCGCCACCTGGTCGCGGTCGGTGACGTCGCAGCGGACGGCGATCGCACGCCGGCCCATCGCGCGGATGTCTTCGGCTGCCGACTCGGTGCCGACGAGCCCCTGTGTCCTGGCCACCACCGCGAGCGGCCCATACGCGTCTGTCTCCTCGGTCAGCTCGGACTCGACGAGCAGGTCGGCGATGACGATGTCCGCCCCGGCGCGGGCCAGCGTCAGCGCATCGGCGCGACCGAGGCCGCGCGACCCGCCGGTGACGAGGGCGACGCGTCCCGAGAGATCGATGTCGATGGCCATCGAACCCGACCCTACCCCCGCGGCAGAAAGATTTCCTTGGCGATCACCAGACGCTGGATCTGCGAGGTGCCCTCGTAGATCTGGAAGAGCTTCGCGTCCCGCAGCAGCTTCTCGACCGGATATTCCTTCATGTACCCGTAGCCGCCGAACACCTGCACGGCGTCGGTGGTCACCTTCATCGCCGTGTCGGCGGTGAAGCGCTTCGCGAACGACGAGTAGAGCGTCGCCCGTTCGCCCCGGTCGAGCAGCCATGCCGCCTGCCACGTCAGCAGGCGCCCGGCCTCGATCTCGGTCGCCATGTCCGCGATCATGAAGTTCACGCCCTGGTGCATCGCGATCGGCATGTCGAAGGTGACCCGCTCCTTCGCGTACTCGACCGCAAGCTCGTACGCGGCCTGGGCGACCCCGACCGCGCCGATCGCGGTGCCCGGCCTCGTGACGTCGAGGGTCTGCATCGCGAGCTTGAAGCCGTCGCCTTCCCGACCGAGCCGGTTCTCGCCGGGAATCACGACGTCCTGGAGTGCGAACGCGGAGGTATCCGTCGCGCGCTGCCCCATCTTGTCGAGGTGCTGCTCGATCGTCACGCCGGGCGTGTCCATCGGGACGATGAAGGCGGAGATCCCGCGATGCCCCTTCGACACGTCGGTCTTCGCGAAGACCACCGTCCAGTCGGCATACCCTGCGTTCGTGATGAACGTCTTCGAGCCGTTCAGGACGTACTCGCCCCCTCGACGCTCCGCGGTCGTCTTCAGGCGCGCCACGTCCGAGCCCGCCTCGGGCTCGGAGAGCCCGAACGAGCAGAGCATCGGCGCCTCGATCAGCGGCGGCAGCCACTTCGCCTTCTGCTCGTCGCTGCCGGCGATGAGCAGCGGCCCCGCGCCGAGCCCGTTTGCGCCGATGGAGGTGCCGATGCCGGTGCAGCCCCAGTTGACCTCTTCGCCCACGAGCATGCCGTCGAACGCGCTGAGCCCGAGGCCGCCGTATTCGACGGGCACGTGCAGGTTCATGAGTCCGACCTCGTGCGCCTTCGCGATCACCTCGACCGGGTGACGCATGTGCACGTCGTGCTCGGCCGCGACCGGACGGATCTCCTTGGTGGCGAACTCGCGCGCAAGCCTGCGAAGCTCCTTCTGCTCATCCGTCAGGGCGAACGAGACGCCGCCCGCGACGGCCTGCTCTGTGGCGGCCATGTCAGCGCTCCTGTGGTCGTGCAATCGGGTTGATTGACTAGTCAGTCAGGGTAGCGTCCCAACCCCGTTCCGGCAACCGGGCGGTAGGGTTGACGCCGTGGACCTCGAGCTGACCGACGAACAGCGTCTGATCCAGGACACCGTCCGCGCGTTCGTGGACGAGCGGGTCCTGCCCGTCGCGATCCAGAACGACGTCGAGCACAGGCTGGACCTCGAGCTGATCGAAGGCATGGCCGAGCTCGGGATCCTCGGGATCGTCATTCCCGAGGAGTACGGGGGCGCCGGGCTCGACTTCGTGGCCGAGGCACTCTCCTGCGAGGAGATCGAGCGCGGCGAGGCGGCATTCCGGACGCTGATCTCGGTACACGTCGGCCTGAACTCGCTCTCGCTGCTCAGGTACGGCACCGAGGAGCAGAAGCAGCGGTGGCTGACCCCACAGGCGAAGGGCGAGAAGCTCGCATGCTTCGGCCTGACCGAGCCGGCGGCGGGCTCGGACGTCGCGGCGATGCGGTCGACGGCCCGGCGCGAGGGCGACATGTACGTCCTGAACGGCCAGAAGAACTGGATCTCGTACGCATCCGTCGCCGATCACGCGCTCGTCTTCGCCAAGACGGACCCGGCGGCAGGCCACAAGGGGATCAGCGCCTTCGTCCTCGAGAAGGGCATGAAGGGCTTCACGACACAGGACACCGAGAACAAGCTCGGCATCTGGGCCGGCTCGACCGGCGAGCTCTTCTTCGAGAATCTCGAAGTGCCCGCCGAGAACCTGATCGGCGAGGAAGGGCAGGGGTTCGAGATCGCGATGCATTCGCTCGACCAGGGACGGTTCACCGTCGCGGCCGGCGCCTGCGGTGTCGTGCGTGCATGCCTCGAGCGCTCGGTGGGGTATGCCCGCGAGCGCGAGACCTTCGGTCAGGCGATCGGCAGGTACCAGTTCGTGCAGGACATGATCGCGAAGATGGTGCTGGGCTACGAGACCTCGAAGCTGCTCGTCATGCAGGCCGCATGGATGAAGAACGAAGGCAAGCGCAACACCCGTGAGACGTCACTGGCGAAATGGCATGCGACCGAGTCGGCCTTCGAGGCGGCGCATCTCGCGATCCAGGTGTTCGGCTCGTACGGCTACTCGGGTGAGTACGGGATCGAGAGGTACTTCCGCAACGCCCGCGCGCCGATCATCTACGAGGGGACGACGCAGATCCACAAGATGATGCAGGCCGAGCATGCACTCGGCTACCGGCGCCTCAACGGTCGCGGCGGGGAATCCTCTCCGCTCTGCTCCTGGGCACCGGCGCTCGCGCCCGTCCATCAGACGGCGTAGCCGAGCTCGGTGTACTACTCGCCGTCCCAGTAGTCGACGGCCGCGTCGAGGCGGAAGAGCTTGCCGGGCGGCCACGCGCCGACCTTCTCCGAGTCGGGATAGACGGACGTGGCGACGGGCAGGCGGTTCGACCAGATGCAGACGCGCACGGTCTCGTCGGTGCCGTTCGTCACCTTGTGCGCACCCTCCTCGCCCGTCGGGAAGAAGGCGCAGTCCCACGGCCGGAGCTCGTGCTCTCCGTCCGGCGTGCGCAGCGTCGGCCGGCCGGAGAGCACGATCAGCCACTCCTCCTCGGCGTTCTCGTAGTGATACGGGCAGATGCTCTGGCCGGCCGGGAGCTCGTACACGGAGAGGCCCAGCTTCTCGCCGCCGACCAGCGGCCCGACACGGGTGTACGAGGTGCCGTAACCGGCGGGGTCGTCCTCGTCCTTCTGCACCTCGACCGTGAAGAGATTGACCTCGCTCAAGGCTCGCGCTCCCAGTAGCCGAGATCGTCGTCGAGCGGCACGATCCGCCGGAAGCCGGGACCATTGATGAACGCGGTGTTGCTGTCGGGCCGGATCGCGACGTACCCGTCGCCCGCCCACGACGACGGCATCGCAAACCGTGCCGGCGCGTTCGACTCGTTGCGGACCTGATGCGCCCCGCTCTCACCGGGCGGGAAGCACACGACGTCGCCCTGTTCGAGCGTGCGGTCGCCCTCGGGCGTCCGCACGACCACCTCGCCGGCGATGACGATCAGCCACTCCTCGCGATTCAACTCGTAGTGGTAGGCCCACGCGGCCTGAGCCGGCGGCAGCTCGTAGACGCTGAAGCCGGTCGACTGTGCACCGGCGGCCTGGCCGATCATCGAGCGCAGGAAACGATGCCCATCGCGTACGCGGGCGTCCTCGGCGAGGGCACCGTCGAGCAGGTTGACGATCCTCGTCACGCCGCGAGCCCGGCATACGTCACGTCGACGACCGTCGACACCGCACGCTCGACGTCCTGCTCCGCCCCCGGGAGCTGGCCGAGCACCCAGCCGGTCAAGATCTCCTCCAGCGAGCCGTAGACCACCCAGGCCGAGAGCACGGGATCGCAGTCTGCGCGAATCTCGCCGCGCTCCTTCGCAGCTTCGACCATCCGCGACAGGCCGAGAAACACGGCGCGAATCTCGTCGACGCGGTCGCCGACGCCCGGGCTGCGCCCGATCTCGCGCACGAGCACCCGGATCGCGTCCGGGGTGTGAAGCCACGAGCCGAGGTAGACGCGCGCGAACCGCCTCAGCTGCCCGTGCAGTGGAAGGTCGGCTTCCTCGATCCGCTGCGTCTCGACGACGAGCGCGCCCCAGGTCTCACGGAAGATCGTCTCGAGCACTTCCTCCTTGGAGCGGAAGTAGTGGTAGAGCAGCCCGTGGGCGACGCCCGCCTCCTGTGCGATGTCCCCGACACGCGACGCGTGGAACCCCTTCCGCGCGAATACGGCCGCTGCTGCGTCGAGCAGCTCTCTGCGCCTGTCGACGATCTGCTCGGCCACCCGACGAAGCATAATCGGCGCGCATGGCCCCTCTCTCCGGAGTCACGGTCGTCGATTTCACCCGCCAGCTGCCCGGCCCGTTCGCAAGCCGTGAGCTGCTCCGGCTCGGTGCGCGCGTCGTGAAGATCGAGCCTCCCGACGGCGACCCGATGCCCGAGGGCTGGTACCGCGCTCTGAACGACGGCAAGGAGATCGTGTCCTGGGACGCTCACACGGAACCGCCGCCGGACGTCGTCACGGAAGCCGACATCGTGCTCGAAGGGTTTCGTCCGGGCGTGTGGGAGAGGCTGGATGTGGCCGTTTCCCCGAGGACGATCCTCTGCTCGATCACCGGTCATGGGGCCGGCGGGCCGCGTGCGCAGGACGCGGGCCACGACCTGAACTACCTCGGGTACGCAGGCGCCCTGGCGGACACCGTTCCGGCGCTGCCACCGGTGCAGATCGCCGACCTCGCAGCCGGAGCCCAGGGCGCCGTGATCGAGGTTCTCGCGGCGCTCCTGGAGCGCGGGCGCTCGGGGCGGGGCGCCCGGATCGTGATCTCGATGACCCACTCCTCGCACCGCTTCGTCGCCCACCGCCTCACCGGAGACCCCGTGCCGCGCCTGCTCACGGGCGGCGTGGCCTGCTACCGGATCTACGAGACCGCCGACGGGAGGCATCTCACGGTCGCCGCACTGGAGCCGAAATTCTGGCGCAATCTCTGCGCGCTCCTCGACCGTCCGGATCTGATCGACCGCGCGTACGAGCAGTCGCTCCCCGAGCTCGCGGAGCTCTTTCGGTCGCGCACGCTGAGCGACTGGCGAACGCGGCTCGAGGGGAAGGACACCTGCGTCGGCCCGGTGCTGACGCTCGCCGAAGCGGCCGACGAGCTCGCGTGAGCGGGCGTGCCGGAGCGCCCGTGCGAGACCGCTACCCGGGCAGGGTCGCTCTGCGCGGCTGCCCGGCGGCGAGCCGCTGAATCCGCCCCTGCGCATGCCACGCGACGAGCCCCAGCACGAAGGTGGCGCCGACGGCCATCAGAAGAGCCTGGGCGGCGATGCCGAACGCCACCGCGTCATCGGCGTGCACGCCCGAGGCGATCAGGATCGCGGCGCCGGCGCCCGCCTGCATCGCCGCCCCCGCGGGTGCGACCGGCAGGACGGCGGCCGCAGACGACGCGCAGACGAACGCCAGGGCCAGCGCGAAGTCGACGCCGAAGCCGAGCGCGGCGAGCAGGACGAAGATCGCAAGCGCGCGGAGCACCCAAGACGTCGCGACCGCGAGCCAGGCCCACACGGCTTGACGGGGCGGCGTTGCGTTGTCCCCGATCCAGCCTGCGAGCTTGAATCTCGAGAGGAGGCCGGCCCGGGCGAGCCGAGGTAGCGCGAGGACGACGGCCGCGGCGGCAACTCCCGCGACGGCGACCACGATCAGGCCCAGTCGAAGCCACCCGTGGACGTGCGCGACGGCGATCGCCACCGAGGCGAGCGGGGTCAGCGCGGCGCTGTCGAGCAGGCCGAGGAGAAACAGGGAGAGCGCAACGGCACCGAGGCTCGCCCGGCGGCGCCTGCACCGGCGGACGACCGCGACGCGAATCACCTCGTCGCAGCGTCCCGGCAGGGCGATCCCGCCCACCGACGCGGCGCCGCCGGCCGCGGCGAGCGTGAGCACGGCGGGGCGCTGGCTGCTCCGGAACAGCCTCTGCCAGCCCCAGGCTTTGGCGGCGTAGGCAGGGAGCAGGATCACGCCGGCCAGCCCGACGAGCCAGAGGTTCGCGTGATGGAGCGGCCAGCCCGACCGCGCGAAATGACGCACGACGAACGCAGCCACGACGAGCGCCGCGATGACGAAACTTGTGTTGAGTAGACGTTTCAGAAGGAGGTGCACCCACCGGGTCATCGGCAGGTGCGCCCCTACGTTGTATCCGACTTGTCCCCCGACCGAGGGAGCATGCGCTCCGAGATCCCGCCGAGGGCGGTCGTGAGCTCGCTGGGGATCACCCAGACCTTGTTCGCGTCGCCCTGGGCGATCTGTGGCAGCACCTGGAGATACTGGTAGGCGAGGAGCTGCGGATCGGGATTCCCGTCGTGGATCGCCTGGAACACGGTCTCGATCGCCTTCGCCTGGCCCTCGGCAGCCAGGATCGCAGCCTGGCGCTGCCCTTCGGCCTTCAGGATGGCCGATTGCTTCTCGCCTTCGGCGGTGAGAATCGCCGCCTGTTTGATTCCCTCCGCCTGCAGGACGGCGGCGCGCTTCTCACGGTCGGCGCGCATCTGCTTCTCCATCGTGTCCTTGATCGAGGGGGGCGGATCGACCGACTTCAGCTCGACCCGGTGGACGCGGATCCCCCACTTCCCGGTTGCGTCGTCGAGGTTGCCCCGCAGTTGGTCGTTGATGGTCTCGCGAGAAGTGAGCGTCTGCTCGAGCGTCATGCCCCCGATCACGTTGCGGAGCGTCGTGACGGTCAACAGGTCGATCGCGTTGACCGGGTCGGCGATCTCGTAGGTCGCGGACTTGGGATCGGTGATCTGGAAGTAGATGACCGTGTCGATGTTGACCACCAGGTTGTCCTCCGTGATCACCGGCTGGGGATCGAACGAGACCGCTTGCTCCCGCAGGTCCAGGAGCGGCCGGACGCGATCGACGAACGGGAACACGATCGTCAGGCCCGGCGTCAACGTGCGCGAATAACGGCCGAGCCGCTCGACGACTCCGGCCCGCGCTTGCGGAATCACGCGGACGGTCTTCCAGAGTGCGACGAGGACGAACAGCACGATGACGGCGGGCAGGATCAGCAGCAGCACGGCGGCCCCCTATTCGGCGACGAGAGCGGTGACGCCCTCGATCTGGATGATGTCGACGGTCTGGCCTTCGGGGAAGACTTCCCCTTCGAGATACGAACGAGCCGACCACTCCTCCCCGCCGATCCGGACACGGCCGCCGACGGCGTCGACGCGCCGCGTCACGACGCCCTTGCGGCCGACGAGCGCGTCGGTGCCGGTACGTGAGAGCGACGGCATGCGGACATGCCGACGGGCGATCGGCCGCAGCAGCGCGAGTGAAGCGACGGAGCACACGACGAAGACGACGAACGAGCCGATCGCCCCCGCGCCGAGCAGGGCGGCAAAGGCGGCAACGAGGGCGGCGAGCGCGACCGGCCCGAGAAAGAAGAGCCCCGGTGTCAGCACCTCGCCAATCGCCAGCGCAATCGCCGCAACGACCCAGATGAGCCAGCTCACGACGTCGACTGTAGATGGTCGAGGCCGAGCGCCGCGCACAGCGATCGAAGATCGGCCAGCGCCTCCCGCCCGTCCGGATAGCGCCGCTCGCGGTCGAGGAGGAGCGCGCGCATTCCCACCGCGTGCGCGCCTTCGACGTCGTCCTCGAACGTGTCCCCCACCATCACCGCCTCGCTCGCGTCGACGCCGAGCAGTTCGAGCATCCGCCGGAAGATCGTCTCGTGCGGCTTCGTCTTGCCGTGCGCACGTGAGGTCAACACGGCGTCGACGGTCAAGCCGTGGTGTGCGACGAACTCGGCGAGATCCCGCGCGGTGTTGGAGAGCAGGCCGAGCTTCAGCCCCGACGCTCGCAGTCGGTCGAGCACGGGCACCGCGTCGTCGTAGAGCTCGAAGTGGTGGGCATGGGCCCACGCGCCCTCCATCTCCACCGCCGCGGCGTACGTGTCGCCCGTCCCGCCCATGCCCTGGATGATCCGCTCGGTGAAGAGCACCCAGATCTCCTCGTCGTGGTCGAGCTCTGGATGCCGCTTCAGCGTCGCGAACGCCGCACGCCGGGCCTCGTCGTAGCGGGCCGCATCCAGCTGGAGGCCGTACCGGCGGCCGAGCCGTACGTACCCCTCCGGCCCCAGGTCGGGGCCGGGCTTCGCGATTGTGAAGTCGACATCGAAGACGACGGCTCTGAGCACGAGCCCGACGATAGCCTCCGGCGGTGACCGAGCCTCGTGCAGGAACGCTGGCGGCATTCGGAAGCCGCGACTTCCGCCTGCTCTGGGGCGGCCAGACGATCTCGTTCGTGGGTGACGCCGCCTTCATCGTCGCCCTCGGTTGGCGGGTGATCGAGCTGACGGGCAAGGCGAGCTCGCTCGGCTTCGTGCTCGCGCTCGAGTCGCTTGCGATGCTGACGACGCTCCTCTGGGGCGGCGTGCTGGCCGACCGCTATCCGCGGCGCCTCCTGATGATCGGATCCGACCTCGCGCGGGCCGTGGTGATGCTCGTCTTCTTCACGGTCGATGCGACCGGCCACTTGACCCTTGCGGGCGTGTTCGCTCTCGCCGTCAGCTTCGGTCTCGCCGACGGGTTCTTTCAGCCCGCTCTCGGCGGCATCGTGCCGCTCGTCGTCGAGCAGCCGATCCTGCCCTCGGCGAACTCCTGGCTCGGGGTCGCCCGGCAGGGGAGCGCGATCGTCGGGCCTGCGATCGCCGCCGTCCTCTACGGAACAGGAGGCCCGACCGTGGTGTGGGGGCTCGACGGCGCGTCCTTCGCAGTCTCCGCCGGGGCCCTCTGGCTCGCCCGTCCACGGGCGATCCAGCCGAGCGTCCAGCTCGGCATGCGGAAGGAGCTCGCGGTCGGCTTCCGCTACGTGACCAGCGTGCCCTGGATCTGGACCGGAATCGCCGCGGCGACCGTGATCCTCATGATCGCGATGTCCCCGTTCACCGCGTTGCTGCCCGGCGTGGTGCAGTCGCACTACCACCGGGGCGTGGGCGCCTACGGCCTGCTCTTCAGCTCGATGGCCGCGGGCATGGTGGCCGGATCGCTGCTCTGGGCGCGCTGGCATCCGCGTACACGGCGAGTCGCGATCTGCTTCGCGGCCTTCGGCATCAACGACCTCGGGATCGTCGTCCTGGCGTTGTCCCCGTGGTACCCGCTCGCAGTCGTCGCGGTCGCCTGGCGCGGCCTCTGGATCGGGATCGGCATCTCCGCGTGGCTGACGCTGATCACCGAGCTCGTGCCCGAGCATCTCCTGTCACGGGTCATGAGCATCGATTTCTTCGGTTCGATCGGCCTGACCCCGGTCGGCTTCGTGCTCGCCGGGGTGGCCGCCACGGCGATCGCCCCGACGACGATCCTCGCGGCCGGCGGCGCGCTCGGCGCCGTGCTGTGGTTCGTGCCGCTCGCCTGGAGCAGGGTGAGAACGGTGGACTGACGACGCGGGGGAAACACCGTTTCCCCCGCGCTTATCGGGGTGCGGAGATTTGAACTCCGGACCTCTCCGACCCGAACGGAGCGCGCTACCAGGCTGCGCCACACCCCGAGACGCTCGACAGGTTAGCGGCTGCCCCAGGAGCTCCAGCGAGAAGATCGGTCGCATCCGTCACCTGGATCGATTATGGTTCGAAGCACTATGAGCTCGACAGGGACAAGGCGGGACGTATGAAGCTTCCCGCCTTGCGCCCAGACAAGCTGGAGATCCAAGCCCGCTAGCGCATCGTGCGCGGCGGGCTTTTTCGTGGAAGGAGCGAAATGGCCAACCACCTGACGCCGGACGAGCTCTCGAAAGAGGTCGGGATCGACCGGGACGAGGTGATCAGGATCTGCCTCGAGGAGCACGTGCCGATCTATCAGGGGAAGATCGACAAGACGCTGTTCCAGGCTCAGCTCCACGCGCTGGGGGCGTTCCCCGCGTCGCACTGAGAGGACTATCTGCGGGAAGAGGCGGCGGCGCGCTTGCGCGGTGCCGCCTTTTTCTTGTCGTTCGACGGTTGCTGCGACTTCGACGCGGCGGCCACCGAGGCCTTGAGAGCCTCCATCAGATCGACCACCGGGGCGGGCTCCTCCGCGGCGGGCAGCTCGAACTCCTGCCCCGCGAGCTTCGCCTCGAGCAGCTCGCGCAGCGACTCCCGATATTCGCTGCGCAGCGCCTCCGGCTCGAACGGCCCCGCGAGCGACGCGATGATCTGCCTGGCAAGCTCGAGCTCGGGCTGCTTGACCTCGGAGCTCCCGACCGCCTCGTCGATCTCCGCGTGGTCCTTCACGTCCTCGTGGACGAACAGGGTCTCGAGGGCGAGCGCATCGCCCATCGGCCGGATCAGGCACAGCTTTTCCTTGCCCGCGAGCACGAAGCGCCCGAGCGCGGCCACGCCCGCATCCTTCATCGCCTCGAGCAGCAGCACGTACGGGCGGCGTTGTGCCTCGGCCCCCGCCGGCACCAGGAAGTAGGTGCGATCGAAGTAGATCGGGTCGACCTCTTCGAGACGCACGAACCGGCTGATCTCGATCGAGCGTGAGGTGTCGTGCTGCTCGATCGCCTCGAGGTCGGCCTCCTCGACGGTGACGTACTGGCCCTTCGTCACCTCCCACCCCTTGACGAGCTCGTCGGATTCGACTTCCCGCTCGTGTACCGGGCACCAGCGCTTCTGCTTGATCGGAGAGCCGCACTCACGGTGGAGCAGTCGAAACGAGATGTCGGACTGGCGGGCAGCCGGCTTCGTCGCCGGGGCGAGCCCGACGGGAATGCTGACGAGGCCGAAGCTGACGGAGCCGTTCCACGTTGTGCGCATCTGCAGGGGGAATCCTATCGAGGGCGGGCCTATTTCGCCTCCGCGACCATGGTTCCTGCGGCTAGATTCCCGCTGGTGGCCCGTGCCCGGACGATCGCGAATCTGTGGCGGGACGCGGTCGCGGCCGCGCACCCCGACCCTGCATACCTCCACGAGGTCGGCGGCGAGTGGCTCGAGGTCACCTGGGCGGACGCCGCCGCCGCGGTGGACGAGCTCGCAAACGGCCTGCTCGCGCTCGGCGTCCAGAAGGGTGATTCGTTCGGGCTGCTCGCGCGTACGAGCCTCGAGTGGTCGCATTTCGACTTCGCGCTCGCGCTCGTCGGGGCGGTCGGAGCACCGATCTATGCATCGAGCTCCGCTCGAGACACGCACTATGTGCTCGAGCACTCCGATGCGGTTGGCGTACTCGTCGAGGACGACGACCAGCGTGCGAAGGTCGCGGGGTCCGGTGTCAGACACGTCATCTCGTTCGCGGAACTCGACGCCCTGCGAGAGCGCGGATGTGCGCACGCCGCGGAGCACCCGACCGCGCTGGACGAGCGGGCCGACTCGATCGACGAGGACGACCTCTTCACCTTCATCTACACGTCCGGCACGACCGGCCCGCCGAAGGCCTGCATGATCCGCCACCGCAACTACTACGCGATGGTGCAGAAGGGTGACGACATGGACGACCGGCTCACCGAGCCGGGCGACGTGATGCTGCTCTATCTCCCCCTCGCGCACAACTACGGGCGCCTGCTTCATCTCTCGGCTGCCTACATCGGCTTCACGACCGCGTTCCTGCCCGATCCACTCCGCGTCGCGACAGAGCTGCCGCGGGTGCGGCCGCATCTCTTTCCGAGCGTGCCGCGCGTCTACGAGAAGATCCACACCGCGGTGGTCGGTGAGTTCGCCGACCAGAAGGGAGCGAAGAAGATCGTCGTCGACTGGGCACTGCGGGTCGGCTCGCGCGTATCGAAGCTCCGGCAGGCAAAGCAGCCGGTGCCCGCTTCACTCCTCTGGCAGTACCGGATCGCCGACAAGCTCGTGTACTCGAAGGTGAAGGCGAGACTCGGAGGACGGCTGCGCGCCGCGAACGCCGGCGGCGCGCCCCTGGCGCGCGAGATCGCGGAGTTCTTCCATGGGATCGACATCCTGATCCTCGAGGGTTACGGACTGTCGGAGATCACGACGGCAGCCACGGTCAACCGGCCCAACGACTTCAAGTTCGGAACGGTCGGGAAGCCCTTGCCCGGGGTCGAGCTCGAGTTCGCCGAGGACGGCGAGATCCTCATTCGCTCGAACACCGTCTTCGCCGGCTACTACCACGACAGCGAAGCGACGAAGGCTGCACTCGACGACGAGGGCTTCGTCCACACCGGCGATGTCGGCCACCTCGACGAGGACGGGTTTCTCGTCATCACGGACCGCAAGAAGGACATCATCGTCACGGCCGGCGGCAAGAACGTCGCGCCGCAGAACCTGGAGAACGAGCTGAAGTCGCACAGAGTCGTCTCCCAGGTGCTCGTGGTGGGCGACCGTAGGCCGTACGTCGCCGCGCTGGTCACCGTCGATCCCGAGTCGACGCACGGCATGAGCGTCGCCGAGGTGCGAGATGCAGTGCAGGCCGCGGTCGACAGTGTCAACGCCGAGCGCTCGCGCTATGAACAGATCAAGCGCTTCAGTGTGCTGCCACGCGAGTTCTCACTCGAAGAGGAGGAGATGACGCCGACGTTGAAACTTCGCCGCAGCGTGATCCTCGATCACTTCGCGCCCGAGCTCGCCCGCCTGTACGACTGACGATCCGAGCTACAGAATGCGGCGCGCGCCGACGAACGTCGCCGAGTACCAGCTCTCATCGAGGCTGGAGATCTTCACGACGTCCCCGGTATGCGGTGCGTGCACGAACTGGCCCCCGCCGATGTAGATGCCGACGTGGCCGAGCCCGTCGAAGAAGACGAGATCGCCCGGCTCCAGCTGGTCACGGGAAACCGGAACACCGTAGCCGTACTGCCCGTACGAGGAGTGCGGCAGCGAGACGCCCACCTGCGCGTACGCCCACATCACGAGGCCGGAGCAGTCGAACCCGCCCGGCGCCGAACCGCCCCACACGTACGGCTGGCCGAGCTGCGACATTGCGATGTTGGCGGCATTGCTGTGGGTCGGCGGCGGCGCGACGACCGTTTCCGCCGCGGGCGCGATCGCCGACACGCCGACGACCGTGGTCGACTGCTGCTGCTGGGACACACGCTGCTCGACCGCAAGCCGTGCCTGCGCCTCGCGCGCCATCTGGAGTTGCCTCGCAGCGTCTGCGGCCACCAGGTGGGCGATCTCTCCTCTGAGCGAGGAGAGGAGATTGTTCTGCTCGCTGATCTTCGACTCGATCGACCGCTTCGCCGACGCGCGCTCCGCAACGACCCGCGTTTGCGACGCGCGCGCCTGCGAGAGCAGCGTGCCGTGGTGTCTCACTGCGGTTCGAAACGTCTTCACCTGGGAGAGGATCCGCGTGTCGAGCGCGGTGACACTCTTGGCGCTGTCCATGCGATTGATCATGTCGTCGAGATTCCGCGCGCCGAGAATCACCTCGAGCGTCGTTGCCTGATCCGTCGTGTAGAGCGTGACGAGGCGCCTCGCGATCGCACGCTGGCTCTCGTGGAGGTTGTTCTTCGCAATTCGGAGCTCATGACGATTCTCGCGAAGGTTGCGTTGAATCTGTGCGAGGTGTGCAGTCGCGGCGTCGTACTGGGAACGCGCCTGCTCCAGCGAGTCGGAGAGTTGTTGCAACTGCCCCATGACCTGTTGCGCCTCTGCCCGCTTCGACGAGATCGAAGAAGGGCTCGCAAACGCCGGGACTGCCGCCAGGAGGGCCAGACAGATCCCCGCGAGAACGTACGGCGCCTGCCCCAGCCTACGAATGACAACTCCCGGACCGGGAGCGGGACGGGCGCACCGGGTGGGGCCGGTACGTCACGAGAGGGGAGGTTAGCAATGTGTTCGGATCAGCGTCAACGTGAACTGCACCAAAACTCGCGTGAAACTTGTTCACTTCTGCACGAACTACCGTCCTCCTGCTTCTGGACTGTGGTACGGTCCTCGCCCGTGCTAGGGCAGGCACACACGCCGCGACGGCGCATGTTTCTGTTCGCCGTGATCGCCTTGGCGGTGCTGATTGCGCCGTCGGTGGGCGGCGCGAATCCGTCGGCACACACTGCATCGTTGCGCGCGCAAGATGCCGCGATCGCGGCGAAATCACGCGCAGCGGTGCTCGGGCTCTACTCGCTCGACCGGCAACTGGTTGTCGCACAGTCGAAGCTCGCCTCGCTTCGGCGCCAGACCGTGTCCCTTCGCCTGGAGCGAAAGAGCCTGCGCCGTCAACTCGCCGTTGCGAAGGTGAGCACTCGCATCTCGCAAGCGCGGGCTGCGCAGCGGCTTCGTCTCCTGTACGAGCAGGACAACGTCGAGCCGCTCGAGATCGTGCTCGGATCGAAGACCCTCGACGAGGCGCTGACGAACCTGGACGACCTGAATCGCAGCGCGGGCCAGAGCGAGGACATCCTGCAGGAGCTCGCGAGCGCGCGGAAGGCGATCGTCCTTGCCTCACACGGGCTCGCCGCACGCACGACCGCGCTCGCAGCTGCAACACACACGGCCGAGGCGACCGCAGCGTCCCTGGCGGCAACGCGTGCACGACGAACCTCGTACATCTCCTCGCTGGCCGCGCAACGCCGGCTGACGGAGAACCAGATCTCGAATCTCGTCACGGTGGCGGACGCCGCTCAGGCTCGGAGCACCGGCCTCGCCGGTGCCACGGATTCAACGCCGACCGGGAGACGCGTGCTGACCGTGTCCGCAACCGGGTACGCGCTGAGTGGCAATACCGCGAGCGGCCTTCCCGTCGGCTGGGGCGTCGTCGCAGTCGATCCGTCGGTGATCCCGCTCGGCACCCACATGACGATTCCCGGCTACGGCGAGGCCGTCGCTGCGGACGAGGGCGGAGCGATCGTCGGGTCGAGGATCGATCTGTGGTTCCCGACCGTCGCGCAGGCCGATGCATGGGGCCGCCGCGTCGTGACGATCGTCTTGCATTAGCGCAGGCCCGGCTAGACTGACGCTCCGGTCCCTTCCCCCGGTTGGCCGAGTTGAGCGACGTAGCAAACACCACTCGAGCGCCCGAGACGCGAGTCCTGCTCGTCGACGATCACGACCTGTTCCGCACGGGCCTGCGCAATCTCCTCGAGGAACAGGGTGTGCAGGTCGTGGGTGAGTGCGACAACGGGACGGAGGCCCTTCACGCGGTGCGGGAGGTCGCGCCCGACGTCGTCGTCATGGACCTGAACATGCCCGGCATCAGCGGCGTCGAGGCGACACGGCAGATCTCGATGATCGCTCCGCTCACCCGCGTGCTCGTGCTCACGATCTCCGACGACGACGGCGACGTGATGAACGCGATCCTCGCCGGGGCCTGCGGCTATCTGCTCAAGGACTCCTCGATCGCGGAGCTGATCAGCGGCATCAACGCCGCGGCGGTCGGTGAGTCGCTCGTCTCCCCTGCCATCGCGTCGAAGGTACTGCAACGCATTCGTGCATCGAGCGCCTCGCCACACGAAGCGGAGCTGATTCAGTCGGAGCTCTCCGACCGCGAGATCCAGGTGCTGAAGCTGATCGCGAACGGCAAGGACAACGGGATGATCGCGCTCGAGTTGCACATCAGCCCAAAGACCGTCAAGAACCACATCTCGAACATCCTCATGAAGCTGCAGATCGACAACCGCATCCAGGCTGCGGTCTACGCAGTTCGCTCCGGGATCGTCTAGCGCAGCGAGGAGCCGACGCGGACGTCGTCCGCATGCCGGCGCAGCTCCGAGAGCAGGCCGCGCAGCTCCCTGATGTCGTCGCTGTTGTGCTCGAGCAGTCTTGCGACCCCCGCGAGCTCCCGGGCGTTGGTGGCGATGTCGCCGTGCTCGATCCCCTGGCTGAGCGCAGCCACACGGCGTTCGAGTCGCCAGCGCTCCGCCTCGAGTGAGAGCGCGCAGGCGTAGCCGTCCGTCAGCGTGCGCTCGATCTGGTCGAGGTCGTGCGCCGGCGCACCGAGCACCGCCGAGATCCGGTCGAGGAGGTCGATCATGCCTACCGCACTCGATTCTCGGTCCGCGATGACGCGGCGACAAGGGCCGTGCGGCCCATTCCCCGCCCGCCCGAGGCCCAGTCCGCCGCCCGCTCGGTCACAATGTGCGGCATGCCGAGGGGTCTTGCAGCTGTCGCGCTCCTGCTCGTCCTGGTGCCGGCCGGTCGCGCGACGACCCTGCCGCTCACAGCGCGTCTCGCCCAGGCTCTTGCAGTCCCCGGCTACTCCAAGAGCACGTCCGCCGCGGTTGCGGTCGACCTGAGCACCGGCAGGCTGCTGTTCACCCGCAATCCCGACCTGTCGCTCGCGCCGGCCTCGAACGAGAAGCTGCCGGTGACATTCGCCGCACTGCGCGAGCTGGGGACGGCCTATCGCTTTCGCACCGAGATCCTGGGCCGCGGCCGCCAGATCGGCGCGACCTGGCGGGGAGACGTCTTCCTGAAGGGATTCGGCGATCCGACGCTCACCTCCGCCGAGATCGACCGGCTCGCCGCCCAGCTGTCGGCGCAAGGGATCACGCGCATCTCCGGGCGGGTGTTCGGCGACGAGTCGTGGTTCGACGCCCGTCGCACGGCGCCCGGCTGGAAGACGGAGTTCTTCATCAGCGAGTCCCCTCCGCTCTCCGCGCTCGTGGCCGACCGCGGTGTCTACGACGGCCACGTCGCGCTGCACCCGGCGCTCGCAGCCGCCGGGAGGCTGCGGCAGATCTTGCGCCGCCACGGCATCTCGAGCGGCCCGGTCGCGCCCGGGCGAGTCCCGGAGAACGCGATCTCGCTGGCCGAGGTCGAGTCGGCGCAGCTGCCGGCGATCCTCCAGGAGATGGATCGCGAGAGCGACAACTTCACGGCCGAGCTGATGCTCAAAGAGCTTGGCGCCGAGCGCGGCGAGGGCGGGACGACGGCCGCCGGGGCCGCGGTCGTGAGACGCGACCTGGCAGCGGCAGGCGTTCCGCTCGACGGCGTCCGGATCGTCGACGGCTCAGGTCTCTCACTTCAGGACCGCATGACCGCTCGTGCGCTCGCGGCGCTCCTCGCCTACGCATGGGGCGACCCGGGTCTCCGCCAGCCGTTCTGGTCCGCCCTGTCGGTCGCAGGCGTGAACGGAACGCTCGCCCACCGCATGCAGTACAGGCCGGCGCGCGGCGCCGTGCACGCGAAGACGGGCACGACCGACGAGGCGTCGGCGCTCTCGGGGTACGCGCGCCGCCGCTTTGCCTTCTCGGTGCTTCAGAACGGTGAGCCCGTCGCATGGCTCCCGGCGCAGCGCGCACAGGATCGCTTCGCGAGCGCGCTCGCGTCGATGCGTTAGGGGCGCCCGACGAGAGCCTTCAGGTCGTCCTCGTCGAGCAGCGGCACGCCGGCTTTCTCGGCCTTTGCGACCTTCGAGCCCGGGCTCTCCCCCACGATGACGGCAGTCGTCTTCTTCGAAACGCTGTCAGAGACCTTCGCGCCCAGCGCCTCCAGCGCCTCCCGTGCATCCTCGCGCGAGAACGACTCGAGCGTGCCCGTGACGACGTACTGCCTGCCGGTCAGCGGGCCCTCGACGGGCCTGTCCTCGTCGCCGGAGGAGAACCTCAGGCCGAGCCCCTGCAGCTCCGAGACGAGCCGGGCGTTGTCCTCGTCGGCAAACCACTCGGCGATCGCCTCGGCGCGCTCGGGCCCGACGCCCTCGCAGTCGGTGATCTCCTCCTGAGACGCCGCCGAGAGGCGCTCGACACTCCCGAAGTGCCGGGCCAGCCTCTGAGCGGTCACCCAGCCGACATCCGGGATGTTCAGGCCGAAGAGCACGCGGCGAAACGGGATCTCCTTGGAGGCAGCGATCGAGTCGATCGCGTTCGTCGCAGACGTCTCCCCGAAGCCGTCGAGCTCGAGCAGTTCGTCCTTTCTCAGCCGATAGAGGTCCGGCAGCGACCTGACGAGACCGAGCTCCCACAACCTGCGCACGAGCTGTTCACCGACGCCGTCGATGTCGGCGGCCGCCTGCACCCAGTTGATGAGCGATTCGAGGCCACGCGAAGGGCACGCGCGGTTCGGGCACCGGTGCATCGCCTCACCTTCGGGCTTGACGATCGCGGCACCACAGAGCGGGCAGTGCTCGGGCATCTCGAACCGCTTCGTGCCTCGCCGGTGTGACCCCGCCGGACCGACGACCTGGGGGATCACGTCGCCCGCACGCTGGACGATCACGTCGTCGCCCTCACGGATGTCCTTGCGGTTGATGTCTTCCTCGTTGTGCAGCGTCGCCCGCGAGACGGTCACGCCTCCGACCTGCACCGGTTCGAGCAAGGCCCATGGATTGAGCGCGCCGGTTCGGCCGACGCGAATCATGATCTTGTCGAGGCGGGTCGTCGCGGTCATCGGCGCCCACTTGAAGGCCCTTGCCCAGCGCGGACGCTGGTGCAATGCTCCGAGCTGCTGCTGCTGCGCGTAGTTGTCCACCTTGATCACGATCCCGTCGATCTCGTAATCGAGCTCCATCCGGCGGCGCTCCCACGCACGACACCGCTCGGCGACCTCCGCCACCGATTCGAGGCGCTCGGCGAACGGGTTGATCGGAAAGCCGTGCTCCCGCAGCCACTCCAGCGTCTGCCAGTGGGAGGTCAGCGTCGCGCCTTCGTGCGCTCCGACGCCGTAGGCCCAGATGGACAGTGGACGGCCCGCGGTGATCGAGGGATCCTTCTGGCGCAGCGAGCCGGCCGCGGCATTGCGCGGGTTCGGCGTCGGCTTCTTTCCCTCGTCGAGGAGGCGCTGGTTCAGCTCGCGGAAGCCGGAGAGCGGCATGTACACCTCGCCGCGCACCTCCATCAGCTGCGGCGCGTCGCCGCCGAGCATCCGCAGGGGAATGGCGGGGATCGTGCGCAGGTTGACGGTCACGTCCTCTCCGGTCTCACCGTCGCCGCGTGTCGCCCCGCGTGTGAAGAGACCGCTCTCGTAGGTGAGATTGATGGCGAGCCCGTCGATCTTCGGTTCGACGACGTAGGCGACGGGGGCGCCGTCACCGAGTCGCTTCCGAACGTCCTCGGCCCACTTCTCGATCGCCTCGTCTGTCGTCACCTTCTCGAGTGAGCCCATCGCGGTCAGGTGCTGCACCTTCCGGAACCTCGCCGAGACGGGCGCACCGACCCGTTGCGTCGGCGAGTCGGGCGTCACGAGCTCAGGGTGCCCGCGCTCGAGCTCGACGAGCTCGTCGTAGGCGCGATCGTAGGTGGCGTCGTCAACCGACGGCTCGTCCAGCACGTGGTACTCGTGCAGCCACCGGTTGAGCAGCTCGCGCAGCTCCGCTGCTCTAGACGAGCTCAAGAAGCTCCTCTGGACGGTCGACGACCGAGTCGGCCCCGGACAGCTTCTCGGCCGAATGGATGTTGCCCCAGCTGACGCCGATCGCATGGAGCCCGGCCGCCTTCGCGGCCTGCATGTCGAACGGGGAGTCGCCCACGTAGGCGGCGTCGTGCGGGCTCGCGCCGAGACGGTCGAGCGCAAGCAGCAGTGGCTCGGGGTCGGGCTTCTGGCGCGCGGTCTCATCGCCCCCGACGACCGTCTCGAACAGATGCTCGAGCGGGAGCCTCGCGAACGCAAGCTCGACGGTCACACGGCGCTTCGCCGTGACGACTCCCAGTCGATGACCGCGCTCCTTCAGCCGGGCGAGCACGACATCCATGTTCCCGCAGTACTCGAGCGTGTCGTGCAGCGGCTCGTTGTGCGCCCGATACACGCGCACGAGCTCGTCGACCCGGTCCGGATCGAGCGCGACCATCTGCGCTTCGAGCCCGGGCCCGCCGACGGCGCTCATCAGCTCGGCATCACTCCACTCGCCGCCGACCACGGTCTCGGCCGCGTGGCGCATCGAAGCGAGGATGATCGCGCCGGAGTCGATGATCGTGCCGTCGAGATCGAAGAGGACGACCGGGAACCGCACGCGCCGGATCCTAGCGAGCCGGTTTGCCCTCACAGACCGGGTCAGACCCCGGGCACGGCCGGGGACAGTCCCTGGACATGTCCGGGTAGTCGACGTTCGTGAGGTAGAGGCCGTGCGGCGGCGCCGTGGCGCCGGCGTCGCTGCGCGGACGCCCTTCGAGCAGTGGGGCGAGGTCGCGGCCCTCGAGCATCGAGCCGACGACCGTTCGTACCATGTGACGCAGGAACGAGTCGGCGGTGATCTCGAAGGCGACGACCGCATCCCCGAGCTCGCGCCAGTGCACCGATCGCACCGTCCGCACGAAGGTTCGGTGCTGTGTCCCGGTCGGCGTGAACGCGCGGAAGTCGTGCTCGCCGACGAGCGCCCGGGCGTTCTCGTCCAGCTCAGCAACGTCGATCGGCCGCGGCCACCAGAGCGACCGCCTCGCCTCGAAGACCGATCGCCGGCGCAGGCGCCAGATCCGGAAGCGATACGACCTCGAGCGCGCGTCGAAGCGGGCGTTGAATCCGTCCGGCGCCTCCTCGGCCGCCGTCACCCCCACATCGTCCGGAAGCACCGTGTTCAAAGCCTCGGCTGCGCGGTCGGCCGGTGGGCCGCCCAGCACATCGACGGAGACGACGTTCGCAAGCGCGTGGACGCCGGTGTCGGTACGGCCCGCCACTGTGAGCTGGGCGAACGTCTCGTAAAGCTCTCCCACGGCTCGACGCAGCTCAGCTTCGACGGTGCGAGCACCGGGCTGTCTCGCCCAGCCGCGAAACCCCGTGCCGTCGTACTCGATCGTCAGCTTCAGCCGCGGCACGCTACCACGCCGCCATCGTGACAGCGACGATCGCGGTCGGGTTCGCTAATGAACCTCGTCGCCGGCGTCGGTGCTCTCGTCGGCTGATTCGTCCGCCGCCGCCGCCTCGGCCTCGGCCTGCGGCTCGTCCGCGGTCTCCGCTGCCGGCGCAGGTTCTTCCTCCGCCTCCAACTCCTCCTCGGCGGCCTCGGCCTCGTCGACCGGCTCGGCGGGCGCTACCGGCTCCGGCGTCCGTTCCTCACGCTGCGCCGCCACGTACTCCTCGCTCACGAGCTCGAGATACGCCATCTCCGCGGCATCGCCCTGACGCGGGCCGATCTTCACGATTCGCGTGTAGCCGCCGGGGCGATCCTTGAAGAGCGGCGCCACGTCCGCGAACAGCTTGTGCACGACGTCGCGGGAGCGTAGAAAGGCCGTCGCCTGCCGTCGGGCGTGCAGGTCGCCGCGACGACCGAGCGTGATCATCTGCTCGGCGATCGGCCTGACCGCCTTCGCCTTGGTGACGGTCGTCTTGATGCGCCCGTGCTCGATCAGCGCACCGGCGAGGTTCGCGTAGAGCGCCTTGCGGTGCGCCGAGTCGCGACCGAGCTTCTTTCCTGAGCGCGCGTGACGCATCAGAGCACCAGCTACTCCGCGCCGTTCCCGCCGCCGCGCAGGTTCAGGCCGTGCTGCTGCAGTGTCTCCTTGACCTCTTCGATCGACTTCTTGCCGAAGTTCGGGATCGCAGCGAGCTCCGACTCGGACTTGGTGACGAGGTCGCCGATCGTCTCGATGCCGACCCGCTTGAGGCAGTTGTACGAGCGCACGCCGAGCTCGAGCTCCTCGATCGGGAAGTTCTCCATCCCGCCCGCGAGCGAGACGCCGGCGGACTCGCCGGCACCGTCGGTCGAGGGGGCGGCGGACTCGCCGTATCCCTCGATCTTCTCCAGATCGGTGAAGATCGCCAGCTGGCGGATCAGGATCTCGGCGCCCTGCGCGATCGCATCCTTCGGATCGATCGAGCCGTTCGTGCTCACGTCGAGAATCAGCTTGTCGTAGTCGGTTCGCTGACCGACGCGGGCCGCCTCGACGTCGTAGGCGACGCGGTTGATCGGGGAGAACATCGAGTCGACCGGGATGACGCCGATCGTGTGCGCCTGCCCCCGATTGCCCTCGGCCGGCACGTAGCCGCGGCCGCGGCCGATCGTGAGCGTGACCTCGAGGCGCCCCTTCGACGAGAGGTTCGCGATCTCGAGGTCCGGGTTGAGGATCTCGAGGTCGGCGGGCGCCTCGATGTCGGCGGCCGTGACGACTCCCTCGCCGCGCTTCGTCAGCCGAACCTCCACCTCCGGCGACTCGCCGTGGAGGATGCAGACGAGCTGCTTCAGGTTGAGGATGATGTCGGTGACGTCCTCGCGGACGCCCGGGAGCGTCGTGAACTCGTGCGCAACGCCCTCGATCTTCACCGATGTGACCGCGGCGCCCTCCAGCGAGGAGAGGAGCACGCGGCGCAGCGAGTTGCCGAACGTGTAGCCGAAACCGCGATCGAGCGGCTCGATCACGAAGACGCCACGGTTCTCGTTCACTTCCTCGTGCGTGATCTTCGGCACCTGGAAATCGGTCGCGCGTACTGCCAATTTGTGTCCTTTCTTTGCGAGCGCTAACGGAGTATTCGAACTACTTCGAGTAGAGCTCGACGATCAGCTGTTCGGAAACCGGGGTGTCGATCTCGCCACGCTCCGGCCACTTCAAAACGGTCCCGCTGAGCCCGTCGTGGTCCGCCTGCAGCCACGGCGCGACAGCGGCAGTGAGATCGGTCGCGTCACGGACGATCTGCTCCGCGCCGGACCCCGTCTTCAGAGAGACCAGGTCGTCGGGCTTGACCTGGTAGCTCGGGATGTTCACACGACGGCCGTTCACGGAGAAATGCCCATGCCTGACCAGCTGGCGTGCCTGGGCACGCGATGCCGCAAAACCGAGCCGGTAGACGACGTTGTCGAGGCGAGTCTCGAGCATGCGAAGCAGGTTGTCTCCCGTGATGCCGCCTTGTTTGTTCGCCTTCTCGTAGTACGTGCGGAACTGCGTCTCGAGCAGCCCGTAGTAGCGCCGAGCTTTCTGCTTCTCGCGCAGCTGCAACAGGTACTCGCTCTGCTTGATGCGGCCGCGGCCGTGCTCGCCCGGCGGATACGAGCGGCGCTCGATCGCGCACTTCTCGGTCAGGCAGCGCTCGCCCTTGAGGAAGAGCTTGATTCCCTCGCGGCGGCACTGCTTGCATTTCGGCGAACGATCGCGAGCCATGGTCAGACACGCCTCCGCTTCTTCTGCCGAACGCCGTTGTGCGCCTGCGGCGAGACGTCCTTCACACCGAGGATCTCGAGCCCCGCCGCCTGGAGAGAGCGGATCGCCGTCTCGCGGCCCGAACCAGGCCCCTTGACGAACACCTCCACCTTCTGCAGGCCGTGCTCCATGCCCTTGCGGGCGGCCGCGTCCGCGGTCACCTGAGCCGCGAACGGCGTCGACTTGCGGGAGCCCTTGAACCCGGCCGAGCCGGCCGACTCCCACACGATCACGTTCCCGTCCTTGTCGGTCAGGGCGACGATCGTGTTGTTGAACGACGTCTTGATGTGCGCCTGGCCGATGGCGATGTTCTTACGGACACGGCGGCGCGTACGACCACGTGTGGTCGCAGCTCTGCGAGGAGGAGCCATCTACTTCGCCTTCTTCCCGCGTCCGACGGTCTTCTTCGGGCCCTTGCGGGTGCGCGCGTTGGTCTTCGTGCGCTGGCCGCGGGCCGGCAGGTTGCGCCGGTGCCGCAACCCGCGGTATGCCCCGATCTCGGACAGCCGCTTGATCGCCTGAGTACGCTCGCGGCGCAAGTCACCCTCGACCTGCGTGTTCTGGTCGATGTAGTCGCGGAGCTTCGCAACCTCGTCTTCGGTGAGGTCCCGCACCTTCGTGTCCCGCGAAAGGCCGAGCGCGTCACAGATCTTCTGCGCGGTCGGCTGCCCGATGCCGAAGATGTAGGTGAGCCCGATCTCGAGCCGCTTCTGGTTCGGCAGGTTGACGCCTGCGATACGTGCCATGTGCTGTGATCTACCCCTGACGCTGCTTGTGGCGAGGATTCGAGCAGATGACCATGGTCCGACCGTGCCGCTTGATCACGCGGCAGCGCTCGCACATGGGCTTGACTGAAGGTCTGACTTTCATTCAGCGTTCCTCGAGGACGTGGTAAGGGCGCGCGGCTAGACGCCTTGCAGCGCGGGTCGTCATGGTACCAGGACCCCTCCGCCCGTGAGGATCCTCGGGCCTGAAGCCGTCACGGCGACCGTGTGCTCGAAGTGCGCCGCCAGCGAGCCGTCCGTGGTGGAGATCGACCAGTCGTCGTCATGGATGTACACCTCGGGCCCGCCCGCCGTGATCATCGGCTCGATCGCGATCGTCATGCCTTCCTTGAGCTCGGGGCCTCGAGAGGCGGAGACGAAGTTCGGCACCTGGGGGTCCTCGTGCATCGACCGGCCGACGCCGTGACCCACGAGGCTTCGGATGACGCTGAACCCCGCATCCTCGGTGACCGCCTGGACGGCCTGGGAGATGTCTCCGATCGAGTTGCCGAGGCGTGCCTCCCTGATCCCCGCCTCGAGCGCCGCACGGCACGCGTCGAGCAGCCGCTGGGCATCGGCCGAGATCGAGCCGACGCCGTACGTCCAGGCCGAATCCGCGACGAAGCCGTCGAGCGTCACGCCCACGTCGACCGAGAGGATGTCGCCCTCCTCGAGCTTCAGCCCGCCCGGGATCCCGTGGACGACCATCGAGTTCGGCGAGAGGCAGGTGGCCGCCGGATACCCCTTGTAGCCCTTGAAGGTCGGCTCGCCCCCATTCGACCGGATGAAATCGTTCGCGAGCGTGTCCAGCTCGCTCGTGGTGATCCCGGGCTGCAGCCGCTCCTCGACGAGCGCAAGCGTGTCGGCGACCACCTTGCCGGCCCGGGCCATCGTCTCGATCTCCTCGCCGGACTTGCGGATGATCACGCGACCGCCCGGAGGGAGTCGGAGATCTCCGCCCACACCTCGTCGATCGAGCGGTCGGCATGCAGCGGCACGAGCTTGCCCGTCACACGGTAGTGCTCGACGATCGGCTCCGTCTCGGTGTGGTAGATCTCGAGCCGTTTCTGGATCAGCTCGGGCGTGTCGTCGGCGCGGGCTTCCAGCTGCGCACGGCTGAGCGCGCGCTGCATGCCGACCTCGTCGGGGACGTCGAAGAACAGGATCGCGTCGAGCCCGCGCTCGATCCCGGCGAGCATGCGGTCGAGCGCCTCGGCCTGCGCGAGGGTGCGCGGAAAGCCGTCGAGCACGAACCCCGCCTGCGCATCGGGCTGCGACAGGCGCTCCTCGATCATCGAGACCGTCAACTCGTCGGGCACGAGCTGCCCTGACGCCATGATCTCGCCGACCCGGACGCCGAACTCGGTTCCCGCGGCCTGCGCCGCACGGAACATGTCGCCGGTCGAGACGTGCGGAATGCCGTACTCCGGAGCGATGCGCTTTGCCTGCGTGCCCTTCCCGGCCCCCTGGGGGCCGAGGACGAGGAGATTCACCGCAGGAAGCCCTCGTAGGAGCGCATCATCATCTGCGACTCCATCTGGCGCATGGTGTCGAGCGCAACGCCGACCACGATCAGCACGGACGTGCCGCCGAGGGCCCGGGAGGTCGCCTGCGAGAACCCGAAGTGCTTGATGAAGATCGACGGCAGCACCGCGACGGTGGCGAGGAACAACGAGCCGGGGAGCGTCAGCCTGGTCAGGACGCGATCGAGATACTGGGCGGTCGGCGGGCCCGGGCGGATGCCGGGGATGTAGCCGCCGTACTTGCGCAGGTTGTCGGCCTGGTCGACCGGATTGAACTGCACCGCGGTGTAGAAGTAGGTGAAGACGATGATCAACAGAGCCTCGACCGCCAGATACGTCCAGGAGGACGGTGAGAAGTGCGTGTTGATCCACGTCGACGACGACGGGGCGAATGACGAGACGGTCTGCGGCAGCGCGAGCAGCGCGGCAGCGAAGATGACCGGGATCACGCCCGCCATGTTCACGCGCAGGGGCATGTAGGTCGCTCCGCCCTGCGTCTGGCGGCGGCCGACCATGCGCTTCGCGTACTGAATCGGGATCCTCCGCTGCCCCTCCTGGACGAAGACGACCGCCACGACGATGCCGATGGCGATCAGCGGGAAGAACAGCTTCTCGACCGCGCCGCCGTTGAGCCAGGCGTTGATGCCCTGCGGCATGGAGGTGAGAATCGACGCGAAGATCAGCAGCGAGATGCCGTTGCCGATGCCGCGTTTCGTGATCAGCTCGCCGAACCACATCAGCAGGATCGTGCCCGCCGTGAGCGTGACGACGATCAGAACGAGACGGCCCGGGTTCGCCGGCAGGGCTCCCTGGGTGTGGAACAGGTACGCGTAACCGGTCGCCTGCGCGGCCGCGAGGAAGACGGTCAGATAGCGGGTGTACTGGTTGATCTTGGCGTAACCGGACTCGCCTTCCTTCTGCAGCTGCTCGAGCTGCGGGATCACGACGGTCAGGAGCTGCAAAATGATCGACGCCGTCACGTACGGCATGATCCCGAGGGCGAAGAGCGAGAACCGCGACAGCGCAGAGCCCGAGAAGAGGTTCAGCAGCCCGAGCAGCGAGCCGCCGCGGCCGTTGAAGAAGCTCTCGATCTGGGCGGAATCGACCCCCGGGGCGGGCAGCCACGAGCCCATGCGGTACAGCGAGAGAATCCCCGCCGTGAACAGGAGCCGGCGCCGGAGCTCCGGGACCCGCCACGCATTGGCGAGCCAGGACAGCAAGGCTTACGTGCCCTCGCCTTCCACGGGCTCCGCGGGTGCCGTCTCGGCCTCCTGCGTGGTGTCCTTCGTCCTGCCCTCGGGCCGCCGCTTCAGGTTCTTCGGCTTCCGGGCCTTGGGCTCCTTCAGCACGGTCAGCGAGCCGCCGGCGGCATCGACCTTCTCGCGCGCGGTCGCGGACGCCCCGTGCACCGTGATCGTCAGTTTCTTGGTCAACTCGCCGACGCCGAGCAGCTTGACATCCTTGCGGATCGAGCGGATCAGGCCCTTCGCCTTCAGCGACTCGGGCGTGACCTCCTCGCCGGGCTCGAACCGGGCCTCGAGGTCGCGGAGGTTGACGGGCTGCGAGTAGGTCCGGAACGGCCCGATCGGCATCGCATCCGCGGACGTGTTCCCGCGTAGCTTCGCGGTACGCATGTGCAGCGGCATCTGGCCGCCCTCGAAGCCTGCGCGCAGTGCGTGCGAGCCGCTGCGAGACTTCTGGCCCTTGATCCCGCGGCCGGAATAACGCCCCTTGCCCGAGCCGAGACCGCGACCGATGCGCTTGCGCGCGGCGCGAGGCTGGGCGGGCTGCAGGTTCGACAGGTTCAGATCCCCTGCCATTGTCTAGGCCTCCTCCACTTTCACCAGATGGCGCACCTTGCGCAGCATGCCTGCGAGGACCGGCGAGTCGTCGATCTCGTTCGTCTTGCCGATCCGGCCGAGACCGAGCGCCCGCAGGGTGCCGCGATGCCGCTCCGACTGGCCGATCTGGCTACGCACCTGCGTCAGCTTCAGCTTCGACACTCGGACTCACCTCCTCGGCCTCCGTGGGATCGGGCTGCTTGTACGGCAGGACCTCGCTGATCTGCTTGCCGCGCGCCTTCGCCACTTCCTCCGGGCGGCGCAGCTGGCGGAGCGCCTGCTCCGCCGCCTTCAGCATGTTGATCGGGTTCGTCGTGCCGAGCGACTTCGCGAGCACGTCCTTGATGCCACCGAGCTCGAGCACCGCTCGCACGCCGCCGCCGGCGATGACGCCGGTGCCAGGTGAGGCCGGACGCAGGAGCACGCGCGCTGCGTCGAAGCGGCCGAGCGACTCGTGGGTGATCGTCTGCCCGTGCTTCGGAACGGTGAACATGTTCTTCTTCGCATCGTCGACCGCCTTCGAGATCGCGAGCGGCACTTCGCGCGCTTTGCCGTACCCGACCCCGACGCGATCGACCTCGTCGCCGATCACGACCAGCGCCGTGAACGAGAAACGACGGCCGCCCTTGACGACCTTGGCCACGCGGTTGATCTCGACCACGCGCTCCTTGAGCTCGCGAGTCTCCTGCACGTCGATTGCCACTAAAACCTCAATCCTCCTTCGCGTGCGCCTTCGGCGAGCGCCTTGACGCGACCGTGGTACAGGTAGCCGCCGCGGTCGAAGACGACGCTCTCGACCTCCGCCTTCTTCGCCCTCTCGGCGAGGCGCTTGCCGACTTCGGCAGCCTGCTCCGTCTTGTCACCCTTGAACGACTTCGGCAGCTCGAGCCACGAAGCGGCGGCGAGCGTGCGGCCGGCATCGTCGTCGATCAGCTGCGCGAAGATCCCGCGGTTCGAGCGGAACACGAGCAGCCGGGGGCGCTCGGCCGAGCCGCGGACCTTCCCGCGCACCCGGCGATGCCGGCGCAGGCGTGCCTCACGAACAGACAGAGTGCTCATGCCCGCTTCCCGACCTTCCGGCGAACGTGCTCGCCCTCGTAGCGGATGCCCTTGCCCTTGTACGGCTCGGGCGGCCGGACCTTGCGGATCTCCGCGGCGGTCTGGCCGACCGCCTGCTTGTCGATGCCGCGCACGATCACCTGGGTCGGGACCGGCACTTCGAACTCGATGCCCTGGCGCGGCTTGATCTTCACCGAGTGGGAGTAGCCCACCTGCAGCTCGAGGTCGGCGCCGGCGAGCGCAGCCCGGTAGCCCACGCCCTGAATCTCGAGGCGCTTCTCGAAGCCCTGAGTGACGCCCTGAACCATGTTCGCGATCAGCGTCCGTGTCAGCCCGTGCAGGGCGCGGTCCCCGCCGCGCTCCGTCGGACGGGTGACCGTGATCACCGACTCCTCCTGCGCGATCTCCATACGCTGGGGAACGTCCTGGCGCAGCTCGCCCTTTGGCCCGGACACCGTCACGCGGCCGGGGTCGATCGAGACGATCACGCCGGCAGGGACTTCGATGGGTCGTTTTCCGATCCGAGACATGGTGGCTACCAGACGTAGCAGATGACTTCGCCGCCGATGCCCTCGGCCTCGGCGGTGCGGCTCGTGACGACGCCGCGAGAGGTGGACATGATCGCGATTCCCATGCCGCCCAGTACGCGCTGGCGGCGATCCTTGCCGGCATAGATCCGCCTGCCGGGCTTGGACACGCGCTTGAGCCCGGAGAGAACGCGCTCGCGGCCGCGACCGTACTTGAGCTCGACGACCAGCGTTGGATGCGTGCCCGCATCCGAGACGTGGAAGTCCCGAATGTAGCCCTCCTCCTTGAGGATGCGGGCGATCTCGACCTTCAGCTTGGAGGTCGGCATCTCGGCGTTGTCGTGCAGCGCCTTGTTGGCGTTGCGGATGCGCGTGAGCATGTCGGCGACGGGATCGGTGAGCACTGTTCCTCCTACCAGGAGCTCTTGGTCATCCCGGGGATGACGCCCTGGTGGGCGAGCTCCCTCAGGCAGATACGACAGAGCCCGAACTTCTTGAAGACGGCACGCGGGCGACCGCAGCGGTTGCAGCGCGTGTAGTTGCGGACTTTGAACTTCGCGGGCCGTGCGGCCTTGACTCTCAGCGACTTTTTCGCCATTTACGAATGATCCTTTCGGTGGTGCTGCGGCGCCTCTGGCGCCCGAAAAGCAAGCGAGGCAAGGACGCAAGGAGCGTCGATGGCCGAAGCTATCGACGCGACAGAGGACGCGGCATCGCGCAGCTTTGCAGCCGCCAGAGGCGACGAGGGTACCCCCGAGAGGATCATCGATTGCCTCCGTCGGCGGCGAACGGCAGGCCGAGCGCAGTGAGCAGCGCGCGCGCCTCGTTGTCGTTCGTCGCGGTCGTGGTGATCGCGACGTCGAGGCCGCGGATCTGGTTGATGCTGTCGTAGTCGATCTCGGGAAAGATGATCTGCTCCCGGATGCCGAGCGAGTAGTTCCCGCGGCCGTCGAACGAGTCGGGACTGAGCCCCCGGAAGTCTCGGATGCGGGGAAGAGCGATCGACACGAGCCGGTCGAGGAACTCCCACATGCGATCGCCGCGGAGCGTCACCTTGACCCCGATGGGCATCCCCTCGCGGATCTTGAACTGAGCTATCGACTTGCGGGCCTTTCGCACCTGCGCGCGCTGGCCGGCGATGATCGTCAGCTCCTCGAGGGCCGCATCGATCTGCTTGGCATCGGTCTTGCCCTCCCCGACGCCCATGTTGAGCGTGATCTTGTCGATCGTCGGTGACCGCATGATCGACGGCAGCTCGAGCCGTTCGCGCAGCTGCGCGCGGAGCTCTTCGTTGTAGCGCCGCTTGAGGCGCGGGGTGTAGGTCTCCGTTGCCGCCACTACTTGTCGATCTCCTGGCCGCAGCCGTCGCGCTTGCAGACGCGCACCTTCACCTGGCCGTCCTTTCCGTCCTTGAAGCGGTGGCCGACGCGGGTCGGCAGCTTGCAGGTCGGGCAGACGAGCATCACGTTCGAGATGTCGACCGCGGCGGCAAGCTCGACGCGTCCGCCCGGGGCGATCTGGGTCCCGCCCATGCGGCTCGTGTTGCGGATCGGGCGCGGCTTCTGATGTTTGACCATCAGATTGAGGTTCTCGACGATCACCTTGCCGTCACGCGGCCGCGCGTCGAGCACCCGGCCCTGCTTCCCGCGATCCTTTCCGGTCAGCATCTGGACGGTGTCGCCCTTCTTCAGCTTGAGTGCAGTCGTCATCTCTAGAGCACCTCTGGAGCCAAGCTCACGATCTTCATGAAGTTCTTCTCACGCAGCTCACGGGCAACCGGCCCGAAGATGCGCGTCCCACGTGGATTGCGCTGTGCATCGATGAGCACTGCCGCGTTCTCGTCGAACGAGATCAGT
Source organism: uncultured Thermoleophilia bacterium (assembly GCA_963826485.1). Lineage (GTDB taxonomy): Bacteria > Actinomycetota > Thermoleophilia > Gaiellales > Gaiellaceae > PALSA-600. The sequence goes on from CAWGXF010000004.1 coordinate 260,109, forward strand.
GTTCCGTCGTCCCGGCCGAAAGGCTTCTTCGTCCGCACGACGACGGCCTTCACCACTTCGCCCTTCTTGACGGTCCCCTGCGGGGCGGCCGTCTTGACGGTAGCCGTGATGATGTCGCCGACACGCGCGTAGCGGCGCTTCGAGCCGCCCGCAACGCGAATGCAGAGTAGCTCACGGGCACCCGTGTTGTCGGCGACCTTCAGGCGTGTCTCCTGCTGGATCATCCTATTTGGCCTTCTCGACGATCTCGGCGAGCCGCCAGCGCTTCTGCTTGGACAACGGCCGCGTCTCGATGATGCGAACCGTGTCGCCAACGCCCGCGGTGTTCGCCTCGTCGTGCGCGTGGAACTTGACGGTCGACCGAACGACCTTCTTGTACTTGGGGTGGCTCTTGATCACGTCGACCTTGACGACGATCGACTTGTCGCCCTTGTCCGAGACCACGACCCCGCGCCGCTCCTGGCGACGGCCCAGCTCGAGCTCCGGCTTGCCGGTGCGCGTGATCGGCCGGCGCGTCTTCGGCCGCTCGCGCACGGGCTTCGTGCGCGTCCGGCGGGCGGAGCGCGGGATGTGCTTCCGCGGGCGCTGCTTCTTGGCAGGCGCGGCCGGCTCGGGCTCAGGCTCGGTTGCCGCCTCGGGCTCGGGCTCGGTTGCCACCTCGGGCTCGGGCTCGGTTGCCGCCTGGGGCTCGGGCTCGGTTGCCGCCTCGGGCTCGGCCTCCGAGACCTCTTCGGCCACCGCCTCCACCTCGGGTGCGGCCTCCTCGATTTCCTCGTTCTTCTCTTCGTCCGCCATCGCTTTAGCTCTCGACCTTCTGCTTGTTGGAGTTCCGCTGGTGCTGCGTCGTCAGGATCCGCGCGATCTCGCGCTTCGCCAGCTTCAGACGCGTCGTGTTCTCGAGCGCGCCCGTCGCTGCCTGGAACCGCAGGTTGAACAGTTCCTGGCGCGTGTCCGCGAGCCGATGCTCGAGCTCCTCGTCGGTGAGGTCACGCATGTCCCTAGCCCGCAAAGAGATCACCGCCTTCGCGCCGCACGAACTTCGTCTTGATCGGCAGCTTCTGGCCGGCGAGGCGAAGCGCCTCCCTGGCGAGCGGCTCCGGAACACCCGACAGCTCGAACATCACTCGGCCCGGCTTGACGACCGCCACCCAGCCTTCCGGGGAGCCCTTGCCTTTGCCCATGCGCGTCTCGGCCGGCTTCTTGGTGAACGGCTTGTCCGGAAAGAGGTTGATCCAGACCTTGCCGCCGCGCTTGATCTTGCGCGTCATCGCGATCCGGGCCGCCTCGATCTGCCGGTTGGTGATCCAGCCCGCCTCGAGCGCCTTGATCCCGTAGTCGCCGAAGTGAACCGCGGTCTGGCCGGTGGACGTTCCCCGCCGCCGGCCGCGGTGCATCTTGCGGAACTTGGTCTTCTTCGGGAGCAACATCAGCTGTCGGCCTTCTTCTTGCGGGGTGCCGCCTTCGGCTTCTCGACCGGAGGCGGTGTCGTCGCCTCGGGCGGCGCCTCTGCTGCGGGCGTCGGCGTGTCGACCTGGGGCTCGGGAGCCTGGGCAGGCGGTGCCTCCTGCGTGCGCGGCCGGCTCGACCCGCCACCGCGCGTGCGGGGTGCGCCGGCCCGGTTGCCTGCGCCGCCGCCGCCGGGGCGGCTCTGGCCGCCGCGCTGCCCCGGCCGCCCGCGCCGCACCGGCCCGAGGCCCTCGCGATCCTGGCTTCTGTTCCGGCCCGACTCGCGCGAAGCGCCGAGGCCCTCGGTCACCCCACCGCGGCGGCGTGCGGTGTCCTGGTCGCCGAGGCGCGTCTCCTTGCCCCCGCCCGGGATCCCGCCGTAGCCCTCGGGCATGATCTCGCCCTTGTTGATCCAGACCTTGACGCCGATACGGCCCGTCGGGGTCCGTGCCTCGACGAAGCCGTAGTCGATGTCGGCGCGAATCGTGTGCAACGGCACACGGCCTTCGGAGTACTGCTCCGAGCGGCTCATCTCCGATCCGCCCAGGCGCCCCGAGCACTGCACCTTCACGCCGGCCGCGCCGGAGCGAATGGCGGATGCGAGGGAGCGCTTCATGGCGCGTCGGAACGACACGCGGTTCTGGAGCTGTTCCGCGATCGACTGTGCGACCAGCTTCGCGTCGAGTTCGGGGCGCTTGATCTCGTTGATGTTGATGTGCACGTTCTTCTGCGTCATCGCGTGCACTTCTTTGCGCAATGCATCCACCTCGACACCGGACTTGCCGATGACGATGCCGGGGCGGGCGGTATAGATGTCGATCGTGATCCGCTGTTTGTCCTTGCGGATGAGGATGTCCGACAGTCCGGCGTGCGACAACTTCTTGAGGATGTGCTCCCGGATCTTGATGTCCTCGATCAGCGCGCCTGCGAATTCCTTCTTGCCGACCATCCAGTTCGACTTCCAGTCGTGGATGACGCCGACACGCAGGCCGCCGGGATGAACCTTCTGTCCCATTAGCCGTTCATCTCCTCGGTCTTCTTCCTGTGCGGCGTCCGCTTCGGCTTCTCGACGACGGCCGGAGCCGCCGCGGAAGCATCCTGCGCGACCTGGATGGTGATGTGGCACGTCCGCTTGTGGATACGAGCGACCCGGCCGCGGGCGCGTGCGCGCCAACGCTTCAACGTGGGGCCTTCGTCGACGAAGACGGCTGCAACGACGAGCTCGTCGCCGTTCCAGTGCAACTCGGGGTTCGACTCGGCGTTGGCGACGGCCGAGCGCAGCACCTTCTCGACCTCGACGGCCGCAGCGCGCTCGGTGAACGCGAGAATGGTGCGCGCCTCGGGAACGCTGCGCCCGCGAATGTTGTCCGTGACGAGCCGCGCCTTGCGCGGCGAGATGCGGACGAATTTCGCCGTCGCCCGAACCGTGCGTGCCGTATCGACAGCAGCCATCAGCGCTTCTTCACCTGTGTCTTCTGGTCGCCGGCGTGGCCGCGAAAGTGACGCGTCGGAGCGAACTCGCCGAGCTTGTGCCCGACCATCTGCTCCGAGATGAAGACCGGCACGTGCCTGCGTCCGTCGTGGACCGCAATCGTGTGCCCGACCATGTCCGGAAACACCGTCGACGTCCTCGACCAGGTGCGAATCATGTTCTTGGAGCCCGAGTCGTTCATCTTCTGGATGCGCGCGAGCAGGCGCTCCTCGACGAAGGGCCCTTTCTTCGAACTGCGACTCATGCCGCCGCTCCGGCACCGGCAAAGCCGGTGCCTCCGCTCTTGATGAGCTCCGCCAAGTCTACGCTCATTAGCGCTTGTCCTTCCCGCGGCGACGGCCGCGAACAATGAGTTTGTCGGATGTCTTGTGCTTCGATCGGGTGCGCTTGCCGAGCGTCGGCACGCCCCAGGGAGTCACCGGGTGGCGGCCGCCCTTCGACTTGCCCTCGCCGCCTCCGTGCGGGTGATCGACCGGGTTCATCGCCGATCCGCGGACGGACGGGCGCTTCCCGAGCCAGCGGCTGCGGCCTGCCTTGCCGATCGTCACGTTCTGGTGCTCGACGTTGCCGACCTGGCCGACGGTTGCGCGGCACGTGAGCAGCACGCGCCGCATCTCCCCGGAGGGGAGGCGCAGGGTGGCGTAGCCCCCGTCTTTTGCAACGAGCTGCACGCCGGAACCTGCGGACCGGGCAAGCTGGCCGCCCTTGGCCGGCTGAAGCTCGACATTGTGCACGAGGGTGCCGGTGGGGATGTTCTCGAGGGGAAGGGCGTTCCCCGGCTTGATGTCGGCATCGCTTCCGGACTGGACATACGACCCGACACGGACACCGGCGGGCGCGAGAATGTACGACTTCGCCCCGTCGGCGTAGTGCAGGAGCGCGATCCGCGCCGACCGGTTCGGGTCGTACTCGATCGCCGCGACCTTCGCCGGCACACCGTCCTTGGTGCGCTTGAAGTCGATGATCCGGTAGCGGCGCTTGTGGCCACCGCCCTGGTGGCGCGTCGTGATGCGACCCGAGTTGTTGCGGCCGCCCTTCTTGGTGAGCTTCTCGGTGAGCGCCTTCTCCGGGGTCGACTTCGTGACCTCCGCGAAGTCGGAGACCGACATGTGGCGGCGGCCCGGGCTCGTTGGCTTGAAGCGACGGACGGGCATTAGTGGTTCTCCTCGTGGCACGGGTGGATGCCCGGGGCGCTAGCACCAAGCCAGGCAAGGACGCAGGGCGCGTTCGGGCTGGTGAGCCCGGGCGCAACCGAGGACGCGGCATGGCACCGCGTGATAGCGCGACGGGCGCCGCTCAGTGTCGCGTGGGGAGCCACTAAAGCTGCGCTCCTTCGAAGATCTCGATCGTGTCGCCGGCGCGCACCTGCACGACGGCCTTCTTCCAGGCCGGACGCGTTCCCCTGAAGACGCCGCGGCGCTTCGGCTTCGCATGAACCTTGATCACGTTGACGTGCTCGACCTTGACGCCGAAGAGCTCCTCGACGGCCTGGCGGATCTGCGTCTTGTGTGCGCTCGAGTGGACCCGGAAGGTGTAGCTGCCCCGCGTCGTACCGGCGTAGGACTTCTCGCTGAGGATCGGGGCGATGATCACCTGTGAGGGGTGCATTACTGCGCCCTCCCCTGGACGAGCGGCAACGCCGCCTCGGTCACGAGCAGCGAGCGCGCCCAGACGAGTGCGCCGACCTCGAGCTCGCTCGGTCCGATGATCGCGACCCTCTCGAGGTTGCGGAAGCTCTTGCGCAGGTCGTCCTCCTCGTGAAGCGCGATCACGACGAGCGGCAACTCGAGGCTGGAGGCCTCCACGAGCCCTCTGGCTTGTCTCGTCGACGGCGATGCGAATGCGTCGGCCGGGACGATCGCAATCGACCCTTCGGCGGCATGACTCGCCAGAGCAGACCGCAGGGCGGCCCTGGCCGTCTTCTTGTTCACCTTCTGCGTGAACTGGCGCGGCACCTTGGCGAAGGTGTGGCCGCCGCCGGTGAACTGCGGCGCGCGCGTCGTGCCCTGGCGCGCGCGCCCCGTGCCCTTCTGGCGCCAGGGCTTCGCGCGACCACCGGAGACGAGCCCACGGCTCTTCGTCGCGGCGGTGCCGGCGCGGCCCGCATTCTGCTCGGCGCGCACGGCCTCGTGCACGAGATGCGGCTTCACGTCGGCAGCGAACACCGCCTCCTCCAGGGAGACGTCCTTCGTCTTCGCGCCGTTCACGTCCAGCATCGGTGCCGTCCGGGCCGCCACTAGCCGCGCACCTCCACGATCCCGTTCTTCGGGCCGGGGACTGCGCCCTTGACGAGCAGCAGGTTGCGCTCGACGTCGACCTCGTGCACGGTCAGGCCGAGCTGGGTCACACGCTTCCCACCCATGCGGCCGGCCATCTTGATGCCCTTGAAGACGCGTGACGGAGTGGCCGAGGCGCCGATCGAACCAGGCTTGCGAATGTTGTGCGAGCCGTGCGAGCGCGGGCCCGAGCTGAACCTGTGACGCTTGATCGTGCCTTGAAAGCCCTTGCCGATCCCGATCCCGGCCACCTTGACCCGGTCGCCCGCCTCGAAGATCCCGACCGTGACGGACTCACCCTCGACCGCGCCCTCGATGCCCCCCCGGAACTCGACCAGCCGGCGGTGCGCCCCGACCTTGGCCTTCGCCAAATGGCCGAGCTCGCCCTTCGAGAGCTTGCGGTCGGCGACCGCGTCGAAAGCGAGCTGCACCGCGTCGTAGCCGTCCTCGCCGGCGAACTTCACCTGTACGACAGGACACGGCCCCGCCTCGATCACGGTGACCGGGGTGACCCCTCCCGTCTCCGGGTCGAAGACCTGGGTCATGCCGAGCTTTCTGCCGAGGATTCCCTTGGGCATCGCTAACGAGCACCTGCCTCGCAGATCGTGCTCTTCACCGGCGAAAGCCGAGGAGCGCAAGGACGCAGGGCGCGTTCGTAGCCGGAGGCTACGGACGCAACCGAGGACGCCGCGATCCGATGGTTTGCAGCCGCGTGGAGAGTGCGAGATGTGGGGTGGGTGTTCGTTCTCAAAGCTTGATCTCGATGTCGACGCCCGCCGGGAGATCGAGCCGCATCAGCTGGTCGATCGTCTTCGGCGTGGGGCTGAGGATGTCGATGAGGCGCTTGTGCGTGCGCACCTCGAAGTGCTCGCGCGAGTCCTTGTCCTTGAACGGGCTGCGGATCACGCAGTAGACGTTCTTCTCCGTCGGCAGAGGGACCGGCCCAGTGATCGTCGCGCCGCTGCGCTGCGCCGTGTCGACGATCTGCTGGGCCGACCGGTCCAGCTGTTGATGGTCGTAGCCCTTCAAGCGGATCCGGATCTTTCCCTGTGCCATTAGACGGTCTGCTCTCTTCCTACTCGACGAGCTGCGTTATTTGACAATCTCGGTGACCACGCCGGCGCCCACCGTGCGGCCGCCTTCGCGGATCGCGAAGCGGAGGCCCTGATCCATGGCGATCGGCTGGATCAGCGTGATCTCCATGTTCGTGTTGTCGCCCGGCATGACCATCTCCTGGCCTTCCGGGAGCGACACCGCGCCCGTGACGTCGGTCGTGCGGAAGTAGAACTGCGGGCGATAGTTGTTGAAGAACGGCGTGTGACGGCCGCCTTCGTCCTTCGACAGCACGTAGACCTCGGCCTTGAAGTGCGTGTGCGGCGTGATCGAGCCCGGCTTTGCGAGCACCTGGCCGCGCTCGACCTCTTCGCGCTTGACCCCGCGGAGCAGTGCGCCCGCGTTGTCACCCGCGTGGGCGTAGTCGAGCGACTTCTGGAACATCTCGAGGCCGGTCACGACGGTCTTCTCCACCTTCTCGTGGATGCCGACGATCTCGACCTCCTTGCCGACCTCGATCTTGCCCTGCTCGACACGACCGGTCACGACGGTGCCGCGACCGGTGATCGTGAACACGTCCTCGATCGGCATCAGGAACGGCTTGTCCGCATCGCGGACCGGCTCCGGGATGTACGAGTCGACGGCGTCCATGAGCTCGACGATCTTCGCCTCCCAGGCCTCGTCGCCCTCCAGCGCCTTGAGCGCCGAGCAGCGGACGATCGGGATGTCGTCGCCGGGGAACTCGTACTTCGACAGCAGCTCGCGGACCTCCAGCTCGACGAGCTCGAGGAGCTCCTCGTCGTCGACCATGTCGGCCTTGTTCAGCGCCACGACGATGTAGGGCACCTCGACCTGGCGGGCCAGGAGGATGTGCTCGCGCGTCTGAGGCATCGGGCCGTCGGCAGCCGAGACCACGAGGATCGCGCCGTCCATCTGGGCGGCGCCCGTGATCATGTTCTTGATGTAGTCGGCGTGGCCCGGGCAGTCGACGTGCGCGTAGTGACGGTTCGCCGTCTCGTACTCCACGTGCGACGTGTTGATCGTGATCCCGCGCTGGCGCTCCTCGGGAGCATTGTCGATCTCGGCGAAGCTCTTCACCTGTCCGGCGCCGCCGCGCTTCGCGAGCACGCTCGAGATCGCGGCTGTCAGCGTCGTCTTTCCGTGGTCGATGTGCCCGATGGTGCCGACGTTGAGGTGCGGCTTCGTGCGCTCGAACTTCTGCTTGGCCATTCCTTCCTTCCCTTTCCTAGGATCCCGAGCCCTGCTCGGTGATCTCGGTTGCGATCGACGCCGGCACGTCGTCGTACCGGTCGAACTGCATGGTGAAATCTGCGCGGCCCTGGGACATCGACCGCAGGTCGGTGGCGTAGCCGAACATCTCGCTCAGCGGGACGCTCGCCTTGATCACCTGTGCGTTGCCGACCGGGGTCATCTCCCCGACCCGGCCGCGGCGGGAGGCGAGGTTCCCCATCACGTCGCCGACGTAGTCCTCGGGCGTGGTGACCTCGACGGCCATCATCGGCTCGAGCAGCTTCGGCTTCGCCCGCTTCATCGCCTCCTTGAACGCCATCGAGCCGGCGATCTTGAACGCGCGCTCGCTCGAGTCGACGTCGTGGTAGCTCCCGTCGATCAGCTCGACCTTGACGTCCACGACCGGGTAGCCGGCGAGGACGCCGCTTCCCATCGCCTCGCGGATGCCTTCGTCGATCGGCTTGATGTACTCCTTCGGGATCTTGCCCCCCACGATCTTGTCGACGAACTCGTAGCCCTGGCCCGGCTGCTGCGGCAGGAGATTGATCACCGCGTCGCCGTACTGGCCCGAGCCGCCCGTCTGGCGCACGAACTTGCCCTGAATCCGCTCGGCGGGCTTCGCGATCGTCTCCCGATAGGCGACCTGAGGCCGGCCGACGTTCGCATCGACGTTGAACTCTCGCTTGAGGCGGTCGACGATGATCTCGAGATGCAGCTCGCCCATCCCCGAGATGAGGGTCTGGCCTGTCTCCTCGTCGGACTCGACCCGGAACGTCGGGTCCTCCTCGGCGAGCCGCGCGAGGCCGTTGCCGAGCTTGTCCTGGTCGGCCTTCGACTTCGGCTCGACGGCAACCGCGATCACCGGGTCCGGGAAGGTCATCGACTCGAGCACGATCGGCGCGCTCTCGACGGCGAGCGTGTCGCCCGTCGTCGTGGACTTGAGCCCGACCCCGGCGGCGATGTCACCGGCGCCGATCTCGGTGCGCTCTTCACGGTGGTTCGCGTGCATCTGGAGGATGCGACCGATCCGCTCCGTCTTGCCGGTCGTGGTGTTGAGGACGCGGTCGCCGGCCTTGACCTTCCCCGAGTAGACGCGGAAGTAGGTCAACTTGCCGACGTACGGATCCGACATCACCTTGAAGGCGAGCGCGCTGAACGGCTCGTCCGGCGAGGCGCCGCGTGAGAGCTCGGCCTCGGTCTTCGGGTCGGTGCCCTGGATCGCCGGCACGTCGAGCGGGCTCGGCAGATAATCGATCACGGCGTCGAGCAGCGGCTGCACGCCCTTGTTCTTGAACGCGCTTCCCAGCAGCACAGGCGTGATCTCGTCGGCGAGGGTCGCGGCGCGGACCGCGCGCTTCAGCATGTCGGCGGTCACGGAGGACTCGTCCTCCAGATATGCGCCGAGCACCTCGTCGTCGAAGTTCGAGACGGCGTCGACCAGCTGGTGGTGGTACTCCTCCGCCTGCTCGGCGAGCTCGGCCGGGATCTCGGTCGTCTCGAACTCCTCGCCGAGGTCGTCCTTGTAGACGATCGCCTTCATCTCGACGAGGTCGATCACGCCGCGATGGAGGTCCTCCTGGCCGACCGGGAGCTGGATCGGGACGGCGTTCGCGCCGAGGCGATCGACCATCGACTGGACGGCGGCGAAGAAGTTCGCGCCGGTGCGGTCCATCTTGTTGATGAACGCGATCCGCGGCACCTTGTACTTGTCGGCCTGCCGCCAGACGGTCTCCGACTGCGGCTGGACGCCGGCGACGGAGTCGAAGACGGCCACGGCGCCGTCGAGGACGCGCAGGCTGCGCTCGACCTCGACGGTAAAGTCCACGTGCCCGGGCGTATCGATGATGTTGATGCGATGGTTGCGCCACGTCGCGGTCGTCGCGGCAGACGTGATCGTGATGCCTCGCTCCTGCTCCTGCGCCATCCAGTCCATCGTGGCAGCGCCTTCGTGGACCTCACCCATCTTGTGGGTGCGGCCCGTGTAGTACAGGATCCGCTCCGTCGTCGTGGTCTTGCCCGCGTCGATGTGGGCCATGATCCCGATGTTGCGGACGCGGTCCAGCGCCACCTCTGCTTCCGTTACAGCCAAAACACTCCTGTCCTTACCAGCGGTAGTGGGCGAAAGCCTTGTTGGCCTGCGCCATCCGATACATGTCGTCTTTGCGCTTGTACGCGTTTCCCTGCTGCTCGAGCGCGTCGAGGATCTCACCGGCCAGCTTGTCGGCCATGTGCTTCTCGCGGCGGTCGCGCGAGTAGGTCACGAGCCAGCGAAGCGCGAGCGTGCGGCCGCGGCGCTGGGGCACCTCGACCGGAACCTGGTAGTTGGCGCCGCCGACGCGGCGCGACTTGACCTCGAGCACCGGCGTGACCGTCTTCACCGCCTGCTCCAACACCTCGACGGGCGGCCGGCCCGTCTTCTCGCCCACGCGGTCGAGCGCGCCGTAGACGATCGCCTCGGCGGTCGACTTCTTGCCGTCGCGCATCACGCGGTTCATCAGCTGCGTGACGAGCTGGCTGTCGTAGACCGGGTCCGAGATGACCGGACGCGGGGTGATCTCCGCGCGGCGGGGCATTACGAGGCGCTCCGCTTGGCGCCGTACTTCGAGCGGGCCTGCTTGCGGTCGGCGACACCCGAGGCGTCGAGCGCGGCGCGGATCACCTTGTAGCGGAAGCCGGGCAGGTCCTTGACGCGGCCGCCGCGGACGAGGACGACCGAGTGCTCCTGGAGGTTGTGACCCTCACCGGGAATGTAGGTGCCCACCTCGAGGCCGTTCGTCAAGCGCACGCGGGCGATCTTGCGCAGGGCGGAGTTCGGCTTCTTCGGCGTGGTCGTCGAGACGCGCGTGCAGACGCCGCGCTTCTGCGGGGCTCCCGCGAGCGCTGGTGTCTTGGTCTTCGCGGGCTTCGACTTGCGGCCCTTGCGAATCAGCTGATTGACGGTGGGCATCCTGAGACGAGGTCTCCTCTTGCGGGTCGTATGCAGACGGAAAGGCGGGGGGAGCGCATGGACGCTGCTCCCTCCAAGCCGGCGGGCATGGTACCGGATCCGCCAGAGCCCCGCAAACGACGTCCCGCCGCGGCAGCGTGCGGCGGCGCGAGCGGCGGGGTCAGACCCCAGCCGTGTCCGGAGGGGCGGGGTCGAGTGGCGTTATCTGGGCGATCGTCCGCGGTAGCAAGGCCGCGCGTGCGCCTTTCGTGCGCATAGACATGCATCGCGAGAGGCATGTCTGGGGTCAGACCCCGGCCGTGGCCGCTCCGGACGCGCCTCGAGGCGCCGTCAGCCGAGCGAGAGGTACGGGAGCCAGTCCGTGAGGTCGATCGTCGCCGGCTGCGGCCGCTCGTCGTGCGAACAGGTGAGGCTGCCGAGGCTCTGGTTCTCGCGCCTTCGAATCCAGACGGCGAACGCCGCGTGCAGCTCCTCCTCGACGAGCGCCCTTCGGACCGACGGGGCGGCCTGGGCGAACGGGAACGCACCGAGCGGCGCGGTCTCACCGAGCGCCGTCACCTGCACACCGTCGATCTTCACCGACTTGCCGGCTCCGAGCGCGAGCAGCCGCTCCGGAGCAACGCCGGACACTGCGATCCCGCTCCTCAGGTTGCCGAGCCAGGGCACCGCCCTGGCGGCCCGCACCGGCCGGGCGGGCATGGCGGCGTACGTGTCGAACCATTCCTGCTGCGCTGCCCGGCTCGGGGAGGCCACCCGCAGCGTCGACTCGACCGCCTGCCGCCGCAGCTCGTCGGCGAAGATCGCACGCGCGAGCGCCGGCGTTGCCTTCGCACGACGCAGCGCCGCGGCGTACGCGGCGCGGCTGCCGCCGAAGTGGTCGAGGATCGTGTCGGTCTCCGCCTGTGCCACGAGCTTTGCATCGAGCGGCGAGGCGCGGGCCAGCACGGCGTGCTGAAGCTCTGCCGAGAAGGCAATGTCCCGATTCCCGGTCACGCGGCTCAGGGCGGAGACCTCGCTCGCGAGCAGCCTGGTCGTCCCGAGCAGGCAGAGCGCGCCGGCGGGGAGCGTTGCCCCGACGTCGAGCGACTGGTCGAAGTCCTTCCCGGCCAGAGCCGGCGCGTCGCAGAGCGAGTGGTCACGCGTCCACAGCCAGACGCACGCGGCCTTCGGCTTGTCGGGGTCGTTGCCGGCCGGGTTGAAGGCCGCCCAGCCCCACGACCAGATGCTCGCCAGCCGCAGCTCGGCAGCAACCTGCCTGGCCGCGATCGCCTCCCACTTGACCACGTCGAGCCACTGGGCGAGGGGCAGCCCCTCGCGACCGCCTGCCTTCGGCGTCGAGCTGAAGGTCAGCATCATCCCGAGCCGGTTCGTCGGCACGCCGATCTGGATCAGATCCTCCATGCGGGTGCGCATCGTCTCCCGGAGGTGGCGGCTGCCTGCGACCGCACCCTGCTTCGCGATCTGCGGCCCCGAGAAGTACACCTCCGGGACGATGTCCGCCACCTGTGAGGCAGCTCGCCACCAGGAATCGGCGTCGTCGTCATGCGTGTACGGGCGGTTCGAGAGCAGCAGGAGCGGCCGCGCTCCGCGGTCGGCGAGCCGCTGGAGGTAGGCGAGCACGTTCGCCCGGTACTGCGTGTTCGTCGCGGTCCACGGCGTCGGGAGCTGCGACCCGAAGAGCTCGTTCTCGGCGATCAACGGGTGGTCGCAGCCTGAGGACGTGACGGCGGTGTCGAAGAGCTTGTCGGCCCGGGACTGGACGACCGCGGGGTCGGCGGGCTTCGAGGGCGTGCCGACGCGGTTGTTCAGGTAGAGGTCGAAGAAGACGGTCTTCGCGCCCTTGGCCCGCAGCTGCGGGGGAATGATGAACTGCGACGCCGCTGCGACGATCCCCGGCCGTGCGAAGATCGTCGACCAGAACGGCACCATCCCGTCGGCGTAGTCGACCCACAACGGCTGCGCCTGCGGCAGCCCGCACGGCAGCGGCAACGGCGACGGCGCCGCCGCGCCTCCGCCGCGGGCGGCGACGGCCACCAGCGAAAGCAGCGCCCCCAGAACGACAACGAGCCGCTTCACGCGGCTCGTTGTAGCAGGGCGGGCACCTGGTGCCCGGTCGGGCACCAGGTATCCGGTCTAGTCGTCGAGCGGGCTGTCGAGCTCGGGGATCTCCGTCGCCTGGCCGGCGTCGTGCGACGAGGTGCCCTCCGAGCCGGGCTCGCCGCCGAAGCCCAGATCGAGCGAGCCGAAGTCGACGGCGCCGCCGTCCTGGCCGATCTCCTCGAGCGCCTGCAGGAGCGTGTCCCGCTCGTAGGCCTCTCGGACGATCGGCTCGCTCGGGGAGATGTCGATGTTCCGGTACCGCTTCAGGCCGGTGGCCGCCGGGATCAGCTTCCCGATGATCACGTTCTCCTTGAGCCCGAGCAGACGGTCGATCTTGCCCTCGATCGCAGCGTCGGTCAGCACCTTCGTCGTCTCCTGGAAGGAGGCGGCTGACAGGAACGACTCCGTGGCGAGCGACGCCTTCGTGATGCCGAGGATGAGCGGCTCGTGCGTCGCCTTCTCGCCCTTCGCCTTCACCTTGCCGTTCTCGCGCTCGTAGATCGCCTTGTCGACGAGCTGCCCCGGCAGCAGGTCGGTGTCGCCGTTCGACTCCACGCGGACCTTCTTCAGCATCTGGCGAACGATCAACTCGATGTGCTTGTCGTGAATCTCGACGCCCTGGCTCTTGTAGACCTTCTGGACCTCACCGACCAGGTACAGCTCGGTCTCGGTCGAGCCCTTGAGGGCCAGCTTGTCGGCCGGGTTCTGCGAGCCCTCGTTGAGCGCGTCTCCCGGCTCGACCACCTGACCGTTCGCGACCAGAAGCCGCGTCCGCCGCGGCAGCTGGTACTCGACCGGGTCGACGAGCTCGCCGTCCTTGCCGATCTCGGTCGGGTTGACCGAGATCTTCGGGCCGCGTTCCGTCTGCTCGATCTCGATGCGCCCGCCGACCTCGGCCAGGACGGCCGCGCCCTTCGGGTTCCGCGCCTCGAAGATCTCCACGACCCGCGGCAGGCCGTGCGTGATGTCGGCGCCGGCGACACCGCCGGTGTGGAACGTTCGCATCGTCAGCTGCGTGCCCGGCTCGCCGATCGACTGGGCGGCGATGATGCCCACCGCGTCTCCGATCTCGCACATCTCGCCCGTCGCGGGAAAGATGCCGTAGCAGGTCTTGCAGACTCCGGTCTCCGCGCGGCACTTGAGCACCGACCGGACGGGGACGAGGAAGTCCTCGCCGAGCTCGCCCTCGAGCCCCTCGAGGAGGGCCAGGGTGACCGTTTCGCCACGCTCGGCCACGAGATGCTTGCCGGGCTTGCCCGAGGCAAGCGGCTTGTAGGTGTCCAACGCGATCACGCGTCCGAGCAGCGACTTGTTCAGGCCGTCGCCCGTCCGAATCGGAAGCGCGATGTGATCGTCGGTTCCACAGTCGTCCTCACGAACGATCACGTCCTGCGAGACGTCGACGAGCCGCCGCGTCAGGTAGCCCGAGTCCGCGGTGCGGAGAGCTGTGTCCGCGAGGCCCTTGCGGGCGCCGTGCGTCGAGATGAAGTACTCGAGCACCGACAGGCCCTCCATGAAGTTCGCCTTGATCGGCCGCTCGATGATCTCACCCTTCGGATTCGCCATCAGACCGCGCATGCCGGCGAGCTGGCGGATCTGCTTCATCGAACCGCGGGCGCCGGAGTTGGCCATCATGAACACCGGGTTCAGCTCGTGGAAGTGGTGCTCCATTGCGGTGGCGACCTCGTCGGTGGCCTCTGTCCAGATGTTGACGATCGTCTCGTGACGCTCGTCTTCGGTGATCAGGCCCATGTCGTACTGTCCGTGCACGTCCTCGACCCGCTTCTCGTAGCCGGCCAGGATCTTCTCCTTGTCCGGCGGGATGACGATGTCGTTCTTCGAGATCGTGACGCCGGCCCTGGTCGCGTACTTGAACCCCAGCGTCTTGATCGTGTCGAGCACGGGGGCCAGGGTGTGCGCGCCGTAACGGTCCGAGAGCGACAGGACGTAGCGGTCGGTGTCCGCCTTCGCGAGCGTCCGGTTCATGAAGTCGAACTCGAGCTCCTGGTCGGGGGGAAGCAGCTCGTCGAGCGCCCGGTACACGGCCGAGTTGATCAGCACACGGCCGGGCGTCGTGAGGTGCAGCTCCTCGTCGAAGCGAAACTCGATCGGCTCCTGCAGCCCGACGGCCTTCATCTCGAGTGCGACCTCGATCTCGTCGGCCGAGTCGAAGCGGCGCGGGTGCTGCTTCAGCTTGGACGACTCGATCGACGAGAGGTCGAGGTTCGAGTAGGTCAGGTAGTAGATGCCGAGCACCATGTCCTGGGTCGGGGTCGCGAGCGGGCGGCCGCTGGCCGGGGACAGGATGTTGTTCGAGCTGAGCATCAGGATGCGGGCCTCGGCCTGCGCCTCCGCGCTGAGCGGAAGATGCACGGCCATCTGGTCGCCGTCGAAGTCCGCGTTGAACGCATGGCAGACGAGCGGATGCACCTGGATCGCCTTGCCCTCGACGAGGATCGGCTCGAAGGCCTGGATCCCGAGACGATGGAGCGTCGGTGCGCGGTTCAGCAGCACCGGATGCTCCGCGATCACCTCCTCGAGGACGTCCCAGACCTCGGGCGTCATCGAGTCGACGTACTTCTTGGCGGCCTTGATGTTCTGGACGGACTTGCGCTCGACGAGCCGGCTCATGATGAACGGCTTGAAGAGCTCGAGCGCCATCAGCTTCGGCAGTCCGCACTGGTGGAGCTTCAGCGTGGGGCCGGCGACGATCACCGACCGGCCGGAGTAGTCGACCCGCTTGCCGAGGAGGTTCTGCCGGAACCGGCCCTGCTTGCCCTTCAGCATGTCGCTGAGCGACTTCAGCGGGCGATTGCCCGGGCCGGTCACCGCGCGGCCACGGCGGCCGTTGTCGAACAGTGCGTCGACGGCCTCCTGCAGCATGCGCTTCTCGTTGTTGACGATGATCTCGGGCGCACCCAGGTCGAGGAGCCGCTTGAGGCGGTTGTTCCTGTTGATGACGCGCCGGTAGAGGTCGTTCAGGTCGGACGTGGCGAAGCGGCCGCCGTCGAGCTGCACCATCGGGCGTAGCTCCGGCGGGATGACCGGGATCGCCTCGAGGATCATCCACTCGGGCCGGTTCTGCGACTTGATGAACGCGGAAACCACCTTCAGCCGCTTGATCGCACGCTGCTGCTTCTGGCCCTTCGACGTCTTGATCGTGTCGCGGAGCGTGGCCGCCTCGAGATTCAGGTCGAGGTCGCGCAGCAGGTCACGGATCGACTCGGCGCCCATGCCGCCGCGGAAGTAGACGCCGAAGCCGTACGGCGAGCCGAAGCGGTCCTTCAGCTCGCGGAACAACTGCTCGTCGTTGACGACCATCTTCGGTTCGAGGTCGCGGAACAGCTGCCACGTCTGCTCCAGGCGGCGGACCGAGTCGACAGCCGCCTCGCGCGTGTCCTCACGGCGGGACTCGATGTCGAGGTACATCTCGCGCACCTTCAGCGCCCACTGGATCAGCGAGTCGAGATCCTCCTTCTGGATCTTCCCGTCGGTCCGCAGGCAGAGGTCGTTCGTGAGCTCGCGGATGTCCTGGCCCTCTTCCCAGGTGTCGACGACGTCCTTGAGGATCCCGTTGCCGAGGTCGCGAACCTTGTCGAGATTCTTCGTGTCGACGTTCGCGACGAAGCTCTCGTCGTCCTCGTGGATCTCGTCACCGGTGAGCTGAGCGTCGACGATGCGATGGATGTGCTTGGTGATCGCGCCCTTCTTGGCGCCCGTCGCCTTGTCGAGCTCCTTCTCGAGCGGGAGGATGGCGGCGAGGATCTGCTCGGCGGCCACCGAGACGTTCTCGAGCTCGCGCGGAGTGAGCTTTCGATCGTCACGGATCGCTGCGTTGCGGACGAGCTCGCGAATCTTCTTCGCATCCTCGGTCGTGATCTGGGGGACGAGCTCCAGGAAGAGCCCACCGACCAGCTTGCGCGCCTCCTCGAGCGGCGGGAGCATCTGCTCCTCCGCCCAGGTCGCGAGACCGCGCGTCCAGAAGTCGTCGTCCTCGTCGAAGCCCTTCTCCTTGCCTTCCGCGAAGAACGCCCGGCGCCGGGCAAGCCGCTTCTCGAGGTCGGCGAGCTGCTCGTCGCGGTCGACGTAGATCTGCTCCGACTCCGACTTGACCTTGTCCTCGAGGCCGTTCAGGTCCTTCGCCCGTGCCTCGTTGTCGACGTTCGTGACGATCGACGCAGCGAAATACAGCACCTTCTCCAGCTCGCGCGGGGCGATGTCGAGCAGATAGCCGATGCGGCTCGGCACCCCCTTGAAGAACCAGATGTGCGAAACGGGCGCGGCCAGGTCGATGTGGCCCATGCGCTCGCGGCGGACCTTCTGCCGGGTCACCTCGACGCCGCAGCGTTCGCAGATGATCCCCTTGTAACGGACCCGCTTGTACTTGCCGCAATAGCACTCCCAGTCCTTGGTCGGACCGAAGATGCGCTCGCAGAAGAGACCGTCGCGCTCGGGCTTGAGCGTGCGGTAGTTGATCGTCTCCGGCTTCGTGACCTCGCCCGACGACCAGTCGCGAATCTGCTTCGACGACGCGAGACCGATGCGGATCGCGTCGAACTCATTGATGTCGATCAAGTTGCTTCTCGCCTACTTTCTGAAGGTCGTCGGTTCTCAGTCTTCGATATCGATCGGAGCGTCGTCGTCCGCGGCTCCCACCGGCTCGGCATCTGCGTCGTCGGAGTCGTCGGAGTCGTCGAGCTCGATCGCGTCGAGATCGACGAGCGACTCGTCCGCCGGCAGCACGAGCTCGCCGTCGGTGTCGACCCGCTCCTGGCCCTCCTCGGCCTCCTGCGCGGTGGGCTGCCTCGCCGCCGCCCGGAGCGAGCCGGGCGAAAGGTCGATGCCGAGCTCTTCCGCGGCGCGGAGCAGCTCGTCGTCCTCCTCGCGGACCTCGACCTCGCCGCCGTCCTCGGAGATCACCCCGACGTCGAGCGCCAGCGACTGCATCTCCTTGAGGAGCACCTTGAACGACTCCGGGATCGACGGCTCGGCGATGTTCTCGCCCTTGACGATCGCCTCGTATGCCTTCACACGGCCAACGGTGTCGTCGGACTTGATGGTCAGCATCTCCTGCAGCGTGTACGCCGCGCCGTAGGCTTCGAGCGCCCACACTTCCATCTCGCCGAAGCGCTGGCCGCCGAACTGCGCCTTGCCGCCGAGCGGCTGCTGCGTCACGAGCGAGTAAGGGCCCGTCGACCGCGCGTGGATCTTGTCGTCGACGAGGTGGAGGAGCTTGAGGATGTACATGTAGCCGACGGTCACTTCCTGCTCGAACGGCTCTCCGGTGCGGCCGCTGAACAGCCGAACCTTCCCGGAGGCCTGACGGCCGAGCGGGGCCTTCGCGTCGGTCAGGATCTTGATCGGGCTCTCCGCGTTCTGCTTCGACCACAGGAGCAGCGCCGAGTCGACGTCCTCGACCGTCGCGCCGTCGAAGACGGGCGTCGCAATCGGGGTGGGCTTGGGGCCGTTGATCACCCGGCCGGCGTTGCCGTCCATGGGCTCGACGTCCTCGCTCGCGAACACGCCGTGCGCCGCCGACCAGCCGAGGTGCGTCTCGAGGATCTGGCCGATGTTCATGCGGCTCGGCACGCCGAGCGGGTTGAGCAGGATGTCGACGGGCCGCCCGTCCTCCAGGAAGGGCATGTCGGCCTCGGGAACGATCTTCGAGATGACCCCCTTGTTGCCGTGCCGTCCGGCGAGCTTGTCGCCCTCCGAGATCTTGCGCTTCTTCGCCACGTAGACGCGCACGAGCTCGTTCACGCCGGGGCTCAGGTCGTCGCCGTTGTCACGCGAGAACGTCTTCACGTCGATGACGACGCCGCCTTCGCCGTGCGGGACCTTGAGCGACGTGTCGCGCACCTCGCGAGCCTTCTCCTTGAAGATCGCGCGGATCAGCTTCTCCTCGGCGGTCAGCTCGGTCTCGCCCTTCGGCGTGACCTTGCCGACGAGCAGGTCGCCCGAGCCGACCTCGGCGCCGACGCGGACGATCCCGCGATCGTCGAGGTTGCGAAGCGACTCCTCCGAGCGGTTCGGAATGTCTCGCGTGATCTCCTCGTCGCCGAGCTTCGTCGAGCGGGCGTCGATCTCGTACTCGTGGATGTGGATCGAGGTGAGCACCTCGTCCTTGACCAACCGCTCCGAGAGCACGATCGCGTCCTCGAAGTTGTAGCCCTCGAACGGCATGAAGGCGACGAGCAGGTTGGCACCGAGGGCAAGCTCGCCGTGATCGGTCGACGAGCCGTCCGCCAGCACCGCGCCCGCGGCGACCTTGTCGCCTTGACGGACGATCGGGCGGTGGTGGATCAACGTCCCCTGATTCGAGCGCATGAACTTCGTCAGCTCGTACTCGTCGCGCGTGCCGCGGCCCTCGACCACGACGCGGGTCGCGTCCAGCTCGATGACGGTGCCTGCGTTCTTCGCGACGACGACGTCACCGGAGTCCACAGCCGCGCGGTGCTCCACGCCGGTGCCGACGAGCGGCGCCTGCGGGATCATCAGCGGAACCGCCTGCCGCTGCATGTTCGCGCCCATCAGCGCGCGGTTCGCGTCGTTGTGCTCGAGGAACGGGATCATGGCCGTGGCGACCGACACGATCTGTGCCGGTGCGACGTCCATGAAGTCGATGTCCTTGGCAGACGCGATCACGGCCTCGCCCTCGGAAGAGCGGCAGAGCACGTGCTCCTGCTCGAACTTGCCGCTCCCGTCGATCCGCTCGGAAGCCTGGGCGATCGTGTACTGCGCCTCCTCGGCTGCGTCGAGGTAGAAGATCTCGTCCGTCACCTTGCCGTTGGTGACCTTGCGGTACGGCGTCTGGATGAAGCCGAACTCACTGACGGTGGCCAT
The DNA here is from genome assembly GCA_963826485.1 of uncultured Thermoleophilia bacterium. Lineage (GTDB taxonomy): Bacteria > Actinomycetota > Thermoleophilia > Gaiellales > Gaiellaceae > PALSA-600. Next base: position 279,517 of record CAWGXF010000004.1, read on the forward strand.
CGAGGCGAGCGAGCCGATCAGCCCGATGTTCGGGCCTTCCGGGGTCTCGATCGGGCACATGCGGCCGTAGTGCGTCGGGTGAACGTCGCGCACCTCGATCGGCGCGCGCTCGCGGGTCAGACCACCGGCGCCGAGTGCCGAGAGCCGCCGACGGTGCGTGAGCCCGTCCAGCGAGTTGGTCTGCTGCATGAACTGGGACAGCTGGGACGAGCCGAAGAACTCCTTCAGCGCGGCGACGACGGGCCGGATGTTGATGATCGTCTGCGGTGTGATCGTGTCGACGTCCTCGGTCGTCATGCGCTCACGGACGACGCGCTCCATGCGGTAGAGACCGACGCGGAACGCCTCCTGGATCAGCTCGCCCGTGGTGCGCAGCCGCCGGTTGCCGAAGTGCTCGTACTCGTCGAGGTCCTGGCGGATCGGGTCGCGGTTCAGGGTGATCGCGTCGGCCGCGTAGTCCTTCGAGTCGTCTGTGAGCCCGATCGCATGCGGCATCGCGACGAGCTTCTGGACGAGCGCGAGGATGTCCTGAGTCGTCAGGACGCGCGTGTCGTCCGGCACGTCGACGTCGAGCCGCTGGTTGAGCTTGTAGCGGCCGACCTTCGTCAGGTCGTAGCGCTTGGGATCGAAGAAGAGCGACTTGAGCAGGTTGCGGGCGTTGTCGAGGGTCGGCGGCTCGCCCGGGCGCTGCTTCTTGAAGACCTCGATCAGCGCCTCCTCCTCGCGGGTGGTCGCGTCCTTGTCGAGCGTCTTCTCGATGAAGTGCGAGTTGTCGAAGAGCGCGAGGATCGCCTCGTTGGTCGACGTGTCGAGCTTGAATCCCGTCGTCGGATCCTCGGCCGGCAGGGCGCGGAGGAGCGTGGTGATCGGCAGCTTGCGCTTCCGGTCGATGCGCGCGTAGACGACGCCCTTCTTGTCGATCTCGAGCTCGAGCCACGAGCCCCGGCTCGGCATCAGGTTCGCGGTGAAGACCTGCTTGGATGCGTCCTTCGGCTCCATCAGATAGGCGCCGGGGGAGCGGACGAGCTGCGTGACGATCACGCGCTCGGTGCCGTTGATGATGAACGTTCCCCAGTCGGTCATCATCGGGAAGTCGCCCATGAACACCGTCTGCTCGCGGATCTCGCCCGTCTCGGTGTTCACGAAGCGGACCGTCATCGAGAGCGGCGCCTGGTAGGTGAGGTCTTTCTCGCGGCACTCCTGAATGGAGAACTGCGGCTCGCCGAAGCGGTACTCGCCGAACTCCACCGCCAGGGTGCCGGTGTAGTCCTGGATGGGCGAGATGTCGTCGATCGTCTCCCGGAGTCCTTCGCTGAGGAACCAATCGAAGGACTCGCGCTGGATGTCGATCAGGTTGGGGAGGTCGAGGACGAGCTTGAGGCGGGAAAAGGAATGGCGCGCGCGAGGCGCTGTGACCGTCTTGGCCAAGTAGAACAGCCTCCCTTACTGGCTATGAGGTGAGGAGCGGAGCAGAGCTGAAGAAAGAGTGAAAAAGGCGTGCGGAAGTTGACGTGTCCGGACGTCGGCGCAACCCCCCACGATAGCGGAGGCGTCCCTCCAGCCGCAAGCGCACGGCGAGTGACCCGCTGGGCCAACCCCTGAAATGTACCAGAACAGGTGTCTGACACCGGAAACGCCGGCGTCAGACACCGATTCCGGGCGGCTACTTGACCTCGACGGAGGCGCCTGCCTCCTCGAGCTGGGCCTTGACCTGGTCGGCCTCTTCCTGGTTCACGCCCTCCTTGACCGGCTGCGGAGCCGAGTCGACGAGGTCCTTGGCCTCCTTGAGGCCGAGGCCGGTGACCGCGCGGACCACCTTGATCACCTGGATCTTCTGGCCGCCCGCAGCGGTGAGGACGACGTCGAACGCCGTCTTCTCCTCCACCGCGGCTTCCCCGCCCCCGGCAACCGCGCCGCCTGCGGCGACCGCCACCGGAGCGGCGGCCGTGATGCCCCACTCCTCTTCGATCTTGTTCTTGAGCTCGACCAGCTCGAGCACCGTCATGCTCCCGAGCTGCTCGAACACGGTGTCAACTGCTGCCATCTTCGTCTGCCTCCTGCGTTTCGGTCGGTTCAGAGGTGTCTGTCACCTCGGTGTCTGCCACCTCGGTGTCGGACACCGGTTCCGCGGCGGGTGCCGCGCCCTGGGCCTGCAGCTGCTCGATGCGGGCATCGATCAGCCCGTAGAGGTTCTGCAGCGGTGCGTTCAGAAGCGCGGCGATCGCGGAGAGTGGCGCGACGATCGCTCCGAGCACCTGACCGCGCAGCACATCGATCGGCGGCAGCTTCGCCAGCTCCTCGACGCTCGCCGCGGAGATCTCGCGGCCCGACATGATGCCGCCGCGAATCTCGAGGACCTTCGTCTCGCGTGCCGAGTCGGCGAGTGCCTTGGCCACGGCAACCATGTCGCCGTCCGCCTGGATGAACGCGATCGCCGACGGGCCCTCCAGGAGGGCCAACAGCGCATCCGCCCCGGCGGCCTGCGCCGCGCGGCGGGTCAGCGTGTTCTTGACGACCGAGAGCCTCGCCCCGTTCTCGAGCAGCCGCCCCCTGAGAGCGTCGATCTGGGGCATCGTCAGGCCGCGGTAGTCCGCGACGAAGAGCGTCTCGGCGTCACGGAGCCTCTCCGTCAACTCGGCGACGACGCGTTCCTTGTCCTCTTTGTGCATGTCATTTCCTCCGGAAACGACCAGGCCCGCCTCGAGGCGGGCCTGGAGCGCCAGGGCATGCGCTCCGGCTACTCGCCCCACCTCGGCTGGGCTTCCGCCTTTCGGCTGCCAGCGATCTTCGGCGGTTCTCGTCGAGGTTAGGCGCCTACTGTAGCTGCCTCACTGCCCGCAGAGCTCTCGAGCTCCTCGGCGATCGCACGAGTCCGGCTGGGATCGACGTGGATCCCGGGGCCCATCGTGGAGGTGAGCGTGATCTTCTTGATGTACCGGCCCTTCGCGGCTGCCGGCTTCGCCCGCACGATCTCGTCGACCAGGGCCGCGTAGTTCTCCACGAGCGCGCGCTCGTCGAAGGAACGCTTCCCGATCGGGATGTGCACGTTCGCGCCACGGTCGGTGCGGTACTCGAGCTTGCCGGCCTTCGCGTCCTTGACCGCCTTCGCGACGTCGAACGTCACGGTCCCGGTCTTCGGGTTCGGCATCAGGCCGCGGGGACCGAGCACGCGGCCGAGGCGGCCGACGTTGCCCATCTGGTCGGGCGTCGCGATGGCGACGTCGAAATCCGTGAACCCCTCCTCGATCCTCTTCGCGAGGTCGGCCGAGCCGACGACGTCCGCCCCCGCGTCCTCGGCCTCGCGAGCCTTGTCGCCCTCGGCGAACACCGCGACGCGCTGCTCGCGGCCGGTGCCGTGCGGAAGCATCAGCGTCCCGCGCAGCTGCTCGTCCGCGTGCCGGACGTTGAGGCCCAGGCTCATGTGCACCTCGATCGTCTCGTCGAACTTCGTGACCGGCAGGTCCTTGAGCAGGCGGACCGCCTCGACCGGGGTGTACAGCTGCTCGCGGTCGACCGCGCCCCGCGAGTCGCGATACCGCTTCCCATGCTGCGCCATCAGAGGTCCGCTCCGACGCCGGCGAAGCCGGGGTCTCCGCTCTTGATGAACTCCGTCAAGCCTACGTTCATGTGTCCGCTCCGACGCCGGCGAAAGCCGGCGTCTCCGCTCTTGATGAACTCCGTCAAGCCTACGTTCATGTGTCCGCTCCGACGCCGGCGAAAGCCGGCGTCTCCGCTCTTGATGAACTCCGTCAAGCCTACGTTCATGTGTCCACCTCGACTCCCATGCTCCGGGCGGTGCCGGCGATCACGAGCATCGCCTGCTCGACGTCACGCGCGTTCAGATCGGGCATCTTCGTCTCGGCGATCGACCGGAGCTGGGCCTGCGTGAGCCGGCCGACCTTCGTCCGGTTCGGCTCGGACGAGCCCTTCTCGAGCCGCAGCGCCTCCTTGATCAGGACGGCGGCCGGCGGCGTCTTCGTGATGAAGTCGAAGCTCCGGTCCTCGTAGACGGTGATCTCGACCGGGATGATGCGTCCGTTCTCCTGCGCGGTCTGCGCGTTGAACGCCTTGCAGAACTCCATGATGTTGACGCCGTGCTGGCCGAGCGCGGGACCGACCGGCGGGGCAGGGTTCGCCTGGCCCCCCGGGATCTGCAGCTTGATCAGCGTGAGTACTTTCTTCGCCATTTCCGTCCTTTAGTCGAGCTTCTTGACCTGGTCGAAGCCGAGCTCGACGGGAACCTGGCGTTCGAAGATATCCACGAGCACCTTGAGCTTCTGCTGGTCCGGGTTGACGTCGACGATCTCGCCGTCGAAGTCGGAGAGCGGCCCCGAGGTCACCTTGACCGACTCGCCCAGCGAGTACTCGATCGTGGTGCGCGCCCGGTCGCCGCCGGCGTTCGCGCCCGTCTTGAGGATGCGGTCGACCTCCGGCTGCGAGAGCGGCACCGGCTTGGAGCCCGCTCCGACGAAGCCGGTCACGCCCGGCGTGTTCTTCACGACCGTCCACGCGTCGTCGTTCAGGTCCATATTCACGAGCACGTACCCCGGGAGCACGCGCTTCTCGGCCTGAACCTTCTGGCCGTCCTTGGTCTCGATCACCTGCTCGGTCGGCACGACGACGCGGCGGAAGCGCACGCGCTGCCCCATCGACTCGATCCGATGCTCGAGATTGGCCTTGACCTTGTTCTCATGGCCGGAATAGGTGTTGACGACGTACCAGCGAAACATTGGATTCCTTACTGACCGAGGAAGAGCTTGGAGACGACTTGCTTCCAAACCTGGTCGTTGAGGTACAGGTAGGTGCCGACCACGATGCAGGCGACGAGCACGACCACCGTGCCCTGGATCACCTGGTTCTGCCCCGGCCACTCGACCTTCTTCAGCTCCGCCCACGACTCGGCGATGAAGTTCGACCTCCGGCGCTCGTCCGCAGGGCCGGGAGGATGTGGCTGCTGGCGCGGCGCCGTCGCCATGGCTCCCTAGCGGGTCTCCCGGTGCGGGGTGTGCGACCCGCACCAACGGCAGTACTTCCGGAACTCGACGCGGTCCGGCGTGTTCCGCTTCGACTTCACGGTCTGGTAGTTCCGCCGCTTGCACTCGGTGCAGGCGAGGGTGATCGCAACTCTGACTCCGGTCTTGGCCATGTCTCTTCTCTAAGGTGAAAAACGGGACGAGCCCGGGCACGCTGACGCACCGCCCAGGGGCCGCGGAAGTGTAGCGGGACCCACGAAGAGGCGACCGCGGAGACCAAAAAGACCCGCAAACCGGGCACGTCGCTATTCTCAGTCGGTGCGTTCCTCGCAGGTCGGCTGCCTTGCAGCGTGTGCGATTGCGGCTTTGGCGGTCTCCGGCACCGGCCGCGCCGCCGCCGATCCCACCGCCCCCGTCTGCGTCGGAACGGGGCTGCTCGCGACCGAGGCCCCGGGTGCCGGTGTTCCGGACGCGGTCGGCCCGGTGCTGCTCGGCCCCGACCGTGCCGGCACCTCGGTGGACAACGCAGGCGAGCCGGCCGCCGACCTTTCGATCGCCTCGGTCTCACTCGGTGTCGCAGGTTGCCTCGATGCGAAGGGGACGCCCGGGGGCTCGACGCTCCGCGCGGGCGCCTGGAGCATCCTCGGCGGCGCGATCGGCGGCACGTCCCTGCGCGCGGACCTCGTGCCGCGGCCCGGCTCCGGCAACGGCTGGTGGCTGCGCGCCGCGGTCGAAGGCCTCGTCGTTGAGGGCAGGCAGGTGACGCTAGGCCCGGGCGACGAGGTCGACGTCGGCGACTGGGGGACGCTGAGCACGAGGCCCGCGCTCGCGCCGCTGCCGGCCGGGGCTCCGCTGCGCTGGTGGCGCGCCGCGCTTCAGCTCGAGCTCACCCGGGCGCACGGCGGCTTCGCCGCTGGGACGACGTTCCTGATCGGCTGGGTGGGCGCCGACCGCGTGCCGCTCGCGACCGCCGCCGTCGAGCCGCCGGCCCCGACGACGACGCCCCACGCGGCGACGGGGGCGGGCACGGCGAAGCCGACGACGAAACCGCCCACCACCACGGCCACCACCACGACCACCACGACCACCACGACCACCAAGACCGCGGCGAAGCCGCGGGCGGCGAGCCCGTCATCCTCGTCGACCCGGAAGCGGCCGGCGGCGAAGCACGAGACGGGAACGCACCCCGCCGCGAAGCACAAGGCTGCGAAGAGCACCGCGAAGCACACCGCCCCGCTCACCGGGCAGCCGCTCTCCGTCACACCGTCTCTCGGCGCAGGCGCACGCACGTTCCCCGTCGTCGGCGACGTCGCCTGGGGCGACACCTACGGCGCCAGCCGCAGCGACGTCCCGGGCGGCTGGCATCACGGCGACGACCTCTTCGCGCCCCTCGGCACGCCGGTGGTGGCCGTCGCGAACGGCGTCGTGTTCGCCGTCGGCTGGAACCGCGTCGGAGGGTGGCGGCTCTGGCTCGTCGACGCGCAGGGCAACCAGTACTACTACGCGCATCTCTCGGGCTACAGCGCGCTCGCCCGGAACAACCACCACGTCCGGCGCGGACAGGTGCTCGGATTCGTCGGCAACACCGGGGATGCCGTCACCACCTGGCCGCACGTGCATTTCGAGGTGCATCCGAACGGCCTCCTCTACCTCGGCTACGACGGCGCGGTCGACCCCACGCGCTACCTCGCCGCCTGGACGCGCCTCGGGCGCATCGCCTCGGTCCCGCCACCCGTCCCGCTGCCGTCCGGCGCGCCGAGCGGTGAGGGGGCGGTCAGGGACTTCAGAGCGCTGCTCGCGATCCGGCCGATGAAGGCCTCGCCGCAGGTCGCCGCGAGCGCGAAGATCCGCAGCCGGCAGCGACCGCCGCGGGCCGCCGCCGGTGCAACCGTGGCCGCCTCGCTCCGGATCGTGCCCGCACGGCGAAGCCGCGACGGCGAGGCAGCGATCCTGGCGGGTCTCGCACTCCTCGCCGGGGCCCTCGTCGCGCTGCACTTCACCTGGCGCGCCGGCCGCACCTAGAGAAGGTGGCGCCATGATGTGCGTCATGCCCCTGGTGGCGGTGATCACCGAGCCGCAGCTGCGCTCCGTCGTGCTCGTCCTGCTGGCGTCCACGCTGGCCGCGGTGCTGTCGAGGATCCACGGCAGGATCCGCCTGCCGACGGTCGTCGTGGAGCTGGCACTCGGGATCCTCATCGGCCAGCACGTGCTGGGGATCGCCACGGTGAACGGGTACGTCCAGGTGCTCTCGAACTTCGGGCTGGCCTTCCTCTTCTTCGTGGCCGGGGTCGAGGTCGTCGAGCTGCGGGTGGCCCACGGCCTGCTGCGGCTCGGGACGACCGCGTGGATGGTCTCCCTGGCGCTCGCGCTCGTGGTCGGCTTCGTCCTCCAGCAGGCAGGCGTCAAGGCGGAGTGGTGGCTGCTCGGGGTCGCCCTCTGCACGACCGCGCTCGGGACGCTCGTCCCGATCCTCTCCGACGCCCGTCTGCTCGAGACTCCGTTCGGCTCCGCCGTGATCGGCCGGGGCATCGCCGGGGAGTTCTGGCCGATCATCCTCATCTCGGTCTTTCTCACGAGCGCGTACGGCGCCTGGGAGGAGGTGCTGCTCCTGATCGCGCTCGGCGGCCTCGTGTTCCTCACCTCGACGCTGGTCCTGACCGCCCGCCCGCCGGCCGTCGTCCGGGTGCTGCAGGAGACCGTGTACACGAGCGGCCAGGCGGCGGTGCGCGGGTCGATCTTCGTGCTCTCCGCGTTCGTGCTGCTCGCCGCCGACGCGGGCTTCGACTTCGTGCTCGGTGCATTCTCGGCCGGGCTGATCGTCGGGCTGGCGCTCGACTCTCCCGAGGGGCAGGACGTCCGCCTGCGTCTGGAGGGCATCGGCTTCGGCCTGCTGATCCCGATCTACTTCGTCGCCACCGGGATGGCGTTCGACCTCGGCAGCCTGCTCAGCCCCAGCGGGCTCGCGCTCGCAGCGCTCTTCCTGGTCTCGTTTCTCGTCATCGGCGGTGCGTCGGCCCTCTTCTGGGCGAGGGCGCTCGACCTGCGCAGGCTGGCCGGCCTCACCCTCTGCAGCGCGACCGGGCTCCCCCTGATCGCGGCGATCGTCGGGATCGGTGCCGCGCACGGCGGGATCTCGAACAGCGTCGGCGCCTCGCTGATCGGTGCGGGGATGATCTCGGTGCTGGTCTACCCGCTGCTCGCCATCCTCCTCGTCGGCCGCACCCCGGAGATCGCGGCGAACAGCCGCCGCGCGCCCGCCGAGATGCCCGGCTGAGGCCGGAATAGTCGTCCGATGGAAGTCACGCGGCTCCGCGATCGCGAGCGCCGCACCGGCCCGTCAGGTGACCACCTTCACCTTCAGGAAGATCGGCCCCGTGTGGGAGCAGGCCCTGAACGGAAAGGGAATGACCTTCGACGCGGTCTGGTTCGGAGGGTAGATCCGGAGGCCGGCGGCGGTCGCCGGCGCGCACTTGGAACTCGGGAAGTTGCCCGCCTCGACGATGCCGAGCGACGCGCTCGCGGTGTGGCCGTTCGCGATGTTGACGGTCTTCGCCGCGGTCGTCGAGATGCGGCCGGCCGGGCTGCCGAGCTGGTGGCCGCCGAGGTTCACCGCCGACACGCCGGGGAAGCCCCTGAGGTGGCAGGTGTGGCCCGAGAGGTTCGTGAACCTCAAGTTGTAGAAGATCGTTCCGGCGGTGCCGTTGCCGTTCGTGCCCAGCCAGACGACGAGGCCCGAGGTCGTGCACGCCGGGGTCGAGCTCCGGGCCTTCAGCGAGGCGAGCGCGAGCGGCGTGACGACGAGGACGGTCGCGATCAAGGAAAGGAGCCCGACGGAGAGCACTGGTCGCCTCACGGTGCAGCGCAGTGTAATCGCTCGGCGTCGAAATCAGTAGCGGCGGGTGGGCTCGAACCACCGACCTTCGGGATCTGGCTCCCTCGACGCACAGCGCCAACGGAGCGCAACCGGGATAGCGGCGGGTGGGCTCGAACCACCGACCTTCGGGTTATGAGTCCGACGCTCTAACCAGCTGAGCTACGCCGCCAAACGCCGGTCATTTTAGCCATCCCGCCCGTCGCGCTCTCGGCGAGGGCGGAGACTAGCCCTCCGAGCGGGTTCAGCTAGCCGAACTGCAAGTACTCGCCGCCGGCCGGTCGGCGATTCTTTGTCAACGGGCCGGGTGTGTCCCGGGTAGGCAATGTTCGGGGCCGCTCCCAGCGCTGCCTCGACCCGCGAGCGGTGAGACATGCTCGGCCCGTTGCAACCCGCCGCGCGAGGCGCTCTCAGCCGCGCGTGCCGCCGCCGAGCCAGTCGCGCCAGTCGCCCGTTGCATTCAAAGGTAGCCGCATGCTGATCCTTTCCCGCAGTTTGCGGGCACATCATCACCGATCAGCGTTCGTCTGTCGTCACCTGTTCGGGGGACGGCCGATCGTTCGAGAGGCAGCGCACGGCCAGGAAGAACCAGAGCAGAGACATCGCGAGCATCGGCAGCTCGGCGGCCGTCAGCCAGAACGCGCTCGCATCCCGGAGCTCGAGGATCCCGAGCACCACCAGCACCGCGACCAGGGCCGCCGAAACCGCCGCGACCGCAGCTCTCGGCGGCTCCCGAACGGCAACGGCGCCGATCCTGTCGTGGCGCCGGTTTTCGTAGGCGAGAAGCCTGCGCAGACGGCGCGTGGCGACCCACAGGCGAAGCCGATGGCCTCCGGCGCGATGAAGCTCGACCCGCTCCTCGGCGGAGGCGATCAACGAGCGGAGATACACCCGCCCGAACTCGGGCCGACCCGAACGCGAACGAACCGGCGAGGCCATCGCGTTCAACATATCGCGCTCCGCCGCCCCTCCCGTCCGGCGGGGAACTCCTCAAGCCGCAGGCGGCAACGGTCGATGTATCCACGAATGGACGACCTCCCGCTCATTCTGGTGGCGGACGACGACGAGGACATCCGGTTCCTCGTCCGGGTCGTCCTCGAGCGCGGTGGATTCCGGGTCGTCGCCGCCGCCGACGGCGAGTCGGCGCTCGCGCTGGCGGGCACGGAGGCCCCGGATCTCGTGCTGCTCGACGTTTCGATGCCGGGGATGGGCGGCCACGAGCTGTGCCAGGCGATCACGAATGGGAACCCTTCACCGCCGCCGGTGATCTTCCTCTCCGCCCACGCCACCCCGGACGACCGCGTTCACGGATTGGCCGCCGGGGCGATCGACTACATCGTCAAGCCGTTCGACAGGAGCGAGCTGCTGGCGCGCGTCTCGTCCGCTCTGCGCACCAGGAGCCGCATGACGGCTCTCGCGCAGAATGCGGCCGTCGATCAACTGACCGGAGCGATGAATCGCGGTCAGCTGGACACGCAGCTGGAGGCCGCCGTCGCCAAGGTTCTCCGCTCGGGCGGGAACCTCGGCCTGGTGCTCGTCGACATCGACCAATTCGAGTCGATCAACGACCGCTACGGGCACTCCACGGGCGACTCTGTCCTGCGGGTGGTCGCGGGAAGGCTGCTGAGCGTCATCCGGGCCGGAGACGCCCTCTTTCGCTACGGCGGCGAGGAGTTCTGCTTTCTGCTCGAGGACGCCGACGATCGAGGCGCGGCCGCCCTCGCACGTCGTTCGGTCGAGGCGATCTCTTCGCAGCCGATCATGGACATCGACGTGACGGCGAGCGCGGGCGCCGCCCACTGGGCGCCGCCGCTCACACGCCCGCAGGATCTTCTGAACGCCGCCGACACGGCTCTGTACGAGGCCAAGCGCTGCGGGCGGGCGCAAGCTCGATCCTGGTCCGATCTGGCGCAGCCGATCGATCAGGTGTCGAACGCTCTGCCGGCATACTGAACGAGCATCGGGCGTCTACTGGACGTCGGCGCCCGGCCAGGTGTCCGTGAGCAGGTAGCCCTCGGGAAACGGGTCGTCGGGATCGACGAACAGCTCCGTCGTGCCGGTGATCCACGCGCTGCCGCGGACAGCGGGCACGATCGCCGGCGTCCCGGCGACGTCGGTCGTCGAGACGATCCGCCCTTCGAACGTCGAGCCGAGCGCCGAGGCGTGGGTCATCGCGTCACCGACCCCCATCGAGCCGCGCGCGTGCAGCACGGCCATGCGGGCGGAGAGGCCGGTCCCGGTCGCCGAGCGGTCGAGGCGCCCGGGGGCGACGACGACCGCATTCCGGCTCACCGCCCCGATGCCCTGCCACGGCTGCGCGATCTGAACGATCGACACACCGGCGATCGCCGGGTTCAGGGGATGTTCACAGGGGAGCTGCTCCCGGGCCGCCTCGCGGATCAGCTCGCCGGCGCGAGACAGCTCGCGCGCCTCGTGCGGCTCGATGGCGAAGCCGAGCGCCACGGCGTCCGCGATCGCATACCACATGCCCCCGTAGGCGACGTCGACGACGAGCGTCCCGAGCCCGGGGACCTCGAGGTGCGCGTCGAGGCGCCCGACGAAGGACGGGACGTTCTGGAGCTCGACGCTCTCGACTCGGCCGTCGCGGCACACGGCGCGCACCTCGATCACCCCGGCCGGAGCTTCGAGCCGCAGCACCGTCTCGGGCTCCGTCATCTCGACGAACCCCTCTTCCAGCAGCACGGTCGCGACGCAGATCGTGTTCGAGCCGGACATGGCCGGATACTCGGTCGGCTCCATGATGATGTAACCCCACTCGCAGTCGGGACGAGTCGAGGGGACGAGCAGATTGGCGTGAGTCGCAACGGAGCCGCGCGGCTCGCGGAGGAGGAAGCGGCGCAGCCCGTCGTCGGCTGCGAGGGCCTGCATCTGCTCGAAGACGGTCGCCCCGGCCGGAGTCGGGACGCCGGCGATGACGACGTTCCCGACCTCGCCGCCCGCGTGGCAGCCGATGACGGTGATCGTCCGACGCGCTCGCATCGCGGGGCGACGATACCCACGTTCCCTCGTCCGGGCGCCTGCGTACCCTGACCGATGCGATGACCGACCAGGAGCTGTGCTGGCGATGCCCGACGACGATGGTCTGGGTGCACGGGACCTGGCAATGCCCGCGGTGCAAGTTCAAGCTCGGCTGTTGCGAGGGCGATCCGCAGACCTGCGACGTCCGCAGCGACGCCGGTCCGCGCGCCCGTTCGGGCTGAGACTCGCAACGAGCTAGGGTCGAGACCTATGGCGGTGATCGAGGCCATCGACCTGCACAGGACGTATCGGACGACCACCGGCGTGATCCGCCGCAGGCCGCTCGAGGTGGCGGCCGTCCGTGGGGTCTCGTTCACCGTCGAGCAAGGGGAGCTCTTCGGGCTCCTCGGGCCGAACGGCGCCGGCAAGACGACGACGATCAAGATGCTGATCACCCTCCTGCTGCCGACGAGCGGCCAGGCGCGCGTGCTCGGACAGGACGTCGTCGAGCACGCCAAGGTGGTGCGCCGGCGGATCGGTTATGTGTTCGGCGGCGACCGGGGCCTCTACGAGCGGCTGTCGGCGCTGGACAACCTCCGCTACTTCGGCGAGCTCTACGGCGTCTCGGGCAAGGCGCAGAGGCGGCGCATCGACGAGGTGCTCGAGCTCGTCGGGCTGAAGGGCCGCGAGCACGAACGGGTCGAGGGCTACTCGCGCGGCATGCGCCAGCGGCTGCACATCGCCCGCGGGATCCTCCACGATCCCGAGGTCGTCTTTCTCGACGAGCCGACGATCGGCGTCGATCCCGTCGGCGCGCGCGAGCTGCGCACGACGATCGCCGGCCTCATCGACTCGGGCAAGACCGTCCTGCTGACGACGCACTACATGTTCGAGGCCGACGCCCTCTGCGACCGAATCGCCGTGATCGCCAAGGGGCGCATCGTCGGCGCGGGCACGCCGTCGGAGCTGAAGGCCGCCGTCGGCGAGGGACGCGTGACGGAGATCGAGGTGTTCGGCGTCGACGACTCGACCGTCGACCGGCTGCGCGCGCTCGACGGTGTGAGGGCGGTGACCGTCGAGGAGCTCGACCAGAAGCAGCTGCTCGTCGTCCAGGTGAGCGGCGAGCGCGAACTGACGGCTCCCCTGCTCGCGCAGCTCGACGGGGTCGAGGTCGGGCGTGTCTCCACACGCGAGCCGACGCTCGAGGACGCATACGTCGCGCTGGTCGAGGTCGAGGGATGAACGCCCTGAAGATCGTCCGCAGCGGGTTCGTCACCAACCTGAAGATGCTCGGAACGTCGAGCTTCTTCCTGCTCACGTCGATCGTGCAGCCGATCATCTTCGCAACCGTCGCCTTCTACATGTTCCAGTCCGGCGGCCGCTCGGGGACGCTGCTCTACGCCGCTCTCGGCGCCGGGATGATGGGTGTCTGGTCGACGACGCTGTTCGGCTCGGGCGGGATGATCCAATGGCAGCGCTGGCAGGGAACGCTCGAGCTCGGCGTCGGAGCGCCGCCGTCGCTGACGCTCGTCTACCTCCCGTTCTCGCTCGCCAACTCGTTCACGGGCATGTACGCCCTGGTGGCGACACTCGCCTGGGGCCGCATCGTCTTCGGCATCCCGCTACATCTCGTCCATCCCTGGCAGTTCGCTCTGGCGCTGCCTGCGACGGTGCTCTCACTGGGGCTGATGGGCCTGGTGCTCGCTTCGACGTTCGTGCTCTACCGGTATGCGAACGCCCTCTCGAACCTGCTCGAGTATCCCGTCTGGATCGCCTCCGGGCTCCTCTTCTCGACCGCGATCCTTCCCGCCTGGACGAGGCCGATCTCGTGGGCGCTGCCGCCGTACTGGGGGATCCTCGCGCTCCGCCATGCGGCGCTCGGCGGCGAGGTCTGGCTGCCGCTGGCGATGGTCCTGCTGCTCGGGCTCGCGGCGCTCCTCATCAGCGTCTTCACGTTTCGCTGGTTCGAGACGGCGGCACGCGCCCGCGCGACCCTCTCCCTGACATGAGGGCGTGGCTCTCGATCTTCTTCGTGGGGGGTTTGATCGCCTACCGCGGGCTCTTCAACTGGATCAGGCCCGCGATGTACATCCCCACCATGCTCGGGAGCCCACTCTTTCAGCTGATCTTCTTCACGAAGCTCGGCGAGTACGCGCAGGCGCAGTCGGCCGACTTCTACATCGTCGGCAACTCGGTGCAGGTCTGTGCGATGTCGGCCGTGTACGGCATGACGATGGCCGTCGCGAACGAACGCTGGTTCGGGACCCTCGGCCCGCTGCTCGCGTCACCGGCCAACCGGGCGGCGGTCTTCCTCGGGCGCGGCGTGCCCGTGCTCGTCAACGGGCTGCTCGTCTCGACCTTCACGTTCTGCGCCGGTGCGTTGCTGCTCGGCTTCGCGCCGGGTCTCGGCGCGGTACCTGCTCTCGCCGCGATCCTCGTGGTGACGGTCTCGTCGTGCACGTGCTTCGGGATGCTGCTCGGCTCGATCGGTCTGCGCGCGAAGGACTTCTTCTTCGCAGCGAACCTCGCATACTTCCTCATGCTGCTCTTCTGCGGCGTCAACATCCCGCTGTCCGTGCTCCCCGGGTGGATGAGCGCGATCGGGCGCTGCCTGCCGTTGACCCACGGCATTGCGGCGGCGCGCGCGGTTGCAGCCGGAGCGTCGCTCGGAGACGTCTCGGGACTGGTGTGGACCGAGGCCGGGATCGGGGCGGCCTACGCGGTTGCCGGCTTCGGGCTGTTCCGCATCCTCGAGCGCGAATCCCGTCGTAGCGCCGTGCTCGACGCCTACTGACCGCCCGCCTTCCGCCGCCGCAGCGGCTGATTGACTGCCCCACGTGATCCCGCCCCTCCTCCGCGGAAACCGCAACTTTCGCAACTACTTCATCGGCCAGGCCGTCTCGCTGCTCGGCGACCAGATCACGCTGATCGCGCTGCCGTTGACCGCCGTGCTCGCGCTGCACGCCACGGCCGGCCAGATGGGTGCGCTGACGACCGTGGCGCTCGTCCCGAATCTGATCTTCTCGCTGCATGCGGGCAGCTGGGTCGACCGCCGCGGCGGCAGGCGGCAGGTGATGCTCGTCACCGACGTCTGCCGCGGCCTCCTGATCGCGACGATTCCGGCGGCCTATGCGGTCGGGCACCTCGGCTGGGCGCAGCTCTACGCCGTCGCGTTCGGGACGGGCGTGCTCTCGGTCTTCTTCTACGTCGCCTACGGCGGCTTCTTCCAGACGATCGTCGAGCGCGAGGAATACGTCGCCGCCAACTCGCTGACGCACGGGAGCCGCGCGTTCTCGTTCCTCGCGGGCACGAGCATCGGCGGCATCCTCGTACAGGTGCTGCGCGGGCCGTACGCACTCGCGGTCGACGCACTGTCCTTCCTCTGGTCGGCTCTCTTCCTCGGCAGGATCGACGCGCCCGACCCGCCGGCGCCTCCGCAGCAGTCGACCGGGGCCCTCACGGGCGCGCGCTGGATTCGCGGAAACGCGATCATCCGCGCCGAACTGCTCGGAGTTGCCACGCTCAACTTCTTCAACTTCATCTACTTCGCGCTGTTCCTCCTCTATGCGACGCGAGCGCTGCAGGTCAAGCCGGCAGCCCTCGGCCTCGTCCTCGGGTCGGCATCGGTCGGCACCCTCCTGGGCTCGTTCGTCACCGGTCGGGTCTCGCGCCGTGTCGGAGTCGGACCTGCGTTCCTGATCGGCTGCGTCCTGTTTCCCGCGCCGCTCATCCTCGTTCCGGCGGCCGGCGGGCCACACTGGCTCGTGCTCGCCTGCCTGTTCACCGCCGAGTTCTTCTCCGGCATCGGCCTGATGCTGCTCGACATCCTCGCCGGCTCGATCAGCGCGGCCGTCATCCCGCGAACGCTGCGCTCGCGGGTCTCCGGCGCGTTCATGGTCGTGAACAACGGCGTGCGACCGATCGGAACTGCGGTCGGCGGAGTGCTCGGCACGGCAATCGGCCTGCGGCCGACCTTGTGGATCGCGACGTTCGGCGCGCTGTCCGGAATGCTCTTCCTGCTGCCTTCGCCCATCCGCTCATTGCGCGATCTCCCGGAGGAGGCCCCGGAGTGAAGGACCCCCTGCAGCTCTTCCACGAGTGGGTCGACGGCGATCAGATGGCGGTCGCAACCGCAACGCCCGCTGGACGGCCGTCGGTGCGCATGTTGCTGCTGAAGAGCGCGGACGAGCGCGGCTTCACCTTCTTCACGGGGTACACCTCGCGGAAAGGACGCGAGCTCGAGGCGAATCCCCGCGCGGCGCTCCTCTTTCACCGGCCCGGGATCCAGGTGCGCGTCGAGGGCCGCGTCGAGCGGCTCACGGCCGCAGAGTCGGATGCCTACTGGGCGGGCCGGCCGGCCGCCTCACGGCGAAGCGCGGCGGCTTCGGACCAGTCGCAGCCGATCGCCTCACGCGACGAGCTCGAGGCTCGGGCGGCGCGCCAGCCGGCAGAGCCGCCGCGCCCGGATCGCTGGGGCGGTTACCGCCTCGTGCCGGACACGTTCGAGTTCTGGCGGCATCGCGAAGACCGCCTGCACGAACGTCACCTGTACAGGGCATGCGCCGACGGGTGGGAGTCGCTACTTCTTCAGCCGTGAAGCTTCTCGCAGCCGCAGCGGTCGCATTCGCCCTCACCGGCTCGACCGGCGCCCGGTCACCGGTGCTCGCAGGCTGCCCGGTGTTCCCCGCCTCGAGCGTGTGGAACCGCCCCGTCGACAAGCTGCCGGTCGCGGCGAACTCGGACGCGTTGATTCGCTCGATCGGCGCCGACGCCGCCGTGCACGCCGACTTCGGCAGCGGCCTCTACGACGGCTCGCGCATCGGCATCCCGTACGTGGTCGTTCACGGCAGGAAGACGCCGAAGTCTCGCGTGACCTTCGACTATGCCGATGAGAGCGACAAGGGCCCCTACCCGATCCCGGCCGGGGTGCCGATCGAGGGTGCGCCCGCCCACGCAAACGACGGCGACCGCCACGCGCTGATCGTCGACCGCGATTCGTGCAAGCTCTACGAGCTCTATGCGCTGCACCGCCAGGGCTCCGGTTGGGCCGCGGGCTCCGGCGCGATCTGGAGCCTTCGGTCGAATGCCCTGCGGCCGGCGACGTGGACCTCGGCCGACGCTGCGGGTCTGCCGATCCTTCCGGGCCTCGCGCGCTGGGCCGGCGACGCGTCGACAGGCCGCATCGACCACGCCCTCCGCTTCACGGTCGAGCGGACACGGCGTGCGTTCATCTATCCGGCCCGCCACTACGCAAGCAGCTCGAGCGACCCGTCACTGCCCCCGATGGGCCTGCGGGTACGCCTGAAGGCGGGCGTCGACATCAGCAAGCTGCCGCCTCAGGCTCGAATCGTCGCGCAGGCGATGAAGACGTACGGCCTCATCCTCGCCGACAACGGCTCCAACTGGTATGTGTCCGGGGCGCCGAGCCCACACTGGTCGAACGATCAGCTACACGCGCTCGGGAGCCTCACGGGCTCCGACTTCGAAGTGGTCGACACCTCCAGGCTGCGGCCGTAGCGAGACCGTGAAGGTCGTCCCCGCAGAACCGCTCTCGACGCGGACGTCGCCGCCCATCGCCGTTGCGAGCTGCTTGACGATCGCCAGCCCGAGGCCGCTGCCGACCGGCCGGTCCTTCCCCACCTTGTCATAGAGGTAGAACCGCTCGAAGGCATGGGGGATGTCCTCGCCCGGAATCCCGGGGCCGGTGTCTGCGACGACGAGCATCCCTTCTTCGGCGCTGACGGTGACCACACCCCCCTCCGGCGTCTCGCGTAGCGCATTCTCGACCAGGTTCGACGCAACCTGGAGCAGCCGGTCGGGATCGGCCTCGACCCAGCTCTCGACTCCCGCCGCGCGAAGCCCGACGCCGAACTCCCGCGCCGCCGCCTCGTGGCGGACGACCGCCTCGCGCGCGGTCTCGGCGAGATCGACGGGCTCGGCGCGCACGGAGAACTCCGCGCGGTTCATGCGTGCGAGGTCGAGCAGGTCGCGCACGAGCCGCTCCAGGCGGCCCGCCTCCACGCCGATCGTGTGCGCCGCCTCGTCAGGCCCGAATGCGCCGTCGGCGAGACCTTCGGCGTAGCCGCGGATCGCGGTCAGCGGCGTCTTCAGCTCGTGGCTCACCGAGAGGAGGAAGTTGCGCTCGGCCTCGCGTGAAGCGGCCAGCTGCTCGGTCATCTGGTTGAACGCGAGCGCCAGCGCCGCGAGCTCGCGCGAGCCGCCCGTGGGCAGAGGATCGTGCCGCTCGTCGGCTGCGAGGGAGCGCGTGGCGTCGGCGACGCGACGGATCGGGCGCACGATCGACCTGGCGACGAGGAACGACACGACCGCGGCAAAAGCCACGCCAGCAAGAGCAGCGAACAGCAGATCGACGAGGAACGGACGCCACGCCGCCGCCTTCGAGCTGGCCGGCCGCAGGAAGACGAGCCCGAGCTGCGGGAGCGTGCGGTACGAGTAGAGCTGGCGGGTGCCGAGGTAGGTGGTCTCGCCGTCGCTCGACCTGTTCACGTTGGGTACGAGCCCCGCGAGATTCGACCGTGGCTCGATCATGATCCGCACGCTTCCCGAGAGCGTGTTCTGTGTCTTGTAGTTGACGTTCTGCCGCCGCTGCAGCGCGAGGTCGTCTGCGCGCCGCGCAAGGTTGGCGGCCTGCGAGCGATCGACCTGGCGCCGCGTCAGCACGGCTCCGATCGCGATCGTCAGAACCAGCGTGAGCGCGAGCGCTGCCAGCGTTGCCGCGAACAGTCGCGCGCGGAGACTCTTCACGGGGTTCCCGCCGTCACTCCGGCACGGCCTTGTAGCCGGTGCCGCGGAGTGTGCGGATCAGGCCCGGCCGTCCGAGCTTGCGGCGCAGCTGGGCGACGTGCACGTCGACCGTCCGCGTGCCGCCCGGGTACTCCTGTCCCCACACCCGGTCGAGCAGCACATCACGGGAGACGACGACGCCCGTGTTGGCCATGAAGAACGCAAGCAGGTCGAACTCCTTGGCGGTCAACTCGACGGGCTTGCCGTCGACGGTGACGTCGTGTGATTCGCGGTCGAGCACGACGTCGCCGAGCGAGAACGAGTTACGGCGATCCTCGGGCTCCGTCCGGCGGAAGATCGCCTTCATCCGCGCGACGAGCTCACGGGGCGAGAACGGCTTCGTCAGATAGTCGTCGGCGCCGACCTCGAGGCCGACGATGCGGTCGGGCTCTTCATCGCGCGCGGTGAGCATGAGGATGGGCACCTGCGAGCGGCCGCGGATCGCCCGGCAGATCTCGAAACCGTCCCGGCCGGGAAGCCCGATGTCGAGGATCACCATGCGGATCTGGTGGCGGTCGAGCTCGACCAGGGCATCCTCGCCCGACCGCACCCAGACGACGCGGTAGCCGTCGCGGGTCAGGTAGCCGCGGACGAGCTCTCCGACGGAAGGCTCGTCTTCGACGAGGAGAATGGTCCCCGCCATCGTCCGAAGAAGGGTATTAGAAGGACGAGGCGCGCACGCGCACAGCGGCGCCGCCGTCGATCCGCATGGTCACGACGGTCATTCTCCGCCGCAGGTCGTTCACGGTCGCGGGCAACCGGTCGATGACGACGAGGGTCTGGTCTGAGAGCGGGACGACGGCCGGGCTTCCAAGCTCGAGGATCGTGATCTGCGTCGGCGAGGCCTGGAGGATGCGCCCTCGGTCGAGGATCAGCGTGTGCGGCCTCTTGCCGATCTTGCGGTTGATCTCGACGTGCGACCACTTTCCCGGGACGCGGGGGAACGGAGGAACCTTGCCCTGCTTGGCGCCGCCTCCCTTGCCCGCGAGGGCCGTCCCGGCGAGAACCAGAGAGAGTGCGGCAAGAAGGAGGACGAGCCTGCGCATGGACTGACTATCGCTCGTTGGGGTCACGCAGGGGTTGAGCATGCGTAAGGCGCGTGTAAAACCGGGGAGCAGCCTCCTGCTACGCTGGGGCGACTGAGTGCCGTCCGGTGCTCGTGAGATCTGGCTTCTCGTTCCTCCTTCGCAGGCGTATCGAGTCTCTCGCATCTCGACCCCTGCAAGACAAGGAGTAGAACAGCATGTCCCAGTCGTTCCAGGCGCTCGGCGTGAGCGCGCCCGTCGTGCGGGCATTGACCGCACGCAACATCCACCGTCCGTTCGCGGTCCAGGAGCTCGTGCTCCCGGACGCGCTCGGCGGCCTCGACATCGTCGCCGAGGCGCCGACCGGCTCCGGCAAGACGCTCGCGTTCGGCCTGCCGCTCGTCGAGCGCACCGCGGGGATCCGTCCCCGGCCGGCGGCACTCGTGCTCGTGCCGACCCGCGAGCTCGCGACCCAGGTCGCCGCCGACCTGCGGCCGCTCGCGGAGGCGAAAGGCCTGCGCGTCGCGGCCGTCTACGGCGGCGTGTCGATCGGGCCGCAGGTGAAGAAGGCGCGGGCCGCGCAGGTTCTGGTCGCGACGCCCGGTCGCCTCAACGACCTTCTCGACCAGCGTCTGATCAAGCTCGACGCCGTGCAGACGCTCGTTCTCGACGAGGCCGACCGCATGCTCGACATGGGCTTCAAGCCGCAGGTCGACCGCATTCTCCGCACCGTGCCCTCGAACCGCCAGACGATGCTCTTCTCCGCCACGCTCGACGGTGGTGTCGCCGAGCTCGCACGCACGTACACCGCGAATGCGTCACGGTTCCGCGCCGAGCTGCCGAGCGAGCGCCGGCCGGGGACGATCGAGCACACCTTCGTGCCCGTGACCTCCGCGGGGAAGCTCGACCGGCTGGTCGAGCATCTGAACGCAGAGCGTGGGCTCGCACTGGTCTTCGTTCGCACGAAGCACGGCGCCGACAAGCTCGTGCGCAAGCTCGCGCGCGAGGACGTTCCGGCAGTGGCGATGCACGGCAACCTGTCGCAGAACCAGCGTGAGCGGGCGCTCGCCCGCTTCGAGTCGGGCAAGGTCCCGACGCTCGTCGCAACCGATGTCGCTGCGCGCGGACTCGACATCGAGGACATCACGCATGTGATCAACTTCGATCCACCGCACGGAGACGAGGACTACGTCCACCGCGTCGGGCGCACCGGCCGGGCCGGCCGCAGCGGCACCGGCGTCACCTTCGTGCTTCCGGAGCAGCAGCACGATGTGGGCAGGCTCGCCGACCGCCTCGGGCACGGCGAGCAGTTCGGCGCTGCGGGCCTGAGCACGCCGTCGAAGCCGCGGGCACAGTCCCGCCGCGGGCGCCGCCGTCCACGCTGACGCGCGCCGTAGTGCCTGCAAAATCGCGGTAACCACCTGAAGGGGTGATTGCTCGCCCGCTCGTCGCTGACGAAGACTGAGGTATGTGGCAATCCCGCATTTTGCGGGGCGGAATCCGGCGATCGCTCGCTTGGGTCGCGGCTCTCGGGTTCGCAGTTCTCGGCCTCAGCGGGTTCGCCCACGGAGTGGCCGCCCGGCACGCCGGCGCGACACGGACGGAGCGGGTGCGAGCGTTGCACGACCTGTCGGCCCTGGCCGCGCTCGAGCGGGCCCGCGTCGGCCGGAGGCGGTTCGACGACGGGAGCGCGGCCCGGATGGGCGGCCTGCTCTCGGCGCTCGAGCGCTCCGCTCCGTACAACGTCCGACTGGATGCGCTCGTCGCCCCGGCCCTGGCCGCCGAGTCGCTCGCCCGCCGGGGCAAGCTGAAGCAAGCGAGGGCCGCCTTCGCCGGGGTCAGCGCGTCGGCGACGGCGGCCGCGACGGCCGAGGCCGACCCGGGCCCCGGCACGCACGCGGGCATTCTCGTGACGCTGCGGGATGCGTCGGCAGCGATCGCGGCCGTGCTGGGATCCCTCGTCGGCCTCGTTGCGCTGATCGCGCTGGGCGGGCAACGCCAGGACCGCAAGGTCCGGAAGCTGACCGAGGAAGCGCGAACGGACAACCTGACAGGTCTTCGCAACCAGCGGGCATTCCAGGAATCGCTGTCGGCGGCGATCGTCGAGCGGGACGCCCACGGCACGCCGTTCGTCGTGCTCGCGATCGACCTGGACGGGCTGAAGCAGATCAACGACGCGCAGGGGCACCTCGCCGGCGACGTGCGCATCAAGCAGGTCGCGGCCTGCATCAGGCGAGTCGTCGGCTCCCATGGTGTCGTCCATCGAACGGGCGGGGACGAGTTCATGGTCATCTTGCCGCGCCGGAGGAACATCGAGGGCCTGGCGGTCGCCCGCAAGATCGACGAGGAGACCCGAGCCGAGCTCGGGACCCGTGCCGTCTCGATCGGGCTGACCGAGTCGATCGCGGCGGAGGGGCGTGCTCTGATCGTCGGCCAGGCGGATCTGGCCCTGTACGAGGCGAAGCGAACGAGCCTCAATGCCGTCGTCTTCAACCCGAGGCTCGCCAGGCCAGTCGACCCGATCGACCGGCGCCAATCCGGCCCTTCACCGGAGCAGCGCGCGCGCGCCGCAACGCTGGCCCGCACGCTCGACGCGAAGGACGCGGGCACGCGCAGCCACTCCGAAACGGTCGCCGCGCTGTGCGTCGCGATCGGCGAACGGCTCGGGGTGTCGGGACATCAGCTCGAGCGGCTTCGCCTGGCGGGGCTCCTGCACGATGTCGGCAAGATCGGCATTGCGGACGAGATCCTGCAAAAGCCGCACGCGCTCGACGGCGGCGAGCGGGCCGAGATGGCCGGCCACGTGCAGATCGGGCACTCGATCCTCGTCTCGGCCGAGCTTCCGATCGAGGCCGAATGGGTGCTCCACCACCACGAGCGCTACGACGGCACGGGCTATCCGGGGGCCAAACGGGCCTCGGAGATCCCGCTCGAGTCCCGGATCATCGCCGTTGCCGACGCGTTCGAGGCGATGACGGCCCAACGGCCCTATCACCCGAGCCTCACCCCCGACCAGGCCCTCGAGGAAGTGAGGCGACACGCAGGCACGCAGTTCGACGGCCGCTGCGTCGAGGCGCTCGTCCAGGCGGTCGCCGAGGGCGGCGCGGGCGCTCAGCCCCGCCTCGCGCCTTCGAGCCTTTAGGAGGCGGCGGCTTCGGCGGGCTCGGGCTCGCGCAGCAGGCGGACCAGCTCCTCGAGCCGCTCGGCGGTGCCGTCCATCGCCTGCTGGCGCTCCACGAGGTCGCCTTCGAGGCCCTCGACCCGCGCCTGGAGCTCCGCGACCTGTGCCTCGAGGCTCTCGATCTGCCCCTCGTAGACGGCCAGCTTCTCCGCCGCGGCCGTGTCGGCCCGGGCGGCCTCGCTGCGGATCGATGCGGCCTGCTCCGCCAGCATGTCGGCGATCCCGCGCGCCTGCGCGGCGAGTGCCACCACGCTGTCGACCGTCGAGTCGCCGTCGGCGGCGTCGGTGTCCGGAAGCGGCTCGACGGCGCGGAGCTGCGGCGGCGGGCTTTCCCCGTCAGTGGCCTCGGTTTCTCCGTCGGTCGACGGAGCGGCCGCGTCGCCGTCCTCGCCGTTCTCGCCGCCGGCACCACGGCTCGGCAGGAGATCGCTGCGGAGCCCCGCCTCGAGTGCCGACTTCGGTACGACGATGACGACGGTCTCGTCGCCGAGAAGCTTGCGGAGCGCCTCGAGCCGATGCTCAGTGGGCTCGGCGACGGCGGCGACGACCCGGCCGTCCTCGATGCGGGTGGGCAGTGCTTCGAGCCGCTGCGCATCTTCGCGCGACAGCCGGGCAAGGGCGTTTGCGTCGAACCAGATCGAGGCACGGTCGACGTAGCTCAGATCCCACTGCTCTGCCAGCAGGCGCGCCACGTCGTCCTCGGTCGCCCAGCCGCGCTTGACCACGACCTCGCCGAGCCGTTCACCGGTCCTGCTGCCTTCCTCGAGGGCCTGGTCGAGCTGGACCGGCGAGATGTGTCCGCCCCGTACGAGCAGCTGCCCGAGTGCGGCGCGCCCGGGTCCCGCCCCGTCGGTGGCGGCGACAGCCGTGTTCGAGTCTGTCTTGGCACCCACGGTCAGCCCCCCAGGATTGTTTCCACGTTTCCATTGTCGGCGGCGAGGGCTCATGACTTGAGGGTGATTTTCGCGGGGAGGGCGCCCGGTCAGCGCATCAGCAGGCGCGCGATCAGGATCAGAAGCAGAACCGCAAGCGCCCCGAACTCGAACATCCGGTGGTAATCCATGGTGACCATCCTGTTCAGTATCGGCATCGGGTCGGCTGATCTCGACCCCCAGCACGAACATCGACCGCGGATCTGGCTCTTGGGGCGCCCGGACGGCCGTGAGGACGGTGCTCCGTCTGGTAAAAGGAAGAATGAGCCCGCAGCCCGAGAATGCCGACGAACAGGGCGATCCGACGCTGAATCGCCTCGATGCGGAGATCGGGCGGCTCGTGACGGAGGAGGAAGAGGTATCGGCGCTGCGCGCGAAGATCCACGACCGCCTGGCGAGCTTTCCGAACGACGCTTCCGCCCGGCACGAGGCCGAGCTCTCGGCCCGGCGCCTCGAGCTTCATACCGAGATCGACCGTCTGCGCGGGGAACGCGAGCGGCGCCGGCAGGAGGTCGAGGCGGGAAAATGACAGCTTCCCATTCGCCGAACGTGTAAGAATCCCTCTAATGGGTGATGGTCCCGGATCGGCAGCGCGCACCCGGCTCCTCTGGATGCTGGCCCTGGCGGGATCCTTCGCGGCCGTCGACCAGTGGGTCAAGCTCTCCGTCTCGACGCCCTACTGGGCCTACCACCACCGGTCGGAGGTCTGGTTCGCCGGCTCGTGCATGCTGATCGTCGGAGCAGCGGCGCTGACGCTCGTGCCGTCGAGAGTGGTCGCACTGGGCGCGGCACTGCTCACAGGAGGCGTGCTCGGAAACCTGCTCTCGGCAGGCACAGACGGCCTGTACGTTCCGAATCCCCTCTTCATCGGCCAAAGCTACGGGGTCGCCTTCAACGTCGCCGACGTGCTGATCCTCGTCGGCAACGTGACGTTGATGGTGAGCCTGAGCGTTGTCGTGATCAGGAACCGCGTCACTCTCGACGCCCGTCGTGCTGCATTCGGGCGCGCGGTGCGCGAGCACTTTTAGCCCGAGCCGACCGCACGGCGCCGCCGCCGGGCGTGCGCTACTTGATCAGCGTCAGGAGCTTGAACATCGGGAGATACATCGCGATCACGATCGTCCCGACCATCGCACCGACACCGATCATCATCAGCGGCTCGATGATCGAGGTGAGCGAAGCGATGCTCGCGTCGACCTCGTCCTCGTAGAAATCGGCGATCTTGCTCAGCATCTTGTCGAGCTCACCGGTCTCCTCGCCGATCTTCACCATCTGACTGACCATCGGCGGGAAGATCGGGTCCTCGGCCAGCGGCACGCTGATCGGAACGCCGTCGTGAACGCGCTCCGACGTCGTGATCAGCGACTGCTCGACGACCCAGTTGCCGGCTGTGCCGCCGGCGATGTCGAGCGCCGTGATGATGTCGACGCCCGCCGCGACGAGCGTTGCAAGGGTGCGCGACAGGCGCGCGAGCGCGATCTTGTGCACCACGTCGCCGATCTTCATCGGAACCCGCAGCTTGAAGCGGTCCCACCTCTGGGCGCCCTCGGGCGTGTTCTTCAAGCGGCGAAGGCCCCAGATCGCGAGACCGACCAGTGGGAAGATGATGTACCACCAACTGCGGAGGACATGCGACATGTTGACCACGATCTGCGTCGGCAGCGGTAGCTGGCCGTTCAACTGCGCGAAGACCGACTGGAACACGGGAACGATGAACATGAGCATGAAGACGAGAACGAGTGACGCGAAGCTCATGACGACGATGGGATAGACCATCGCGCTCTTCACGCGCCGCTTGAGCTTCGTGTCCTTCTCGATCTGCGTGGCGACGCGATCGAGCACGATGTCGAGCGTTCCCGACGACTCGCCCGCCGCGACCATCGCGATGAAGAGCCTGTTGAACACCTTGGGGTGGCGGGCCAACGCACGCGAGAGAATGAGGCCCGACTCGACATCCGTCCGCACCTCGGCGATCACCTGGCGCAGATACTTGTCGTCGGTCTGCTCCTCGAGTGTGACGAGAGCCGCCACGACGCTCACGCCGGCCTCGATCATCGTCGCCAGCTGACGCGCGAAGATCTGCAGCGACTTCGGCTTGATCGCCTTGAAGGCGCTACCGACGCCACCGGCGTTGCCGGCGGCCGCCCGCTCCGACAGTGAGCGCGCAAGCAGGCCGCGCGACTGCAGCTGCTCGCGCGCGGCACCGACGTCGGGTGCGCTCAGCGTCCCCGAGAGGGCCATGCCCTGGGCGTTGATCGCCTCGTATGCGAACTCGGCCATCGCCCTACTTCGCCTTCTGCTTGTAGACGATGAGCTCACGGATGTAGGCGGTGGAGAAGCCCTTTCCGTGCACGGTGGACGATGCTTTGTTCACCGCGGCCAGCGAGCCGTAGGGCCCCGTGTACACGACCCAGTACCCGCCCCGAAGGGGCCGGCGGTTCGACGAGTTCAGGAGCGACACGGTTGTCAGGCCCTTCCCGCGCGCAGACGAGGCGAAGGCCGTCGCAGCGCGCTGGCCCTTGCTCGTGGGAATCGACGCGAGGATGACGATCCAGCCCTTCTCCGCGACGCGGCCGGCACCGGCGGTGCCGATGACGATCGTGCCGGGAAGCTGCGCCACGACCACCGGCTTCGGCGCAGGCGGGGCGATTGCCGCCTCCGGCGTCGAGCGTGCTGCGAACGGGTCGTGCAGCCCCGGCGGGGTGGGAACCGACCCGAGCGTGTTCGGTCCCGGCTGCGTCCTCTTGAGAGCGAACGGATCGTGCGCGGGCCGCTTGAGCGCAGCACGGAGTGCGGCAGGATCCTGAACCGGCGCAACCGGCGTTGCGGTCACGGGTGCCGAACCTGCGACGGGCTCGGAGCCGGAACTGGTGCTCGAGCTGCCGCCGCCGAGGAGGCTCGGCAGCTCGAAGGCGAGCACGACGATCAGGACGAAGAGCGCTCCGACGACGAAGATCTTCTGGCGGCGCTCCTTGGTCGCCTGCTGCTCGGCGACGGCCTTGGTCCGGCGGCGGGTGAGGGTCGTCGCCGACATTACGGTGTCGCCCCGGCCGCGCTTGCAGTGGAGTCAGACGTGGTCGATGCATCCGTGCTCGCAGTCGCGGCGGGAGGTGCCGTCGGCGAATAGACGAAGGCGTTCATCGCCAGCGTGGCCAGGATGGCGCCGTTGGCGCTCTGCCCCGGCTGTGCCGGCGCCTGGCCCGCGAAGGAGATGCTGTCGATCGTGTACAGCCGGCCCTTTCCGGCCAGCTTGCCGCGCTTGACGTCGGCGCTCTGCCGGAGCAGCTTGGCGAACTGCTGGATCGCGAAGTAGCGACCCTTCACGACCACCGTCATCGGCAGCGGCGCGGCGCCGGCAACGGGGATCGCAGCGCCCGGCGTGACGCTGTCGAGCTCGGTTCGGGACTTCGCCGAGGCAGCCGAGAGCTGGCGCAGGACGTTCGCCATCTGCGGGTTGTCGGGCAGTGCGCGCCTCGCCGTCGCAAGTGCCGCGGCGGTCTGCTTTCTGTTCGGGGCCGCCATCAGATGCCGGGCAGTCGCGAGTTGGCCCTCGACCGTTCCGATCTGCGTGTCGAGGCGGTCGGCCTTCGAACGCTGCGGTGACACGAGCATGAACCACCCGACGACGATCACGGCGACGCACGCGAACGCGCTCAGCGCAAAGGCAACCGGTCCGTTGATCTTCTTCATCATCAGTGCACCTCGCTTACGCCGGCGGTAAGGGTGAACGA
The DNA here is from genome assembly GCA_963826485.1 of uncultured Thermoleophilia bacterium. Lineage (GTDB taxonomy): Bacteria > Actinomycetota > Thermoleophilia > Gaiellales > Gaiellaceae > PALSA-600. Next base: position 307,013 of record CAWGXF010000004.1, read on the forward strand.
CGTCGTGCCGTCGGCCTGACGCGTCGACGACACGAGCGCGACGTCGGAGAGCCACGGCAGGATCGCGAGCCGGTCCATGACCGTCCCGACGCGCACGTGAGACGGAGCAATTCCCGTGATGGTCAGCCCCGCCGGAGTGGCCGGTGTGACCGCGCCCGGGGTCGTCGTCGCCGCCGACACTCCCGCCGTCGCTGCCTGGACGGGGGCCGCGGCCTGCAGGTTGTTCAGGACGACGTCGACCGGCAGGACGTGCGCCAGCGCAGACATCGTTCGATCCCAGTTCATTCGTAGGTTCACCACCGACTCGGCGGCCGACCCGCGGGCCCGGCTGTCGTTCAGCTGGCTCCGGATCGCGTCGACCTGGGCCTGGACGGCTGCGAGGCGCGTCTGATCCGCCGTCAACGTGGACTGCTTGTTGTTGAGGACCGACCGCTCGTGGACGTAGAGGCCTGCCAGGAGCAGCGCGAGCGCCGCAGCGACCCCGCCGCCGATCTGCAGCGTCTTCCTGGTCGGAAGCCCGCTGCCGACGGTCGAGAAGCGGCTGGTCGAGACTCTGGCGTCGGCAGGAAGAAGATTGACCGCTTGCATCAGCGCTCCACCCCCAGACCGATTGCGACTGCAAGAGATGCCAGGTCGTCACGGCGGCGCACCTCGGGAGATGCCTCCACCGCTGCGAGCGGATCGGCGACCCGGATCCGCGCCCGAACGAGCCGCTCGAGGTGCTCGACGAGGCCCGGCATCCGAGTCGTGCCCCCGGTGACGAGGATCTCGGCGATCGCATGCGAGCCGGGCTGGCCCTGGTAGAACTGCAACGAGGCGACGAGCTCACGCGCCAGGGTCGTCAACTCCTTCTTCACAGCCTCACGAGCTCTCGCCGCCCGCGGGTCGTCGGCATCTCCGTCGTTCACGTCGACGTCGCCGAGCGAGATGAGGTTCTTGAGCTCGTCCGCGTCTTCTGTGCTGAGGCCGAGCTCTCGGCCGATCGCCGCATCCAGCTTCCCGCCACCCCACTCGAGCACGCGGGTGAAGTCGCAGACATCGCCGTCCGAGATCGCAAGCGTCGAGCGGTCGTGACCCAACGCGAGTGCGACCACCGCTGTCCGTTCCTCACCCTGCCGCGCGGTCGCCCCCGGGGCGACCGCGCGCAGGAGTGCGAACGCCTCGACGTCGATCCCCGTGACCTGAAGATTCGCGCTTTGGGCGGCCGCGACGAAATGGTCGATCGGCTCCCGGTAGGCGGCGGCGAGGACGACGCGGTGGGTCACTGCACCCTGCTCCGACGCGGTCGTGCCGATGACGTGATAATCGAGCACGGCCTGGTCCATCGGGATCGAGAGCGCCTCGTGCGCGCGAAACGTCACGGCATTGCCGAGTTGCTTCGGGTCCTCGATGCCTTCGATGTCGAGAACTCGGACGCCGACGCGGTTGGTGCCGATCCCGAGCCGCACGTCTCTGCGCGGCAGGTTGTTCCGGGTGAAGAATTCGTCGAGCGCCTTGGCGAGCGCCGGGATGTCGCGCACCTCGCCGGCCACGACGACGCCCGGATCGAGCGGCTCGCGGGCGACCTGCACGAGGCGTGACCCGCCGTTGTTGACCACATGCGCAGCGGCCAGCTGCGACGCGCCGACCTTCAGGCCGACGAGCTCGATCTTGCCCTTCTTCCGCCTCGTCTTGGCCGGGGGCGCGCCGACCGCAGCCGCTTTCGGCTTTCGCCTCGGCTTCAGGTCGGAGAGCTTGACTTCCTTCTTGAGGTCCATCGCCTAGCCTTCCCCCGCCAGACGCAGACCGGTGTCCGCCAGGGAGGCGGTGGCGGCGCCGAACGGCTCGACTGCAGTGGGGAACACGGGAAACTCGGTGAAGCCTGCGCGCTCGAGGATGCCCGCGAGCTGGTCGGGCCTCGACGAGCGAGCGAATCCGATCTCCGGGGTGATGACGCCGCGCTGGACGAGATCGGCGAGCGACTGCTCCATGGTGAGCATGCCGCGAGAGGTGTTCGTCTGCATCACCGAGTAGACCTGCTCGATCTTCGCCTGCCTGATCAGGTTCCGGACCGCGTCGTCGGGGATGAGGATCTCGAGTGCGGCCACGCGTCCACGGCCGTCGGCGGTCGGAACGAGGTTCTGCGTCACGACCCCCTGCAGCGTTGCCGCGAGCTGCACGCGAACCTGCCCCTGCTGCTCGGCAGGAAACGCGTCGATCACGCGGTCGATCGTCTGCGGTGCGCTCTGGGTGTGCAGCGTCGCAAAGACCAGGTGCCCCGTCTCAGCGGCGGTCAGCGCGGTGCCGATCGTCTCGAGGTCGCGCATCTCGCCGACGAGGATCACATCCGGGTCTTCGCGGAGAGCGGCGCGGAGCGCATCGGCGAACGACGTTGCATCGGGGCCGAGCTCGCGCTGGTTGACGATGCACGTGCGGTGCCAGTGCAGGAACTCGATGGGATCCTCGATCGTGAGGATGTGCTCGTGCCGGGTGCTGTTGACGTGGTCGAGCAGCGAGGCGAGAGTGGTCGACTTTCCCGAGCCGGTGGGGCCGGTGATGAGGACGAGGCCACGCGGCTTCTCGGAGAGCTCGTACAGCCGCGTCGGCATGTTGAGCTCCTCGAGCGTCTTGATCCGCGCGGGAATGAGGCGAAACGCAGCCGCGAGGCTCTCGCGCTGGAAGAATGCATTGACGCGGAACCGGGCGAGCCCGGGAACGGAGTGGGAGAAGTCGATCTGGCGACCGGTCTCGAGGTGCTTCTGCTGCTCCGTCGAGATGATCCGGTAGATCAGGGTGCGCGTTTCCTCCGTCGAAAGCTTCTCGTAGTCGACGAGCCGTTCGAGCCGGCCGTTGACGCGAATAACGGGCGGAGAACCGGCCGTCATATGGAGATCGGAAGCGTCGCGCTCGACCATGACGGCGAGCAGCTCATCGATCGTATTGACAGTTTCAGCCACGGATTCCTTCTGCGTTTGGGAAAGTTGGATGAATTACCTGCGAAAACTCCGGCGAGCGTCTCGTTCTGCGCAAACCTCGCGCTTCCTGCGCCCGCCGGCCGACGGAGGTAAGGGGGCGGGTTCGCCGCCCCCTTCCAACCGAGACTGCGGCTAAGCGCAGAGCTTGCCTTCGACGGTGACGCCCGAGTGGGCCGTCACTGCGCCGCGCGAGACGTGGGCCTGACTTGCCGCCCACGGTCTTGTACAGGCAGTAGCTCGCGCCACCGGACGACGACCTTGACGCTGTCGAGGCTGAGGCCCGAGTCGATCGACTTCAGCGCAGCGACGTTCATGGCGCTGTACGTGCCGTTGTCGGAGTAGAACGCCTCCGCCGACGGCACCGCCGCGCGGACGTCCGAGTCGGCCGCCTTCTGGTTGGCGCGATCGCGGAAGCCCAGGTAGGACGGGACAGCGATCGCCAGCAGGATGCCGATGATCACGATGACGATCAGGAGCTCGATCAGCGTGAAACCTTCGTCACGCTGGAGCCTCTGCCGCAACTTGGACATACAGATCTCCTTCGCTTGGTTCAGGGGACAAGCCTTCCTGCATTAGTTCGCCTTCTCCGGGGAATTCCTGCACCCCCATTCCGGGGGATATCCCGCCTGCATCCGGGGGATATTCGCGGCGCGCGCCAAAGTCGGAGCTCCCGCCGACACGAGTGCGCCGCGCACGGCGTTCGAAGCTCAGCGGTCGCCGGCCGAGACGTCGCAGCCCAGGTACGAGAACGACGTCATCAGATCCGAGACGAACTCGTCCGCGTCCTGCAGGCTGTGGAAGCGATACGGGGTCGCCGAGCCCGAAGGCCCGGTGGCCGACACGACCACTTCGCCATGTTCCTGCTGGACACCGACGACGCGCGACGACCGCGCCTTCGCGGGTGACCCGCCACGACGCGTCGGGCACGACCTCGAGAGAGTGGGCTACCGACACAGTCGAGATGATCGACCGGCGAAGCGGTTCGCGCGCTCACCCGTAGGAGTGATCTTCGCGGCTCGGGCCGGTCAGGCCGAGCAGACGCGCGCGAGCTCTTCTGCGGAGGTCAGCCCGGCGGCCACCTTGTCGATGCCGTCCTCCCACATCGTCCGCATGCCTTCGGCCCGGGCAGCCTCGGCGATCACGTCGCGCGGGGACTTTTCGGAGGCGAGCTGCTCGAGCCGCGGCGTCATCTCGAGAAACTGGAAGACGCCCACACGGCCCTTGTAGCCGGTGTCGCCGCAGCGCGGGCAGCCGTGCTTGCGGTAGAACGTCGAGCCCTGGAGCTCCTTCGCCCGGTCTTCGCCGATGTGCAGGGCCATCAACTCGTCCCACGTGGCCTCGTAGGGCTCCGCGCAATGGGGACAGAGCCGGCGCGCGAGCCGCTGGGCGAGGACGGCGGAGACAGCCGCGCCGGTGATGAACGGCTCGACGCCCATCTCGTTCAGCCGGGTGAGCGCCGACGGGGCGTCGTTCGTGTGCAGGGTCGAGAGCACCATGTGCCCCGTCAGGGCGGCCTCGATCGAGATGCGCGCCGTCTCGCCGTCGCGAATCTCCCCGACCATGACGACGTCGGGGTCGGAGCGGAGGATCGAGCGGAGCGCATTCGCGAACGTGAGCCCCGCCCGGGGATTGATCTGAACCTGGCTGATCTCGCCCAGCCGGTACTCGACCGGGTCCTCGACGGTGATGATGTTGATCTCCGGCCGCTTGATGCCGGCGAGCGACGCGTAGAGGGTCGTCGACTTGCCCGAGCCCGTCGGCCCGGTGACGAGCAGCGCGCCGGTCGGGCGGGCGAGGATCCTGTCCATCTGCTTCTCCATCTCCGCGGAAAGACCGATCGCCTCGAGCGTCGGCACCTCGCGCGACTTGTCGAGCAGGCGCATCGTGACCGACTCGCCCTCCACCGTCGGCAACGTGGCGACGCGGATGTCGAGCATCCGGCCCGCGGCGGCCGCGCCGAGCGTGATCCGGCCGTCCTGCGGCTTGCGCCGCTCGGCGATGTCGAGCTTCGCGAGCACCTTCAGGCGCGTGGTGACACCCGCCGTGAGCCGCTTCGGCACGCGATGGGCCACATGGAGCACACCGTCGATGCGGTAGCGGACGATGAGCTCGTCCTCCTGCGGCTCGACGTGGATGTCGCTCGCTCCGTCCTCGGCCGCCTGAAAGATCATCGAGTTGACGAGGCGGACGAGCGGCGCATCCGAGATGCCGTCCTCGGCCTCGAGGTCGTCCTGGTCCTCTTCGTCGCCGACGACGATGTCCTGGAAGGTCGTCGCGTTCATCGCCTCCGCGGCGCGCGCGAGCCTGCGCAGCTCCGTCAAGACGTCGTTGCGCGCAGCGACGTAGAACTGGACGCTCAGCCGCGTCGCGAGCTTGAGCTCGTCGAGGCCGCGCACGTCCTGTGGGTTCGTGATCGCGACCTTCAAGGTCGTGCTGTCACTCGAGAACGGGATCGCGCAGACCCGCTCGAGCACCGGGAGGGCAATCGACTTCGCGGACATCGCATCGACGCCGGCTACGGCGAGGTCGACCAGCGGCAGGTGGTACTGCTCGGCAAGACGGCGGGCAACGCCGAGCGCGCTTGCGAAGCCCTCTTCGACGAGCGCCTGCGAGAACGACGATCCGTTCGCCGAGCGGCGCACGACGTCGACCTTCTCGGCGTCGAGCAGGCCCGTCGTCCGGATCACGTCTGCGACGAGATCTCCGTGCCCGCCGCCCATTCCGCCCAGCTCGAACGCCTCGTGCTCGACGACTGCAACATCATCGTCGGCGCCTTCGGCGACGGCGCGGAGATCGGGCTGGTTGTCCATGTCCATCGACGCCTCCATCACAGCACCCCGAGGTACCAGTGGAGAACGGCGCCCCCGGTGAACAGCGCGATCACACCTCCGAGCGCCAGGAATGGGCCGAAGGGAATCGCCATCTTGCGCGCGGCACCTCCGTGGCGCGCGAGCAGGACGACGGAGGGGACGAGCGCCGAGACCATGCCGATCATCACGGCCACCGCAACGGTGCGTCCGAGCGCGACCCCGAGCAGGAATGCCAGCTTGACGTCGCCCATTCCCATGCCGCCCGGATAGGCGAGGGCGGCCAGGAGGAAGAACGCACCGGCAGCGAGGCCGGCTGCGATCCACTCGACCGAAGGGTGAAGAAGCGTGTTCGCCGCGAGAACGACAGCGGCCGTGGGCACGACGATCCGGTTCGGGATCACGCGAAGCTCCAGATCGGTCGCCGAGACGGTGACGAGCGCGGCGCAGAAGAGGGCCGCAATCGCGAAGTCCCAGGTCAGGCCGAACTTCAGCGCGCACAACGCGATCAGCACGGCCGTGACCGCTTCGACTGCCGGGTAGCGCCACGAGATCGACGCCCGGCAGTGGCGGCAGCGCCCCCGCAGGACGGCGTAGGAGACGAGCGGCACGTTGTCGTACCAGCTCAGTTCCTTCCCGCACGACATGCAGGCAGAGCCGGGCGACACGATCGACCGGCGCAGCGGCACGCGCGCCGCGATCACGTTGAGGAAGCTGCCGATCGCGAGTGCAGGTGCAATGGTGAAGGCCGCGAGCTCCACGTTCATGCCCGGCCGGGCTTAGCCGGCCCTCGAGCCGTCGCTCTGTGCTCCGGCCGCCGGAACGGCGAGAAGGTCGCCCGAATCCGATCCGGCCCCCCCACCTGCGGCCTGCGCAAGCTCGTGCTCCTTGAGCGCGCGGTCGAGGGCGATCATGAAGTCGTGGCGGTTCGGAGCCGCAGAGGCGGCGACGTCCTGTTCGACGCTTCCTCCGATCACGGCTGTGATCAGCGCCTGCGTGATCGTCTGCATCTGGAAGAACGCGCCTTCCGCAACCGCCTCGGGGATGTACTCGGGCTTGTTGTCGCGGATGAGGTCCTGAATCCTGTTGTTGCTGATCATCACCTCGACCGCAGCGACTCGCCCGCCGCCGATGCGGGGGAGCAGACGCTGCGAGATCACGCCCTTCATGACGCCGGCGAGAATCGATCGCACCGCGGGCTGCTTGATCGCCGGGAAGAACTCGGCGAAGCGCCCGACGGTCTCTGCGGCATCGACGGTGTGCATCGTCGCCAGTACGAGATGGCCGGACTCGGCGGCCTGCAGAGCGGTCTCGGCGGTCTCCATGTCGCGGAGCTCGCCGATCAGGATGATGTCCGGATCCTGCCGCAGCACACGCCGCAGCGCCTCGTGAAACGACTCGGTGTCGAGCCCGACTTCGCGCTGGCTGACGATGCAGTTGATGTCGTCGTGCAGGATCTCGATCGGGTCCTCGATCGAGACGATGTGCTGCCGCCGTGTCTGGTTGATGTGACCCAACATGGAGGCCAGGGTCGTGGTCTTGCCGGAGCCGGTGGCGCCGGTGACGAGGACGAGACCGCGGTGCTCCTCGGCGAGCTTCTGGACACCCGGCGGAAGGCCGAGGCTCGAGAAGGTCGGGACTTCGGAGGGGATCACCCGGCACGCGAACGAGATGTCGCCGCGCTGGCGGAATGCGTTGATCCGGAACCGGGGCAGGCCCGGCAGCTGGTAGGCGGTGTCGAGCTCGCCGGTCTCGTGGAAGACGGCGATGCGGCGGGGGGATGTCGCCCCGACCTCGTTCAGGATCTCCTCGAGGGCTTCGCTCGTCAGCGGGTCGAATCCTTCGAGCTGCTCGAGCTGGCCGTCGATTCTGACGATCGGCGGCTGGTCGACCTTCAAGTGCACGTCGCTCGCGTTGAGACCGACGGCAATCCTCATCACCTGGTTCAGGTTCACGGTCACCCCATCGGCAGATAGGCGGGAATCGTTTAGAGGCAATTGCGGACGTGCCCCGGTCCGGGCTGGATACGGGAGCGAGCCTCGATCTCCTGCCGCTCGATCGCACGAGCGAGGCCCGTGCCGTCCGGAGAGAACCCTTCAATGAGGTATTGACCGTCGGCAGTTCCAGTCGATGCTAGGTACGCCGCTATGACCCGTGGCTGACGAAACCACCCAAACCACCGCCTCGACACTCGAGAGCACCGCCGCGACGGTGGAGGCGCTCGCGCGCGCGCTCGAGCTGCACGACTACCGGCGCGGCCGGTTCGGCGAGACCTCGACTCACACGTCCCGCGTGACGCAGCTCGCGTTGCGGCTCGCCGAGGAGGTTGCACCCGAGTTGGCTCTCGATGCGCAGCTTGCCTACGGGTTCCGGCTGCACGACATCGGCATGATCGGGGTGTCGAACGCAACGCTGCTGAAGGCGGGCACACTCACGCCGGCGGAGATCGACGAGATTCGCGAGCACCCCTGGCTCGGCGAGCGCATCGTCGCCCCCGTGCCCGCGCTCGGCGGCCTCACGCGCCAGGTGATCGCCTGTCATCACGAACGCTGGGACGGATCCGGCTATCCGCGTGGTCTTCGGGGCGTCGAGATTCCGCTCGCCGCTCGCATGTTCGCAGTGGTCGACGTCTTCGACGCGATGACGAACGACCAGCCCTACCGCGATGCACTCTCGGTCGAGGAGGCGCGGCACGAGATCTCCGCGAAGGCGGGGCTCGAGTTCGATCCCGACGTGGTGTCGGCGTTTCTCTCGCTCGATCTGCCCGCGGCACCCGACGAGCACTGACGCACGAACTCAGAAGAAGAGGCGTGCTGATCGCGTAGCTGCCGGCCGCCGCATTCGCGGGTGCGACCTGGTCGGTGATCGTCGCGGCGGGAACGTACGGGCTTCCGCCCGTCGAGCTCGTGTCGGGCGTCGACGTCGTCTGGAGGTTCCCGGGTGCCGACGGGCTCGCAAGCGTGATCAGGATCTGGCTCGCGGTGGGTCTCGTGATCGCGGATCCGCTGAAACGACCGACGTGTTCGTCGTGATGTAGTGGCCGGAGCCGTTCGTCGAATCGATCAGGAAGGTCCCGTTGCTCGACGCCGACGAGGCTCAACGTGACGCCGCTGTTGGTCTTCTTGCCGGCCTTCATCGTGATGTCGGTCGTCGCCGGCACGCTCGCAGCCGCGAGCGGCTCGCTGAACGTGACGGCGATCGTGTCGCCCGCTTCCGCCTTGCCGGCGGTGCCGCCTGCCTTGTTGGACGATGTGACGAGGATCGGAACGGGCGGCGCCTTGTCGACGGGAACCGTCGAGGCGAACGTCGCGTAGTGGCCGGCCGAATCGGTGATCCCGCCCGGAGCCGCCAGCGCGACCGTCAGCGCGCCGACGGATGTGTCGGCGGCTCCGGAGCCCTCCGCGATCATCAGCTTCGCCGTCTTCGACGAGACCGTGACCGACGAGAGCGTTCCACCCGAGGGAATGTTGGAGACCGTCCAGCCGCTGGTGCAGGAGGCCGTACAGAGGACGCTCACCGTGAACAGAACGTCGATCTCGTCGACCTTGCCGTTGTGGTTCGTGTCGAGCATGGTCACGGAACTGACGGAACCGGTGAATGCGGCGACCGTCGTCTTGGTCATGCCGCTGCTGCATGAGGTGGTCTTTGCGTTGTTCGTGCTGTCGCCCGCGAACGACGCGTACCACCAGTAGGTGCCTGCTGCCGGGCTCGCGAGCCCGCCGCTCGGGTTGTACGTTCCGTCGCCGGAGGGCGTCAGTGTGCCCACCGTCGTCCAGCCGGCTCCACCGGGGCACGTTGCCGGCTTCGAGGCACCGAAGTACGCGTAGATCGTGATCGTGCCGCTGGCGGCGAGGCTGCCGCTGATGGTCGCGCTGATCGACGAGACGGGAATCGCCACACCGGTCGTTCCGGTCGTCGGTGCCGACACGGTCAGGGAAGGGCTCGCCTTGGAGGCGGCGACGGTGGTCGCGAGGGACGACGGGCAGGGCGTGTTGGCCGCCTTGTCGTTCGTGTCCGCCGCGAACGCGGCGTACCACCAGTAGGTGCCGGTCGTCGCACCCGGGCTGAATCCGCCTCCGCTCGGGCTGAAGTTGCCGTCGGCGGTCACCGTCGCAGTGCCCACGGTCGTCCAACTCCCGCCCGAGCAGGTCGACGGCGCGGTCGCCGACGGCGACGTCGTGCGATAGACCGTGATCTGCGAGGAGGGGCTGTTGGTGCCGGTGAGCGTGGCCGTGATCGACGAGGCGGGCATGGTCGTGCTCGCGATCATCGCCCCGGGCACCGACAGGCTCAGGGTCGGTCGTGCCTGTGTGCCGCTCGTGCCGCCGCTCGTGGTGCCGCAGCGCGTGGAGTTGCGCAGGGCGATCGCGTCCTTCAACTCGTAAGCCGCATACGGCGTGCCCGTCAGATCGGAGTTGACCGCCAGGTCGACGGGAAGAGTCTTCAGGTAGTCGGTCGTGCAGGTCCCGGCGTCCGGCCAGATGTTGCCGTTCCACGTGGTGGCGGAGCTCGCGAGCGAGTTGGTCGGCCACCCGCCGGACGGCGTGACGATGTTCGCCACGATCAGCGTGCTGCTCGAGTCGCACGTGGTGTTGCCGCGATACAGATTGTAGATCGTCGTGCTTCCGGGAATCGCCGGCACGGTGCACCAGAGAAGCTGCACCTTCGAGCTACTCGAGCCGCTGCTGTCGACCGCTTTGCAGGTGTTGTAGAACTCGGTCAGCGAGAGCGTGAAGCCCTGGTTCGTCGCGTCGTAGTCGACCGACTGCACGTCGTAGGCGCAGTGGACGTCCTGACGCATCCTCGTGAGGGCGAGCCTCGCGTCCGCCTGGGTGTTCAGCCTGTGCTGGACGTTGGTCTCGGAATGCGTTCCCGAGATCAGGACACCCGTGACGGCGACGAGCACCGTGAGCAGGATCGCCATGGTCACGAGCAACTCGACGAGCGTGATCCCGGATTCGGAAGCCGCCCGCAGGCGCGCTCGATCGAGCAGCGTGTGCACGGCGAAGTGATCGGCAGATCTCACGTTCGCCTTGAGCATGCGACGACCGACGCCACATTCCTCCACGAGAGGATCTCGCGAGAAGTAGCCGAAAGGGTGATGCGTGTCGGGAGACGGCCTCCTACCCTGCGCTCGACCCTCCGCGGCGTCCGGGCGCTCGCGGACCAGCGTAGATCGGCGGCAATGAACAACTCTTTCAACCGGCGGCGGCGATCCGACATCACCGGCGTCCGCGATCAGAGCGGCCAGGCGCTGATCCTCGCGGTCATCATCATGGCCGTCCTGGTGGTGGGCGCGACCGCCGCGGCATCGCTGATGTCGTCGAACCAGACGACCTCGGGCCGCGAGAAGCAGGCCGCACGCGCACTGGCCGGCGGCGAAGCCGGTCTCCAGTTCGCCGCGAATGCCGCCGTCGCCGCCGAAGCCGCCGGGACGCAGTCCTCCGTGAGCGGCCACCCGACCACGACCACGGTCGACGGCAACCAGGTGACCTGGACGGCGACGAAGGCGGGCCTGACCTGGACACTCGACGCGACCGCCGTCTCACCGAACGGGAAGGTCACGCGCGTCCTGCAGGAGCAGGTCCAGCAGTTGAGCACCCCAGGCACCGCGGTGACACCGCCGATCTACGGCTACGGATTCGTGATGGGCGGCGCGCCTCACACGGGTTCGCTGACCCCGGACCAGGTGTGCTCCTCGCCGTCCGCGCTCCTTCCGACGACGTCGTTCGGGGGGTCGGGTGCGATCACCGTGCCCACCTGGATCGAGGGCGACGTGTGCATCACCGGCGGAGCCAACCCGGCGATCGGGAACCCGTCGGGCTCGACGATCCCCGTGCACATCGGCGGCGCCGTGTACGTGAACGGCCCGAACTACGCGATCGGGACGCCCACGAGCCCGGTCGCCTCCGCCGCGATCATCAGCGGCTGCTGGGCCGAGTTCCACGGCTGGAAGAACCCCGCCTGCGACGCGAACACGAAGGACGCGAACAACGGCGGTTCCGGGCTGTACGCAAGCGACTTCAGCCCTTCAAACCCCTCGCCGCTTCCGTCGAAGCCGACCTTCACGGCCGCCGAGGACATCACGGACTGGCAGACCGCTTCGCCGGGGCCGCTCGACAACTGCACCGGGGCGGGCACGACCGGCACGCCTCCGGCAAACCTCTTCGACAACAACGCCGGGTCGACGTCGGGGCCTGACACGAGCCTCGGGACGCAGAACCTCGTGACGCTCCTCGGAACACACGCGTTCGACTGCTTCGGCGCAGGCGGCGGCGAGCTGAAGTGGAGCCCGCCCGCCGCCCACGGCGGCATCGGGCAGCTGACCCTGGAGGGCATGGTCTTCTTCGACGCGAGCCTGACGATGGGCGGCGCCGACTACATCCAGCTGATGCCGAACAGCAACGGCACCATCTACATGGACGGGTCTTTGCTGCTGACCAACGACGCCAGTCTCTGTCTCGACCCGACGACGTGCAACTACACGATCTGGGATCCCAGCACGGACTCGTCCGACCCGCTGATCGACTTCGCTGCCTACAACCGCTCGGGCGCGCAGTACGGCATCGACATGGAAGGCAACTCGCGGTTCGAGGGCATCGCCTTCACGAACGGCGGCTTCTATCTCTCGAACAGCTCGACGATGGCCGGCTCGGTGTTCGCCGACTACGGCACCGTCGCGGGCGCAGGATCGTTCAAGATCACGAACACCCCGCCGACCGGCGCGCCCGGCACGACCAGCTCCGCCAGCTCCGCCTGGATCGTCGCGCCGCACTCGTGGCGTGAATGCCCGGTCACCGGCTGCTCATGACCGCGTCGAGACAGAAGCGAGCACCGCTGAGGGACCAGAGCGGCATCGGGCTGATCGAGCTCCTGATCGCGATGACACTGCTCGCCGTCGGCATCGCCGCTGCAATGTCGGTGTTCGCCAGCTCCATCGTCAGCCTTCAGCACACCGGCCACGAGGGAACGGCCCTCACGCTCGCCGACCGCCAGCTCGAGGCCTATCGCGCGATGCCGTTCTCCTGCCTCCCTGACTTCGCTGCCCAGCTCGGCTCCCAGCGGCTGCCAGAGCTACGCCGCCGGGAGCCTTCCCGAACCCCTACGAGAACAGCCATACGACGTCGAGCACCGAGTCTCCCGATCACCGTACCTACACGGTTACGACAGCTCTCAGCTCTCCGGGCAACTGCGGATCCAGCAGCCTGAAGCAGGTGACCGTCAGCGTCACGCTGCAGGGAAGCAGCACGGTGATCGCACAGGAATCGAGCTGCTTCTCGAGCGCCGGCGAGAGCGGCGACGGCTGAGCGGTGGCCACGTCGTCCGTCCGCGCGATCGCGCAGCCCGCGCGCACCGAGGTCCAGGCTCGTGTCCTAGCCCGCCCGGCCTGGGTCCTCGGCACCATGATCGTTGCGTCCACGATCGTGCGCGCCGGGATCGCCTTCCGGCACTCCACGGCCCGCTACTTCCCCGACGAGTACATCTACGCGGCTCTCAGCCGTTCGATCGCCCACGGCCACCTGGCGATCCGAGGGACACGCGGCGCATTTCCCGGGCCTCCTCGAGCCGCTCGTCGCCGCGCCGCTGTGGGGGCTCTTCTCGACCGAGACCGCCTACCGGCTGGTGCAGGCCGAGAACGCGCTCGCCGCGTCGCTCGCAGTCATTCCGATCTACGTCATCGCGCGCGATCTCAAGCTGAGCCGCGGCTACGCCTACCTGTGCTCGTTCTACGCACTGGTCATCCCGATGCTCGTGATGATCCCGTTCACGATCTCCGACTTCGTCGCCTACCCCCTGGCCCTCGGAGCGATCGCGGCGGCCGTCAAGGCGATCGACAGGCCTTCCGCGAAGCGGCAACTCGCGTTTCTCGCGTTTGCGAGCCTCGCCACGCTCGCCCGCGTCGAGTACTTCGTGCTGGTGCCGGCGTACCTGATCGCCGCGATCGCGATCGAGCGCCGCAACTTCCTGCGCACGCAACGGACTGCGCTCCTCGCGCTCTTCCCGGTCGCGGTCGGCGTGGTCGTTGCGAGCTGTCGGCTACTACTCGACCGGCCCGAGCGCGGCCTTTCATCCGGCGGTCTTCACCTGGATTCCCCTCCAGGCCTTCCTGCCTGGCGCTCGTCGCCGGAGTGCTCATGGTCCCGGGAGCCGTCGCGGGGCTCATCCGACCCGGGGGCGGAACACGCGCTGCATTCGCGCTCGTCACCGGGGCGACGACAGTCCTGCTGCTCGCCCAGACAAGCGTGGTCGCCGCAGACGTCGGCTACTTCAAGGAGCGCTATCTCTTCGTCCTCCTGCCGCTCGTTCCGCTCGCGTTCGGGATCTACCTCGAGCGTGGGAAGCCGTACCGCCTTGTGGTCTTCGGCATCGCTGCGGCGATCGTCGTCGCGGCGGCGAGGCTTCCGATCTCCGGATACACCGGCGGGATCGTCCTCTACGATCCCCAGTCCCTGATCGCCGCGGCGTGGCTCCAGGCACGAACGACGCCGGCGACGGGATCGCTCCTGATCGCCCTCGGGGCAACAGCCGCCGCGATCGGAGCGGTCGTTGTGGCCCTTCGGGGCTCGGGCCGGCTCGCGCTGCCGCTCGCCATCGTCGCTGGCACTCGGGATCAGCGCCGCGGCCACCCACGTCGAACTGAAGTCGACCTCGCTGACCACGCGCGACTGCTCCCGGGCGACTTGGAGTGGATCGACGCCGCCGCCAAGGGAGGTGTGACGGCGATCGCAACGCCGATCTCGAGTGCCAGCCAGCTGGAACTGCAGCTCTACTGGAACCCGTCGGTGAACCGTGAGCTGCTGCTGCCGGACGCAATCGGCAGCGACGCCTACGCCACCGCCCCGCTGCCGGATCGGCCGCAACGGGGCGATCCTCGGGATCCCCGGCGACTTCCTGTTCGACTTCGGCGGCTCCCGCGCAACATTCTCGAACGCATCGCTCGTCGAGCGACACGGCGACTTCGGCCTCTACCGGCCTGCCGGCGGCACCCCTCGCTTCCGTCTCCTCATCGAGGGCTACCTCCCCGACCACTGGCTCGTCCCGAACGGGCGCATCCGGGTTTGGAAGCGGCCGGGGGCGCCGGTCGAGGACGGCAGCGTCGATCTCGTTCAAGCTCTCCCTGCCGAACACGCGGCCCAAGCCGGCACATATCGTGCTGCGCGATCGGACCTTCACCATCGCACCCGGGTGGCAGCGTTCGAGTGGTCTGCAGGAGCCGCTCGAACCCGTTGCGCTTCTCGTACGCGTCGCCGGACGTGGTCTTCGACAAAGCGACAGAGACCGCTATCCGTCAAGCTCACGGACATCAAGGTGACGGACGAGCGACCGACCGCCGCGTGGCCGCGCCGGGCAACGGCCTGCGTGCCGGCAGGCGGTACCTAGAGCCGGCCGAGCAACTCGAGCCCTCGCAGCGGAACGCGCGCGATGCCGCGCTGCTCGCGGGGCGCGGCGAGCTCCGCAAGCAGGAGCTTCTCGACCGACGTCCAGACGAGTTGCGTGCGGGCGAGCGCCCAGCTCGAACGGGGCCAGCGATCGAGGGCCTTCTTCAACATCCAGGAGGCACGGTGCAGGGGCGAGAGCGCATTGTCGAGCGCCGCAGAGTAGGGCTGCGAGACTCGAAGCGCGACCGCTCAGCAGCTCGACGATTGCCAGACTCGCGAGCCGCGCCGAGACGAAGCACTCGTACATGCCGTCGCCCGAGACCGGGTCGATCAGACCGGCGGCGTCGCCGACGAGCAGCGCCCGCTCCGACGCAGTTCGCGTCGACGCCTTGCGCAGCGGCAGCCGATGGCCGCGAACGTTGGCGAGCTCTTCCACTGCCAGCCCGTGCACCTCGCACACCCGCCGAAGATGGTCGCGCAGCCGCGGCCCCTCCCGCTCCCAGGCGCCGACGCCGACGTTGACGTGGTCGCCCTTCGGAAACACCCAGCCGTAGCCACCGGGAATGTCCGCGAGCTCGATCACCGCGCGCCGCGCATATCGCCGGTGCGCAACGCGGCCGTACGCGACGTTCCCCTCGAGCGCAACGCCGCGCACGATGCCGTTGCCGAGGCCGTAGCGCGCGCGCGGTGACACCGTTGGCGCCGTCGGCGCCGACGACCACGCTCGCCTCGATCGGCTCACCGCCCACGCGGACCTGATCGCCCAGCTCGACCCGCACGCCCTCGCGAACCGTGACCCCGGCGGAGCGCGCAGCATCGAGCAGGAACGCATCGAGCCGTCGCCTCTGCGTCATCCGGATCACCGGTGCCTGGGCGCGGCGGACGACGGAGGGGCCGTAGCGGAACCGCAACTCGACGATGTCGACCTCCTCCTCCACGACCGGCGTCGAATCGACCGGGCACTGCAGGAAGGCACGCGTCGTCAATCCGCCCCCGCACGGCTTGTCGCGGGGGAACGTCGCCCGGTCCGCGAGCAGCACCGACAGCCCCGCCGTGGCGAGGTGCTGCGCAGTTGCCGACCCCGCCGGGCCGCCACCGACGACGAGAACGTCGAAGCGCTGCATGACCTGAGGCTACAATGCGCCGCGCTCAGGGGGTGTGCCCGAGCGGCCAAAGGGAACGGGCTGTAAACCCGTCGGCTCAGCCTACGGAGGTTCGAATCCTCCCGCCCCCATCTCATCCATCCATCCATTCCGGATAGCCGACAACGTCGGATACGACCGGATACGCTCAGAGCGATGGCAGCGGGCCTCCCGAGAACCGCGCGCAGGCTCGGCACGCTGCTTCTCACCGCTGCCTGCGTCGCATACATCCTGTGGAAGATCGACATCCGCGAGACGCTCCGCGTGCTCGCGCACGCCGACCTCGCGTACTTCGTGGCGGCCGCCGCGATCACGATCCTCGCCGTGCTCCCGATGAGCTGGCGCTGGCAGCGACTGCTTGCAGCGCGCGGGGTCGTTGAGTCGTTCGGATGGCTGACCCGCACGAACTACGTGTCCTACGCAGCCGCCCAGGTGCTCCCGACGTCCCTCGGGGGCGACGCGACCAGGATCTACACCGACCGCCCGCCGGCACCGTTCTGCCGCCTCGGAGGTAGACCGGCTCGGTCTTGCTCGAACGAGCGCTCGGAGGAGTCGCGACGTTGACCCTCGCCGCAGTGGGTTTCTTGCTGGCCGTCGGCCGCTATGACGTCGGCGCGTATCTCTGGCTGGAGGCGGCTCTCATCGTCGCGACGATCGCCGGAGCGGCCGTGATCTTCTCGCGCCGGCTTCGCGGGCCTCTTCGCGGCTCTCGTAGCCGCTGCTCCGATTCTTCAAACTCGAACGGCCGCTGCGTGCTGCCTACGAAGGATTGCATGGATATCGGGATCACACCCGCTCCTGGCCTGGATGTTCGCCCTGACGCTCTTCGTCCAGGTCTTTCGCGTGCTTGCGATCTGGCTCGTGGGCAGGGCGGTCGGTGTCGACCTTTCCCCGCAGGCCGTACTTCGTCATCGGTCCGCTGCTGTTCGTCGTCATGCTCGTCCCGTTCACGATCAACGGCATCGCACTCAGGGAGGCGTTCTTCGTGAGCTTCCTCGGCAAAGTGCGTGTGCCGCGCCGACGCAGGCCTTCGCGACCGGGTTTCTCTTCTTCCTCCTCTCTGTCGCGCTCACAGGTATTCCGGGGCGCGACTGATCCTGGCCGTCGGCGGCACATCGGCGCAGCCGACCAAGGACATCGATCCGGCGAATCCGAAACTGAGAAACCATGGTCGAAGGCAAGGCGATCAGCCGTCGTCATCCCTGCCTACAACGAGGAGGCGCTCCTTCCGGCGACCCTCGAGCGGCATCCCGGATTTCATCGACCGGGTCTACGTCGTCGATGATGCATCGCGGGACGGGACCGTCGGCGTCGCGCACACCGCCGCGTGCCGCCGACCCTCGCATCACCGTCATCGTGCACGAGCGGAACAGTGGGCGCGGGTGCCGCCGTCGTCACCGGGTACCGGCGGGCGGTCGCGGACGGATCCGACGTCGTTTGCGTGATGAACGGCGACAACCAGATGGATCCCGACGAGCTGCTCCAGCTGGCAATCCGGTTGCTCGCGACGAGGTCGACTACACGAAGGCGAACCGGCTCTTCACCGGTGAGGCGTGGAACCTCATCCCCCATTACCGCTACCTCGGGAACGCCGTCCTGTCCCTGATCACGAAGATCGCCTCCGGCTACTGGCACGTCGCCGACTCACAGGCCGGATACACCGCGATCAACCGGCGGATGCTCGAGCTCCTCGACCTCGACAACGTCTACCCGCGCTACGGCTACCCGAACGACATGTTGGTGCACCTCAACGTCTGGTCGGCTCGCGTGCGGGACATCCCGTCTCGCCCGATCTACGGAATCGGCGAGAAGTCGGGCATCCGCCTGCGATCGGTCGTGCCGCGCATCTCGTGGCTCCTCATGAAGGGATTCTTCTGGCGGATGGGCCACCGCTACGTGATCCGCGACTTCCATCCACTCGTCTTCTTCTACATGGCCGGATTCTTCAGCGGCCTGATCGGGATGGCGCTCGCGAGCTACGCGGTCGGCGAGCACTACTCGGGCCATCCTCCGAACGCCGGTACGGCGATCCTCGTTGCGCTCATGTTGACGTTCTCCGTCCTCTTCACGCTGTTTGCGATGTGGTTCGACATGGAGACGAACAAGGACCTGCGCTAGACGGAGCCGAAGCCGCGAGCCTCGATGAAGTCGACGATCGTCACGGCCGGCGAGATTCTCCGGAAGCCGCAGTTCACGGTTGAACGACGAGTACCGTTCAATGTAGTCCTCCACAATCGCGGGGTCGAGCCGCGAGATGACGATGTTCTCGCCTATGCCCTCACGCTGCTCGACCTCGTCTCGAAAGATCAGCGTCGGCTTGCCAAGGTACGAGAGCTCAGCCTGGTTTCCACCGCCGTCGGTCACTACGAACGCGGCGGCACGCAGCGCCTTGATGAATGGGAGGTACTCGAGCCGAGGAAACAGATGTACGCGCGAATGCGACGCAAGCCGCTGCTCGAGCCCCAGCTTGCGCAGCTGAAGATCGGTCGCCGGGTGTCGAATGAACAACACGTCGAAATGCTGCGCGATCGACCCGACGAGATCGACGATGCGGGTGAAACGATCGCGATTGAATATGTTCTCGTACCGGTGGATCGTCGCGACAACGAAGTCTCCGGCAGGGACTTCGAACTCGATGCGGCTGCTGTGCTCGAGACCGAACCGAAGCGTGTCGATCTGGGTGTTCCCGTCCGTGTTCAGCTTGGGCCCCTATGACGGCTGAGGTTGCTCACAGCCTCGTCGTCCTGACAGGCGTAGTAGTTGGCGAGGACAAAGGTGAGAAGACGGTTGATCTCCTCCGGGAACGGCTCTCGCAGGTTCCCGCTCCGGAGCCCCGACTCGACATGGAGGACCTTCGTTCGTGTGAGCCGCCCCATCAGTGCGGCCATCCACGTCGTAAACGTGTCGCCGTGGGTCACGACGAGGTGTCGTGGCCCGGTGAATCCGCCGAGGATCTGCCGGCTGTGGGTCAACTCGGTCAGCAGTCTCGAGAACCAGAGCGCCATCGTGCTCATGGACATTGCCTCCGTCTGCCAGCGAACGGTCACATAGGCCGCCGGCGGCAACCCGAACGTCTCGAGCAGCTCGTTCATCGTGTCCCGATGCTGTGCGGTGTACACCCAGCGCCAAGCAAGACCACGTCGCTCGCATTCGAGCATCACCGGCGCCACCTTCAGCAACTGTGCGCGCGTGCCGACGACGAACTGGATCATGCGGCGGCCGAAGAACGCGCGTCAGTCACGCGCACCGCGGATCGTGGCACGAGCTTCGAGCGCCAGGGACAAGGCTCGTGCCGCCTGTCTTGCTTCGACAAGCGACGTGTCGCCTGCGCGAACTCGATCGACGAAGCTCTTCAACTCGGCCCGAAGGGGCTCCCCTCGCTCGACACCGATCTCGAGTGCCTCCGACTCGCGAGCGACTGCGAAGAAATCCCACAGCGGACCGGCAAAGGCCTCCGGTGCTCCTCGGTAGATCCGCAGGGACTGCTCGAGATAGTCCACGTCGGCCAGCCCTTCGGTGCCGGTGACAGTGAGCCTGCGGATCTTGATCGGTGTGATCCAGTTCGCCTGCACGATGGCAACGGCATCGCCGAACCGGAGGACGAGATCGGCATGATCCTCCTGCTGGTTTCCCCAGAGCGCTCGACCGGAGGCGAATGCCAGCCGACCTTGGTTCGCCGGGAGGAGGTAGCTGCACACGTCGATGTCGTGGATGGCGAGGTCGATCACGACGTCGGTCCGCGGTGCCACCGGACGAGCAATCCCGACGCGGCGTGCCGCGATCGTCACGACATCGCCGAGCTGCCCCTGCTCGATGAGGCCGCGCAAGCCGCTGACCGCGGGGTTGAACCGTTCGACATGACCCACGACGAGGAGGCGGTTGACCCGTTCGGCGGTGAGCACGAGGTCCTCCGCCTCGGCGGATGTGAGCGCGATCGGCTTCTCGACCAGCACATGCTTCCCCGCTTCGAGGAATGCCTTGGTCACCAGATGGTGCTCAGGGGTCGGGAGGGCGTTCACGACCGCTTCGGCCGGGCACTCCAGCAGTTCCGCCCAGTCGGCCACCGCGGAGATGGAGAAATGTTCCTCGACACCGCTCCGCGCGCTGGGGGACGCGTCCGCGACACCGACGAGGTCGACGTCGGATAGTTCGGTCAGCACCCGAACGTGCTGGCGGCCCATCGTTCCGAGCCCGGCGACAGCGACCCGAACGCTTTGGGTCATGTCGGCCGCGTACGACACGGGCCAACCGAGTCTGGGCTGACGTCCGGCCGCTGGTGACGCCCAACGAGATGCGTTCTAACCATCGCTCGATCATTGTTCGGCGTCGAACACGAAGCCCCTCGCTGACACTGCAAGGCGGCCTGATCCCGGCTGAGCGCCGGTACAGATGACGAAATGGATCACACCGAGCTCCGAACGTAGAGGTGGAAAGACGCCGAACGGCGGGACTTCTGCATCGGCGGAGGCATGAGATGGTCACTCTGCTCCCACCCGAGCGCCTGCGAACTGGTCCAGTCCGTGAATCTCCGGTGGCGCACATGCGCCCTGTCCAACGGGCTTCGATCGTCCACGTCCGTTGAGAAGATGATGACGAATCGCTCAGCAGCGGCGAACAGCGTCCGCATATGAGCCTCGAAGACGTCGTCCTCGACGAGGTGGTAGATCACGTCGAGCGAGAGCGTGAGATCCGCGACCCTTCCGGCGAGCTCCCCGATCAGCGCGAACTCCTTCGTCTCGTCACCCGCAAATCGTTTGCGGCAGAGACTCACCGCCGAGGCACTGACATCCAATCCGAGGTAGGCCGGGTATCGAGCCAAGGCTGAGCTGGTTCCCGTCACCACATCCGAACTCGATCACCGAGCGCACGTCGTGCTCACTGACGAACCGATTGAGGACGTCAGCTTTGAATCGGGCGCTCTTACCGTAGGAGCCACACCCCGAATCGCCCCCGGCGGCGTATCGTCTGTCCCAGTAATCACCCGAGTCCGAGAATGCCTCGCTGCTCCAGTGCGAGCGCAGCGCCAACGACCACCGCACGAGGCTCCGGCCGACGAGTGGGATTCGTTCCACCATCCCTGGAGGCTTCTTCGGCGTCGAGCCAAGACCCCCTCGCATGAATTTGCAGACCCGGCATCATCCCGGTATGGACCATCGCGCCGTTGACGAACTGCAAGTGCTCGACGTTCGCGAAGCGGAACTCGCCGCGCGCGCCGGCCGGCTGGAACAGCTCGGCGACGACGTCGCGGCGATCCGCGCTCGCGCGCAGGAGATCGCCGATTTCTTCGAGTCGTTCGGCGCGGAAGATAACCGCCGCCGCACAGAGATCGCGACCGCCGAGAACGGCGTGAGCGACCGGCAGGCCGCGCTCAGCGCCGCCGAGGCGGAGGCCGCGGCTGCGCGAGGTGACGGAGGAACGCGACCAGGCGGAGCGCGCGATCGCCCGGGCAGCCGAGCACCTCACCGTGGCTGAATTGCGGTTCGAGCGGGCGCGCAACGGACCTGAAGCGCCTCGAGAGCGAGGCCGGCGAGCTGGAACAGTCCCTGCCCCGGCTGGAGTCGCGTGCGCGGGCGATCTCCGGCGCCGAGACCCTGCCTGCTCCGGGAAACGGGCCGCACGAGCTCGTCGCCTGGGCCTCACAGGCACGCGCGGCCCTCTTCGTTGCTGCGGGCCAGGTGAGCGCGGAGCGTGATCGCATCGGGCGCGAGGCCCACGAACTGGCATCCATGCTGCTCGGCGAGCCGACCTTCGGATCGACGGTCGCGCAGGCGTTGCGACGGGTCGAGGAGCGCGGCTCGTGACCCGTCCGTCTCTCAGGCCGGAGCACACTCTCAGTCCCGGCCTCATGCGGCGCGAGGCCCTGCAGCTGTCGGCCGTCGCCCTCGTCACCGCCCTGGCCTTGTTGGTCGAGTCGCGTGCCGTGAGCCTGATCGCGGCGGTGGTCGATGGGATCGCCGCGCTGCTCGCTGCGGTGGCCGGGGTCGTCGCCTGGCGCGTTGCCGGGCGCGGCGGGGCCGTCTTCTTCTACCTCGCAGCTGTCGTGGTGTTCGCCGTTCTCGCCCTCTTGAACCTGCGCCACTGAGGACCGGATCGCCGCGCCAAGCAGGCGTTAGGGCGGCCTCGCTTGGGTACGCTAGCCTCGATTGGAGAACCGGGGAAACGGAAAAGGGAGTGCCGGAATGAGCGAATCGGAGCTGACCCGCTCCCAACTGATCCGACGGGCCGCCGTGGCGGGAATCGGCCTGACGGCCGTCGGCCGGACCGGTCTTCGCGTCTTCGACAGCACGGCGATGGCGGCGCCCACGGCGCCGGGACCGACCGGCCACCACGCGTTCACGTCGCGTCCGGACCTGCGACCCCCGATCGTCTCCGTTCTTCAGCACAAGCACGGCTCGACCGCGGACGGCCTCATCTTCATGGCCCCGCTCTCGGGCCCCGGCGACCGTGGCACGATGCTCGTCGACAACGCCGGCGACGTGGTCTACTTCCACCCGACGAAGCCGGTCGTGGCGCTGAACTTTCGCACCGCTCTGTACCACGGGAAGCCCGTGCTGACCTGGTGGGAGGGAAAGACCGAGCACGGCCTGGGCGACGGGACGCACGTGATACTCGACTCCACCTACCGGGTCGTGAAACGCGTCACCGCGGGTAGGGGCCATGCGTCCGACCTGCACGAGTTCCTGCTCACCGACCGCAACACCGCGCTCGTCACGGCGTGGGAGCACGCCGAGGCCGATCTGACCGCGTTCGGCGGCCCGAAGAACGGCACGGTCGTCGGCGGGATCATGCAGGAGCTCGATCCGGCAAACGGGCGGGTCCTGTTCGAGTGGCGAAGCCTCGATCACGTGACCCTGGACGAGTCGTACGCCGGGGTCGGCCCGCAGTTCGACTATTTCCACATCAACTCGGTCGAGCGCGACGGCGACGGCAACTATCTCGTCTCGGCGCGCAACACGTGGGGGATCTACAAGATCGACGGCCAGACCGGCAAGGTGCTGTGGCGGCTCGGCGGCAAGAAGAGCGATTTCAAGATGAGCCGTGGGACGGTCTTCGCCTGGCAGCACGACGCGCGCAGTCATCCCGGAAACCTCCTCAGCCTCTTCGACGACGGCGGCGCGCCCAAGGTGCAGCCGCAGTCGAGAGCGCTGGTGCTCGCACTCGACCACAGGCGGATGCGGGCCACGCTGCACCGCCGCTACGTCCATTATCCGCCGGCGGTCGCGCACGCGCTCGGCAGCACACAGATCCTGCCGAACACCAACGTGCTCGTCGGCTGGGGAACCGCGCCGTTCTTCACGGAGTACACCGACGGCGGGCACGTCGTCTACGACGCGACGCTGCCGAAGGGCGGCCAGAACTACCGCACGCTTCGATTCCCGTGGAGCGGGACGCCGTACTTCCCGCCGACGGTCACGGCCACCCCGCACGCGGCCGGCCACCTGCTGCACGCCAGCTGGAACGGCTCGACCGAGGTCGTGCAGTGGCAGCTCGAGACCGGCCCGTCGGCAGGCGGGCTCGCCGTCGAGCGGAACGTCCCGAAGACCCATTTCGAAACGAGGATCGCGGTCGCCGCCGGCACGAAGTACGCCCGGGTCGCTGCTCTGAACGCAGACGCCGAGGTTCTTCGCCATTCGAAGACGCTGAAGCTCGCCTGACCGGGCCGAACGGCGAAGGCACCGGGGGTACACTGCGCCACCTGCCCTCTTAGCTCAGTTGGTAGAGCACCTCCATGGTAAGGAGGGGGTCGACGGTTCGAGTCCGTCAGAGGGCTTCGCGGAACTCCCTGCAAACCGACTTTTCGGTCGTTGACCGAGACGAGTCGACCCAATCGCAACGTCCGCTGAACGTCCAGGAGCTCGAAGGGGTTATTCCGGGCTATTCGAGAAGCCCGGTAACTTCGGTCGCCCCCGGAAGTCCCGCGCGCTGCAGCTCAAACCAGCACGCGCTGCGACCTGAAGTGGCTCTAACCCGGTTGTTAGGTGAGCGTGGACGATTCTGTCGACTCCCGCGCCGACGAGCGGCGCGGCTGTCCTGAGGGTGCTGTCCAGTGCCACTCCACGCGTCCGGCCGCCATGCAAGACCAAGTTGCGCTCCCTGTAGAGCCGCCGGAGAGACTCCTGAGCGTATCCGCGCACGTCTGCGAGAACCTTCGCGGGACTGCGGAGTAATCGCTCCATGCGGTGAACGGCCGCGACGTCTGAATCCGCGAGATCGCTGACCTTCCGCCCGGCCTCGATCTCCTCGACGAGTCGCTCACAGCGCGCCCGGTTAGTGGGAAGTGCTGCCAGCTCGGCCGAGAGCGAATCCTCCTTCGACGCGATGCGGTTCTTCGCGATCGTCGTGAGCTCAGCGCGCGGCCAAGAGCAGGCAACGAGGGACGCGAGCCGATCGGCTCCAAAACGTTTCCCTTGTCCCCCGGCGCTGTCAGAAGGAACTCAACGGCAGACCAGCCGCCCGCAACCGCTACCGGGCCTTGGCCGTAATCAAGGTGCGAGACAAGCTCGAACGCGGATTCGATCGATGGCAGGCCGGAGTCGTCGTAGAGACGCTTCTGCCTATCGAGCGAAAGGATGTCTACCCGGCGGGGCCGCCGAAGCGGAACGGCACGCGAGACTCCGGCCACGAAGGCCGACGGGAGGGCCGTGAACGTGCTTCGGGTACCGACTGCGACCCGCGCAGCGAGACGGTCCGCACTTCCCCCGGCCTCGGAGACAGCGGAGTACTCGTCGAGGCTCTCGATGGCCATCACAACTCCGCCGTGGGCGTCTTCTGGAAGCTGCGACTCGTCTATGCCATTGGCTACGAGCGACTGCCTAACCTGTCGC
>CAWGXF010000005.1:0-10000 GCA_963826485.1 uncultured Thermoleophilia bacterium
CCGCGGCCCCGGTCGCGGTTTGCGTCAATGCCGAGGCGGCGCCGGCGGCCGCAACGGCTCCAAGCAGCAGGCAGTTCCCGAGGGGACGCTGCCTCATCGTCGCCACGGCGACGATCACCACGGCGAGCGTCCCGAGGGAGCTGGCGACGATCGCCACGATTCGGGCGAGCGCGTCGACGTGGTCCTGTGCATGTGGCACGCTCGTCGAGTCGAATGTGCCGTGTACCGGCATCGCGGCGGCAATGCCGACGGCAAGGCCGGTGTAGAGAAGGCCGACGGGGGCGGCCCAGCGGCGTCCCCAGAGTGACAGCGAGCCGATGCCGAGGAGAGGAGCCGAGAGCAGGGCTCCTGCGAGGTACCACACTCGGAACGATCGGTCGTCCCAGCCGTGCGCCGAGCCCCACGCCGTGGCTGCAGTGGCAGCAGCGAGCGACAGCACGCCGCCCGCCCAGGCGTAGTGACGCGAGCGCAGGAGGGGGCCGGCAAGGCGCAGGGAGACGAGCGCCGCGGCCAGCGAAAGGAGCACATCCACGGCACTAGTCTGCTTTCCCACCGAGCTCGACGAGCGGGACGTTGCGCCCGTGGCCGTGAAGGTGCTCATCCCGCCCCCCTGGGCGCGAGACGCCGCTCGCGAGACCGCGGTCGCTCCGTGTCCGTTCGAGACACGTCCGGGGTCTGACCCCAGAGCTCGCTCCGTGGGACACGTCCGGGGTTCGACGCCGGCAGGTCGGAGCGGAGAACTCGCGGCGCAGAGCCAGAGCTCACGGATCGGACAGACATGTCGGGGGTCTGACCCCGCAGTCTTGGCTTGGACCCGCCGTGGGCGGCGCTAGGCTGACGTTCTTGGACAAGCGCTACCTCTTCACGCCCGGCCCGACTCCGGTACCGCCCGCGGTGCTCGCGGCGGGCGCCGAGCCGATCGTCCACCATCGCGGGCCCGATTTCCGTGACGTCTACGCGAGCACGCTCGGCCGGCTGAAGGACGTCTTTCGCACGAGCTCCGACGTTCTGCTCTTCACCGCCTCCGGGACCGGCGCCATGGAGTCGGCGGTCGCCAATCTCTGCGCGCCCGGCGACCGCGTAGCGGTCGTCAGTCACGGATCGTTCGGGGAACGCTGGATCGCCATCTGCGAGCAGCACGGCCTGGACGTACAGGCGCTCCGCTACGAGTGGGGCGAAGTGCCCGACGCCGACGAGGTGGGCGCGGCGGTGCGCGAGTCGGGTGCCGAGATCGTCCTCTGCCAGCAGTCCGACACCTCGACCGGGGTCGTCTCGGACGTGCGCTCGATCAAAGAGGCGGTCGGCGACTCGCTGCTCGTCGTCGACGCGATCTCCTCGCTCGGCGCCGTGCCGCTCGAGACGGACGCCTGGGGAATCGACGTCGCCGTCTCCGGCTCGCAGAAAGCGCTCATGTGCCCACCGGGGCTGGCGATGGCCTCGGTGCCCGCCCATGTGCTCGAGCGGGCGAAGCCGTCGCGAAGCTTCTACTTCGACTGGCGCCGAAACAAGAAGGCGCAGGATGCGCTCGACGCGGCGTTCACGCCTGCCGTTTCGCTGATCCGCAGCCTCGACGTCGCGCTCGGCCTCCTCCTCGCGGACACACTCGAGGCCGGCTTCGAGCGGCACGTCCGGCTCGGCCGAGCGGCGCGCGCAGGGGTGAAGGCGATGGGGCTCGAGCTCTTCTCGCCCGACGACGACACGGCCGCCGTCGTGACCGCCGTCCGTGCGCCGGAGGGAATCGACAGCGGCGAGCTGCTGCTCCATCTCCGCGACCGGCACGGGGTCACGCTGGCGCCGGGGCAGCAGCATCTGAAGGGGAAGATCTTCCGGATCGGGCACATCGGCTGGTTCGACGTCTTCGACATCGCGACGGCACTTGCGTCCGTCGAGCTCTCGCTCACCGAGCTCGGCGCCGACATCGACCGCGGCGTCGCCGTCGTCCGCGCGTTCGAGGCGTTCGAGAGCCCCGTCGCCGCGTGAGAGTACTGGTCCGTGAGACGATCGCGGATGCGGGCGTGGAGCTGCTGCGCGCCCATTTCGAGGTCGACGTCGACACGAGCTCTCCACTCGTCGAGATCATCGACCGCTACGAAGGACTGATCGTTCGCTCGGCGACCAAGGTCACGTCCGACGTGATCGAGCGCGCCACACTCCTGAAGGTGGTGGGGCGCGCCGGTGTCGGCGTGGACAATGTCGACGTCGATGCCGCCACGCGGCGTGGGATCGTGGTCGCCAACGCACCCGAGTCGAACATCGTCTCGGCTGCCGAGCACACGATCGGACTGCTCCTCGCGCTGGCACGCAACATTCCCCAGGCCCACGCCGCGCTCACGGAAGGTCGTTGGGAGCGCTCGAAGTGGGGCGGGGTCGAGCTCGCCGACAAGGTGCTGGGTGTGCTCGGGTTCGGGCGCATCGGCCGGCAGGTCGCCAGGCGTGCGGTCGGGCTGCAGATGAAGGTCGTTGCGTATGACCCTTTCGTCTCGGCCGAGCGCTTCCGTGAGCTCGGCGTCGACAGTGCGAGCTTCGAGGAGGTGCTCCGGCGCGCTGATTTTCTGACGGTTCACCTCCCGCTGACCGACGACACGCGCAACGCCGTCGACGCCGAGGCGATTGCGGGAATGCGCGACGGCGTGCGCATCGTCAACGCTGCGCGAGGCGAGCTGGTCGACGAGGCGGCGCTCATCTCGGCGCTCGAATCCGGCAAGGTCGCGGGCGCGGCGATCGACGTGTACGTCGAGGAGCCCTACGACGGCCCGCTCCTGCACGCTCCCAACGTCGTCGTCACTCCGCATCTCGCGGCGTCCACCGAGGAGGCGCAGGACCGGGCGGGCGTGATCGTCGCCGAGCAGGTGGTGGCGGCGCTCGAGGGCGGGCTCGTCACGAATGCGGTGAACATCCCGACTGTCGGCGCCGAGGATCTCGAGGTGCTCGGGCCGTACGTGCCGCTCGCCGCGAAGCTCGGGCACCTGGCGCGGGAGCTCTCCGCCGGTGACGTGCGCCGGATCGCCATCGACGTCTACGGCGAGCTGGCGGAATACGACACGCGGCTGCTCACGGTTGCCGCGCTGAACGGCGTCTTCCAGGGCCATACGGACCAGCCGGTCAACTACGTCAACGCGCCCGTGATCGCCGCCGACCGCGGCATCGAGGTCGTGGAGGGCAAGAGCCGTTCGTCACGGGACTACACGAACCTCGTCGCGGTCTCTGCGGACGGCATCCAGGTGGCGGGAACGACGATCGGCACCGACGCGCGGCACTTCGTCGTCAGCGCCCTGGGATTCGAGCTCGAGATGGAGCTCGCGTCCCGCATGGTTCTGCTGCTCTACGACGACGTTCCCGGCGTCATCGGCCGCGTCGGCACGCTCGTCGGTGCCGCCGGCGTGAACATCGCCAACATGACCGTCTCGCGGAACCGCGAGGGCGGCAAGGCACTGATGGCGCTCTCGGTCGACACGAGTCCGCCGCCCGAGCTCGTCGAACAGCTGCGGCAGGGCGCGGACGAAGCCTATGTGATCATTTAGCCCCGTGTCGTCGTGGCCCGACTCCGTCGAGCGTGTCTCGGCCGTCCTGCGGGCGGCAGCTGTGGAGGCGCGCATCGAGGAGTTCACCGAGGGCACGCCCACCGCGCGCGACGCCGCCAAGGCGGTGGGCTGCGACCTCGCCCAGATCGTCAAGTCGCTCGTGTTCGTCTGCGACGGCGCCTTCGTCCTCGCGCTCGTTCCGGGCGACCGCCGCGCCGACGAGGCGTTGGTAGGTGCGGCGGTCCCGGCTCGGCTCGTCCGTGTTGCCAGGCCGGAGGAGGTGGTGCACGCCACCGGCTTCGAGCCCGGTGCCGTGGCGCCCTTCCCGCGGCGCGCGGTGACGCAAAGCCTGATGGACCGGTCGTTTCTCGGGCACGACGTGCTCTGGATCGGGGCCGGGTCGCCGGCCCACATGGCATCGATCGCGCCCGCCGAACTGCTCCGGCTCTCCGGGGCGCGCGTCGTCGACCTCGTCGGGCACGGGTAGAGTTCCCAGCTTCGGAGGCCGAATAAAGGAGCGAGGCGGTGCAGGAGACCGAGAAGATCTGGATGAACGGCGAGCTCGTCGACTGGGCGGACGCAACGGTCCACGTCGGCGTGCACGGCCTGCACTACGGCTCGGGCGTCTTCGAAGGCATTCGGTGCTACGACACGCCGAAAGGGCCTGCCGTCTTCCGTCTGGGTGAGCACATGCAGCGCCTCCACAATTCCGCGCGCCTGCTCCACATGGCGATCCCGTATTCGGTCGACGACCTGAAGACGGCGACGAACGAACTGGTCGGCGCGAACGGCCTGCCCGAGTGCTACCTGCGCCCGATCGCGTTCTACGGCTACGGCGAGCTGGGTGTTTCCGCGCGGGGCAATCCGATCGAGACCGTGATCATGAGCTGGCCGTGGGGCTCCTACCTCGGGGAGGAGGGCCTGAAGAACGGCATCAGCGCCAAGATCTCGACCTGGCAGCGCGTCTCCCCGAACATCGTTCCGCATGTCTCGAAGGCCACAGGTGTCTACATCAACTCGATGCTCGCGGTGACCGAGGCAAACAACGGCGGATACGACGAGGCGATTCTGCTCACGCCCGAGGGCACCGTCGCAGACGGCTCGGGCGAGAACATCTTCGTGGTGCGAGACGGCGTTCTCTACACGCCGGACCTGGCGACGGGGATCCTGCCCGGGATCACCCGTGACACGGTCAAACAGATCGCCTCGGACCTCGGCTACACCGTGGTCGAGAAGGCGCTGATCCGGTCCGACCTCTATCTCGCAGACGAGGTGTTCATGTGCGGGACGGCCGCGGAGGTGACGCCGCTCCGTGCGATCGACGACTACGAGATCGGCGTCGGCGAGGTGACGCTCGCGATCCAGAAGGAGTACCTCGACACCGTGCGCGGGCAGACCGAGCGGTGGGCGCACTGGCTCGAGCCGGTGCCGCAGCTCGCGCGCAGTTGAGCATCGCCACCGACCGGATCAACCTGAGCGCGCCGTGGATCGACGAGCGGGACGAGGAGCTCGTGCTCGAGGTGCTGCGCTCCGGCTGGCTCTCGCTCGGGCCGACCGGTCCGCGCTTCGAGTCGCTGCTTGCCGGGGCGGTGGGCTCGCCCCACTGCGCTGCGGTCTCGTCGGGGACGGCCGGACTGCATCTGTGCATGCGGCTCGCGGGCGTGCGGGCTGGAGAC
This sequence comes from uncultured Thermoleophilia bacterium, assembly GCA_963826485.1. Lineage (GTDB taxonomy): Bacteria > Actinomycetota > Thermoleophilia > Gaiellales > Gaiellaceae > PALSA-600. The sequence continues at coordinate 5,198 of CAWGXF010000005.1, forward strand.
GAGGTGATCACATCGCCGTACTCGTTCGTCGCCTCGGCGAACTGCGCGATCTACGAAGGAGCGACGCCGGTATTCGCCGACATCGACCCGAAGACACTGAACCTCGATCCGGCGGCGGTCGAAGCCGCGATCACACCTCGCACGAAGGCGCTCGTGACCGTCGATATCTTCGGCTACCCGGCCGAGTACGACGCACTGATCCCGCTCTGCGAGGAGAACGGGATCGCGCTGATCGAGGACTCGTGCGAGGCGCTCGGGGCAACGTACAAGGGCAAGCCACTCGGCTCGCACGGACATCCGGCGGTCTGGGCGTTCTACCCGAACAAGCAGATGACGACCGGCGAGGGCGGTGCCGTGACGACCGGAGACGCCCACCAGCACGAGTTGCTCGTGTCGCTCCGCAACCAGGGCAGGCTGGAGACTTCGAGTTGGCTCCAGCACGGCCGCCTGGGTTACAACTACCGGCTCGACGACCTGTCGGCCGCACTCGGAATCGGCCAGCTCGAGAAGCTCGATCGCATTCTCGACGCCCGTCGGGCGGTGGCCGCGCGGTACGGCGAGTTGCTCCGCGACGTCGACGTCGAGACGCCCCTGCCGGACGACCACGATCACGTTCGGTCGTGGTTCGTGTACGTCGTGAAGCTTCCATCGGGTGTCGACCGCGATCATGTGATGGCGCAGCTCTCCGCCCGGGGGATCGCGACCGCGCCGTATCTGCCGTCGATTCACCTGCAGTCGTACATGCGCGAGCTGTACGGCTTTTCGAAAGGGATGCTCCCTGTGAGTGAGGATTGCAGCGAGCGCACGATGGCGCTGCCGTTCCACGCCCGGCTCGGGCGCCCGGACCAGGAGCGCGTCGCCGATGCTCTCCGCGCCGCGATCGCGTGACAACACGGCAAGGGGCCGTCGCGACCCCCGATCTCTCTCGCGGCCCCCAGGAGGTCGCCCAGGAGCTGATCGGGGCGGAGCTGTACATCGCCGGCGTGGGTGGGATCATCGTCGAGGTCGAGGCCTACGACCACGAGGATGCCGCTTCCCACGGTTACCGCAACCGGCGCACGGAGCGCAATGCCTCGATGTTCCTCCGGAGCGGCGTCGCCTACGTCTACCGGTCCTATGGTGTCCACTGGTGCCTGAATGTCGTTTGTGGACAGGAAGGCGTTGCCGACGCCGTGCTCCTGCGCGCATTGCAGCCGACCGAGGGCCTGGAAGAGATGGAGGCGAGGCGGGGAGTCGCCGACCCGCTTCTGCTCTGCTCGGGCCCCGGCCGGCTCTGCCAGGCGCTCGCGGTGACGCGGGAGCACGACGGCCTGTCGCTCTTGGCGCCGCCGTTCGAGCTGCGCGCGCGGCACGCATCGGTCGAGGTGGTCACCGGGACACGGATCGGGATCACGAAGGCCGCCGACCGGCCCTGGCGCTACGGCCTCGCCGGCTCGCGCTTCGTCAGTCGCCCGTTTTCTTCTTCAGGGTGAGCACGATCGTGCGCCCGGGCGCGGAGGCCGTGCGGGCGGGAAGCGACTGGTGCACCACGCGCCCTCCCACGGGGCCTTTCGTCCGCACCTCGAGGTGCAGGTGCGAGAGCCTCCGCTCCGCCCGGCCCAGCTCGAGCCCGACGACGCTCGGGATCACACCGTGGAGAGACTTGGCGAGGACGAGCGTGATCTTGTCGTAGGCCGAGGCGGTCCCGCGGCGCGGAAACTGACCGACGACGTATCCGACGCGGTCGCCTGCCCTGGCCGGCTTGTAGACGACCTCCGCCGTGAGCGGCTGCCCGTCCAATCGCGTCCTTGCCGCTGCAATCGTCTCCCCGACCACGTCGGGGATCTCCACCTCGTTCGGCTTGCAGTCGGCGGTGCGCGCCGGCCCCTCGCCACCGTAGAACTCGAGCACGTAGGTGTTCTTGCACACCCCGTTGTCACGCTCGAGCACGCCGCCGCGGTTGACGACCCGCACCGGCCCCGCGTACTCGTATGCAGGCGCCTCGAAGCTCTCGGGCGGTGCCTGCTTCAGCGCGAGCGCCTTCTGCATGAAGGACTTCCAGATCAGGGCCGGGAAGGTGCCGCCGGCGACCGCGTGGCCGTGGTACTCGGTCAACATCGGAACGAGCTTGTCGGGGTAGCCCACCCAGACCGCAGCGACGAACTGAGGCGTGTAGCCGACGAACCACGCGTCGCCGAAGTTCTCGGTCGTCCCCGTCTTCCCGGCCACCTCGCGCCCCGGCAGGGCGGCTGCGGTTCCCGTGCCGCCCTGGACGACGCCCTGCAACAGCTGGTTGATCACGTCCGCCTGCGTCGAGCTGAGGAAGGGCTTGTACACGGGCCGGTTGACCTCGACCTTGCCGCCCGTCTTGATCTCCTCCACCGCCCGTGGCGCGTTGCCGAAGATCGAGCCGTCGATGCGCTTGCCGCCGTCGGCGAACGAGGCATACGCGCGCGCCATCTCTAGCGGGGTGGCGGGTTCGGCGCCGAGGCCGATCGCGAAGTACGCCTGGAGCGGCGTCGTGATGCCGAGGTCGTGCGCGGTCTGTGCGACCTTGCGTGGTCCGACGATCGCCGTCAACTGTGAGAAGACGGAGTTGTCCGAGACGGCGATCGCCTTGGTGAGGTCGATGGGCCCCAGCGCCTCGCCTTCGTAGTTGTTGACCACCCACACCCTGTCGCCGGCGTTGATCGAGACCTGCTTCGACGACGTGAGCGTGCTCGAGGGTGAGATGTTGTCCCGCAGCGCGGTCGCGAGCACGAACGGCTTGAAAGCCGACCCCGGCTGGCGCTCGCCCTGCGTGGCGAGGTTGAACTGGTTCTGGTGGTAGTTCTCGCCGCCGACCATGGCGAGCACCGCGCCCGACTGCGCATCGAGTGCGACGAGTGCGGCGGTCGGCCCCGAGCCCGCCGGCAACACCGACTTGATCGCATCGCGCGCGGCCTGCTGCAGCTGGACGTCGAGCGTGGTCGTCACGCGCAGGCCGCCGCCGAACGCCCGGCGCGGGCCGAGCGTGTGCACGAGCTGGTCCTTCACGTAGTTGGCGAAGTACGGCGCCGCCACGCCCTGCGTCGAGGGGAGCGTCACCTTTGTGGGGTCCGGCATCGGATAGACCCGCGAGTTCACATACTGGCTCGTGGTCAGGAAGTGCTGCAGGTAGAGCTGCTTCAGCACGAGATTCCGGCGCGCCCTGGCGAGCTTCGGATGCGCCACCGGGTCCCAGAGGCTCGGATCCTCCGGGATTCCGGCCAGGAGCGCCGCTTCGGCCGGCTTCATCTGCGCGGCCCGATGGTGGAAGTAGATCTTGCTCGCCTGTTCGACCCCGTATGCGCCGTTCCCGAAGTAGACCGTGTTCAGGTAGGCGGTCAGGATCTTGTCCTTGGACCACTTCTGCTCGAGCTGCCAGGCGAGGGCCGCCTCGATCAGCTTGCGCCCGACGGTCTGCTGGTCTGTGAGGTAGGCGTTCTTCACGAACTGCTGCGTGATCGTCGAGCCGCCCTGCACCGTGCCCCGGTTCGAGATGTCGGCCCAGAGAGCGCGCGCCATGCCCCGGACGTCGACGCCGCGGTGCTCGTAGAAGCGCTTGTCCTCGATCGCGACGATCGCGTGCCTCATCCAGGGCGAGATCTTGTCGGACGGCACGATGATGCGCGCCTGTGATCCGCGCAGGATCGAGAGGACCGTGTGACCGTTCGACGCGTAGACGTAGGTGTTCGCCTGGGTGCGCTGCCGGGAGGGGTCCAGTTGCGGGATCTTGGCAGCGACCGCGGTCAGGAGACCGACGGTGAACGACGCCGAGCCCAGTGCGAAGAGAACCGCCAGGAGGGCAAGGAGTCTGAGCTTGCGGATCCGCCGCCGTCTGGGACGGCGTGACTTTCTCCGAAAGAGCGCCAGAACCGGGGTAGTCTAGCCCCCCGATGGACTTGGCCCGCCATGCCGTCGACGTTCTGCCCGAGGGCGGGATCGAGGCGAAGCTGAAGCTCGGCCGCCCGCTGCGGGTGAAGCTCGGAGTCGATCCGACCTCGCCCGACGTGCACCTCGGCTTCGCCTACGTCCTGGAGCGGCTCGCAGACTTCCAGCGGGCAGGCCATACGGTCGTACTGATCGTCGGCGACTACACCGCCCGGATCGGGGATCCGTCCGGGCTCTCCAAGGAGCGCCCCATCCTCGCGGACGACGTGCTCGATGCGAACGCGCAGTACTTCGCGGAGCAGGCATTTCGCATCCTCGAACCCGAGCGGACCGAGGTGAGGTTCAACGGCGAGTGGCTCGCGGCCTTGAGCTACGCGGACACGGTCCGGCTCGCCCGCACGATGACGGTCGCTCGACTGCTCGAACGTGACGACTTCGCCAAGCGCTTCGCGGCCCACATCCCGATCTCGCTCTCCGAGCTCCTGTACCCGATCATGCAGGCCTACGACTCGGTCGCGATCGAGGCCGACATCGAGATCGGAGGCACCGACCAGCGCTTCAACCTGCTGGCCGGCCGCGACGTGATGCCGCAGTACGGCCTCGAGCCGCAGGTGGTGATCACCTTCCCGCTGCTGGTCGGCACCGACGGCGAGCAAAAGATGTCGAAGTCGCGCGGCAATTACATCGGGATCACGGATCCACCGGAGGAGATGTTCGGGAAGGTGATGTCCATCCCAGACGAGGCTCTGCCGCAGTGGTGGGAGATGTTGACGGACGGCGAGCACCCTGAAGCCGCGATGGACTGGAAGCTCGAGCTCGCCCGGCGCATCACTGCCCGGTGGCACGGTGAGAAGGGTGCTGCGGCCGGCGAGGGCCATTTCACACGGGTCGTCCGCCAGGGTGAGGCGCCCG
>CAWGXF010000005.1:15000-284006 GCA_963826485.1 uncultured Thermoleophilia bacterium
GGAACTGATCAGAATCCTCAGAGACTATACGCCAGAGACCCTGGACACAGGGTCATGAGATAGTCCCATCTGCATGGCGACATGCAGGGGAGCGGCATCAAAGGAAGTGCCATTCCCGTTCGGTCAATTGTCCGAAGAGGACATATCCGAATAAGATGTTCGAGCGAAATTCCTTGTCGGGTAATTGAATTGCCCGAGTCAGGAGTGATCCTGGCGGACAAACCGGCTAATAACGGGGAAGCCCTCCTCGTATGCGACGCTTTCAAGGACGTCGTGGTAGCGAAAGGGTAATCCCGTGGGAAGTCGCTGATCGTCGGCACTGCACGAACGGCGAGAGGTTGACCCCGTAACGACTGATCGGCACAGATGCTCGACAATTCTGTGACCGTGAGATCGCATCTCCATCCGGCACGTGCCGGAAAATCTCTGAGTGCGATCAGACGCCGGCCCTTGGCACAACAGTCGCGAGTTCCTCTCGGCATACATCTCCGGTTACACAGACGGAGAAGGCTGCTTCACCGTTTCCATTGCTCCGCGAGCCACGCTGCTCGTGGGCTGGGAGGTGAGGCCGGGCTTCTCGGTCAGCCAGAACGGGGATCGTGCCGAGGTGCTTCATGCGATCAGGGCGTACTTCGGCTGCGGAAGCATCCGGCCCGACAGAAGCGACAAGACCCTCAAATGGGAGACGCGGCGACTCGAGGAGATCCTCGGGCGCATCGTTCCGCATTTCGAGCGGTACCCGCTGCTGTCGAGCAAGCGGTACGACTTCGATCGGTTCGCGTCGATCTGCCGATTGATGGCAGACGGGGCGCACCTGCGTCGCGACGGTCTCGCCGAGATCGTCGAGCTCACTCAGGGAATGAATCCTGGTGGGCGCCGGCGTTACGCCGCTGAGGCAATACTCGCGAGCATTTCGTCAAGGTGAAGGGATAGTCTGCGCCTCCAGAAATGGAGGATGAACGCGAAGTTCCGACCTGCACGAATGGCGTAACGAGTTGGGCGCTGTCTCTTCGAGGGATCCGGTGAAACTGTAGTCTCGGTGAAGATGCCGAGTACCCGTGGTTGGACGGAAAGACCCCGTGAACCTTTACTACAGCTAGATGTTGGAGTTCGGTGTACGTCGTCCAGGATAGGTGGGAGGCTGTGAAGCCGGCACGCCAGTGTCGGTGGAGTCAACCTTGGGATACCACCCTTCGTAGTCTGGGCTTCTAACCCGCTGCCGTGATCCGGGGCGGGAACAGCATCTGGTGGGTAGTTTGACTGGGGCGGTCGCCTCCTAAAATGTAACGGAGGCGCGCAAAGGTTCCCTCAGCACGGTTGGAAATCGTGCGCAGAGCGTAATGGCATAAGGGAGCTTGACTGCGAGAGCGACAGCTCGAGCAGGTGCGAAAGCAGGCCATAGTGATCCGGCGGTAACAAGTGGAAGTGCCGTCGCTCAACGGATAAAAGGTACTCCGGGGATAACAGGCTTATCCTTCCCAAGAGTCCACATCGACGGAAGGGTTTGGCACCTCGATGTCGGCTCGTCGCATCCTGGGGCTGGAGTAGGTCCCAAGGGTTGGGCTGTTCGCCCATTAAAGCGGTACGCGAGCTGGGTTCAGAACGTCGTGAGACAGTTCGGTCCCTATCCACCATGGGCGTTGGAGCTTTGAGAGGAGTCGTCTCTAGTACGAGAGGACCGAGACGAACGGACCTCTGGTGTATCAGTCGTTCTGCCAAGAGCGCTGCTGACTAGCCACGTCCGGATGGGATAACCGCTGAAAGCATCTAAGCGGGAAGCCCACCTCAAGATGAGAGCTCCCATCTCCTAGAGAGAGTAAGAGCCGTGGCAGACCACCACGTTGATAGGCGGGACGTGCAAGCACAGCAATGTGTTCAGCGGACCCGTACTAATTGCTCGAGGTCTTGATTTTGAACTCATGTTCGCTGCTATGGAGTTTTGAGGGTGCGCAGACTTGAATGCGCGCCTCCCGCGAGCGTACGGCGCGAGTCAGGCGCTCGGCGGAGGAACCTCGACAATTGGGCGGTCATAGCGACGGGGAAACACCTCTTCCCATTCCGAACAGAGAAGTTAAGCCCGTTAGCGCCGATGGTACTCGGGGAGCAATCCCCCGGGAGAGTAGGACGCCGCCCATTTCTTCAGGTGTCTGGCACCGCACAGGTGCCAGACACCTTTTTCGTTCCTAGGACCCGTTTCGGAGGTCGCCGAGCGCCTCTTCCGTCCACTCGATCTCGTCGAACCGTCCGCGCAGCCCTTCGCCGGTCGGTGACTGGACGAGGAAGCCCACGGCTGCGCCACCTGCGCCGTCGAACGTGAAGTAGCGGACGAGCGACCACCAGAGACCGTCGACCGAGGCGTGGAAGGCGAAGGTCTCCGCCGTACGGCAGACACGCAGCCAGGCGACCTTCTCCGCTGCCACGAACGCGTTCGCGTCGTCCGAGGCGCCGCGCGTGACGACGGAGACGATCGTCGGCTCCCGCTGGGGCGAGTACTCGAGCGCCAGCTTGCCCCAGGACGAGGGGGAGGCCCAGACGACCAGCGCAACGGCGTCGAACGTCGCTGCCAGCGATGCCGAGGCGCGGGCGCGGAGCTGGTAGTCGCCGCATCGCCGTCCGAGCAGAAGCGGCGCTCCTGCCTGGGGCTCGGCACCGGCCGGATCGGTGAAGAGGTCGGTGCGCGGACCGGCTGCGAAGGCGATCGAGGATGCGCCGAGCTCGGCCGGTCCGGCGGGCGGAACCTGCCAGTCGAGGTCAGGCTGCACGAAGCTTCTCGCGCCAGTCCGGATCGAGATCGCGGAGCCGGTGCACGCGCTCGCCGACCGGCGGATGCGAGTTGAAGAGCGCTGCGAGGCCTTCATCGGCGAACGGATTCGTGGTGTAGACGGGCTCGGTCGCGGGGCTGGCCTCGAAGCCGACGAGCTCCATCGCCGCCTCCAGCCGCACGAGCGCGTCGGCGAGACCGTGCGGAGAGTCGCAGAGCTCGGCCGCGAACCGGTCGGCATCGAATTCGCGCTTCTCCGAGAGCAGGAGATGCACGAACGCCGCGGCGATCGGCCCGAGCACGAAGAGGAAGGCACGCTGCAGGAAACCGCCGAGCCGTGAGGTTTCGACGATCACGGCGGCGACGATGACCGCGATCGTCTGGACGAGGACGTCCCGGTTTCGGAGATGGGCGAGCTCGTGCGCGACGATCCCCTCGAGCTCGGCCGGCGAGGCGACGCCGAGCAGACCGACCGAGAGAGCGAGCCCTGTGCCCCCTCCCGCCCCGCGCCCGCCGGAGAGCGCCCGCGGGTAGCTGTCGGCGAGCACGTACAGCTTCGGCTTCACGACTCCCGCCCTCGCTGCGAGACGCTCGAGAGTCGAATGCAGAGCGGGCGCCTCGCCCGGCAGCATCTCCCGCGCGCCGACCATGCCGAGCACGATCCGCTCGGCATACCAGTAGACGGCCGCCGCGAGCAGCACGATCGACCCGAGGAAGAGCAGGGCGAGCCGGTACCCCCCGAGTTGCCAGCCGACGAAGCCGAACAGCAGCGCCGTGATCGTGACGACGAGCCACGACTTGAGGACGTTCCGGAGGATCAGGAGGCGGCGCTGCACGGCGCCGGACGCTACGCCTCGTCGTCGGTCGAGTCCGGATCGTCCTCGGCGAGGCCGCGCGGCGGCCAGTCGGGCTCGGGCGCGTCACAGCGGCTCGAGCAGTGAAGGGAGGCGACATTCTGAAGCGGGATCAGGATGTGGCCGTTCAACTCCACGTGCGCGACATCCTCCAGGTAGCAATACGCGGTCAGGACGCCGTCCTGGTATTCGCCTCCGAAGAGCGCGATCTCGACCTGCTCGCCCTTGTACTTGTTGGTGTAGTCCTCCATCCCCACGCGAGACTAACCGATGGGAGCCGTGAGGACGTCGTCGCGAAATTCGAGCTCGATCACGCCGCAGTTGGCGATCGGATGATGGGGCCCGTCGCTCACCTGACCGCGCAGGGCGCGCATCGTTCCACCGTGCGTGACGATCAAGATGCGCCGGCCGAGGTTCGCGCGGGCGATGCGCTCGACCGCACGGAGCACTCGTTCGCGATGCTGCTCGCGTGTCTCGCCGTCCGGCCGGCTGCCGTCCGGAAACCGCTCCTCGAGCTCGGCGCGCGTCAGGCCTGACCAGGAGCCGACGTCGATCTCGCGCAGGCCCGCATCGGCGATCACGGGAACAGCGTGAGGCGCGGCAACGATCACGGCCGTCTCGTGCGCTCTGGCCAGGTCGCTGGAATAGACGGCGGCGAATGCCGTCGAGCGGAGCTGCTCGGCCAGCTCGCGAGCCTGGGCGCGGCCGGTGTCGTTGAGCGGCGCATCGGACCAGCCTTGCCAGCGGCCCTCACGGTTCCAGTCGGTCTCACCGTGGCGGGCGAGCAGGATCATCGTCACGTCGCTAACGTAGCTGCCCGGCCGGATCGGCATCTGCTTCGACCGCTAGCCTGGCGTTGGTGCCCGAACTTGCCGGGAGAGTCGGTGACGCTTTCGCCGCCCGCATTCGCGAGCAGGAGCGGCACGCCCTCTCGCCGCTCGCGGTGCCCTCGTACGAGACGCGCGGACGCGAGCGGCCGGAGCAGGAATGCACCGTCCGCACGCCGTTTCAGCGCGATCGCGACCGGATCCTCCACTCGAAGCCGTTTCGTCGCCTGAAGGGAAAGACGCAGGTCTTCATCGACCCGGCCGGCGACCACTACCGCACCCGCATGACGCACACGCTCGAAACGAGCGGGATCGCACGGGTGGTCGCCCGGGCCCTGCAGCTGAACGAAGATCTCACCGAGGCGATCGGGCTCGGCCACGACCTCGGGCATCCCCCGTTCGGGCACGCGGGCGAGGCAGCGCTCGACTCGCTCCTCGAGGCCGGCTTCCGCCACAACGAGCAGTCGGCGAAGATCGCCCGCAGGCTCAACCTCACGCTCGAGGTCGTCGACGGCATCCTCGCCCACACCGGCGACCGCGATCCGGAGACGCTCGAGGGAAGGATCGTCCGCATCGTCGACCGGGTCGCGTACATCAACCACGACATCGACGACGCAATCCGCTACGGCATTCTCGACGAGGCCGATCTGCCGCGCGCCGAGCTCGAGACGCTCGGTCCGACCGGCGCCAAGCGGATCGACACGCTCGTGCACGACCTGGTCGAGACCTCCGCGCGTGCCGGCGACATCGTGCAGAGCGACGAGGTCAGCGCCGCGATGCTGTCGCTGCGCACCTTCATGTTCGAGCACGTGTACCTGGCGCCTGTCACCGTTCCCGAGCACGAGCGCGCCCATGCCGCGATTCGCCGGATCCATCAGCATCTGGTGGAGAGGGGCGACGACGACGAGGAGATCGTCGAGTTCATCGCGGGGATGACCGACCGGTTCGCTCTGTCGTACGCTGCCGCTCTGTAGATGGCACGGATCAAGGACAGCTCCGTCGAGGCCGTCAAGGCGGCTGCCGACTTCGTGGACGTCGTCTCGGCACGTACGCAACTGCGCAAGTCCGGGGGCCGTTACACGGGACGCTGCCCGTTCCACGACGAGCGCACGCCGTCGTTCTCGGTCAATGCCGTCGACAAGCTCTACTACTGCTTCGGCTGCGGTGCGAAGGGCGACCTGATCACCTTCGTGCGCGAGACGGAGGGCCTCGACTTCGCGGGGTCGATCGAATGGCTCGGTGAGCGGTTCCGGGTGCCGATCGAGTACGAGGAGAGCTCCCCGGCCCAGGATGCGGCCCGCAGGCGGCGGGAGCGGCTCGTTTCGCTCCTCGAGCAGGCGGCGTCGTTCTACGAGCGCATGCTCTGGGAATCGCAGGCCGGCGGCATGGCGCGCGACTATCTGACCGGGCGGGGCTTGAACGAGGAGATCTGTCGCGAGTTCCGACTCGGCCTTGCCCTCGGAGGAACCTCGCTGGCGGGCAAGGCGCTCGAGAAGGGTTTCACGCGCGAGGAGCTGCGCGCCGCGGGACTGACGCGGCAGCGCGGCGACGATTATTTCCAGCGCCGGCTTTTGTTCCCGCTCGCCGACCGCCAGGGGCGTGTGCTCGGATTCCAGGCGCGCAAGCTCCACGAGGACGACCCTCTCCCGCCGAAGTACGTGAACACCCCCGAGTCGGAGCTCTTCCACAAAGGGGCGATCGTGTACGGCCTCGACAAGGCTCGTGCGTCCATCGCGCGGGAAGATCGCGCTTGCGTCGTCGAGGGCAACACCGATGTGATCGCGTTGCGACAGGCCGGCTTCGAGCCCGTGGTCGCCTCGATGGGCACCGCGCTCACCGACCAGCAGTTGAAGGAGCTGGGGCGGCTGACGAAGCGGCTGTGGCTCGCGTTCGACGGCGATGCCGCGGGGGAGACCGCGACGTTGCGCGGCATGGAGCTCGCCGCACAGCAGGGGTTCGACGTCAAGGTTGTCGCCCTGCCGGCGGGCGTCGACCCGGCCGACGATCCACAGGGGTTCCAACAGCGACTTGCGGGGGCGGAGCCCTATCTGCTCTACCGCGTGCGGATCGAGCTCGAGCGTGGAGAGGACCGCGAGTCTCGGTTCCGCGCCGCTCAGGCGATTCTTGACGGCGCGCCCGAGTCACCCGACAAGGACGCCGCGGTCCGCCTTGTCACCGACCGCCTCGGCATGACGGTGCAGTTCAAGTCGGCACCCGTTCCGAGCATCCGGAACGCTGCGAGCAGCCGCGTCGTCGACGCGGGGTCACGTCTGGAGCGCGACGCACTCGCGGGTGTGCTCGCGCACCCCGAGCTCAGGCCCCTGCTGAACGAGCTGACGCGGGAGCATTTCTACGACCCCGTGCATCGGGCGCTGCGCGCGCACATCGTGGACGGCGCGCCGCTCGAGCCGGAAGCCATCGGCCTGCTTGCGGAGCTCGACGCGCGGGCCGTCGCGGAGGGGATCGACGAGAGCACCGGCACCGAGCTTCTGCTGCGCCTGCGCGAACGGGAGATGCGCCGCGAGCTGCAGCACTCCGATCCCCTGCGCACCAAGGAGCTGCAGGAGGCGCTTCAGCGCCTGCTCGAGCGAGTCGCAGCGCTCTCTTAACACGATCCGAAGGTACGCCGTCAGGGAACGCACAGAAATGCCTGCTTTGCTTTCGCGATGATCGAGGCGCGCGACCTGACGAAGGACTACGGCGACAAGCGTGCCGTGGACGGCCTCTCCTTCGATGTCCGGCCGGGCATCGTCACGGGCTTCCTCGGCCCGAACGGCTCGGGCAAATCGACCACGATGCGACTCATCCTCGGGCTCGACCGTCCCACGAAAGGCCGGGTCACCGTCAACGGCAAGCCCTATCGCGAGCACGCGGCGCCGTTGCACGAGGTCGGGGCGCTGTTGGAGGCGCGATCCGTTCACACGGGCCGCTCCGCCCGAAATCACCTGCTCGCGCTGGCACAGACTCATGGCATTCCCCGCAGGCGCGTCGACGAGCTCATCGATCAGGTCGGGCTGCACGAGGTCGCCCGGAAGCGTGCCGGCAAGTTCTCGCTCGGAATGGGGCAACGGCTCGGCATCGCCACGGCTCTGCTCGGCGACCCACACACCGTGATGCTCGACGAGCCGGTGAACGGCCTCGACCCCGAGGGGATCCAGTGGATACGCACGTTCCTCAAGAGCCTCGCAGCCGACGGACGGACCGTCTTCGTCTCGTCGCACCTGATGAGCGAGATGGCGTTGACCGCCGACCATCTGATCGTGATCGGTCGGGGACGCCTGATCGCGGACGCCAGCGTTGTCGACTTCCTCGCCGGCGCATCCAAGCCGCTGGTCCACGTGCGCTCGCCGCAGGGCGAGGAGCTGACGAACATCCTCCGGGGGCCGGGCGTGTCGGTCGCGGTCCTCGAGCCCGGGCTCCTCGAGGTGACCGGCCTCACGTCCGCGCAGGTTGGCGAGGCAGCCGCCGCCCACGGGATCGTCCTCCACGAGCTGAGCCCGCATCAGGCGTCGCTCGAAGAGGCGTTCATGGACCTCACGCGCGGTGAATTGGAGTTCGCGGCCTCGTGAGCGCGGTCGCTGCTCCCAGCATCCCGAGCCGCGCGCGTGTCACGCAGCTTCGGGTGATCGTGTCCGAGTGGACGAAGCTCCGCAGCGTCCGGTCCACAAGCTGGTCGCTGTTCGCGGCAACCGTCCTCACGATCGGCTTCCCGATTCTCGCCTCGGCCGTCATCTCGGCTCACTGGGGACAGCGCAGCCCGGGCGATCGCGCGCACTTCAACCCGCTCGACCCTGCTCTCGTCGGATCGCAGATCGCGCAGCTGGCGATCGGGGTGTTGGGCGTGCTCGTGATCACCGCGGAGTACTCGACGGGCATGATCCGGGCGTCGTTCACGGCTGTGCCGAGACGCCTGCCCGTGCTGTGGGGCAAGGCGGTTGTCTTCTCGACCGTCACGTTCGTGCTCATGCTGCCGGCGGTGTTGATCGCGTTCTTCGCGAGCCAGTCGATCCTGTCGAAGCATCACGCAAATCTCGCGTTTTCCGACCCGCATGTCGCGCGCGCCGTGATCGGGGCGGCCCTCTATCTCACAGTGATAGCGCTGTTCAGCCTCGGCCTCGGCGCGATCATCCGCAATACGGCCGGGGGAATCGCCGCGTTCGCGGCCATCCTGTTCGTGATCCCGCCGCTCATGAACGTGCTCCCGCAGAGCTGGAACGATGCGGCGTCTCGCTACCTGCCGAGCAACGCGGGGAGGGCGATCCTCGCGATCACGCCGGACTCGAGCAGCCTTTCACCGTGGGTCGGGTTTGGTGTGTTCGCGGCCTACGCAGCGGCCACTCTCGCCGTGGCGGCGTTCCTGCTGGTACGGCGGGACACGTAGACCGAGATCTGGAGCTCCCCGGGTTGGACTCGAACCAACAACCCTCCGGTTAACAGCCGGATGCTCTGCCAATTGAGCTACCGGGGATCGCTCAGCGGCGGGCATTGTAGCGGCCCCCTTTGGCGATCAAGGCACGACCGTGACCGGGACGTCGACCTCGTGTTGCGGCGTCCCGTCGGCCGCAGACGGCGCGAAGGCGGCCACGACGAGCGCCCCGGCCGAGGCGGTGAACGCCGCATCGAAGGTGCCGCGGCCCGGAGCGCCCTCCGAGGCCGTGACGGTCTGCTGCGTCAGCACCTTGCCGTCGCGGACGAGCTGGACCACGAGCGTCGCCTCGAAGACGCTCGCGCTGCCCGACACGTGAAAGCTCTTTCCGACGTCGGCCCCCGGCACGGGTGTCTCGATGAGGATCGGCGGTAGATAGGCCGCAAAGTCGCGGCGGGTCAGTCCCGTGCGGCCGGCCACGTCGACACGCGCTACCGAGGGAAACTGGGTGAGGGTGTAGACGATCTCCGCAACCAGGTTGTCCGTCGCCTTGGCGAGGTCGACCGTCGCCGTGCCGCTCGAGATCGAGACCGGAGCGGTGACCCCGAGGGCGCCGAGGGCCGCGTGCGCCACGGCCGGCGTCGCGGGCACGTGCAGGAGCGTGGGGTGAAGCAGTCCCTGGTCGGCGACGAAGACCGTCAGTGCCATCATCTTCGGGGGCGGCGGCGCAGCTTCTGTCGTGACGGTGGCCACCGTGCCCGGCGAGGTCGAGCCGCAGCCGGCCGCGACCAGGGCAACGGCCGCCAGAACGGGGATGCAGCGCTTCACGGGTTCTCGATTCTCGAACAGCCTCCGAAGCCCTCTCGGCAACCGTATCCTTTCAGGGATGAGCGTCATCGCCCTCGTCTTGCTGGTGGCAGCGGTCGTGCTCCTCGCCGTGGCCGAGTGGCCGCGCATCTCGGAGCGCGCCGGGCTGAAGGCGCGGCTGCGGGCGAGAAGACGGTCGCATCTGAGAGTGGTCGAGACCCCCGACGACGATTCCGACGAGTTCGCGAGGGCCGTCGAGCGCGACCTCGCGAATCTGCCGACGTTCGACCCTCGCGCGAAGCGCGATTGAGGAGCGGCGCGAAGCGCGATGGGCGCGAAGCGCACTAGCGAACGCGCACGGTTGTCCGGAGGGTGCGGGTGTTCGGGAGGATCGGCGGGACGTCCTCCATGTTCTTCGTCTCCTGGAAGTCGGCCACCTTCAGCACGAGGAGATGCTTGCCCTTGGCAGCCGGGATGTGAATCGCTCCGGACGCGAACGTCACACGCACCACCTTGCCGTCCAGGGTCGCAGCGATCGACGAGGGGTCGACACCCGATCCGGCGTCCTTCGCCGAGACCGTGATCGAGCCCTTCGTGCGGACGACGCGCAGGGTCGGCGGTGTCGTGTCGTTCACCCAGTATCGGAACGAGAATGGGCCGGCGTCCGCGGCGCTGCGCGTGTCGAAGACGATGTCGTAGTAGCCGGCGGCGGGAAGCACTGCCCCGGCCACCGGCACGCCCTTCCCGTAGCTCGCGCGATAGGGATTCAGATCGATCGGCAGCCCGGGGTAGCCGACGAGATGATCCTCGGCCCCGTCGAAGGTGACATGCGGTGTCGCCCGGCCGGCGGTCACGACGACTCCGAAGTTCGCCGGGCGGCCGGTGATCGACACGCGATAGGCGCGCTCCGGCCCGGCGTAGGCAACGTCGCCGCCGCTCGGGTAGCGGTAGTTGGTGATCAGCGCAGGCCCGCCGGCCGTCGTGGCGCGGTAGGAGCCCGGCTTCTTGAGGGCGAGCTTGGGCTCGCCGGCGAGTTTGGGCGCGGAGGTCGCGAACCAGAAGGGGATGCGACGCGAGTCGGCGCCGTTCGTGAGCACGATGAATCCCGTCACCTCGCCGGCGGCTGTGCCGCCTGTCGCCGTCACGGTGAGCGTTCCGGGCACGTCGACGGACACGGGAGTGCTCACTGAGCCGGTTCCCGTCTGAACCAGTGAGGTCACGGCCCACGTCCCGGCGCCCCCGCCGGCGTCCGTGAGCGTGACGTCCCGGGAGGCGGTGGCCGCCGGGGCGAGCCGGCCGAACGAGAGACCCGTCGGAGACGCGAAGAGCAGCGGCACGTTCGCGCGGGTGAGATCGATCAGCCCACCGCCTTCACGGGTCGACAGCACCTCGGCCCCGCTCGGGCTCTTGACCGGGTCGCCGGTCTGCTCGAGTGCCGACTTGATCTGGGCGACGGTCCACGACGGGTGCCGTTCCTTCAGCAGCGCTGCGGCTCCGGCGACGTGGGGCGTCGCCATGCTCGTGCCGCTCAGGAGCTCCCACGTCCCCTCGCTCACCGGCACGGACGAGAGAACGTTGACGCCCGGAGCCGAGACGTCGGGCTTCATCTGGAGCGATGTGGGTGTCGGCCCGGCCGACGAGAAGTCTGCAAGGACGTCCTGCGCGGAGACGGCGGCAACGGTGATCGCGTCGGGCGCATTGCCGGGGGACGAAACGGAGCCGTAGCCGAAGTCGGTGAAGTCGTTGCCCGCGGCGACCACCGGTACGACCCCGGCTGCCGCGGCGCCCTCGATCGCCTTGACGACGATGTCGCGGCTCGGCTCGACCTCCGGCTCCCCGAGGGAGAGGTTGATCACGTTCATCCCGTCCGAGACCGCTGCTTCGATCGCGGCTGCGATCTCGGCACTGTTCCCGTCGAGGCCGAAGCCGGGTGTCGGGATCGTCAGCGCCTTGTAATTGCCGAGGTAGGCGTTCGGTGCGACACCGGAGATGGTGGTGCCGTGGGCGCTCGCCCCGTGCACGCCCGCGGCGATGCCCGCGACATGCGTCGCGTGGAACGAGTTCACCGGGTCGAACGGCAGCGCCGCGTACTTCGCGGTGGGAGACGTCGGCGTGAACACCCGCTGCACGATCACCTTCGGGGTCGTGTACTTGGTCAGCCCCTTCGGGAATCCGGCGGGATAGTGGAAGCCACTCGGGTTGAAGTACGGATGGGTTGCCTGCAGGCCGTCGTCGATGATGCCGATCTTCATCCCGTTGCCGGCGGTCTCGAAGTTCGGGCCCCAGAGTGCGTCGGCGCCGATCTGCTGGGGGCCGCCGTTGTCGCGCATAGCGTGGTAGCGGATGTTCGGCCAGACCTCGGCGACCCCCGGAACCTGGGCCAGGGCGGCGACCTGCGAGCGTGGAAGGACGACGGCGAGGCCGTTCGCAACGAGCCGGTAGTGCCAACGCACCCGCGACGCCGGAAGGGCCGTTTGGACGCTTCGCGCCACCATGCTCTGCTCGGCGTCGATCCGGGCCAGGTAGTCACGATGCGAGGCCGAGAGCATCCCGCGACCGAACGCCGAGAGTGGGTGCCCCTGGAGCGTCACGACGACCTCGGTCATCGGATCGGGCCGTGCGCCCTGCACGTCGCCGGAGAGTGCGACAGCGGCGATCGCCGCCGTCAGGGCCAGGATCGTGACTCTCTTCAGGCGCTGACCGGAGCGTGCGACGTCCACTCTCCAGGTCGATCGGTTGACGTGCGGCCGGCATGAGCACATGATCTGACTCCGTCGAAGGGTGCAGTTAGCGGCAAGCTCGAGTGCGGATGAGAGGACTTGAACCTCCACGCCCTTACGGGCACACGGACCTGAACCGTGCGCGTCTACCAATTCCGCCACATCCGCTCGTGGGGCGGGCATTGTAGCCAGGCTGCCCGGAGGCCCTCTATGCTCTCTCGTCGGATGGAGACAGCGTCCCTCGTCGCCGAAGACGGAACCGTCGTTTGCTCGCGCTGCCGCCTCGCCGTCTCTCCGATCGCGCGCATGAAGGGCCTGCTTGGACGCGCGTCGCTGGATGCAGACGAGGGCATGCTCTTTCGCCCCGGTGGGTCGATCCACATGTTCTTCATGCGTTTCTCGATCGACGCCGTCTTCTGCACACGTGACCTCGAGGTGATCGACGTGGTGCACGGCCTTCGCCCATGGCGGATCGCTTCGCGACGCGGCTCCAAGGTCGTGATCGAGCTCGCCGAGGGCGCAGCGGCCGGCGTCCGGCCTGGCGACCGGCTCTCGCTCGCTACGATCGACGCGTGAGCACGCAACCGTTGCGCCGGCTGCTCGAGAACGCGTTTCCGGACGCGACCGAGCTCGACGTGATCGACCGCACCGGCGGCGGCGACCATTTTCAGGTCGTCGTCACCTCGCCGTCCCTCGTCGGGCTGTCCCTCGTCGAGCAGCACAGGCGGGTGTACGAAGCACTGTCGGGGCCTCTCGGCGACGGGACCATCCATGAACTTCGGATCAAGACGAAGGGGGCATCATGACGTACACCGACAAGATCAAGGAAGTCATCGACGGCTCGGATGTCGCCATCTTCATGAAGGGCACGCCCGCCTTCGCGATGTGCGGGAACTCCGATCGTGCCCTCCAGGCACTGCGGCGCGCCGGCGCGCCGGTCACCGCGGTCGACGTGCTCCCGGATCCACAGATCCGGCAGGAGCTCTCGACCATCTCCGGCTGGCCGACCATTCCGCAGGTGTTCGTCAAGGGCGAGCTGGTCGGCGGCGCAGACATCGTCGAGGAGCTCGAGCAGTCGGGAGATCTCGAACAGACGCTGCGCGAGAAGCTCGGCGACGACTACGCGGCCTCCCGCGACGAGAACACCGTCGCACTGGCCTGAGCCGCGACTAGCTGCGCAGCGTCGCCAGGACCTCGTCGGCGTGGGTGTCGGGCTTGACGTCGAGCATCGAGCGCTTGACGGTGCCGTCCTCGGCGATCACGAACGTCGAGCGGGAGATCCCCATGTACTTCTTGCCGGCAAACGACTTCTCGCCCCACACGCCGTAGTCCTCCGAGACTGCATGGTCGACGTCGGCGAGCAGCGTGAACGGGAGGTCGTACTTCTGCTTGAACTCGACGTGGGAGCCTTCGTCGTCGGGTGAGACTCCGAGCACGACCGCTCCCTCCTGCTCGAACTCGCCGTAGACGTCGCGGATCCCGCAGGCCTGCGTCGTGCATCCCGGAGTGTCGTCCTTGGGATAGAAGTAGAGGACGACCTGCCGGCCGCGCAGGTCCGAAAGCCTGACCTTGTCGCCGCTGTCGCTCTTGAGCTCGAAGTCGGGGGCGGCTTTGCCTTCTTCCACCACGTTCGCATCCTCTCGGTAGGTTTCGCTCCCGATGCTAACGGCCCACCACGTGAACGCATTCCTGCTGATCGCAGTCTGCTTGCTCGCGTCGGCCGCGGCATTCTGGGCGCGCCGGCGCCGTGCGGGGACTGCAGTTGCTCAGCTTCTCGCACTCGCGCAGACGCTCCTCGTCGCCCAGGTCGCACTCGGCCTGCTGCTTCTCTCCGACCACCGGCGCGCCGCCGACCACTTGCACTACGCATACGGGACGTTCGCGCTGCTCGCAGTCCTCTCGCCGTGGCTGTACGCGCCCAGCGAGCCGCGCGACCGGCTGCTGTGGTTCGGCATCGCGACGGTGTTGGCCGCGGCGCTCGGCGTTCGTGCCTGGATGACGGCATGAGGGACATGAATCCGTTTCTGCGGAATGTCGCGATCCTCGCCGTCATCGCGCTCGCGATCGTGCTCCTGAACTTCGAGGTGGCGCTGGCCACTGTGGGTGTGCTGATTCGTCTCGCATTCTTCATCGCCATCGCGGTGGTGGCCTATCTCTTCTGGCGGGACATCGGCCGGCGTGAGATCGATACCTGGCCGTCGCGTGCGAGTCGAGTGTTCTACGCGGCCGTCGGTCTTGCGGTCGTCGACCTGGGCTGGTGGATGTTCGCTCATCCATCGGGCCGAAATGCGCTGATCTTCTTCGTCGTCGCCGCGGTGTGCGTCTATGTCGCGGTGCGCACGTGGCGCGACCAGCGGTCGCTCGCCTAGCGGCGCTCGTCGGCGACCAATGAGCCGACTCCGTCGAGGCGGTCGAGTGCTTCGCGCACCGACATGTGCTGCCCGACGAAGATCGGAGTGTCGCGCTCGGTGTATGCCGAGGCCTCCGAATCGCGAAGCCGCAGCATCAGATGCATGAAGTCCGCCGGTTCCTCGCATTCGAACGCGGTCATGAACTCCGCATCGTCGATCCCGAACGAGTACGTCGTGTGGTTGAAGATCCCGGGGAATTCCTCCCGTCCGATGCGGATGTGCTCGTCCATCGCGCGTTGGCGCACGTCCTCGGTCAGCGAGTACCAGGGGCGCACTTTCACGAACGGATAGACGACGAGGTACGGCAGGTTCTTCGGCGCGATCTTCCGCGCCTTGCGAGCGGACGTGTACTGCGAGGCCTTCGTCGTTGCAAGGTACGAGTACGGCGTCTCGAGCCAGCCTGCCAGCGGAGTCCCGTTGAGGGCGGCGCCGAGCTCGCCGAGGTCGTCGTAGCGCTCGGTGATCTTCCAGAGGAAGAAGTCCGTCTCCGGCCGGATGCCCGCGGTGGAGTACGCGCGCAGATGCTCGAACCTCGGCGCGAACTCCTCGAGCACCTCGGCGAACGCCTCCTTCGCCTCGGTGCGCTCCTCGACGGGCAGCCGGCGCCACGCAGGGTCGACCCGGAAGAACGTGTAGGCGACGTACTGGCCGTTCACAGCCGGAACGTTAGCGCGGCACGCCCGGGTGGCCCGGCGTTGAGCTTCGCGGTCGCGGTGCCCGAGAGGGAGTGCCTCCCCTTGCCCGGGACGCCCGGGAAGCGGAGTCGCTTGGCGACCCCGCCGACGGCGGTGCCGGTGAGCTGCTCCTTGCCGTCCAGGCGGATCGTGTACGTGCAGTCGAGTGAGCAGACGAGCCTGACCGGCTGGGTCGTCCTCGTCGGCTTGCCCACCGTGAGCTTCACCTTCGGCGTGAGCTGCAGGCCCGGACAGGAGGCGGCGATTCCCCGCCGGACGCTGAAGGCTCCCCGGCGGACGGGCATGAGCGAGGCCTTCGGTGTGCCGTCGACGTAGTACTCGCCGGACTGCCAGTGCGCAAGGTCAGGCTCGTCCTGCACGTGGAAGAGCATCAATCCGAGCACGGTCGGCTGGCAGAAGGTCATCTGCATCGCCTGGACGTAGTACCGCGCCTGCGTCGCCTCGTCGACCGGCTTCGTCGTGGTCGGCTCCGTGCCGACGTAGAGCGGTGCCTTGGCGGGCGGGATCTGCGTCTCGATTCCGAACTCGTCATAGAGAATCGGAAGCTTGGAGCCGCGCTGAGGCGTGCCGTCGAACGCTGCGCCGAGCAGCCCTACGAGCTTGGGGTAGTCGGCGAGCCCGATCGGAGTGCTCTTCGGATGCGGGAAGTTCGGCCCCGTCGCGGAGTTCTCGGGATAGGGATGGATCGCGAACGCGTCCATGATCGGGATCTCCCGCGCGCTCGCCCGGTAGGCCGCTCCCAGGTCGGCGATGAACGCCGTCGGTGAGTGCGTGTCCCGGCCCGTGTTCGGTTTGTCCACACCACGGGGCGCCAAGGCTCCGCCGTAGACCGTCGCATGAGGGCGGACCTTCTTCAGCGCATCGTAGGTCGTCGCCAGCAGCTGCTCGTAGGCGGGCGCTGCGGCGTCGGTGCCGTCGGGGTTGAACTGCGGCAGCCAGAAGCGGTTGAGGTTCGGCTCGTTGCCGACGATGAAGTCGTGCACGAGCGGGTACCGGCTCGCGACGTCTGCCGCGAACGACGCGAAGTCCGACCGCTGTTCGTCGGTCAACGGAGTCACGCTTGAGCCGAACGGATACAGCGACAGCACCACGCGGAGCCCGGTGAACTGCGCGGCATTGACCGCGTTGTCGAGAATGAGCGCGTCGGCCGCGCCGAGCTTCGTCTGATCGGTCGTCCACGTCTGGGTGATCCGAACCGAATCGAGCCCGGCGAGCTTTGCGTTGTCCATCGACGCCTTCGCGAAGGCGTAGTCGGCCGTTTTTCCGACGTCCTCGGCGGTGCCCACCATCATGAAGGGACCGCCCGCGAACGCCGGGGCAGCGCACCCGAACAACGCCACGAGGCCGACCACGAGAGGGCGCACGCGTGTCAGAGTAGCCGGTGGATACGCTGGCGATCGTGCCGAGAGACCGCATCGAAACCCAGCTCAGGGGAGTCCCGGCCAAGCCCGGGGTCTACCTCTTCCGAGACAGCGAGGCGAGTTCTGTACGTCGGGAAAGCGAAATCGCTGCGCTCGCGCGTCCGGTCGTACTTCCAGCCCGGATCGAGCGACACACGGCAGGGAATACGCCAGATGGCCGACCGAGTCGAGACGATCGAGACGATCGTGACGCGCACCGAGGTCGAGGCACTCCACCTCGAGCAGAATCTCGTGAAGCGGCATCGACCCGCGTACAACGTCCGCCTGCGGGACGACAAGTCGTTCCCCTACATCGCCGTCACCGTCGAGGACGACTTCCCGCGGGTGATGTTCACGCGCGAGCGCCATCGTCGCGGCGTGGAGTACTTCGGCCCGTATGCGAACGCAAAGAAGGTGCGCGAGACGCTCGACGTCCTCAACCGTGTGTTCCGCTATCGGCCGTGCGAGGGCCCACAGCCGGGAAGGCACAGCGGCATCCCGTGTCTCGACTTCCACATCGAGCGCTGCCATGCCCCGTGCGTCGGGTACATCTCGAAGGAGGAGTACCGCGACCTGATCGACCAGGTGATCGAGTTTCTCTCCGGCGACGAGAAGCCGATTCGCCGGCGGCTCGAGGAGCAGATGAAAGAGGCGGCCGCCGCGGAGCGCTTCGAGGATGCCGCCCGTTACCGCAACCGGCTCAGAGCGATCGAGCGCCTGTCGGAGCGGCAGGCGGTCGAGCGTCGCGAGCTGGGGTCGGTGGACGTGATCGGGGTGGCGGTGTCGCCGGAACGGGCAGCGGTTCAGCTCTTTCCACTGCGCGAGGGCCGGATGGTGGATCGTCATTCCTTCCAACTCGAGAACGCCGCGGGTGAAGATCCCGATGAGGTGCTCGAGCAGTTCTGCCTCGAGTACTACGGGTCGGCGCCTTCGATTCCACCTCAGATCCTTGTGCCGCGCAGATCGGGCGACACCAGCGTGCTGGAGGCATTCCTCTCGGAGCGGCGGGGCTCTCATGTCGAGGTGCGCGCGCCGGAACGCGGTGAGAAACGGCGCCTGCAAGAGCTTGCGCAACAGAATGCGGAGCTCGCGCTCGCGTCGGAGACGTTCCAGGCGGAGACGAAGCGCGCGCGCCGTGTCGAGGCGCTCGAGGAGCTCCGCGAGGCGCTCAACCTGGAGTCGCTGCCGATCCGGATCGAATGCTTCGACATCTCGAACATCCAGGGCCAGGAGATCGTCGGCTCGATGGTCGTCTTCGAGGACGGCGTCGCGAAGAAAGGCCACTACCGGAAGTTCGGCGTGCGCGATGTCGAGGGCCCGGACGACTTTGCGGCGATGCGGGAGGTGATTGCGCGGCGCTTCTCCCGCCTCTCGGCCGATCCTGGCTCGTCGGAGTGGAACGAGTCGTTCGCCGCCGTCCCGAATCTGGTCGTGATCGACGGAGGCAAGGGGCAACTGTCCGCCGCGCTCGCGGCGATGCAGGAGCTCGACCTGCCCCGTGTCGCGGTCATCTCGCTCGCCAAGCGGATCGAGGAGGTCTTCGTGCCGGGACGGCCCGACCCGGTCCTCCTCGCGCCGCAGTCGCCCGGGCTCCAGCTCCTGCAGCGGATTCGTGACGAGGCGCACCGGTTCGCCATCACGTTCCACCGGCGACGGCGAGACGCCGTCGCGCGCGAATCGATGTTCGACCAGCTCCAAGGGGTCGGACCGGCCCGCCGCCGGAGCCTCCTGCAGCACTTCGGCTCAGCCGAGCGCGTCGTCTCGGCCACACGCGAGGAGCTCGAGGGGGTGCCGGGCGTGCCGGCGAAGACCGCGCGGTCGATCTACGCCCAGCTGCATCGCACGGGCAGTGCCTGACACCGTGACTACCCTTGCGCCGGTGCGCTCGATCGGTCTCGCATTGCTCGCCGCCACGCTCGCCGGGTGCGGCAGCTCGTCCAGGGCGGTCGGGACCACGACGGCGGCGGCGACGATCCCGAAGCCGGGCCCCGGGAAGGTGCTCTATCAGGCCGGCGGGTGGGCGGTCGTCGTCTCGGGCGGGGCGTCGGCTCGCGCGCTCCGTCTGAGGGGCGGCAGCTGGCAGCCGGCGAGTGGGGGGGTCAAGATCTCGATCCTCGCGCCGCACGGCACCGTGGCCCCGTCACCGCAGGTGGCAGCGGAGCTGTCGGCGAGGTCGCCGCTCGTCGAGAGCGCACTCTGGGTGGACGGCACCGAGTTGTCCGAGAAGGGCGGCGGGTTGACGCCGAGTCGCGTCACGATCTACGGGGCGCCCGCGGCCCCGCTGGCGGCGGGCAGGCATGTCGCCGTCGCCTACGGCCGGACGGCGGGCCATGCGACTGCGGTCGCCTGGATGTTCCGCGTCCGCTGAGCGTCAGGCGGCGGAGTCGCCGGGGTCGCCCTCCATGAACGGATAGCGGTAGCTCGTCGGCGGCGTGAACGTCTCCTTGATCGAGCGCGGGCTGACCCAGCGAATAAGGTTCCACATCGAGCCGGCCTTGTCGTTCGTGCCCGAGCTCCTGCCGCCGCCGAACGGCTGCTGGCCGACGACCGCGCCGGTGGGCTTGTCGTTGACGTAGAAGTTGCCGGCTGCGTAGCGGAGCTTCTGCTGGGCGTCGACTGCCGCAGCCCGGTCCTCCGAGAACACCGCTCCCGTCAGCCCGTACGGCGCCGTCTTGTCGACGAGCTCGAGCGTGTCGTCCCACTTGGTCTCGTCGTAGACATAGGTCGTGACGACGGGGCCGAACAACTCGTCGCGCATCGTCCGGAAGGCCGGGTCGCGCGTCTCGATCACGGTGGGCTCGACGAAGTACCCCTGCGAGTCGTCGTAGCCGCCGCCGACGACGATGTCGGTGTGCGAGCTGGCCTTCGCTTCCTCGATCGCGTCGGCCTGAGTGCGGAACGACGGGCCGTCGATGACGGCACCCATGAAGTTGCTGAAGTCGGACACGTCGCCCATCGTGATCGTGGCGACCTGTTCCTGCAGGCGCTCGCGCAGTGCCGGCCAGAGGTTGGACGGCGCGTAGATGCGTGAAGACGCCGAGCACTTCTGGCCCTGATACTCGAACGAGCCGCGCACGATCGCGGTTGCGAGCGCGTCGACGTCGGCAGACGGATGAGCGACGATGAAGTCCTTGCCACCGGTCTCGCCGACGATTCGCGGGTAGTTGCGGAAGCGCTCCATGTTCGCCGCAACCGTTCGCCACATCCCGTTGAAGACCGCGGTCGAGCCGGTGAAGTGGATCCCGGCGAGGTGGGCGCTGCCGAGGGCGGCGTCACCGATCGTCGGTCCCGAGCCGTAGACGAGATTGATCACGCCGTCCGGCAGGCCGGCCTCCTGGAACAGTCGCATGAGATAGTAGGCCGAGAGCATCGCGGTGCCGGCGGGCTTCCACACGACGGCGTTTCCCATCAGCGCCGGTGAGCTCGTCAGGTTGGCGGCGATCGCTGTGAAGTTGAAGGGCGAGACCGCGAAGACGAAGCCCTCGAGAGGGCGGTACTCCAGCCGGTTCCAGAGCCCGGGTGAGGAGATCGGCTGCTCCGCATAGATGCGCGTCATGAACTCGACGTTGAAGCGGAGGAAGTCGATCGACTCGCAGGCGGCATCGATCTCCGCCTGATGCGCCGTCTTCGACTGTCCGAGCATCGTCGCCGCGTTCAGCGTGTCCCGCCACGGCCCCGCCAGCAGCTCGGCGGCACGCAGCATCACCGCAGCGCGCTCCTCCCACGGCCAGCGCGACCAGTCGGCCCACGCTGTCGCCGCGGCGTCGATCGCCAGTTGGACGTGCTCCGCCGTGCCCTGGTGCACGTCGGCGAGCACGTGATCCTTGTCGTGCGGCATGACCGCCTGTTTGAGGTCACCGGTCGTCACGTCCTTGCCGCCGATGACGAGCGGGATCTCGATGCGCTCGTCGCTGATCTGCTGGACGCGCTGCTGCAGGCGCGCGCGTGCGGGGCTGCCGGGCGCGTAGTCGTTGATCGGCTCGTTGCGAGGCGCAGGCGTACGGAAGATCGCATGGGTGCTCATGCCCCTAGATTACGGGCGTGGACCTCTCGCACGTCTTGTGGATCGGCGGCGGGCAGGGAAGCGGGAAGTCGTCGGTCGCCCGGGCACTGGCACGGCGGTTCGATCTCCAGCTCTACAACGTCGACCACCGGACCTGGGTGCACGAGGCACGCATGCCGGCGACCGAGTTCGGCGCCCTCTCGATGGATGAGCGCTGGGTGCAGCCGTCGCCGGAGCGGATGCTGGACTGGTTCGTCAACACGTCCCGGCATCGGTTCCGTCTCGTGCTCGAGGATCTCCGCGACTTGCCCGGCTCACCCTCGGTGATCGTCGAGGGTCCGCAGCTCTTCCCGACCTCGGTGTCGGCGGTGTTGTCCGATCCCGATCAGGCGCTCTTCCTCATTCCGGATCGAAACGAGCAGCAAGCACGGCTGCTCGAACGGGGCCCGATTCCGGGGACGTCGAACGGCTCACGGGCCCGCGCGAACGCACCGAGCGGGATCTGATGATCTCGGCGCGGTTCGCCCGGGAGGCGCGTGAGCTTCGGCTCACGGCGATCCCCGTCGATCGGCCGCTCGACGAGATCGTCGAGCTGGCGGCGAAACGGCTTCGTCCGGCGATCGAGCGCGGTCCGCGCACCGGCGATCTCGCGGCGATTCGCCGATTCGAGAACGATGTCCTGGCGACGCAGGTCAGGCTCTACGCCGAGTCGCTTGCCCCGCTCGCGCTGCCCGGGGATCCGCTCCGCTTCGCCTGCGAGTGCGGCCGTTCGGGCTGTACGGACGACGTCGAGCTCTCGCTCGAGACGTACGAGGCCGTCAGCGCCGCAGGAGATAGGTCGCCGTTACGACGACCCACACCATGAAGCCGACCGACGAGGCGTAGACCCCAGTCTCCGGCGAACGTCCAGTCGGCCGCGGACTCGATCACCCCGACGGTGAGAACGGCTATCCCGCCTGCGAATCCTGCCTGGCCGAACCACTTCGGAATCTTCCGCGCCTGCCAGGCAGAAAGGGACGAGCCGATGATGACGGCGGCGGAGGCCGCAGACGACAGCCCGGCGAGCCGGGGGTCGGCGAGGAGGAGAGCCGCACCCTCCAGGGCGATGAACCCCTCACCGCCCATCACGACGACGCTTCCGAAGAAACCGTCGGGATCGAAGCGGTCGACGAGCGCGCGCAGGCTTGCGAGGAACCAGAAGAGGGCGAATGCGGCCGCCGTGAAGAGCGCCGACGCAGCCCCTGCATGGTCAGGGCCAAGCAGCAACGCCGGCAGGGCGAGCGCCACGTAGAGGTAGCCGAGTGCCGGCAACTGCGCCCGCGTCACGCGGCGAAGCTACAACATCGGCAATGAGGCCGACGCTCGTGCAGACCACGTGCCCGCGGGGTGGGGCGTAGGGGAGGTGTGGCTCGACGAAGACGGCCGTGTCTTCCACAGCGAGCTTCCGCGCCCACGGCGTCTGAGCCGCCTCAGAGCCGGCTCAGAGGCGGCTCAGACGTTGATCCTCCGTTTGCAGGGGTTTTTTGCAGGTGATGCGGTTTCGTTCGCCGACGTGCCGCTGGCGATTTCGGACGGGTTCTACGGCGACTGTGCCCGCGCCCTGCAGACGGTGCCCCGCGGCGAGGTCGTCACCTACGGCGAGCTGGCTGCGCTCGCCGGCCGCCCCGGCGCGGCTCGGGCGGCCGGGACGTTCTGCGCCCGGTGCGAGCTCGCTCCGTTTCTGGCCGTGCATCGGGTCGTCGCGGCGAACGGTCTCGGCAGCTGGGGGGAGCTGGGCCTGGACTACAAACGACGGCTGCTGGAGCTCGAGCACGTCGCTCTCTGACGACCTGCGCGACGAGCTCGCACAGATTGCACCGGCGCGGCGCTGCTGTCGTTTGGCCGAGCTGTCGGCCCTCTTCCATGTTTCCGGCGCCTGGCATCTGCGGCGCGGGCGCTGTCGCGGTTCACCTCGACCTTGCGAGCAGCGCGGTCGCGCGACGCGCATTCGCCCTGCTGCGAGACGTTGACGTCAGTTCAGCGATCCGCACCTCCCGCGTCATGGCCTTCGACCGTTCGACACGATATGAGCTGCACGTCGAGGTCCACGAGCGTGCACTCGCGGTGTTGCGCGAGGCGGGGGTGCTCTCACCGTCTGGCGCACCGCTTCGACGAAGAGCTCCGCCGAAGCGTGTGGTCGGTCGGTCGTGTTGTCGAGCCGGGCTTATCTCCGTGGTGCCTTGCTCGGCGGCGGCTCGCTCTCCGGCCCTCGCGATCCGCATCTCGAGATCCGGGATCGGGGGAGCATCGACGCGGCGCAGTTCGTCGCGGGGGACGCTGCCTCACGCGAAGACGTGCAGCTGTTCGTCGTTCCTAGCGACGGGGTCACGCTGTCGTCTACGGACGAAGGCTCACGAGACGATCTGCATGATCTGCTTGCTCTGACCGGCGCGGGGGAGACTGTGCTGCGGCTCGAAGAGCAAGCGGGTCGTCGCCGGCACCCGTGGCCGTGCCAACCGGCTTGCCAATGCCGACGAGGCGAACCTCGTGCGCGTTGCTGCCGTTGCAGCCCACCGTCGAGCGGGTGGAGGCGATCCGCGCGCTCGACCTCGACGACTGCCGGGGCCCGCTCGCCGGAGGACTCGCAGAGCTTCGCCTGCGGAACCCTTCGGCCTCGCTGCGTGAGCTGGCAGCCAAGGCACGCCCGCCCGGTGACGAAGGCTCGACCGCCCAGCGTCGGCTGCGATGCGATCGTCAAGCTCGCCGGGAACCTGATTTGCAACTGCTCTAGCGCCGGGAAAGAGCGGCTAAACTCCCATACTGCTTGCGGGGGCGGCCCCCACCACACACATACCGGTGGTGAATAAAGACCCCGTTCGCCGTCCGAGCACAGCGGTTGCGGTGAACCGGAGAGGGAGCGACGTCTTCGGACGCGTGCTCCGGCCGCCATGAGCTACCGTCCACCAGCGCCGGGGAGGTTCGACGAACTGCGCGAACGGCTTGCGGAGATCTCTGATCTCGGCAAGACGGCTGCGCTTTTCGGCTGGGACCAGCACGTGATGATGCCGCCGCGTGGGGCGGCGCTCCGTGCCGAGCAGCTCGCGACGGTCGGCCGGTCGCGCATAAGAAGTTCGCGTCCCGGAGGTCGGGCGTCTGCTCGATTCGCTGGCGGGCTGGGAGCAGCGGACACGATTCGTCGAGGCCAGCCTGATCCGGGTCACGGCCGACGATGGGAGAAGGCCCGGCAGGTGCCCGCCGAACTCGAGGCGGAGATGTCCCGCGCCGCTGCACTCGCGACGCCTGTCTGGGTCGACCGCGCAAGAACAACGACTTTGCCTCGTTCCTGCCGGTGCTGCGCACCAACCTCGACTTGCGCAAGCGCTACATCGAGTGTTTCGACATCGGTGACGAGCCGTACGACGTCGTGCTGGACGACTACGAGCGCGGGATGAAGACGAAAGAGGTACGCCGCATCTTCGACTATTTGAAAGAGCATCGGCGCCGCTCGTCAAGGAGGTGGCGGCGCGTGGAGGCAACGAGCTGCCAACCACGACTTCGCGCTCGAGCCGCAGAAACTTTTCGAGCTGGAGGCGTCGCGAGTTCGGGTTCAACGACGACGCATGGCGCCTCGACCCGACCGTGCACCCCTTCGCCTCGGGCACCGCGAGCGACATCCGCCTGACGACGCGCAACACCAAGGATCACTTCGCCGGGCTGTTCGGGTCATGCACAAGGCCGGCCACGGACTGTACGAGCACCAGATCCACCCGGCGCTCGAGGGCTCTCCGTCGCGCGCGGGGTGTCGCTCGGGATGCACGAGTCGCAGAGTCGTATCTGGGAGAACCTGGTCGGCCGCTCGCCTCCGTTCTGGGAGCGGCAATCTGCCCGATGCAGCAAGGCCGCGTTCCACACGAGCAGCTGCGCGACGTCTCGGCTCGACGCGTTCGTCGCGCGCGGCCAACCTGGTCGAGCCGTCGCTGATCCGCGTCGAGGCCGACGAGGTCACCTACCACCTGCACGTCTTCCTGCGCTTCGAGCTCGAGCTCGCGCTGCTGCGGAGGCGAGACTCGGCGTCGACGACCTGCCCGGGGAGCCTGGAACGAGCGCATGCGCGATCTCGTCGGCATCGAGGTGCCGAGCGCCGCGCTCGGCGTGCTCCAGGACGTCCACTGGTCGGCGGGCCTGATCGGCTACTTCCCGACGTACACGCTCGGCACGCTCTACTCGGCGCAGATCTGGGAGAAGGTGATCGGCCGATCGTGCCCGACCTCCACGACGGGTTCGAGGCGGGGGAGTTCGGCGGGCTCCGTGACTGGCTGCGGGAGCATCTTCACCGCCACGGCCGCAAGTTCACCCCGAGCGAGACGCTCGAGCGGGTCGTCGGCACGCCGCAGATCGATCCCGAGCCGTACGTTCGCTACCTGCGCGAGAAGCTCGCGGCGATCTACGGAATCCCCGCCACCTCCGCTTAGTTAGAGTCGCCGTCATGGCGAAAACACGTGTTGGGATCAATGGATTCGGCCGGATCGGCCGTAACTTCTTTCGCGCTGCGCTCGAGCGCGGCGGGGAGTTCGAGATCGTTGCCTTCAACGATCTGGGCGACGTTCCGACGATGGCGCACCTTCTGCGCCACGACTCGGTGCTGGGGCCGTTCGCCGGTCAGGTGCAGGTGGAAGGCGGTTCACTCGTCGTCGACGGCAAGGAGTTGAAGGGTCTCGCCCAGCGCGATCCGGCGGATCTCCCGTGGAGAGACCTCGGTGTCGATCTCGTGATCGAGTCGACCGGGTTCTTCACCGACCGGGCGTCGGCGCAGAAGCACCTGGACGCAGGTGCGAAGAAGGTCATCATCTCGGCGCCGGCAACCGACCCGGACATCACGCTCGTGCTCGGCGTCAACGACGATCAATACGACGGAGACCGGCACGCGATCATCTCCAACGCATCGTGCACCACCAACTGCGTCGCACCGATGGCGAAGGTGCTGGACGAGAGCTTCGGCATCGAGCGCGGCTACATGACGACGATCCACGCCTACACCAACGACCAGCAGGTGCTCGATCTCCCGCACAAGGACCTGCGCCGCGCACACGCCGCCGCGATCAACCTGATCCCGACGACGACCGGCGCCGCACGCGCGATCGGGCTCGTCCTGCCGCACCTGAAGGGCAAGGTCGACGGCATCTCGGTGCGCGCGCCGGTCGCCACCGGATCGATCACCGACTTCGTGGTCGAGCTCCGTGCCGAGGTGACCGCCGAGGCGGTCAACGCCGCATTTGCGGCGGCAGCCGAAACCGGCCCGCTCGCTCCGTATCTGGCGTATTCCAGCGAGCCGCTCGTCTCGACGGCGATCGTCCACTCACCGGCCTCGTGCACCTTCGACAGCGACCTGACGATGGCGAACGGCACGTCCGCGAAGGTTTTCGGGTGGTACGACAACGAGTGGGGGTACTCCTGCCGGCTCGTCGATCTCGTGGCGAAGGTCATTTGAGGCTGCCGCGCTCGGTCGAGACCGCCGACGTCCAGGGAAAGGTCGTCCTCGTCCGGGCGGACCTGAACGTGCCTCTGGACGGAGGGCAGGTCGCCGATGACACACGTATCCGCGCCTCGCTGCCGACGATCGGCCTGCTGCTCGACCGCGGCGCCCGCGAGGTGCGGGTGTGCTCACATCTCGGGAGGCCGAAGACCGAGGCGGACCACGCGACGTTCTCGATCGACCCGGTGCGGGCACGGCTCGCCGAGCTCGCCGGTGACGACCGCGTCGTCGTGCTCGAGAACACACGGTTCAACCCGGGCGAGACCAGGAACGACGAGGGGTTCGCCCGCGAGCTCGCCGAGGGCTGCGACCTCTACGTGAACGACGCATTCGGCTCGGCTCACCGTGCACATGCGTCGACGGTCGGGGTCGCCGGAGCTCCTGCCGGCGTATGCCGGGCTCCTCCTGCTCGACGAGCTCGAGCATCTCGGAGCCCTGCTCGGCGAGGTCGAGCGGCCATTCGTGATCGTCTCGGGCGGCGCGAAGGTCGACGACAAGATCGCCGTGCTCGAGAACCTGGGCGGACGCGCAGACGCGGTGCTGATCGGCGGGAAGATGGCCGAGGACGTCCGCGCAGAGAACCCCTTCTCGTTCGAGGCGACCCTTCCCGAAGATGTGATCGCCGCGTCTGCGTTCGCAGAGGACGCCGAGACCCGGGTGAGCCCGTTCGAGTCGCTGCCCGCGGGATGGCTCGGCCTCGACATCGGGCCCGAGACGAGCGCGGGCTTCGCACGGCGCATCGTCGGCGCTCGCACGGTGTTCTGGAACGGCCCCATGGGCGTCTTCGAATGGCCGGCCTTCGCCGGAGGGACACTTGCGGTCGCCCATGCGCTCGCCGACTGCGAGGGCTTCACGGTCGTCGGGGGCGGCGACTCGGTACGCGCCGTGCACGACGCAGGCGTCGCCGAGCGGATCTCGTGGATCTCCACCGGCGGCGGTGCCTCGCTCGAGCTGCTGGAAGGCAAGGAGCTGCCCGGAGTGGCGGCGATCCCGACCTGATGCTGATCGCCGGCAACTGGAAGATGTTCAAGGGGCCGGGAGAGGCAGGCGAGTTCTGCCGTGCTTTGCGAGACGCCGCGCTGCCGCCCGACGTCGATGTCGTCGTTGCTCCTCCGTACGTCTCGCTCGGGGCGTCGGTGCAGGCGCTGGCCGGCACCGAGATCGGCGTCTTCGCGCAGAACTGCCACTGGGAGCCGCAGGGCGCGTTCACCGGCGAGGTGTCCGCGCCGATGCTCCGTGAGCTCGGGGTGTACGGCGCGATCGTCGGACACTCGGAGCGGAGGCAGTTGTTCGGCGAGACCGACGAGACCGTCGCGGCGCGCTGTCGCGCCGCGGTCGCCGGCGGCCTCCACGTGATCGCGTGCGTCGGCGAGACGCTCGGTGAGCGCGAGGCGGGCCAGACCGATGCGGTGCTGCGCCGTCAGGTCGGCGCGCTCGAGGCCGACGACAACCTGGTGATCGCCTACGAACCGGTCTGGGCGATCGGCACCGGGAAGACGGCGACACCGGAGATCGCCCAACAGGCACACGAGACGATCAAGGCGCTGCTCGACCTGCCGGTGCTCTACGGCGGGTCGGTCAAGCCGGAGAACGCGGCCGAGCTGCTGTCGCAGAGCGCGGTCGACGGCGCACTGGTCGGCGGCGCATCCCTCGAAATCGACTCGTTCGTCGCCCTATGCCTGACCGCGTCCCGCTCGTAGCCCTCGTGATCCTCGACGGGTGGGGCTGCGCTCCGCCGGGACCGGGAAACGCCGTCGAGCCTGGCCGAGACGCCGGTGTTCGACCGGCTGTGGCAGGAGTGCCCGCACACGACCATCGAGGCGTCCGGCGAGGCCGCCGGCCTCCCGCGCGGGCAGATGGGAAACAGCGAGGTGGGACATTTGACGATCGGGTCGGGGCGCCGCCTGTACCAGGACCTGATGCGCGTCAACAGGTCGATCGAAGACCGCTCGTTCTTCGAGAACCCCGTCTTGCGGGCGGCGTTCGACCGGGGCGAGCGCGTGCACCTGCTCGGCCTCGTTTCCCACGGCGGTGTCCACTCGCACATCGGGCACGTCCAGGCGCTGCTTCGATTCGCGCCCGAGAAGACGTGGCTGCACGCCTTCACCGATGGTCGCGATGTCTCCCCGCATGCCGCGCTCGCGGATCTCGCCGAGCTGCCGCAGGACCGGATCGCCACCGTCGTCGGGCGGTACTACGCGATGGACCGGGACAAGCACTGGGAGCGCACGCAAGCTGGCCTACGAGGCCGTCACGCAGGGTGTGGGCACGCAGGCCACGGACGTCGGCGCGGCGGTCCAGGCGAGCTACGACGCCGGGATCACCGACGAGTTCATCGCGCCGATCGTGCTGCACGGCGGCTCCGCGGCTCGAGGCCGGGGACACGGCGACCTCATCAACTTCCGGCCTGGATCTGGGACGCCGAGCCGACGCGCAGCTGCGGGACGCGGGGTTCGACGTCACGACGATGATGTGTGACTCCTCTCATCCTGCCGACGCCTGAATCGCCTTCTCGAAGAGGATACGATCCCCGACATGATCGCTGAGGTGCTCTCCGGGCATGGTCTGGAGCAGCTCGACGTGGTCGACACGGAGAAGTACGCCGACGTGCACGCACTTCTTCAACGGAGGGCGCGAGGACGAACTGGCCTGGAGAAGCTCGCGCGCTCCGTCCCGAGCCGGTGCGACGCGCCGAGTCAACGAACTGATAAAGCGGAGACGTCGGCCGTAGGCGTCGCAGACGAGGTGATGCGCCGCATCGGCGATGGTCTTCTCGTTCTGCGTGGTCAACTTCGCGATCCTGACATGGCTCGGGGATACTGGCGACGATCCTTGCAGTCGTCGAAGTGGTCGAAACGGGGACCGGTGCCGGCCGCGTCGTCGAGCGCGTGACAGAGCTCGGCGGCGTCTGCCTCATCACGGCCGATCACGGAAACGCCGAGCGGATGCTCGAAGACGAGGACGAGCCTGCACGCGCCACGACGACCGGTGCCCTTTTCGTCACCGCGGCCGGCGAGAGGCCTGGAGCGGGGCCAAGATCGCGACCTGATCCCCACGGCTCTCGACTTCCTTGGCCTGGAGCAGCGCGGAGACGCGCGGCAGGCTCGCTGGCAAAGCTGAGGAAAGGGAACGAAAACAGCCGCAAACGAAGGACACAGCGCGGCTCTCTCGTCGCGATCCCAGCCGGACCGGGCGATCCGCGGAAGGGATAACGCGGCGATGAACGTGCTCTCGCGATCATGGTGAACCGCGTACAGGCCCTGGTTCAACAATGATGTCCTTTGCTTGAACGAACGGCGCCAGGTCGAGTCGTCGTGACCCCGACGAAGGAGGCGTCCTGCGTGCCTTCCAGGGCCTGCTGAGCTCTCTGGCTTGTGGCGCAAGTTCACGCCCTGGCTCTTCCACGTGACGAAGCACTGGAGGCTTGACGACGCTGGAGCGCTAGAGAAATGTGCGCCTCTGCCGCCTCTGAACCTCGAACTCGACGCGCCGGAACTCGAGGCCGTCGACCAGCTCGCTGAGCAGGCTGTAGGTGATCGACGCTCTCTGGCCCATGTATCGACGATCTGCTCGGTCGACCTGAACAATGGCCTTGTTCCGGCCAGACGTCGTCTGGCTCTCGAACAACGAAGTAATCGCTGAACGCGCCGCAGGCTTACCCTCGCCGACCGTCAAGCGGCGGATCTTCAAGGCCGGCGAGGACGTGCAGTTGGCGCTCCAGCGTGAGGGATCGATCTTCTGCGTCGCTGACCGATGCCGGCGTCGTCCCTGATGATGAAGAACTGTGGGGCTGGGTCGTCAGGTTCCCGGCGCGCGAGGCTGTAGGTGAGCACCTGCCGGGGAGCCTGTGCCGCCGGATCGTGGCCTGCGTCACCTCGATCTTGTAAAATTTCGACGCGCCGGGAACGTATGCTGTGCTGGGTCGAATCGTTCTCGATCAGGAGCGATGCGGCGCGCGGCTGGCTGTCGCGTGTCTGGCTGACTGAGCCCTGGTTCAGAAGCAGGCGCCCGGCGGCGAGGTTGATCATGGCGTGCTCGCTGTCTGCGCCGAACGAAAGCTTGGCGCCGTCCTATCCGACCGGCGAGCTGGTCATGTCAACCTTGCCGACGAGTATGTCTGGTGCGGTTGTCTCGAGGATGCTGGCCAGGGCCGCCTGCTCACTGAGGACGTAGTCCCGCACTGCGTCGCGCGGGCTGCCGTAGTACAGCTCGAATCCCTCTCGTTTCCCAGAGGGCGACAGTTCCCGCAGCCATGCGGCCTGTCGCTCCCCGAGCTCCGGCGTCGTCCAGCGGCCGCCGCGCCTGCGTCGCCGGTGAAGTCGCCGGCGTCGATGGCTCCGATCAACGCCAGGTCGTCATCCCGTACAGCGACAGAGCAGCACGGTCTCGGATCCAGGTTCGACGCACCTGCGTCTCCAATGTGGGGCCGTAGCCGACCAGGTCCGCCGAGGTACGAGAGCTCATCGGGCGCTGGACGGTCCGACGTCGACGATAGATCTGATGCTGGAGGCCGGAAGATTCGAGCGGCATGTTGAACGGTCGCCGATGCGCATCGGGAAGGGCTGCCACGCCAAGCGCTCGCCGCGCTCCGCTCGGCGGCGCCGGCAGCGTGTCCGCTCGGGCGGACGAAGCGTGCGCGCGCTGCACTTGTTTGGGTTCGATCGGCACATGTACTTCAGCGCGCACGCGTTGGCGCGGTCGCAGAGCGACTCGCGGGGCGAAGGAGGCTGGGTGGCTGCGCCCGTCTGGACGCGAAAATTGATCGGTGCTCGGGAATCCCGTCTGACGGTTCTTCTGCCTCGATTCGAGAAGATCGGGCCCGCTGCGACGGGTGCAGCGGTTGTTGCTGCAATGGTGCTGCTCGTGACCCTGTCGTCCGTGTCTCTCTCGTTCAGCCCTCGCCGCCCTACGGCGGCAGCATCACTGGGGCCTCGGGCCGTTCGACGTGCCCGCGTGGCTCGGCTTGAGTTCTTCGACGATGCTCGCGCCGGCTGCGGTTGTCGTGACGGCGACGATTGTTCTGCTGGCTCGGGCTGGGGGGATGATGTTGCCGCTGGGCGGGCTGATTGGGTGTGGCGGTGCTGGTTCGTCGTCGCGGTGCTCTTCGCGTTCGTGTCGGGCTGGCTGAGCGTGGCCGGGGCGCGACCCCTCGCCGGCCCGGGGCGGCGTTCGGACGTGGTGCGGATCGGGACCGTCGCGCACGTCGGCGGCACACCGGTGCGCGTCCGCGACGTATCGTCGTGGACGAATCAGGCGAACGCCTTCACGGTCGGGTTCGGGCCTGCTGCGCGTGTGGTCGTCTGGAACACACTGCTCGACGGCCGCTTTCGCGGGGCGAGGTGGATGTGGTGCTCGCCCACGAGCTCGGTCACGTGCGCAGCCGTCACGTGCTGAGGCGCTCGGCTGGACGGCGTTGCTCGTCCTGCCGACATCGTGGGTGGTCGCGCTCGTCACGCGGCGTCGCGGCGGAGTGGGCGATCCGACGAATCTCTGACTCGTGATCTTCACGCTCGCGGTGCTGGGGCTGCTCGCCGGTCCGGTCGAGAACCTCGTTCCCGGCGGTACGAGGCGGAAGCGGATGGCGCGCCCTCAACGCGACGCAGATCCCGTCTCTGCGCGGAGGCTGTTCGAGAGTTCGAGAAGACGAGTCTCGAGGATCCGAGCCCGCCGCTCTGGGACTACCTGTGGCTCGAGAACACCCGACGCTGATGCAGCGCATCGCCATGACCGAGCGCTGGAAGCGCTAATGGTCGTTCGTCTCGGGCAGGCCGTGGATGCCCTTGACCGTCGAGTAATTCGAGTAGGCGTCCTGCATCGCGGCCAGCAGCTCACGCATGAACTGCTGCGACATGTTCACGCGTGAGACGACGACGCCCGGGACGTCGCCCTCCTCGACCTCGTGGTCGATGCGGGCAAAGGTGAGCGTGAACTCGTAGTCCGAGAACGTGATGTTCGCGAAGTTCGCGTAGACGCCCGCGAGGTTCTCCGGATCCATGTGGATGTTGAGCTGGCGCTCGGGCTGGTCGTCCATCTGCCTCGACGATACTAGAGCGAGGTGGAAGGTTTCAGCCGGCGAGAAGTGGTGATCCTCCTGGGCTCGGTGCTGACCGTGTTCGTGGCCGGGACGGCCGGGTTCATGCTCATCCTCGACGAGTCATGGCATTCGGCGCTCTACCGGACGGTTGTGACGGCGTCGCTGACCGGTCTGGACTCCGCGCCGCGGGGCATCGGGGCAGAGGCGCTGACGATCGCAGTCGTGCTCGCCGGCGTGGCTATCTTTGGGTACTTCGCGGTACAGGCGTTCGACTCGATCGCGCACACGGTGATGGGGGGCGCATGGAAGGAGAAGAAGCGACGCAAGATGATCGACGAGCTTCGCGACCACATCATCGTCTGCGGCTACGGGCGCGTCGGCCGGCGTGCAGCCGAGGAGCTGCGCCACGCGGGCGTTCCCTATGTCGTGCTCGACTTCAGTCTCGACGCCACCGCGGCGGCAGAGGAGATCGGCGACCTGTTCATCCAGGGCAGCGGGTCCGAGGACGAGGATCTCGTTCGGGCCGGGATCGATCGCGCGCGGGGGATCCTGATCGCCTCCGACGACGACGGCGACAACATGTTCATCACCCTCTCGGCCAAGGTCCGGCAGCCCGACCTCGTCGTGATCGCGCGTGCCTCCACCGAGGAGGCGGAGCGCAAGCTGCGGCTCGCGGGGGCGGACCGCGTTGTCACGCCCTACGCGACCGCCGGTCGGGTGATGGCGCAGCTCATGGTCAAGCCGCAGGTCGCATCGTTCCTGAACAGCCTCACGTCGAGCGACCAGCCGGAGATGAGCTTCGAGGAGATCGAGGTGAAGTCGACCTGCGGTGCCGTCGGCCGGACGATCGGGGAGCTCGACGTCGCCGAACGGACCGGTGCGAACATCGTCGCGGTCCGCAAGCACGCCGGACGGCTCGAGGTGCGGCCCACCAAGGACACGTTGCTCGAAGAGGCCGATGTGATCGTCGGAGTCGGATCGCCCGAAGAGATCAGGAAGCTCGAGCAGATGTTCGAGCCCCGGGAAGTCGTTGCCTAGCGCCGTCCGGCGCCTCGCGGCGCGCATCGGCGAAGCGCTGGGCGAGGAAGTAGAGCTCGAGCGTCCCAAGGACCCGTCTCACGGTGACTTTGCGACGAACGTCGCACTCCGCTCCGCAAAGACCGTCGGCCGTCCGCCCGGCGACCTCGCGCAGGAGTACGCGGCGAAGATCGCCGGTCTCCCCGACGTTTCCTCGGCCGAGGTCGCCGGGCCGGGGTTCATCAACATCCGGGTCGGCGACGCGTTCTTCCTCGGGGCGCTTGCGGAGGTCGGGCCGGAATACGGAGGCGGCTGGGCCGACCCGGCCGAGCGGGTCCAGGTGGAGATGGTCTCTGCGAACCCGACCGGCCCGATTCTCGTCTCGCACGCGAGAAACGGCGCCTACGGCGACAGTGTCGCCCGCCTGCTCGCGTTCGGCGGCCACGACGTCTCGCGCGAGTACTACTACAACGACGCGGGAGCCCAGATGGACCGGTTTCGCGCGTCGATCGACGCCCTCAGGCGCGATGAGCCCGTCCCCGAGGACGGATACCGCGGAGCCTACGTCGAGGAGCTGGCCCGGGCGGAGGGCGACCCGGTGCCGAAGATGCTCGCGTCGATCGAGCACACGATGGAGCGGTTCCGCATCCACTTCGACAGCTGGGCACTGCAGAGCGAGCTCGAGCAACGCCTCGCGGATCTCCTGCCGAGGCTCGATACCTACGAGAGGGACGGCGCGCTCTGGGCGCGCTCGTCTGCCTACGGCGACGAGCAGGATTGGGTGTTGATCAGGTCCGAGGACAAGGGCGGCGCCCCGACGTATCGCGCCGCCGATGTGGCGTATCTCGTCGACAAGCTGGACCGCGGCTTCAACCGAGCGATCTACGTGCTCGGCGCCGACCATCACGCGACGGCGCGCTGGTACGCGGCCGTCGCCCGCATGCTCGAACTCGACTCCGACCGGGTCGAGGTGCTGCTCTACCAGTTCGTGCACCTGACGCGGGGCGGCGAGTCGGCCAAGGCGTCGAAACGCGCCGGCAACGTGGTCTTCCTCGACGACGTGCTGGACGAGATCGGTGTCGACGCGACGCGCTGGTACCTGGTCAACCGCGGCCCCGACCAGACGATCGAGATCGATCTCGATCTCGCCGCCGAGAAGTCGCAGAAGAACCCGGTCTACTACGTGCAATACGCACACGCGCGCATCGCAGCGATCCTTCGGAACGCCGAGGACGCAGAGATCGGCGGACCGCCGCCTGGACCGCTCGCAACCGAGGAGAAAGAGCTGATCAAACGCCTGACGGACTTCCCGGTCACGGTCCGCGAAGCCGCAGACCGGCGCGGGCCGCAGCTCCTGCCGGCCTACGCGATTCGCCTGGCCGACGACTTCCACCGCTTCTACCACGAGTGCCGTGTGCTCGGAGATCCTGCGCAGTCGTTCCGGCTCGGCCTCTGCCGGGCGGCCCAGCACGTGATCGCCCGCAGCCTCGACCTCGTCGGTGTCGAGGCGCCCGAGCGAATGTGATTCGCGGCCTCGACGGTTGCGAATCACGTTGCTGCGTTGAACGCGTGAATCTGGTTCGGCTTGCGCCGAATCAGATTCGTCGAGCGACGCGGAGGGTCTAGAGGTCTAGGATCCCCGGTCGATGGGGACGCCCAGACCAGATCGCAACCTCGCGCTCGAGCTCGTACGAGTCACCGAGGCGGCGGCGATGGGGGCGGGCCGCTGGGTCGGTCGCGGCGACAAGCTGGCAGCCGACCAGGCCGCGGTCGATGCGATGCGGGCGATGCTCGACACCGTCGTCATGGACGGCGTCGTCGTGATCGGCGAGGGAGAGAAGGACGACGCGCCGATGTTGTACAACGGCGAGCGGGTCGGGCAGGGCGCCGGCCCGGAGGTCGATGTCGCCGTCGACCCGCTCGAAGGCACCCGCTTGACCGCTCTCGGCCAGCCGAACGCCATTGCCGTGATCGCGGTCGCCGAGCGCGGCTCGATGTTCTTCCCCGGCGCGGCCGTCTACATGGAGAAGATCGCGGCCGGCGCCGACGCGGTGGACGTGATCGACATCACGGCGACGCCGACCGAGAACGTCGAGGCGGTCGCGAAGGCGAAGGGCCGGCGTGTGACCGATGTCCGCGTCGTCGTGCTCGAGCGACAGCGGCACGAGGCGCTGATCGCCGAGCTGCGGGAGGCGGGGGCGCGTGTGAACCTGATTCGCGACGGCGACGTCGCTCCGGCGATCGCCGCCGCCCGTCCCCAGACCGGAGTCGACCTGTTGTACGGGATCGGCGGGACCCCGGAGGGTGTCATCTCGGCGGCCGCGCTCAAGTGCGTCGGCGGCGGCATCCAGGGCAAGCTCTGGCCGAGGACGGAGGAGGAGCGCAGCGCGCTCGTCGCCTCGGGCTACGACCTCGACCGGGTGCTGATGACGGACGACCTGGTCGCGAGCGACGACGTGTTCGTGGCTGCGACCGGAGTCACGACCGGAGCCCTGCTCCGCGGCGTGCGCTACGTCACCGACGGCGCGGTCACCGACTCGATCGTGATGCGCTCCCGTTCCGGGACGGTGCGGCGCATCGAGGCGCGGCACGAGCTCAGCAAGCTCCGCCGCTTCACCGGTAGGGAGTACTGATCGCGGGCCGCGCCGCCGGGCCTACAATTCACGGTGTCGATACCGCTGCAGAGAGGATGATCATGGCCGTCGCCACCCACGAGGGAATCGAACGCATCGAGGAGTTGCTTGGCGACGAGGCCGAGTCGTTGCTGGCCCACAGCTGCCAGACGATCGACAAGGATCTCCTGCACCTGCCCGGGCCGGATTTCGTCGACCGGGTGGTCGCGCTGACCGACCGGCCGAACCAGGTGCTGCGCGGCCTCGAGTCGATGTTCCGCCACGGGCGACTCGAAGGCACCGGGTACCTGAGCATCTTGCCGGTCGACCAGGGTATCGAGCACAGCGCAGGCGCCAGCTTCGCACCGAACCCGGCCTACTTCGACCCGGAGAAGATCGTCGAACTGGCTCACGAAGGCGGCTGCAACGCCGTCGCGTCGACGATCGGCGTGCTCGGAGCCGTCTCGCGCCGCTGGGCGCACAAGATCCCGTTCATCGTCAAGCTGAACCACAATGAGCTCCTGACCTATCCGAACGAGTACGACCAGACGATGTTCGGGAGCGCGCGCCAGGCGTGGGAGATGGGCGCCGCCGCCGTCGGGGCGACGGTCTACTTCGGCAGCGAGCAGAGCCGGCGCCAGCTGGCCGAAGTCAGCGAGGCCTTCGAGGAGGCGCACCAGCTCGGGATGTTCACCGTCCTGTGGTGCTACCTGCGGAATTCGGCATTCAAGAAGGACGGCGTCGACTACAGCCTCGCCGCTGACCTCACCGGGCAGGCGAACCATCTCGGTGTGACGATCGAAGCGGACATCATCAAGCAGAAGCTGCCCGAGGTGAACAACGGCTACGGCGCTCTCTCGAGCGACGGCGCCAAGTACGGGCAGACGAGCCCGAAGGTCTACTCCGAGCTGACGACGGATCACCCGATCGACCTGACGCGCTACCAGGTGGCGAACTGCTACATGGGCCGTGCACCGCTGATCAACAGCGGCGGCGCGTCGTCGGGCGAGAGCGACCTCGCCGAGGCGGTGCGCACCGCGGTGATCAACAAGCGCGCCGGCGGCGTCGGTCTGATCAGCGGCCGCAAGGCGTTTCAGCGCCCCACCGCGGAGGGCATCGAGCTCCTGAACGCGATCCAGGACGTCTATCTGGCGTCCGGGGTCACTGTCGCCTGAGCGAAGCCGAAGTGCAGTAGATTCACCCGGTCGTGACGGCCGAGACTTGACCGAACCCGTGCCGATCGACTCGGGTGCTCCGGTCATCGCGGACCGCGGCGTGCAGGCGACGGTGGGCCGGCTGCGGCGCGGGATCCGTTTCTATTCGGCGCCGGCAGGGCAGCCGCGGTTTCGGCGCGCGACCGATGTGTTGCTGCTCGTTCCTGCCCTCGCCGGGCTGCTGATACTGATCGTCGCGTATCCGCCGTCGGCCTTCGAGCGGTCGCTCGAGACCTTCCTCGCCAGCTTTCCCAGCTGGCTCTCGCCTGTCTGGGCCTTCTGCAGCGACCTGCTCGGGCTGTGGGCGAGCGGGCTCGTGCTCATCGCCCTGGGCACCCGGCGGCGCATGCTTGCGCTGGAGACGATCGGGGCGCTCGCGCTCGCGAGTGTCCTCGCGCTCGTCTCGACCCGGCTCGCCGTGGGCACGTGGCCCGAGCTCGGAGCGTTGCTCCCGGGAGCAGCCGGTTCACCGGAGTTCCCCGAGGTCCGTCTGGCAGCGGGCGTGGCCGTCGTTCTGATCACGGCGCCCCACCTGATCCGTCCGTTGCAGAGGGTCGGCCGCACGATCGTCCTTCTGGGCTTCGTCGGAGCGCTCCTGTCCGGGCCTGCGACGCCGGGCGGGACCTTGGCCGGCTACCTGGTCGCGGTCGTGGCCGCAGCGAGCCTGCGGCTCGCGTTGGGCACCTCGGCCGGCAGACCGGGCCTCGCGTCCGTGCAGGCGGCGCTGCACGAGCTCGGGGTGATAGCCGACGGGCTCACGGTCTCGGGCCGGCAGCGCGCGGGCGTGTTCACGGTCGAGGGCCATGACGCCGAGCAGCGGCAGCTGCACGTCAAGGTGTACGGGCGCGACGCCTATGACACGCAGCTCGTGGCGAAGCTGTGGCGCACGCTCTGGTATCAGGACGACGGCCCGCCGCTGCGGCTCGGCCGCGCCCAGGCCGCCGAGCACGAGGCGTTCGTGACACTGCTCGCCCGGAACGGGGGCGTGCCGGCCCTGGAAGTCGTCACCGCGGGAGAGACTGCCTCCGGCGACGCCCTGCTCGTGCTGCGCGGTCCTGCACGGACGCTCGAGACGCTTGACCCGGGTGAGCTCGGCGACGAGCAGCTCCGTCGCGGCTGGGCGGCGCTCGCGTTGCTCGGCGGCGCCAACATCGCCCACCTCCAGATCGACCTCTCCAGCGTGGCCGTCGACGGCGACGACGTCGCGCTCGTCGACTTCGCCGGGGCGACCGTCGCGCCGAGCAGGGACCAGCTCGAGACGGACCGCGTTCAGCTGCTCGTGACGACCGCGACGGTGGCGGGGACGACGCGTGCAGTCGAGGCCGCGGTCGCTGCGCTCGGCACCGAAGGCGTCGCCGCGGTCCTGCCCTTCCTCCAGTCGGCGGCGCTGCG
Source organism: uncultured Thermoleophilia bacterium (assembly GCA_963826485.1). Lineage (GTDB taxonomy): Bacteria > Actinomycetota > Thermoleophilia > Gaiellales > Gaiellaceae > PALSA-600. Next base: position 53,626 of record CAWGXF010000005.1, read on the forward strand.
AACGCCGCTGCGGCGAGCGGTGGAGGAGGCGGGGATCGAGATGGACGATCTGCGCGCGGAGGTCGCGAAGGCCGTCGACGCGGAGGTCCCGGACCTGGTGAAGCTCCGTCGGCTCACGTGGTGGACGGTGATCCAGGTCGGGCTGCTCCTCCTCGCCGCGGTCGCCGTGTTCTCGGCTGCGGGCGAGGTCGACTGGCAGCAGGTGCGGACGGAGCTCGCGGATGCGAGCTGGTGGTGGATCGGTTTCGGGTTCCTCGTCGCACAGCTTCCCCGCCTGACCCAGTCCGCCGCGACGCTGGGCTCGATCGCCGCGAGCCTGCCCTTCGGCCCCGTCTACATGAAGGAGCTCACGACCTCGTACCTGAACCTCGCGATGCCGTCGACCGTGGGCCGGATGGCCGTCAGCATCCGCTTCTTCCAGCGGCAGGGTCTGCCCGGGGCCGCAGCCGTGACCGCGGGGGCGATCGACTCGCTCGTCGGCACCGCGGTGCAGATCGTGCTGCTCGCCGTGCTGCTGCTCTTCTCCGGTGCGAACCTGAACCTGGACCTGACGGCCCCTGACGCGAAGACGCTGCGGGTGCTTTGGATCCTGATCGGCCTGCTGCTCGCCACGATCGCCGTCGTCGTGCTCGTCCGGCGGATTCGAAGCGCGATCGTCGACCGGGTCCGCACGTGGTGGCCGCAGGTTCGCGCGTCCGCCGTCTCGCTCCGGACATCGCACAAGCTGGCCCTGCTTCTCGGAGGGACGGTCGCAACCGAGATCCTCTTCGCAGCGGCGCTCGGGCTGTTCGCCTACGGGCTCGGCTACGAGATCCCACTCGTCGACCTGCTCGTGATCAACATGAGCGTGTCGCTGCTCGCCGGGTTCATCCCGGTCCCGGGCGGGGTGGGGGTGGTCGAGTTCGGTCTCACGCTCGGGCTCACGTCTGCCGGGATGCCCGAGGAGGCGGCGCTCGCGACCGTCCTGCTCTACCGGCTCTCCACCTTCTATCTCCCCCCGACGTGGGGCTTCTTCGCGATGCGCTGGCTGAAACGGAACCGCTACCTCTGATGGGCCGGATCGACGACCTCCAGGCCGCTGCGAAGCGCTATGCCGAGCGCGCCGAGGCGATGCGCAAGGATCACGGCTCCCTGGATGCGGCCTACGTGATCGCGGACCGCGACAGCGAGGTGGGCGGCGGCCTGATGGCCGGCGCGCTCGCCTATCGGCTCTTCGTCTGGCTGCTGCCGTTCGCGCTCGTCGTGGTCGGCGGGATCGGCGTGGCCGCCGACGTGTCGTCCGAGTCCACCTCGGGGGCGGCGAAGTCGCTCGGCCTGTCCGGCATCGCCTCGCACTCTGTTGCCGACGCATCCCGGAGCTCGTCGCGCTTCTATGCGATCGCCATCGGCATCCCGGTCCTCGTCTGGGCGTCGAGGGGCCTGCTGAAGGCACTCGTCGTCGTCCACCGGCTCGTCTGGGGCGACCCGCGCCGGACCGTCCCGAAGCCGACGCTGTGGGACACCGCCCGCTTCGTCGGTTTTCTCATCGCCTACTTCGGGATCCGCGAGCTCGCCCGCTGGGTCGGGCTCTGGACCGACAGCTGGGCGCTCCGGATGCTCACCGGTCTCGTCGGTGTCTGCCTCTGGTGGGTGCTCGTCTCGATGCGGCTCCCGCACCGCGATGCACGGTGGCGGGATCTCGTGCCGGGGGCGCTCCTGATGGCGGCCGGGCTCGAGCTGCTCGCCGACGTCGGCACCTACCTGATCTCGCCGCGCATCGAGACGAGCCAGAGCACCTACGGAGCGCTCGGCATCGCGGCGACGCTGCTCTTCGGTCTCTACCTCGTCAGCCGGCTCGTCGTCGCCTCGGCGGTCGTGAACGCCTCGGTGCGGGAGCAAAGGCTGGGGCGCCGGCAGACAGGTTGATAGGGTCGGCCGACTTGAGCGCGGACACCGGCACGACACCACACGGCGAGCAGACCTTTCTCGAGCGCATGCTCGACGGGATCGAGCGCGCCGGCAACAGGATGCCTCACCCGGCGATCATGTTCCTCGCGCTCTGCGCATCCGTCATCGTCCTCTCGCAGATCCTCTACTGGACGAACATGTCGGCGACCTTCCAGGTCGTGAAGCCGCCACCCGTGCTGACCGAGGAGACGTACTACGGCGGCTCGAGCGAGCCGGTCGACGTCGGCCCGACAGAGCCTGCCCCGCCCGGCTCCTACCAGCTCAAGACCGAGACCGCGAAGGTCAAGGGCCTCCTGACGGGTGAGGGCGTCCGCTTCCTCTTCACGTCCTTCGTCTCCAACTTCAGGAACTTCTCCGCGGTCGCGATCATGCTCGTGGTGATGATCGGGGTGGGGCTGGCGGAGGCAGCCGGGCTGATCGCATCGCTGATCCGCAAGCTCGTCGGCGTGTCCTCGCGAGGCACGCTGACGTTCATCATCGTGCTGCTCGGCATCCTCTCGAGCGTCGCCTCCGACGCCGGCTACCTGGTGCTGATCCCGCTCGGGGCCGCGGCATTCAAGAGCGTCGGGCGAAACCCGCTGGCGGGTATCGCCGCCGCCTTCGCCGGCGTCGCCGCCGGCTTCGGGGTCAACGCCCTGATCACGCCGCTCGACGGAGTGTTGACCGAGATCACGAACGACGCCGCGGGAGCGTCCAACAACGCCCTGCACATCGACCTTGCCGCGAACCTCTACTTCGGCATCGGCTCGACGATCTTCGTCGCCGCCCTGCTGACGTTCCTGACAGCGCGGGTGGTCGAGAAGCGGCTCGGCGAGTGGGACCCGGCCGACCGCGGCGAGGGCTGGGCGATGGACGAGGAGGAGGCCGAGGTCTCGCCCGAGGCCGACTCCCGCGGCCTGCGCCTCGCCGGGATCGGCGCCGTCGCGGTCCTGGTCGCGATCGTCCTGCTGACGGCGATCCCAGGGGCGCCGCTGCGGAACCCGGTGACGGGGAAGGTGATCGGCGACTCGCCGTTCATGGACAGCCTGATCGTGATCATCACGATGTTCTTCTACGTGGCCGGGTACCTCTACGGACGCGGGGCCGGGACGATCTCGGGCGCGAAGGACGTGATCGCGACGATCGAGGGGTCGTGGAAGGGTCTCGCGAGCCTGCTCTTCCTGTTCCTGCTGATCGCCCAGTTCATCGCGTACTTCAACTTCAGCAACATCGCCGAGGTACTCGCGGTCAAGCTCGGCGACGTGCTCGAGAAGATGAGCATCGGCGCCATCTGGCTGTTGATCGGACTGATCATCGTCACGATCATCGTCAACCTGATCATCCCGCAGGCGATCGCGAAGTGGGCGCTGCTCGCACCGATCTTCATCCCGCTCTTCATCCGGCTCGGCGTCGCGCCGCAGACCGTGCTCGCCGCCTACCGGGTGGGCGACTCGCCGACGAACGTGATCACGCCCCTGATGGCCTACTTCCCCTTGATCGTCGTCTTCGCGCAGCGGTACAAGAAGGACGCGGGCATCGGGACGGTGGTCTCCCTGATGCTTCCGTACGTCGTCGTCCTCTCGGTGGGCTGGACGCTCTTCTTCGTCGCCTGGTACCTGCTCGGCATCCCGCTCGGCCCGGGCTCACCGGTGAAGCTCTGAACTACCGCCCGGCGTAGAGCCGGAAGAACTCCGCCTCGGCGACGATCGACTTCTCCAGCTCGTCGACCAGCACCCGCTCGTCGGGCGCATGGATGTTGCTGTAGCCGTCGGTGGCTCCGAGCAGCATGATCTCGGCGTCGGGGACGGCCTCGTGGAGCGCGGCGACGAACGGAATCGAGCCGCCGGTCGCCGCATTCACCGTCGGAGCTCCCCAGGCCCGCTCCATCGCCGCACGGACGGCGGTGTAGGCCGGGCCGCACGTACCCGTCGCGAAGCCCTGTCCGGTCGCTCCGGCCTCGACCTCGAGCTCGATCCCGAACGGTCGCAGGTTCCTGAGGTGCTCGATCACCACTGCCTGGGCCTCGGCCGGGTCCTGCGCAGGATGCACGCGGACGTTCAGCGAGGCCCGCGCGTACGGCGACACGGCGTTCAGCGCGTTGTCGACCGACGGCACGTCGATGCCGGTGACGGTGATCGCCGGCCCCGACCAGAGCCGCGAGCCGAGGTCGCCCGTGCCGAGCAGGGGAACGTCCGGCTCGACCTCGGCGAGCGCGCGGAACTCGGCCTCGTCGAAGGTCACACCGGTCCACGGCTCGCGGAGCAGGCCCGGCACGGCCACGTCGCCGTGGTCGTCGTGCAGGCTCGCCAGAGCGCGCAGGACCGCGAGCAGTGCATCCGGGGCGGCGCCGCCGTACTGGCCGCTGTGCTTGGCGCCCGCAAGCGTCGTCGCCTGCAGCCGCAGCTGGGCCATGCCGCGGAGGCCGATGGTGAGCGTCGGAACTCCCGGCCGGACGCTGCCCATGTCGGAGATCAACATCGCGTCGGCGCGGAAGACGTCCGGGTTGGACTGCGGATACGCGTTGAGCGAGCCCCCTCCGATCTCCTCCTGGCCCTCGATCAGGATCTTGACCCCGACGGGGGGCCGGCCGTCCCAGGCTCGAAGCGCGCCGACGTGCGCGATCACGTTCGCCTTGCAGTCCGAGGAGCCGCGGCCGAAGATCGCGCCGTCGCGCTCCGCCGGCTCGAACGGGGGCGTCGTCCAGAGCGACTCGTCCCCGGCGGGAACGACGTCGTAGTGGGCGTAGAGCAGCACCGTCGGTGCCCCGGGCGGTGCTGGAATACCCCCGACGATCACCGGCGCCGTGTCCGGCAGGGTCAGGGTCTCGATCTCGCCGACACCTGCTCCGCGCAGCAGGTCGACGACGAGATCGTGCGCCTCGACGACCGGGGCGGGGACGTGATCCAACTCCGCGATCGAGGGGATGCGCACGAGCCGTCCCAGATCCGACTTGAGCTCGGGCATCGGCGCCCGGAACCGCTCCGGAATCGAGACTTCCGCTTCGGCCACGTCCCCTCCTTGCGTTCGGGTTCCCGACTCGAGCGACCGCGTGCGAGTCCGCATCGAGCTTACAGTGCTTCTCGCGGATGACCGACACAACCATCACGTTCCTCATCCTGGCGGCCGCGATCGCCGTTTTCGTCTGGGATCGGCTACCGGTCGCGATCGTTGCGATCGGCGTCGCGCTCTCGCTCTGGGCGACCGGCGTGCTCGACCTGAACCAGGCCCTCTCGGGTTTCGGCGATCCTGCAGTGGTCTTCATCGCGTCGCTCTTCGTCGTGAGCGAAGGGCTCGACGCGACCGGGGTGACGTCATGGGCAGGGCCGAGCTGATCCGGCGGGCGGGCGAGAGCCGCACGCGTCTGATCGTCTTGACGATGCTGCTGGTCTCGCTGCTGACGGCACTGATCAGCGTCAACGGAGCTGTCGCGGCGCTGTTGCCCGTCGCGGTGGTCATGGCCGTACGGCTCGGACGCTCGACATCGCAGCTCCTGCTGCCGCTCGCATTCGCGGCCCACGCGGGCTCGCTGCTCGTCCTGACGGGCACACCCGTCAACGTGATCGTCTCGGAGGCGGCCGACGAGGCCGGCGTGGGCACGTTCGGCTACTTCGAGTTCGCGCTCGTCGGCATTCCGCTCCTGGCCGGAACGATCGCGATCGTCGTCCTGTTCGGCGAGCGTCTGCTGCCCGATCAACCGCCAGGGTGCTGCCGACCGACTTCAGCAACCACGCCCGCACGCTCGTCGAGCAGTATCGGCTCGACCACGAGGCAGAGACGCTGCTCGGCCGTTCCTCGGGTGTCGCGGAGGTCGTGATCCCGCCGCGCTCGACGGCTGTCGGTGAGACCGTCTTCCCCGGGATGGCGACCGACAGCGGCGACCTCGTCGTTCTCGCGGTGCAGCGGAACGGCGTGCAGCTCGAGGCGGACGAGACGGTGCTGGCGGTGGGCGACACGCTGCTCCTCCAGGGCTCCTGGGCTGCGCTGGACGAGAACCTCAGCGACCCCGCCGTGCTCGTCGTCGATCGACCGGAGCTCGTCCGACGGCAGGCGGTCTCGCTCGGGCCCGGCGCGCCGTGCTGTCGCCGTGCTGGCGGTGATGGTCGTGCTCCTCGCCACCGGGGCCGTGCCCCCTGCCGTCGCGGGCTCGCCGCCGGTGGATCGTGCTACTGCGCGTGCTCAGCCTGACGAGAGCTACCGCGCGATTCTGAACACGGTCATCCTGGTCGCCGGGATGTTCCCACTCTCGACGGCGATGGAGCAGACCGGGGCTGCAGCGAAGCTGGCCGACGGCCTGGTGCGCGTCGTCGGCGGCTCGGGCGGCCGTGCGCTGCTGCTCGGCCTCCTCGTGTTCACCGTCGCTCTCGGCCAGCTGATCAGCGACCTGGCGACAGCCCTGATCGTCATTGGTGCCCCTCGGCCGCAGGTGACATCGACCTGTCGGCGAAGCCCGTCCTGATGACGGTCACGGTGGCGGCCGCAGCGTCGTTCCCACCCCGGTGGCGACACCGGCCAACCTGATGGTGATGGGCCCCGGCGGCTACCGCTTCGGCGACTACTGGAAGCTCGGGCTGCCGCTGGTGGGGCTCTTCGGCGTCGTCGCCGTCGGCCTCGTCCCGGTGATCTGGTCGTTCTGACGATGGCCGGAGAGTTCGTCTCCACCGGCAGGCTGCCGTCCCCGGGCGGTGGCGGCGCTCGTCGAAGCGGCGTACACGCGCTACCGCTCGAACCGGTCGGAACTCGGACATCTGGCGCTGGCGGCGGTGCCGAACGACCTGTTCGGCATCTGCGTCGCGGGACGGGGCGCCGTCCAGGGATCGGAGACGCGGAGGTCGAGTTCTCGATCATGAGTGTCTCGAAGCCGTTCGTGTTTGCGCTCGTCTGCAGGCGCTCGGACCGCAGGCGGCCCGCGAGAAGCTCGGGGTCGACTCGACCGGGCTTCCGTTCAATCCGGCGGAAGCGGTCGAGCGGAGCGGAGACGGGAGGACGAATCCGATGGTGAATCCGGGCGCGATCGCAGCCACGAGCCTCTTGAGCGGCTGGGAGGCGATCCACGAGGGGCTGTCGCTCTTCGCGGGGCGCGAGCTCGCCGTCGACGAGGAGGTGTACCGGTCGGCGTCAGCACGAACGATCGCAACCGGCGGCTCGCCCAACTGCTCGACCGCTCGGGCCGCATCTATCGAGACCCCGCCGAGGCGGTTGACCTGTACACGAGACAGTGCTCGCTGCGCGTGACCGCGACCGACCTGGCGGTGATGGGCGCCACCCTGGCGGACGGCGGCGTGAATCCGCTGACCAAGCAGCGCGTGGTCGACCAGGACATCTGCCGCTTCTCGCTGGCGGTGATGACGACCGCCGGCCTCTACGAGACCTCGGGCGACTGGCTCTACGATGTGGGGTTGCCCGGAAAGACGGCATCGGCGGCGGGATCGTCACCGTCTCACCCGGCAAGGGCGGGCTCGGCACCTTCGCTCCGCGCCTCGACAGCGCGGGGAACAGCGTCAAGGGCCGGCTCGTCGCGCGGTTCCTGTCGGCGCAGCTCGGACTCGACCTGTTCGCGTCGCAGCCGTTTTCGGCAGGCTAGGATTCGCGCGACGCGGGCGTAGCTCAGTTGGTAGAGCATCAGCTTCCCAAGCTGAGGGTCGTGGGTTCGAGCCCCATCGCCCGCTTCTCCGGCAGCCGGGTCAGAAACGCATCTCTTCGGGGGACTGCGGCGGCCGTGCGGTTCCCACGTGTCGAGCGCGCGCGGCGTTTACGCTGTCGGCATGTGGGACGTCGTCACCTGGCACAACGGCACGCTCGCAATCGCGTGGTGGGCCGTGATCGTGCTCGTCGTCGGGCTGCTGTCGATCGGCGGCACGGCGGCTGCGCGCCGAAAATAGCCGCGGTTGCGGGACGCGCGACGGAGGCGCGGCGTTCCCGCCGCGATCGGCGACAGCGCGCCGTGGCCGGGTCAATCCGTGAACACCGGCGCAGGTGAGCGCCGCGCGCTCACGAGGTCGCCCTTCCGGTCCCGACTACGACGCCGGCAGCTCGTCGGCCCACCAGTCGCGTCGGCCATCGACGTCTTCGCGCGGATCCTCCCCGAGGTTGGGCGCGCCGACGACGAGGATCTCGAGGCCGTCCGGTCCGGCCTCGTAGCCGCGCCACGTACCGGGCGGGACGCGCACCGCGTCCCATTCCCTGAGCTCGACGATTTCGTCGTCGACTTTCATCCGCCCGCTCCCGCGCACAACCACGTACACCTCCTCCTGCTTCATGTGCGTGTGGCCGTACGGAAAGCGATAGCCGGGCGGGACGCGCTGGTAGCTCAGGGCGGATTTCTCGAGCTCGAGCGCCTTGGTCGCAGCGCGGAACTCCAGGTCCGGTGCGCCGTCGAATCGAGGGCCGACGTCCTCGAGGTCTTCCTTGATGTTCCTGAGCGTGAACGGCACGGCGCGAATCATATGGCGTCACTCCGGGCCTCCGGCGCAACCGAGGTTCGCAAAACGTACGTCCCGGCGGCACGACGCCCTGGGGTGGTCTCCGCCTCAACGTGTGCGTGCCGCCGCGAGCACGGCCCGTGCGTACCGGTTGATCTCGACCTCGGCCGGTTGCCCGGCCGGGAGCTCTGCGGCGAAGGCCGTCGTGCCGGGGAATGTGTTGTTCTGCCACGAGACGGCAGTCCCCGCGAGCTGCGGCATCGGGTGATAGGGGAGCCCGGAGACCCGGGCGAAGGTCTTCTCGACGCGGCGATTCCCGCCGGCCGCCCAGACCATGTCCAGGTGCTGGTGGAACCAGATCGTCACGTGCGGATGCAGGTGCAGGATCAGCGTGTGTGCGATGCGCGACTCTCGTTCGGAGAGCGGCCGCGGCCCGGACGCATAGTCGCCGCCGAACGGCCGCCAGTTCCAGGGAAAGTTGCGGTTCAGGTCGATCCCGTGTGCGTTCAAACGTGTGCCGGCGGCGACCCCGTCGGGGTCGAGGTCGGGGACGATCCAGAGGTCGAGGTCGGATGGAGAGGTCCGTTCGAGCGCGCGTGCGACCGCGATCCCTGCCGTCTCGTTGCCGTGGATGCAACCGACGACGAGCACCCGCACGCCGGCCGGGTTGCCGACCTCGACCGCGCGGATCGGCCGACCCTGCCAGGAGCGGCCGAGCTGCTTGGTTCGCTCGGGTCGCGCCGACGCCGCTGCGGCGTACCAGCGCGGCGGCGAGCAGGATGGGCATCAGGGCGGTGGGGCGGACCATCGTCCGAGGATCGTGCCGGACCCGGTGTCCCGAGGGTCGAAGCGGCATGGCACTGGGCGGGCCTGACGGTAGCCTGCGGCTCGTGGGCTCTGGAGCACGGAGGGTTGTCGTCACCGGCCTCGGCATGGTGAGCCCGATCGGCAACACCGTCGAGGATTCCTGGGCGGCATTGCTGGCGGGCGAGTCGGGGGCGGGGCCGATCACCCGCTTCGACGCGAGCGGCTATTCGACGCGCTTTGCAGGGGAAGTGAAGAACCTGGATCTCGAGACGTTCGTCGATCGCAAGGCCGCTCGGCGGATGGACCGGTGCACCCAGCTCGTGCTGGCGGCCGCCCGCCAGGCCGAGTCCGACTCGGGCCTCTCCGTCGAGCGGGTGGCCGAGCGCGCCGGTGCGGCGATCGCGACGGCGATCGGCGGGGTGGGGTCGTTCGAGGAGTGCGTCCTCCAGATCGAGCGGCGCGGCCCCGAACGCGTCAGCCCGTTCTCGATCGTCCAGACCCTTCCCAACCTCGCCGCCGGATGGGTGTCGATCGAGCTCGGCACCCGCGGCCCCCTCGTGTCGGAGTGCACGGCCTGCGCGGCGTCGAACATGGCGCTCGGCGACGGTCTGGACGCGATTCGGCTCAACCGCGCGGACGTGATGTTCTGCGGCGGCACCGAGGCGCCGATCACGCCGGTCGGGCTGGCCGGCTTCGGAGCGATGCGGGCGCTCTCGGTACGAAACGACGACCCCGCCGGTGCGTCCCGGCCGTTCGACGCCGGCCGCGACGGGTTCGTGATCGCCGAAGGGGCGGCGGTGCTCGTGCTCGAGGAGCTCACACACGCGCAGGCGCGCGGTGCGCGCATCTACGCGGAACTGATCGGCTACGGCATCTCCTCCGACGCGAACCACGTCTCCGATCCCGACCCGACCGGCGAGAATCCGGCGCGGGCGTTGCAGATGGCTCTCGACGATGCCGGAACCGCACCGGCGGATGTCGGCTACGTGAACGCGCACGGCACCTCGACCCCTGCCGGCGATGCGGGCGAGACCCGCGTGCTGAAGCTCGTACTGGGCGAGGAAAAGGCGCTCCGGACGCCGGTGTCCTCGACCAAGGGAGCAACCGGGCACACCCTGGGTGCCGCCGGCGCGGTGGAGGCGGTGTTCACCATCCTCGCCCTCCGCCACGGGATCCTCCCCCCGACTCTCAACCAGACCGATCCCGACCCCGACTGCGACCTGGACTACGTTCCGAACACCGCTCGTCGAGAGCAGATCGAGGTCGCAGTCTCGAACTCGTTCGGGTTCGGGGGGCACAACACCGCAGTCGTCTTTCGGCGCTGGGCCGGTTCGCGCGCGTAACTGGTAAACAAGTGGAAAATCACCCCGTCGGGGTGATTCCCGGCCGTGACTCCCGCTGCAAGCCTTTCCGGGATGCCTGGAGGAGCAGCAGCGTCGGATTCGCGTGGCAACCGTCCGCGGGTCTTGATCCTCGGCGGCGGCTTCGCCGGTCTCGGTGCCGCGCGGAAGCTCGAGGATGCGGACGTCGAGGTCGTGCTGGTGGACGCGAACGACTACCACAGCTTCCAGCCGATGCTGTACCAGCTCGCCACCGGCCTGCTCGACACGACGGCCGTCGCCCACTCGCTGCGCGACCTGTTCCGGCACCAGAAGAACGCGACCGTGCACCAGGCGACGGTCACGTCGATCGATCTCGAAGCCCGCGCGGTGCAGTTCGCAGACATGCCGACCCTGCAGTACGACTACCTCGTGATCGGGTTCGGGGCGGTCGTCCAGTTCTTCGGCTGCGAAGGCGCCGCGGAGAACGCGTTCCCCCTCTACACGGTCGAGGACGCCCTGCGGCTGCGGGCCCACGTCGTGGAGCGCTGGGAGGCGGCCGATCGCGACCCGTCGCTCGCCGACGACGGAGCGCTGAATGTGGTCGTGGTCGGGGGCGGCCCCACCGGCATCGAGAGCGTCGGTGCCTTGACCGAGCTGTATCGGAGCGAGTTCGCCGACGACTATCGAGGAGTCCCGTCCGGGAAGGCGCGGCTGATCCTCGTCGAGGCGGGCCCGACACTGTTCCCGATGTTCAAGCCGGACATTCGCGAGTACGCCCAGCGCGAGTTGGAGGAGCGAGGCGTCGAGGTCATGCTCGGTGAGAGAGTCGAGGCCGTCGAGCCGACTCGTGTCAAGCTCGCCTCCGGCACCGTGCTGCCGGCGCATACGCTCGTCTGGGGTGCCGGCCTGCAGGCGAGCCCGCTCGCCGAGTCCCTCGGCGTGGAGCTGGAGAAGGGGAACCGCGTCGTCGTCGATCCGAACCTGCGGCTCGAGGGCCACCCCGAGGTCTTCGTCGCGGGCGACATCGCCTGGATCACCGATACCGGCACCGGGGAGGTGCTGCCGCAGCTCGGCTCGGTCGCGCTCCAGGCCGGGGAGCACACCGGAGCGAACATCGAGAGGGTGGTCGCCGGCAAGCAGCCGAAGCCGTTCGAGTACAAGGACAAGGGCACAATGGCCGCGATTGCGAGGGGCGCTGCCGTGGCGCAGCTGCACGGCGGGCGCACGATGAAAGGGGAAATGGCATTCCTCGCCTGGGGAGCCGTCCACCTCACACTGCTCTCCGCGTGGGAGGATCGGACGAAGGCGGTTGTCGACTGGACCTGGGGCGGTTTCACCCACGAGCGCGCCGGGCGGATCCTGGTGGGCGAGAAGGAGAAGTGATGGCAGAGGGAACGGCAGACGTTCTGGTGGTGTTCGGGATCACCGGTGACCTGGCGAAGGTGATGACGTTTCGGTCGCTCTATCGGCTCGAGAAGCGGGATCTGCTCGATTGCCCGATCGTCGGGGTGGCCGTCGACGACTGGACGGTCGACCAGCTGCGACAGCGGGCCCGCGAGTCGATCGAAGGGACCGGCGAGCAGCTCGACGAGCAGGTGTTCGCCCGCCTCGCCGCCCGCCTGTCGTACGTGCAGGGAGACTTCGCGGACGCGGCGACCTACGGGCGCGTCGGCGCGGCGATCGGGAACGCCAAGCTTCCCGTGTTCTACCTGGAGATCCCGCCCTTCCTCTTCGGCACGGTCGTGAAGGGACTGAAGACCGCCGGCCTGACCGAAAACGCGCGCGTCGTCGTGGAGAAGCCGTTCGGTCACGACAAGGAGTCCGCGCACGCGCTGGCCGTCGAACTGCACCAGTCGATCGACGAGCAGCAGCTCTACCGGATCGACCACTACCTGGGGAAGATGGGCCTCGAGGAGATCCTCCACCTGCGGTTTCTGAACGCAATGCTCGAGCCGGTCTGGAGCCGCAACTTCCTCTCGAGCGTGCAGATCACGATGGCGGAGGACTTCGGCGTCGAGGACCGCGGCCACTTCTACGACCCGGTCGGCGCGCTCCGCGACGTCGTCGTCAACCACCTGATGCAGGTCGTTGCCGCGGCGGCGATGGAGGCCCCCTCCCGCGGCGACCCGACGACGATCAAGGACTCCCAACTCGCGCTGTTCCGTGCGGTCAAGGAGGCCGATCCGGCGCACTACGTTCGCGGCCAGTACGACGGCTACACCTCGATCGACGGGGTGGCTGCGGGCTCGACGACCGAGACCTACGCCGCACTCAGGCTGGAGATCGAGAACTGGCGCTGGGCCGGCGTGCCCTTCTTCATCCGCACGGGCAAGCGCCTGCCGGTGACGCAGACGGAGCTCCGGCTCGTCTTCCGTCACCCGCCGCGGCTCGGTTTCGGCTTCGACCGCACCATCGAGCCGAACCAGCTCGTGGTCAAGCTCGACCCCTCGACGGGGATCCAGTTCCTCGTCGAGGCGCACCGTGCCGACCAGCGAGGTTCCGGGACGATCGAGCTGGACATGGAGTTCGCCGCGGAGGGCGGTGAGGGGCCGACCCCGTACGAGGTGCTCCTGCATGCCGCGTTGGTCGGGCAGAACATTCGCTTCACCCGGCAGGACAGTGTCGAGGAGACCTGGCGGATCATGCAGCCGCTGCTCGACGCCCCGCCGCCGGTTCAGTCCTATGCGCCCGGATCGTGGGGACCGCAGGCCGCCGACGCTCTCGTCGCCGGACACGGCCGGTGGTACGGGCCCTGGATCACGTCATGAGCGACGCCAGGTCGGCCCGGGGTGCCGGGGCGCAAAGCGCGGCCGCCCCGTCGCCGTTCCCGCCCATCGGAGAGTACGCGTTCCTCTCCGATTGCCACACGTCCGCGCTCGTCGCGGCAGACGGGTCGGTCGATTGGCTCTGCGTGCCGCGGTTCGACGCGCCGAGCGTGTTCGGGAGACTGCTCGACCGTGAGGCGGGCTCCTTCCGGCTCGGGCCGTTCGGCATTGCGCACCCCGCGGCGCGGACATACGAGGCGGGGACGAACGTCGTCACCACCACCTGGCGAACGCCGTCCGGCTGGTTGTCCGTCCGGGACGCGCTCACGCTGGGCCCGTGGAACCGCGAGGACGTGATCACGCCGCACACCCGGCCGCCCGCCGATGACGACGCGGACCACATGCTCGTCCGCACCGTCCACTGCGTGGAGGGTCGCGTGGAGCTCGAGCTCGTGTGCGAGCCGGTCTTCGACTACGGTCGGGCCCCGGCCGCGTGGACGATGCTCGACGAGACGCGGCATGCAGCCGATGCGACCGGGGCGGGACAGACGATCCGACTCCAGACCGATCTCCAGCTGGGGATCGAGGCCGGCGAGGTCCGGGCGCGCCGCGCGCTCCAGGTAGGCGAACGGGCGTACTGCGCGCTCTCGTGGTCCGAAGGTCTCTCCGGGCCGCAGGACGTCGACGAGGCGGAGGCACGAATTGCAGCGACCCTCCGCTTCTGGCGGACCTGGCTGGAGGGCGCCCGCATCATCGACCATCGCTGGCGCGCGCCGATCGAGCGCTCGGCGCTCGCGATCAAGGGCCTGACGTACATGCCGACGGGCGCGACCGTTGCGGCGGCGACGACGTCGCTCCCGGAGACGCCCGGCGGGGAGCGCAACTGGGACTATCGCTACTGCTGGATGCGCGACACGACCTTCACCCTGCAGGCACTGCACTGGCTCGGTCTCGACTCGGAGGCCGACGAGTTCATGCAGTTCGTCGGCGACCTCGAGCCGACGGAGGACGGATCGCTGCAGATCATGTACGGGATCGACGGCCGGCGAGACCTGACCGAGTCGACGCGCGACGATCTCTCCGGCTACGCGGGCGCCCGCCCCGTGCGCATCGGCAACGGAGCTTTCGATCAACGTCAGAACGACGTCTTCGGGGCCGTGCTCGACTCGTTCCTGTTGCACACGAGGAAGAGCCAGCGGCTGCCGCGTCGGCTCTGGCCGATCGTCCAGAGCCAGGCGGAGTGTGCAACGAAGGTCTGGGGCAACCCCGATCAGGGAATCTGGGAGGCACGCGGCAAGCCGCAGCACTATGTCTCCTCGAAGCTCATGTGCTGGGTCGCGCTCGACCGGGCCGCGAAGCTCGCGGAGATCCGCGGTGACCCGGAGCTCGTTGCGAAATGGCGTGCAGTCGCCGACGAGATCCACGCAGACATCCTCGCGCACGGGATCAGCTCGGAGGGTGTCCTGCGCCAGCACTACGAGACGGACTCGCTGGACGCCTCGACACTGCTCGCGGCGCTCTTCGGCTTCCTGCCCGGAGACGACGAGCGCCTGCGTAACACGGTCCTTGCCGTCCAGCGCGACCTGACCGAGGATGGCTTCGTCCTGCGCTACCGCACGGACGAGACGGACGACGGGCTCTCCGGCAAGGAGGGCACGTTCCTCATCTGCTCCTTCTGGCTCGTCTCCGCCCTCGCCGTGGTGGGCGAGCTGCAGCCGGGCCGGGACCTGATGGAGCGATTGCTGCACATCGCCTCGCCGCTCGGGCTGTACGCCGAGGAGTTCGACGCCGGCACCGGAAGGCATCTCGGCAACTTCCCGCAGGCGTTCTCCCACCTCGCGCTGATCGAGGCGGCGGCGCGGATTATGCTTCCCGAGCTGCTCGCGGAGTTCTGACATGGATCGATACGACGTGATCATCATCGGCACGGGCGCGGGGGGCGGGACGCTCGCCCGGCATCTCGCACCGTCGGGCAAGCGGATTCTCCTGATCGAGCGCGGCGACTGGCTGCCGCGCGAGCCGGAGAACTGGCTCGCGCAAAACGTGTTCGTCGAGAACCGCTACGTATCTCCCGACACCTGGTACGACGCGCAGGGCAAGCCGTTCCAGCCGCAGATCCATTACTTCGTCGGCGGGGCCACGAAGCTCTACGGCGCTGCGCTCTACCGGCTCCGCAAGGAGGACTTCGGGGAGCTTCGCCACCACGACGGGATCTCGCCGGCCTGGCCCATCACCTACGACGAGCTCGAGCCGTACTACACGAAAGCCGAGCAGCTCTACGAGGTGCACGGCGCACGAGGTGAGGATCCGACCGAACCGCCCGCCAGCGCCCCGTATCCCTTCCCCGCGCTGACGCACGAGCCGAGGATTCAGCAGCTCGCCGACGATCTCGCGGCGGCCGGCTACCACCCGTTCCACGCGCCGTGCGGCGTGCGGTTGAACGAGTCGAACATGCCCTACAGCGTCTGCGTTCGCTGTGGGAACTGCGACGGCTTCCCGTGCGCCGTGCACGGCAAGTCGGACGCCGAGGTGCTCGGCGTGCGTCCGGCGCTGGAGCACTCCAACGTCACGCTGCTCACCAACGCCAAGGCCGTGGAGCTCAGGACGAACCCCGCGGGAACGGTCGTGACCGAGGTCGTCGTCGAGCACGACAGCGACCGTGAGCACTTCACCGCGGATGTGTTCGTCGCAGCCTGCGGCGCCGCGAACACGGCCAGGCTGCTGCTCACATCGGCGACCGACAGGCATCCGAACGGGCTCGCGAACGGCTCGGACCAGGTCGGCCGCAACTACATGTTCCACAACAGCCAGGCGGTGCTCGCGCTCTCCCGTGAGGAGAATCCAACGATCTTCCAGAAGACGCTCGGGCTCAACGACTTCTATCTCGGAAGCGACGAGCACGGGTACCCGCTCGGGAACATCCAGATGGTCGGGAAGTCACAGGCGGAGATGTACCGGGGCGAAAAGCCGGGCGAGACGGCACTCGCCCCCGAGTGGACGCTCGAGCGGGTGGCGAAGCACGCGATCGACTTCTGGCTGTCGACCGAGGACCTGCCGATGCCGGAGAACCGTGTCACCGTCGGCAAGGACGGCAAGCTCAGCCTCAGTTACACGCCGACCAACGAGGTCCCGAAGCAGAAGCTCTACGAGAAGCTGAAGTCGATCCTCGGCAGGCTGGACCTGAACGAAGGGCACCTGCTGAAGCGGTTCGCGTACATGAAGAACGAGATCCCCGTCGCGGGTGTCGCCCATCAGGCAGGCACGTGCCGCTTCGGAAGCGATCCGGGCACCTCGGTGCTGGACGTCGACTGTCGAGCCCACGAGCTCGACAACCTCTACGTCGTCGACACCAGCGTCTTTCCGAGCATCGGAGCGGTCAACCCGGCACTGACCGCGATGGCCAACTCGCTGCGCGTCGGCGATCACCTGCTCGAGCGGCTGACCTAGCCAAACCTCAGGTCAGGAGGCCGATTATGCCCCGGACGATCAGGAGCAAGCCGATCGCCGTGGCGCCGATCACGGCCGCCCGGGCGCCGTTGCGTGCGAGCCAGCCCTTCAGCCGCTCGACCGCCGCGGGCGTCCAGTTGGGCGCCACCAGGTAGCCGATCAACGGCACTTCGAGCAGGATCAGCATGACGACGGCCACCGCGACGACGGTCAGCACGATCTCCACGTTGTTGAGGTCCAGCTTGGCGATCGTCGTCAGCGACGCGAGATAGGAGGCTCCGGGAAAGCTGAGCAGGAGACCCACGACGAACGTGTCCCGCGCCGAGCCCTTGCTCAGCGTCCGCTGCCAGCGCGGGGTCTTCTTGGGCTGGTCGGCGTGCTCTGCTCTTCGCCGCTCGTTCCTGCGGGCCAGTCGCCCCGTCCCGACGACGACCGCGACCAACAGCAGGAGAGCACCGAGCACGATGTCGACGCCGGGACTGACCGTGCGCTTCGTGCTGCTGATCGTGCCCGAGTCGCTCAGCCAGTACACGATCGCGAGGCCGACCGTGATGCTCGTCGTGTATGCGCCGAGGAGGTAGCCGAGCAGGAGTCGTTTGGGACGCGGCAGCAGCAGCATCACGGTGGATGCCGCGAGCAGGGTCGGATTGAGCGCGGCCAGCAGCGCCAGCCCGAAGACCCTGCTCACGCGGGTGTCTCCTTCTCAGAGCCCTGCCCGCCGCGGCTGCGCAGCATCGTCTCGAGACGATCGAGCCGGTCGGCCAGATCGTCGAAGCGCCTGTCGACCTCCGCGTCGCGCTGCCCTTCTGCCTGGGCCGCGGCGACACCCTGGAAGTGGGAGGCGCGCGCAACGAACGTCGAGGTGATCGCCGCCGTCACGATCGCGACGAGCGCAATCGCCTCGAGCATCACGACGGTCGCGACGATGCGCCCTGCGACTGCTTTCGGCGTGACGTCGCCGTAGCCGACGGTCGTCACCGTCTGGATCGCCCACCACATCCCGAGGAAGACGTTCGGGTACTCCCTGTGGTCGAGCACGCGCATGAGGACCCCGCTCGCGACGACGATCAGCCCGGTCGTCGTGACGATGACGCCGGCGGCGCTTCTCACCGACACCGGCTTGCGGAGAAATCGCGCCATCTGCCGCTCGAGGAGAACGATGCGCGTCACCAGGGTGACCATCCCTGCTGGGAGCCGGCCGGGGGTCACCCGATGTGGATGATCTCGCCTTCGCTCGACCCAGGCCCGCCGTGTACGTCTCAGGCCGACGCGGTGAGCGGTTCGCCACGAGCGACGGCGACGGCCTCGAGTCTCGATCGCGCACCGATCGCCTGGAGCAGGTGGCGGACGTGATTGCGCACGGTCTCCCGGCTCAGGTGCAGCTCCTCCGCGATCTCGATGGTTGACCGGCCGCGCTCGAGCAGCCGGAGCACCTCCGACTGGCGCGGGGTCAGATGCAGCTCCGGATGGCTCACTGGCTCCTCGATGACGTCCGCGACCTGTCCGAAGACGCCGACGACGTGGTCGCCGGCGATGAGCGGCACGGAGCTGAGCTCGACCGCGACGCGATTGCCCTCGTCGTCGACGATCACGATCGAGGCGTCGGTGACCTCGGAGGTGGCGAGGATCTTGCGGGCGAACAGCTCCCGCGCGCGACGCGTCTCCTCGGGCGCAACGATGGAGGTGAACTGGCGGCCGACCACGTCGCCGACGAGGCGCGCTGCGGCCGGGTTCACCCAGCGGATGACCCCCGCCGCGTCGATCACGTAGCTCGGCACGTTGATGTGCTCGAGCGCCTGAACGATCTCCCCTGCGATGGCTTTGAGCGCGGGCGGCGGCACCCGGTCAGTCTGCGGCTCCGCCAACCGGACGTCAAACCGGGGCGCCGAGATCGAGACCTCTAAAGGATCCCGCCGTCCGTGCCGAATCGAACAGGCATGGATCCACTCTCGAACCTGCTTCTCGGTGCGTTGCTGGGTGTTGCGATCGTGACGGTGTTCTGGGTGCTCGTGAGCCTGCTCGACGTTCTCCGGCAGCAGCCTACGCTCCGCCGGAGAGACGATCACGGCTCTCCTGGGAGCCGGGCAGGCCGCTCGTCCGGCCAGGTGTCTCCGCACGGCGCGCCCGGTCCCTGAGTCGCCGCAGGAAGTACACCGCCGCGAACGGCGCCCACCACGGCGTGGACAGGATGCGGAGCATCAGCAGCATCGGGCGTCCTCTCCCACCCGCTCAGAATGCGGTGCCCGCTGTGGCCGACTACTGGCCTTTCGGAGCATTTCTGCCCGCCGTCCGTCTGGCGCGCCTGCGGCGCGCGCCCGCTACAACCGTGACCGGGGTGGCGCAGACGGCTCCGTCCGTCCTCGCTGCCGCCCTCCGGGGGCAGTCGGTGGGGCCGCGGGGAGGGCGGCCCTGCCGAGTGCCTCGCGTTGCCGCGTGTCAGAGGCGGGGCCGCAGGGGAGGGCGGCCCTGCCGAGTGCCTCGCGTTGCCGCGTGTCAGAGGCGGGGCCGCAGCCGCTCCGCCGTTCGCGCGAGCGCTTCGGGCAGCACCTTCACGTCGCCGAGCACGGGCATGAAGCTCGTGTCGCCGTTCCAGCGCGGCACGACGTGCATGTGCACGTGGTCCTCGATCCCGGCTCCGGCTGCCCGCCCGAGATTCCAGCCGATGTTGAAGCCCTGCGGCGCGTACTCCACCCGCAGGGCCTCGATCCCGCGCGCCCCGAGCTCGTGGATCTCGAGTGCTTCCTCCGGGCTCAACGCGCCGAACTCCGGCAGGTGCCGCTTGGGAGCGACGAGCAGGTGCCCGGACGAATACGGGAACCTGTTCAGCACGAGCAGGGCGAGCACGCCGTCGTGGACGAGCAGTTCCGGCTCAGGCTCGCAGAAGATGCAGCGGTCGAGCTCGTCGGCGTGCTGGACGTACTCGAGGCGCCAGGGCGCCCACAACGGCTTCGGCATCGCCGGGAGACTACTTGGCCCAGATCGCCCTAGAGCCAGCGCTTGAGACGGAAGAACGCCAGCATTCCCACCAGAGCGCAGAACATCCCGACGAAGATCACCCAGAACGCCCAGGCGGTCTCGAAGCCGGGAAACCGGACGTTCATCCCGAAGAAGCCGGTGATCAGCGTCAGCGGCAGGAGCACGACGGAGAAGACCGTCAGGATGCGCAGCACGTCGTTCTGGCGGTGAGAGATCACGGACTCGTTCGTCGACTCGAGCGCCTCGACGACTTCCTTGTAGTTGTCGAGGATGTCCCAGATGCGCTCGGCCGCGTCGACGATGTCGTCGAAGTAGAGGTCGAGCTCTTCCGGCAGAAACCGCTCGACGTGACGCTCCAGCAGGCGCAGCGTCGACCGCTCCGGCTTCACGATCTTCCGGTAGCTGATGATCTCCTGCTTGGCGTTCGAGATATCGCGGACGACCTCCTCCGAGCGCCCCTCGAACACGTCGTCCTCGAGCGAGTCGAGCTTGTGCCCGATCTTGTCGAGAATCGGGAAGCAGTAGTCGAAGAGATCGTCGAGCACCTCGTAGAGCAGCCGGCCCGACCCCTTGGGGAACAGCTGCTCGCGGAAGAGCTCGTCCTCCTCCAGGCGCCGGAACAGCCGAGTGACGGGTCGCAGCTCGACCGTCGGCAGGGTGACGAGGTAGTCCGGCCCGATGAAGAAGTCGAGCTCGGCGGCGTTCAGCCGCTGAACCGCCCGGTCGTACACCGGGAAGTGCAACACGCCGAAGAGGTAGCCCTCGTCCGCGTAGTCGTCGACCTTCGGGCGCTGGCGCTTGGAGAGGACGTCTTCCACGTCCAGCGGATGCCATCCGAAACGATTTGCGAGCAGGCCGACGTGATGTGAATCGGCCGCGTCGAGATGGATCCAGGTGAGGCCCGCCGCGTCGAGCTCAGCCGGCCGTGCGGGCTCGGCCGTCGCCGCTGCCACGGATTCCCGCGTGCGTGTGCGCCGGATGCGAGGCAGGCTCGGCATCGGTACTGAATGGATCCTCGATGACGGGAGTCAGCGGCATAGCGCAAATTCTAGCTGGGTGTGATGCGCAATCAGGTGATTCACGACGGAGGACTCCCCCGGCGCGCCGCGTAGGGCGCAGGTGCGCCGGCGGCACTTTCCTCAAGAACGACGGCTGCAGGGATGTCGTCGGCGCAAACCTCTCACACCTTGAGCGTTCTGACCAGTCCACAAGGGTGGCACGGGCTAGCAAGTGCCGGGCCCCGGGGCCCCGTCCGGGCCGTGCAGGCTCGCGGCTACCCCGTCGACGACGCTCTCGATGCAGTAGGCGGCTCCAGAGCTCGTGACCGACACGGTCGCACCGAGCGCGGCATCGATCGTGCGGAGCTCATCGCCGGTCGCGCCGTCATAGGTGCCGTGGTCTGCGAAGTAGGACTGCATCGGCACCACCGCCTCGGCGACGTTTGCCTCGGCGACCCGCAGAGCCGCTGCATCGGGAGTGCTCGTGACCACCTGGACGACGGCGCCGGAACCGCCGCAGCCGGATGCGACGGCCGTCGCCGCGCAGGCAACCGCGAGGAACGCGCGCATCACGAGACAATGCCACGCCTGCCCGACGGAGCCCTGCGAAGGAGCTCACTCCTCGCCGACATGAACCGCGACCCAGCTCGTCCCCGGCCGGGTCTCGAGGAGGGTGTGTCGGCACCCGGACGGGAGCAGGACCCAGTCCCCGGAACCGAGCTCGAGCTCGCGTCCGTCCACGACGAGCCTCGCCGCGCCCTCGACAACCACCACCCATTCGTCGTGCGCCTGCTCGAACGCGACGGGCTCGGGCAGCCGGCCGCTCAGGATCTGCTCGATCCTCACGCCAGGTAGTGCGGCGAGAGGCGCGAGCCGTTCGCCGTGTGCAGGAGCGGTCGATCCGTCCTCGAGCCTGCCGCGCCGGAAGCCCTGCTCCATGCCTCGGACGTTAGCCGGTGCCCGCCGCAGCCCGGCCCGGGCCGCCACCCGGTTGACTGAGAGCCTTGCGCTGTTCGAGTGCGGCTCTGGACAGCCGCTCCTCGTTGGGCTTCAGCTCGATTCCCTGCTCGGCAAGTACGCGCTGAACGAACGGCCGCTTGTCGGCCAGATAGGAGTTCCGTGCCCGACCCTCTGCGGCGTTCTCGGTCTTCCACTGCGCGTATTCCGCGACAAGCTCGGGCTCCCCGCGCAGGGCATCGCGAAAGGCGAGCCGTTCGCGCCAGATGTCGCTTCCCGGCTCGGTCAGATGGAGGTGGTGTGTCTCCTCCCACCACCCGGCGGCGTCGGATGGTTTGTGAAAGCTGTGAGCCTCGGGACGATGCTCCTGATGGCGGTACCCGATCGACGACAGCGGCTCGAACGCCGCGCGCGCTTCTCCCAGATCCCGAACCCCCGCGATCATGTCGATGATCGGTTTGGCGGACAGCCCCGGAACGGACGTTGAGCCGACGTGGTGGATGCCGCCGTCGAGCCAGGGCGCCAGAAGGCACTCCAGAATCGCCGCCTCCTCTGGCGAGTCCGAGCATGGCGACGATGCCGACGAGGATGAACGTGCACTCGAAGATCCGCGCCGTCACGTAACCGATCGACAGGCTTTCGAACCGCCGTCTCATGATCGGGACGATCACGACTGCGGTTCCGATGTTCGCGATGATCAGCAGCAGCTCGAGCAGCGCGCCGAGGTAGATCCTGTTGACGTTCCCCGAGCCGGCGATGAACTCGAACGAAGAGGCCCACGCCGGGTTGTAGGGCAGCGTCACGGCGTTGACGAACGTGATGAGGTAGAGGCACGCCGAACCAACGCGCCCTCTTCTGGTCCAGAGACACCCTTGACCTCCGTTACTCCGGCGACGGCGCGCAGGAGGATTCCCACACGACCACCCGACGGGTAGAGCCCCAACCTACGGCCGGGAGACGATCTTCACAAGCTGGATTCGGCCGTGCCGCCTGCGCTCTCAACAGTCTCGAGGCGAGGATCGTCCATCGTGCTCATCAGCTACCGCGGCCGCCGCGCCTGCATCTATGCGCCCGGCAGGAATCGAACCTGCGACCTCTCGCTCCGGAGGCGAGCGCTCTATCCCCTGAGCTACGGGCGCGTGGCGGCACTAGTGTAGCCCTCGTGAAACTCACGACTCGTGTGGCCACCGTGCGGCTCGCGGAGACCTTCACGATCTCTCGCGGGTCGGAGGACGAGGCGGATGTCGTCCAGGTCGAGGTGGAGCACCACGGCGTCTCCGGCTTCGGGGAGGCGGCGCCGATCGAGCGGTATGACGAGTCCGCCGCATCCGCGCTCGCATGGCTCGAGGGAATCGAGCTGGGCGATGATCCGTTCGCGCTCGACGAGCTCGGCGCGCGTCTGCCCCCCGGCGAGCAGGCCGCCCGTGCGGCCGTCGATCATGCGCTGCACGACCTCCAGGGCAAGCTCGTCGGACAGCCCGTGTACAGGCTGCTGGGCCTGCGTCGCGCCGGCCCACCCACGTCGTGGACGATCTGGCTCGGCGACCCGGACGACATGGCACGCCGCACGGAGCGGATCGCAGCACGGGGGTTCAAGCGTCTCAAGCTGAAGCTCGGCGGCCGGGATGGCCTCGACGTCGACCGCGTCCGCGCCGTGCAGACGGTGACGAACCTGCCGTTGCAGGCCGACGTCAACGAGGCGTGGAGCCTCGACGAGGCACTCGAGTATCTCCCGCAGATGGAGCTGCAGTACTGCGAGCAGCCGCTTCCGGCGGGCGACCCGGACGGGCCGGAGCTGAAACGCCGTTCGCCGGTCCCGATCTACGTCGACGAGGACTGCCACCTGCTGCGCGACGTTCCCGCCTGCGCCGAGCGGGCGCACGGGATCAACATCAAGCTGGCGAAGTCGGGCGGCATCCGCGAGGCGGTTCGAATGGTGCACGCAGCCCGTGCGCTGCAGCTCGGCGTCATGCTCGGTTGCATGGTCGAGTCCGGTCTCGGGATCGCGCCGGCCGCGCACATCTCGAGCCTCATGGATCACGTCGACCTCGACGGCAACCTGCTGCTCGCCGACGACCCATGGCCCGGCGTCGCGTTCCTCGACGGCGTTCAGGTTCCCTCCGAGGCGCCCGGGCTCGGTGTTGCGCCCGCGTAGGCTGCTCATCCTCGCCGAGGGAAGATCGGGCGACCCGCACTACGGGAAGACCGCCCGCGGTGTCCTTCGCTTCCGGCCGCACGACGTCGTCGCGGTCCTCGACTCGGAGTCGAGCGCAACCGAGCACGAGGGGTTTCCGCTCGTGCGCTCGGTCGGCGAGGCGCTGCGCTACGACCCGACGACGGCTCTCGTCGGTGTCGCGACCCAGGGCGGTCGGTTCCCGCCCGCGTGGCGTGAGCTCCTGCAGGACTGCATCCGCGCCGGGCTCGACGTCGAGAACGGGCTGCACGAGTTCCTCTCCGTCGATCCGGAGCTCGCGGCTCTCGCCCACGAGCACGGAGTCGAGCTGCGCGACCTGCGAATGCCTCCCCCGGGGTTGAACGTGCCGACGGGAGCGAACCTGACTCACGGAGCGACGACGATCCTGACGGTCGGTTCCGACTGTGCGATCGGGAAGATGACGGTGTCGCTCGAGCTCGACCGCGAGGCACGGCGTCGTGGGTGGAGGACCGAGTTCGTCCCGACCGGTCAAACGGGCATCGCGATCGCCGGCTGGGGCATCTCGGTCGACGCCGTCGTCGCCGACTTCATCGCCGGCGCCGCGGAGCAGCTCGTGCTCGAGGGCGTCGAGCGGGGAGGCGAGGTGCTCTTCGTCGAAGGCCAGGGCTCGCTCCTGCATCCCGGGTATTCCGGCGTCACGCTCGGACTGATCCACGGTGCCGCACCGCACGCCTACGTGCTCTGCCACAAAGCGGGGCAGCGGTACGTCGACGAGAACGAGCGCTTCCCGATGCCGCCGCTGCGGGAGCTGGTGGAGCTCCACGAGCGGATCGGTCTCGTGGCACGGCCGGGGCGGGTCCTCGCGGTGGCGCTCAACACCCGCGATCTCGACGAGGCATCCGCCCGGCGGGCGATCGAGGAGACCGAGGCCGAGACGGGCCTGCCGGCCGACGATCCGGTGCGGTTCGGCGCCGCGAGGCTCCTCGACGTGCTCGAGCACCACTTGACAACACGAACAGGTGTTCGCTAGGATGGCGAACACATGTTCGTTCGGATCGTGCTCATCGTAGGAATCGCCGTTCTGGCCTGGAGCGCCATCGCGCGCTCCTCGAACGCGCACGGGCCCCGGCAGGTCGTGACGGTTCGGCCGCACGACACGCTCTGGTCGATCGCAGAACACCGCTACAGCGGTGACGTCCGCGACGCGATCTGGCGGATCGAGCAGGCGAATCACCTGAGCGGCGCCGGCGTGCGCGTCGGCCAGAAGCTCGTCCTCCCGTAGCTCGCAGCGGCCGCGCTGCGAGACTAGCGGCGGCATGGACCTGGACATCGTGTTCCTCGGCACCTCGGCGAGCGCGCCGACTGCCCGGCGTGCCCCGGCCGCGATCCTCGTGCGCCGCGGCGGCGAGCGGCTGCTCTTCGACTGCGCCGAGGGGACGCAGCGTCAACTGATGCGCTCGTCGATCGGGCTGCCCGACCTGGAGGAGGTCTTTCTCAGCCACTTCCACGCCGACCACTACCTCGGGCTGCCGGGAATGCTCAAGACCTTCTCGCTCCGACAGCGCGAGACGCCCCTGACCGTCTACGGGCCGCCGGGTCTCGGCGAGCTGTACGCGAGCCTCAGGCGCGTGATCGGCAAGCTGAGCTACCGGGTCGAGATCGAGGAGCTCCGGCCCGGTGCGGCCCTGGAACGCGAGGGCTACCGGATTCTCGCCTTTCCCGTCCATCACGGGGTGTCGGCTCTCGGCTATGCCGTGGTCGAGGACGCGCGGCCCGGCCGGTTCGACGTGGAGACGGCCGATGCGCTCGGCGTGCCCGCCGGCCCCGAACGAGGCGCCCTGCAGCGCGGAGAGTCGGTGACGCTGCCCGACGGGCGGGTGCTCACACCGGACACCGTCCTCGGCGAACCTCGTCCGGGACGGCGCATCGTGATCCCCGGCGACACCGCCCCCGTCGAGACCGTCCGCGTGCTCGCCGAGGGCGCGGACGTGCTCGTTCACGAGGCGACGTTCGGAGAGGCGGAGCGCGATCGCGCCGAGGAGACGCTCCACTCGACCGCACGACAGGCCGCCGAGATCGCCCGCGCCGCCGCTGTGCGCCTCCTCGCCCTGACACACGTCTCGCCCCGGTACTTCGGGAAGGAGCTCGCCGAGGAGGCGTGTGCCGTCTTCGCGGCGACCGTCGTCCCGCGCGACTTCGACGTGATCGACGTGCCGTTTGCCGAGCGCGGCGAGCCGCAGCTCCTGAAGGCGGCCGCGCGGCCCGAACGCACCTCGCCGACGGTGTCAGGAACCGACCTGCCACTCGCCCCCACGTAGGACCGGCACCTCGGAGCCGTCGGTCCGCACGCCGGTGACGGTGACCTCGTCGGAGCCGATCATGAAATCGATGTGGATCGAGCTCTTGTTGATGCGGTGACGATCCTCGTCGCCGACGGAGATCGCATAGGCGTTCCCGAGTGCGATGTGGCTTGCCGCGTTCTCGTCGAGGAGCGTGTTGTAGAAGACGGTGCCCGTCTTGCCGATGCGGCCCTCGCGGTCCACGAGCGCCACCTCGCCGAGCCTCGAGGCTCCGTCGTCCTTTGCGACCCGTGCGCGCAGAGCATCGGCGCCGTCGCCGTCGATCTCGACCGCACGTCCGCCTTCGAAGCGGACTCGCAGGTCCCGGACCACCGACCCGCCGACGTCGAGCGGCTTCGTTGCGCTGACGACGCCGTCCGCGCGGGCCGGATCCGGTGTGGTCGCGATCTCCTCCGTTGGCAGGTTCGGCGCGTGGACGATGCCGTCGACCGTCCTCATGCCGGGCGTCTCCGACGCGAACCGTGAGGTGGCGAGGAGACCGATTGTGAGGTCCGTGCCGGGCCCTTCGAAGCGAACCGCGTCGAACCGGTACGCATCGATTCGCTTTCCGGCCTCGTGGAGCCGCGCAAGCCGGTCGTGCCACGCCGCGGCCGGGTCGGGCTCGTCCAGGCGCAGCACGAAGATCAGCTGCTCCCAGAGCCTGGCCATCGCCGTCTCGTCGTCGACGCCGGGATGGACGAGCCGCGCCCACGCGGGGCGACGGCCACGGCACGACCGTCCAGTTGGTCGTCTTGGCGTTGATCACGTCGAAGTTCTCCGCGAGCGCCGGCAGGGCGTCGCGGCCCGCACGTGCCGGGTCGATGCCGGCGAGGAGACCGGGAGGCACCTGCGGCGTGATCGAGATGCGAACGCCGTGCCCCTCGCCGAGATCGAGGAGCCGACGGCCGTACCAGGACGGGACGAAATCGAGTGTGTCGGCGGCCGCCCGCTCGAGGCGGAGCCGCTTCACGTGCGGGTCGAAATACCAGGGGTCGACGAACCGCGCGCCGCGGCTGTACGCCGCGGCGGCGACGAGCCGGGCGAGGGGTGCCGCGCTCGGCTCGGCGACGATCCACACGGTCTGGCCGGGCTGCACGTTCGCGCCGACCCCGACGATCAGGTCCGCGTAGCGGTGAAGAAGGGCGTCGTCCACGGCTGCGTGAGCCTATCCGTCCGGTCAGATCGTCTACAGTGCGACACGCACCGCCCCTTTAACCCGGTCCAGCGAGGCCGGAAAGGAGTCGAATGCCGCACCCTGCCGTCACGAGGTCGCAGCGGATCCTGCTCGACGAGGAGTCGATCCGCCGGACGCTTTCCCGGATCGCGCACGAGATCATCGAGCGGAACGACGACCTCGCCACCGTCGCGCTCGTCGGAATCCACACCCGCGGGGTGCCGATCGCCCAGCGTATCCGCACGCTCGTCCAGGAGCGGTCGGGTGAAGAGCTCGCGCTCGGTCAGCTCGACATCACGTTCCATCGCGACGACGTCCATGTGCGCGCCGGGCACGCACCGCGACGCGCGCAGCCGCTCGTGCGCGACACGAAGCTCGACTTCGGTCTCGAGGGCCGAACGGTGATCCTCGTCGACGACGTGCTCTACACGGGCCGAACGATCCGCGCGGCGATCGACGCCCTCTTCGAATACGGACGCCCCGACCGTGTGCAGCTCGCGGTCCTCGCGGACCGGGGCCATCGCGAGCTGCCGATTCGACCCGACTACGTCGGCAAGAACCTGCCGACGACTCGGCTCCAGCGCGTGCAGGTCGAGTTGATGGAGGTCGACGAGATCGACCGTGTCATCCTGGTTTCCGAGCGGGAGGAGGGAGACGGTGACTGATCTCCGTGTCGTCGGAGGCGATCTGCTCCCGCCGGCCCACGACCGCCGACACCTGTTGTCGATCGGCGACCTGAGGCGGGACGATGTCGACCGGCTGCTCGCGACCGCCCGCTCGTTCGCCCGCTCGCAGGAGCGCGACAACAAGAAGTTGCCGACGCTTCGCGGCCGGCTGGTCCTGAACGTGTTCTACGAGTCTTCCACCCGCACCTCGTCGTCTTTCGAGCTCGCCGCCAAGCGACTCTCCGCGGACACGATGACGCTCAAGGCGGCCGGGTCGTCCGTCGACAAGGGGGAGTCGCTGAAGGACACCGCGTCGACGCTCTCGGCCTACGACCCGGATGTGATCGTGCTGCGCCATCCCGAGGTGGGCGCCGCGCAGTTCGTCGCCCGCGTTTCCGAAGCCCGCGTGGTGAATGCGGGGGACGGGAAGCACCAGCACCCCACACAGGCACTGCTCGATCTCCACACGATGCGCGAGGCATTCGGTCGGCTCGACGGCCTGCACGTGGCGATCGTCGGCGATGTCGCGCACTCGCGGGTAGCGCGATCACTCGTGCAGGCGCTGAAGCTCGTCGGCGCGACCGCGATCCTCGTCGGACCGCCGGCTCTCCTTCCGGTCGGTCTCGCCCCTGCGACCAGCGACATCGCGGCGATCGGCGACGCCGACGTCGTCTACGTCCTGCGGATGCAGCAGGAGCGAATGCTCGCCGGTGCCAACTTCGTCCCCTCTCTACGCGAGTACACGGCCCGCTGGGGAATAACACCAGAGCGCATGCGTCAGGGTCAGCGGGTCATGCACCCAGGCCCGATGAATCGCGGGGTGGAGATCGACGCGCGCGTCGCCGACTCCGACGCGTCGCTCATTGTCGACCAGGTGCGTTCCGGACTCGTCGTCCGCATGGCGGTGCTGTACGACCTGCTCACGACCGGGCCGGTCGTCGTCGAGTCCGCAGTTGGAGTGGCGTGATGCTCGCCGGCCGGAGCGGCAGCGAGAACATCGTCGTTCGCGGCGCACGCCTGCTCGATCCATCCGAACGTCTCGATGCGACGATCGACCTGCGGGTCGACAACGGCGTGATCGCCGAGCTCGGTGAGCAGTTGGACACGAACGAGCACCGAGTCGTCGACGCTGACGGCCTCATCCTGGCACCCGCGTTCATCGACCCGCATGTCCATCTCCGGACGCCGGGCCGAGAGGACGAGGAGACCATCGCCTCCGGCACGGCAGCCGCGGCCGCAGGAGGCTACTGCGCGATCCTGGCGATTCCCAACACAGACCCGGTGATCGACGACGCGGAGATACTCCGCGGCCTGCAGGCCCGGGCCGAGCGAGAGGCCCAGGTGCCCGTCGGCTTCATGGCCGCACTGACGAAGGGGCAGGACGGCGCGGAGCTCAGCGAGCTGGGCTCCCTCGCCGACGCGGGCGCAGCCGCCTTCACCGACGACGGACGCCCGGTCACGGCGCCCGGCGTGATGCGGCGGGCTCTTCAGTACAACGCAATCACGGGACTGATGATCGCGGTGCATTGCGAGGAACAGTCGCTGACGCGCGGCGGACACGCTCATGCCGGCCCCGTGGCTTCCGAGCTCGGGCTCGGCGGCTGGCCGTCACTCGGGGAGAGCCTGATGGTCTCCCGCGACGTCGATCTTGCGCGCGACACCGGTCAGCCCGTGCACCTGATGCATCTCTCGGCTCACGAGTCCGTGGAGCATCTTCGCCGTGCCCACGCCGCCGGCATCCGCGTGAGCGGCGAGGCGACGCCGCATCATCTCTGCCTCACCGACGAGGCCGTGCGCACGCTCGACCCCAATCTGAAGATGAACCCGCCGTTGCGCGGCGCCGAGGATCGCGCCGCCCTCGTCGATGCGGTCAGAGACGGCACGATCGCGGCAATCGCCACCGATCACGCACCACACGCACCCGAGGAGAAGGATGTCCCGTTCGAGGCTGCACCGTTCGGAGTCACCGGGCTCGAGACGTCCTTCTCGGTGCTGTACACGGAGCTCGTCGAGCCTGGGCTGCTTCCCCTGGAGACGGTCCTGCAGCGGATGTCCGCCGGTCCGGCCTCGATCTTCGGGCTCGATCGCCCCCGAATCGCGGTCGGCGCGCAGGCGAATCTGACGTTGATCGACCTGAACGCGGCGTGGCGGGTGAAGCCGTCGGCCTTCCGCTCTCGCTCGTCGAACTCGTGGCTCCTCGGCCGCCGACTGCGCGGGCGCGTCAAGCTGACGATCGCGGGCGGGCGCCTGGTGTTCGAGCAATGAATCCGGCGGCGGTGATCCTGGAGGACGGCACCGTCTTCGCAGGGCAGTCGGTCGGCGCCGAGGGCTTCGCGTTCGGCGAGGCGGTGTTCACGACGTCGATGAGCGGCTACCAGGAAGTAACGACCGACCCGAGTTTCGAAGGGCAGATCGTCTGCTTCACGGCTCCGATGGTCGGGAACTACGGCGTGGCCGAGGCGCGCAACGAATCGAGGCGCACGCACGCGAAAGCGGTGGTGATGCGAGATGCGCGCGGCCCGGAGTGGACCGACTGGCTGCACGAGCACGGGGTGGTCGGGATCACGGGAGTCGACACGCGCTCGCTCGTCTTGCATCTGCGCGACCGCGGTGCGATGCGCGCGGCTGCGGTGACCGGAGACGCTCCGGTCGACGAGGTTCTCACGACGGTGCTCACGCAGCCGGCGATGGCCGGCGCGGCGCTCGTCTCCGGCGTCTCGGCGCGCGAGCGGTACACGTTCGCCGCCGAGGGACGCGTACGCGTCGCGGTGGTCGACTACGGCTGCAAACGCTCGATCCTGCGTCGGCTGGCGGCGAACGGCGCCGCGGTCGACGTCTTCCCGCACGATGTCGACGCCGGCACGGTCGCCGGCTACGACGGCGTGCTGCTGTCGCCCGGTCCTGGTGATCCCGAGCCGCTCTCGGCCGAAACCGAGATGCTCCGGCAGCTGCTCGGCCGCACACCGGTGCTCGGAGTATGTCTCGGCCATCAGCTGCTCGCGCTCGCGACCGGCAAGGAGACGTTCAAGCTGCCGTTCGGGCATCGCGGCGCCAACCATCCCGTGCTCGACCATCGCACGCGCCGGGTCCTCGTGACCTCGCAGAACCACGGCTTCGCGGTCGCCGCCGGCGACGAGTCCGGTGTGTCGCACAGCTCGCTGTACGACGGCACGGTGGAGGGCCTCGACTATCCGGAGCTGCACGCCCGCTCCGCACAGTTCCACCCGGAGGCGGCGCCGGGCCCGCACGATGCGGCTTCGATCATCGGCGCATGGGTCGAGGAGTTGAAGACGGCTGCCTAGACGCCGCGACCTGCGGGCAATCTGCCTGATCGGCTCCGGGCCGATCGTGATCGGGCAGGCGGCGGAGTTCGACTACGCGGGCTCGCAGGCCCTGAAGGTCCTGCGCGAGGACGGCTTCCGCACGATCGTCGTCAACTCCAACCCGGCGACGATCATGACCGACCCGGGCTTCGCGGACCGCACGTATCTCGAGCCGCTCGACCTGGAGGGAGTGGCCGCCGTGCTGCGCCGCGAGCGGCCCGACGCGCTGCTCGCCACCATGGGCGGCGGTACGGCGCTGAACCTCGCGCGTGAGCTGCAGCAGACGGGAACCCTGGACGAGCTGGGCATCGAGTTGATCGGCGCGAAGATCGACGCGATTCAGCGGGCCGAAGACCGCGAGCTCTTCAAGTCGACCGTCGAGGGCTGCGGCCTGCGGGTGCCGACATCGCGCATCGTCACGTCGGTCGACGGCCTGGCGGGCATAGCGCTGCCGGCCGTCGTCCGGCCGGCTTTCACCCTCGGTGGTCACGGCGGCGGCTTCGCGGACACGCCGGAGCAGCTCCGGTCGCAGGTCGAGCGCGGCCTCTCCGAGTCGCCCATCAGCCAGGTTCTCGTCGAGGAGTCCGTTCGCGGCTGGGACGAGTTCGAGCTCGAGGTCGTTCGCGACCACGCCGACAACGTGGTGATCGTCTGTTCGATCGAGAACCTCGATCCGATGGGCGTGCACACCGGGGACTCGGTCACCGTCGCCCCGCAGATGACGCTCAGCGACGAGGCCTATCAGGAGCTGCGTGACGCAGCGATCTCGGTGATCCGCGCGGTCGGCGTCGACACGGGGGGCTCGAACATCCAGTTCGCGCGCGACCGCAGCTCCGGTGACATCCGGGTGATCGAGATGAACCCGCGCGTTTCGCGCTCGTCCGCGCTCGCATCGAAGGCGACGGGCTATCCGATCGCGAAGGTCGCCGCCAGACTTGCGGTCGGCTACACGCTCGATGAGATCCCGAACGACCTCACCGGGACGACACCCGCGAGTTTCGAGCCGACGCTCGACTATGTCGTCGTGAAGATCCCGCGTTTCGCATTCGAGAAGTTCCCGAATGCCGACACGACGCTCGGGACGCAGATGAAGTCCGTCGGCGAGACGATGGGCATCGGGCGCTCGTTCATCGAGGCGTTCGCGAAGGCGAAGCGCGGTCTCGAGGGCGACTTCGAGTGGCACCCGCAGGGACTGCATCCCTGGTTCCAGCGCGAGCTCGAGGGGCTTGCGGCCGAAGAGCATCGCCAGCGCACCGAGGCGCCGGTCTACCGCCGCATCGACTCCGTGGCGGGTGAGGTCGCGGCGCCGTCGAACTACTACTACGCCACCTGGGGCGAACAGGACGAATGTGCGCCGCAGGGCGATCGCGGGCGTGTGGTGATTCTCGGGTCGGGGCCGAACCGGATCGGGCAAGGGGTGGAGTTCGACTACTGCTGCGTGCATGCGGTCCAGACCTATCGCGAGCTCGGCTACGAGGCGGTGATGGTCAACTGCAACCCGGAGACGGTGTCGACGGACTACGACACGTCCAACCGCCTGTACTTCGAGCCGCTCGACACCGAATCGGTCCTGGCGATCTGCGAGCGCGAACGGCCGGAGGGCGTCGTGATCCAGTTCGGCGGGCAGACGCCGCTGAAGCTCGCACGCGCGATCGAGGCGGCGGGCTTCGCGATCCTCGGGACGCCCTTCGACGCGGTCGATCTGGCAGAGGATCGACAGCGATTCGGCAAGCTGCTCGCGGAGCTCGGTGTTCGCTGCCCGGACTGGGGAATCGCGCGCTCCGGCGTCGAGGCCGCCGAGACGGCGCGCCGGATCGGCTACCCGGTGCTCGTGCGGCCCTCGTACGTGCTCGGGGGCCGGGCGATGCGCGTCTGCCACAGCGAGGAGGAGGTCGTCGAGGCGTTCCACGGCGTGCACGGCCCGACGCTCGTCGATCGCTTTCTCGAATACGCGGTCGAGATCGATGTCGACGCCCTGTGCGACGGCGAGACCACGTACGTCGGCGCGATCATGCAGCACGTCGAGGAGGCGGGCGTGCACTCCGGAGACTCCGCCTGCGTCCTGCCCGCCCAGTCCCTCGGTATTGCGGCGTCCGAGGAGATCTCCTCGATCGTCAGGCGGCTCGGCCCCGCCCTGGGCGTCGTCGGGCTGCTGAACGTCCAGCTCGCGGTCGTCGACGACGTGGTGTTCGTCCTCGAGGTCAATCCGCGGGCGTCCCGGACCGTGCCGTTCGCGTCGAAGGCCACGGGCGTCAACCTCGTCGCCGCGGCGTGCCGCCTCGCCGCCGGACAGAAGCTCGCAGACCTCGAGCTGCCGGCCGAACGCCCACCCCGCCAGGTGAGCGTCAAGGCGGCGGTGCTGCCGTTCGCCCGCTTCCCCGGCGCCGATCCTGTGCTCGGCCCCGAGATGCGCGCCACCGGCGAGGTGATGGCGAGTGCGAGCGACCTTCCGACCGCCTTCGCCAAGGCCGAACGAGCTGCGGGCAGGCCGCTGCCCCGCGACGGCGTGGTCTTCCTCTCCGTCCGCCAGGACGACAAGGCGGCGGCGGTCCCGGTCGCAGCCGCGCTCGTCGGGCTCGGCTTCAACGTCGTCGCCACCCAAGGCACGGCCCGAACACTGCGAGTCGCCGGGCTGGAGGTGGATGAGGTGCGCAAGGTGAGCACGCCGGGCGAGGAGCCGAGTGTCGTCGACCTCATTCGCCGTGGTCGCTGCAACCTCGTCGTGAACACCCCCGAGGGCGGCTCCGGGCCGCGCTCCGATGGGTACCTGATCCGCGAGGCGGCGCTCGCGGCCCGCATCCCCTGCATCACGACGATCGCGGGCGCCGCGGCGGCGGTCCACGCGATCGCCAACGCCCGCGCCGAGACCGCCCTCTCCCTCCAGGAGCGGATCGATGTCGAAGCCTCGGCGCGAGCGTCGTAGCGTTCTCGCGGTCGAGACGGTCGGGCCGTATGCGCTCGTCCGGCTCGCGCGCGGGGGGCTCGACCCGGGCGTGCCGGGGCAGTTCTTCATGCTCGAGGCGCCGGGCCGTGTCCTGCCGCGGCCGATGTCGCTCTGCCTGGCACCGCGGGGCGAGCTCGGGTTCCTGATCGATCCGATCGGCCCCGGGAGCCGCGCGCTCGCCGAGCTCGAGCCCCGTGACTCGATTCACGTCTTCGGCCCGCTCGGAAACGGATTTCGGCTCGGCGTCGACCGGCCGCTGTTGGTCGGGGGCGGGATCGGGGTCGCACCCTTCCCGTACCTCTCGGAGGCCCTGGAGCACCCACCCGCGGTGCTCGGCTTCAGATCCGAGCGGCACGCCGAAGCGGCCGCGCTGGTCCCGAACGCCGAGATCGTGATCGACCCGGTGCTCGTCACCGACGCGATACCTCGCAACCGCGATGTGCTCGCATGTGGTCCGGAGCCGATGCTCGAGGCGGTTCGCGCGCTCTGCCCGGGCGCGCAGCTCGCCTGGGAGGCTCCGATGGCCTGCGGCTACGGAGCGTGTTACGGCTGCGTCGTCGAAACCGACGGAGAACTGAGAAGGTTGTGTATCGAAGGACCGGTTCTTTGCTTCTCCTGAATGCAAGCGGATGCCTCGACGCGCTCACCGCACCGGATGTCGCGAAGCTGTTCGACGCCTTCGTGACGAAGACGGTCACGCCGGACGCGCGTCAAGGCAACCCGCCCGCGCGGATCGCGGAGACCGAACATGGGATGCTCAACTCGATCGGTCTCGCGAACCCGGGACGCGCCGTGTTCCTCGACCAGACTCTGCCGCGTCTGGCCAGAACGGTCGACGTGCCGATCTGGGTTTCCGTCGGCGGCTTCTGCGTCCGCGACTACGTCGAGACGTGCGAGCAACTCGCCCGCGACGACGTCGCGTGCATCGAGTTGAACCTCAGCTGCCCGAACGTGGACGAGGCCCCCGAGTCGGCGGCGGAGATCGTTCGCGCCTGTCGTGAAGCGACCGCAAAGCCGCTCTACGCCAAGGTTTCGCCCCACACATGGGACATGGGCGAAACGGTGCGCGCGGTGGAGGACGCCGGAGCCGACGGTGTCAGCATGGTCAACACACTGCGCGGCGTCGCACTCGACGCGCGCTTGCGGACGAAACTTGCGCGCGGGGCGGGCGGGTATTCGGGCCCGGCGCTGAAGCCGGTTGCGCTTGCCGCTGTCTTCGCCGCGCGGGGTGTGACCACGCTGCCGATTGTTGCGATGGGTGGCGTGCAGGACGGACGCGACGCGCTCGAGTTGATCGCGTGCGGGGCGACACACGTTGCGCTGGGTACCGTGCTCTTCGCCGATGTCGACGCACCGTCGCGCGTACGTGCCGAGCTCATCGAGGAAACGCACCGCGCCGCCTTCGAGCGCCCCGAGGATGCTTTCGGCGTCGCTCTCCAAACCGTTGCCCAGATCGGCAACTAGCCGGGAGAGGTCCCAGTTGCACGGCGCTGACAGGTTGGTAGGATGCTGCGCTCATGGTGCCACCCCAGACTCAGGTCCAAGCGCCGGTCCGCTCGCTCGATCAGCGGATGGAAGCCCTCAAGCGAGCGAACGACATCCGTGTCAAACGAGCGCAACTGAAGAAGGATCTGAAGTCCGGCAGCGTCTCGATCGAACAGATCCTCGACGAGCCGCCGGAGTTCGTCTCGACCGCGAAGGTCTTCGACATGCTCATGGCCGTGCCGAAGTTCGGTCGCGTCAAGGCGGCCCGCCTGCTCAATCAGTGCCGCATCAGCCAGTCGAAGACGGTCGGCGGCCTCTCCGACCGCCAGCGGCACGAGCTGATTGACCTCTTCAACCACCGCTAAGACCAGCAGGCCCGTCTTCGTGGTCACCGGCCCCTCCGGCGCCGGGAAGGGCACACTGATTCAGCTCGTCCTGCCGTGGTTCTCCGAGCTCGAACTGGCCGTGTCGGCGACGACCCGGCCGCAGCGCCCCGGCGAGGAGGACGGCGTGCACTACTGGTTTCTGACGCCAGAGGCGTTCGACGCCAGGGAACGGGCCGGCGAGTTCCTGGAATGGGTCGACTACGTCGGCAACCGCTACGGGACACTCAACTCGGAGATCGACCGCCTGCGCGCCCGCGGCAAGGCGCCGCTCCTCGAGCTCGAGACCGAGGGGGCCTTCCGCGTCAAGAGGCGCGTCGAGCCCGCGGTGACGATCTTCGTCACCGCCCCGGTGACCGAGCTGGAGCGCCGGCTGCGCGAGCGGGCCACCGAGAGCTCCGGGGTGATCGAGGAGCGAATGGAGACGGCGCGCCGGCAGCTTGCCGAGAGCGGGAAGTTCGACTACGTGGTCGAAAACGACGATCGCGCCGCCGCCGCCGGCCGCCTGTCGGAGATCGTGGCCCGGGAACTGGGCGTGACCGCTACCATGCCGCGACCATGATTCATCCCCGCATCGACGAACTGATGGAGAAAGTCGACTCGCGCTACTCGCTGGTGATCGTCGCGGCCAAGCGTGCCCGGCAGATCAACAACTACCACCACCAGCTGGGTGAGGGCACGTTCGACGAGTTCGCTCCGCCGCTGATCGAGTCGCGTTCGAAGAACTACCTGACGATGTCCCTCGAGGAGATCGCCGAGGGCAAGATCGTCTACGACTACCCCAAGAAGTAGCCGGCCGAGCGCGGTTGCCGGCGTCGCCGGGACCACCTTCATGTCCGAGACGCGCCGTGTCCGGCACACTTTCGGCATGAGCCGTGGGCTTGACGGAGGCGATCCAGGAGCACGGGGGCCGGCTGTGCCGGTGCCGGAGCGGGAATGAGCCGTAGGCTTGACGGAGGCGATCCAGGAGCGCAGGGGCCGGCTGTGCCGGTGCCGGAGCGGGAATGAGCCGCGTCCTGCTCGGCGTCACGGGCGGCATCGCCGCCTACAAGGCGTGCGAGTTGACACGCCTGCTCGTCAAGGCGGGCCACGAGGTGATCCCGCTCGTCACGCCCGGCGCCCGGCGCTTCGTGGCCGAGGAGACCTTTGCGGCGCTCGCGCGCCGCCCGCGTGGCGAAGACGTCTATCCCCACCTGACGCGGGCCGACATCCTCGTCGTCGCCCCGTGCACGGCGAACACGCTCGCGAAGCTGGCCCACGGGCTCGCCGACAACGTCCTCACCGAGGCGGCCCTCGCCCACCGCGGCGCGGTGCTCGTCGCCCCGGCGATGAACCCCCGGATGTGGGCGCATCCGGCCACGCGCGCCAACGTCGAGGCGCTGCGCACGCGCGGCGTCGAGCTGGTGGGGCCGGACGAGGGAGAGATGGCCGAGGGAGAGTGGGGAGTGGGCCGGATGGCGGAGCCGGCCGAGATCGCCGCGCGCGCCGCACAGCTGGTCGCGCCGGGCACGCTCACCGGCCGTCGCGTGTTGATCACCGCCGGAGGCACGCGCGAGGCGCTCGACAGCGTCCGGTTTGTCGGCAACCGCTCCTCGGGGCGGATGGGGGTCGCGCTCGCCGAGGAGGCACGTCGCCGTGGCGCCGACGTGATCCTGCTCGCCGCCAACCTGTCGGTCGATCCGCCGCACGGCGTCGAGGCGGTCCCGACGCCGACCGCCGAGTCGATGCTGGACGCGGCGCTCGCGTTGCCGGACGTCGACGTCGCCCTGCTCGCCGCCGCGGTCGGG
This sequence comes from uncultured Thermoleophilia bacterium, assembly GCA_963826485.1. Lineage (GTDB taxonomy): Bacteria > Actinomycetota > Thermoleophilia > Gaiellales > Gaiellaceae > PALSA-600. The sequence goes on from CAWGXF010000005.1 coordinate 91,498, forward strand.
GACTATCGCCCGGCCGAGGCGCTGAACGTCAAGCGCCCGAAGGACGATCGCGGCTGGACGGTCGAGCTGCAGCCGACGCCGGACATCGCGCGGGCGCTCGGCGAGCGCAAGCGGCCGGGCCAGCTGCTCGTCGCTTTCGGCGCGGAACATGGGGAGGAGGGCCTCGCACGCAAGCGGGCGATGCTCGAGGCCAAGAACGCCGATCTCGTCGTCTTCAACGATGTCGGCCGCCCCGACATCGGCTTCGACGTCGGCCAGAACGAGGTCGTGCTTCTCACGCGAGGCGGGGAGCGGGTGGTGCCCAAGACGTCGAAGGCCAGGATTGCGATCGCGATCCTCGACGAGGTCGAGAAGCTCCTGGCATAAGGCGTCGTGGGTCTTCGATGAGCGACGCGTACACCCTCTTCCGCGAAGGCCAGAAGCGCCTCCGCACCGGCATGGCGGCACAGGCGACGGTGCCGCTCGAGCGGGCGAAGAAGCTCGAGCCCGAGAAGGCGTCGATCCGCGAAGCGCTCGGGATCGCCTACTTTCGTCTCGCACGCTGGGCGGACGCCGAGCGAGAGTTCCGCACGATCGTCGAAGAGCTCTCGCCGACCGATCACTACGCGCATTACGCGCTCGGCCGCGCGCTCGAGCATCTGGGGCGAACGACCGAGGCGAACGGCCACTACAAGCTCGCGAGCTCGATGGAGCCGGGGTCCGAGACGTATTCCTCGCGCATTCTCGACCTGGGCGACCCGTGACGGCCGTAGAGACCGGGGTTTTCGCCGCCGGGATGCGGCTCGAGCCCGGGAATGACGGGCCGGTCGCAATCATCCTGGAATAGGGCGATTCTGCTACCGTGCAGGCGACATTTCGAGCACGTTCGGGATGGGCGCGCGGCGCCCATTTTTCATTCAGGGGGCTGGTCGGAGATGGCCTCGGCGACACAGATCAAGGAGAGACAACTGCAGCGCGACGTCGCACGGACGGTCGAATCGACTCTTCCCGGAGTGGAGGTGCTCGCACTCGAGCTCACGGGCAAGGAGCGGTTCTGTGTCTACGTCGACCACCCGAACGGCGTCGACCACGCTCTGTGTGAGCGCGTCACGGGCGTGCTGCGGCCGTATCTGGACGAGTACTCGGTCGAGGTCTCCTCACCGGGCCTCGAACGTCCGCTGCGCACGAGGGCGCATTTCGAACGCGCCGTCGGCAGGAACGTGCGCGTGAAGATGGAGACCGGCCGCGCCCGCGGCACGGTTCTCTCGGCCGGCGAACGGTCCGCAAGGATCCAGAGCGGCACCGAACCGGCAGACATACCGTACGACCAGATCGTGCGGGCCAATCTGATCGATGAAGGGAAGTCGGCATGAGCGTAGGCTTGACGGAGCTCAGCAAAGAGCGCACGCGGCGGCTTCGCCGCCGCTGGGAGCGGGAACTATGAGCCAGGAGATCGTTGACGCCGTTCGCGAGATCGAGCGCGAGAAGGGAATCGAGAGCGGGACGCTGGTCGCAGCCCTCGAAGACGCGCTGCTCGCGGCGTACAAGAAGACACCGGGCGCATCCCGGCACGCGACCGTGGAGCTCGACGACAGAGGCGACTTCCGCGTTTTCGCGATCGAGCTTCCCGAAGACCTGGAGCTGCGGCTGCTGGACGAGGCGCGCGAGCACGCGATCGACGACTTGGAGCGCATCGAGGAGGAGACGGGAGAGAAGAACCACACGCTGCTCTCCGACGACGATCTCGAGATCGACTGGTCGCAGGTGCCCGACGGTCTCATCCAGCGGGAGGACGTCACTCCCGAGAACTTCGGCCGCATCGCCGCGCAGACGGCGAAGCAGGTGATCCTGCAGCGCATCCGCGAGGCGGAGCGGGAGATGATGTACGACGAGTACATCGACCGCGTCGGCGAGGTCGTCACCGGCATCGTCCAGCAGACCGGAGACCGCCGCAACATCCTCGTCGACCTGGGCAAGGTCGAGGCGCTTCTGCCGGGGCCGGAGCAGGTCGACGGCGAGCGCTACGAGCAGGGCTCACGCATCAAGGCGGTGATCCGCGAGGTGCGCACCGGCACGAAGGGGCCGCAGGTCATCCTCTCGCGCCGAGACCCGGAACTGATCAAGACGCTGTTCGAGCTCGAGGTGCCGGAGATCGCAGACGGCCTCGTCGAGATCCGCGGCGTCGCCCGCGAGCCGGGGTACCGCTCGAAGATCGCCGTCGAGTCGCACGCGCAGGGCGTCGATCCCGTCGGCGCCTGCGTCGGTCCGCGCGGCTCCCGCGTTCGCATGGTCGTGTCGGAGCTCCGCGGCGAGAAGATCGACATCATCCCGTGGAACAACGAACCGGCACGGTTCGTCGCGAAGGCGCTGTCGCCGGCCCGCGTCCGAGAGGTCTACCTCGACGACGAGGGCAGGGAGGCGACCGTCGTCGTTCCGGACGACCAGCTCGCGCTCGCGATCGGCAAGGAAGGGATGAACGCCCGCCTCGCCGCACGTCTCACCGGGTGGAAGATCGACATCACGTCCGACACGGAGTTTGCGCAGCAGGAGGCCGACGCCGCCTTCGGCGGTGGCGAGCCCGGCGACGAGAACGACGTCTCCGGCCGGTGCGCGGCAGTGCTGTCCAACGGCAAGCGCTGCCCGAACGCGGCGTTGCCGGGGTCGAAGTACTGCGGCGTTCCCGCCCACCAGGAGCTCGCCCTGCACGAGGTGGACAGCGAGGACAACCCGATCCTCGACGAGGTGGAGCCCGAGCTGGAAGCGCTCGCCGACACCGCCGCGCCCGAGGCGGTCACCGAGGACGCGGCGGCATTCGGGAGCCCCGATCCGGAGGCGTTTCCCGCCGGGCCGGGAGATGCCCCGGCCGACGGCGAGGACCAGACGCTCGAGAGCGGCGGCGCGCCTCCGGTTCGCGTCGAAGACGATCCCTATGCAGGCATCCCGATCGAGGAGGCCAAGTAACGAGCGGAGAACCGGTTCGCACCTGCGCCGGCTGCGGCCGGAGAGCGCCCCGGAGCGAGTTGCAGCGCTTTCACGCGGAGCGGGGCTCGCTCGTCGCGGGTGCCGGCAGCGGCCGCGGGGCCTATACGTGCCGGCGGCTCCAGTGCTTCGAGCGCGCCGCATCGCGCAGGGCGTTCGCCCGGATCCTGCGCGCGACCGTCCACGTCGACCCGGACCTGTCCCGTCTCTACACTTGATCACGCATGGCCAACGGTAAACCGAACAGACCGATCAGACCGCGTGGCGGCGGCCCGAAAGGCCGGCGCCGCGTCGTGATCGATCAGGGGGGCGGCCGGCCCGGGCAGGGCCAGCGCCAGCGCCCCGGCGACCGTCCGGCCGACCGCGGGCCGAGACAGCCCCGGGAGGTCGTCGCGCCGACCGGTCCTGTGACGGTCGAGTCGGGCGTCACTCTTCGCGACTTCTCCCAGGCACTCGGTGTCGCGATGCCGCAGATCATCAAGCTGCTGATGAACCTGAACACGATGAAGACCGCGACGCAGTCGCTGACCGACGACGAGGTGCAGCTGATCGCGGCGGAGCTCGAGCGCGAGGTGACCATCAAGCACGCCGACGACGACGAGATCGAGCCGGAGGCCTTCGAGGACGCAGAGGAGACCCTCGAGGCGCGTCCGCCGGTCGTGACGATCATGGGCCACGTCGATCACGGCAAGACGACGCTGCTCGACGCGATTCGAAAGACGCACGTCGTCTCGACCGAGGCCGGCGGGATCACCCAGCACATCGGTGCGTATCAGGCGGACCACAACGGACGTCGCATCACCTTTCTCGACACGCCCGGCCACGAGGCCTTCACGGCGATGCGCGCCCGTGGCGCCAAGGTGACCGACATCGCGGTGCTCGTGGTTGCGGCCGACGACGGTGTCATGCCGCAGACCAAGGAGTCGATCTCTCACGCACGCGCCGCCGAGGTGCCGATCGTCGTTGCCGTCAACAAGATTGATCTGCCCGACGCAAACGCCGACCGCGTCCTGACCGAGCTCGCGACCGAAGGCCTGCAGCCCGAGGAGTGGGGAGGCGACGTTCAGGTTGCACGCGTCTCGGCCAAGCAGGGCGAGAACCTCGACGACCTGCTCGAGCGCATCCTGCTCGTCGCGGATGCCGAGCTCGATCTGCGTGCGAACCCGTCCGCCGACGCATCAGGACCGATCATCGAGTCGCGCCTCGACGTCGGGCGCGGGCCTGTCGCCACGATGCTGATCCACCGCGGCACCCTCAAGGTCGGCGACGCGATCGTCGCCGGCGATGCCTGGGGCCGCGTCCGCGCCCTCTACGACTATCTCGGCGAGCGCATCCAACAGGCACGCCCCGGCGAGCCCGTCGAGATCCTCGGCTTCGACCGCCCCCCGCCCGCGGGCGAGTTCGGTCGCGTGGTCGAGAACGAGCGCCGCGCCCGTGAGCTGGCACAGCAACGCGGGGAGCGCCTGCGCCGCGAGGCGATGGCGAAACAGCGGAGTGGCGGCGTCTCGCTCGACACGCTGTTCGAGCAGATGCAGGCCGGAGGAGTGCAGGACCTGAACATCGTCATCAAGGGCGACGTACAGGGCTCCGTCGAGGCGATCGTCTCCGAGCTGGGCAAGATCCAGCATCCCGAGGTGCGCGTCAACGTGATCCACACCGGCGTCGGCGGCATTACCGAGAACGACGTCAACCTCGCTGCGGCGTCGAGCGCAATGATCGTCGGCTTCAACGTGCGTCCTTCGGCCGAGGTGAGAGGCGTGGCCGAGCGGGCCGGAGTCGAGATTCGCCTCTACCGCGTCATCTACCAGCTGACCGAGGAGATCGAACAAGCCCTCGTCGGGATGCTGACTCCGGTCGAGACCGAGGCGATCATCGGCGAGGTCGAGGTGCGCGCGCTGTTCAGGGTTTCGCGCCTCGGAACGATCGCCGGGTGCATGGTCACGAGCGGTCTCGTTCGCCGGAACGCCAGCGTCCGGCTCTTCCGCGACGGCACCCGCATTCACGAGACGACCGTGGCGCAGCTGCGCCGGTTCAAGGACGACGTCCGCGAGGTGACCGAAGGGTTCGAGTGCGGCATCCTGCTCGACGGCTTCAACGACCTGCGGGAAGGGGACGTGCTCGAGGTGTTCGAGACCCGGGAGGTCGAGCGGACGTCGCTCGACGCGCCCGCCGACGCCTCCTAGATGATTGATCGGGAATTCAACGCCGCCCCGGATGGAGGCCTGCACACGGCGCGTTGCGCCCGCCGCGCCCGGCGCCAAGGCCCACCGGCCTTGACCCCGGTCGCGTCGACCACACTGCTTGGTGCAGACCCTCCCCGGAACACCGTCAATCACCGATCAACCATCTAGACCCACTCGCCTGATGGCGTCGGGCTTCGTCGCGATCCTGACCGTCGAGCTTCACTTTCCGGAGGCGTCGTCCCTCAAGGGAAAGCGTCACTTCGTCCGCTCGGCGAAGGACAACCTGCGCAACCGCTTCGGCGCCGCGGTCGCCGAGGTCGACCACCACGATCTCTGGCAGCGGGCAACGCTCACACTCGCCTGCATCGGGCGTTCGCCGCACGACGCCGAGCAGCTGGCCGACAGGGCGGAGCGTTGGCTCGCCTCGGGGGACTGGACGCTCGTCCGTTGCGAGCGACTGCTCGTCTCGCCCGACGACGATTGATCGTCTGCCTCTAGGCTCATCGGCGTGTCCGAGCGCATGCGCCGCGTGAACGAGTCCGTCCGTGCCGTCGTCGCGGAGGGGCTCGGCGAGCTCAAGGACCCGCGCATCGGGATGGTCACCGTCACCGGCGTCGTGGTGTCGCCGGATCTCGCAGAGGCGCGCGTCTTCGTGTCGGTCTTCGGCAGCGAGAAGAAGCGACGCGCGACGCTCGCCGGCCTCGATTCGGCGCGCGGCGTCCTCCAGGCCAAGATCAACCGCGAGCTCAGCCTCCGTCGGACGCCGGCGCTCACGTTCGCCTACGATGACTCCGTCGAGCGGGGTGTCCGCATGACGAAGCTGATCGACGAGGTTGCCGCAGGCCTGCCCGCGGATGGTCTCCTCGAGGAAGACACGGGGATCCCCGAAGATGAGCCAAACGACGACGAAGACTGACCTGCAGGCGGTCGCGGATGCGATCCGGTCGAACGACCGCTTCGTCGTTGCGACGCACGAGAATCCCGACGGCGATGCGCTCGGCTCGATGCTCGCGACGACGCTCGGTCTCGAGCTGCTCGGGAAAGACGCGCTCATGTACCTGTCCGGCGACGCGCCCACACCCGGGGAGTACAGCTTCCTCGACCTGGCAGCGCTCCACCGCGACCTGCCTTCCGATTTCGAGGAGCGCGTGCTGGTCGCGGTCGACTGCGCCAGCGCGCGGCGAATCGGCCCGGAGCGCACGCCGGTCGACGGCGCCAAACTCGTCGTGAACGTCGATCACCATCACGACAACACGGGGTTCGGCGCCGTGAACCTGATCGTCGGGGAAGCATCCTCGACGGCCGAGATCGTGCGGGACGTCCTGCGCGAGCTCGACGTTCCACTGACCCCCGAGATCGCCGCTGCGCTGTACGTCGGCCTCGTCACCGACACCGGTCGGTTCCAGTACACGAACACGACGCCGAAGGCGCTGCGGCTCGCCGCTGAGCTCGTCGAAGCCGGTGCCGACGTGCACGGCATCTTCCGCCACGTCTACGAGACGGTGCAGTTCGCGAAGTTGAAACTGCTCGCACGGGCACTCGAACGGGCACAGCTGTTCGAGGGCGGCCGGCTCGTCGTCTCGTTCCTCCTGAAGGACGACTTCGCGGCCGTCGGCGCCGAGGAGCCGTATTCCGAGGGCATCATCGACTACCTCCGGGCGATCGAGGGCTCGGAGATGGTCGCGCTGATTCGTGAGCCGCCGCGCGACGAAGGTCCTGCCCGCCGGATCTCGCTGCGCTCGTCCCATGACGAGGTCGACGTCTCAGCGATCGCCCGTGCAGCGTCCGGGGGCGGGCACCGACAGGCCGCCGGCTTCTCGTCGGAGCAGCCGATCGCCGAGATCGTCGACTTCATCCGCCGCAAGTTCGTGCTGGCGACACAGGGCGACGGCGCCGCCCCGGAATCTTAGGGCTCGCGGGATCATGATCTTCGTAGACGGCGTGCGCTGGATGATGCGAGGCACGGACGCAGGGAGCGTTCGTACGCATGGGGCACGGACGCGACCGAGGACGCCGCCTCGCGCCGGCCAGCGTGCGCTGACGGCTCAAGGTTCATGCCTCCGCGGGCCCTGACGCCGGTCGGGGTCGCGCTGGTCGACAAGCCCGCGGGACCGTCGTCGTTCGCGATCGTCGCCGCGCTGCGGCGGCGAACACGTGCGCGAACGGGCCACGCCGGGACACTCGATCCATTCGCAACCGGCTTGCTCCTGCTTCTGTCGGGAGCGGCGACCCGGCTGGCTCCGTGCTTCGTCGGTCTGGACAAGCGCTACGAGACCGACGTCGACCTCACCTCGACGACCTCGACCGGGGACCCGGACGGGGAGGAGCTCGAGCGCCACACGGCTCCGGGTGCGGAGGCGCTCAGCGAGGCGCTCGAACGCCTCCGTGGTGAGGTCGAACTGCCGATTCCCGCCGTGTCCGCGGTGAAGGTCGACGGTGAGCGCGCCTACAAGCTCGCGCGTCGGGGGGTCGCCGTCGAGATGCCGCTCAGGCGCTCGTTCGTTTACTCGCTCGAGGTGATCGCCTATTCGGGAGAGACGGTGCGTCTGGCGCTTCACGTCGGGTCGGGCACCTATGTGCGCTCGATCGCGCACGCCCTCGCGGGGCACTGTACGACTCTGCGACGGACCTCGGTCGGGCCGTTCGACGTCGCGGAGTCGCACGACGTCGACCACGCGCAGCTCCTGCCGGTGACCGACGTTCTGGCGCGCCTCCCGGCCGAGGCCCTGGAACGGGTGCCCGAGACGGTCCGAGCGGGCGTGCTCGCGCTGAGCGACCCGGGCGGCGGGGCCGCCGCGTGAACGTCGCCCGGTCGGCCGAGGAGCTCGTCAACCGTCCGCGCGCCGTCGCGATCGGGACGTTCGACGGGGTGCATCTCGGACATCGCGCCGTCGTCCGCGCCGCGTCGGCCGCCGACGGCGGCCTCGTCTCGACCGTCGTCACCTTCCACCCGCATCCGCGAACCGTCCTCGGCAAACGCGTCGAGCTGCTGGCCACGCTCGAGCGGCGGCTCGAGCTGCTCGAGGCGGCCGGCGTCGAAGACGTGCTCGTGATCCAGTTCCGACCCGAGATCGCCGGGCTCGCCCCGGCCGAGTTCGCCCATCAGTACCTGCTCGGGATCGGCGCGCAGGTGGTGGTCGCCGGCGCCGGATTCCGCTTCGGGAAGGGGCGCGCGGGGGATCTCGCGTTCTTGCGCGGCCTCGGGCTCGACGCTCGGGAGGTCCCCCTCGTCGAGGGTGTGTCGTCGACCAGGATCCGCCGGTTCGCCCACGCGGGCGCCGTCGAGGATGCGGCGCGCCTGCTCGGGCGGCCGCTCGAGGTCGAAGGGAGGGTCGTCGGCGGCGATCGGCGCGGCGGAACGCTCGGCTTCCCGACCGCGAACCTCGCGGTCGACCCGGAGGTGCTCGTGCCGGGCTTCGGGATCTACGCGGGAGCGGCGGGTGGGCGGCGTGCCGCGGTGTCGATCGGGCTCAACCCCCACTACGGCGGCACCGAGCGGCGCATCGAGGCGTACCTGCTCGACTGGACCGGTGATCTCTACGGCGGCCGCCTCGTGGTCGAGCTCTGGCAGCGGTTGCGCGACGAGCAGGCATTCGAGAGCGAGGCGGAGCTCGTCGAACAGATCGCCCGCGACGTGGAGCAGACGAGGGCGGCTCAGCCGCCGGTCTGACAGAACGCCCGAGCGCCGCCGTCCCGGGCTCGCCTCAACCGGCGAGCACGCCGTGCTGCTCGAGCAGGGCGATGACCGCCTCGGCAGCCGCCTCGGGCGTGATCGCCGCGGTGTCCAGACGCAACGCCGGGTGCGCGGGGGGCTCGTAGGGCGAGTCGATGCCGGTGAAGTTCGTGAGCTCGCCGCTGCGTGCCTTCTTGTAGAGCCCCTTCGGGTCGCGCTGCTCGGCGAGCTCGAGCGGCGCGTCGACGAAGACCTCGAAGAACTCGTTCTCGGCGACGAGCTGGCGGGCCATTTCGCGTTCGCTCTCGAACGGGGAGATGAACGCGACGATCACCACGAGGCCGGCGTCGAGCATGAGGTGCGCGACCTCGGCGACACGGCGGATGTTCTCGACCCGGTCGGCGTCGGTGAAGCCGAGATCCTTGTTGAGGCCGTGGCGGACATTGTCGCCGTCGAGGAGGTAGGTGTGGCAGCCGCGCGCGTGGAGCCTGCGCTCGACGAGATTGGCGATCGTCGACTTGCCGGCTCCGGAGAGACCTGTGAGCCACAGGACACAGGGCTGCTGGTGCTTCGCGGCGGCGCGGGCCTGCTTGTCGATCTCGAGCGACTGCCAGTGGACGTTCTGCGACCGGCGAAGCGCAAAATGGAGGAGCCCGGCGCCGACCGTGTCGGAGGTGAGCCGGTCGATCAGGACGAAGCCGCCGGTGTCGCGGTTCTCCTCGTACGGGTCGAAGGCGATCGGCGCCGAAAGCTCGATCGCGCAGACGCCGACCTCGTTCAATTCGAGCCGTGTCGCGGCGACGTGCTCGAGCGTGTCGAGGTTCACCTTGTACTTCAGCGGGGCGATCGTCGCCCCGACGACCTTCGTCCCGGCGCGCAGCAGGTAGGTGCGCCCGCGCAGCATCGGCTCGTCGCTCATCCAGAAGACCATCGCCTCGAACTGGTCGGCGACCTGGGGCGGCCCCTCGGTCGAGGCGATCATCTCGCCGCGCGTCGCGTCGATCTCGTCGGCGAGTGTCAACGTCACGGCCTGCCCGGCGACCGCGGCCTCGAGGTCGCCGTCGAAGGTCACGATCCTTGTCACGGAGGACTCTCGGCCGCCCGGGTAGACGCGTACGCGGTCGCCGGGGTGGACGATCCCGCCGGCGACGGTGCCGGAGAAGCCGCGGAAGGTGGAGTCGGGCCGGTTCACCCACTGCACCGGCATCCGGAACGGCTGCGATCGCCTCGCGTCCTGGTCGACTTCGACCGTCTCGAGGTACTCGATCAGCGTCGGCCCCTCGTACCAGCCCATCGCGTCGCTGCGCCCGACGACGTTGTCGCCCCGCAGCCCGGAGACGGGAAGGCAAACGACGTCTCCGAGGCCCAGTTGCGCCGCGAGATCGAGACAGGCACGCTCGAGGGCCCGAAACGGCTCCTCGGCGTAGTCGACGAGATCCATCTTCGTCACGGCCAGGGCGACGTGGCGGATGCCGAGCGCACCCACGAGAAAGCTGTGCCGGCGGGTCTGGGTGACCACGCCCTTGGCCGGGTCGACGAGGATGACGGCGCAGTCGGCCGTCGAGGCGCCGGTGACCATGTTGCGGGTGTACTGCTCGTGCCCCGGCGTGTCGGCGACGATGAACGCCCGGCGCTCCGTCGAGAAATAGCGGTAGGCGACATCGATCGTGATGCCTTGCTCGCGCTCCGCCGCCAGGCCGTCGAGCAGCAGGGCAAAGTCGAGGTCGCCTCCCTGGGTGCCGATGCGCTTCGAGTCCGTTTGCAGGGTGGCGAGCTGATCGTCGAGGATCGCCCCGGACTCGTACAGCAGGCGGCCCATCAGTGTGCTCTTGCCGTCGTCGACGCTGCCGCAGGTGATGAAACGGAGCAGGGTCCTCTCGTCCCGCTGCCGCAGGAACGCGGCGTCGTCGATGTGGAGGTCGGATGACACGGGCGAGCCTAGTGCGGCCTCTCGTACGGTTCGACCGGAAACGCACGGCAGGTGGAGGCCGCACTATTCGGCCGCAGCGCGGCCGGGGTAGTGCGGCGTCGCGCAGCGGTTGGTTTCAGGTGCAACGTTCGGAGACGCCGCACTAGAAGTAGCCTTCCTGCTTCTTCTTCTCCATCGACCCCTGGCTGTCGAAGTCGATGAGCCGCCCCTGCCGCTCCGACGAGGTCGAGTGCAGCATCTCGTCGATGATCTCGGTCAGCGTCTCTGCGTCGCTCTCGACGGCCCCCGAGAGGGGATAACAGCCGAGCGTCCGGAAGCGCACCTTCTTCAGCATCGGCTCTTCGCCGGCCGCAAGCGGCATCCGCTCGTCGTCGACCATGATCAACGTCCCGTCGCGCTCGACGACGGGACGCTCCCTGGCGAGATACAGCGGGACGATCGGAATCCGCTCCCGGTGGACGTAGTGCCACACGTCGAACTCCGTCCAGTTGGAGAGCGGGAAGACGCGAAACGACTCGTCTTCGCCCTTGCGTGCGTTGTAGAGCCGCCACAGCTCGGGCCGCTGGCGCTTTGGATCCCAGCGATGCTGGCCTGACCGGAACGAGAAGACGCGCTCCTTGGCGCGGGACCGCTCCTCGTCGCGACGTGCGCCGCCGATCGCGGCGTCGAAGCCGTGGAGATCGAGCGCCTGCTTGAGCGCCTCGGTCTTCATCACGTCGGTGTGTACAGCCGATCCGTGCGTGAAGGGCCCGATTCCCCGCGCGAGCCCGTCCTCGTTGACGTACACGAGCATCTCCACGTCCGGATCCGCCGCGACCCGCTGCCGAAACGCATACATCTCCTGGAACTTCCACGTCGTGTCGACGTGGAGCAGCGGGAACGGCAGCCGGCCGGGGTGGAACGCCTTCCGGGCCAGGTGAAGCAGGACGGAGCTGTCCTTCCCGATCGAGTACAGCATCACGGGCCGCTCTGCCTGAGCGACGGCGTCCCGCAGGATGTCGATCGCCTCGGCTTCCAGCCGGTCGAGATACGAAAGGGAGCTCGCAGCCACGGCACGACCGTAGCGAAGAAGCTGCAGGGCGACTCCGGCTAGACGATGCGCACGGCGCCGCTCCGGCGCGGATCGGCGCCTTCACCCGCCCGGCCGACCGCGCTGACGCCGCCGAAGTAGTGGTGCAGCCCGGAGAAGCGGCGCACCTCGCGGCCGCGTGCTTCGAGCCGGGCGAGCCACGCTTCGTCGACCCCCGGCTCGGCATTCAGGACGCGCCCCTCCGGATGGAAGCGCGGCCGGTCGATTGCCGGCTGAGGCGCGAGGCCTTCGTGCAGAACGGCTGCGAGAACGCCGACCAGCGCGGTGCGGAGCCGCGTCCCGCCGGCCGCGCCGATCCCGAGCTCGATCCGGTCGCCGTCGAAGACGAGCGTGGGCGCCATCATGCTCTCCATGCGCGTCCCCGGTCGGAGCGGCCCGCGGACGAGATCCGTTTCGCCGAGCATGCTGTTCAGATGCACGTCGAGCCCGGGCAGCCAGTCGCCCGAACCGAGCCCGAGGCTGGACGTCAACACGCAGACGCTGCCCCCGCCGTCCGCGACGGTGACGTTCGTGGTGTGCCCGTCGATCGTCGGCTCGTGATCGAGCGCCTGGAGCAGCGCGTCGGCACCCCCCGACGGATCGAAGCGGCCGAGGGTCTCCGGGATACCCGACAGTCCCGCCCGCGTGCACACCCGTCGCCCTGCAAAGACACATTCCGCAGGGCCCGACCACGTGACCTCGTAGGAGGCGAGGTCTGCGGCGGTGATCGATCCTGCGCGCGCTCTCATCAGGCCGACGAGCGAGGCCGCGATCGTGCCGGTGTACACCGATTCGGCGCCCTCGTCGCGGATGAGCTCCAGCGCCCTGGAGAGGCCGGGCTGGCGGAGCAGATCGCCCTCGGCGAGCAGCCGGCCGTGCGGCGCGTAGACCGTCGCGCCTTCGCGCATCGTCATCACGGGCTCGAGCATCTGGAGACATGACGCATGTGCCTTCGTGATGGGCACCCCGGCGCGGGCGGCCCGAAGAGCGGGCTCGAGGACGTCCCCCCACGAGAGGCGACCGTGCGCGCGCCACAACGCAGCGAGCCCGGCCGGAAGCCCGGGCACGGCGCATGACGAGGCCCCGATCGCGTAGTTCACGCTCGCGCCTCCGAATTGAACGGGCATCGATTCCATGGCCGCCCCCCGGCCGGACGGCACCGAGACGAAGCAGTCGAGGTTGTGGAGTGCCCCGCTCGCCGCGTCGTAGTAGATCGCATGCCCGCCTCCGAGCAGCCCGGTCATCAGCGTCTCCGCGACGCACGAGACGAACGAGGCCGCCACCGCGGCGTCGGCGGCGCTGCCCCCGGCTGCGAGGATCTCCGCGCCGGCGGTCGCCGTTGCGGGATGGCCGGCTGCGACCGACGGCCTCAGCACGCGACACGCTCGGCAAGCCGGCTCGAGAAGCGGCCGAGCCCCTCGAGCGGGAAGTCGAACAGCTCGCCGACGCTGTCGCCGTCGCTGATCTCGAAGGTCCGCTCGCCGATCGGCCGTGCCGGATGGTCGAGGCCGTCGAAGCCGACGACGAGGCCGTTGCGTGCGCCGTGCACCTCGTAGCAGCCGCCGTCGTTCGCGTACACGCCGGCATACGAAGCGCTGACCGCCTCCGGCAGGTGGACGGTCTCCGGGCGGTGTCTTCGTGCGCCGAGGATACGCTCGAAGAACACGTCCTCGAGCGCGCGCAGCGCCCGCTCGCCGGTGCTGCTGTTCGTGAGCCCGGCGAACACGGCCTCGCGGGCGGGAACGACGAGCAGGGACGCCTGGAAGCCGCCGTAGGAGCCGCGGTGGCCCCAGACCTCGACGCCGCCCACCCGCTCGCCGAAGAGGCCGAGGCCGTAGACGCCGCCGGGCGGCTCCCCGTGCCGCGCTCGCAGTTGCGCTGCCTCCGGCTGGGCCAGGTGCCAGTGCCCGAAACGGAGCAGGTCGGGCACGTTCGAGACGAGCCCGCCCGAGGGACGGCGCGCGCGCGGGTAGGGATCCGGGCTCCACGCCGCGCCGGTGCCCGCGAGCGCCGGCTCGCCGAATGACGTCGATTCGAGCCCGGCGGGCGCCAGCACATAGCCGGTGAGCGCCTCCTCGTAGGTCGAGCCGGCGCACGTCGCCGCGAGGTTGGCGGCGAGCCAGTACCCGGTGTTCGCATACGACCAGGCCCGGTCGACCTCCAGGAACCGGTGCACGCCCGGCAGCTCGGCCACGACTGCGGCGAGTGCATCGTCGCCCGTCCCGAACCGCGCCAGATCCCCGCACTCGCTGTCGTAGCCGCTCGTGTGCGAGAGCAGGTGGCGAACCCGCACGTCGCCGGGCCAGACCCCGGTCGGGGTCTCGAGGTCGAGCAGCTGCAGCGCGAGCGTGGCGGTCAGCGGCTTCGTGACCGAGGCGATCCGGAAGACCGACGAGACCTCGCAGCCGGTGGCGGCGGTCACCGCCGCCTCGCCCGCGACCGAGAAGCCCGCGGCGAGCGCGGGCACGCCCCACGCGGCTGCGGCTGCCTCGACGTGGCTGGAAAACGGCGCATCCATGGGGGATCCGCTACCCTACTGGTGACCCGGCCTCGGCCGTCTCGCGTCTTCCTTCGCGGCGAGCTGAGACCTGGGTGACGTCATCATCGAGAGGAGAAGCATGCCCCTCACCAAGGAAGAGAAGCTGGAGCACGTTCAGAAGTTCGGCAAGCACGAGACGGACACTGGTTCGCCGGAGGTTCAGATCGCGATGCTGACGCAGCGAATCAACGAGCTGACCGAGCACCTCCGCACGCACAAGCACGATCACTACTCGCGTCGCGGACTGCTCAAGCTCGTGGGTCGCCGCCGCCGGTTCCTGAACTACCTGCAGCGCAAGAACCTCGAGGGCTATCGCGCCCTCATCAAGGAGCTGGGCCTCCGGCGCTAGCTCCAACAGTCACGGAGGGTGGAGTTTGGGCGAGCGCTCCCCCAAGGAAGCGCTGGCTCAAACTTCCACCCTTCACATTGCACAGTGGAGGAATAGGAGAGACATGACCATTGTTGAAGCTGAGCACCCCGCCGGGGTGCCGGTTTCCGTGTCCGTCGAAGTCGGCGGCAAGGAGATTTCATTCGAGACCGGAAAGATCGCCAAGCAGGCGGACGGCGCAGTGCTCGTTCGCAGCGGCGACACCGTCGTGCTCGGGACGGCGCAGGGCCGGACGGAGGCGCGCGAGGGCGCGGACTTCTTCCCGCTGACGGTCGACGTCGAAGAGCGCATGTATGCCGCCGGCAAGATCCCCGGCGGATTCTTCAAGCGGGAAGGGCGGCCGACCGAACGCGCCATCCTGACCGCGCGGATGACCGACCGCCCGGTGCGGCCGCTCTGGCCGAAGGGCTATCGCAACGAGACGCAGTGCGTCGCCACGGTCTTCTCGGCCGACCTGGTGATCGCGCACGACGTCCTCTGCATCAACGCCGTCTCGGCCGCTCTGACCGTGTCGCCGCTGCCGTTCCTCGGCCCGATCGGCGCCGTGAGGATGGGCATCGTCGACGGCGAGCTCGTCGTCAATCCGACGCTCGAGCAGATCGAAGAGTCCGACCTCGACCTGATCGTCGTCGGGACGAAGGACGGCCTCACCATGGTCGAGGCGGGGGCGAGCCAGGTGCACGAGGACAAGCTCCTCGAGGCGCTCGACATCGCCAACCGCGAGATCGTGAAGCTCTGCGACGCCCAGCTCGAGCTGCGCTCGAAGCGGGGCAAGACGAAGTGGCTCGACCCGGCGGTCACGGAGCGCCTCGAGGGTGCCTACGGCCGTCAGATCTGGGATCGCATCCAGCAGCAGGGCCTCCGCGAGGCCGGTGCGATCGTCGAGGAGATCGTCGAGCAGGAGGTCGGCGCTCCGTCGCTCGACGCCAACGAGTCGAAGGTCTTCGGCGAGCTGCAGGTCCGCATGTCCCTGGCCCAGATCCTCGAGAAGCAGCGCTCGGTCGCAGTCGAGTCGGTCGTGCGCGAGAAGTTCGAGAACGAGCTGCGTGGGCTGACCGATGCCGAGCAGGACTCGAAGGAGCTCAAGTCGGCGAAGCGCAATCTGCTCTTCGAGCACATCGTCGAGAGCGTCGAGTTGCCGTTCCCGGTTGGGCCGGCCACCGTCGACGGCGAGCCCGCCGTCAAGGATTCGCTCACGAAGGGCTATGTCAAGAAGGCGTGCGAGTCGATCTACAAGAGCCTCGTCCGCCAGAAGATCGCGGTCGAGAAGCGTCGTCCCGACGGCCGGACCGCCACGCAGATCCGCCCGATCGAGGTCGAGGTGTCGGTCATGCCGCGCACCCATGGCTCGGGTCTCTTCACCCGCGGCCAGACGCAGATCATGTCGCTGCTGACCCTCGGCACGGCGAAGGAGGGCCAGCGCATCGACGACCTCTCGCTCGAGCGCGACCGTCGGTACATGCACCACTACAACTTCCCGCCCTACTCGGTCGGGGAGACCGGTCGCATGGGCTCGCCCAAGCGCCGCGACATCGGCCACGGTGCACTCGCCCAGCGGGCGCTCGAGGCCGTGCTTCCGACGGCCGAGAGCTTCCCGTACACGATCCGCATCGTCTCCGAGACCCTCGAGTCGAACGGCTCGTCGTCGATGGGCTCGGTCTGCGGGTCGACCCTCGCACTGATGGACGCGGGCGTGCCGATCACGTCTCCCGTCTCCGGCATCGCCATGGGTCTCGTCAAGGAGGGCGACGCCTACGAGATCCTGACCGACATCCAGGGTGCGGAGGACCATCTCGGCGACATGGACTTCAAGGTCGCAGGCACGCTTGAGGGCATCACCGCGCTGCAGATGGACATCAAGATCACCGGCGTCAGCCGCGAGATCATGCAGCAGGCTCTCGCCCAGGCGAAGGACGCCCGCATCGCGATCCTGGCGAAGATGAACCAGGCGATCTCGGCACCACGCGAGGCGCTTGCAGAGCACGCGCCGCGCATCTCGACGATCCAGATCAATCCCGAGTTCATCGGGATGGTGATCGGCAAGGGCGGTGAGACGATCCGCTCGCTCGAGGCCGAGTACGAGGTGCAGATCGACATCGAGGAGGACGGCACGATCCTCGTGTACGCCACCGAGGGCACCAAGGGCGACGCCGCGATCGAGGCGATTCGCAACCTCACCAAGGAGCCCGAGGTCGGTGACACCTACACCGGTCGTGTCGTCAAGACGACGGACTTCGGAGCCTTCGTCGAGCTGAAGAAGGGGACGGACGGCCTGCTCCACGTGTCGAACGTCGGGCCGGGCCGCGTCAACCACATCGAGGACGTGATCGCGCGCGGAGACATCCTCGACGTCGTCGTCCAGGAGGTCGACAAGGCACGCGGCCGGATCGGCCTCAAGCTCGTGCAGAAGCACGAGGGGGAGACGACGGTCAGCCCCGAGGAGCTCATCGAGCGGGCGAAGGACGCCCCGCCGCGCGAGCCTCGCGAGGATCGCGGGCCGCGCCGCGACGGCGCCCGCGGAGGCAGTCGTGGCCCCCGTCGTGAGCGTGAAGGATCGCGCAGCGAGTAAGTAAGGTCGGCGGCATGAAGCCGCCGGACACGCTCACCGACGACGTGGTCGTCCTCCGTGAATTGCGCGAGGACGACCGCGCCGTCGTTCTTTCCACGATGGGCGACGAGCTCGTGCACACCTGGCTGAACATGCCGGCGCGTCCGCGCGACGCCGACTTCGATTCGCTCCTTCGTGCCGTTCGCGAGGGTCGCGCGAGCGGCGAGCGGATCGATTATGCGGTCACCGAGGTGGGCCGCGACGTCGCACTCGGCGCGGTGATCGCCTCCCGCCGGGCGCGGGAGAACTACGAGCTCGCCTACCTGGCCGGCGCCGCAGGGCGGGGGAGGGGACTGATGACACGCAGCGTTCGGCTCGTGTGCGACTGGCTGTTTCGAGAAGGGATCGGCCGGCTCGAGCTGCGCACGCATCCCGAGAACGAGCCGTCGCAAAGGCTCGCCGAACGGGCCGGATTTCGGCGCGAAGGCGTCGAACGCCAGGCGATCTGGCTGCACGGACGGCGCCAGGATGCGGTCGTCTGGTCACTGCTTCCGAGCGACCCCCGTTGACTCTTCATTCCATGCGCGCCCGGACGCTGGGAGTGATCGTGATCCGGCTCGTCGTGGGTGTGCTGCTCCTCGGCGCGGCACGGATCGCCGGTGCACCGAGGGCCGCCGCGCTGCTTGCGTTCGGCTCCGGCGTGATCGCCATCACCTTCCTGCTCTTCAACGACCCACGCAGGCGCTTCACCCCGACCCGAGCCGAGCCGCTCGAGCTCCCCCCGAACGCTCACGTCGCGCCGTTCTGGCGCCAGGCAATCGGCGCGACCTTCCCCAGTACCGCCGGGCTGACCGTGCTCGCGCTCGTCACGCTGATCCCACAGCCGACGCTGACGGCGCTGCTCGCCGGCATCTGCGCGGGCCTCGGCGTGGCCGCTGCGCTCTCCCTGCCGCGAATCGATCCGACGTTCTACGTCGATCCGCGGAGCCAGATCCTCTACCGGAAGTAGCGGGCGGCACTACGCTACGCCCGGATGCAGAACTGGATGCTGACCGAGCTCGATTCCGGGGAGCGGGTGATCACAGAGCGTCTCGATCATGTCCGGTCGGCTGCCGTCGGCTACTGGATCGGCGCCGGTTCGCGCGACGAGGAGACACCCGAGGCGGGTGTCTCGCACTTCATAGAGCATCTGCTGTTCAAGGGGACCGGCCGCTACAGCGCTCTCGAGATCGCCGAGATCTTCGACGGCCTCGGCGGCGAGCTGAACGCCGCGACGTCGCGCGAGCACACGCTGGTCTATGCCCGCATCCCCGACCATCATCTGACGACGGCCGTCGACGTGATGAGCGACATGGTCTTCGCCCCGGCCTTCGCCGAGCTCGAGACCGAGCGGGAGGTGGTGCTCGAGGAGATCGCGATGTACGAGGACGCGCCGCAGGAGCTCGTGCACGATCTGATCACCGACGCGGTCTTCGGCGATCATCCGCTCGGGCGTCCGGTGATCGGCACGGCCGAGGTGATCTCGTCGATCTCGCAGGACGCGATCGCCCGGTATCACGACGAGATGTACGTGCCGTCCAACATCGTCGTCGCGGCAGCCGGGAACATCCGGCACGACGAGATCGTCGAGCTCGTCGAACGGGGTCTCGAGCGGCGTCCCAGCAACGGTGCTACGCGCGCGAACCTACGGCCGCCGCTCGTCCAGTCACCGCCGCCGCAGCTGCGTTTTCAGCGCAAGGACACCGAGCAGTACCACATCTGCCTCGCGGCGCCGGGCATCTCGCGTTCCGACCGGCGTCGTTTCGCCGCATCCCTCCTCGATGCGATCCTCGGCGGCTCGGCATCGTCACGGCTCTTCCAGGAGATCCGGGAGAAGCGCGGGATGGCGTATGCGGTGTACTCGTTCGTCTCGCAGTACACCGACACCGGCCAGATCGGCATCTATCTCGGCACGCGGGAGGACAACCTCGGCGATGCGCTCGCGATCACTGCCGAGCAGATCGCCGACATCGCCGTGGGGAATCTGACCGCACGCGAGTTGGAGCGGGCGAAGGAGAACCTGAAGGGGCGGATCCTGCTCTCGATGGAATCCACGTCGACGCGGATGAACCGTCTCGGCAAGTCGCTGATCACCGATTCCGAGCTTCTTTCCCTCGACCGGATCGTCGCCGAGATCGACGCCGTGGAGGCGTCGTCGGTGTGCGAGCTCGCCGCTGCTCTGCTCGCGTCCGAACGGCTCTCCGCCGCATGCATCGGCCCGAGCGAGGAGCGGTTCCTCGCAGCGCTCGAGGAGATCACGCCCGACCTCGCGCACGCGGCGTGAAGGTTCTGCTCAACGGCCGCACGGGAAGGGTCGGCACGGCTCTGGCGCCGGGCCTCGAGGCGGCGGGCCACGTCCTCGTGGGCAGGCTCGCCGACGCCGAGGCGATGGTCGACTTCACCCGGCCCGAAGTGGCCCCCGGGAATATCCGCGCGGCCGTTGCGGCGGGCGTCCCGAGCGTCATCGGCACGACGGGATGGGAGACGCAGGAGTTCGCGGATGCGGAGGTGAGCGTGTTCTACGCACCGAACTTCGCCCTCGGTGCCGTGCTGATGATGAGCTTCGCGGAGGAGGCATCCAGGCACATGCAGAGCGCGGAGATCGTCGAGCTGCACCATCGCGCGAAGGCCGATGCGCCGTCGGGGACGGCGAAGCTGACAGCGGAGCGGATGACCGGCGAGGTGCCCATCCACTCGGTTCGCCTCCCCGGCCTGAACGCGCACCAGGAGGTGATCCTCGGCGGCCCGGGACAGGTGCTGACGATCCGCCACGACGTGACGTCGCGTGAGGCGTACACCCCGGGAGTGCTGCTGGCGCTCGAGCGATTGCCGACGCTCCCACCGGGGCTGACGATCGGGCTCGAAGCGCTCCTGTAGACGACGTAGGTGGTTCTCCGGATGCGGCCCGTGCCGCCGGGGAGGACGATCGCCTCGTAGAGATCGGAGGCGATATGACCACGCTGGAAAAGCAGGCGGACCTCGCAGGCCCCGGTGTCGGCAACTACACCGAGCTCGCCGACATCCTGCCGCAGGACTATCGGCCGGCGCTCACGCCACGCGAGACGATGCAGGCTCTGTACGCGGCGAAGCGCGTGATCGAGGAGCGGCTCTGCGAGGAGCTGAACCTCATGCAAGTGCAGGTGCCCTTGATCGTGGACCGCTCGAGCGGCGTCAACGACTATCTCGACCGCGACGGCTCGCGGACGCCCGTCACCTTCCACATCGCGAACGACCACGACGTGCACCCGCTCGATGCCGAGGTCGTGCAGGCCGCGACGAAATGGAAGCGGCTCGCCCTGCGGCAGTTCGGGTGTGGAGCGGGCGAAGGGATCCTCACCGACATGCGGGCCGTCCGGAAGGACTACTTCCTCGACCACGATCACAGCGCGTACGTCGATCAGTGGGATTGGGAGAGAGTGATCCGCCCCGAGGACCGCACGCTTCAGTACCTCACCGAGACGGTGCGCGGGATCTGGCGGGCTCTCAAGGCTGCGGAGGCCGCGCTGGTCGACGAATGGCCTGCGCTCGCCGACCGGGGGCTGCTGCCGGACGAGCTCACGTTCCTCCACGCCGAGGACATCCTGGCCGCCTATCCGGAGCTTCCGCGCAAGCAGCGGGAGACGCTGATCCTGCGCGAGCATCCCGCCGTGTTCATCTACGGGATCGGCTGGCCGCTCGCGGACGGTCTGCCGCACGAGTTGCGGGCGGCCGACTACGACGATTGGTCGTCCGAGACGCTCTCGGCCGACGGACGGCCGATGCACGGCCTGAACGGCGACATTCTCGTCTGGAATCCCGTCACACGCCGGCGGCACGAGCTGATGTCCGGCGGCATTCGCGTCGATGCGACGAGTCTCCGCCGCCAGCTCGAGCTGGCGGGGCAGACGCAGCTCGTCGAGCTGCCCTATCACCGGGCGATCCTCCGCGACGAGGTGCCCCATTCGATCGGCTCGGGGATCGGCCAGTCCCGAACGATGATGCTCTTGCTCCGCAAGGCCCATCTCGGCGAGGTGAGCATCTCGGTCTGGCCCGACGCGCTCAAGGAGATCTGCTCGGCGCGCAACATCCACGTGCTCGAGTAAGAAGCTCTCGTTGTGGGCGACCTGCGCGACGAGAGCATCAGGCTGGGGGAGATCGAGCTGGTCCTGCGCCGGCCGGTCTCCGCCGAGGCCCTCATCGACGAGGTTGCATTCGCGGACGACGAGTTCCTGCCGTACTGGGCCGAGCTGTGGCCCGCGGCGAGGGCGCTGGCCGAAGCGCTTCCCGCTGTCGCCGGCCTGCGCGTCGTCGAGCTTGGTTGCGGGCTCGGCGTGCCCTCGCTCGTCGCCGCCGCCCACGGTGCGGCGGTGACCGCAACCGACTGGTCGGCGGATGCGATCGAGCTGCTCAACGACAACGCAGCCCGGAACGGCCTTCGAGTCGCCGCCGAGGTGCGGGACTGGCGTCGTCCCTGGGCGGACCGCTTCGACCTCGCGCTCGCGGCGGACGTGCTCTACGAGCAGCGCAACGTCGAGCCGGTCCTCGCGCGCCTGCGCGGGCTCGCCCCGCAGGCACTGGTCGGCCTCGCGGGTCGTCCGTACGAGGCGGAGTTCCTCCGCCGGGCAGGGAGCGTCGAACAGGTCGCCGAGCGCGTCGTCCTGCTCGGGGGAGCCGGCTGAGCACGAAGGCTCCGAGGCCCGGAGTATCCTCCAGTCGAGTGCTCGGGCACATCCTCACCGCGATCGTCACACCGTTCCGCGACGACGAGTCGATCGACTTCGACGCGTTTCAGCGGCTCGCCCGCCATCTGATCGAGAACGGCTCGGACGGGATCGTGGTCGCCGGCACCACCGGGGAGAGCCCGAACCTCACCGATGACGAGCGGCTCGATCTCTTTCGCGCCGCGATCGAGGCGGTCGGGGACCAGGCGACGGTGGTCGCCGGCACGGGCACCTACTCGACGCTCCATTCCATGCACCTCTCCGAGCGCGCCGGCGAGCTCGGCGCCGATGCGCTCCTCGTCGTCACGCCGTACTACAGCAAGCCGCCGCAGCGGGGCATCGTCGCGCACTTCCAGGCGATCGCGCGCGCGACCGACAAGCCGATCGTCGCTTACAACATCCCGTCGCGCGTGGTCGTCAACATCGAGCCCGAGACGGTGTCGCGGCTCGCCGAGATCGAGTCCGTGCGAGCGGTCAAGCAGGCAAACGACGACCTCGCCCAGGCGAAGCACATCCTCGACTGTGGGCTCGACCTGTACGCGGGCGACGACGTTCTCGTGCAGCCGTTCCTGGAGCTCGGGGGGACGGGCGGGGTCTGCGTCCACACGCACGTCGTCGGCGCTCAGGTGGCCGCGCAGGTGGAAGCGACGCTGGCCGGCGATGTCGAGCGGGGCCGCGAGATCGACCGGGAGCTCGCACCGGCATACGACCTCCTCGGTGTCCAGACGAATCCCCTCCCGATCAAGGCCGCGCTGAATCTGCTCGGCCACGGAGTGGGAGGGCATCGACTGCCGCTCCCTCCGCCCACGCGGGACGAGGTCGCGGCCGTCAAGGCATGCCTCGAACGGCTGGGCCTGCTGGTCGCAGCCTAGACTGCCTCTCGATGGCCAACGACGTCTTACGCGTGATCCCGCTCGGCGGTCTCGGCGAGGTGGGCAAGAACATGACGGTGTACGAGCTCGGCGACGAGACGATCGTCGTCGACGCCGGGATGGCGTTCCCCCGCGACGAGCACCTGGGCGTCGACGTGATCCTGCCCGACTTCGGTTATCTCCGCGGCAAGCGGGTCCGTGCGGTCGTGTTGACGCACGCGCACGAGGACCACGTCGGTGCGCTCCCGTTCCTGATGCGCGAGATCGGCGTGGACGAGATCTGGGCGACCCGGCTGACGCTCGGGCTCGTGAAGTCGAAGCTGGACGAGCACGGCCTGCTGCGCGCGGCCGAGCTGCGCGAGGCCGAGCCGGAGCAGGGCCCGGTCGACATCGGGCCGTTCAGGCTCGAGTTCATTCGCATGGCGCACTCGATCCCGGACGCCGTCGGCATCGCGATCGAGACGGGAGCGGGCCTCGTGTTCCACAGCGGCGACTGGAAGCTCGACCACACCCCGGTCGACGGTCTGCGCACGGACGTCGGGCGTTTGGCGGCGCTCGGCAATCGCGGGGTCGATCTCCTCCTCGGGGACTCGACGAACGCCGAGCGTCCGGGCTTCACCCGCTCCGAGCGCGTCGTCGGCGAGGCGTTCCGGCAGCTCATCCCGGCGCGCCGCGGCCGGATCCTCATCTCGAGCTTCGCATCGAACATCCACCGGATGCAGCAGGCGATCGACGTCGGCGTCGAGTCGGGGCGCAAGGTGGTGGTCGTCGGGCGCTCGATGCGACGCAACATGAACGTCGCGCGCAACCTCGGCTACGTCGATGTCCCGGAAGACGTGCTCGTCAGGCCGGCCGACCTCGACGAAGTGCCCCCTGCCGAGCAGCTGATCATCTGCACCGGGTCCCAGGGCGAGCCGCTCTCGGCTCTGACGCGCATCGCCTACAACGATCACCCCGCGGTGAAGGTCGAGCGCGGCGACACGGTCATCATCTCGGCCCGCCCCGTGCCGGGGAATGAGCTGCGGGTGCATGACGCGATCAACCGCCTGACGAGGAACGGCGCCGAGGTCCTGCACGAGGAGAACGCGGACGTGCACGTCTCCGGGCACGCCCGCGCAGAGGAGCTGCGGACGCTGCTGAGCCTGCTGCACCCGAAGGCCGTGATGCCGATCCACGGCGAGTACCGCATGCAGGCGGCGCATGCGCGGCTGGCACAGGAAGCCGACATCCCGGCGAGCTCGATCGTGATCGCCGAGAACGGCGATGTCGTCGAGCTTTCGAGCCAGGGCGCTCGGATCGCCGATCGGGTCGACGCCGGGGTGACCTACGTCGACGGCCTGGGAGTGGGCGACATCTCGGATGTCGCGCTGCGCGACCGCCGCCACATGTCGGAGGACGGCGTCCTGATCGTCGTCACGACCCTCTCCAACGGCGGTGCGGCGTCCCCCGAGCTGATCAGCCGCGGCTTCGCCGAGAGCGACGAGCTGCTGTCCGAGATGCGCCAGGAGGCGCACGAGATCGTGCGCGGGCTGCTGGCAGACGACATGCGTGAGGTCAAGCTGCTGCAGGAGCACATTCACGACGGGCTCGGTCAGCTCGTCTACGACCGGACGCACCGCCGTCCGATGATCCTGCCCGTGGTGATCGAGGTATGAGCCGTCATTGTCGTCTCGACGGAGGCTCCAGAGAGCGGGAGCGGGTCCTGAGCCGTAGGCTCGACGGAGGCTCCAGGCAGCGGAGGCGCCGGCTTGGCCGGCGCCGGGAGCGGGTCCGTTGACGACTCCGCTCGGGACGCGCCCGGAATGGGCGGCGGTGATCGCAGAGCACGCGGTCGACGGGGGGACGGCGCGCAAGCTGATCGGACAGCTCGTCTCCCTCGAGGTGTCCGCCCTCGCCTTCTGCCGCCTGCTCGAGCGCTGGCGGAGCGGTGAGGCCGACCCGAGCACGCCGGGTCGCCGCCAGGCGGCGCTGCGGCGGGCGGCCGACCGTGTCGAGACGGCGCTTGCGGGTCTCGACCGCCCGCTGGGCCGGTACCTGCTCGAGCTCGAGGCAGACCACGCGGAGGGACGGTCCTGGTTCGGTGAGCCGGGCCCGGCCGAGCTGGTGGACTGGGAGCCGGTGCTCGAACGCGCCGGTGTGCGGGTAGCCCCGCATCGCGTTGCGGCGGCCTACCTGGAGCTGGCCGTGCTCGTGCGTGCACTCGAGGGCCTCTCGGCCCAGGCGCGCTGGCAGTCGCCGATCGACAAGAGCTCGCTCTGGGCGGGCCTCTTCGACCTCCGCGAGAACCTGCTCGGCCGTGCGCACGACGAGCTGAGGGCGATCGCGGCGTAAGAGGCCGCGCGCGGCATCCCTCTTCCCGCATGACCGTCGCGCTCACCGTCGTCGGATCGATCAACCTCGATCTCGTCGCCCGCGTCGAGCGGCTGCCGCGGCCGGGCGAGACGATCTCCGGGGCCGCGCTCCAGCGCTTCCCGGGCGGCAAGGGCGCGAACCAGGCGGTGGCCGCGGCGCGGCTCGGCGCGCAGGTTCGGCTGGTCGGCGCCGTCGGCACCGACCCGCTGGCCGAGGAGGCGCTCGCCGGCCTGCGTGCCGCCGGTGTCGACCTCGCGCTCCAGCGCGCAGGCTCGACGGGCGTCGCGTTGATCCTCGTCGGCGCAGATGGTGAGAACCAGATCGTCGTGATCCCGGGTGCGAACGCCGCAGTGCGCCCGGTCTCACCGGGCGGATCCGTGCTCTGCCAGCTCGAGGTGCCCGACGACGTCGTGGCCGCCGCGGCCCGCAAGGCGGAGTTCTTCGCCCTGAACGCCGCTCCGGCGCGCTCCGTCGACCTCGTGCCGGACCTGCTGATCGTGAACCAGCTCGAGCACGAGGTGGTGTCGCGCGGCAGCCTCGTCGCCGTCACGTACGGCGCGCACGGCGCGGCGCTCTTCGAGGACGGAGTCGAAGTCGCCCGGGCCGCACCGCCCGCCGTCGAGGCCGTGGACGGGACGGCCGCGGGTGACGCGTTCGCCGCGTGCCTCGTCGTCTCGCTGCTCGAAGGACGTGCCCGGGACGAGGCGCTGCGCCGCGCCTGCGCGGCCGGGGCGATCGCGGCGTCGAGGCTCGGCGCCCAACCTTCCCTGCCCGGCGCCGGCGAGGTAGACGCGATACTCGCCGCATGACGCCGACGCCGATCGTCCTCGACTGCGATCCCGGGCACGACGACGCGATCGCCATTCTCCTCGCGCTGGCCTCCCCCGAGCTCGAGCTCGTCGGAGTGACGACCGTGTCGGGCAACCAGACGCTGGACAAGACCACCGCCAACGCTGTTCGCGTCCTCGAGCTCGCCGGCCGCGGCGACGTCCCGGTCCACGCAGGCGCCGATGCGCCCTTCGTCCGCCGGCGCGACGTCGCGGCGCACGTCCACGGCGAGTCCGGCCTGGACGGGCCCGACCTCCCGCCGGCGCGGAGCGAGGTGCAGCCGGAGCACGCCGTCCAGTATCTCGCCCGGCAGTTCAGTGCCGAGCCGACGGCGACGCTCGTCGCAACGGGGCCGCTGACGAACGTCGGCCTCGCGTTCGCGACCCACGGCGGCCTCCGCCCGGACCGGATCGTCCTGATGGGCGGCGCGGTCGGCGAGGGCAACCGCACACCGGCCGCCGAGTTCAACATCTGGGCCGACCCCGAGGCGGCGCAGCGTGTCTTCGCGGAAGGGCTCGACACGACGATGATCGGCCTCGACGTGACACATCGAGCGTTGATCACGGACGCGCACACCGAGCGCATGCGGGCATCGGGCCGCGTCGGGAAGGTCGTCGCGGAGCTGATGGACTTCTATGCGCGGTTCCACAAGGCGCGCTATCCGGATCTCCCCGGCTCGCCTATGCACGATCCCGTCTGTATCGCCCACCTGATCGACCCGACGCTGCTCGACGTGCGTGACGCCTTCATCGAAGTCGACTGCACCGCCGGGCCGAGCCGGGGGCGGACGAACGTCGACTGGCGAGGCCGCGAGCACTTCCCGGCTCCGAACGCCAGGGTCGCACTCGACATCGACGGCGAGCGCTTCGCCGAGCTCGTGGTGGAGCGCATCACGTCGCTCGGATGACCCAGCCGGCCGAAGAGCGCCGTCGCCGGAGTGGGACGTGATCGTCTTCGCTGCGATCGCGCCGCACGGCGGCCCGGTCTTCGACCAGCCCGACGGCGCGACACGCAAGGGGATGGAGGAGCTCGGCCACCGGTTCGCGTCCGAGCGCCCCGAAGCGGTGATCGTGATCACGCCGCACGGCATCCACGTCGACGGGCACTTCGCCGTCGTGCGCTCGGCGCAGCTCGAAGGAGATGCGTCCCAGTGGACCGACGCAGAGACCCACTACGCGGGGCCGGGGGACCCGGAGCTCGCCGATGCGTGCGTTCTGGCCCTGCAGCAGGCGGGCCTGCCTGCGCTCGGGATCACATTCGGTGCGACCGCCGCGGGATCCTCGACGATGCCGCTGGACTGGGGTGCGCTGATCCCGCTCTGGTTCATGCGCGCGCCGGCGGTGGTCGTGAGCCCGTGCCGAGCCCGTGGAAACGACGAGCACGTCCGCGCCGGTGAGGCCCTCGCCGCCGCGACCGGGCACCGGCGCGTCGCCCTGATCGCAAGCGCGGACCACGGTCACGGCCTCACGTTCGACGGCCCGTACGGCTTCGCGCCCGAGTCGGCCGAGTACGACGATGAGGTCCAGGCGATCGTCCGCGACAACCGGCTGGGCGCACTGACAGGCTGGGACCCCGGTTTCGCGGTCGCGGCCAAGGCGGACAGCTTCTGGCAGCTCCTGATGCTGCACGGGGCGCTCGGTGACGAGTTCGACGTCGAGCTCCTCTCCTACGAGGCGCCAACCTACTTCGGGATGCTCACGGCCGCCTACACGCGAAGGCAGAGCCGGCAGGACTGACCGGGCGCAGCGCGAAGTGCGCCCCATGGCGCGCCGCAAGCGGCCCCGCAAGGCCTCCCCGAAGACGCCCAGCCGCGTCAAGAAGCGGACGGTGCGCAGGCGCCGGGGCAGACGGCTCAGGCTCGCGCACGCCCACCAGCATCCTGAGCTCGTCGGCCTCTGCCTGGCTGCACTCGGGGTCTTCCTCGCCGCCGTCCTCTGGTTCGGGTTCAGCGGAGGCCCCGTCGGAGACGTCGCCAGGAGCGCTGTCGGCGCCGCCGCCTACCTCACACCGCTCGTCCTCATCCCGCTCGGCTGCTTGATGGTCGCGAAGAGCTCCCTGGTGGACGTGCGGCCGTTCCAGGTCGGGCTCGCCGTGGCGTTCACCGGTCTCATGCTGACGCTCGGCACCGGGCACGGTGGCGTCGTCGGCGACGGCTTCGAGTCGCTCGCCGCGCTCGGGCTCGGGACGACCGGCGCGACGATCCTCGGTGTGCTGCTGACGGTCGCCGGGGTGTTGTTCCTGACCGGCGCGAGCCTGGGCGCGATTCTTCGCCGGACGGGCCATGAGCTGCACCGTGCGCACTCCCGCGTCCGGCGTGAGCGCGCTCCGCGAACGGAGATGTTGGCGGAGCCGCCGGTCGAGCACGCCTTCGAGCCTCCCGTCGACGTGCGCAAGGACTATCCGGATCTCGTCTCCGACTCGGTCTCGGGACCACCGCCCGTCCTGTTTGCGCAGGAGGTGGACGACCCGCACACGCTCTCCGAGGAGCACACGCAGGAGACACTGTTCGAGAGCTCCGCGCCCGTCGCCGAGTACAAGCTTCCCGACCGCGGGCTCTTGAAGCAGTCGAGCCCCGGCGGCGGGCCGACGGGTGAGGCGAACGCTCGGGTGGCCGAGGCGCTCGTCACCTGCCTCGCGCACTTCGGCGTCGACGCGACGGTGGTCGGCCAGATCTCCGGCCCTCGCGTCACCCGCTACGAGCTGCAGCTCGCGCCGGGCACGAAGGTCGGCAAGGTCGCGAACCTGAAGGACGACCTGAGCTACGCGCTCGCGACGACGGAGATTCGCATCCTCGCGCCGATCCCGGGCAAACAGGCGGTGGGCGTCGAGGTGCCGAACCTCAGCCCGAACCTCGTCACGCTCGGGGACATCTACGACGACCTGCCCGCGACGGCGAGCCCTCTGAGCGTCTGGCTCGGCAAGGACATCTCCGGTGCCGCCGTCTGGGCCGATCTTGCGCGCATGCCGCACATCCTGATCGCCGGCACGACCGGCTCGGGCAAGTCGGGCTGCATCAACGCGATCCTCACGTCGATCCTGCTGCGCGCGACGCCCGACGAGGCACGGCTGATCCTGATCGACCCGAAGAAGATCGAGCTCAACTACTACGAGTCGATCCCGCACCTCCTGACGCCGGTCGTCTCGAGCCCGAAGGAGGCGAGCGCGGTGCTGCTCAACGTGGTCAGCGAGATGGAGCGGCGCTACGAGCGGCTCAGCCAGGTTCGCGCCCGGAATCTCGCCGAGGCGAACCGTGCATTCCGCAAGCGCGGCGAAGAGGAGCTCCCGTACCTGCTCGTCGTGATCGACGAGCTCGCCGACCTGATGATGGTCAGCCCGCAGGAGGTCGAGGACTCGATCATCAGGCTCGCGCAGAAGTCGCGGGCGGTGGGCGTCCACCTCGTTCTCGCGACGCAGCGGCCGTCGGTGGACGTGATCACCGGCATGATCAAGGCGAACGTGCCGTCGCGCATCGCGTTTGCCGTTTCCTCGCAGACCGACTCGCGCGTGATCCTCGACCAGAACGGCGCCGAGAGCCTGCTCGGCCAGGGCGACATGCTGTTCAAGCCGCTCGGGACATCGCGCCTACAGCGCGTCCAGGGAGCGTTCGTGACCGAAGAGGAGATCGCGCTGATCGTCGAGCAGACGCGGACGCAGCGCGAGCAGGAGGTCGACGAGAGCTTCCTCGAGCTGCCGCAGGTCTTCGCCGACGACCCCGACGGCGAGGACGGGGAGTTCGATCCGGACGAGGATCCGCTGCTCGACAAGGCGATCGAGATCGTCGTGACGGCCCAGACCGCGTCGGTCAGTTTGCTCCAGCGCCGTTTACGGGTCGGGTACACCCGGGCGGGGCGATTGATCGACATGTTGGAACGGCGCGGGATCATCTCCCCGTACGAAGGCTCGAAGCCCCGCCGGGTGCTCCTCGGCGAGCATGACCTCGAACGCGTCGCGGCCGACTAGCCGTTCGACCCCGGACGGGCTAGGCTACGCCCGCAGCTCCCCCCGGTCAGACAATAGAGGAGGGTACGTGAAGGTTTCCCGCGGGATCATATTGGCCTGCGTCGTCGCGCTCGCCGCAGTGGTCGTCACGGCCACGGCATTCGGCAGTGCGAAGGCTCCGGCCGTCCACAAAGCGTCATTCACGGCGGCGCTCGTGAGCGACATCGGCAAGTTCACCGACAAGGGCTTCAACCAGAACCAGCTGAAGGGCCTGACGACGGCAAAGGCGAAGCTGGGCGTGGGCACGATCGCCCTGCAGTCGAACTCGACGAGCGACTACGCGCCGAACTTCAACTCGGCGATTCGCAAGGGCGCGAAGCTCGTCGTCGCGGCGGGCTTCCTGCTCGCCCCGACGGAGGCGACGTATGCGAAGAAGTTCCCGAACATCGACTTCGCGATCACCGACTACACGGTGCACACCGCGCCGTTCGCGAACAAGAAGGGCAAGGTCCTGCCGGCGTTCAAGAACGTCGAGGGGCTGACCTACAACGCGAACGAGTCGGGCTGCCTGGTCGGCGTGCTGGCGGCCAAGATGGCCAAGAAGATGGGCGGCAACACGATCGGCGCGGTCGGTGGGCTCAAGATCCCGCCGGTCGACATCTGGATCGCCGGCTATAGGTTCTGCGCGGACAAGGCCGTCCCGGGGACGAAGGTGCTGGTGCAGTACTCGAACGACTTCGTCGCGACCGACAAGTGCCAGACGGTGGCCCAGAACGAGATCGCCCAGGGCGCGAAGGTGCTCTTCCAGGTGGCGGGCGGCTGCGGCCTCGGCACGCTGAAGGCCGCGGACGACGCGAACCTCTGGGGCATCGGGGTCGACGTCGACCAGTACAAGAACGCGAAGCGCGTGCTGACGAGCGGCGTCAAACGCGTCGACAACGGCGTCTTCCAGGCGATCAAGCAGGCGAAGGCCGGCAAGTTCCAGGGCGGCTCCGACCTGGTGTTCAACCTGAAGAACGGCGGCATGGGCGTCGGCAAGATCAACCCCTCCGTCCCGAAGTCGTGGATCACCCTGATGAACGCCTACAAGGCGAAGATCATCAAGGGCACGCTGAAGGTCCCGACCGGTCTCTAGACGGTTCAGGATGCTGTGAAGACAAAGGGCGGGCCTTGTGCCCGCCCTTTTCTCTTGCGTTTAGGATCTCCGCGATGGCCGACGATCTCGTACTCGAGATGCGCGGGATCCGGAAGGAGTTTCCGGGCACGGTCGCCAACGATGACGTGGATCTCGACGTGCGCCGCGGCGAGGTGCACGCGCTGCTCGGCGAGAACGGTGCCGGCAAGTCGACGCTGATGAACATCCTCTACGGCCTCTACCGCCCCGACGCGGGTGAGCTGCTGCTGAACGGCAAGCGCGTCGAGTTCTCCTCTGCGCGGGATGCGATCGGGGCCGGGATCGGGATGGTGCACCAGCACTTCATGCTCATCCCGGTGATGACGGTCGCCGAGAACATCGTCCTCGGCGTCGAGCCCCGAAGTGGTCTCCTGCTCGACGAGCGCACGGCCGAGAAGCGCGTTCGCGAGCTGTCGGAGCGCTTCTCGCTCGCCGTCGATCCGGGCGCCCTCGTCAGCGACATCACGGTCGGGCAGGAGCAGCGGGTGGAGATCCTGAAGGCGCTCTACCGCGGCGCAGACATTCTCATCCTCGACGAGCCGACCGCGGTGCTGACCCCGCAGGAGGCGCACGAGCTCTTCGAGATCGTCCGGAGCCTGCAGGCGGACGGAAAGTCGATCATCTTCATCAGCCACAAGCTGAACGAGGTGCTCGAGATCGCCGACCGGATCACGGTGCTGCGCCGCGGGAAGAAGATCGAGACCGTTCCGCGTGAAGGTGCCACGGAGGCGTCGCTGGCGCGCGCGATGGTCGGGCGGGAGGTCCTGCTTCGCGTCGAGAAGACGCCGACCGAGCCGGGAGAGGTCATCCTCTCCGTCGAGGATCTGCGCGTCCGCGACGAGCGCGGCATCGAGAAGGTGCGCGGCGTCTCGTTCGATGTGCGCGCGGGCGAGATCGTCGGGCTCGCCGGCGTCGACGGCAACGGCCAGACGGAGCTGATCGATGCGATCACGGGCCTGATGAAGATCGAGGGCGGCACGATCAAGGTCGCCGGGCGGGAACTACGGGAAGCCAGCGCCCGCGCGATGCTCGACGCAGGAGTCGGGCACATCCCCGAGGATCGCCAACGGCGCGGCCTCGTGCTCGAGTTCTCGATCGCCGAGAACATCGCGCTGCACGACTACGCGAAGCAGCCGGCGGCGAAATGGGGCTGGCTGTTCCCGAAGCGGCTGCTCACCCGTGCCGCCCGCCTGATCCGCGAGTTCGACGTACGCGGCGGCGGCCCGTCGTCGAGCGCCGGAGGGCTGTCCGGCGGCAATCAGCAGAAGGTCGTGGTCGCCCGCGAGATCTCACGCGATCCGAAGGTGCTGATCGCCGCTCAGCCGACCCGCGGTCTCGACGTCGGCGCGATCGAGTATCTCCACCGGCGGATCGTCACCGAGCGCGACGAGGGACGCGCTGTCCTGCTCGTCTCGCTCGAGCTGGAGGAGATCTTTTCCCTGTCGGACCGCATCCTCGTCATCTACGAGGGTGAGATCGTCGGCGAGCACACCGGTGAGGTCTCCGAGCAGGAGATCGGTCTCGAGATGCTCGGCGGGCGGGAGCGCCCGGCCGCGTGAGCTCCGGCACGAGCACGCCACCCGAGCCGTCCGAGCCGGAGGCCGAAGCCGAGACGGGAACCCTCGCGGCGCGGTTCGCGCTCAAGCAGCGGGCCGGGGGAGTGATCGTGCCCCTGCTGACAGGCCTCATGGCGTTCCTGCTCGGCGGGCTCGTCGTCCTCGCAACCGGGCACAACCCGCTGCTCGCCTACCGCGACATCTTCAACGGGGCCGGTCTCAACTGGATCTTCCATCCGACGACCGACATCGCGTCGACGGCGGCCTACAACCTCTCCCAGACGCTGCTGCAGACGACGACGCTGATCCTCTGCGGCCTGGCGGTCGCGTTCGCGTTTCGCTGCGGGATGTTCAACATCGGCGGCCAGGGCCAGTACCTGGTGGGCCTGTACGTCGCCAACTGGCTCGGGTACGACCTCGCCGGAATGCGCCCGCTGCCGCACATCCTGATCGC
Organism: uncultured Thermoleophilia bacterium; assembly: GCA_963826485.1. Lineage (GTDB taxonomy): Bacteria > Actinomycetota > Thermoleophilia > Gaiellales > Gaiellaceae > PALSA-600. The sequence continues at coordinate 124,700 of CAWGXF010000005.1, forward strand.
CGTCGCCGGCGCCACGCTCGCCGGCGCCGCCTGGGCGGGGATCGCCGGCTTCCTGAAGGCGACCGTCGGCGCGCACGAGGTGATCTCCACGATCATGCTCAACTGGATCGCGGTCTGGGTCGGCGTGTGGCTCTTCGGCGACGGCGGCCCGCTCCAGAACGCGGCGAACAAGTCGGTGCCGATCTCGAACGACGTCGCGGCGAGCGCGCAACTGCCGGTCTTCTGGGGCGTGCAGGGCCTGCAGGGCCTCGACGTCGCATTCTTCGTCGCCCTGGCCGCGCTCGTCCTCTTTGCGCTGATCCTCAACCGGACGACGCTCGGGTACGAGGTGCGTGCCGTCGGCTTCAATCCCGAGGCGGCGGCCTACGGCGGGATCAGCGTGAAGAAGAACCTGATCAGGGCGATGGCGATCTCCGGAGCCTTCGCCGGCCTGGCCGGAGCGCTCGACATGCTCGGCTACCTCTACCACTTCGGCGTGTCGGACATCCCGGTCAGCTCCGTCGGCTTTCTCGGCATCGCGGTCGCGCTGCTCGGGCGGAACACCGCCGTCGGCGTCGGGTTCGGGGCGCTGGTCTTCGGGGCGCTCCTGTTCGGGACGACGCACGGCCTCTCGTCGAACGTCATCGACCCGTCGCTCGCAGGCAACCTCACCTACATGATCCAGGGGCTCGTGGTGCTGTTCGTCGGCGCCGACGTGCTGATCCTCTCCGTGTGGGGCGCGCGCCGGAGGTTCCGGCCGAGGGTGAAGTCGACGGCCGAGGCCTCCGCATGACCTGGGCCGGCCGGGGCAACCCCCGGAACCCCGTCAGCCGCTTCATGCAGAACCCCGCGACCACCGGCTACACCGGAATCGCGCTCGGCGTGCTGGCGGCGTTCATCGGGATTCCGCCGATCCAGGCCCGAACGGCGACCTGGTCGGTCGTGATCGGGATCTTCGCGGTCCTGTTCGGCATCGCCACGTTCAGCCGAGGCCGCGGGCGCCTCGGCCTCGGCGGGGTCGCCGTCGGGGTCCTCGGCATCGCGCTCGGGGTCCTCGCGACCCGGTCGAGCATCGGGAACCTGAATGCCGTCTTCAACGCGTCGCTGCTCGCCCAGACCTTCGCGTTCGCGACGCCGCTCGTGTTCGGCGCGATCGGGGGGATGTTCTCGGAGCGAAGCGGCGTCGTGAACATCGGGCTCGAGGGGATGATGCTGATGGGGGCGTTCTGGGGCGTCTGGGGTGCAGACAAGGGCGGCAGCTGGGTCGTCGGCCTGCTCGTCGGAATGGCCACCGGCGCGGCGCTGGCGCTCGTCTACGCCTACTTCGCGATCCATCTGCGCGCCGACCAGATCGTCGGCGGCACGGCGGTGAACTTTCTCGCGCTGGGCATCACGGGGTACTTCTTCTTTCAGCTCTACAGCGGCAACTACGTGCCCCAGGGGGTCTCGACGATCCCCAACGTGAAGCTCCCCTGGATCTCCGGACTGCATTTCCTCGGTCCTGCGTTCGGCAACCTCAGCCTGATGATCTGGCTGAGCTTCCTGCTCGTGATCCTGTCCTACATCGTCGTCTTCAAGACCCCGATCGGCCTGCGCATCCGCGCGTGCGGTGAGCATCCCCGCGCGGCGGACACGGTCGGGATCAACGTCTACGCCGTACGCTACGGCGCCGTCGTGCTCTCGGGCGCGCTCGCCGCGGCCGGAGGCGTCTACCTCTCGGACGGGTTCGGCGGCGGCGCCTTCACCGACAACATGACGGAGGGCCGCGGGTTCATCGCGCTCGCGGCCATGATCTTCGGCAACTGGCGCCCGGCCGGCGCGTTCGCCGCGGCCCTGCTCTTCGGGTTCTCGAGCGCCGTCGCGCTTCGCCTGCAGGTCTACTCTCCCTCGGCGTCGACGCTCTTCAACATCCTTCCGTACGTCTTGACGCTGATCGCCGTCGCAGGAGTGATCGGGCGCACGATCCCTCCGGCGGCCGATGGCAAGCCGTATCGCAAGCAGTAGCGGCGTGCGCACGGCGGCGGCGGTCGCCGTGCTGCTGGCAGCGGCGCCGGCGGTCGTCCCGCCGGCGTCCTCGGCCGCGAGCCGGACGCCGTTTCTCGCCTGCCTCGTCACCGGAGCCGGCGGAGCGGACGATCCGGCGTTCAACCGGCTCGCAGCCGCCGGGCTGCACGGCTTCGAGCGGATGGGTGTGGCCACGCATGTCCTGCGCGGCAGCTCGCAGGCGGACTACCTGCGCGAGCTCGGTTTCTGCGCCCGTGCCGGAGCGGGGATCACGATCGGCGTCGGCTACGAGCTGGCGACCGCCGTCGACCGCGTCGCGACGGCGTTTCCGCGCTCGCTGTTCGCGATCGTCGATGTCGACGTCAGGACCCTCGCCCATCGCCCCGCGAACGTCGCAGGGCTGCTCTTCAAGGAGCAGCAGGCCGGCTATCTGGCGGGGTACGCCGCCGGGATGTGGGCCTCCAGGCACGGTGGCAAGGCCGTCGGCTCGATCGGAGGGCTCGAGATCCCCCCGGTCGAGCGTGCGCTCGCCGGATTTCGGTTCGGGGCGCAGCGGGCGAGCCCGGGCCTCAGCGTGCTGAACGGATACTCCGGCGACTTCGCCGTGCCCGCAAAGTGCGAGCAGCAGGCCCTCGACCAGATCGCCGGAGGGTCCGTCGTCGAGTTCCAGGTCGCGGGAGCGTGCGGGGCCGGCACCTTCGCGGCGGCACGGGCGAAGGACATTGCAGGGATCGGATTCGGCGCCGACCGGTCGTCGCTCGGCGGGTTCATCCTGACGAGCGCGGTCGAGCGAGCCGACGTCGCCGTCGAAGCCGCCGTGCAACGCGCCCGGTCGGGGCAGCTTCGCGGCGGCGCCAACCTGAGCTTCGGCGCCCGCAACGGGGGCATCACCGTCGGCCGTTGGAGCCCGAGAGTCGGCGCCGCAGTGAGGAGAGCGGTGGCGGCTCAATTCCTGCTCCTCCGGGCCGGCAGGCTCACGGGCATCCCGACGACGGTCCAGTAGCGGCTCCTCGTGTCACCCGCAGTACGGTATGGGCGATGCGGCCGGCAGCGGCACTCGGGCTGATCCTCGCGCTGCTTGGAGCAGGGTGCGGCAGCGCACGCGAGGCGAGCCGGACCACCACGACGGCACCGACCACGAGCGCCGAGGTGTCCACGAGCGATCTGAGGGTCGGGCTCGTCGGGCCGTTCGAGCTCGACGTCGCCGGCGTCACCGGCGAGCACGGGACCCTGGCGCAAGCCGCCGACCTGCCGCTCGTCCTGGTCTCGAGCGAGAGGGCCGACCCCGCCGCCGTCGCCGCCGCGGCCCGCGCTCACCCGAGCTCGCATTTCGCGCTCGTCGGAGCGGCCACGAAGGACAACCGGGCCGGCAACCTCGTCGGCCTCGTCCTCCGCGACGATCAGGCGGCAAGGCTCGCGGGCATCGTTGCGGGGTACGCCGTCGCCGACGCGGGTGGGACCTCTCCGCGCGTCGCGTGGGTCGGACCGCAGGACCGCCGCATCGCGAACGCGTTTGCACGGGGCGTCCACCGTGCTCTGCCCCGTGCGACCGTGCTCGATCAATGGTCGCGGTCGATCCCGGCACGGTGCAAGGAAGCCGCACTGGCCGGGATCGCGCGTGGGGCGATGGTCGTCGTCGCCGACCACGGCCTCTGCGCGCGCGCGGCGATCTCCGGCGCACGGCAGCAGAACGTCCCGGGCCTGGAGCTCGGAGACTTCGAGTTCCCGAACGTCCCCGCGAACCTGATTGCACGCGACGCCGCAGCGGGCGTCTACCACGGCGGCGAAGACATCGTCTTCGGCGCGGGAAGCGGCGCGATCGGTGTCGGAGCGGTCGACCCGCGGATCTCGTTCGCGACGCTCGGGCGCGCCCGTGCCGCTGCGCAGGAGCTCGCCACCGGCGGGCCGTGAGCGACTTCGAGCACGACGAGCTCGACGAGGAACCGGTCGCCGGAGTCTCGCCGACGCCACAGCAGCACTTCGCATGGCGCTTCCGCGGTGTCGAGGACGTGCTGACGCCGGTCCTCACGACGCTCTTCGCCTTCCTCATGGCCGGTCTCGTCGTGGCGCTCACCGGGAAGAGCCCCGTCCGGGTCTACCACGCGATCTTCACCGGCACCGGCATCGGCTGGTTCTTCCAGGTGGGCAGCCACTCCGCGCGGATCCCCTTCGCGACGAGTCACATGTGGTTCCCGTGGGACACGAGCTCGGTCGCCGCGGCGAACCTGCAGCAGACGCTCCTCGTCACGACTCCGATCATCCTGACCGCGCTCGCGGTCGCGTTCGCGTTTCGCTGCGGGATGTTCAACATCGGCGGTCAGGGCCAGTACATCGTGGGAACGATCTTCGCGATCTGGCTCGGCACGTCGTTCGCCTCGCTCGACCCCTGGCTGCACGTGACCCTGTGCGTGGCCGCGGGGACGCTCGCCGGCGCCGCCTGGGCGGGCATCGCCGGGATCATGAAGGCGACCGTCGGCGCGCACGAGGTGATCACCACGATCATGCTCAACTGGATCGCGATCTGGGTCGGCTCCTACCTGTTCGGTGAGGGCGGCCCTCTCCAGGGCTCGCGGGCCTCGATCCCGGTCTCGAGCTCCATTCTCGACGGTGCCAAGCTGCCCGTCTTCTGGGGCCCGAAGCTGCTCCAGGGGCTGTCGATCGGCATCTTCATCGCGATCGCGATGCTCGTTCTGTACTGGCTGATCGTCAACCGCACGACGCTCGGCTTCGCCGTGCGCGCGGTCGGATTCAACCCGGAGGCGGCGCGCTACGGCGGCATCTCCGTCGGGCGAAACTACTTGCTCGCGATGGCGATCGCGGGCGGCTTCGCAGGTCTCGCGGGAGCGATCGACGCGACCGGCTGGGAGTACCAGGTCGGGCCCGCCGACCTGCAGGCGAGCCAGATCGGGTTCATCGGGCTCGCCGCCGCGCTGCTCGGGCGCAACACGGCGGCGGGCGTCGGCTTCGCGTCGCTCCTCTTCGGAGCGCTGATCACCGGCACCTCGGGCCGCCAGCTCGACCCGACGGTCTTCCGGCCCGATCTGGCCGGGAACCTGACCATCATCATCCAGGGGCTCGTCGTCCTCTTCGTCGGGCTCGATCTGGGGGCCCTCTGGGTGTGGCTTCGGCGCCGGAGGAGGGCATGAGCCGCTGGACGAGCCCCCAGAGGGTCGGGGCCGCCGGCATCGCGCTGGGCGGGCTCGCCTTCTGGCTCGCGCTGCCGCCGCTCGCGGCGCGCACGGCGGTGTTGCCGATCGCGATCGGCCTGCTCGCCATCGGAGCCGGCATCTGGGCGTCGTCGCGCGGAGCGATCCGCAACGGTGGAGCGGCGATCGCGGCGGGCGTCCTCGGGATCGTGCTCGGCGTCCTCGCGACCCGCTCGTCCTCGGCGCACCTGGACAGCGTCGTCGTCTGGGGGTCGCTCGGTGCGGCCACCCTGCGCTACGCGACGCCGCTCACCTTCGCGGCGATCGGCGGGCTCTACTGCGAACGCAGCGGCGTCATCAACGTGGCCCTCGAAGGGATGCTGCTCACGGGGGCGTTCTTCGGCATCTGGGGCGCGGTCTGGGCGCATACCTGGGCCGGCGGGCTCGCGTGGGTGGTCGGCCTCGCCGCCGCCGCCCTGGCGGGAATGGCGCTCGCCGCGATCCATGCCGTCTGGGCGATCTCGTTCAAGACCGATCAGATCATCTCCGGCACGGCGCTCAACTTCCTGGCGCTCGGCGTCACGGGATACCTGTTCGTGGACAAGTACGGGGACACCGGGACTCCGGGTAACGTCCCGGACTACGGAATCCCGGACATCCATCTCCACTTCCTGCAGAACTGGACTCTCATCGGACCGATCTTCGGCCGGCTCAATCTCATGATCTGGCTGTCGTTCGCGCTGCTCGTCGTCACCTACGTGCTCGTCTTCCGGATGCCGTCGGGCCTGCGGCTTCGCTCGGTGGGCGAGCATCCCCGGGCTGCGGACACCGTCGGCATCTCGGTCTCCAAGATCCGCTACGTGGCGGTCATCGCGTCCGGGGCGATCGCGGCAATGGGCGGCGCGTACCTGTCGCTCGGGTTCGTCCACTCGTTCAGCCAGGGCATGACGAACGGGATCGGCTTCATCGGGCTGGCAGCGCTCATCTTCGGCAAGTGGCGCCCGTTCCCAGCCTGGGGGGCGGCCCTGCTCTTCGGCTTCTCGAGCGCGCTTGCCGACCGGCTCCCGACCGCCTACGGCAACCAGTGGGGGACCCTCTTCCAGGCGCTGCCGTACGTCCTCACGCTGATCGCGGTCGGCGGCCTGGTCGGGCGGTCGATCGGGCCCGCGGCCGCCGGACGGCCGTATGCCAAGCAGTAGGCGCGCCGCCCGTGCGGCGGCGCTCTTGGGCGCGCTGGCGGTGCTCGCCGTCCCGGCTGCCGTCTTCGCCTCGCGACGGCTGAGCGGGCTCACCCTCCTGCACGCGCTCTACATCGCGGTGCCGGCGTCCTGCGTGCTCGGTCTCCTTGCCGTGGCGTTCACGCGCCGGGCCCGGCTCGCGGCGACCCGCAGCGTACGCCCGAAGGAGACCGGCCCGGGGCTCGTCGCACGCTCGCTGGCCTGGGCGGGCCTCTACGTCGGGGTCACGGCGGCTCTGGCGCTCGCCGTCTACGGCGCCCTCCGCTGGGCGCAGTAGCCGAAGGGCGCACGGCGCGGCTACGCTTGGAGGGCCGTGTTCGAGATTGGCAACAGCCTGCGAGAAGCCCGCATGCGGAGAGGGCTCGACTTCGCGCAGGCCGAGCTTGCGACGAAGGTGCGGGGGAAGTACCTGCGCGCGCTCGAGGAAGAGCAGTTCGACGTGCTGCCCGCACAGACCTACGTCAAGGGGTTCCTGCGCACCTACGCCGAATATCTCGGGCTCGACGGACAGCTGTACGTCGACGAGTACAACTCGCGTTTCGTCGGCGTGGGGGAGGAGCACGAGCCGCGGTCGCGCCGCTCGCCCGCACGGCCGCAACGCCGTCACCGGCGGATCGAGACGAGCGTCGTGCTGATCGTGCTCGTCGCGATCACGATCGTCATGATCGTGATCATCTCGGCGTGGAAGGCGAGCGGCGGCGGCGGCGGCACACCGACGACGAAGCGGTCGACGCCCCCGGCGAAGCGTCACACACCGCCCGCCCCGCTCCTGACGCTCACCGGGCTTCGCGGCTCGACGCATGTTGCGGCGCGCGTCGGCACTGCCTCAGGGCCCGTGGCCTTCGACGGGACGATCTCCGAGGGCGGCCCGTCGGTTGCCATTCGCAAGCGACGGCTCTGGGTACAGATCGACTCGCCGGAGAACCTCCGCATCGAAGTGCGCGGGAAGCTCGTGCACGTCCCGGGCCTCGAGCCGCGCGTGATCATCGTCACGCCGACCGGTTGGCACCCCGCCTGAGAGCGAGCATCGTCGCGTCGGGCTCGGAGCTCGTCCGAGGCGATCGGCAGGACCGAAACGGGCCGTACCTGGCGGCGGCGCTGCTGCGACTCGGCATCGACCCGGTTCGGATCACCGTCGTCGGCGACGAGCCGGCCGATCTGGAGGCTGCATTGCGGGCCGGGCTGGAAGAAGATCTGCTCGTCGTCTCGGGCGGCCTCGGCCCGACGCACGACGATCGGACGATCGAGCTGCTCGCGCGCGCCGCGGGACGGCGGCTCGTGGTCGACGAGGAGCTTGCACTCGAGATCGAGTCGCGCTCGCGCCGCGTCGCCGAACGCCTGAACCGTCCCTATGCCGACTTTGCCCACGGGGTGCGCAAGCAGGCCGCCTTGCCGGCCGGAGCGCAGTCGGTGGGCCTCGTCGGCACCGCGCCGGCCGTCGTCCTCGAAACCGGCAGGTGTGTGGCCGTCGCGCTTCCCGGCCCGCCACGAGAGCTGCGCGAGCTGTGGCCGCTGGTGCTCGAGACGCGGCCGCTGCTCGACCTGCGCGGGCGCACGACGGCACCGGGGCGGAGCGTCCTGCGGCTGTTCGGCGTCTCGGAGTCCGCTGTCGCACAGTCGCTTGCGGCCGCCGGCGGCGACGGTGACGGAGTTGCGGTGACGATCTGCGCGCGCGACTTCGAGATTCACGTCGATCTCTTCGTCGAGGCGGGCGCGGAGGAGCGCGGCGCGGCGCTCGAAGCGGCGCTGGTCGCCGCGAACCGGCCCTATCTCTTCTCCCGCGACGAGCGCACGACCGCGGCGCTCGTGCTCGACCTGCTGCGCGCCCGGGGGCTGACGCTCGCAACGGCGGAATCGTGCACCGGCGGGCTCGTGGCCGCCAGGCTCACTGACATTCCCGGCGCCGGCGACGTCTTCCTCGGAGCGGTCGTCGCGTATGCGGACGGGGTCAAGGCGGCGCAGCTCGGGGTCCCGGAAGAGGTGCTCGCAGCCAACGGCGCCGTGTCGGAACAGGCTGCCTCGGCGATGGCCCACGGTGTCCGTGCACAGCTGGGCGCGGATGTCGGGGTCGCGGTGACCGGGGTCGCGGGACCGGGCGGCGGCACCGAGGCCAAGCCGGTCGGCCTCGTCTTTCTGCATGCCGCCGGGCCGACGGGCGAACGTGCCTGGCGCCTCGACTTCCCGGGGGACCGGGAGACGATTCGGCGGCGCGCGGCGGTGACTGCGCTGCAGCTCGTGCGGCGAATTGTCACGCAGTCGTGACAGACACGGCACGGGTTTCGGCCTAGCGTGGCGGGAGATGAACGGATCAGGCTCTTCTGCGCGCTCCAGCTGCCGCCCGAGACGGTCGACGAGCTCGTCGGCTGGCAGCGCGAGCAGCTGCCGCGGCCGGCGGCCGGCAGCTCGTCGAACGACACCGGCCGGCTCGTTCCGCCCGGCAACCTTCACGTCACGCTCGCATTCCTCGGCCCGCGGCCTGCGGACGAGCTGCCGGAGATCGCGCGTGCCCTGGCCGATGCAGCCGGGGAGGCAGGCCCGGCGGAGCTGCGACCTCTGCGGTACCGAGAGACGAGGAGCGTGGGGATGATCCTCTACGACGACCCCTCGGGAGCCGCGACGGCGCTGGCAGCGGCCGTCGGTGAACAGCTCGAACGGCTCGGCGTCTTTCGCCGGGAACGCCGGCCGTGGCTGCCGCACGTGACGGTCGTGCGCTTCAGGACGCAGGCAGGACTCGCCCCCAACCTGGCGAACATATGTTCGTTCCGTGCCGTCCGCACTGCGCTCTACTCTTCGACATTGCGACCCACTGGGGCGCAGTACGAGGCACTCGAAACGGCAGCCCTAGGAGGTCGGTAGACAGATGGATCGCGAGCAAGCACTCGACACGGTGCTGGGACAGATCGAGCGGCAGTTCGGCAAGGGCGCCGTCATGAAGATGAACGACCAGGCTCAGGTCGCGATCGGCGCCGTCTCGACGGGGTCGCTCTCCCTGGACGTCGCGCTCGGCGTCGGTGGGCTGCCGCGCGGCCGCGTCGTCGAGGTCTTCGGGCCGGAGTCGTCCGGCAAGACGACTCTCGTCTACCACGTGATCGCAGAGGCCCAGCGCCGGGGCGGCATCTGCGCGTTCATCGACGCCGAACATGCGATGGACCCCGCCTACGCGAAGCGGATCGGCGTCAACATCGATGACCTCCTCGTCTCGCAGCCGGACACCGGCGAGCAGGCGCTCGAGATCTGCGAGCTGCTCGTGCGCTCCGGCGCGCTCGCGGTCGTCGCGATCGATTCGGTGGCGGCGCTGACACCGAAGGCCGAGATCGAGGGCGAGATGGGGGACTCGCACGTCGGGCTTCAGGCGCGGCTGATGAGCCAGGCTCTCCGTAAGCTCGCCGGCACGCTCAACCGCACCGACACGATCTGCCTCTTCACGAACCAGCTGCGCGAGAAGATCGGCGTCATGTTCGGCAACCCCGAGACGACATCGGGTGGACGCGCGCTCCGGTTCTATGCCTCGGTTCGGCTCGACATTCGCCGGATCGAGACGCTCAAGGACGGGGTCGAGGCCTACGGCAACCGCGTGCGCGTCAAGGTCGTGAAGAACAAGGTCGCGCCGCCGTTCAAGCAGGCCGAGTTCGACATCATCTACGGCGACGGCATCTCCTGGGAAGGCACGGTCCTCGAGACCGGCCTCGAGAAGAAGGTCGTCCAGAAGTCCGGCTCGTACTTCTCGTTCGGAGACGACCGCCTCGGCCAAGGGCGTCAAAACGCGACCGCGTTCCTCAAGGAGCATCCGGACATCGTTCAGGGGATCCTGCAGGCGGTCCAGGCGACGGCCCCGGAGGGACAGGTGATCTCGGCGCGGCTCCTGCCCGAGAGCGACATGCCCGTCGACGCCGGGCCGGCGCTCGAGGAGGTCGAAGAGAAAGCGCCTGCAGCAGCGTAGTGGCCAGGGGCGCGGCACCGCCGGGTCGCGACCCGATCGAGCTCGCGGCACAGGCGCTGCAGCATCGGGACCGTCCACGACGCGAGCTCGACGATCGCCTAGCCCGTGCCGGCGTCGGCGACGATGAACGCGCGGACGCACTCGACACGCTCGAGCGCATCGGCTACGTCGACGATGTCCGGTTCGCCGGAGCCCGCGCGGAGTCACTCGCCCGCCGGGGCTACGGGGACGAAGCGATCCGTCACGATCTCGACGGTCGAGGGATCGATGCCGAGGCCGTCGGCGAGGCGATCGGACGGCTCGAGCCGGAGCTCGAGCGGGCGCGAGCGCTCGTGGCACGGCTCGGAGGCTCGGCGAAGACGGCGCAGCACCTCGCTCGCAAGGGCTTCCACGAGGAATCGCTGGAAGCGGCGGTGGGACCGGACGTTGCGGAGGGTGCCGGTTGAGTTGTAGAGTTCGTGTTTCGAACTCAAATGCTCTTTTGCCTGCACAACGCATTTTCCACCGATCACAGACGTTTCTTGAACCTCATCCTCAGTCATCGATCCGCCTGGCAGCGCCAGAGCCCAACCGGACAGACACCCTGAACTGAGATAGAAGGGCGCGCGCTGGCGTGCCGGGAAACGCCGATCGGCGGCAAGTGTGGCGTACGGGCGACCGAACCCGTAGGAGCGTCCATGCTCGTCCCTGTGGCAGTCCTGATTGCAATCGCGGTTGGAGCCGTCGGAGCCCTGCTCGTGTTGCGGGTGCTCGGCCGCTCGGGGCTCGAGAACGCCCGCCGCCAGCGCGCGCGGCTGCTCGACGAGGCCCAGCGGGAAGCCGATGCGACGCGCCGCGAGGCGGCGATCGAGGCGCGCGAGCAGACGGTCAAGCTGCGCGCCGACCTCGAGGCCGAACTGCGCGAGCGGCGCGACATCGTGATCAAGATCGAGGAGCGCGTGATCTCGAAGGAAGACGACATCGACCGGAAGCTCACCGACTTGGCGCGGCGCGAGCAGGGCGTCTCCGACCGCGAGATCCACCTGCGCCAGCTGCAGGAGGAGATGAAGGAGCTTCGGGATGGCGAGCGTCTCGAGCTCGAGCGGATCGCGTCGATGACGACGGGACAGGCGCGGCAGCAGATCCTGGCCGAGTCCGAGGAGCAGGTGCGCCACGAGCTCGCGGGCCGGGTGCGGCAGATGGAGGAGGAGGCGCAGACCGAGGCGAAGCGCAGGGCGCGGAATCTCGTTGCGGATGCCTTGCAGCGGGTCGCGGCGAGCGCGGCCGCGGAGACGACCGTCACCCTCGTCGAGCTGCCGTCGGACGACATGAAAGGGCGCATCATCGGCCGGGAAGGCCGCAACATCCGCTCTCTCGAGCACCTCACCGGCGTCGACTTCATCATCGACGACACTCCGAATGCCGTCGTGCTCTCGTCGTTCGACGGCCTTCGCCGGGAGATCGCGCGCATGACGTTGCTGAAGCTGATCGAAGACGGGCGAATCCACCCGACGCGAATCGAGGAGATGTACTACCTCTCGAAGGCGGAGCTCGACGAGCACATCCGGCAGGCCGGCGAGCAGGCTGTGTTCGAAGCGAACTGCGGCGACATCGGCGACGAGCTCGTGAAGATCCTGGGCCGCCTGCGCTACCGGACGAGCTACGGGCAGAACGTGCTCAAGCACACGCTCGAGGTCGTGCAGCTCGCGGGCATCATGGCCGCGGAGGTCGGGGCGTCGGTCAAGACGGCAAAGCGCGCCGCGCTGCTGCACGACCTCGGCAAGGCCATGACGCACGAGGTCGAGGGCTCACACGCGCACATCTCGACGCAGCTCGCCCGCCGGCACGGCGAGAGCCCGGCGGTCTGCCACGCGATCGAGGCACACCACTACGAGGTGCAGCCGCAGACGGTCGAGGCAGTCCTTCTGATCGCGGCCGATGCGATCTCGGCCTCGCGCCCGGGTGCGCGGGGCGAAGGTCTCGAGCATTACGTCAAGAGGCTCGAGGCGCTCGAAGAGCTTGCGGCCCGCCATCCGGGTGTCGAGAAGGTCTACGCGCTACAGGCGGGACGGGAGATCCGCGTGCTCGTCCGGCCGCAGGAGATCGACGACGACGCGGCTGTGCTCCTCTCGCACGAGATCGCGCGCGAGATCGAGGACCACCTCGAGTATCCGGGACAGATCAAGGTGACGGTGATCCGCGAGAGCCGCGCAATCGACGTCGCCTCGAACAAGCAGGCGGAGCGCCGCGCCATCCAGAGGCTCGACGCGGCCTAGACAGACAGGTCGGGCAGCCAGAAGTGGCCGGGGTGGACGAGCGAGATCCACTCGGCGAGCAGTCGCCTGCGGTCGGTGCTCAGGCGCGGTAGCACGGCGGCGAGGTCGGCCTCGTCCTTGGCTCGTGCGTGCTTCGCCTTGAAGAGCAGGACCAGCTCGGGTCGTTCGTACGGAATCCCGTCGGGGGAGTGCTCGATCACCTCGTCGTACGGGAGGCGAATCGACGGTTCGCGGCGGCAGACCCACTCGTCACCGGCCTGGGGCTCGCGAAAGACGTCGATCCGCCAGAGATTCGCGGCGCGGTCGAGGCCCCAGGTCTGATGAACCGTCTCGGTCAGGTCGCCCGCCGTCGCGAAGGGCTCGGCGACGCCGCGCGTGACGACATGGAAATCGAGCTCGGCGAGTGCCCCCGCGACCTCGTCGAAGCGGTCGGCGGGAACGCCGATCTCGAGGTCGTCGTGTTCCCGCCGTTCCCCGCCGAGGAAGAGATCGATCGCCCAGCCCGCTGCGACATGCCAGGGGACATCGAGGCCGGCCAGGCGCACCGCTGCCTGCTCGGGCCGCCAACCGTCCCACTCGGCGTCGTCGGGGTGCACCAGGCTAGCCGGCGTAGTCGAAGGTCGACCCGTATCCGCAGACGCCGCGGTAGCTCAGTGCGAGCGGGCCGTCGTCGACGACGAGCTCGTCTGCGATCAGCTCCTCGCCCGGTTGCCCGTGGCCGGGTATGACACATGTGACCGTCTCCTCGCCCGGGTGGCGATCGCGGATCCTGACGCTCACGAGGTCGCGGATCCGGAGCCACTGACGGCGTGAGGTGTGGTTGACCTCGATCTCGACCGATCGCACGGCGATGCGCCTGCTTTCCTTCCAGGCCCACGGAAAATGGTCGACCGCAGCTCCGCCGAGCCGGCCGCTGAAGATCGCCTCCAGTACCTCCCGCTGCTCGTGGTCCGCACCGGCGTCGAGGTAGAGGATCCAGCTCCACGGCGATCCGGGCTCGTCGTCGTCGTAGCGCACGGCCATTGCGACCGGCAGCCCGGAGAGGTCGACGCCCTCCGACGAGCCCTCCTCGATCACCCACGACAGCACGCCCATGCAGATTCCGTGGGTCGAGCGCCCACCGGGCAGGCCGTTCGTCCGTCGGCAGGGGCAGATGGCGTCGCAGTTGCACGACTCGAAATAGCTGCCGCGGATCCGCCAGCTCACGGATGCATCTGCATCTGCATCTGGCCCGGCTGCCGGAACCCCGGCAGGCTCGCGGGGGAAAGGGCGATCCAGGCGCCGAGCGTGACGAGCACGAGCGCCAGCACGCGGGCGAAGACCTCGCCGCGCGGAAACGTCTTCTCGATCAGGATCGCGACGGCGGCAACGGCCATCCAGAACACGCTCATGATCCCGAGAACGAAGAGCGCGAACATCAGGCCCGCGCAACAGCCGATGCAGTAGCCGCCGTGGCCCATCCCCGCCCGCACGGCCCCGAGCCGGCCCCCGCGCTGCCGGAGCAGGAAGAAGAGGGGCGAGCGACAGTGGCGCAGGCACGCGGTCTTGAGGGGCGTCAGCTGGTAGATGCCCGCCACGGCGAGTGCCGTGCCTGCGACCCATGGGCCTCGGTCGCCCCAGGCGACGAACGAGGGGGCGAACCCGTGGGCCGCCCGGCTGACGACATACGCAGCCATGCCGAACGCTGTCCAGGAAAGCAGATAGCCCCCGACGAACAGCGCCGTCTCCGAGCCGCGGCCGAGCCGCGAGAAGAGCAGCGTGGCGGGCGCCGCGGAGGGCAGCATCATCGCCGTCGTCATGGTCACCCAGATGCCGACGAACCACGGGAACGACCCGAGGTCGGTGCCCGGCCCGGCGTCCATGCCCCTCATCTGGGCGACCGCGATCGCCCAGGCGACGAGCGTGGCGGCGAAGACCAGCGTGAGAACGACCGTGCCGGTGAGAGCCGGGGCTCGAGACGGCGGCGGGCGTAGATCGACCACGTCCGCAGTATCACTCGCGGGACCGTCCGGAGAGGTCGCGGCTACCCTACGACGGTGCGCAGGTATTTCGTCACGACGTTCGGCTGCCAGATGAACGCCCACGACTCGGAGCGGATCAAGGGCATGCTCGAGGAGATCGGGCTCGGAGAGGCACCGGCGGCCGACGAGGCGGACGTCGTCGTCTTCAACACCTGCACGATTCGCGAGAAGCCCGACACCAAGCTGGCTGCGTACCTCGGCGAGGCGGCAGCTCGGAAGCGCGAGCACCCGGACCGCGTGATCGCCGTCGGAGGCTGCTACGCCGAGGCACAGCGCGAGCGCATCTTCGAGCTCTACCCTGCGGTCGACGTCGCCTTCGGGCCGGGCTCGATCGCACATCTGGGCGAGTGGCTCGGGGCGGGGGGCGTCGGTGTCTCGCGCGCCCGGTTCGGGCTCGACGACCGCGCGTTCGCGGCGGAGCTGCCGCCACACGACGAGCGCTCGTTCCAGGCATGGGTTCAGGTCTCGATGGGCTGCAACTCCAGGTGCTCGTACTGCATCGTGCCGGCGGTACGCGGCCGGGAGCGGAGCCGCAGACCGGGCGAGATCGTCGGGGAGGTGCAGCGGCTGGCGGCCCGGGGCGTCAAGGAGGTGACACTGCTCGGGCAGAACGTCAACTCGTGGGGGCGCGACCTCCGGCCCGAGCTCGACACGGAGTTCGGCGAGCTCCTCCGCGCCTGCGACTCCGTCGACGGGATCGAGCGCGTCCGCTTCACGAGCCCGCACCCGAAGGATTTTCGAGAGCCGGTGATCGAGGCGATGGCCGAGTGCGCGTCGGTCTGCGAGCACGTGCACCTGCCGCTCCAGTCGGGCTCCACACGGCTTCTGAAAGCGATGCGCCGGACGTACACTCGTGATCGGTATCTGGCGCTCGTCGACAGGATGCGGGGAGCGATTCCCGACCTTGCCTTCGGCACGGACATCATCGTCGGCTTCCCCGGGGAGACCGAGGACGACTTCAAGGAGACGCTCGAGGTCGTCGAGCAGGTCCGCTACGACAGTGCGTTCACGTTCGTGTACTCACCGCGGGCCGGCACCGAGGCCGCGGCGATGCCTGACCAGATCCCGCACGAGGAGAAGATCGAGCGCATGGAGCGGCTCGTCGAGGTGACGCAGCGGATCGCCCGCGAGCGCAACGAGCTGCGCGTCGGACGGGTCGAGCAGGTGCTCGTCGAGGGGCCGTCCCGCACCGATCCGACGGTGCTCCGCGGGCGGACCCGGCGAAACACGACGGTGAACTTCACCGGTGCCGCGAGACCCGGCGAGCTGGTCGACGTGCTCGTCCAGGGCGCGACCTCGACCACCCTTCGCGGAGCCCGACAGGCTCTTGTCGCCGCCTGAGGGGATCCATCACATCCATCCGTCAGACTTAGGCCCGATGCGAATCCTCGTCACCGGCTCCTCCGGCCAGATCGGGACGAACCTGGCGCTGCGCCTCCTCCGAGACGGGCACGACGTGTTCGGGGTCGACAAGCGTCCCAATCCGTGGGTGCCGAGCACGTTCCCGACCCTGCTGCAGGATCTCGCCGGCCACTACTCGTCGTTCCCGGGAGGGATCAACGGTGTCGAGTATCCCGAGGTCGATCTGGTCGTCCATCTCGCGGCGCACGCCAAGGTGCACCAGCTCGTCCGCCAGCCCCACCGTGCACTCGAGAACGCGATCATGACCTTCAACGTCCTCGAGTTCGCCCGCGGCATGAATCTCCCGATCGTCCACTCGTCGACGCGCGAGGTGTACGGAGACGTGCACCGGTTCGAGGAGTACGCGGAGGAGGCCGCCGACTTCGCCTTCACCGAAAGCCCGTACTCCGCATCGAAGATCGCAAGCGAGGCGTTCATCTACTCCTACGCTCGCTGCTACGACCTCCGGTACCTCGTCTTTCGCTTCTCGAACGTGTACGGACGCTACGACTCGGACCTCTGGCGGATGGACCGCGTGCTGCCGCTGTGGATGCACGAGCTGTCGCGGGGCGAGGCGATCACCATCTTCGGCGGCGATCAGAAGGTGCTCGACTTCACCTACATCGACGACTGCGTCGACGGGATCGCCCGCGGGGTCTACGCCCTCGGGGCAGGCGCAGCCGGCAACGAGACGATCAACCTCGCGTACGGCCAGGGAAACACCCTCGTCCGGGCCGCCGAGCTGATCGCCGGCGAGCTCGGCGTCGAGCCGACCGTCAACCTGGCGCCGTCCCTGATCGGCGAAGTCACGCACTACGTCGCCGACGTCCGGAAAGCCCACGACGTCCTCGGCTGGACGCCGCAGACGTCGCTCGACGACGGCATCCCGAAAGCGGTCGCGTGGTTCAAGGAGTGGCGGGCGGCGCACCCCGAGGAGAACCGTCCGTTCGAGCGCCCGCAGGCGGGGGACGAGCTCGACCATGGCTTCAAGCAGCCGGCCGGCGCCGGCGCCTAGCCTGCTCGCGCTCTTCGGCCCGACGGCGTCCGGCAAGACGGCGGTTGCGGGCATCCTGCGCGAGCTGATCGGCGCGACGGTCATCTCGGCCGATTCCGCAGCGCTCTACGACGGGCTGCCGGTGATCACCGCCGCACCCACCTATCCCGCAGACCTGGTGGGCGTTGTCCCGTTGACCGAGGACGTGTCGGTCGGCGCGTATCAGCGGCTCGCGCACGCCGCGATCGACCGCGCACAGGTGCCGCTCGTCGCCGGGGGAACCGGGCTGTATTTTCGAGCCGCGCTCTCCGCGTTCGAGCTGCCGCCGCCTCCCGAGCCCGGCCGGCGGGAGCACTGGCAAGGCGAAGTGGACCGCCTCGGCCCCGAGGCCGCACACGCCCTGCTCGCCGAACGCGATCCTGCAGCCGCGGCGAGGGTTCATGCGAACGACCGCAAGCGCCTCGTTCGGGCGCTCGAGCTGGCCGAGACCGGCACCTCGCTCGCCCCCGAGACGGATCGCCTCTGGACGGAGGATGTGCGCCTGCCCACGTTGATCGTCGCGCTCGACGTGCAGCTGGACGAGCTCGACCGGCGGATCGACGAGCGGACGCGGGCAATGGCGGCGGCCGGCGCGGCGGCCGAGGCCCGCGCCGCGTGGCACCGTCCCCTGTCGGCCACGGCGCGGAAGGTGCTCGGGCTCGAGCAGTTCGCGACGCTCCCGGAGGTCGATGCGGTCGCGGCCGTCGCCCAGGCGACCCGTAGACTCGCCCGCTACCAGCGAAAATGGCTGCGCCGGATGCCGGGGATCACCACACTGGACGGCACTCGGCCGGCGGAGGAGCTTGCGGATGCGATCGTCGCGTTGGGACGCACAGGGCAACATCTACCTCCTGACTGAGGAGCCGCAGACGGCGGAATCCGTGCGCGCCTGCGTAGCAGACGCGGACGGCGTGCTCGAGGTGCTCGAGCACGGCCGCGACTGGGTCGAGGTCGCGATCTGGAATCCCGACGGGTCGCGGGCGGAGATGTCGGGGAACGGGACGCGCATCGCGGCACGGTGGCTCGGGGAGCAGACCGGCGCCGCGGCGGTGGTGGTGCGCGTCGGGCGACGCGAGGTGTCGGCGCGCCTGCTGCCCGACGGGCAGCTCGAACAGGACCTGGGGGAGGTCAGCGTCGCGGCCCCGGAGGAGATCGCCGGCCTGCGCTTCGTGGCCGTCGAGGTCGGGAACCCGCACGCGGTCGTCGACGGCGACCCCGCCGACCTGCCGCGAATCGGGCCGGTGCTCGAGGTACACGAGCGGTTCCCGAACCGGACGAACGTGCAGGTCGCTCGCGTCGTGGGGAATCGCGAGATCGAGGCGCGCGTCTGGGAGCGCGGCGCGGGCGAGACGGCCTCGTCGGGCTCGAGCGCGGTCGCGGTCGCGGCGGCCTTCCGCATGTCGCCCGCCGTCGTCCGGTTCCCCGGCGGCGAGCTGCACGTGCGGTTCGAAGGGGTGCGGGCGTTCCTGACGGGCCCCGCCGAGCGGGTCTAGGGCCCTCTAGGTACCGATCTCGTACTCGCGCAACGCGTCGTTCAGCGACGTCTTCAGATCGGTGGCGTCGCTTCGCCAGCCGATGATCAGGGCGCACGACAGGTTGTACGTCCCGGCCGGAAACACCTTCGGCCGCGTCCCCGGCACCACGATCGCGCGCGGCGGGACGTGGCCGCGGTGCTCGACGGGCTCGTCGCCGGTCACGTCGATGATCGGGACGGTGGCGGTGAGCGTCACGTTCGGCGCCAACACGGCCTCACGGCCGACGCGCACGCCCTCGACGACGATGCAGCGCGAGCCGAGAAACGCGCCGTCCTCCACGATCACCGGGCGCGCACCGGGCGGTTCGAGCACACCGCCGATCCCGACTCCGCCTGCGAGGTGGACGTTCCCACCGATCTGGGCGCCCGAGCCCACGGTCGCCCACGTGTCGACCATCGTGTTGGGCCCGACCCACGCGCCGATGTTCACGTACGACGGCATCATCACGACCCCGCGCGAGAGGAACGCGCCGTAGCGTGCGACCGCGGGCGGCACGACCCGCACGCCGAGCGCCTCGTAGCCGCTCTTGAGCGGAATCTTGTCGTGGTAGGAGAACGGCCCGACCTCACTCGGCTCCAGCTGCCGCTCCCGGAAGTAGTCGAGGATCGCGCCCTGCACCGCCGCGTTGACGACCCAGTCGTCGCCGTCGGGCTCGGCCACGCGCACCTCACCGCGGTCGAGCGCGGCAATCGTCTCCGCTGTCCTCACAGGACCTCCCGCACGATCGCGGCTGCGCGCTCGCACTCGGCCTGGGTCGGCACGAGGGCGAAACGCACGTAGCCCTCGCCGGCGGGCCCGAAGAAGGATCCCGGCGCACAGACGACGCCGTGCTCGAGCAGCCGATGCGCAAACGCCTCGGACGATCCGCCCACGTCCAGCCAGAGGTAGAACGTCGCCTTGGAGCCTGCGAGCCGGAGCCCGGCCGCTTCCAGCGCCGGCAGCAACGTCTCGCGTTTGCGGCGGTAGATCGCGCGGACGTCCTCGACATGCGCGTCGTC
The DNA here is from genome assembly GCA_963826485.1 of uncultured Thermoleophilia bacterium. Classification (GTDB taxonomy): domain Bacteria; phylum Actinomycetota; class Thermoleophilia; order Gaiellales; family Gaiellaceae; genus PALSA-600. The sequence goes on from CAWGXF010000005.1 coordinate 144,250, forward strand.
CGACCACGCTGCGACCGATGCCCGCTGGACGAACTCCTGCGGCGCAGTGCCCACCGTCGGACGGAAGGTTCGCAGCGCGTCGGCGATCGCGGGCGGCGCGCAGACGAAGCCCGAGCGGTACCCCGTCATCGACGAGCGCTTCGAAAGGGTGTTGAAGACGACGACATTGGTCCGGTCGGCGAGCTGCAGCGCCGAGACCGGCGGCTCGTCGAACCACAGCTCGGAGTACGCCTCGTCGGAACAGACGAGGAACCCGTGCTCCCGCGCCCGCGCAGCGAGCTCTTCGTAGAGCGAGAGTGGAGCGACGGCACCGGTCGGGTTGTTCGGGTAGCAGGCCCAGAAGAGCGCGATCTCGTCCCACCGGTCGAACGCGTCGAGGTCGGGCAGCCAGCCGTGATCCTCCCGCAATGGGACGCCTGCGATCGCGCCTCCTGCAAAGCGCGCTCCCCGTTCGTACACGGGATACGCCGGCTCGGGGATCGCAACGACGCGCTTGCCGCCGAGCGCAATCTGTGCGAACGAGTAGATCGCCTCCTTCGACCCGAGCGTCGGCACGATCTCGCGGTCCGCATCGACGCCGACCCCGAACCTCCGGTCGATCCAGCCGGCGACGGCGGCGCGCAGCTCGGGCAGCCCCGTCGCGCGTGGGTAGGAGGAGACCTCGTCGACCGACTCGAGGAGCGCTTGCCGGATGAAGGCGGGTGTGTGCTCACGCGGATCACCCATGCCGAAGTCGATCAGCTGAATGCCGCGGGCCGACACCCGTGCCTTCCAGTCGTCGAGCCGGGTGAATGGGTACTGCGCGAGGTCGGCGAGAACGGGGGAGAGCTGCACGCTCAGACGCTACCGGCGAGGAAGCGCTGCAGCACGGCGAACGTCCGCTCCAGCTCGCTGATCTCGACTCGCTCGTCCACTGCGTGGGCGTAGCGGGTCGCGCCGGGGCCGAGGTTGACGGCATCGAGCCCGCGCGCAGCGAAGTCGGCGACGTTCGTCCAGGCCTGCTTCGGCTCGACGGCCAGCCCGCCGACTGCGCGGAGCCGCTCGACGAGTGGTGAGCCGAGCGCGACGTGCGCCGGGGGCGAGTTGGCGGTGACCGTGGCGTTCGGCCAGAGCTCGTGCAGGCGCGCGACGGCGGACTCCGGCGTCCGGTCGGGCGCGTAGCGGAAGTTGATCGTCGCTTCGGCGGTCGCCGGCACGACGTTCGTCGCGATCCCGGCGTGCAGCTGCGTGACGGACATCACCTCGCGAAACGCCAGCCCATCGATCACGACGTCGCGCGGCTGGGCCTCGAGGACGGGGCGGAGCCCCTCGAGTGCGACACCGATCGCGTTCACGCCGAGCCAGGGTCGCGCCGAGTGGGCGGAACGTCCCTCGAAGACGACGCTCGCGTTGAGGTTGCCGAGGCAGCCGAGCTGCAGCGTGTTGTCCGTCGGCTCGAGACAGACGACGAGCTGTGCCTCGTCGACGACGCCGGTGCGCTCGAACACACCCGGGAGCGGGTTCTCGGCCGGGCCGAGCTCCTCGCGCGGGAAGAAGAGCAACGCGAGGTCGTAGGCGAGGTCGGCACGGACGGCCCAGCGGGCGAGCTCGACCATCACGGCCAGCCCGCCCTTCATGTCGCTCGCGCCCAGACCGACGACCGAGCCGCCCTCGATCCGCCCGGGCAGGTTCCCCTGGGCGGGCACCGTGTCGGTATGTCCCGCGAGGAGGACGAGCGGCCGCCCGCTCCGCCGGGCAAAGATCACCGACTCACCGTCGACGAAAGCCTGTTCGAGCGGCACGACGGAGGTGATGTAACCGTACAGCTCCCGCTCACCGCCCGATTCGGACGGAATGTTCACGAGATCCAGGGTGCGCTCGGCGAGTGCCATAATCGATGCCGATGATTCCACGTTCCCCCGACCCCGAGCGCGGGTTCGTCCTCGCGGTGCTCGGACAGGGTGTGGCCGTGGAGGACGAGCTCGCCGAGGTCAAGGAGCTCGCCCGGACCGCCGGCGTCGATCCGATCGGCGAGGTGGTGCAGCACCGCGCCCGGCCGGCGCAGCGCACGTACGTCGGCAAGGGCAAGCTCGAAGAGCTGAAGCAGCGCTACAAGGAATCCGGTGCGGAGAGCCTGCTCGTCGACGACGAGCTCGATCCGGCACAGCAGCGGTTCCTCGAGAACGCGCTCGACACGCGCGTCATCGACCGCACCCAGCTCATCCTCGACATCTTCGCGCAGCATGCGACGAGTGCCGAGGGCAAGTTGCAGGTCGAGCTCGCGCAACTCGAGTACAACCTCCCGCGCATGCGTGGCATGTGGCAGCACCTCGAGCGACTCGGTGGCGGGGTCGGCACGCGCGGCCCGGGCGAGTCGCAGCTCGAGACCGACCGCCGACTCGCACGGCACCGCATCACGGTGCTCAAGCGCAAGCTGAAGGACATCGAGAAGCAGCGCGCGACACGCCGCAAGGAGCGGCGCCGCACCGAGACGCCGACGATCGCGCTCGCCGGCTATACGAACGTCGGCAAGTCGACGCTCCTGAACCGCCTGACCGGCTCCGAGGTGTCGGTCGAGGATCAGCTCTTCCATACCCTCGACCCGACGACGCGGGGTTTCGAGCATGACGGCCGCCGTTACCTCGTCACCGACACCGTCGGCTTCATCCGGCGCCTGCCCCACCAACTCGTCGAGGGGTTCGCCTCCACGCTGGAGGAGACGCTCGTCGCCGACATGGTGCTGCACGTGGTCGACGCATCAGCGCCCGACGACGAGCAGGACCGCCAGCGCGATGCGGTCGACGACGTGCTCCACGAGATCGGAGCCGGCGAGCTGCCGGTCGAGGTCGTGTTGAACAAGATCGACCGGGTGGATCCGCTCGGGCGCCGCCGGCTGTCCAACCGCTTTCCGGCAGCTCCCCAGGTCTCGGCCCTGACCGGCGAGGGCATGCAGGATCTGCAGGCCGAGCTGGCGCGGCGCTTCGACGACCGCTGGGAGAGGGTGCGGCTGCTCGTTCCGTACGACGAGGGCGGCCGCCTGTCGGAGCTCTACGCCCTCGGCATGCCGATCGAGGAGCGGGAGGACACGCCCGAGGGCGTCGCGCTCGTTGCACGCCTGCCCCGCCGCGACCTGCCGCGCTTCGCGCCGTTCCTCCTTGCCGATGCGACGGCCACCGGCCGGGAGTCGGCCTGATCGAGCTGCTCGTCCAGAAGGTCCGACCGAACGCGGTCGTGCCGGTGCGCGCCTATTCGGGCGATGCCGGCCTCGATCTCTCGTCCTGCGAGCGCGTGGAGCTCGCGCCGGGCGAGCGTGCGCTCGTCCCGACAGGCCTTGCCGTCGCGATCCCCGAAGGCTATGCGGGATACGTCCAGCCGCGTTCCGGGCTGGCGTCGAAGCACGGCGTCTCGATCGTCAACACTCCGGGGCTCGTCGACTCGGGCTACCGCGGCGAGGTGCTCGTCAACCTCCTCAACACAGACCGCGACGAGACGTTCGTCGTCGACGAGGGCATGCGCATCGCGCAGCTCGTGATCCTCGAGCTCCCGGACGTCGAGCTCGTCGAGGTGGATGAGCTGCCGGAGGGTGAGCGCGGTGTCCGCGGCTTCGGCTCTTCTCTGCACTGATGGAGCCTCGCATCCGTGTCTCTGCGATCCTGCGCTGGCAAGGCCGTGTGCTGCTCTGCCGCCAGGAGAAACCGGGCAAGGAGTACTGGCTGCTCCCCGGCGGCGGCGTCGACAGCGGCGAGTCGCTGATCGAGGCGCTGCGCCGCGAGCTGCGTGAGGAGCTCGGCGTGGAGGCGGACGTCCGCTTCGAGGGGCCGGTGGCGATCGTCGACTCGATCGCGCCGAAGTCGGCGTCCCCGCTCACGCGAAAGCATGTCGTCCACATCATCTTCTCGGCCGATCTCTCGCATCGCTCGCTCGAGGACGTCGAGACCAAGGATGCGGCCGTGAAGGGCGCACGCCTCTTCTCCGACGACGAGCTGCAGGACATCGTCGTGCACCCGCCGATCAAGCGGTTCCTCGAACGCTGGCAGCCGGGCGACCCGGCCGTGTATCTCGGCGCGCTCTGGGCCCGCTGAGCCGGGGAGGCGCCGGGTTCCGTCCGGTCAGAACCTGCCGCCGCGGGATCGTGCGCGTTGGGCGGACACGCGATGCGCCTCGGCCTCGAGCTCGTCGGGGAGCGCCGCGAGCTCCGTCGGCCCGCCGGCGTGGGCGAGGGCCTCGGCCAGGAGATGATCGGCGAACCACGGGTTACGGGGCAGGAGCGGGCCGTGCAGATACGTGCCGTACACCCGCTGCCGCCGGCACCCCTCGGCACCGGTCGCTCCGTCGTTCCCGAACCCGGAGACGACGCGGCCGAGCGGCTCCGCCCCATCGTCCAGGATCGTGCGCCCGGCGTGGTTCTCGAAGCCGGCCATCGTGCGGCCGGCCCATGTGCAGTCGAGCAGGACGTCCCCGATCATCCGCCGCCGTCCGGCGATCGTGTGGAGCGGCAGCAGCCCGATCCCCGGCAGCTCGACGCCGCCCGCGTCGCGATAGAAACGGCCGAGCAGCTGGTAGCCGCCGCAGACGGCGAGGAAGGCGGCGCCCGCACCGGCCGCCTCGTGGAGGGGATCGGCCTTCGCGGCGAGGTCGCGCGCGACGAGCGCCTGCTCGCGGTCCTGGCCGCCGCCGACGTAGAAGAGGTCGATCTGGCCCGCCGGCACGCGGTCGCCCATCCCGATCGAGCGCACGTCGAGCTCGTGACCGCGCAGCCGGGCGCGCTCGGCCAGCACCGCAATGTTCCCACGATCCGCGTAGATGTTCAGGTAGTCGGGATAGAGGTGGCCGACCCTGATCCTCACGCGTCCTTCTCCCAGTAGTTCGCGGCGTGGCCGCGATCGACGACCACCTTGCGGAGCGCGAGCATCGCAGTGTAGGTCGGCAGGACCACGAGCTCGCCGCCTGCCGGCGTCAGCTCGAGGCCGCGGTCGAGGGCCGCCTCGAGCGACGGGACGACCTCGATCCGCTCACGCGCCAGGCCGCCGTAGGCGAAACGCAGAGCGAGCTCCGCTGCGCGCGTGCCGGTCGCGACGAGGTGGTCGAGGCCTGGGAGCAGCGGCTCGAAGTCGACGTCCCAGATCCACGAGACGTCCCGGCCGTCGGCGATCTCGTCGTTGAGGGCGGCCACGCAGACAGCGTGCTCCCGGTCCTCGACGAGCGTGCGCACGGCCTCGTTGGCGCCCGCCGGGTTCTTGACGAGCAGCATGAGCAGGCGACGGTCGCCGACCGCGATCCGCTCGAACCGCCCGAACGCCGCCGAGAATCCCTGCAGCCCGCCGACGACCTCGTCGAGCGAGGCTCCGAGGGTGAGGGCGAGAGAAGCGGCGCCCAGGGCGTTGTACACGTTGTAGAGGCCGGGCAGGCCGAGCTCCACCCGCGCCGTCCCTTCGCGTGCCGCCAGCGTGAACGCGGCGCCGTCGAGGCCGTGCAGCTCGATGTCGCGGGCCGCGACGTCGAGCGCCGGCCGCGAGTGACCGCAGTTCGGGCAGTGATAGTCGCCGAGGTGGCCGACATAGCAGGCGGCGTAGTCGTACGGCGTCCCGCAGCGCAGGCAGTACTTGGAGTCGGCCGCGTGCTGCATCGCGGGGCGTGCGAGCCGTGGATCGTCGACACCGAAGACCCGTGATCGACGGCCGCGGGCCAGGTCGCCCACCTGCGGGTCGTCGCCGTTCACGACGAGCTCGGCATCGGGCAGCGACGCGACGGCGTCGCGCCAGCGCGCCGCCACGAGCTCGAGCTCCCCGTAGCGGTCGAGCTGGTCGCGAAAGAGGTTGCCGAGCAGAAGCGCCCGCGGCCGGATCCGCCGCGCGACCTCGGACAGCGCCGCCTCGTCGACCTCGAAGAGCCCGAGCTGCGCATCGTCGGCGTGGAGCAGGGTGGAGGCAACGCCGGAGACGAGGTTCGCTCCGGAGCGGTTGTGCGCGACGCGCAGGCGGGGAGCCAGGATGCCGGCCGTCATGGCCGCCGACGTCGTCTTGCCGTTCGTCGCCGAGATCAGCACCGAGCCCTGCTCGAGCCGCGCCGCCAACCGGTCGATCGCGCCCGGGTCCAGCTTCCACAGAAGCTTCCCCGGCAGCGTCGTCCCGCCTCCGCGCCCCGCGGCCCGCGACAGGGCCCCCGCCGCCCGGAGGGCGGCCGATTCGAGCGAGAGTGGGATCGGAGGACGCACCCGGGGGCGAACGGTAGCCGCGGCCGGTCCCGCGCCGGTTTTCCGTGACGGCAGCCGAGAACTAGCCTGCACTTGCGTTTTCTCCAGCTCGCTCTACCATGTTTGGTGGTGGCGCGGAAGCCCTATCGCGCGGTGACCCGGATCGACCCACAGGCCCTCGCGGAGTTTCAGGCGGGGATCCGGCGCCGCTACACGGATCAGCAGATCCTCGATGCTCTCCGAGCCTCGGCGGAACGGCTCGGCCGCTCGCCGACGATGAAGGAGTTCGCCGCCGATCCCGGGGCGGGCATGCACCCGCAGACCGTGATCGAGCACTTCGGCACCTGGAACGCCGCCAAGCGTGCGGCCGGCCTGATGCCGCGCCGTTTCGCGACCCGCGAGGAGCTCGTCGACCAGCTCCGCCGCCTGGGCGAGGAGCTCGGCCGCACCCCGAACGCACACGACATCCGTGCCAGACGGGGAGCGATGCCCTCGACCTCGCTCTACTGGCACACGTTCGGGTCCCTCGCGACGGCGCTGCGCGAGGCCGGCTTCGACGTCGCCGTCGGGGAGGAGCGGCTCGAGCGCGCGGTCGACCAGGGAAGCCGGCTCGCCCGCCGGGTCGGGCGCCTGCCGAAGTTCGGCGACTGGCAGGCAGCGCGCCGGGCGGATTCCTCGCTTTTGACCGAGTGGCAGGTCTATCGCCTGTTCGAGGCACGCCGCGGCGCGTGGGCGACGTTCCAGTATCTCGTCCGGGAGCGGCTGCTCGAGGAGGGAGCGAGCGTCTCGGACGACGGAACGGTCGCTTGAGCCCGGGACCGCGATCGAGCGGCCCTCGACTCAGTGCTCGCTGGGTGGCCGCCGCCTGAACTACGCGGCGGCGAGCGCCGCAAGGCGCGTCAGGCAGAACTCGCGCTCCTCGGGTGCGCGCACCGACGGGAGCGGGTCGTCCTCGTGGTAGGAGACGTCGGGGCGGAAGCGCGCTCGACGTATGACCAGTCCGTCCTCGAGCGCGAGCCACGTGCCCTCGCGCAACTCACGCTTGCGCAGCTTGAGCCGGCAGTAGCGCTCGACGACCTCGAGCGCGACCTTCGTGGAGGCGAAGAAGACCCCGTCGCGGCACTCGCCGATCCAGAGCGGGCGCCCGCTGCCGCGGGCCAGGAAGACGACGCCCGGCTCGCGCTCGTCGACCCAGGAGGTGGCCATGGCGCCGCGCAGATGCTCGAGCGCGTGGGCGTCGTTCCTGGAGTGAGCCGCGATTGCGAAGATCGCCTCGGAGTCGACGGTCATGCTGGGCTCGGCGCGGGCGCAGGAGTGGGGGGCGAGGAGCTCGTCGTCGTTGAGAATGATCCCGTTGTGGATCCCGACCACCGGCCCGTGGCGCACCGGGTGGTTGTTGGCGGAGATGGACGGGTGGCCCTTCGTGTAGTCGCGCACGTGGACGAGCAGCTGGTTGGCCGACTCCGGCACGGACACTCGTTCGAGGAGCTGCGAGGCGGGCGTCCGCTGCTTCACGACGGTCGCGTAGGTGTCGTCCGCGCCCCGGTAGGCATAGCCCACGGCATCGGCACCACGCTCGGCGATTGCGGCCAGGAGCGCCTGCGCAGCCAGCGTCCGCCCAAGTGATGAACGTGACCGAACGCTGTATCCCGCAATGCCGCACATAAGTTGATCCTATGAGGGTAGACGGACGTGACGCCCTGAAGTTGCTATCGGCACGGACTCTTTACATCTCAAGTCGCGCGCTCCTCCCGCCGATAGGGAATTCGATGAAGCCGCTTCCCAAGGCGTCTCCGGAAGCAGAGCCGGCCGAGCCGGTGCTCGGGCTGCTGCCTGCGCTCGACGCGATCGAGGACGAGGCGGACGAGGAGCCGGAGAACGCGTTTCTCACACAGGACGAGCGTCTCCAGACCTCCGATCCGCTGAAGCTCTACGTCCGCCAGATCGGCGACGGGCGCCTGCTCACCCCGGCCGAGGAGCGGGAGCTCGCGCGCCTCAAGGACCTCGGCGACGAGCGCGCCAAGCGCCGCCTGATCGAGTGCAACCTCAGGCTCGTCATGTCGATCACCCGCAACTACACGAAGGCCGGCGTCCCGCTGCTCGACCTGATCCAGGAGGGCAACCTGGGCCTGATCCGCGCCGTCGAGAAGTTCGACTACAAGATGGGCTACAAGCTCTCGACCTACGCAACATGGTGGATCCGCCAGGCGGTCACACGCGCGCTCGCCGACCAGGGGCGCACGATCCGGCTGCCCGTGCACGTCGCCGAGCAGGTTCGGCGCGTCCAGCGCTCGCGCCGCCAGCTGGCGCAGAAGCTGAACCGCGATCCCTCGGTCGAGGAGATCGCGACGGACTCGGGCTTCACCGAGCAGCGCGTCCGGGAGCTGTTCGACCTCGTGGAAGATCCCGTCTCGCTCGAGACGCCGGTGGGGGACGGCGAGAGCATGGTTGCCGACCTGATCGAGGACGAGAAGTCCGAGTCCCCCGACGGTGCGAGCGCCGACAACGCGCGCTCGGTCGACCTGGCAGCCGCGGTCGAGCACCTGAATCCGCGGATGAAGCTCGTCGTCGTGCGCCGCTTCGGGCTCGACGGACAGCCGCCGAAGACGCTCGAGGAGGTCGGCGCCGAGCTCGGCATCACCCGCGAGCGCGTCCGCCAGTTGGAGACGCGGGCGCTGCGCGAGCTGCGCACCGTCGCTCCCGGGCTGCAGCTCTACCTGCAGGCCTGAGCCTCAGGTCGTGTAGGCGACGGCCTCCATCTCGTGCAGCTTCCCGAGCCGCTTCAGCGCCTCGACTTCGATCTGACGCACGCGTTCTCGGGTCAGGCCGAGCCGACGCCCGATCTCCTCGAGCGTCTTCGGGTTGGCGTCCTCGAGCCCGTAGCGCAGGATCAGGACGGTTCGCTGGCGCTCCGGGAGCGACCGGAGGGCGATCGCAAGCGTCTCGGAGCGGAGGGAGTCCTCGACCTGCTCGTCCGGGAGCGGCCCCTCGCCGGGAACGAAGTCCCCGAGCACGGTCTCGTCCGAATCGCCGACCGGCGCATCGAGCGAGGTCGAGGCACGGGCGGCGTCCTTCACCTCCTTGGCCTGGCGCACCGAGAGATTCGCCTCGTCGGCGATCTCCTGGAGGGTCGGCTCGCGGCCGAGGGTCGCCCAGAGGTTTCGCTCGGCACGTCGAATCTTCTGCAGCCTCTCGACGATATGGACCGGCATCCGGATCGTCCGCGCCTTGTCCGCGAGCGCTCGGGCGACGGCCTGGCGGATCCACCACGTCGCGTAGGTCGAGAACTTGTAGCCGCGGCGCCAGTCGAACTTCTCGACGGCGCGCATCAGACCGAGCGTCCCTTCCTGGATCAGGTCGAGAAACGGCAGCCCCTGGTTGCGGTAGTTCTTCGCGATCGAGATGACCAGGCGCAGGTTGGCCTGGATCATGCGCTGCCTGGCGAGCAGGTCGCCGGCCTCGATGCGCTTGGCGAGCTCGACCTCCTGGGCCGCCGTCAGGAGCGGATGCCGCCCGGTCTCGCGGAGAAAGAGCTGGAGCGCGTCGGTCGTCGTCTCCCACGAGATCTGCTGTTGCTGCCGCTGCTCGGGCGCCGACTGCGGAGACGTCTCACCGTCCTCGCCGATGTCCCCGACGACGTCGATCTGGCGGGTCTCGAGCTCGCGCTGCACGAGATCCGCCTCGAGCGGATCGAGGCCCAGCGGCTCGAGCACCTCGTTCAGCTCGGACTGGAGAACCGAGCCGCGTTCCTCGCACGCGTCGACCAGGCGCCGGAGGTCGTCGCTCAGGAGGAGGATGTCGGTCTCCGGGGCCACCCAGAGACCATCTAGCCGCTCGGCGACCGGGCCAAACCACGCGCAGCGGCCCTCTCGCTTCTCTGCACGCAAGTGGGAGTTATGTCAAGTGGAGGCGGAAAGCCTTCTGCCCCGGCTTCTGCCCCTGCCGTGGCAGTCGCTCGGAGAACGCCCGCACGTCGAGCTGCGGCCTGATCGTTCGGGTCGGGCAATCGGGGCCGCGCCGCCGGCGCGGTGCGTCGTCCACAGGTTTTCCCCAGGCGCGGATCGCTACGAGCGGGTTTTTTCGCGCCTCTCCCCTCTTGAACGGACGCGTCCTGGGCGTTAGCTTCTCTCTTGCACCGAGCACGGAGCGCGAGTAGGTCGAAGCCGCTCCCGAGGGCCGTAGGCGGAAGCCGAAGGTTCACGGGGAAGGTGGACGAAAGCGCAACCGGCTCGGTGAATTATGGTCCGGCCCCTTTTGAGCACAGAGCACGAAATGCTAATTCGGCCTGCGCTCACAGAAGTTCTCGCAAATTGCGTCAAAGACCGTTCCGGCCCCCTTGCACCGGCCGGCCGCACCCCCTAGGTTTGCTCTTGCACCGAGCACGGAGCGCGAGTAGGTCGAAGCCGCTCCCGAGGGCCGTAGGCGGAAGCCGAAGGTTCACGGGGAAGGTGGACAAAAGCGCAACCGGCTCGGTGAATTTCTTTGGTCCGATTCGGCTCGAGCGTCCTCGTCCGGTGTACTAGGATCTCGCCGCGATGCACCTGCGCCCGCCCGCCACCGACCACGGCGTCACGTCGTTCCTCTGGGCCGTCTTCTTCGGCCTCTTCATCTGGATCGGCGGCAGTGCGGTCGGCTACCCCTCGTCGACGACGTTCATCATCGGCGCCGTCGTCGGGTTCCTGACGTTCCTCTTCGTCCGGGCCTACGGCGAAGACGAACCGCGCAAGCCCTGACGGCCGACGAGCGCACCGACCAGAAGGCGGGCCAGCGGGCCGCCTACCTCCTGCTCGAGACGCGTGTATGCGCTCTCCCGGCTGTCGGCGTGATCACTGCAGTGGGCGAGGAGCAGCGCTGCTCCACGCACGGGTTGGGGCTCAAAGACACTCGTCTCGGTCACGTGCCAGAAGTATCGGCGGCCCGTCGGACGGCGCGATCCCTGGCGGGAGGGAGGAGATCACTCAAGTCCGAGACGGCGCGCGTCGAACGACTCCGACTCGAGCTCGGCGTGAAACTCGGCCACGGTCGCAGCGACGTCGTGCTCGAAGACGTGCTCGACGACCCCGACTTCGCGGTCGTTCAGGAACGGCACGTCGACATGGGCGCGCGAGACCAGGTTCACCGAGACCTTGCCGCACACCGGGCAGCGAACCGCGACCCCGACGCGATCGCCCGACACGGCCGGTGCAAGCAACCTGAACGCCGACGGGAAGACCGGACGCGGACGCTCCTCGGGCCAGCAGAAGAAGCTCCACGGCCACTCCCCCGCCTTGATGCGTGCCGCGGCGACGTCGCTCAACTCGGCGGCGAGGGCCTCGAGCTTCGAGGTCATCAGGTTGACGAACCGGGTCTCGTCGCGCAGGCCGAGAGGCGCCCAGTCCAGGTCGTCGTGCGAGACGAGCCCAGGATGGTCGGATCCGCAGGCGCACGCGAACTCGACCCGATAGACCGCCGGGTGCCGCGCCCCGGGCAACTGCTCGAGCCGGCGGAAGCGCGAAAGGCACACGTGCGTCTCGCCGTGAATCGGGCAGGAGAAGGTGTAGGTGCTCGTCAGCGTGTCGTACATGGGAGCTTCCTACCCCATGTATCGGCTGTTGCACACGACTTCAATACTTGATCAGTGCGTGGAGCTCGGTACCGGCGAGTCGCTCACGGCCGCCGAGGAACGACAGCTCGATGATGAAGCACGCACCGACGACCGTTCCCCCGAGCTGGTGGACGAGCTTCATGATCGCCTCGACGGTGCCGCCGGTCGCGAGCACATCGTCGTGGATCACGACCCGGGAGCCGGTGGGGATCAGGTCGGGATGCAGCTCGAGCGAGTTCTCGCCGTACTCCAGCACGTAGCTTGCGCTGACGGTCTCGGGCGGCAGCTTGCCCGGCCGGCGCGCCGGGATGAACCCCACTCCAGCCTCGACGGCGATCGCCGAGCCGAGCCAGAAGCCGCGAGCCTCCGCTCCGAGCACGAGGTCGGCGTTCCGCTCCTTCACCCACGCCGCCAACTCTCCGACCGTCTGCCGAAGCGTCGCCGGGTCGGCAAGGAGCGGCGTCACGTCCTTGAACCCCACGCCGGGAGTCGGGAAGTCCTGAACCTCCCGGACCATGGAGCGAAGATCGTTCACTGCGCGAAGTCTCGCAGGTCGCGCCAGTAGAGAAGCGACGACAGCCCCCCGGCGAGCTCCGCGACCTGCTGCAGGTCCCGCACGGCCTGAGCGCGGCGTTCGCTGTTGCGGCCGCTGAGCGACGGTGCGAACAGCTGCTCGAGCAGCGCTGCCTGGCGCGCCGTGGCTGTGCGAACCGTGCGGAGGTGCCTCGGGCCCATGCCGAAGCGCGCGAGCTGGGCGCACAAGAGCGCCACGTCGACGTCGGATTCCGGATAGCGCTTCCCTGCTCCGCTTCCCTGCGGAGCGAGGAGGCCGAAGTCCTCGAGCTCCTTGGCGAGCGCCGGCTCGATGACGGCGCGCTCGCACAACTCGTCGAGCGTGATCGACTCCTCGGCCGTTCCGAGCGCCGCGGGACGCCGCCGCTTGCGCTCCTTCGCGCCCGGCGCGTCGAGCTCGTCCTTGATCACCCGCAGCGGCAGGAACTCATCGCGTTGCAAGCGCAGGATCGTCTGCAGACGCTCGAGGTCCGGCTCGCTGAACAACCGGTAGCCACCTTGCGTCCGGCGCGGCATCAACAGGCCCTCGTCTTCGAGGTAGCGGATCTTCGAGATCGAGATGTCGGGAAAGTCGTCGTGCAGCCGACGGACGACCTCGCCGATCCGCAGGAAGCGCTCGCGTGCCGGCTTTTGCGGCGCCTGCCCCGGTTGCTTGGCCGTGCTCGTCATGCGATGAACGTCATCCGGTACTTGCCGATCTGCAGTTCGTCTCCCTCGGCGAGCGAGGCGCTGTCGATGCGCCTGCGGTTGACGAAGGTGCCGTTGAGCGAGCCCTGGTCCTCGACCACGAACGTGCCGTCCTGCTCGAGGAGCAGCGCGTGATTGCGAGAGACCGTGACGTCGTCGAGGAAGATCTCGCAGTCGGGGGAGCGCCCGATGCGTGTGCGCTGGCCCGAGGGCTTGAAGCTCTCCCCCGCCCGGCCGCCGCCTGCGCGCACGACGAGTGCGGGGCCCTCGATCCCGAAGTCCTCGTGCTCGATGTCGCCGACCTCCTCGGGCGAGAAGGTTTGCGTCGTCTCCGCCACCGACTCGCCGCGCGAGAGGAGCGCCCCGCAGCGCGAGCAGTAGTTGGCCGACTCCGGGTTCTGAAAGCCGCACTCCTGGCAGTAGACGATGCTCATCGCTACGCCGGTGGGCTCGCCTTCCCGGTCAGGATCTGGGTGAGCCGGTCGACGTCGACCTGATCGAGCACGCTCCGGCCCCCCGAGGTCTGGAGACGTGCGACGAGCTCCGCACGAAGGATGTCAATCTTGCCGTGCAGGAGGCGTCGCTGGTAGCTGACCTCACGTTCCTGTACTTCGAGCTCGTCGATCAGTGCTTTCAGGTCACTGTCGGGCAGCGAGCCCAGATCAGGGAGCGGTTCCACTGTGCCGCCTTTCGTCGTCGATCGTTATCTGATTCCAGCAGAGGCTGTCGGAACCGTCAACCTCAGCTTAAGGGTTCAGCCGTCAGGCGTCGATTCCTGCATTCGGTCGGGCGCCGGTGAGGCATGCCCGCATCAGCGGCTCGTTAACCCGGGCTTATCACGGCTCGAGCTCGTCGACCACTACGTTGAGCGTATCGACGTGGCCGTGGGGGGTTTGCGTCGTCAGCGTCGAGGCCGGGGATGCGTGACCGTTCCGACTCCCCGGCCTCCGCTCACACGCGGGGGCGATCGCCGGGAGAGCCCGCTCAGGCCCTGCTCCCGATCTCCTCCTGCTCGATCACGTCGACGACGAGCGTCCGCAGCTCGGTTTCGAGGTCCTCCGAGACCTCGGCCGACTCGCCCTCGGCATAGAGATGGACGAGCGGCTCGTCGGCGTCGGGGAGCACCTGCACCCAGCCGCGCTCGTCGAAGATCTTGATCCCGTCCCGCAGGTCGACGTTGGCGTCGGCGAAGCGCTCGTTGAGCACCCGCATGACGGTTCCCTTCAGCGCCCACGGGCACTGCAGCTGACGGTGGATCAGGGTCGGCCTCGGCAGGGCGGCGATGAGCTTCGAGAGCGGTCGGTCGACGGGCGCGAGCAGCTCCAGCAGCTTGCAGAGCGACGCGCTCGCATCGTAGGCGGGCAGGAAGCCCGGGAACACGTAGCCCCCGCCCGGCGCCCCGGCGAAGACGACGCCCTCGCCGGCCGCTGCCTCGGTCAGGCCCGCGAGCGTCGCCGTCGTCCGGATCACCTCGAGGCGGTCGCCGGCCACCTCCTCGATCTGGCCGGTTGCCGTGACCGGAACGGCGACCTTCCCGGTCGTGCTCAACGTCAGCAGGTGGAGATAGAGCAGGAGCGCCTGGTCCGGCCTCACCTCGCGGCCGGTCTCGTCGATGAGAAAGAGCCGCTCCGCCGAACGGTCGAAGACCGCGCCGAAGTCGGCATTCACCGCCTCGACCAGCCGTTGCGAGTAGTCGAGTGTCGCTCCGAAGCGCGACGGCGTGGAACCGGCGTCGGATTCGAACGGGTGAGCGGTCACCGCCTCGACTCCGAGCTGGCCGAACACGAGCGGCAGGACGAAGCTGCCGCCCGAGTATCCGTAGTCGACGACGATCCTGAAGCCCCGCTCGCGGATCGAGGCCACGTCGAGGTCGTCGACCAGGTCGCTCGCATAGCCTTCGCGTGCGCGGGCCGGATAGACGATCGAGCCGACCGCGCCGAACGGAACCCGCCGCAGTTCCTGGCGCGTGAAGTGCTTTTCGATCTCCTTCTGCATCCTTTCGGAGAGCGTGACCCCCGGCCGCTCGAAGAGACGGATCTGCACCGCCTCGGGATCGGTGGTCGAGGCGCCCACGTGGAAGGCGGCGTCGTAGTTCTGGGTCTTCAAGAGATGCTTGCCGACCGGGGCCGGCAGCGTTCGCAGATCGGCGACCTGCACGCCCGTCGAGTTGAGACCGGAGATGAGTGCCCGCTTGATCATGCGGTAGGCGGGTGCGCTCTCGCGACTGGCAACGACCCGCGCGCCGCGCTTGAGCGCGGTGCCGAGCGCCGCGCCGACGCGGAGCGCGACCTCGGGCGTGAGGTCGACGTTCACGAGCCCCACCACGCCGTCCTGTGCGAACACCTTCGTCGTCCCACGCGACTCCCAGATGAGGCTCTCGTGGATCTGGGCGCCGTACTCGACCTCCTTGTACGGATAGATCCGCACCCCCGGGAAGATCACCGACTGGTCGCCGAGCGTCACCTGGTCCCCCACCGCAACTCCCTCGTGCACGCGCGCATGCGGTCGCACGTCGCAGTTGCGGCCGAGAATCGCTCCCTCGATCGTCGCGCTGCGCCCGATGTAGCAGGACGCGTCGATCACGGACCGGGAGACGCGCGCGCGCTCCCGCAGCGTCGTGCCGGGACCGAGCACCGTGTACGGGCCGACCGACGACTCCGGCGACACCGTCGAGTAGTTGCCGATGAACGCCGGCCCTTCGACGCCTTCGACGTCGTCGATTTCGACGCCCTCCCCGATCCAGACGTCTCCGCGGATCTTCATCCCGGAGATGTTCAGCCGAACCTTCTCGTCGAGAGCGTCGGCATTCGCCTGCCGGTACTGGTCGAGGTTGCCGATGTCCTGCCAGTAGCCCTCGCAGACGTAGCCGTAGATCGGGCGTCCCATCTCGAGCAGCAGCGGAAACAGCTCCTTCGAGAAGTCGAAGGGGCGGTCCTTGGGGATGTGGCGCAGCACCTCGGGCTCGAGCACGTAGATGCCCGTGTTGATCGTGTCGGAGAACACCTGGCCCCACGAGGGCTTCTCGAGGAAACGCTCGACCTTCCCGTCCTCGTCCGTGACGACGATCCCGAACTCGAGCGGGTTCTCGACCGACTTGAGGCCGATCGTCACCGCTGCGCCCTTCTCCTGGTGAAAGTCGACGATCTTGTTCAGGTCGATGTCGCAGAGAGCGTCCCCCGAGATGACGAGGAACGTCTCTTCGAGCCGGTCCGACGCGAGCCTGACCGAGCCCGCGGTGCCGAGCGGGCTCTCCTCGACCGAGTACTCGATGTTCAGGCCGAGGCCGCCGCCGTCGCCGAAGTACGTCCGGATCGCCTGCGGCAGGAAGGCCACCGTGACCACGATGTCGCTGAAGCCGTGGTCGCGCAGCAGCTCGAGGATGTGCTCCATGCACGGCTTGCCGACGATCGGCACCATCGGCTTCGGCTGGTTCGAGGTCAACGGGCGAAGGCGCGTCCCTTCCCCGCCGGCCATCACGACGGCTCTCATGCGAGCGCCTCGCGCCGCGCCTTCAGCGCGTACTCGCCGAGGGCGATGAGCCCGAGCACGAGCCCGCTCCAGAAGATCCAGAGCGGCCACTCGGTCCCCTTCGGCGTGACCATGATGAACGCGAGTGAGGCATAGAGCAGCCAGGTTGCCGCCTTGCCGACGAAGTTGACCTGGAACTCGTAGCCCCGGCCGAGCATGATCGGCGTGCCCACGAGCGTGATCAGATCCCGCGCCGGGATGATGAGCGCGAGCCACGGGAGCCGCCCGGCATGCAGCAGCAGAATGACCGCGGCGTCGATCATCAGCCGGTCGGCGAGCGGATCGGCGAACTTCCCGAACGACGACTCGACGTGCCAGCGCCGCGCCAGGTAGCCGTCCACCTGGTCCGTGACGCCGGCGATCCCGAAGACGATCGCGGCCGGCCACGAATAGCCCCCGTCGCTCGTGAGGATCAGCACGACGAACACGGGGATCAGGCAGAACCGTGCAATCGTCAGCGCGTTCGGCACCTGGGAGCGGGTCACGCTGACAGGATATGTCCGTGCTGGCCCTGCCGGGTTTCGTCGACGCCCACTGCCACGCGTTTCAACGCGTATTGCGCGGTCGAGGGCGCGGCGGGGACTTCTGGGACTGGCGCGAAGAGATGATCGCCGTTGCCGGGGAGCTGAGCGTCGCGGAGATCCGTGACGAGTATCTCCAGGTGTACCGCGAACTGCGCCGGAACGGCTATACGGCGGTCGGAGAGTTCCACTATCTGGGTCACGAGGAGGCAAGAGCCGCCGCGGAGGCTGCCGACGGCGCCGGGATCGCCTTCGTCTGCCTCTACGCGTGCTACCTGCGCGGCGGGATCCCGCGCTTCCGCCAGGAGTCCGTGGCCGCCTATCTCCGTGAGCTCGAGTCGCTGCGCGACGCCGGCATCCAGGTCGGAGTCGCGCCCCACTCCGTGCGGGCCTGTCCTGCCGAGGCGCTGCGCGAGCTCGGACGCTACGCCGAGGAGAACGCCTTGCCGCTCCACGTTCACGCGGACGAGCAGCCGCGGGAGATCGACGAGTGCCTCGCCGAGCACGGCCTGCGCCCGATCGAACTGCTCGCGCGCGAAGGTTGCCTGGGGCCGCGGTCGACGATCGTGCATGCCACGCATGCCGACGGCGGCGAGCTCGACCTCCTCAGGGAATCCGGCTCGCGCATCTGCGCGTGCCCGACGACCGAGGCCAATCTCGGTGACGGGTTCCTTCCGGTTGCCCGCGTGTGCCACCGGAAGATCGCCATGTGCATCGGCTCCGACTCGAACGTGCGCATCGACCCGCTCGAAGAGCTGCGCGAGCTCGAGGGCATCGCCCGCAGGCAGACCGGGCGGCGTGGCGTGATCTCCGTCGACGCGCTGTTGTCGCTCGGCTCCGGCGAAGGTGCTGCAGCCCTGGGGCTCGAAACGTGGCCCAAGGCGATCGTCGACCGGAGCCATCCTCAGCTTCGCGGCGTCGACGAAGAAGGGGTCTACGAAGCCTTGGTCTTCAGCTGCACGGGCGACGTGCTCCGGAAGACGCCCGACCAGTAGCGCGTCCGCTCGAGATACGCGTCCTCGGCGTTGATGCCGTGCAGGCCCCAGGCGCCGTCGTAGGACAGATAGCGGTACTGCCCGTGCCGCCGAGCAGGAGCGGCCGGCTCGATCTGCGTCCCCTCGTGCCATTCGTTGAACGACGTGATCGTGACGCGGTCGGCTCCGCTCGAGATGGCCGCGTGCCACATGGCGTCGTAGGTCGCACCGTTACGACGCGGCTTCAGGCGCGGATCGCCACTGCCGCGGCGGGCGTCGTAGCCGGGCCCCACCGACGGAGCGCAGACGAGGTGACGCGCGTGCGCCTCGGCACACAGGCGATGGAACTTGTCGCCGCCGTAGGTGACGATGTCGTAGGTGTACACACCGTCGAACCCGGCCCGTGCCGCAGTGCCGACGAGCCCGGTCTGCGCAAAGAGATGCACACCGCCTGCATGCAAGGCGCTCTTCGCCGCCGCCCAGTCGCCGACCGCCATGTCGAACGGCCGGTAGACGTAGAACGACTTGATGCCATAGGTGCGCAGGTAGGCGACGTCGGCCACGGTGCTCGAGACCGTTCGCCCGCCGTACGGCTCGAGATGGACCGCGACGGCGATGCCGTCGGCGCGGGCCGCGACGATCACCGCAGGCAGCAGGAGATCCTCGGCCGAGCCCTGCCCCCACCACGAGACGGCGATCTCGTCGATCCCGGCCGACCGGATCTCGTCCATCTGCTGCGCCATCACCAGCCGATCTGCAGACGAATACAGACCTCGGGCGGGATAGTAGGACGATGCGATGTCGTCCGGCGGCACATGTCCGAGCTGCGACCAGTGGAGATACGCCCCGTCATGCGACGAGGTGCCGTACCACGGATAGAAGAACGCGGAAACGCGGACGCCTGCCTGCGCGGAAGCAGGCAGGCAGAGAGCGAGCACGAAACCGAGGAGCAGTCGCCGCATGGTCGGGGTGGAACTGATCATCCTGCACCACCGCTCGGCGGACAATGGGCCGGACGGCTCAATCGATCGGGACATCCGTCTCCGGAGGCCCACCCCAGCCTCACCAACGCGTAACCTGCCGCAAATGAGCTCTCCCGACGATCCCGCTCGCGACGACGGAGTCGTGGCGGCTGCGGGCCGCGTCGCCCTCTATCCGGCGCGTGCGGCGATGCGCGCGTCGCGCACACGCATCGAGGCGTCCGTCGAGAGCGTCCTCACCGGGCCCGAGCTGGCTCGCATCGTCGATGCCGTGCTGGCCGGGCCTTTTCCCGAGGAGCTGGCGCAGATCCTGGTCGAACGAAAGGTGATCGAGCGGATTGCGGCGAAGATCGCAACCGACGTCCAGTTCGCAGATGTGATCGACCAGGTGCTCGCGCGACCCGATGTCAGGGAGGCGGTTGCAAAGGCCGTCGGCTCCGATGCGACGCATGAGCTGATCCGCCGAACGCTCGAACAGCAGACGTCGAGCGTCGCGGCTGACCTCTCCCAGGCGCTACGTGTGCGCACGCGCGCTCTGGATGCGCGCGTCGACCTGCGCCGACCCCCTGCTCCCGCCCGGTTCGGAGGCGTTGCCACGCGGGCGATCGCGTTGACCGCGGATGCATTGCTGATCAGCCTGATCGCCCTGGGCGTATCCACGATGGTCACGTTGATCGCCTCGCTCGTCGGAACGCTGCGGCCGGCGTGGCTCGTCGGTCTCCTGTTGGCGAGCGGCTGGACCCTTCTCTTCGGCGTGTACTTCGCGGGCTTCTGGAGCCTCGCCGGACAGACGCCCGGAATGAGGCTGATGCACGTTCGGGTTCGCGGGCCGGGCGGTGCACCGCTTTCGCTCGGACGGTCGCTCGTCCGTGTGGTCGGCCTGGCAGCCGCGATCATCCCCTGTTTCGCCGGATTCGTCCCCGCACTCTTCGACGGCCGGCGCCGGGCGTTGCCGGACTTCGTCGCAGGCACGACCGTCGAGGTCGACGGCAGCCTGCCGGACGACGGGGAGACTCCCGCCCCTTGATCGCGCTGCCCGGCGACGCCGTGCCGCACACCACGGCTCGCCTTTCATGAACGGAGGCGAGGTCAAACGTGTGAGCTGGGCGATCGCCTTCCTGATCGGGCTCGCGACCGTGACCGCCGCCGGCTTCGGCTGGCGCGCCGCACAGATCGGAAGCACGGCGGCGTATGACGATCGCCAGTCGATCGGTGAGACGGTCAGCGTCGAGCAGGCACGCGTCGCCCGCGCCGTCACCGTCGCCGGTCAGGCGCGCGAGTACGTGCGCTACCGCGCCGACTACGCCGTCGCCGCAGCGCTCGACCGCGAGGCCGGCAACCTGGCCGCGAGCGGCGCCGGCCGTCTCGCTGCGGTCTCGCGAGGGGAGGCGGCAAGCCTGCGTGAGGGAGCGACGCGGCGCGCCGCTCAGGCAGGCGTGTTCGGCCCCTTCACCATCGACACCGACCTGCTTCACCCGACGGCGAAGCCCCGTTCATTCGACTATCGGGTACGCGCACGGCAGCTCGCCGCGGACATGTCGGCCGGCCTCGATTCGCCTGCGAGCCTCGAGCCGAACAGCTGGGCCGAAGCCGCCGTGCACATCCGCCACCGGATGAGGGGCCTGACCCGATGGGCGTTCCTCGTCGTGATCGCGATCTTCTTCTACACGGCTGCCGAAGTAGCCTCGCGCCCGCGGGTCACCTACGTGCTGCTCGGCTGCGGACTCGCCCTCTACATCGCTGGGCTCACGGTCGCACTCTCGACGACGTTCTTCGCTGCATGAGCGCCTCGCAGCCGGAGACGCCGAGTGACACCGCGGAGCCGAGCGAGACCGCGGAGCCGCGCGATCCGCTGAAGCGGAACATCGCTCTCACCCTCGCCTCGCTCGTCGTGCTCGGTGCAGGAATCGCAATCCTTCAGGTCGACGCCGGCGCGAACGAGTCGAACACGGCGCGCCAGACGACGCGCGTGGCCGTCAAGGCGCTGCGTGCGAATGTCGTTGCCGACACCGTCGCCGGCCTTCAACCCGTGCTGGCGGCCGAACGCGACTTCATGGCCTTCCGGCGCCCACTCACGAGCGGCCAGCCGACCCTCGGCGAAGCCGCCGGGCTGCCGAGCGGATCGCAGGTCGCAGGCAGCCTCCGTGTCGCCCAGGCGTCCGTCCCCGATCTCGCCGTCGGGAAGCTCCTCCCCACCCTCCAGACGGAGGCGCAGCGGCTGACGCTCCAGCAGCGCGCCCTCGCGACGACCCGCATCACCTGGAACGACCGCTCCACGCAATACACCACGGTGATCGCGGTGCTCGCGGTGGCGATCTTCCTCGTCGGGTTCGGGCTCGTCGTCGCGGGCCCGATCCGCCCCGCCGCCTATGGGCTCGGCGTCGCCGTCGGAATCTTCGCGGCAGCCTGGACCGTGTGGATCTACCACCTCCCGATCCCCACCACGCCGCCGGCTGCGATCCAGGCGGCAGCACGAGGGGCGGTGCTGAGCACGAACGGGGACTATCGCGGCGCCCTCGCCGCGTACGACCGCTCGCTTGCGGTGGACGACCGGCTCGGCCCCGCCTACAGCGGCCGCGCCCGAGCCCGGCTGCTCGCAGCGAACCCCGACTACGCGACGACGCGGGCCGTCACCGATACGAGCACCCGGACGTTCGGGCAGGCCGAGCTCGACGCCAAACGGGCGCTCGAGCTCAACAGCCGCGACATTCTCGGCACCGCTCTGGTCGCCGTCATGAGCTTCTACGACGGCCACTACGACGATGCGATCGCGGCGAGCGACGAGGCGATCGGGATCAATCCGAAGGTCCCCGACCTCTGGCTTCTGAAGAGCGCCGCACAGCTCGCGAACGGCGATCGCAGCGGGGCGACCGCCTCGCTGAACCGTGCGCGCGCCCTGATCCGCGGCTCCGGGCCGTCCCAGCGCACCCGGCTCCTCGCCTCGAGCTACCTCAGCTACCTCGCCTGGGTCGAGCGCCATGTTCCCCTGCAGGCCGGTGCGGCGCGGCAGCTGGCGACCCGGGTCGTGTCGATCGAGACCGCGTTCACCCTCGGCCGCACGCTTCCGGCGCGGCCGCCGAGGCACGGCGTCGTGTCGGTGCACAACCTTCGGTTCGCCGACGACAAGCTGCAGCTCGAGCTGCGCTGGACGCGCATGCCGGCGGGAACGGCGCTGAGCGGCATCGGCTACGAGCGGCCGCTGCCGCAGGGCGCCTGGACGCAGCCCGCAAGCCTCGCTCTCTTCGCAACCGTGACCGGAAGTGGACGGCGCGACATCAGCGTCCCGCTCCAACGGGCCTGCAAACCGACCCGAGTCCGGGTCGACGTCTACCTGAACGGGTCACCCGCCGTCTCACAAACCGGCCCCGGCGTTCCCGCGACCTGCTGAGGTAGAGCGATGAGCTCTGCGCCTATCTTCCGGTCGGCCCTCCGTAGGCATCTTCGACGGCCTGTGCGAGAAGCTGTTGGCCCGACTGGCTGGGATGCACGTCACAGGTCAGCTGGTTTCCCGGAGTCGTGTTCAGAAGGCCCGCCTCACAGGTGTGCCCGCTCGCCGAGGCGGCCGCCTGCTCGAACGAGGTGAACGCGTCCGCGATTCTCGCCCCGTCGGCCTTCGCATGGCTTGTGATCGCCTTGTTCAGTAGCTGGGTCAGCCCTGTCCCGGCCGCGTCGCCGTAGTCGAGTGAGTAGTAGTTGACGACGACAAGCCGGCCGTGGAAGTGGGCGGCCTCGATTGCGCGGTAGATGGCATCCATGTTGCCGCTGATGCTGTCGAGGAGCGCCGGCAATCCGGCCGCGATGCACGCCGGTTCGTTGTTGCATTGATTCTCGAGCAGGAACGCGTCGTTCGCGCCGAGCTGGATCGTGACGAGCTTCGTGTTCCGGTGCTCGTTCAGAAACGCCGTCGCGAAGGCGAGCTGAGTGCCGCTGTAGCTCGTGTGGAGCGGGTAGTTCGCCTTGTACGGGCGGCAGCCGTTGTCTGCGCCGGTCGCCGACGAGAAGCCTGCGGTCGTCTCGCCCGGGCAGGAGGCATTCGTCGGCGTCATCCCGAGCGCCTGCCCGACATAGGTCGGAAAGCCGATGAAGTTGTCCGCGTTGCGGTACTGGTATCCGGCCTGGGTGATGTAGCCGAACGACACGCTGTCACCGAGCGCCAGGTAGGGACGGCCCGGAGCCGCCCCCGATGCACCGCTGAGCAGAAGCGTGGCGGCGGTCACACTCGCCGCGAGAGCCGCCATCAGCACCTGCTTGCGCCAACGCCGAATAGTCATTGTTCCCCCTTCGATCGTCGAGCTGGATCGGTCTTCGCACTCCCGCCCTTCCTTTGCCCACGATCCGACCGGCCGAACCACGATCGAAGCGATACGCTCGCAGTCCGGCGGGGCGGTGTGCAGGGTGATCCCTGGCCGAGGGACGACAAGCGAAGGAGAGAGACCACGACCGACCGTCTCACCGAGAAGACCGTCGCGATCCAGAACCGCGGGTAGTGGCTTCTGTGCGGATCGGTGTCGTCGGCGGCGGGATCATCGGTCTCGCGGTCGCACGGCGGATCGCGGAGCTCCGGCCGGACGCACGGGTGACCGTGCTCGAGAAGGAGGCCGACGTCGCGCTCCACCAGAGCGGGCACAACAGCGGCGTCGTCCATGCCGGCATCTACTACGCACCGGGCTCACTGAAGGCACGGCTCTGCCGCCGCGGTGTCGAGCTCCTGCGTGCCTACTGCGCAGAGCGCAACCTGCCGCTCGAGGAATGCGGGAAGCTCGTCGTCGCGCTCGACGCGGCCGAGGTGGAGCGGCTGCGCGAGCTCGAGCAGCGGGCGACCGCAAACGGCGTGCCCGGCCTGCGTTGGGTGGAGGGCGATGAGCTGCGCGAGATCGAGCCGCACGCGGCCGGCGTCGCGGGCCTCCACTCGCCGTCGACTGCGATCACCGACTATCGAGCGATCGCGAGGTCGTTCGCCGACGATCTCCGGGCGGCGGCGGGCGAGGTTCTGCTGTCGGCAGAGGTGACGGCGGTCCGGCGCACCCGAGGGCAGGCCCGCGTGGAGGCGCACGGCGAGAGCTTCGAGTTCGACCGGATCGTCATCTGCGCGGGCCTTCAGTCCGACCGCGTGGCCCGGCTTGCCGGAGACGAGCGCGAGCCCACGATCGTCCCGTTCCGCGGCGAGTACTACCGTCTGGCACCGGAACGTGCGGACCTCGTCCGGGGGCTCCTCTACCCCGTTCCCGATCCCGCCTATCCGTTTCTGGGCGTCCATTTCACGCGCCGGATCGACGGCGGCGTCGACGTCGGGCCGAACGCCGTGCTCGCCTTCGCCCGCGAGGGCTACCGCAGGCGGAACGTGCGCGTCGCGGATCTCATCGAGACGATCCGCTCACCGGGATTTCGCGCGCTGGCCAGGGCGCATTGGCGGATGGGGGCGCGGGAGCTGCGCGGCTCGCTCTCCAAGCGGGCCTTCGCGGCCGAGGCCCGGCGCTACCTTGCCGCGGTGACGGCCGGCGACCTCGTCCCGGCGCCGGCCGGTGTGCGCGCGCAGGCCCTCGAGCCCGACGGGACGCTCGTCGACGATTTCAGGATCAACGTGATCGGCCCGGTGACCGCGGTTCGAAATGCACCGTCGCCGGGTGCGACGTCGTCGCTTGCGATCGCAGAGCACGTCGCCGGCATCGTGCTCGAGGGCTGAGGCGGCCGTGTCTCTCGAAGACCGGGGTCACAGAGAGGCATGCACGGCGGTCCTCCTCAGGTCGTCGTGGCCGCGGCCGGCTGCCAGCCGACTTCCTCTTCGAGTTGCGCGGCAAGGGCGAGCAGGAGAGCTTCCCCTCCGGGCGGCCCGACCAGCTGGACGCCGATCGGGATCCCGTCCGTGCTCTGCGAGAGCGGCAGGCTCAGGGCAGGCTGTCCTGTGATGTTCCACACCCGGACGAACGCGCTGAAGCGCACCGCGTCGTCGGTCACGCCTGCGCGCGACCGGATGCCGCCGATGGCTGCAGGGAGCCGCGTCAAGGTCGGTGTGACGAGGACCTCGTCCGGCTGCCAGGTGCGCAGGATGGTGCGCGCGAAGGCCCAGAGGCGCTCGCCCGCCTCGAGATGGTCGATCAGCGCCACCGGCTCCGCCTCGAGCAGCCAGGCGCGCGTCGCCGGCTCGAGCAGCTCGGGCTGAACGCCCCGGCCGTGAAGACGCTCGACGACTCGCAGCAGGTGCTGCGCTGTGCCGGTCATGTACGTCGACCAGCTCGCGGCCACCGATTCATCGTTCCAGTCGGGCGTCGACTCGCGCACCTCGTGCCCGAGAGACGCCAGTGCCTCGGCAGCGCGGGTAGCGGCGGCCTTCGGCTCGTCGTCCACAGGGACACCGAGCGGCGCGTCGAGCGCAACCCGCACCACCGCACGCGGCGGCCTGGACCGGGCCGCAGCCGCGAAGGAGCCCGCGGCCGGGGCACAGTGCCGGTCGCCCGGCTCGAGGCCTGCGATCACGTCGAGAGCGACAGCCGCGTCGAGGACGGTGCGGGTGAGCACCCCGTCGCACGGCATTCCCGAGGCGAGATCCCCGAAGTCGGGCCCGATCGAGACCCGGCCGAGGCTCGGCTTGAGGCCTACGACGCCGCAACAGGACGCGGGAATGCGAATCGAGCCGCCCAGGTCGCTGCCGTCGGCGAGACCCACCAGACCGGCCGAAACAGCCGCCGCGCTCCCGCCCGAGGAGCCGCCGGCGGAGAGACTCGGATTCCATGGATTGCACGTCGCCCCGAACCGCGCGTTCTCGGTCACCGGTCGCAAGCCGAGCTCGGGAGAGTTCGTCTTGCCGACGACGATCGCGCCCGCCTCCCTCAGCCGGCGCACGTGGGCGCTGTCATGGTCGGCGACCCAATCGCCGAAGGCACGGCTTCCCTCCGTCGTCGGCAGCCCCTCGGTCGCCGAGAGGAGGTCCTTGATCCCGACCGGGACGCCGCACAGTGGGCGCGGGTCGCCCGGAGAGACGGCGTCGGCCTCCAGGAGCGCCCGCTCGACGCACACCGCCACGAAAGCGTTCAGCCGCGGGTTGTGGCGCTCGATCGCCGCGACCGATGCCTCGACCAACTCCCTGGCAGAGATCTCGCCGGCGCGAACCCCCGCAGCCTGCTCGACGGCGCTCAGCCGCATCAGGTCGACATCCGTGTTCGCCACCGCATCCTCTCCTTCTCGTTGGCGGCCAAATCTTTCAGAAGACCGCTACCGGTGTGCGACCAGACCCGGCAGCCGTTCGGCGTACCAGGTCTCCCAGGGAGAGTCGGGCGCCTCGGCCGTGTAGTTCCCGTCGAGCTCGACGAGCGCGTGCACGAGCCGGGACCGCACGGGCTTCGCCCCGAGGATCGCCGGGAGCTCGGAGAGCTCGATCAGCCACTCGGCATACCAGGACGCCCAGTCCGGGTCGTCGCCGTCGACGATGCGATACACGAGGTGGTGGGTCTCGGCCGCCTCGTGCAGCAGCGCGTTGATGAGTTCGGTCGTTTCCATCCTCGTGAGACGCCGCGAACACCGCTGGCGTTACATCGACTCCAGGCTGAAAGCCAATCGGTGATCGGCGTGACGATTCGCCCACCTATGGGGAGCCGTTGGACCGGTCGTCGACGCGGCCCGGCCTGACACCATCCCTCGAACGAGAAACCCCGAACTCCGGAGGTTTCGTTTGATCGGGGCGCCGAGATTCGAACTCGGGACCTCTAGTCCCCCAGACTAGCGCGCTAACCAGGCTGCGCCACGCCCCGCGACGTGGGAACCGTAGCACCGGTGCGACGCTGCGCCTCCCCCAGGCTTCCCACGGCAACCCGGCGCAGTTCTAGTCGACCGTCTGCAGGAACTGCTCGACCGTCTCGAGGAACGCATCGGGCTCCTCGACATGCGGCATGTGGCTCGATTCCTCATAGAGCCGCCACTGGGCGCCCGGGATCCGCGAGTGGATCTGCTCGACGATGTGCGGCGTCGCCTCGTCGTAGCGGCCGGACACGAGGAGAGTCGGTGTCGCGATCTCGTGCAGCCGATCGGTGATGTCCCACGTCTTCAGCGAGCCGATGCAGTGGAACTCGCTCGGCCCGTTCATCGTGTGGTAGACGGTCGGGTCCTCGGCCATCTGCGCGAAGCTCCGCGCGACGCAGTCCGGCCACGGGATGCGGCACAGGTGGCGAGCGTAGTAGGCGAGCACCGCCCCCTCGTACTCCGGCGAGCCGGTCGTGCCCTCCTGCTCATGGCGCGCGAGCACCGCCTGCACGTCCGCGGGCAGGTCGGCGCGCAAGCGGTTCGCTTCCTCGACCCAGAGCGGGATCGAGGCCGGCGAGTCGGCGACGACGATCGCCCGCAACCCCTCCGGATGATCCAGCGCGTGCTCCATCGCGAGCATCCCGCCCCACGACTGGCCGACGACGGCATAGCGGCCGGCGATGCCCAGGTGGCGCGCCAGGTCTACGAGCTCATCCTTGAAGAGCTGCACCGTCCAGAAGTCCGTCGGGGCCTCGGGAAGGTGCGTCGAGCGACCGCAGCCGAGCTGGTCGTAGAGGACGCAGCCGCGCCCGAAGCGCGACAGGTCCGCGATCGGCTCGGTGTAGTCGTGGGCGGCGCCCGGGCCTCCGTGGCAGATCACGACCGGGGTCGGACCGGCCCGCAGGTCGCCGACCGCGCGGTACCAGGTCTCGCTGCCGTTGCGCGTCACCGAGCCCTCGAC
This sequence comes from uncultured Thermoleophilia bacterium, assembly GCA_963826485.1. GTDB lineage: Bacteria > Actinomycetota > Thermoleophilia > Gaiellales > Gaiellaceae > PALSA-600. The sequence continues at coordinate 171,964 of CAWGXF010000005.1, forward strand.
CATCGGCACGGCGAGCCTACACCCGCGGCCGGTGATCGACCCCTCGAGCGATCGCGAACCTCTTTGGCGTGACGCGGTTCGGGAGTACAGTCGAGTCTCCATCAAACTCACGAAAGGGGCCGTCAGTGATTGGTATCCGCATCAAGCTTCCCGGCGTGACGCAGGAGCAGTTCGACATCGCGCACGATCACATAAACGCGGAGCGCACGCCGCCGAAGGGGCTCATCTTCCACGCATCCGGCCCGATCGACGACGGCTGGGGAATCATCGACTTCTGGGAGACGCGGGCCGACTTCGACGCGTTCTCCGGCCGCATTCCGGAAGGCGCCGCCGCGGCCGGGGTCGAGATGCAGGGGCCCCCGGACATCAAGGAGTTCCCCGTTCACGAAACGATCCAGGGCTGAAGGGACTACGCCGGCAGGCCTCCTCCAGAGGGGCCTGCCTAGATGGACCTACGTCGACGCCGCTCGAGCTCGACCGTGCCTGCTCGTCCGCTCCGCACGGGAGCGCGGTCGACCGTTCAGCCGACGCAGAAGAGTGTGATCGCCGACAGGAGGGCGAGCGAGTGACGTAGCCGGCGGGCGGCGCGAAACACCATCGATTCATAGACGCGCGCGCAGCCGGCCGCGTTACACCTCTACCATGCGTCCCGTGAGCTCGCTCCCCGAGATCGAACCACACTTCGGCGCGGACGGGCACTCGTTCGAGGACTGCGAGCACATCGTCCATGAGCACGACCCCGACACCGCTCTGTGCGGCGTCGACCAGACGAACGTGCCGTGGAACCAGGGCCTTCCTCCCTGCCAGGCCTGTGTCGCCGTTGCGCAGGGCAGGATGTCCTAGATCCCACCGGGGCAGAGCGAAAAAGGCTCGGTGGGGCCCCTAACCCCCCAGTGGTCGCTTGCCGGGACCCCACCGCACCTACGCATAAGACGCGCCCGCGGCTGGGGTGTTAGCCGTTCAGGCGTTTGTAAAGCCGGTCGACCAATTCCGGCATCGATTCGAGCTTCTCGGTGATCACGCGAACGCGGTACTCCCGAAAGTGCTCGGCTTCGACATCGAGTGCCTTCGCCAGCACCTCGACGACATCGTTCGACGGCACGGGACGGTTCCCGTGGACGAGGTGGTTGAGATAGCCCGCTGAGAGCCCGGTCTTCGCCGCCAGGGCCCGGTATGTGACACCTGTCTCGTTCATCAGCCGCTCGACGGCGGGCCCGAACTGCTCGGATGCATAGCGCCGGCGCTTCGCCATCTAGCTCACCGCGCCCAGGTCGGCCACATTCACGCGCTGCTCCTCACCGGTCGACCGGTCGCGGACGTCCACGGCGCCGTCGTCGAGGCTCTTCTTGCCGGCGGTGATCCGAACCGGGATGCCGATCAGATCGGCGTCCGCGAACTTCTCGCCCGGCCGCTGGTCGCGATCGTCCAGCAGGACGTCCTTGCCGGCGGCGGAAAGAGCCTCCGCCGCCGCGAGCCCGATCTCCTCCGCTCCGCTCAGCACGACCACGTGGACATCGTACGGCGCGACGCTCGCGGGCCAGATGATCCCCCGCTCGTCGTGGCGCTGCTCGACGAGCGCGGCCATCGTTCGCGCGAGCCCGATGCCGTAGCTCCCCATGATCAACGCGCGCTCCTTCCCGTCCTCGTCGAGGAAGCGCGCGCCGAGCGCCTCGGAGTACTTGGTGCCCAGCTTGAAGATGTGTCCGACCTCGATCGCCGTAGTGAACGTCAGCTTCCCGCCGCAGTTTGGGCAGACATCGCCCTCGGCGGATTCGCGCAGGTCGGCGAACTCAGCCCGGAAGTCGCGGCCGGCCTCGACCCCGCGCAGGTGCCGGCCGTCGCGGTTCGCGCCGGCGACGAACTGCCCGTTCCGAAGGGTGGCATCGGCGACGATGCGCCCGCCGAAGCCGACGGGGCCGAGCGAACCGCCGCTCGCGCCGAACGCGCCGCGGATCTCCTCGTCGGTGGACGGCCGTGACTGCAGTCCGAGCGCAGCGTCGAGCTTGGCGGGCTCGATCCGGTCGTCGCCGCGGATGAGTGCGAGCACGACGCCGTCGTCGGTCGTGACCGGCATGGCCTTCGAGGTCGCGGCGACGTCGATCGACAGGAACTCCGCGAGCGCCTCGCACGTCTTGACGCCGGGCGTGTCGACCTCCTCGGGTGCGCCCAGCTGCTCCGGAAGGGCGGCTGCCCGCGGGACGGTGCACGCAACCTCGATGTCGGCGGCGAAATCGCCGTTCTCACATGAGACGAGCGTGTTCTCCCCCGCGCCCGCAGGCGCGAGGAAATCGAACGACTCCTCGCCGCCCATCATCCCGGGCTCGGCCTCGACCTCGGAAAACTCCAGGCCGACACGCTCGAAGATGCGGTGATACGCACCTCGCTGGAGCTCGAAGCTCCTCGCGAGCGCCTCGTCGTCGCGGTCGAACGAGTACGCGTCCTTCATCCAGAACTCACGCAGGCGAATGAGGCCGGCGCGCGGCCGTGGCTCGTCGCGTTCCTTGGTCGAGATGTGGTAGAGCATCTGCGGCAACTGGCGGTAGCTCTGCAACTCACGTGCGTGAAACGTCACCGTCTCCTCATGCGTCAGCGGCAGGACGTAGTCGGCGCCCTTTCGATCCTTGAGGCGAAAGATCTCCTGGATGAAGTCGCGGCCGGTCTGCTGCCAGAGCTCGAACGGTGTGAGCACCGGCATCAGCATCTCCTGACAGCCGATCGCGTCCATCTCCTCGCGGATGATCTGCTCGATCTTCCTGTGCACCCTCCAGCCGAGCGGCAGGAAGGTCCACACACCGCCGGTCACCTGCCGGACGAACCCGCCGCGAACGAGGAGCTTGTGGTTGACCGCCTCCGCGTCGGCGGGTGCATCACGCAGCGTCGGGAGAAAAAGGTGTGAGGCGCGGGCGATCATCTGTTGCCGACCCAGGCTACCGACTCGTCTTTCGCGTCGTGGCCGCTAGGGACAACGGGCGGGGTCAGACCCCGGGACGCGTCTCGGCGAGACATGTCTTCGTGTGAATCGATGCATGCACGCAGGGTTCGAGTGCCCTGCGGGCCGCCGCCGGCGCGCCTGCGCGAGCCGGTGACCGCCCGTTTGGGCCACGGCTCGGGGTCAGACCCCGGACGCGTCTGGGTGGGACGCGGCCGGGTTGGGCGCGCGGTGCGTCGGGGCGGGACGCGGGCCGGTTATTCGAGCGGGATCGCGGAGGCTTCGGCCATCGCGAGCGCCGCCGGCTTTGCCATCTTCAGGCGCTTCGGGCGGAACATCCCCTCGCCGATCCACCTGTCGATCTCGTGAAAGAGCTCGTCGACGAGGATGTCACTCGACACCTTCTTGAGCACCCGGCCGTGTGCGTACACGAAGCCGACGTCGCGGCCGCCGGCGATCCCGAAGTCGGCGTCGCCCGCCTCCCCCGGCCCGTTCACGGCACAGCCGAGCACCGCCACCTCGAACGCCTGCGGATAGGTGCGCAGCCGCTCCTCGACCCGCTCGGCGAGCTGCTGGACGCCGACGTTGTCGCGCCCGCAGCTCGGGCAGGCGATCATCACCGGCCCGCGCTCGCGCAGGTTGAGGGCCTTCAGGATCTCGAACGCCGTCTTGACCTCTTCGACCGGGTCGGCGGTCAGCGAGACACGGATCGTGTCGCCGATCCCGTCGGCGAGCAGGGCGCCCATGCCGACGGCGCTCTTGATCGCGCCCGAGAACGGCGTGCCGGCCTCGGTGACGCCGAGATGCAGCGGGTAGGGAACCTTCTCCGCGAGCAGCCGGTACGCGCGGATCATCGTCGGAACATGACTCGACTTGACCGAGATCTTGAAATCCCGGTAGTCGAGGCTCTCGAGCAGCCGCACCTCCTCGAGCGCAGCTTCGACGAGCGCCTCTGCCTGGTCGGTCTGCGCGAGCCCTTCGAGGTGCTTCGGGAGCGAGCCCGAGTTGGCGCCGATGCGCAGCGGTGTCCCCTTGGCCTTCGCGGCCCGCACGACCTGCTCGACCTTGTCGGCACCCCCGATGTTCCCGGGATTGATGCGGACGGCTGCGACGCCGGCATCGATCGCCCGCAGGGCGAGGCTGGCGTTGAAGTGAATATCGGCGATCACGGGGATCGGCGAGAAGCGCACGAGCGTCGGAAGTGCATCGGCGTCCTCGCCCTTCGGAACCGCGACGCGAACGATCTCGCAGCCCGCGCTCGCAAGCGCGGCGATCTGAGCCGTCGTCGCCTCGACGTCGTGCGTCTTCGTCAGCGTCATCGACTGCACGACCGGCGGCGCGCCGCCGCCGATCTTGACGCCGCCGACCGTTACCGCGCGTTCGCTGGCCACGGCCCCAGATTACCCGCCTAGCCCCCGCCTCCGAACAGATCGTTTCGCAGGCCGAAATACATGAGCACGGCGAAGAGAGACAGCCCGATCACGCTGTAGCGGATGTAGACCGCCTGGGCATACGTGCGTCCACGCACTTTCTCGACGAGCGCCATCACGATGTGCCCGCCGTCGAGCGGCAGCACCGGCAGCAGGTTCAGGAGACCGAGCGCCAGGCTGACGAGCCCGAGGACGAAGAGGAAGTCGCGGAGCCCCTGCCGCCACGCCTGGGCGGACACGCGGACGATTCCCACCGAGCTCGAGACCTGGTTCGTGTCCCGGCCGGTCGCGAGGTGACCGAGGCCCCGCACGGTGTCCGAGGTGATCGACCAGGTCAGCCGCGCCGAATCGCCCACGGCCGCCGGGACGGACTCACCCGGGCCTGTGCGCGACTCGATCGCGATCCCGATCCGATAGGCGCCGTCGGACAGCTTCGCGCGCACCGGCCCGACCGTGACGCGCCTTCCGTCCCTCCGGACGAGCAGCCGGAACGGGCGGCCGCCGGTCGCACGGATGTGCGCGGGGATCTCCTTCGGGGTCACCGTCTCGCCGGCCACGCGCAGGATCCGATCCCCGACGCGAAGCCCCGAGGACGCCGCGGGCGTCCCGGAGACGACGCGGCCGATCACGTTCGTGTCACGTGTCGAGGCGACCATGAACAACACCGCGAACAGGATCAGTGCGAACACCAGGTTGACGGCCGGCCCCGCGCCGATCGCCACGAGACGCCGCCACGTGTCCTGACGCCAGTAGGCATCCGGCGCGAGCGACCACTCGAGCTCCTGCAGGATGCGCGAGCTCCCGATCTGCGGTCGAAGCTCGGCGACCGCCGCCCGGGCCGCGTCGTCGTCGCCGCTCTCGATCGCCGTGTCGAGGCGCGCCAGCTCCGGACGCAGACGCTCGCGCAGGTCGGGCTGCAGGCTCGCGGCGACATCGCCCGGCGACGGGCGATTCATCCCGGGGATCTTCACATAGCCGCCGAGCGGGATCGAGCCGATGCCGTACTCGACGCCCCCGCGCACCGTCCTGGCGATCGGCGGGCCGAAGCCGATGTAGAACTTCCGCGGCGTCATGCCCACGGCGCGCGCCGCGAAGAAATGCCCGGCCTCGTGGATCATCACGAGCACCGCGAGCCCGAAGATCGCCGCAACTAGGCCCATACGGCCTCCACCAGGGCGCGCGCTCGCCGGTCGGCCTCTCCCAGTTCGTCGAGGTCGCGGGCCGGGGCGCCGTCGACGCGCTCGAGGGCGCCCTCGACGAGCGCAGCGATCTCGAGGAACCCGATCCGGCCCTCGAGGAACGCCGCGACCGCAACCTCGTTGGCGGCGTTGTAGGCGCAGGGGTAGGTTCCGCCGCGCTCCCCGGCCTCCCGGGCAAGCGCGAGCATGCGGAATGTCTCAACGTCGGGTTCGAAGAACTCGAGCGGCCCGGCGGTCAGGTCGAGCGGCGCGACCGGCGTCGCAGCCCGCGCGGGATAGGTCAGCGCGTAGGAGATCGGCACGCGCATGTCGGGAAAGCCGAGGTGTGCGATCGCCGCACCGTCGCGGAATCGGACGACGCCGTGCACGATCGACGTCGGGTGGACGACCACCTCGATCCGGTCATAGGGGATCCCGAAGAGGAAATGCGCCTCGATCACCTCGAGCCCCTTGTTGGCAAGGGTCGCGGAGTCGATCGTGATCTTCGCGCCCATCGCCCAGGTCGGGTGCGCCAGTGCCTGCTCCGGGCCGACCTCGCCGAGCTCGTCACGAACGCGGCCACGGAACGGCCCCCCGCTCGCCGTGAGGACGACACTCTCGGGCGTGCCGAGCTGTGCGCACTGGAAGAGGGCCGAGTGCTCGCTGTCGACCGGGATCAGAAGCCCCCCGCCCCGCTCGCGCGCGCCGAGTGCGAGCTCACCGGCGGCCACGAGGCTCTCCTTGTTCGCGAGCGCGAGCCTCACGCCGCGCTCCAGCGCCCACATGGTGGCCGGCAGCCCGGCAAAGCCGAGCGTGGCGTTGAGGACGACATCCGGCTCGGAGCGTTCGAGCAGCTCGGTCGGGTCCCCACCGACCTGCGTCAGCGGAGCGAGCCCGTCGATCGGTCTCGAGCCGGAGGTCGCGGCAACGAGCTCCAGCGCACCGCCGTTTGCGGCACTGTTGGCCCCGATCACCTCGATCGCCTGGCGGCCGATCGAGCCGGTTGCCCCGAGCAGGGCGACACGCGTCATCCCCACAGTGTGCCCGGCCCTCAGCCCGTGAAGGCAAGAATCACGAAATACGCCGCCGGAGCGGCGAACAGGAGCGCATCGATGCGGTCGAGCATGCCTCCGTGCCCACCGAGAAGCGTGCCGGTGTCCTTCACGTCCATGTCGCGCTTCAGAAGCGACACGAACAGGTCTCCGAGCGGTGCCGCCACCGCGAGCACGACCCCGAGCGCAATCGACTCCCCGATCGTCAGGAAGTGCTGCCGGTAGAGCGCGACGAACGCGACGAAGATGGTCGCGGCCGTCCCGAAGACGAATCCCTCCCACGTCTTTCCCGGCGAGATGCGCGGCGCCATCTTGTGCCGGCCGACGAGACGGCCGCCGAAGTACGCCAGCGAGTCGCCCGCCCAGACCGCGACGAGCACCGTGACGACGACGAGGCGGCCATGCTCCGGGATCTCGCGCAGCAGCACCAGGAACCCGAGACCGAGGCCGATCCACACCGCCCCCAGCACCGTGCCGCTGATCGCGATCGTCGATGCCTGTCGAGCCTCCGAGACGGCCTTGAGAACGAACGCGAGCACGAAGGTCGAGAGCACTCCGCCGATCATCCAGTCGAGCCCCGAGAGCTCCGCTCCGACAAGCGCGAGCGCGGCGCCGACGTAGCCGGCCGGCGCGAGGGGCGCGAGCGGCCGCGCGAGCAGCCAGAACTCGTGCAGCGCGATCGCCGCGCCGAACGCCACGAGGGCGAACAGCCACCAACCGCCGAGATACACCGCGCCGAGCACGACCGGCAACAGTGCGAGCGCCACGACGATTCGTGATACGGCGTTGCTCATCTGCCGCCGAATCTTCGACGGCGCGACGCGTAGTCCGCCAGCGCCGAGCGCAGGTCGCGCTCGTCGAAGTCCGGCCAGAGCTTGTCGACGAAGACCAGCTCGGAATAGGCGAGTTGCCAGAGCAGAAAGTTCGATACGCGCAACTCGCCGCTCGTCCGGATCAGGAGATCGGGATCCGGAAGGTCGGGCGCATACAGGTTCGCGGCGAAGACGTTCTCGTCGATCTCGCCGGCGTCGACGCCGCTCTCGACGATCCGCCTTGTCGCTTCGACCAGCTCCGCGCGGCCGCCGTAGTCGAACGCGACCCAGAGATTGATGCGCGTGTTCAGCTCGGTGCGGTCCTCCATCGCCGCCATCCGCCGCTGCAACGTCTCGGGCGCCCGGTCGCGCCGGCCGATGAAGCGCACTCGCACACCCTGCTCGGCGAGGTCGGGCAGTTCGCGCTGGATCGTCTCGGCGAAGATCTCCATCAGTGCGTCCACCTCGTCCGGCGGCCTAGACCAGTTCTCCGTCGAAAACGCGAAGACCGACAGATCGTGGACGCCCACGTCGATGGCCGCCTCGACGATGCGGCGAACGGTGCGCGCACCGGCTCGATGACCGGCGGCGGTCGGCAGCCCCCGCCGCTTCGCCCACCGGCCGTTGCCGTCGAGGATGATCGCGACCGACCCGGCGACGTCCGCTGGGATCTGGCCCGGTAGCGGCCGAACACGGGAAAGCGTCCTGATGCGTGAGAGGAGCCTCATGGAGGTCCTCAGACCTCCATGATCTCGGCCTCTTTGCGCTTCAGAAGCTCGTCGATCCGCGCCGTGTGCTCGTCGGTGAGCTTCTGCACCCGGCTCTCCGCCGCACGCTCCTCGTCGTCGCCCACCTCTCCGTTCTTGACGAGGTCGCCGAGATGCTTGATCGCGTCGCGGCGCACGTTGCGCACGGCGACGCGCCCCTCTTCGGCCATGTGTTTCACGAGCTTGACGAGCTCTTTGCGGCGCTCCTCCGTGAGCTGAGGGATCGGGAGGCGGATCAGCTTGCCGTCGTTCGACGGCGTGAGCCCCAGATCGGACTCGAGGATCGTCTTCTCGATCTGCTTGATCGAGGTCGGATCGAACGGCTGGATCGTCAACATCCGCGGCTCCGGTGTGTTGATCGTCGCGAGGTTCTTGAGCGGAGTCGGCGTGCCGTAGTAGTCGATCGTGATGCGGTCCAGCAGCGCGGGCGCCGCACGACCGGTGCGGACGGAGTTGAAGTGCTCGTGCGTCGCCTCGACCGACTTGTCCATTCGTTCTTGCGCGTCGCCGATGAAGTTCTCGATCACCGTGCGTCTCCTTAGGGTGTAGAGATGATGGTGCCTACTCGCTCCCCCGCCACGACTCTGCCGACGGTGCCCGGCGCGAGCTCGAAGACGTGGATCGGGAGGCGATTGTCCATGCAGAGGGAGAGGGCCGTCGTGTCCATCACTTTCAGTCCTCGCTCGATGGCCTGCAAGTGCGTCAGCTCGGGAATCAACCTGGCCTCTGGGCTTTCGCGTGGATCGCCGTCCAGGACGCCCGCCACTCCGTGCTTCGCCATCAGAATGGCGTCCGCTCCGATCTCGAGGGCCCGTAGGGCTGCGGCCGTGTCCGTGGTGAAGTAGGGGTTGCCGGTCCCCGCAGCGAAGATCACGACACGGCCCTTCTCGAGATGACGGACGGCGCGGCGGCGAATGTACGGCTCGGCGACCTCCCGCACGTCGATCGCCGACAGCACGCGCGTGTCGGCGCCGTTGCGCTCCAGTGCCTCCTGAACGGCCAGCGCGTTCAGCACGGTTGCGAGCATGCCCATGTAGTCGCCCGTCGCCCGGTCGATCCCCTGCGCAGCCGCCGACATGCCGCGATAGATGTTCCCGCCCCCGATCACGAGAGCTATCTCGAGCCCGCCCGAGCGGGTGCGGACGAGCTCGCAGGCGAGATCGTCCACCGTTCGCGCGTCGAGCCCGAACTCGCCCGAGCCCATCAGGGCCTCGCCGGACAGCTTCAGCAGGACGCGCTTGAAGGCTGCCACGCCTACGAGACTGCGTACCAGGCGTAGTCGAGGAGCTCGATCCCGCGGTCGGCGAGGTACTGCGCAACGGTGCCGGTCGCCTCGTCGGCTCGGTACCACGTCTGCTCGGTGAGCACGGACTCGCCGAAGAACCTCTTGTTGAGCTGCCCTTCGACGATCTTCTCCCGAACGTTCTCCGGCTTCGAGAGCACCTCGTCCGACCTGGCGAGGATCTCGCGTTCGGCATCGACGAGCGCCTCAGGGATCTCGTCCCGCTTCCCATACGTCGGCCGCGCGAACGTGAGATGCAACGCGAGACTTCGGGCCTCCGCAGGGTCGCCGCCCTTCGTGCGCACCAGAGCGCCGACCTTGTTCGCGGGCGCGTGCACGTAGAAGGTCAGATGCTCGCCTTCCGCCGCCTCCATCCGCTTCGCGCCGGCAACTTGGATGTTCTCGCCGAGCTTCGCCGCAAGCGCCACCCGCTCCTCCTCGAGGGCCGACGGCTCGCCGCCTTCGAACACGGTCCGCAGGAGCTTCTCGGCGTAGGCGAGAAAATCGACGCTGTTCGAGACGGGCTCGGTCTCGCAGCCGACCGCGGCGATCGCGCCGACGTCGTCGCGCACCATCACGCCGACCTTGCCTTCGCTCGTCGCGCGGTCGGCGCGCTTCGCGGCCGACGCCATGCCCTTTTCACGCAGGAGCTTCACGGCGTCGTCGAAGTCGCCGTCGGTCTCCTGGAGCGCTCGCTTGCACTCCATCATCCCGGCGCTCGTCGCCTCGCGCAGCTCCTTGACCATCGAAGCGGTGATGTCGGTCATTCAGGAGCCTCTTCGGTCGCCGCCTCGGGCTCGGCGGCCGCAGGCTCGGCAACGGCCGGCTCGGCAGCTGCCGCAGCCTCGGGCTCGGGCTCGGCGGCCGGCTCCGCGGCGGCCTCGGCCTCGGGCTCGGGCTCGGGCTCGGCGGCCGGCTTCGCCTCGGCCTTGCCGTTTCGCGCCGCTTGCAGTTCCGCGGAAGTCACCTTGCGCCTGCCGGCCTCGATGCCGTCGGCGAGCGCCTTGATCACGAGATGGCACGACCGAATCGCATCGTCGTTGCCGGGAATCACATAGTCGGCCTCGTCGGGATCGCAGTTCGTATCGACCAGTGCGATCACGGGCAGGTTCAGGCGCTTGGCCTCCCGCACGGCAAGCTGTTCCTTCCGGAGGTCGACGATGAAGATCGCATCGGGCTGGCGGCGCATGTCGGCCACACCGCCGAGGTTCGCCTCGAGCTTCTCGAGCTCGGCCTCCATCGAGATGCGCTCCTTGGCAGGCAACAGGTCGAGTTGGGCCTCGGTCTTCAGTGCGCGCAGCTCATGCAGCCGCTGGATGCGGTCGGAGATCGTGCGCCAGTTCGTCAGCAGGCCGCCGAGCCAGCGGTTGTTGACGTACGGCATGCCGACCCGCCGCGCCTCGTCCCGAACGGCGTCCTGCGCCTGCTTCTTGGTGCCGACGAAGAGCACCGAGCCGCTCCGCTCGGCAATCGCCTTGGCGAAGTTGTACGCCTCGTCCAGCAGGTCTTGCGTCTGGGTGAGGTCGATGATGTAGATGCCCCCGCGCTCGGTGAAGATGAAGCGCTTCATCTTCGGGTTCCAGCGGCGGGTCTGATGGCCGAAATGGACACCGGCCTCCAGGAGTTCCTTCATGGAGACGACGGGCATGGGAGCCCCTTTCTGCGGTTTGGATTGCGATGCTCCCGGCGAGGCCGCGGTGGAAGCCGGATGAGCTCCGGCCACCGTCCACCGAGGTGCTCCCGCCGGTCGAGGGAACGTTGGACGACGGCATAGTAGCCGCCCGCCCGCCCGTTCAGCCGAGCGCGTCGAGGAACGCGGCGAGGTCGGGCGGCAGCTTCGACCGTGTCTCGATCCGCTCGCCGGAGAGCGGATGCGGGAATGAGAGCCGGGACGCGTGCAGGAACTGGCGGCCGAGCGCCGCCTCGGGGGCCCCATACGCGGGATCCCCGACGACCGGCAGGTCGACCGCGGCGAGGTGAACGCGGATCTGGTGCATGCGCCCGGTCTCGAGCGTCACCCGAAGCAGTGCGTGGGCCGGCCAGAGCTCCACCACGTCGAAGTGGGTGATCGCCTCGCGGGCCGACTCGCTGTCCAGCGAGACGCGCGTCGCGTCGCTCCGATCGCGCCCGATGGGAGCCTCGATCCGGCCGGAGCGCGAACGCGGACGCCCCGTGACGAGGGCCGTATACGTCCGCTCGAGGGCGTGTTCGCGCACGAGCTCCGTCAGCAGCTCGTACGCGGTCTGCGACCGTGCGACGACCATCAGGCCCGAGGTGTCGCGGTCGAGGCGGTGAACGATCCCCGGCCGCTGCTGCGGTCCGCCCGCGATCTTGCCGGCGAGCGCATCGACGAGCGTCCCGCTGGCGTGCCCGGGCCCGGGATGCACCACGAGCCCTGCCGGCTTGTCGACCACGAGCAGGTGCTCGTCCTCCCAGACGATCTCCGGCACGGCAGGCGGCTCCACGAGCGGAGCCGGCGCGGCGGCCGGTATCTCGATCTGCTCCCCGCCCGCGAGCCGGAAGCTCTTCGCCCGCGCGCGGCCGTCGACCAGCGCGCCCGCGGCGACCGCGCTCTCCGCCGCGGCGCGCGAGCCGAGCCGGCTGGCGAGAAACCGGTCGAGACGCTCGCCGGCCGCATCGACGGGAACCTCGATCTCGCTCTCGCTCACCGTGCGGCGACGTCGAGCGGGCGTCGCAGAGCCTTCGGCTTCCGGTCGGCGATGATCAGCGCGCCGAGCAGGATCGCGACGCCGACGACGATGAAGCTGTCGGCGAGGTTGAACGCCGGCCACCATTTGAGGTCGATGAAGTCCGTGACGTGATGGAGCCGGATCCGGTCGACGAGATTCGAGACGCTGCCGCCGATCAGCAACCCGAGAGCAGCGGGGAGCACGGGATGCCGCGCGCCGGAACGCGCGAAGAACACGAGCATCCAGACGACTGCCGCGGCTGTCACGGCGGTCACGATCACGGTCGCGCTCGAGAAGAGCCCGAACGCGATGCCGGAGTTCTGCACGTGGTGAATCGAGAGCGGCCCGACCACGTGCTCCGATTCATCGAGCGCCAACGAGCTCGAGACGACGTGCTTCGTCACCTGGTCGGCGGTCACGGCGGCCAGCGCGACGACCGCGAGGCTGGCCCACTGCCAGGCGCCCGCGCCGAGCGAGCGCTCCGCGACCGACACGGGCTGGAGCCCGTTCGTGCTCGAACCGACCCTGACTTCGCGGTGCCCACCCGCGGCGCCGGCAGCACCCCCGCCCCCCGGCGGCTCCGTCGAGCCTGCCGCGGTCAACCGAGCCGGCGCTGGTCGTCGATGCACCGGCGCGCCCACGGGATCGCGGAGAGGCGCTCAGCGCCGATCGGCTCGCCGCACACCTCACAGACGCCGTAGCTGCCTTCCTCGATGCGCGCGAGAGCAGCCTCGACCTCGCCCAGCGTGCTCTGGGCGCCCTCCTCGAGGCCCTCGTCGAGCTCGCGGTCGTACGTGGCGGTCGCCATGTCCGCCAGGTGGTTGTCGTCCCCGCGGCCGCCGATCTCTCCGAGCTCTTCCTCGAGGCTGCCCGCGTTCTCCTTCTCGAGAAAGGCGACCGCGTCGTGGAGGCGGGCGCGCTCGGCCTCCAGGAGCTTCTTGTATTCACCCGTCTCGATGCTCGTCATGCTTTCACGCGTCGCACGCCCTTGCGAGGCGCCGCTCGATCTCGTCACGGTCGATACCGGCCAACTCGATCGTCTTGTCCCGCGATCCGCTGCCGGAAACAATCTCGACGTCCTGCGCACGGAGAGAGAGCGTCCGGGCGAGCAGCCGTATGACGCCCGCGTTCGCCTTGCCGTCCTCGGGAGCCTCGGTGACGCGAATCCTCCAGGCGCTGCCGTACCGCCCGACGATCCCGGAGGTGGAGGCGCCGGGGGAGACACGCAGCCGAAGGCGAGAGCTCACACCGAGAGGGTAGCTCCAACGCGCATGCCCTACCCCCAGGAGAAGTTGCGCCCCTGGCCAGGGCCGTCGTCGTCGTCCTCCGGCCCACCCGTCACCGGCTGCTGCACGGGCGGCAGTTTCGGCACCTCGTCCTCGACCGGCGCGTCGGGCTCGGCCGGCTTGGCTGCGACGTCCGGGTGGATGGCCGCCTGGAACTCCCTCGTGTCCTCGCGCTTGGGCCACTCCTCCTCGTCGCTGCCGGCCTCCCCCGACGCCGCCGGCAACTCGCCCCTCGTCTCCTCCACCATCCCGAGGGCAGCGCGGAGCAGCGTCTCGACGCGGCGCACCTCGCCGAACAGGCGGTCGCGCTCCCCCTGGGCGCCGCGCGTGACCGACCGCGCCTCCATGTGGGCCTCGGCGACGATCAGCTCCGCCTCCTTCTTGGCCTGGTCTTTCGCGTCGGCCGCGGCCCGCTCGGCGGAGATGAGGGTCGAAGCGAGCAGCGCCTCGCGCTCCTTGACCTCGGCGAGCACCTTTCCGAGATCCTCGACCTTGTCGGCCAGCTCGCCGCGCTCGCTCCAGACCTCCTCGAAGCTGTCGGCGACGTCTTCCAGCAGCTTGTCGATGTCGTGGCGCTTGTAGCCGAACAGGCTCCGTCCGACGCGGATGTGTCTCAGCTCAACCGGTGTGTACCGCATTCAATGCTCCTCTCAGTGCAGACGGCCGAGGACGACGAGCAGGATCTGCTCGATTGCGATCAGGGCCAACACGGCGACCATCGGCGAGAAATCGAACGCCCCGACCCGGAACGGCAGGATGCGCCGCCAGATCCTGAGATAGGGCTCGCACGCGTCGTAGAGGAAGCGCTGGACCGGTCGGAGCGAGTACGGCAGCTGCACCCAGGACGTGAGGATGTACGCGAGGATCGCCAGGATGTAAACGTCGAAAAAGACGTTCACGAACAACTCGACTTCGCTGACTGCGTCGAGCAGCATGGCGCACCCTTCGCGCCGTTGCGTCCTTCTCCTACGTCGCTAGTGACAGACTGTCACTAGCGCCTAGGCTTGGTTGAAGAAGCCCCCACGCTCCAGGAGCGCCGCGCGCTGCTCGGCCGAGACCTCGACGTTGCGCGGGGTGAGCAAGAAGACCTTGTCGGCGACCCGCTGCATGCCGCCGTTCAGGGCGTACGTCAGTCCGCTCGCGAAGTCGATCAGCCGCTTTGAGAGCTCGGTGTCGGCGTTCTGGAGATTGAGGATCACCGGGATCCCCTGCTTGAACTTGTCGGCGATCTGCTGCGCGTCGTTGAAACTGCGCGGCAGGACGAGGTGCACCTTCACGCTCGACGGCGTGGGCACGGCTTCGATCTGGGGACGCATCTCGCGAACCCGCGAAGAGCGGACGGGGGCCGGCGCGCGGTGGGTCGGCTCATCGGCCTCCGAGTCGGTCCAGTCGTCGAAGTCGTGGGAGCGGCGCCGGGGCGTCAACCTCCGGACGTTCGGCCGCTCACGGTAGCTCTGCTCGAGGCTCTCTTCGGCGGCGAAGCCGTCCTCGTCGTCCCAGTCGTCGTCCTCCTCGGCGATGCCGAAGTAGACGAGCGTACGGCTCCAGAGATCTCCAAGCGCCATGCTCCGCTGAATCCTAATCTCGAAAGAGGACCGATCCGACGCGAACGTGCGTTGCTCCCTCCTCGGCGGCCACGATGTAGTCCTGGGTCGTTCCCATTGAAAGCTCGGCGAGGCCGTGCTCGCGGGCGAGCCCGCGCAGCCGTGCAAACCGGGCCCGCGAGTCGGCCGGGGTCGTCGCAGCGGGCGGCATCGTCGAAAGGCCGCGCACATCGAAGGCCAGGTACGACGGGATCTCGTCCGGCTCGATGCCCGACTTGGACGGCTCTCCGGAGAGATTGACCTGGACGAGCGCCGGCACCTCCAGACGGCGGGCGGCCGACTCCGAGTCGAGCGAATGGACCAGAGTGCAGATCCGGTTCACGACCTTCACCTTGTTCGACTGGAGATGGCCGATGAAGTGCCACGTGAAGGCGTCGCCGTACTCGGCATGCTTCGCATCGAGATCCTGCGCCCGGTTCTCACCCACGACGGTGATGCCGGCCTCGAGGAGCTGCGCCATGTCGGCGAGTGAGACGTATTTGGTCGCGGCAACCACGGTCACCGCCGGGCCGACCGCGGACTGCACCTCGTCGAAGCGCGCGCGAATCTGGTCAGGCGACAGCACCGAGCACCCCCTGTGCACCTCGCGCGCGGCCGCTTCGCCGGTGCGAGAAGAAGAGCTCAGGATGACATTGCGTGCAGAGATCAGCGCGTTCGACCGTCTCGACACCGGCCGTCCGCAGGGCGCGCTCGGCCGCCGTCCAGAGGTCCAGCCTTCGCTCGACGGTGAGGTCGGCGTCGAAGAGAGCCGCAACCTCGTCGCCCACCTCGTAACAGCACGGACCGATTGCCGGGCCGAGGATCGCCGCCTTTGCGCCCGGCCCGAGTGCCGCGACGCCCGCCGCGACGATCCCCTCGGCGAGCCCTCGCCAACCCGCGTGCAGGACGGCGAGCGCCCGCGCGCCGTCGCGCCGCGCAATCGCGATCGGCAGGCAGTCCGCGGACATGACGAGCAGCGGCAACCGCGGCTCGTCGCTCCAGAGCCCGTCACCCGGCTCGCCCCTCTTCGCCGCGTGTGCATGGTGGACCGTCGACGAGTGCACCTGCCGGTTGAAAGCCAGCTGCTCCGTGTCGAGACCGAGAAGCGTGCAGGCGATCCGTCGGTTCTCCGCGACGAGCGTGACCTCGTCGCCGGTGCCGGTGGTCAGGTTGAGTGAGTCATAGACACCGTCGCTGACGCCGCCGACGCGGGTCGTGAACCCGACCAGGTAGCCGGGCAGCCGCCACCGGATCAACGTGCGAGCCCCTTGGCGCGCTCCAGCAGCTGGTCCCGCGTGTTCAGCCCGGGATCGTCCACGACCTCATGCAACAGCGTACGCAGCGTCTGCCCGATCGCCGGCCCGGGCCGGTAGCCGATCCCGATCAGGTCGTCGCCGCCGACGGCGAGGTCGGCGAGGCGGTGAGGGCTTCCGAGTTGTCCGCGCACGACCTCCCGAAACCGCTCGAGCTTTGCGAGGTCCTCCTCCTGAGGCTTGCCCTTGCCGCGGAGATCGGCTTCCTTGTGGTCGAGCAGGTCGAAGAGCAGGCCCGCCCCGTAGCGGGCGAGCAGCCTCCGTGCGCGGAGCGGATCCGCCTTGCCGGGATCGATCATGTGGCCGCGCACGATGCGCGCGACGCGCTTGCGCAACTCGGTCGGGTACCGGAGCCGATCGAGCGCCTGCTCGGCGAGCCGTGCGCTGATCTGCTCGTGGCTCCGGTCCGAGTAGCCGCGCTTTGCGTAGTAGTGCAACCGCCCGTCGGTGCCGCGCCAGGCTGCAGGCGGCTTGCCGAGGTCGTGGAAGAGCGCCGCCAGACGGACGCGCAGGGGGAACCCTGCGTCGGCGGCCGCCTGCACCACCTGGAACGTGTGCTCATCGACGGTCAGGGAGTGCCAGCGGCTTTCCTGCTCGAAACCGATCGCGGGCTCGAACTCGGGCAGGAAGTGAACCAGCACGCCGGTGTCACGCGCGAGCCGGAGGGCCCTCGCCGGCTCCGCTCCCAGCAGCAGCTTCGACAGCTCGCCCATCCCGTCGGCCGCCAGGCCGCCCCCGATTCGCTCGCCCGAGACCAGCTCGACGCTCGCCGCCTCGTCGCGCATCTGTTTCAGCGTTTGCTCGTCGGGCTCGAGGCCGAGCTGCGAGACGAACCGGAGACCGCGGACGAGACGGAGTGGATCCTCGGCGAAGCTCGACGGGGACACGGCCCGCAGCGTCTTCGCCTCCAGGTCGGCGCGGCCGCCGTAGGGGTCGACGAGTGTTCCGTCGGCGAGGCGCCGAGCCATTGCGTTCACGGTGAAGTCGCGTCGCCCGAGGTCCTCGCCGACGGTCGCGGCGGAGTCGACGACGATCTCGAAGTCGTGGCGTCCGGGCCCTGTCGAGACCTCGCGCCGGGACGGCGCGAGCTCGATCCCCGACCGCACCAGCTTCCTCACGTCCCGGTCGTGCGGATAGAAGCGGATGCCGACCGCGCGGCCGGCGACGACGAGCTCCTCGGCCCGGCCGTGCGGCTCGAGCGCGGCGCGCAGGCCCGCGATGTCCACCCCGGGAACGAGGAAGTCCGCATCCTTGGCGTCGTGGCCGAGCAGCTCGTCGCGTACCGCGCCCCCGACGACGTACGCGTCCAGCCCGAGTGAGCCGACATACTCCTCAACCTGCTTAGACGAGGGCGATCGCCTCGATCTCGACGAGTGCGCCCGACGGGAGGCGCGCGACCTCGACGGTGGAGCGAGCCGGCGGCGTCGAGCCGACGTGAGTCGCGTAGACCTCGTTCATCCCGGCGAAGTCGCCGAGGTCCTGCAGGAACACCGTCGTCTTCACGAGGCGGTCGAGCGAGCTGCCGGCCTCCTCGAGGATCGCGCGCAGGTTCGAGAACACCTGCTGCGTCTGCGCCTTGATGTCTCCGGGAACGAGCTCTTTCTCGCCCGGTCGCAACGACAGCTGGCCTGAGACGAACACGAAGCCGTTCGCCTTGATCGCCTGCGAGTAGGGCGCGCCCTGAAAGGGCGCGGGTGCTGCCTCCGTGCGAACGGCTTCCTTCGTCACGCGTCCTCCTTGGTCTCCGGTTCGGGGCGACAGGCCTGGCCGAGCGCCGCACCGACCGCCTTGAAGATGGCTGCGAGCACGTGCTGCGGGTCCGTGCCCTCGACGAGCCGCACGTGCAGGTTCAGCCCCGCGGCAAGCGCGAGCTCGTTCAGAAAGCGAGAGGCGACGTCGGTTCCGAGGCCGCCCACACGCTGATCGGAGAAGTCCACGTTCGTGACGAGCCGCGGGTCCTCCACGCGCTCGAGCGACGCCAGGGCGAGCGCCTCGTCGGCCGGGACGAGCGACCAGCCTCGGCCGGCAGCGCCGTCGGCGGACACCTGCTCGCGGAAGGCTGCCCCGAGCGTGCCGCCCGCGGCGACCACACCCTCGTCCGCCCCACCCGGCGCGACCTCGAGCGACAGCCTGAAGCGGCCCGCGCGGGCGAGCTCGGTCACGAGGTGATCGAGGACCGCCAGGCCGGTGCTCACGTTCGCCAGGCCCTCTGGTGCGAGTGCGACGCGCGCTCCGGTCGGGTTCTCGGCCATCGCGGCTGAGCGTACCCGGTAGCCGACAGGCTCAGGAACCGCCCGTTGTGGTGGGCCCGGCGGCCTGCTCCACCGCCTCGTCGAGGGAGAGAGCCAAACTGACCGTGCCGGTCGGCAACTTGCGCGTCGCTCGCTCACCCTCCGATGGCGCCCTCTCGACCATGGATCGAGGCAGTTACGCCTCGACGCGCTCGATCTGTGCTCCGAGTGCGCGGAGACGCTCGTCGATACGTTCGTAACCCTTGTCGATCTGGTAGGCATCGCCGATCGTCGAGGTCCCTTCGGCGCAGAGAGCGGCGATCACCATCGCCATGCCGGCGCGGATGTCCGGGCTCGACATCCGCTGGCCGTAGAGCGGAGACGCCCCGGTGACGACCACGCGATGGGGGTCGCACAGGATGATGCGCGCGCCCATCGACACCAGCTTGTCGACGAAGAACAGCCGGCTCTCGAACATCTTCTCGAAGACCAGCACGGTGCCCCTGGCCTGGGTGGCGACGACGACTGCGATCGATGTCAGGTCGGCAGGGAAAGCGGGCCACGGCCCGTCCTCGACCTTCGGGATCGCCCCGCCGAGATCGTCCTTGATCTCGAGCGACTGGTACGGCGGCACGCGCACCCAGTCGTCGCCGAGCTCGACCTCGACACCGAGCCGGCTCAGCACCGGCAGAACCGGCCAGAGATCGTCGTGCACGATGCCTTCGATCGTCATGTCGCCGCCGGTGACGGCCGCCATGCCGATGAAGCTCCCCACCTCGACATGCTCGGGCCCGATCGCGTACGAGCCGCCCGACAGGCCCTCGACGCCGGTGATGTGCAGCACGTTGGAGCCGATCCCGTCGATCTTGGCCCCGAGAGCGACGAGAAAGCGGCAGAGATCCTGCACGTGCGGCTCGCAGGCGGCGTTCGAGATCATCGTCTTGCCCGGCGCGAGCGATGCGGCCATGACCGCATTCTCGGTCGCCATGACGGACGCCTCGTCCATGTGGATGTGCGCGCCGCGCAGCGTGCCGCTCAGCTCGTAGCGGCCCGGGTACTCGAACGTCGCCCCCAGCTCTGCGAATGCGTGGATGTGGGGGTCGAGGCGCCGCCGGCCGATCACGTCGCCGCCGGGCGGGGGGACACTCGCCCGCCCCGTCCTTGCGAGCAGCGGTCCGGCGAGCAGGAACGATGCGCGAATGCGGCTCGCGAGCCTCGCGTCGACCTCGTGCGTCACGTTCCGTGCCTGCACGCGCACCTCGTTCTGCCCCGACCACTCCGCCTCGGCACCGAGGCTCGAAAGCAGGTCCAGCATCGTGTCGACATCACGGATGCGCGGCACATTCGACAACGACACCGGCTCCTCGGTGAGCAGGCACGACGCGAGGATCGGCAGGGCCCCGTTCTTGTTCCCGGACGCGCGCACCCGGCCGGAGACCGGGTGCCCCCCTTCGATGACGAACGATTCGGCCACGGGCCTGACGACGGTCGAGGACAACGCCCGCACTATGCTAGCCCCACTGTGAATCCGACCCGCCAGCAAGCCTGGGAGACGCTGACCCGCTACACGAAGAGCGAGGCGCTCCTGCGCCACGCTCTGGCCGTCGAGGCCTCGACCGCGTCCTACGCCGTCCGGTTCGGCGAGGACGAGGAGCTCTGGCGCGTGGCCGCGCTCCTGCACGACTTCGACTACGAGATCCACCCGACCCTCGACAAGCACCCGCAGGACGGCGCTCCGATTCTCCGCGAGGAGGGCTACCCCGAGACCGTGATCGACACCGTGCTGTCACATGCCAACCACCTCGGACTTCCGCGCGACACACCGCTCAAGAAGACCCTCTTCGCCTGTGACGAGCTCTCGGGGTTCATCCACGCCTGCGGTCTCGTGCGGCCCACCGGGCTCGAGGGGCTGGAGCCGAAGTCGGTCAAGAAGAAGCTGAAGCAGCCGTCATTCGCGGCGGGCGTCTCCCGCGACGACGTCTACGAGGGCGCCGAGCTGCTCGGGATCGAGCTGGACGAGCACATCAGGAACGTGGTGACGGCGCTGCAGCCGATCGCCGGCGAGCTCGGCCTGCCGTCCTGATCACAGTGCCGCGAGACCCTCGACGAGGCGCTCGAGGTCGTCCTCGTCGTTCCACCAGCCGACGGACGCGCGCAGGAGCCCGGTCCCCGCGAGCTCGCGCACGACCACGCCACGCTCGTACAGTGACGCTGCCGCCTCGGCCGTGTCACCGTCGAACCGGAACGAGACGAGCGTCCCCTGGCCCGCACCCGAGACCACCTGGTGCCCGCGCTCTGCCAGCAGGTCCCGGCACCGTTCGGTGAGGTCGCGCGCCCGCGCGAATCGCCCCTCCGGCAGATCGCCGAGCGCCGCCTCCAGACCGGCCAGCGACGACGCCGGGGAGAAGGCCGTATCGAACCGCAAGGCGCCCGCCTTCGGCTCCCACGTCGCCGCCGCGATGTCGTAGGACTCGGCGCCCGGATAGGCGAGGAGCCGCGGCCGCAACGCGTCCGGGTCGCGCACGTAGAGCGCACCCGTCGCATCCGGTCCGCACAGCCACTTCTGGGCGCTGATCGTGTAGAAGTCCGCAGAACCGGCGTCGACAGGCACCGCCCCGACGGACTGTGCCCCGTCGACGAGCACCGGGACGTTCGTGGCCTCGCGGAGCTCCTGCCAGGGGAAGATCGTCCCGTCGAGCCAGGAGACCGCGGAGATCGCGATCAGCCGCGTTCTCGGCGTCACCTGCTCGCGGATCAGGTCGAAGACATCCTCTGCCTGGGCCCCGCGCACACTCGCGATTCGAAGCCGGGCGCCCGTCGCGAGCAGCGGGCCCGTGAGCCCGAAGTGCTCGGCGTCGGTCGTCGCGACCTCGGTGCCTCGATCGAGGCCCAGCCCGTTGACGACGACCTGCACGCCCCGGGTCGTCGAGTCGGTCAGGGCGATGTTCGCCGTGGGCACGCCGACCTCCGCAGCGAGCAGCGCACGGACGCGATCACGGCGCTCCAGCATCGCGTCGAAGTACGCCCGGCCGGCGCGGCCGTGCTCCCCTTCCCAGGCCCGCAGCTCCGCCATCGCCGCGAGCGTCGCGCGCGCGAGCGGGCCGAAGGTGCCTGCGTTCAGGTACGCGTGCTCGTCGAGGACCGGAAAGCACGCGCGTTCCTCGAGCCAGTTCACGAGATCTCCAGCTCGACCGGTGCATGGTCCGACAGGAGGCGGCCGTCGAGCGTGCGGCGCTCGTCGGCCCAGTACCGCAGGGCCGTCGCGGGCGCGCCGCGAACGAGGATGTTGTCGATGCCCGGGCCAGGCTCGGTGAAGCCCCACTCTTCGCCCGCCAGCCCGCGCAACGTCGGAGACCGGTCGGCCCTGAGGTTGAAGTCGCCCGCAAGCACGACGATGTCCTCCGGCTGCGCCTCGGATACCGCGAACCGCGCGGCGCGCAACAGCTCGGCCTCGGCGAGGCGCTGGTCCGCGGCGTAGCTCGTGCAGTGCAGGTTCGCGACCATGAATGTGCGACCGGACCCGTCGGCGGTGCGCACCCCCTGCACGAGCCGCCGCTCCTTCGCCCAGGCGTGGCGGGCGCGCGCACCGAGGCCGAGCACGCGGGCCTGCGTGTCGCGAAACCGCCGCGGGTTCAGCGCGAGTGCCGACCGCGACAGGATCCGGAGCGTCGGCCCGACGAGGATCGCGTTCCCCTGGCCGGAGAACGCGGACCGGAGAAGTCCCTGGTTCGGCACGGTCAGCCGCCGCCCGAGCTCCCGGCTGATCGGGATCGGGCCGACCCGCGGGCGGGCCGCCACGTCCCCTGCGCTGAACAGGCCGAGCGCCCAGGCCGGCACCTCCTGCACACAGAGCACCTCCGGAGCGTCGAGGGTGGCGAGCCGGATCATGTCGGTGAGGAATCCGGCGCGCTGGGGCGGGAGAGTGTTTCCGTGGAAGAGGTTCCAGCTCCGAACGAGCACACGCCTAAGCTACTTCGGTGCGCGTCCTGCTTGCCGACCCGCCTGCGTTCACACCGTGGTATGACCACGAGCTGGCGGCGGCCCTCGCTCGCGCGGGAGCGGATGTCGAGCTTCGAACGTCGAGGTTTCGCTTCGGCGACACACCGGAGGCGGACGGCTATCGACGGAGCGAGCACTGGTACCCGCTTTCGTCACGCCTCTTCAAGCGCTCTCGGTTACGGCTGCCGCTGAAGGCGGTCGAGCACGTGGACGTGATGCGGTCCCTCTCGTTCGCGCGCGCCGACGTCGTGCATCTGCAGTGGCTGGCGCTGCCGCAGGCGGACGCGCACGTGCGTTTTCGCTCGCCCTCGGTCTTCACCGCCCACGATCTCCTGCCCCGGCGAACCGCGTCCCGCATCGACCTGTGGCGCAGGCTGCTCGCCCGCTTCGACCGCGTGATCGTGCACACCGCGCGCGGCCGCGAGACCCTCGCCGAGCTCGGCGTCCGGGCGCGGGTGATCCCGCATCCCGTCTATCCGAGCGCGGCCGAACGCCGGGACGACGGGGCGACCGTCCTCGCCCTCGGCGTCATCCGCCCCTACAAGGGGCTCGCCGACGCGGTCGAGATGACGCGGCGCCTCCCCGACGTCCGCCTGCTCGTCGCGGGTGACCCCGCCATGCCCCTCGACGAGCTCCGCCGGGCGGAGCGGGTCGAGTGGCGCCTCGGCTTTCTCCCAGCGCAAGAGCTCGATCGTGCGCTCTCCGACGCCACGATCGCGGTCTTCCCCTACCGCGCCGAGCTCGACCAGTCGGGAGCGCTCCTGCAGGCGCTCGGCGCCGGGGTTCCGGCCGTCGTCTACGACGTCGCGGGCCTCGGCGAGCCGGTGCGCACGTTCGGTGCCGGGCGCGTCGTCGCTGCAGGCGACGTCGACGCGCTGACGGCGGCGGTGAGCGAGCTGCTCTCGGACGAGCAGGCCCTCGCGGCAGCGCGGGCGGGCGCCGAGCGCGCCCGCGCCGAGCTGACGTGGGACGCAGCCGCGGCGCAGCATCTCTCCCTCTACCGGGAGCTCACCTGATGTTCCGCCGCTCCCGCTACGCCGAGGTGATCGCAGCGCAGCTCGATCTGTTCGAGCAGGATCATCGAGACGTGATCGAGGAAGCGGACGCCCGCCTCGTCGCCTACAACGCAGCCGGACGCGACGAGGCCGAAGAGCTCTACGGCGACTATGTGGACGCCGTCGAGACGGGCACGGAGCTGCTCGCGGACATGCGGGACCACTACGCCCGCTCGCTCGAGGCTCCCGACGCATATCTGCGCGAGTTCAACACGGCCGTCGAGCGGCGCCTGCCGCCGTTTGCCCTGGAGATCGAGAACCGGTAACGCAGGGCTGAATCACCGATGCCCGAAATGGTGTGCCCGGGGCAGGGCGCGCGTCACCTCGGCCTCGCTCGCCGCCTTGCGTGCCAGCGGGCCGAGTGAGATCACTTTCGAGACGAGCAGGTTGACGTTGCGGTCGTGACGTTCGAGCTTGCCGTGGGCGAGGATCAGCGGCTCGCCGCGAACGACGGCGCGGTGCTCCTCGTAGACCTTCGGCGGGATGATCAGGTTCGCCTGGCCGTGCTCGTCCTCGAGCAGCATGAACACGATCCCGTTCGCAGTCGCCGGCCGCTGGCGGGCGATCGCCATGCCGGCGACCTGGATCCGTGTTCCGTTTGGAGTGTCTGCCATTTCGACGGTGGTGCGTACTGCCGCAGCAAGGTGCGGCCGCAGCAGCTGCAGCGGATGAACACCGACCGAGAGCGAGGTGTGCTTGTAGTCGGCGAGCATCCGCTCCCACGGCGTCTGCTCGGGCAGCTCCGGGATCTCGGCGGTCGGCTCGAGCGGCAATGCGAGCTGCCGGTTGCCGCCGGCGACCGTCTGGCCGCGCGACGTGACGCCGAGACGCCAGAGAAGCTCGCGTCGCGGCCCCCACTCGTCACAGGCACCGGCGGAGACGAGCGCCTCCAGCGCGTCCTGCTTCACCGAGGCACGACGTGCGAGATCACCGAGGTCGCGGTAGGGCTGCCCCGCGACCACCGATCTGGCTTCGGCCTCGCCGACCGACTGGACGTAGGCGAGACCGACCCGGACCGCCCGTCCGTCTTCGATGTCGCACTCCGCCCTTGAACGGTTGATCTGAGGCGGTAACACAGTCACCCCGCGCCGCTGTGCATCGCGCACGAGCGACGACGGCGGGTAGAACCCCATCGGCTGGGCGTTCATCAGGGCGCACAGGAACTCCGACGGGAAGTACCGTCGCAACCAGGCCGATTGATACGCGAGCAGGCCGAAGGCGGCCGCGTGCGACTTCGGGAAGCCGAAGCCCGCGAAACCGACGAGCTTGTCGTAGATCGCATGCGCGGTCTCGTCATCGATGCCGTTCTCGAGACAGCCTCCGACGAACCGCGGGCGAAACGCCTCGATCGCCTCCTCGCTTCGCTTGCGACTCATCGCGCGCCGCAGCCCTTCGGCCTCGCCGATCGAGAAGCCGGCGGACGCCATGGCGACGTCGAGCACCTGGTCCTGGAAGACGACGACCCCGAGCGTGTCGCGCAGTGCCTCACGCAGCGACTCGTGCAGGACCGGCGGCTCGAAGGTGGGATCCGCCCGCTTCGCGTGCCGGTGCTGCACGTAGGGGTGAACCGCCCTGCCCTGGATCGGCCCGGGACGCACGAGCGCGACCTGCACGGTCAGGTCTTCGAGGTTCTCCGGCCGTGTCTGCAGCAGGCTCTGCATCTGTGCGCGGCTCTCGATCTGGAAGACGCCGACGGTGTCTGCCCTCTGGATCTCCTCGTAGACACCGGCGTCGTCGAGCGGCACGCGCGAGAGGTCGATTGTCTCGCCTCGCAGCCGCGCAATGCGGTCGATCGCGTCCTCGACGGCCGAGAGCATGCCGAGACCGAGGAGATCGATCTTCAGAAATCCAGCGTCGCTGCAACTGTCCTTGTCCCACTGGCAGATCTGGCGACCGGCCATCGCGGCGGGCTGCACCGGCACGAGGTCGATCAGCGGCCGGGTCGAGATGACCATGCCGCCCGGGTGCTGACTGATGTGGCGCGGCAGTCCCGCGATCTCCTTCGTCAGCTCACGAAACGCATCCCAGCGTGGGCCGGCATGTGCACCCGGAACACCGTCGAGCTCGTCGCCGACACGGGTCGCGTCCCAGCCGTCGGTGACCCGGGCGAGCCGTTCCAGCTCTGCGGGCGGCAGACCTAGTGCCTTCCCCACATCACGGATCGCACCGCGGCTGCGATAGCTCGCAAACGTCGCAACGAGCGCTGCATGCTCCCGGCCGTAGCGCTCGGTGACGCGCACGATCAGCTTCTCGCGAATGTCGCGTGGAAAATCGAGGTCGATGTCGGGCACGGCGACCATCTCGTCGTTGATGAAGCGGCCGAGCGACAGGCCGGCCGCGACGGGATCGACATGCGAGAGACCGGTCAGGTAACACACGATCGAGCCGACGCTGGACCCACGACCGCGCCCCGGAGGCAGCGCATGACGGGGACTGCCGGGCCCGCGAACCTCGAGCGCGCACTCGCGGGCGAGCTCGAGCACCTCCCAGTGGAGCAGGAAGAACCCCGAGAGCCCCAGCCGCGCGATCAGTGCGAGCTCGTCGTCGAGCCGTTGTCGCGCACGTTTCTTGTGCCCGTTTGCATTTGCATATCGCTCGGCGAATGCTCGATCGCAGATCAGCTCGAGCTGCCGGTCTGCGGGGTCGGCTCCGTCGGAGAAGTCGGGATAGCGATAGCCGAGCTCCTGCGTCAGGTCGAACGTGCAGCGGTCGGCGAGCGCGTGTGCGCGGGCTGCTGCATCTGCGGGGAGCCGTTCGAGCATCGCCTCGGGGGCGCGCAGCACCGCCTCGTGGTTCCCGCGCCGCTCACGCTCGCAGCCGTCGAGCGACGTGCGGTGCTTGATCGCAACGAGTGCGTCCTGCAGCCGCGCCCGGGCGGGACTGTGCGCATGGACGTTGCCGGTCGCGACGGTGGGAACACCGAGGTGCTCGGCCAGCTCGCTCAGCCGAGCGTTCCGTCTCGCGTCTCCCCGCTCGTACGGACGTTGCAGCTCGACGGAGAACGCCCCGGGGAACGCACGCGCAAGCCGCCGGGCCGCATTCGCGTCGACCACGGCAAGACCGTTCCGGGCGCAGCCGGAGAGCGCAACGAGCCCTTCCGCGTGGCGCTCGACGACGTCGATCGTCGTGGAGGCGGGCAAGAGGTCACTCTCCCGGCCGGGTGCACGCGTGCACGCGTGCGCATCGGTGAGAATGCGGCAGAGGTTCGCGTAGCCCCGCCGCGTCTCGCAGAGGAGCGTGATGTGACCACCGTCGGCAAGGCTGATCTCGGCGCCGGTGATCGGACGGACCCCGAGGTGCTTCGCTGCGTGAGCGAACTCGAGCGAGCCGTAGACGCCGTCGTGATCGGTGAGCGCAAGCGCCTCGTAGCCCAGCTCGGCGGCGCGCGCGGCGAGCTCCTCGGGCAGTGACGCGCCGTCGAGGAACGAGTACGCGGAATGCGTGTGCAGCTCGACGTACGTCATACAATTGCCGCGTGGAGGCGCACGTCAGCAGGCCGGGCGAGGGCGAGATCTTCGCCCGCGGCAACCGGACGATCACGATCCGCGCCGACCACCCCGGCCTGTCGGTCTTCGAGATCGCGTTCGACGGCACGTTCGTCGTCGATCCGCACACCCATGACGACCACGTCGACTCGTTCTACGTCCTCGCCGGCGAGGTCGAGTTCACGGTCGGAGACGACACCCTCGTGACCGGGCCGGGCGCCGTCGTCGTCGCACCGCCGGGGGCGAGACACGGCTTTCGAAGCACCGGCGGCGAGGCGAAGGTCCTGAACGTGCATGCGCCCGACGCCGGCTTCGCGGACTCCATCCGCGCCATCTAGGCGCGCTGGGTGAACCACGTCCCGGCGTCGTCGTCGTGGTAGACGACGGCGTTCTCCCCTGTTTCGAGCACGAGGTCGAAGTAGCGGCGGTGCACCGGGTCCTCCGTCCACCAGCGGTCGACGACGCGCCACTCCTCGCGCACGACCACGACGTCCTGCCGGTTGACACAGCGCGGCGTGCCGTCGGCGTGGCTCTCGACGAGCGCCGGGCGGGGCGCGTTCAGTCGTCGCGCGGAACGAGCAATGCGCGCGCTTCGGGTATGCGTGACCACGGAGCGACCTCCACGACCGTTGAGACTCCGCCCGCCCCGACGGCCGCGCGCACCTGGCGCAGGCCTTCGCGAAGCCGGCCCTGCATCACTTCGCCCTCTGCCGCCACGAGCTCGAGCTGCTCGCCGGTGTGCTCGGCGAGCTCCATCACCTCGAGCCGAAGCTTGAGCGCCGGCGCCGGCAGCTCTGCGAGCTTCGGCGAGAGCGCGGCGCGCAGGCGGGCCGAGTCGGTCGTCGGCTCGCGCAGCGTCACCGTCCGGCGCCACGAGGCGCCGCCGACCAGTCGCGCCCACACCGCGACCTTCCTCGGCGGCCGCCCCGCGCGTTCCGGACGCGCGAGCAGGCGGTCCAGCAGCACCCCGAGCCCCCGCCGGAGGGTCAGCTCGTTGCCGACCGCCTCCGGGAACTCGAGCGTCTCGTGGATGGCCGTTGCCGGCCGTCTCGGCGACACCCTCCCGTCCTGCCCACCTGTGTCGTAACCCCCTGCCAGGCTCCAGGCGCGCCGTCCATCCGGCCCCAACCGTTCGGAGACGGCGCTGCCCGGCAGCCCGGCAAGCTGTCCGATCGTGCGAACACCCAGTTCTTCGAGCTCCTCGTAGCGGCGCCGCTCGAGCGGGAGCAGCTGCAGCGGCAGCGGCGCGATGAACGAGCGCGCACGGTCGTCGGAGACGATCAGCGCCTGGCCCGGCCGCGCCACGTTCGCCGCCGCGAGCGCCGCGAACCGCCGCTTCGCCGCACCCACGCGAGGATCCCAGGTCGAGCCGACGGCTGCGAGCGCACGCTTGAGCGCCGGCTCGAGCCCACCGTAGAGGCGCTCGACGCCCTTCGAGTCGAAGAACACCGTGCCCGGATCGACCGGCTCGACGGCGAACCCGGCATCCTCGAGCCGGCGCAGGATCTCCTCCCACGCCTGCTCGGCGGTCGCCGGGTCCTGTTCGACGAGCTCGAGCTCCGGACAGGTCGCAAGCGCCTCTCCGAGACGCATCCCCGGCCGGACGCCCCTCGCCTCGGCCGGTCCCGTGACCGAGCCGACCAGCGGCTCCGTCCCGGGCAGCGGCGCGAGCGCCGAGGGCAGCGCCTGCAGCCGCGGGCGAAGGCGCAGCGCAGCTCGAAGATCGAAGGCCGGGATGACGATTGCAGCGATCACGGGAACGTATGTTCTACACGAACACACGTTCTCCTGTCAAGAGCCGGCGAGCCCGAGAGCTCGACACGCTGACTATGGCCGTGCCAGCCGTAGGCCGCCCACCCGCTGCCCTGGGCCGACGGCGTGAAAGGCCGGGACGAGCTCGCTCGTCACAAGGCCGGCCTCGTCGGTGAGCTCGTCGACGATCGCGAACCAGCGGCGGATCTCCGCCGGACTGTCGACGAGCGTCGTGACGACCGGCACACGGCGTCGCACCGACAGCAAGCGATCCCCGTGCGGCGCATGGTCACCCGAGAAGCCCCAGATGCCGCGCACAGCGGTGGCTCCGCTTGCGTTCTCCTCGCGGAGCCGCCGAATCAGCTGGATGTAGAGCGGGTGACCCTCGTGCCGCGCCTGCTCGCCGGCATACACCATCAACTTCTGCCAGATCCCGAGCCCCGCATCGTCCTGCTCCGGTAGATGACGCGGCTCGGCGAGGAGCATGCCGTCGCGTTTGCAGACTCGAACCCGTTCGAGCGTGAGCAGGGGCTCACGTAGAACACCTCCCAGACCCTCGAGAGCACCGGCGATCCGGTCGGCATGACCCACGCTGGCCACCATCAGCGGCACGGCCGCATTCCGCGCGAAGAAGCGTGCCCGTTGCCGCCGCCCGTGCGAGATGCCGTCGACGCCGAGCAGCACCGTTGCGCCGGCGAGCCCGTGCCTGCAGAGGTGGTCGACGACGGCCAGGTAGGCGGGCTTGTCGCCGTGGCGTTCGTCGCGTCCGAGATAGAGCGTCAGCTTCGTCTCTTCGTGCAGCTCCTCGGCCACGTCGGCGCCGCGGAGGTCGCCGTACGACAGGCGCGCGCGTTCCAGCGTGATCAGGCCGCCGTCGATGAGCTGCTGCACATCCGGTAGGACGGCCTCGATCGCAGCGCGCTCGTCGACCGCGACGGCCACGAGCGGGAGATCCTCCGAGAGCGTGAGAAAACGCTGTGTGCGGAGCTTGTGCTTGATCCCGAACCCCTCGACCGCCCGCATCAGCACCGCCGCCTGCAGCCCCGCACGCTCGAACGCGTCGAACAACTCGTCGGAGACCAGCCGATGGCCGATTCGATCCGACTCGCCGAAGTAGACCGTCAGCTTCAGGCTGTCCTTCACAGCAGTGCTCCGACCGCCCACCCCGCCGCCGCGAAAGCGGCGCCCGCAAGGAGCGACAGGGCCAGGTTCGCGAGCGCGAGACTGCCCTCGCCGTCCTCTCCCAGCCGCTCCGTCTCGAGCATCCACGTCGAGAAGGTTGTGAACGAGCCCAGGAAGCCGACGCCGGCGAGAAACAGAGTGTTCCCGGTGATCGAGAGGCCGGTCAGCAGCCCCAGGACGAACGACCCGGCGACGTTGACGACGAACGTCCCCAGGGGAAACTCGCCTGCCGCCCACAGCTGGACGCGTCCGTCGAGCTCGAATCGCGCAAGGGCGCCCAGGCCGCCGAGGGCTGCGAGCCCGCCCCAGAGGAGGAGACCGCTCACCGCAAGGGCACTCGGCGCGTGAGCGCGGTCGCCAGATAGACCGCCGCCAACCCCGCGGCCAGGCTCGTCGCCAGATATGCGGAAGCCAGCGCGACGCGACCGTCGTACACGAAGCGCACCAGCTCGACCTGGAATGTGGAGAACGTCGTGAACGAACCGCAGAGGCCGGTACCGAGCAGCGGCCTGCGGAAAGTCGAGGGCGGCAACCGCTCGCCGAGGCGCGTCGCGAAGTACCCGAGGAGAAACGTGCCCGACATGTTGGCGAGGAAGGTCGGCCACGGCCACGCATCCGTTCCCGGCGGCAGCCACCGGACGAGGCCTGCCCGTGCCAGAGCGCCCATCGCACCGCCGGCGACGATCGCAAGCCGCAGGCGTGCAATAACACTCACACGACCGGAGACTACGCGCGCTCAAGGACGACGACCGGGATCTCGCGGTCGGTTCGCTCGGCGTACTCCGCGTAGTGGGGCCAGACCTCGTTCGCCTTGGCCCACAGCCGCTCGCGCTCCTCACCTTCGGCGGTGCGCGCGCGGGCCGGAAAGACCTCGTCCAGCACCTGGAGCTCGACCTCCGGGTTCTTCGCGAGGTTCCTGTACCAGCCCGGATGCTTGGGCGCGCCGCCTTTCGACGCGACGATCACATAGCGGTCGCCGTCCTGCGCGTAGATCAACGGGATCGTCCGCGGCTCGCCGGTCCTACGCCCGGTCGTCGTCAGCAGGAGCACCGTCGACCCTTCCTTCCAGACGTGGCCGACCTTGCCGCCGGTCTCTCGGTAGCGCCGGACGTGCTCCTCGCCGAACAGGCTCGTTGCCTCGCTCATTGCCCCCTCCTGATCTCCGCTGCCGTTCCCATCATGCGCGAGAAGCGGGGGACGACGTCGAGCAGATCCACCTGAGCGCAGAACTCGATGTCCGCCTCGAGCCCCGGCGGCCCGTACGTGCGGGCGTTCAGGCCGGCCCGCGGGTCGGGCCACGCGCGCGCGATCACCTCGGCGCCGATCGCCGCGTCGCTGCGCTCACCGTCGAGCGCCTCGACGATCCGGCCCGCGCAGTAGGCGTCGTCGAGTGCGAACGCGCCCTTGAACCCGGAGCAGATGATCGCCACGTCCTCGCCCGTCTCGCGGACCCCGTCGGACCAGCGCAGACAGATTGAGGAGGAGCCGAGCAGCACGACCCGCAGCGGGAGGCCGCCGTGAGGATCGCACGCGTGCCGTTGGTCGTCGTCAGGATCAGCGTTCGTGCCCTTGCACCTCGTGCGAAGTCGCGCGGCGAAGCGCCGACGTCGAACCCTTCCACGACGACCGCGTTGCGCTCGCCGCCGACGACCGCCTCGTCGCCGAGCTGGCACGCAGCGCCCGAGCCTCGTCGATCTCGGCGCAGCAGAGCACACGCTCGTAGCCCGCCGCGAGCGCCTGGGCGATCAGACGTCGCGCGGATCACGTCGACCACGATCCCGACGTGTGCAGCGGCTTCCTCCTCCGGAGTGAACGCGACGTGAACGTGCACCCCGATACGCTAGCCGCGTGGAAGAGCCGCGCTACTGCTATCGACACCCCGACCGGGAGACCGGTCTCTCGTGCTCGGAATGCGGGCGCCCATCTGCTACGAGTGCATGACACCCGCGCCCGTGGGGCTGCGCTGTCCGGAGCATTCCGGCAAGCCGCAGGGGATCCGCAAGGTGACCACACCGGCTCAGCGAGCCGTCACCGGCGTCGGCAGCAGGCGCACGAACCTCGTCACGCTCACGCTGGTCGGGATCAACGTCGCGGTCTATCTCGCGGAGCTCGCGGCGGGAGGCGGCATCAACGGCGTCGGCAACTACTTCTTCAATCACGGGGCGCTGTTCGCCTCGGGCGTCTACACGCAGGGAAGCATCGCGACGCTCCCCGCGCACGCGGGCGCACCCGGGTTTCACCTCGTCGGACTGGCGCACGGCGAATGGTGGCGGATCCTCTCCCCGCGTTCCTGCACTACGGCCCGCTTCACCTCGCGATCAACATGTTCTCGCTCTACTTCGCCGGCTCACTGCTCAAGCAGGTGATCGGCCGCTGGCGGTTCGCGATGCTCTATTTCGCGTCGGGCATCGCAGGATCCGCCGGCGCGATCTGGCTGAGCCCGAACAGCGTCACCGTCGGCGCGTCGGGCGCGATCTTCGGCGTGCTCGGCGGGCTCTTCGTCCTGGAGCGCGAGCGGCACATCGCGACGGGCGGGCAGGTCGCCGGCCTCATCGTGCTGAACCTGGTCTTCACGTTCGCGCTCTCCAACATCTCGATCGGCGGCCATATCGGCGGGCTGATCGCCGGCGCGATCCTGATGTGGTTCCTGCTCCGCTTCAGGCGCTCGGCGCTCTACAGCATTCTCGCGACGCTCGGGGTGGTCGCCGTCAGCTTCGTCGTCGCGTACATGCGGATCCGGAACTACCAGTGAGAGGCGTTGCCGGGCACCTCGGCGTCAGGCACCGTCGACGGACGTCCCGGGCGGAGGGGCCGAGAGCAGCGACGACGTGCTGGAGCAGCTTCCACGTCACATCGGGGTTCTCAAGTGCAAAGTCCCGGAAGTCCCAGAACGGGATCTCGAGGCAACGGACCTGCGTCTCGGCGGTCACGGTGGCGTTGCGCTCGCGTTCGCTGATCATCGCGAGCTCCCCGAAATGGTCGCCGGGCCCGAGAGTCGCAACCTGCTCGCCACCGACGGTGACGGTCACGTTGCCCTCGGAGATGATGAAGAAGCCGACGCCGCTCATCTTTCCTTCCTGCACGACCGACATTCCGGGCTCGAGCCGGCGCTCGCGAAACAAACGCCCGAGGCGGCCCAGCTGCCGCTGGTTCAGGTCGCTGAACAGGGGAACCCGCTTCAGATCCTCTGTGAAGCTCGGCATCGGCTGATCATAGTGCGACCCGCCGACTGCGATGCCGCGGGCGCCGAGCCGCGCAGGCCCGCGCCCTCGACCCGTCAACCGCCGGCAGAGACGTAGGCGCCCGAGCCTTCTTCCGTCAGCGCGGCCTGGGCTGCGGCCAGGCGGGCGAGCGGCACGCGGAAGGGCGAGCAGCTGACGTAGTCGATCCCGAGCTCGTGACAGAACGCGATCGAGCGCGGTTCGCCGCCGTGCTCGCCGCAGATGCCGAGCTTGAGCTCGGGCTTCGCGCCGCGGCCGCGCTCGACTGCGATCCGCATCAGGTCGCCGACGCCGCCGATGTCGATCACCTCGAACGGATTGCGCTCAGCACGCCGTCTTCCAGGTAGGTGGTCAGGAACTTGCCCTCGGCGTCGTCGCGTGAGAACGCCAGCGTCGTCTGCGTCAGGTCGTTCGTGCCGAAGGAGAAGAAGTCGGCGACCTCGGAGATCTCGTCGGCGCGCAGCGCGGCGCGCGGCACCTCGATCATCGTCCCGACGAGATGCTCGACCTCGGGCGCTTCCTCCGCCCAGACCGACTCGGTCATGACGCGCAGCCGCGCGAGCTCCTCCCGGAAGCCGACGAGCGGATGCATCACCTCGACGAGGGGCGCCTCACCCGTGCGCCGGAGCACGGCGAGCGCCGCGCGGGCGATGGCGCGGATCTGCATCTCGTAGATCTCCGGGTACTGCAGGCCGAGCCGGCAGCCGCGCGTGCCGAGCATCGGATTCGCCTCGTGCAGCGCCCGGATCCGCCGCCGCAGCTTCTCGGACGTCGCGTCGGCCTCGTCGGGCAGGAACTCGTGCAGCGGCGGATCGAGCAGGCGAATCGTCACCGGCAGCCCGGC
This sequence comes from uncultured Thermoleophilia bacterium, assembly GCA_963826485.1. Taxonomy (GTDB): domain Bacteria; phylum Actinomycetota; class Thermoleophilia; order Gaiellales; family Gaiellaceae; genus PALSA-600. The sequence goes on from CAWGXF010000005.1 coordinate 206,055, forward strand.
CATCGCCTCGAAGATCCCCTCGAAGTCCGACTGCTGGAACGGAAGGAGCCGCTCGAGAGCCGCGCGGCGGCCCGGTTCGCCGTCGGCGAGGATCATCTCCTGCATCACGCCCAAGCGCTCCGGGCCGAAGAACATGTGCTCGGTCCGGCAGAGGCCGATCCCCTGCGCCCCGAACTCGCGCGCCCGCCCCGCATCCTCCGGGTTGTCGGCGTTCGCGCGCACCGCGAGCCTGCGCAACGCGTCCGCCCAGCCGAGGATCGTCTCGAAGTCGTCGTTGATCTGCGGCGGCACGAGCGGCACCTCACCGACGAACACCCGTCCCGTGGCGCCGTCGATCGTGATCAGGTCGCCCTCCTCGAGCGCCCTGCCGCCGATCGTCGCCCGACCGCCCTCCAGCGAGAGGCCGTCGCAGCCCGCAACGCAGGGCTTGCCCATCCCCCGGGCGACCACCGCTGCGTGCGAGGTCATGCCGCCGTGCACCGTGAGGATGCCCTGGGCGGCGATCATGCCGTGGATGTCGTCCGGGGTCGTCTCCCAGGAAACGAGGATCACGGGGCCCGACTTCGCGCGCTCGACCGCCGTGTCGGCGTCGAAGACGATCGCCCCGCTGGCCGCGCCGGGCGACGCGTTGAGGCCCTTCGCCGCCACCTCGAGCGATGCCCCGGGGTCGATCATCGGATGGAGCAGCTGGTCGAGCTGCCCCGGGTCGATGCGGACGACCGCATCCTCACGCGTGATCAACCCCTCGTCGACCATCGCCACCGCCGCCTTCAGGGCAGCCGGCGCCGTGCGCTTCGCCGAGCGCGTCTGCAGCAGGTACAACCGCTCGTCCTCGACCGTGAACTCGATGTCCTGCATGTCGCGGTAATGCTCCTCCAGGCGCCGCATCGTCTCGACCAGCCGCTCGAACGCCTCCGGCAGCACTTCGCGCATCGTCTCGATCGGCTGCGGCGTGCGAATCCCGGCCACCACGTCCTCGCCCTGCGCGTTGGCGAGGAACTCGCCGTAGAGCCCCGACTCGCCCGTCGAAGGATCGCGCGTGAACGCGACGCCGGTCCCGATCGGACGCCCTTGTTGCCGAACACCATCTGCACGACGTTGACGGCCGTTCCCAGGTCGTCGGGGATGTCGTGCGCACGCCGGTAGACCTGCGCGCGCGGCGTGTCCCACGAATCGAACACCGCGCGCACGGCCCTGAGCAGCTGCGCCCGAGCGTCGGTCGCGAACTCGGCGCCGGTCTCCTCCCGGTAGATCCCCTTGAACGTCTCGACGAGCTCGCGCAGGTCGCCGGCCGAGAGATCCGTGTCGTGCTGGACACCGCGCTTCTGCTTCAGCGACGAGAGCGCGCTCTCGAAGCGATGTCCGTCGATCCCGTCCACCACCTCGCCGAACATCTGGATCAGCCTGCGATACGAGTCGAACGCGAACCTCGCGTTCCCCGTCCGCACGGCGAGACCCTCGGCCGAATCGTCGCTCAGGCCGAGATTCAGGATCGTGTCCATCATCCCCGGCATCGACACCGCCGCCCCCGATCGGACCGACACGAGCAGCGGATCGTCGGTCGAGCCGAACCGCATCCCCGTGCGCTCCTCCAACCGCCGCACGTGCGCATCGACCTCCGCCTCCAGCCCCTCGGGCAGCCGGCGGGCGGCCAGATAGGCACGACACGCGTCCGTCGTGATGGTGAACCCGGCCGGGACAGGCACACCGAGCTGCGTCATCTCGGCCAGCCCGATGCCCTTGCCGCCGAGCAGCTCGCGACCGCCGCTCGTGGGCTCGTCGAAGTCGTAGACGTAGCGATCGGCCATGGACGGGGAATCTATCCGGCCTTGCCCGGGCTCACGCCCGCCGGGCGGCCCGGCGGCGCGAACGGAACTCTGCGAGCCAGGCGAGCGAGCGCAGGCCGAACCAGAACGGCGTGAACAGGCCGTAGAAGAGAACGAGCGCCGCCCCGAGCGCCGCGTACCAGACGCCCCACCGCCAGACCGGGACGGGAGGCTTCGGTTTCACGGGACCTGGACCTCCTCTCGGCGGCGCTCGACCACGCGGATGATCCTGTGTGAGATCTCCTCGATGGACAGCTCGCTGACCTCGATCACCGGACAGCCGAGCCGGCGCTGCACCTGCTCTGCGTAGTCGAGCTCCTCGTAGATCTCGACCAGGCTGGCATACCTGCGGTCGCCGCGCATCCAGCGGATCCGCTCGCCGCGAATCTCCGAGAGTCGCTGGGCGTCGATCGTCAGCCCCACGACCTTCATCTGGTCGATGGTGAAGAGCTCAGCCGGCGGATCGATCCCCTTCACGAGTGGCACGTTCGCGGTCTTGTACCCCAGGTAGCCGAGATAGATCGAGAGAGGCGTCTTCGAGGTCCGCGAGACGCCGACGAGGACGATATCCGCCTCGTCGAGCCCGGCCGGCACACCGTCGTCGTATTTCACGGCGAACTCGATTGCCGACATGCGCCGGAAGTACGCGTCGTTCAGCGGCGGCCTGGCCCCCGGCTTCATCCGGGCCGACTGGCCCGACACCCGCGCCACGGCGTCGATCGGGTGGCCGAGCAGGTCGCAGTAGTGCAGCCGCGCCTTTCGGCACAGTGCGCGCATCGACGCGCGGAGCTCGGGTTCGACGAGTGTGTAGACGACCACCGCCTGGCGTCCCTTCATTCGCTCGACGGCGAGCTGCAGATCGGAGACCGACTCCACCCGCGGATGCCGGATCTCGCTGAACTCCTGGTCGGGAAACTGCGCTTCGAGCGCCTGCACGAGCCGCGCCGCGGTCTCACCGGTCGAATCGGAGACCACGTGCAGCTCGACCGGGGGGTTCACCCGGGTACCTTAACCGGCGATTCATGCAGCCCTGACGAGTTGCGGGCAGTCTGTGCGCCGTGAAGCACGTGCTCCTCGCCTGCCTCGTCGCGCTCGTGCTCCCCACGGCCGCTCTCGCCTGGGACGGGACCTACCCGACGGGCGACGCGGCCGGCACGTCCATCCACATCGTCGTCTCGGACGCGTATCCGGTCGACCAGACGCTGCCGGAGAGCTGGGCGGCCTATCTCGGCTCGCTGCCGCACGGTCCCGAGCTTTCGCTGCTGACGCTGAACCTGATGCCTCTCTCGACCGTCGAGTCGAGTCAGTTCTGCGGCGACCAGTCCCTCGCCTGCTACGACCCGTCGAACGACACGATCTATGCAGCGCCCGACGACCAGCTCGACACGCCGCCTGCGAAGGAGATCGTGACGCACGAGTACGGCCACCACATTGCGAACAACCGCACCGACACGCCGTGGTCGGCGGAGGACTACGGGACGAAGCGCTGGTCGTCCTACGAGCAGATCTGCGCGCGAACGGCGGCCGGCACGGCCTCGCCGGGCGACGAGGGCGCCGCCTACAGCCAGAACCCGGGCGAGGCGTTCGCCGAGTCCTACAGGGTGCTCGCCCTCACGGCGATCGGTCAGACGCCGAGCAGCTGGGAGATCGTCAGCCGGACGTTCTACCCCGACGCCACCGCGCTGAATCTGCTGATGGAGGACATCGCCTCGCCCTGGACGGGCCCGACGGTGCGCCACGTGCACGGATCGTTCGGCTACGGCTCGACCCGAACGATCGGGGTGCAGACCACGCTCGACGGGAGCTTCGTCGCCCGGCTCCACGCGCCCTCGAAGGCGAGATTCAGGCTGGAGCTCTACAACGGCTCGACGCTCGTCGCCCGCGGCGCGACGAGCGTGCGGTTCCAGATCTGCGGTCAGCGCACACTGACGCTGAAGGTGCGCCGCCTCGCAGGCGGCGGCTCCTTCACGGTCGACGTCTCGAAGCCCTAGCTAGATTTCCGCCGTGGGGATCGCCCACTGGGACGAGGTCGAGCAGCACCGGCGCGCCAAGGGCGAGATGGACGCGACCTGGCAGACACTCGGCCGTGCGGCGGGCACGCGGGACGTCGGGGTCAACCGCGTGCGTGTCGCGGCGGGCATGTTGCCGACGCCGCCGCACTCGCACGGAGCCTCGGAGGAGATCTTCTACGTCCTGGGAGGCTCGGGGCTCGCCTGGCAGGACGGCGCCGTGCACACGGTCCGGCCGGGCGACTGCGTGATCCACCGGGCAGACCACCACGAGCACACCTTCGTCGCCGGCCCCGACGGGCTGGACTACCTCGTCTTCGGCACGCGCCACCCGACCGAGATCGGCTGGCTTCCCCGCTCGCGCGCGATCAGGATCGGATGGCCGTGGGTGGCGGGCCGCGACGACGACCCGTGGGACGTGGAGGCGGGCGTCGAGCCACTCCAGGTCGGCGAGCCGGCGCCACGGCCCGAGAACATCCTCAACGTCGACGAGGTCGAGCTCGAGCAGTGGGGCGACAAGGCGGTGACCGCGCCGCTCGCCACTCATGAGCGCTCCGACCTCGCCGGCTTCCACTGGGAGCGGCTCAACCCGGGAAAGCGCGGCTCCGTTCCCCACTGCCACTCCGAGGAGGAGGAGATCTTCGTGATCCTCGAGGGCACGGCCGTACTGGAGCTCTGCCCGTCGCCGCTGCGCGCGGAGCGCGGCGCGCGGGCCGAGAAGATCGAGCTTCGGCCCGGCCATATCGTGGCCCGGCCTGCCGGCACGGGGATCTCGCACTCGTTCCTCGCCGGGCCCGACGGCGTCACGATGCTGATCTACGGCACGCGGCGCCCGAACGACATGTGCTGGTATCCGCGCTCGCGCAAGATCTCGTGGCGCGGTCTCGGGGTGATCGGGCGCATCGAGGCGCTCGAGTACGGCGACGGAGAGCCCGACGACTAGAGGGGGGGGGGGGGGGGGGGGCTAGTTTCAGGGCGATGCTCGAACACTTCCAGGGAGCCGCCACGATCGAGAAGGTCGCGTCGCTCTGCCGCCGGCGCGCGTTCGTGTTCCCGACCTCCGACATCTACGGGGGTCTCGGCTCCTCCTTCGATTTCGGCCACTACGGCGTCCTGCTGAACCAGAACATCAAGGGCGAATGGCAGCGCTCGATGATCCAGGAGCGCGACGACATGGTCGCGCTCGACTCCGCCGTGATCATGAACCCGCAGGTCTGGGCCGCATCGGGCCACGTCACCGGCTTCTCGGATCCGATGGTCGACTGCCGCACCTGCAAGCTGCGGTTTCGCGCCGACCACCTCGAGCAGAGCTCCTGCGGCAGGAGGCCGTCCAAGCGTCCCGGTGAGGATGCGCAGTGCGACCTGACCGAGCCGCGGCACTTCAACCTGATGTTCGAGACGCACGTCGGTGCACTACGCGACGACGCGAGCGTTGCGTACCTGCGGCCCGAGACAGCGCAGGGAATCTTCGTGAACTTCAAGAACGTCACCTCGTCGCTGCGGGTCAAGCCTCCGTTCGGAATCGCCCAGATCGGCAAGAGCTTCCGCAACGAGATCACGCCCGGCAACTTCCTCTTCCGCGTCCGCGAGTTCGAGCAGATGGAGATGGAGTATTTCGTCCCACCCGCCGAGGCAGACGAGTGGCACCGGTACTGGATCGAGCAGCGCGTCGGCTGGCACACAGGCCTCGGCGTACGGCCGTCGCATCTGCGCGTGCGCGCCCACGACGCCGACGAGCTGTCTCACTACTCGAGTGCGACCTCGGACATCGAGTACCTGTTCCCGATCGGCTGGCAGGAGCTCGAGGGAGTTGCGAATCGCGGCGACTACGACCTACGCCAGCACAGCCAGCACTCGGGGACGACGCTCGAGTGGATCGGCCACGAGGAGCGCTACGTCCCCTATGTGATCGAGCCGGCGCTCGGAGTGGGCCGAGCCTTCCTCACCTTCCTGTGCGACGCCTACGACGAGGAGGTCGTCGCCGGCCGGCCGCGCACCCTCCTGCGCCTGCATCCGCGCCTCGCGCCGGTGAAGGCGGCGGTGCTGCCGCTGATCGGGAAGAACACGGCGATGGTCGAGCAGGCTCGCGGCCTCTACGAGGATCTCCGCCGGTCGATGTCGGCCGAGTACGACGACGCGGCCGCCATCGGCAAGCGCTACCGCCGCCAGGACGAGATCGGAACTCCGTGGGCGCTGACGATCGACGAGCAGACGCTCGCCGACGCCACGGTCACATTGCGCGACCGCGACACGCTCCAACAGGAGCGCGTTCCGCTCGACGGGGCGAAACGGCTGCTGCTCGACAAGCTCGAGCAGCCTTGGCACCCGCGCGCGTGAGCTGGACGCGCCACACGATCACCTCCGACGCGCTGCACGGCAACCCGCTGCGGGATCCTCACGAACGCGAGCTCTGGATCTGGTCGCCGGAGGACCGCTCGCGGCGCTATCCGACGGTGTACGTCCTGCACGCGCACATGCGCTCCGCAGGGTCCTGGTTCAATCTCGAGCCGTTCGAGCGGTCGTACCCCGAGGAGATCGAGGCGCTGGCTCCGCGGCGATCGTCGTCCTCGTCGACGGCTGGACGTCCGTCGGCGGCTCGCAATGGATCGACTCGGAGCGCATCGGGCTGTACGGCACCTATCTCCGCGAGGAGATCGTCCCGTTCGTCGACGCAGGCCATCCGACGAGCGGCGAGCGGGGTCTCCAGGGGAAGTCGTCGGGCGGCTACGGCGCGATCGTCAACGCGCTCGCGCGCCCCGACCTGTTCCACGCCTTCGCGGCGCATGCCCCGGACGCCCTGTTCGAGGTGTCGGTCTCCCACGGCTTCCCCGCCGCGGTCCGTGAGCTGCGCGACCGGTTCGGTGGTCGACCGACGCGTTCTGGTCGTCCTTCGGCGGCATCTACTCCGGCGGCGACGCGACACTCGTCGAGCTCTGCTCGCTCGCGCTCGCCTTCGGCGAAGGCGCGCTCCCGGTCGATCCGGAGACCGCGGAGCTCGTTCCCGAGGAGTGGTCGCGGTGGCTCGACCAGGAGCCCGTTCGACTCGTCGCGGAGAAGGCGGCGGCAGCCGCCGGGCTTCGCGGCGTCTGGCTCGACGCCGGTCGCAGCGACGAGTACTTCCTCGACCTGGGCGCTGTCGCGCTTCGCCGCGCACTTCTGCTGGCCGGCCTGGAGGAGGATCGCCTGCACTTCGAGCTCTTCGAAGGAGGACACCGCGGAATGAGCCGGCGCTATCCGCTCTCGCTCGCATTCCTCGTCGAACGCCTCTCCATCAGCTTGTAGTCGGGTGCCCCGAAACCGAGGTTGCGGTAGAGCGAGTGCATGTTCGTCGTGTGCAACAGCCAGCGCACGCGAGAATAGGGGCCGCTTTCGACCATCTCGCGCACGAGCTCCTCGCCCAGCCCACGCCCGCGATAGGCCTCGAGGACGTACACATCCGCCAGATAGACGAAAGAGACGCCGTCGGTCTGAGCGCGACAGAAGCCGATCTGCTCGGCCCCGTCGTACAGGCCGACGACACGTGATGCCTGCTCGATCAGCTCATCCTGCTGCTCGCGTGGACGTCCGGCAGCCCAGTAGCTCTCCTCGCTGAGGAAGCGATGCACCTCGACGCGGTCGATGCGGGCCTTGTCGTCGTCGAGCTCGATACCGTCGCCGAGCCCGCGCTTCGTCACGCGGACAACGTCCTCAGACGGAAGCCTCCGTGTTCCTCGTACGACGAGATGATCACCGCGAGCGCATCTCGCCGTGCGCGATCCGAGAGGCCGGCGGTCGAGGCGTCCGCGAGCGGCGTGGACAGGAGGCGCTCGATCCCGTCGACGCCCTCCGGGGCGAGCCGCAGCGCGTTTGCCGCATGAGCGGCGCAGACGCCGCCTCCCGCCCGGGCCGAGAACGCCACCAGCGGGCATCCGAACCGCATTCGACGCAGCTCGTCAGATGCGGCAGGTACCCGGCCAGCCAGAGCAGCTTCAGCTGGAACGAGAGCACCAGGGGATCGACGGCCGGCCGGCCCGCGGCAGACGCGGACTCGTCGAGCAGGTCGAGGAACCGCACGAGGGCCCCGAACGCCCGCTCGTTCGCCTCGGGCTCGCCGAAGAGCCGCAGCATCGCCTCGGCTCCGATCAGGCCGACGTTCAGGCGGTAGTTGTCCTCGCGCACCGCGTGATGCGAACGCAGCAGCTCGACACCGGTGATCGTCTGGAGCTCCCCCCACCCTCGTGGAGCAGAGCTCGAGTGGGAGAGCGGCTCCAGCCGGGCCCCGAATCGCGACTTCGTCTTGCGGACGCCCTTCGCGATCGCGCCGATCCGGCCGCGCTCGTCGCTGTAGAGGTGCAGGATCCGGTCGGCCTCGGAGAAGCGCAGGGACCGCAGCACGATCGCGTCGGTCTTGTACGTTCGCGCGGCCATCGTCCCAGTCTAGGGGTGCCCTCCCCGCCAACCATCCTATCCCCCGGGGCGCTGGCAGGACGGGCAGTACCAGGTCCCCGGCCGGCGACGCGGATCTTGTCGATCGGCGTGCCGCAGCGGTCGCACGGCTCACCACCGCGGCCGTACACCTTGAACTCGTGCTCGGCGCCGCCCTGCTCGCCGTCGGGAGCCGATAGTCGCGCAACGTCGAGCCCTGCCGCCCGAGCCCGCGCGCAGCGCCGCCCGCAAGCCCGGTGCAGCGCCCCCACCTCGTCCGGGTCGAGCTCTCCGCGGGGGGAGCGGATCGATCCGGGCCCGCCAGAGCGCCTCGTCCGCATAGATGTTCCCCACGCCCGCAACCGTGCGCTGATCGAGCAGCGCCGCCTTCACCGGCGCCCGGCGCCCGCCCAGCGACTCGGCGAGATGACTGGCGCGGCGCATCGGCGAGCGGCTCACGGCCGACGCGCGCGTCGACGTACGCCTCCACCTCGCCCGGCTCGAGCAGAGCCACGTGCCGAACCGCCGCACGTCGCGATAGGCGAGCGCCGATCCGTCGTCGAGCTGACAGCCGCCCGACGATGAGAATCGTCCGCCGCCGAGGTCGAGCAGGAACGAGCCGGTCATCCGCAGATGCACGAGGAGCGCCCGCCCCGACTCGAACCGCACGATCAGGTACTTCCCGCGTCGGTCGAGCCATGCGCTCCCCGTCAGCTCGCCGCGCGACGACCGGCTCGACGGCCGCGTCAGCCGGGCGTCGGCGATCTCGACGCGCGCGGAGCGCCGCCTCGAGCGCCGGCGCGAGCCGCCGCCGGACGCTCTCGACCTCGGGCAGCTCGGGCACGGCATCACGGTAGACAGGTCGAGGAGACGACCTCGAGCAGCAGGCGACGCTCCTCCGGCGCCTCGTTCCCGAGCTCGTAGGCCGCGAGCACATCGCGCACACCCTCGTCGGCGGCCGCCTCGGTCGCGCGCGTGCACCTCGGCCAGCACCTCGCCCGCCTCGACCCGATCGCCGCGCTTCGCCCGGCAGACGACGCCCACCGCATGGTCGATCGGGTCGTTCTTCGTGCGCCGGCCCGCGCCAAGATGAGCGCGGCGATGCCCACGCCGATCGCGCTAAGCGCGCGGACGACGCCGGTGCGCGATCAGCGACCGCGCGACCACCAGGGCGACCGGGAGCGCCGGTTCGTCGGCGGTGCCGCCCTGCGCCTCGAGCCAGCGCCGCCACGTCGCCTCGGCGCCGCCGTCCGGACGCGGACTCCGCACGACGGCGACCCTCCGCCTCGTCGATCCCGAGGTCGGACAGCGCGAGCAGCTTCGCACAGGCGTCGAGCACGAGCTCCGTGAAGTCGGCCGGCCCGTGCCGCGCACGTGTCGAGCGCCTCCCGGACCTCGAGCGCGTTCCCGACGGCGGCGCCGAGCGGCTGGTCCATGTCGGTCAGCAGGCAGACGACCTCGCGGCCGGCCTCCCGGCCGAGCGAGATCATCGTCTCGGCGAGGCGCGCGCGGCCTCGAGCGTCTTCATGAACGCGCCCGCCCACCTTCACGTCGAGCACGATCGCCTCGGCACCCGCGGCGAGCTTCTTCGACATGATCGACGAGGCGATCAGCGACAGCTGGTCGACGGTCGCGGTCACGTCGCGCAGCGCGTAGAGCAGCTTGTCGGCCGGGACTAGGTCGCGCGGACTGCCCGATCAGGCGAGGCCGACCTCGCGCATCTGCGCGACGAACTCGTCGACGGCGAGAGGTCGACGCGGAAAGCCGGGGATCGACTCGAGCTTGTCGAGCGTGCCGCCCGTGTGGCCGAGCCCGCGGCCGCTCATCTTCGCGACCGGGACCCCGCACGCCGCCACGAGCGGGCCCACCGGGAGCGACGTCTTGTCGCCGACCCCGCCGGTCGAGTGCTTGTCGACACCTTGCGGCCGAGCGCTGGCGCCGAGGTCGATCGTCTCGCCGTGCGAATCATCGCGTCGGTCAGCACAACGGCTCGCGGGGGTAGAGGCCGCGGAAGAAAATCGCCATGAACAACGCGGCGATCTGGTAGTCGGGGACCTCGCCGCGCGCGTAGCCGAGGATCGCTCGGCGAGCTCGTCGTCGCGGGGCTCCTCGCCGTCGCGCTTGCGCTGGATGAGCTCGGCGGGCCGAGTCACGTCGTCGCCACGAAGTCGTGCTGGCGTCCGTGGACCCCGAACGGCAGCTGGACGACGTCCGGCACGGGCAGGCGGGACCGAGACGGAATCTCGGTATGCGACGAGCGTCTCGCGGTCGCGCACCGTCGCCATGACGACCGGTCGCGGCGCTCGACCGACGCGAAGTGGCGTCGCAAGTCTCCTCTCGTTCTCGGTGTTGGAAGCAAGCTCGGCTCCCCCGGGCGGTTACGGATCAGGTCGCAGAGCTCTGGAAGTGGTTAGCCGAGTCTGACCGCGATAGGGGGCCGCCGCTGGACGAGGACGCGGGCGAGGTCGGCAAGGCCCGCGAGTAGGTCGGCACGTGATACAGATCCACGCCGCGACGACGCGTGTCGAACGACCCGTCGGTGAACACCGGCGCCTCGACGTCGCCTAGCTGGGCGTCGACACCGCGTTCCGCGCCGGCTCGACCATCCGCGCCGAGAGGTCGACACGTCGCCTCGGAGCCGAGCTCGCGCTGAATACGTCAGAGAGCTCACCTTCGCCGCCACCGACCTCCAGCACGCCGCGGGTGACACGCGGCGATCGTCTGCCAGAGCACTTCCTTCGCATCGCGCCCTCGGCCTCCCTCCACGGCGCCTTGCCCGCCTGAAGGTTGTCCTCCGTCGCGTACTGCTCGCGCACCACGGCCGGGTCGTCGAACGCCGTCGGTCCGTCTCCCGACGAAGGTGAGCCGGCCGGCCCGCTCCTGCGGTTGCAGGGCCCGCTCGACGATCAGGCCTCTCGAATGCCTTGCCCGACTGGCGCCCGCCGAGCCATGCGTTCGCCGTCGCCCCGACGTCGCCGGATCTCACCCGGCTCGTGCACCCTCCCCCGGCGTTACGCCCCTCGACGTAGAGCAGCAGCGGCGCGTGCTCCCGCGAATGGTCGGTCGACGGCATCGTCGGGTCGCAGCCGTGGTCCGAGGTCAGGAATGAGGAGTGACGTTCGGGGGCAGCGCGTCAGCAGGTCGGGGAGGCGCCGGTCGAAGTCCTGGAGGCAGCGTGGAAGTTCTCCGGGTCGTTGCGGTGGCCCCAGAGCAATCGAGTGGACCAGGTTCCCGCCGCCGGAGTCGAGGCCACCATCGATGAACCGGGGCGGCTTCCTCCGTCCGGTCTGGATCCCCTCGACGTTCGACCTCATCAGGAACTTGCTCGTCAATGTCCTGGTCCGCGGAGATCTGGCCGATTTTGTCCGACGCCCGTCCGCCTTCTGGCCGGCTTCCCGACCATGGACCAGGTTGTCCTTCGCCCGTAGGCCGCTCGTTGGGAAGGCGTGCAGCCGTCTTGACCCCGCTCGTAACAGCCGGGCCCGCCGGTGAACGGGCCGGCGATCACGCGCCCGACCACGTTGTTCCGTCGGGATTAACGTGCGGTATCCAGCAAACATCGTCGAGCTCCTCCAGCGGGACCATGTCCTCGTGCGCGGCGATCTCGAAGACCAGTCCGCGCTCGTGTCGACGATCTCCACCTTCCCATTTCGCTGAAAATCCTCACCGAGCTCCTGGATGATCTCCATGCCGCTCGCGGGCCTGTTCCGGCGCCGCCGCCGCCCGTGCCGGTTCATCGACAGATCGATCACCTGGTGCCGGAGAGCCCGTACCAGGTAGGTTCGGCATGGGCCTGCGGCGTAGACGACGCCCATCAGCTCCATCAAGGCCCGTGGACATGTCCTTCCCCTTCGAGCGCTCGAGCAGCTCGCCGAGCGACCGCAAGAGGACCCGGCTGTCCGCGCGCCGCCCTGGAGCGGCTACGAGGGTACCGAGGCCCAGCGCCTCCAGCGTTGGGCAGGTAGGACCGCCGACACGCGCGCCGGGCGGCGTTGGCGGAGGTCTTCGGAGCCCTCGTCACCGGGTTCGGAAGGCGTCCAGCAGCTCAGCCGCTCCAACAGCGTCAGGCAGCACGATGACGCCGCGCCGAGCCACGCCGGCTCTCCTCTCGTACGGGCGAACATGCTCGCTCTGCTCAGTATCACCGTCTTCATCGTGTTCGTTGATCTCGCTCGCGGCGGGTGCTTGCCGCATGGCTCGTCGTGCAGATAGACCCATCACAGCGAGGAGGGAGCGGAAGCGGCCAAGGCCGACGGCTGAACCGTCTAGTTTCAGATCGCACGTCCTAGACCGCGGAGAGCGGCATGACCTGTTCGAGCGGTGTGTACTCGAGTCCGTGCGCCCCCGCCACCGCTTCGTACGTGACCTTGCCCTCGACAACGTTCACGCCCCTGGCAAGTGCGGGGTCGTCGGAGACCGCGCTGCGCAGCCCCTTGTTTGCGATCGCCTCGACGTAGGGCAGCGTGGCGTTGTCAAGGCCCTGGTCGACGTGATCGGCACCGCGCCGGGCATGTTCGCCACGCAGTAGTGCGTGACGCCGTCGACGACGTAGACAGGCTCGGCGTGGGTCGTGGCACGCGAGGTCTCGAAGCAGCCTCCCTGGTCGATCGCAACGTCGACAATCACCGCTCCTGACTTCATGTCGCGATCATCTCGCGCGTCACGAGCTTGGGCGCGACGGCGCCGGGGATCAGCACGGCGCCGATCACGAGGTCGGCCTCCTCGACGGATGCCGCGACCTGCAGGCTCGAGCTCATCAGCAGCGAGACGCGGCCGGAGAGCACCTCCTCGAGATGCCGCATGCGGTCGATCGAGCGCTCGAGAATCGTCACCTGGGCGCCCAGCCCGAGCGCGATCACCGCTGCGTTGTAGCCGACGACGCCGCCGCCGACGATCACGGTGCGTCCCGGCGCAACCCCCGGTACCGCCCGAGCAGAGCGCGCGTCCTCCGACCGGCTTCTCGAGGTGGTAGGCGCCCGCCTGCGGCGCGAGCCGGCCAGCGACCTCGGACATCGGCGCGAGCAGCGGCAGGGTTCCCCCCACCTCGACCGTCTCGTATGCGACCGCGGTGATGCCCAGTTGATCAGTGCGCGCGTCAGCACCTCGTCCGCCGCGATGTGCAGGTACGTGAAGAGGATGAGCCCCTCTCGCAGCCGGGGATACTCGGCCGCGATCGGCTCCTTCACCTTCAGCACCATGTCGCTGCGCTGCCAGACGTCGCCCACCGAGACGGTCTCGGCGCCGACGCGGGTGAATGCCTCGTCCGAGAACGCACTGCCGATACCGGCGCCCTGTTCGACCGCCACCTGGTGCCCGTGGTTGATCAGCTCGAGCGCACCCGCCGGAGTGAGAGCGATCCGGTACTCGTCGGGCTTGATCTCCTTGGCGACCCCGTCCTCATAGCGGCGGAAGCCTACCGCGCACGAAAGAGCTCCGAGACGGATAGAAAGACACAGCGGGACGCTGCCCCTGGTGATCGCCACACCGGTCGAGCCGGGCTCGTCGCCCGCCTCCACGACGTGGACGAACGGCTCGACATCCGCTTCGAGCCGAACCGCTGCCGCCGCCTCGATACCCGTCGGACCATCGCGGGGCCCCCGGGTTCGAGCGGCCGCCGGCGGAGCAGGGACGATTTCGCCGCCTGGTCGAACGCGCCGAGGTGCTCTACGGGATCCCCGGCGACACGCCGGAGGGCATCGCCTGGGCGATTCGCACCGCCCCCGGGCTCCGCTTCCTCCAGGCAACGTCCGCCGGGGCCGGGGAGCAGGTGCGGGCGGCGAACCTGTCGGCCACGGAGCTCGACCGGGTCGCGATCGCGAGCGCGAGCGGCGTACATGCGGTGCCGCTCGCCGAATGGAGCCTGCTCGGCCTGCTCGCCTTCACGAAGGGCCTCCCACGGCTCGAGCGCGATGCAGCAGAACGACGCTGGGACCACTATCCCGCCGACGAGCTCCGCGGGACGCAGGTGCCCGTGCTCGGCGTGGGCGAGATCGGCGCCGAGGTCGCCCGCCTCGCATCGGCGTTCGGCATGCGGGTGCTCGGCGTGAAGCGAGACGTCGACGAGCCGGTCGCTCACGTCGAAGCTCTGTATCCGCCGTCGGCGATCGACGAGCTCGTCACCGAGGCCGACGCGGTCGTGATCACGCTCCCGCTCACAGAGGAGACACACGGCCTGATCCGCCGGCGGACGATCGGGCGCATGCGCGACGGGGCGATCGTCGTCAACGTGGGTCGTGGCGGTGTGCTCGACGAAGACGCACTCGTCGAAGCGCTCGCAACAGGCAGGCTCGCGGGCGCCGCCCTCGACGTCTTCGCCGAGGAGCCGTTGCCCGAGACGAGCCCACTCTGGGAGCTCGAGAACGTGATCGTCAGCCCGCACACTGCGGCGTTGTCGTGGCACGAGAACGAGCGGATCGTCGAGTTGTTCGCCGACAACCTGCGCCGCTACCTCGAAGGCGACGAGCTGCGCAGCCGCGTGCGGACCTCCGTGTTCTACTGAGCGAGCGCGGTCTCGACGAGAGCGAGAGTGACGTCGACCATGGCCTCGAGATCGGCGACCGAGATGTGCTCGGCAGGCGTGTGGATGTCCGCCATGCCGTTTGCGAGGTTCACACTTCGAGCCCGCGCTCGTTGAAGACGTTGGCGTCCGCCGCACCGCCGGACAGCTGATAGGTGACGGCGTGCCCGCGGCCCGCCAGCGCGCTGGCGGCGAGAGCGACGGCGCGGTCGGATTTCGCAAAGCGATAGCCGCGATAGCTCTTGCGGGCTTTCGTCTCGACGTCGCACTCGGCGATATCGGCTGCAAAGGTGATCGCGTCCTGCATCTCCTGGACCAGGTCGGCGAGCCTCCCCTCGTCCTGGGAACGCGCCTCGGCGACGAACGTGCACCACTCCGGAACGATGTTGGTCGCGGTGCCACCGGAGATCGTGCCCACGTTCGCGGTCGACTCCTCGTCGACCCTTCCGAGCCGAAGCTCCGAGATCGCGCGGGCCGCCGCGGCGATGGCCGAGCGGCCGTCCTCGGGATGCATGCCCGAGTGCGCGGCGCGCCCGTGGAACGTGACCTCGAGCGACTGTGAATACGGCGCACCGACGATCACGACGCCTATCGGAGCGGCCTGGTCGTACACATAGCCGGTTCGGGCACACAGCCGCGTGTGGTCGAACGCGTTCGCGCCGACGAGCCCGACCTCCTCCTTGGGTGTGAAGAGCAGCTCGATGCCGGCGTGCGGCCTGCGCTCCGCGAGGATCACCCGGGTTGCCTCCAGCATCACGGCGACGGCGGCCTTGTCATCGGCGCCGAGGATCGTCCCGGCGGCGTTCCGGACGACGCCGTCGTCGACCACCGGCTCGATCGCGGCCGTCGGTGGGACGTGTCGAGGTGGGCGCAGAAGACCAGCGGTTCCCCGGAGGCGGTCGGCTCGATCCGGGTGTAGAGGTTGCCCATCGTCGACCCGATCTGCGGGCCGCAGTCGTCCTCGTCGACGTCGAGACCGCAGTCCTGCAGATACCGGACGACCAGATCCGCGACGGCGCGTTCCTCGCCCGGCGGGCTCGCGACCGCGGCGAGATCCGCGAACAGGTCGAGGACGTCCGGCGGCACCGAACAGCTAGGCGACTTCGACGGCGGCGCGGGCATGTGCCCGCTGCAGTGCGGCATCGACGAACTCGCGGAACAGCGGTGCCGGACGGGTGGGCCGCGACTTGAACTCCGGATGGAACTGCGAGGCGACGAACCACGGGTGGTCGGGCAGTTCGATGATCTCCACGAGCCGGCCCTCCTGGAACGTGCCGCTCACCACGAGCCCCGCGTCGACCAACTGCTGGCGAAAGGCGTTGTTCACCTCGTACCGGTGGCGGTGACGCTCGGCGATCACCGTCTCCCCGCCGTACACGGCGCGCGTCCGTGTTCCCTCACCGAGCTCGACGGCCTGTGCGCCGAGACGCATCGTGCCGCCCAGATCCTCGATCTCCTTCTGCTCCGGCAGCAGGTCGATGACGGGGAAGGGTGTCTCGGGATCCATCTCCGTGGAGTTCGCGCCCTCGAGGTCGCAGACGTGGCGCGCGAACTCGGAGACCGCCACGTGCATGCCGAGGCAGATGCCGAGGTAGGGAATGCGATCCTCACGGGCGACGCGGCAGGCGAGGATCTTCCCCTCCCAGCCGCGTGAGCCGAAGCCCCCCGGCACGAGGACGCCGTCGACGCCCGCCAGTTCCGCCCGGGTCTCCTCGAGCGTCATGTCCTCGGCATCGACCCACCGCACATGGACTCGACATCCGTTGTGAATCCCCGCATGCTTGAGCGCCTCGTGCACCGAGAGATACGCGTCGTGCAGCTTGACGTACTTCCCCACGAGGGCGATCTCGACAGAGTCCTTACGCGCCTTGATCCGTTCGGTGAGCTCGAGCCATTCGCCGAGCTGGGCGGGCGGGGCGTCGATCCCGAGCTTCCGGCAGACGAGCTCGTCGAGCCCCTGCTCCTGAAGCGCCAGCGGGACGAGGTACACGTCCGACACGTCGGGGTTCGTGATCACCGCGTCGACGTCGACGTCGGCGAACAAAGCGATCTTCTCGCGGATCTCACGGGGCAGCGATTCCGTCGAACGGCAGACCAGCACGTCGGGGTGGATACCGATGCGGCGCAGCTCGTTCACCGAGTGCTGCGTGGGCTTGGTCTTCAACTCGCCGGCGGTGTCGATGAACGGAACGAGGGTGACGTGCAGGTAGATCACGTTCTCGGGCCCGACCTCGCGCCGGAACTGACGGATCGCCTCCAGGAAGGGCTGCGACTCGATGTCGCCGACCGTGCCGCCGATCTCCGTGATCACGACGTCGGTGTCCGTGGCCTCCGCGACCGATCGGATGCGCGCCTTGATCTCGTTCGTGATGTGCGGGATGACCTGCACGGTGGAGCCGAGATATTCGCCCTTGCGTTCCTTGCGCAGGACGCGGTCCCAGACACCGCCCGCGGTGTGGTTCGCGGCCCGCGAGAGGTTCTCGTCGATGAAGCGCTCGTAGTGCCCGATGTCGAGGTCGGTCTCGGCGCCGTCTTCGGTGACGAACACCTCGCCGTGCTGGAACGGGCTCATCGTCCCCGGGTCGACGTTGATGTACGGGTCGAACTTCTGCACCTGGACCTTCAGTCCACGCGCCTTCAGAAGCCGGCCGAGCGAGGCCGCCGTGATGCCCTTCCCGAGTGACGAGACGACTCCACCGGTGACGAAGACGAACTTGGCCACCTAGGCGTGTCTCTCCGTGAACAGCTTCACGGAACTCCATCCTACCAGTGCGCCTGCCCCGGTCACCCGCGAGATGCTAGGCGGAGCATCGGCTGTATCGATCGGCTAGAGCCGTGCCGCCGTCTGGACAAGGTCGTACAGACGCTGCACGGCGGCGTCGGCCAGCCGGGCAGAGGTGGTGACCGTCACGAGGGCACGGTCGGGCGCGGCGGCCTGGAGGCGAATCTCCGTGTCGGTCTCCGGCTCGAGCAGATGCCAGGTCCAGCGCTCGTACAGCTCGATCTCGCGTATGAGCAGCATCGTCTCGACGCTCCTGCGGCCCGTGAAGACATTGTGCTTGGACGCTTGCACCTTCCAGCGCGCGCCGGGCGCAAACCCGCGCCGGTCCGGCTCGACGCCGGTGATGCCGGGCCACCAGTCGGACAGGTGGTACGGCTCGGCCAGAAACCGCCAGACGTCCTCGCGCGGGGCGAGCAGCTCCCGGCTCGCCGTGCTCACCGGTGTCAGGCACCCCGGTCGATCGTGGCGAGGAAGTCCGCCCCACCCAGCATCCGCTCCAGCTCGTCGCGGCGCTGCGCGTCGTCGAGTGGGTCGATCCGGGTGTGGGTCGGGTCGCCGGGGACCTTCTCGACCGAGAAGTGCCGGTCGGCGACGGTCGCGATCTGCGGCAGGTGGGTGATCGTCAGCACCTGGGCGCGACCGGCCAGGCGCCGCAACGTCTCCGCGACCGTGTGCGCGGTGGTGCCGCCGATGCCGGCGTCGATCTCGTCGAAGACGATCGTCTCGCCGCCGGCCACGGCCGCGATCGCAAGCGCGACACGGGAGAGCTCGCCTCCCGACGCGGTCTCCGCGACCGGCCCGAACGGCAGCCCGGCGTTCGGGCGGATCAGGAACGCGACGTCGTCGGCGCCGGCCAGGCCCGGATCGCGCTCCCTCAGCACGACCTGGAACTCGCCCTCGCCGAGGCCGATCCCCTGCAACTCCGCCGCGACGGCGGCCGCGAACGGCCCGGCCGCCTCCCGGCGCGCCGCCCGCAATTCGGCATGGAGGCGGTCGACGTCCGCCTGCGCGACCGCGAGCGCCTCGGCCGCTGCGCACACGGGGTCATGGCCCTCGGCAAGCCGCGTGAGCTCGGACCGCGCCTCCTCCCCGCGCTCCAGCAGCTCGGCGAACGTCTGCGCGCGGTGGCGGCGCTTCAGGTCGGAGAGCATCTCCAGCTCGCCCTCGAGCTCCTCGAGCCGACCGGGCTCCGCAGCGAGCGACTCGAGGAAGGCGCGCAGCTCCGATGCCGTCTCGCGCAGCTGCACACCGGACTGGCGCAGTGCCTCGCCGATGTCCCGGAGCTCGGGCGCAAGCCGTTCGAGAGGCGCAACGGACCGCTCGGCCGACCCGACGAGGTCGGTCGCCCCCTCACCCTCCTCCGGCGACAGGGCACTCGCCGCACCGGAGACGCCCTCTGCGAGCTCTCCGAGGTGGCGAAGCCGCTCACGCTCGGCCCGCAGCTCGTCCTCACGACCGGCGGCGAGGCCCTCGGTGTCGGACGCCAGCCGCCGCAGCTCCTCGCGCCTCGCCTCCGCGGCGGCCACATCCCGGGTGAGCTCCTCGTGGGCGCGGCGGGCGGCACCGAGCTCACGCCAGGCACGCGCCGCTGCGCGCGTGTCGAGCCCCGCGAACGCGTCGAGCACGTTCCGCTGGTAGGCGGGCCGTGCCAGACGCCGCTGTTCGAACTGGCCGCTCATCGCGATCAGCGCCTCCGCGGCCGCGGCGACGTCCTCCCGGGCCGCGCTGCGCCCCCACGCGTAGGCCCGCGTGCGACCGTCGGCGAAGATCCGGCGCGCCAGCACGAGGCCGTCCTCACCGTCCGGCCGGAGCCCGGCGAGCGGGCCGAGCGTCTCGTCGTCGACCTCGTCGAACTCGGCTTCCACGTACGCCTCCTCGCCCGCCGCGCCGATCAGCGCGGCGTCACCGCGCGAGCCCAGCAGCAGGCCGATCGCGTTCGTGAGGATCGTCTTGCCGGCGCCGGTCTCGCCGGTGATCGCGTTCAGGCCGGCGTCGAGCTCGAGCTCGGCCTCGCGGATGAGCACGAGGTTCGAGATCCGCAGGCGAAGCAGCATCCCGCCATCGTACGGAAGGCGCCTGTCGCCCTTCTATCGCCCGAAGGTGGAGGCGTACCGGCGGAAGAAGGTCACCTCGGGCAGCGTGGCGAGGAGGCTCGGCTGGCTGCCGACCCGCACCACCGCCTGGGCGCCGGTCGCGAGCTTTCCCACCTGCTGCCCGTCGACGAGCACCGCCGTCTCGAGGTCCGAGGTCAGGTTGGTGATCGTCACGTCCGGGCCGCGCGGAACGACGAGCGGCCGGATCACGAGCGCGTGCGGGGCGACGAACGTCAGCACCATCGCGTCGATCCCCCAGACGAGCACGGGCCCGCCGTTCGAGAGGTTGTAGGCGGTCGAGCCGGCAGGTGTCGCGCAGATCAGGCCGTCGCACGGCTGCGAGCCCAGCTCCTCCCCGCCGATCGAGTACCCCACCTCGATCATCCGACCGAGCGTTCCCCCCGCCACCACCACGTCGTTGATCGCCATGCTCGTCTTGCCCTCGACGGTCACCTCCAGCGTCGCCAGCTCGACGGTGCGGTAGTCGCCCGCGAACACGCGGGTCATCGCCGTGTCGAGCTCGTCACCCGCGATCGCCGTCAGAAAGCCGACGCGGCCGTAGTTGACACCGATCACCGGGACGTTCTTCCCGAGGAAGCGCGCCAGCGCGCGCAGCATCGTGCCGTCGCCGCCGAGGACGATCGCGAGGTCCGCGTCGTCGCCGTCCACGAGCGTCACCCCGCACCGCTCGGCAACCGACCGGAGCCGTGCCAGCGCGTCGCCGACGCCGTCACGCTCGATCGTCACGACGGCGGCGCGTTCAACCGACGGCATCGTCGATCCACCGGTCGAGGCCGGCCGGCCGCTGTGCGCCTTCGCGCTGGACGAGGTGGACGACGAACTCATGGTTTCCCTTCGGGCCGGGCAGACCCGAGTCTATGACTCCGCGCGGCTCGCCTCCGGCGGCGATGAGCGCCTCCACCACCTCGAGCACCACCCGCCGTCGCACCCCGTGGTCGTGCACGACGCCCTTCGGCGCCTCGCCGCGACCGGCCTCGAACTGCGGTTTGACGAGAACGAGCGCCTGCCAGCCCGGCGCGGCGAGCCGCAGTGCCGGAGGCAGCGCCAGCTTGACCGAGATGAACGACACATCGCAGGTGACGAGCTGGGGCGCGAACGGCAGCTCGACCAGCGAGCGCGCGTTGACACGCTCGAGAGTGGTCACGCGCGGGTCGCGGCGGATCTTGTCGTGCAGTTGCCCATAGCCGACATCGAGTGCGATCACGCGTGACGCTCCACGTTGCAGCAGGACGTCGGTGAAGCCACCCGTCGAGGCGCCCACATCGAGCGCGTCGAGCCCGGCGACGTCGATCCTGAACGCCTCGAGGGCATTTGCGAGCTTGTGCCCGGCGCGCGAGACGTAGGGCTCCGACACGGTCACGGTGAGCTCGGCCTCGACGTCGACCTGCTCGCCGGCCTTCGCATGCCCGGGCACGCGACCCGCCATCACGAGCGCCTGTGCCTGGGCCCGCGAGGTGGCAAGGCCGCGCTCGACGAGCAGCAGGTCGAGCCGCTCTTTGCGGTTGCGGGCCATCGCCGTCGAGCCTAGTCGCAGCGGGATCGCCGCCGGCCGGTTGCCGATCGCCCGGACGCTCGGCTGGACTATCACGATCGCGCTGCACACGATGCTGATCGCCCCGGCCGCGATCAGCGTCGCCGATGTGCCGATCTGCGCCGCGACGGGCCCGGCCAGCGCGGCACCGACCGGGATCAAGATGAACGAGCCGAGGGCGTCATAGGACGAGACACGTGAGCGCGCCGCCTCGGGGACCTCACGCTGGAAGACCGTGAACCAGAGCGTGATGTGGAGCGCGAGACAGAGCCCGGCGAAGGCGCTGTTGAGGACCAGTGCCCAGAGCGGCAGCTGCAATCCCATCGCGAGGGTCTGGAAGCCGTACGGGATCGCCGCGAAGAGAAGCCGGCGACCCGCGGGTTGTGGTCGTACTGCTCGAAGGCGCACGCAGGACGCGAGCAGCGGCCGTCGAGGGCGCCACCGGAGGGCGAACACACCGCCGAGCACCGCACCGAGACCCGAGGCGCTGACGATCGCGGCCCACGCCCCGGCCCCGCCGTAGTGCTCCTTGGCGGTCAACGGGCCGAGCACGCCGTAGGAAGCCCCCGCGAAGTTGCCGATGCCGAAGAACACGATCGTCGTCCAGATCCACGTCTGGCGCCGGAACTCGCCCCAGCCCTGCCGAAGCTCGTCGAAGAACCGCTCGGGCTCCACCGCGTCGCCGCGTTGTGGCACGGCGAGCCGGTAGAGCAGCGTCGCCGCGATCGCGAAGCTCGCCGCGTCGACGAGGATCGCGGAGCCGGGGCTCCCGAGCGTGACGAGCAGCCCGCCGATCGCCGGTGCGAGAAACCCGAGCAGCGAGCGGCTGAGGCCGAGCAACGCGTTCGCCTGCTGCAGTCGGCTTCTGCTGACGACGAGCGGGATCAGGCCCTGCGACGCCGGGATGACGAAGCCGTCGGCGAGGCCGTAGACGACGGCAAGGCCGGCCAGCATCGGAACCGTCGCCTGCCCGGTGACGATGGAGATCCCGGCGAGAGCCTGCACCACCGCCTGGATGCCCGCGACGGTGAAGAGCACGAGATGGCGGGGCAGCCGGTCGGCCCAGACACCGGCGGCGAGGGTGATCGCCGCGGCAGCGACCTGGCGCGCTGCGATCACGATCCCGACGGCGGTCGGCGAGTTGTGAGAGATCTGGAGGACCGCGAAGACGAGCGCGATCGATGCCACCCCGTCGCCGAGCGCGGAGATCGTGGTGCTGGTGAAGACGAGTCGGAAGTTCCGTTCGGCGAGCGCGCCGAGCCGGCCCTGGCGGTTCACGCGGTGCGAACGGCGAGCTCACCGACGATCTGTTCGAGCACGGTGGTGTCGGCCTCGATGTCGCCGAGCCGCGCTCGTGCGCGCTCTGCTGCCTCCTCCGCGGCACTGCGCGCACGCTCCTCGCCCACCTCGAGCACGTAGCCGTCCCCGTCGAGCACATCGTCGACGATCTGGAAGAGCGGGCCGAGCTCAGCGGCGAACGCCCGCCACGGCGCGTGCCCGGAGGCGGGCACATCCGCCGCCCAGAGCCCGCACATCACCGAGGCCGAGAAGAGCGCACCGGTCTTCAGGGAGTGAAGGTGCTCGAGGGGGGCGCCGCCCTCGAGATCGAGCTGCTGGCCGCCGATCATCGCGAGCGTCGCCGCCACCAGCTCACGGGCCACCGCGGGCGTCGGATAGGTGAGCGCAAGCCGAAGACCCTCGGCGAGCAGCGCGTCGCCCGCGAGAATCGCGGCCGGCTCGCCGTAGTGCGCCCACACCGACGGCGCACCACGCCGCACCCGGTCGTCGTCGAGAGCCGGCAGATCGTCGTGAACGAGCGAGAACGAGTGCACGAGCTCGACGGCGGCCGCGGCCGGCAGCAGCCTCTCCGTTCGTGCTCCGATCGCATCGCCCGTGGCGAGCAACAGCACGGGGCGGATGCGCTTCCCTCCGAGCGCGTGACGCATCGCCGGCTCGAGCGTTCCGAGCTCGGAGGTCAGTTCCAGCTCGGAGAGGTACGACTCGACGAGCCTCCGCAGCTGCTCAATCCGTGGCTGCATCCGGCCCCGGGGCGGCGGCCTCCGTCTCGGCAGCGCGCTTGGCGCGCTGCAGCTCTCCTTCGACCTCCTTCGCGAGCTCCGCGAGCTCCTGCAGGATCTCGATCGCCTGATCGGGATCCTGCGTCTCGTCCAGCCGGACGCGCGCAGCCTCCAGCCTCGCAAGCAGATGCTCGGCGTTGTTCAACGACTCTTCTGCGTTCATGCAGCCTCCTCTCGCTGGATACGGCCCAGAATGCCGTTCACGAGCTTCGCACCGTCCTCGGATGCATAGCGCTTCGTGAATGCGACCGCCTCGTTGATCGCCACCTCGGCCGGCACGTCTCCCGTCGACAGCTCGTGCACGGCGACGCGCAGCGCGGTTCGCTCGACGGCGCCCAACCGGTCGGCCGTCCAGCCTTCCGAAGCAGAGGTGACGCGCAGGTCGAGGTCGGCCGCATGGTCGGCCACCGTCTCTGCGACACCGCGCGCCCAGGCATCGATCTCGCCCGCGTACTGCGATCCGATCTCCCCGCCCGAGAGATCCCACTGATAGAGCAGAAAGAGCGCCTGGCGGCGTGCCTGGCGGCGCGAAAGGCTCATACGGCCGCCGCGGTCCTCAGCGCCTCGAGCGTCGACGTCGAGTACTCGCCCGATCGGAACGGCTCACTTCGGAGCACGTCGAGCGCCAGCCCTCCGGTCGTCGGGACACCCTCGACGACGGTTTCGCGCAGCGCGCGCACGGCGCGTTCGATGGCCGCAGGACGGTCCGCGTCCCACACGATCAGCTTGGCGACCATCGAGTCGTAGAAGGGCGAGATCATCGAGCCGGGCTCGACGAACGTGTCGACGCGCACGCCCGGCCCGAGGGGAGGCTCGAAGACGTCGATGCGACCGGGAGAGGGACGGAAATCGTGCTCGGGGTCCTCCGCGTTCAGGCGAATCTCGATCGCGTGCCCGCGTCGCGGCGCGCGTCCGGTCATGCTCAGCTTCTCGCCCGCGGCGACGTGCAGCTGCTGGCGCACGAGATCGATGCCCGTGCAGAGCTCGGTCACCGGGTGCTCGACCTGCAGTCGGGCGTTGAGCTCGATGAAGTAGAAGCTGCCGTCGGCACCGAGCAGGAACTCGAAGGTGCCGGCATTCCGGTAGCCGACCGCGCGGCACGCGTGCTCCGCCGCGAGCTCCATCGCCTCCCGTGCCTCGGGGGTGAGCGCCGCCGAAGGCGATTCCTCGATCAGCTTCTGGTGGCGCCGCTGGATCGAGCACTCGCGCTCGCCGAGCGTGAGCACGTTGCCGTGGTGGTCGCACAGCACCTGGATCTCAACGTGGCGTGCCGGCACGAGCGCCTTCTCGACATACATCGTCGCGTCGCCGAACGCCGCTTCTGCCTCCGCCGCGGCCATCCCGAAAGCGTCCTCGAGCTCGTCGGGGCGGCTGACGAACCGCATGCCCTTACCTCCGCCTCCGGCCGTTGCCTTGAGCAGGATCGGGAACCCGATCTCGTCCGCCGCCGCCCGTGCTGCCGAGATGTTCGTCGCTCCTTCGGCGCCGGGGACCGTCGGGATTCCGGCGGCGCGCATTGCCCGCTTCGCGGAGATCTTGTCCCCCATCGTCGCCATCACGTTCGCGGGCGGCCCCACGAACGCGAGGTCGTTGGCCCCACATGCCTCGACGAACGCCGGATTCTCGGCCAGGAAGCCGTAGCCCGGGTGCACCGCCTGGCAGCCGGAGGTCGTCGCCGCGGCGATCACGCTCGAGATGCGCAGATAGCTGTCTGCGGCAGGCGGCGGCCCGACGTGCACGGCCTGGTCGGCAAGACGCACGTGCAGCGCGTCCCTGTCGGCGGTCGAGTAGATCGCGACCGCCTCGATGCCGAGCTCGTGGAGGGCGCGGATCACCCGGACGGCGATCTCGCCCCGGTTTGCGACCAGGACCCGCGTGAACATCACTCGACCGCGTCGAGAGGTCGGCCGTTCACCGGATCGAGCTCGAACAGGAGCTGGCCGTACTCGACCGGCTCGGCATCGCCGACGTGGATTGCCCGCACGACGGCCTCGACCTCGGCCTTCACCTCGTTCATCAGCTTCATCGCCTCGAGAATGCAGAGCGTCTGGCCGGCCGCGACCGGGTCGCCTTCCTCGACGAACGCCGCGGCGCCGGGCGCGGGCGCACGATAGAACGTGCCGACCATCGGGCTCTCCACCCGCACCAGCGAGTCGTCGCGTGGCCAGACCACCGGAGGCTCCGCCTCGCCGCCCCCGACCGCCGGAGCGGCGAGCATCGGCATCGGGGCCTGCTCTGCCGTGTGGCGGACGCTGACGCGCATCCCGTTCTCCTCGATCGTGATCTCGCCGACCCCCGTCTCCTGCACGATGCGCACGACCTCGCGGATCTTCTCTGCGCGCGCCTGGTCGACGCCCCGTGCGCCGAGCGATTCGTCGCCGCCCGAGCGCTCGCGGATCGAGCGCAGCAACGGCTCCGCCTCCTCACCGAAGAGCGCGAGCAGGAGCAGTTCCTCCTCGCTCGACGCGAGCCCTTCCGCATTCGTCCGCAGCTCCTCGAGGTCGACGGGCGGATCGTCGTTGCGTCCGTTGCCGATCAGACCCACCGCGCGCACGAGCGCCGGCTCCACCGCCGCCGGCGTGCGGCCGAAGCGCCCTTCGACGAGGTCGCGGAGCTCGTCGACGATGGTCGAATAGCGGTTGGCGGTCAGCACGTTCAGAAGCGCCTGCGAGGCGACGATGTTGCCGATCGGCGCGGCGAGCGGCGGCGACCCGACCTCGATGCGAACCTTGTCGACCTCGTCGAGCACCTCGTCCAGGCGGTCTCCGGCTGCCTGCGTGCGCAGCTGCGAATCGAGCGCAGCCACCAATCCGACCGGGTACTTGCGCTGGGCAGCGCGCACCGCGATCCGAGGCGCCACCGGTGCGACCGGCTCGTCGCCGATGTGCTCGTCGACGAGGTCGGCGGCGGCCCAGAGCGTGTCCATGTCGATCCCAGCCGCCAGGCCGAGCCCGGCCAGGGCCTGTGCCGCTGCCTCGGAGGAGACACGGTGCATCGTGAGCGCGACCGGGTACACCGAGGTCGCGATCACGTCGGCGCCCGCGCGCGCTGCCTCGATCGCCGCCGCGAGGCCGTTCCCACCGGCACCCTGCGCATACAGGCCGACCGGCAGCCCCGACACGTCGCGAAGCTCGGCCACGAGCTCACTCGCCCGGTGCGGCTGCAGGACGGCCGCGGGATCGTTGAGGAGAATGCGGGCCGCGCCGAGCTGCGGCAGGCGCTTCGCCGCTTCCACGAGCGCTTCGTGCTTTCCGCTGCCGTACAGGAGGCCGGCTTCGAACTCGGCGCCCGAATCGACGATCGCCTCCGCCGCCTCACGCAGGTTGTCGACGTCGTTCAGCGGGTCGTGCAGGCGGAAGACCTCGATCCCGCTCTGGGCGGCGCTCGCCACGAATCGCCGTGCGAAGTCGTCGCCCACCGGACGCGAGCCGACGAGGAACCGGCCGCGCAGGGCGAGGGCGAGCGGCGTCTTCGTGCGGGCCTTCAGCGCCCGGATGCGCTCCCAGGGGCTCTCGACCCCCCGACGGACCGCGTTGTCGAAGACTCCGCCGCCCGAGACCTCCAGGTAGGCGAAGCCCGCCCCGTCGAGGAGCTCGGCGAGGCGCAGCAGATCCGCCGTCGGCATCAGGCCGGCAAGCGGCTCCTGACTGAGGACGCGAATCGTCGTGTCGACGAGGCGCGGCATGGCTGGGGACCCTACCCGGCCTACGCCCGTTGGATGTAGCGCTTCTCGCGGGGATCGAGCTTGATCCTGTCCCCGATGTTCACGAAGAGCGGCACCTGGATGACGGCGCCGGTCTCGAGCGTGGCCGGCTTCGTCACGTTCGAGACGGTATCGCCCTTCACACCCGGTTCGGTGTCGGTCACCTCGAGGATCACCGACGCAGGCAGATCGATGCCGGACGGTGTTCCTCCGACGAACATCACCTGCACCGACGACGACGGCTGCATGAACGGCAGCTCGTCCTCGATCAGCCCATGGGGCAGTGAGAGCTGCTCGTAATTCGACTCGTCCATGAAGACGACCTCGTCCCCCGAGTCGTACAGGAACTGCATGTTCTTCTGCTCGGTGCGCACACGCGGGAACTTCTCGCCCGCGCGGAACGTCCGGTCGACGACGGAACCGGAGCCCAGCGACTTCAGCTTGGTGCGCACGAAGGCGCCGCCCTTCCCCGGCTTGACGTGCTGGAACTCGACGATCCGCCAGGTCTGCCCATCGAGCTCGATGTGCATCCCGTTGCGGAACTGGTTGGTTGCGACAACCTCTGCCATCGGCGCCGGAGCGTAGCGAACCTGGTTGCCGGCGAAGCCGGAAACCAGGTTCGCGTCTTCGGCCGAGCGGCCTCCGACAAGAACCTGGTTTCGCCTGCGGCGAGAACCAGGTTCTACGAAACCTCGATCAGCTCCTTCGGGAAGCTCGTGAGCAGATCGACGCCGTCCTCCCGCACGATCGCGAGATCCTCGATCCTGACGCCCCCGAAACCCGGCAGGTAGATGCCGGGCTCGATCGTGACGCAGTGCCCGGCGACGAGCGTGTCGGTCGACTCGGGCCCGAGCCGGGGTGCCTCGTGGATCGCGAGACCGACCCCGTGCCCGAGGCCGTGGCCGAAGTTCTCCCCGAGCCCGGCCTCCGTGATCGGGTCGCGCGCGAGGGCATCCGCCTCCACACCGGTGAGGCCGGCCCTGATGTTCGCGCACGCACGCTGCTGAGCCGCGAGGCAGACGTCGTAGGCCTCGCGCAGGCGGTCGGGCAGCCTGCCGGTGGAGAACGTCCGTGTGCAGTCGCTGCAGTAACCGTCGACGCGGACGCCCCAGTCGACGGTGACGAGCGTGCCGGCCTCGACGATCCGGTCGGTGGGATGCGCGTGCGGCTTCGCGCCGTTCTCACCCGACGCGACGATCGAGTCGAACGAGAGCTCATCCGCGCCGTGCGCGTGCACCAGCTCGCGCAGCCGCCACGCGAGCTCGCGCTCCGAGCGGCCGACCCACGTCTCGGCGGTGAGCGCTTCCAGACCGCGGTCGGCGATCCTCGCCGAGCGGCCGATCTTCGAGATCTCCTCCGCGTCCTTCACCGCGCGCACCGCGTCGACGACGCCCCTGGTCGGGACGAGGCTTGCGCCACCCGCCTGCAGCCGTTCCCATTCGACGTAGGGCAGCACGTCTGCCTCGAACTGGACGCTGCCCGTCAGGCGCTCGCCGACATCCTCCATCAGCGTGCGTTTCGTCAGCTGCGTGTCGATGCCGGGCACCTCCCGTGCCGACTCGAAGTAGCGGAAATCGGTGTAGAGCGTCGCCTTTGCGCCGGGCTCGACCAGCAGCGCGGCGTTCGAGCTGTCGAAGCCCGTCAGATAGAAGATGTTGGTGAGGTTCGAGACGAGGAGCGGCAGGTTGAGCCGCTCGCTCAATGCCGAAAGCCGTGTGCTCATGTGGGGTCCTTTCCGGCGAGGAACTCGAATGCCTCGCGATAGCCGTCCGGCCCCTTGCCGATCACGCGAAGAGCTGCGAGCTCTGCGACGACGCTCGTGCGCCGCCACTCCTCGCGGTGGTCGACGTCGGACAGGTGAACCTCGACGATCGGGATGCTCAGGAGCTCGAGCGCGTCGCGGATCGCATAGCTGTAGTGGCTCCACGCCCCGGGGTTGACGATCACCCCATCGACGTTGTCGTATGCGTCGTGAATCCAGCCGATGTACTCGCCCTCGCTGTTGGTCTGGCGGCAGCGCGCGCTGATGTCGAGCTCGTGCGCCCACCCGTAGATGCGGCTCTCGAGCTCGTTCAGGCTCAGCCCCCCGTAGATCGTCGGGTCGCGGCGGCCGAGCACGTTCAGGTTGACACCGTTGAGGACGAGGACCTGCATCAGGAAATCAGCGTATCCAGGGCGGCGCGAACCTCGTCCGGCGACCGTGCGTCCAGATACGGCCCATCGTCGCCGAGCAGAACGAGATTGATCGACTCACCGCTCCGCTTCTTGTCCCGCTGAAGCGCTGCCCAGGCCCGCTCGCGGTCGACCTCGACCGGCTGCGGGTCGAGCAGCGAGACGACCTGCGCGGGATCGCGGCCGCTCAGGCGCAGCGCAGCCAGCAGTCCGAGGGCGACGGCCTCGCCGTGCGGCAGATCGAAGTCGGCGGCGGCCTCGAGCGCGTGCGCGAACGTATGCCCGAGATTCAGCCACTGCCTCGGCCCGCGGTCGTGCGGGTCGCGCAGGCAGAGCGCAGCCTTGTAGGCAGCCGCCGCGCGCACGTCGAGGGGGCGGCCGGCCAGCAGCTCGGTCTTGATCCGCTCGGCCTCGCCCTGGCGCCGCTCGCGTTCGGGCAGCGTCGCAAGCAGCGCCTCGTCGATCACGACCCGCGCCGGCCAGTGGAACGCACCGACGAGGTTCTTCCCCTGGGCGATGTCGATCGCGGTCTTGCCGCCGATGCCGGCATCGACCTGCCCGACGAGGGTCGTCGGCACGGAGACCCACGCGACGCCGCGGAGATACAGCGCCGCCGCCAGGCCTGCGGCGTCGGTGAGGGAACCGCCTCCGAGCGCCACGACCGTCCCGGCGCGGTCGAGCCGCAACTCCGACCAGAGTCGCTCCACGACATGCAGCTGCTTGGCCGCCTCGCCTCGCGGCAGCTCGTGCGTCGAGACGAGCCGGTCGCCGAGGGCCGTCTGCGCGGCCGCCCCGTGGATGCCCATCACGGTCGAGTCGGTCACGAGGGCAACAGGGCCTTCACCTGGAACCAGCTCGCCGAGACGCTCGAGCGCACCGATCTCGTGGTGAACGCCGGCCGCGGCGAGGACCACGCCGTCGGCGTCGTCTGCGACCGCATCCGCGGCGCGGCGGTAGAGCGGCTGCCGCTCCGCGTACAGCTTGCGGAACTCGCCCTCGTCCTGCGCGAGCGGACGGTCGCTGCCGCGCACACGCTGCCACGCCGTGTCGACGTCGATCTCGACGAGCACGGTCAGCGCCCGGCCCTCGAGCGCCGTTCGCACCTCGGGCGTCTTGACGGCGCCTCCGCCGAGGGCGATCACGCTCGGCGCGGCCTCGCGCAACAGGTCGCGAACGAGCGCCGCCTCTGCGACACGGAACTCGGTCTCGCCTCGCTTCGCGAAGAATGCGCCGAGCGACAGCTGCACCCGCCCCTCGATCAACCGGTCCGCGTCGACCGCCTGCCGGTCGAGCCGCGAGGCGACCTCCCTTGCGAGGGTCGTCTTGCCCGCCCCCATGAAGCCGATCAGCGCAACGTGCCGCCCGAGCGCACTCAGTGCCATTCGATCCTTGCGAGGTACGCGGCATGGGCAGCGACGAAGTCCACGACCGCGTCGCCCCCGAACTTCTCCTTCGCCGCTACCGCAAGCTCCCAGGCCACCGCCGCCTCGGCGACCACGGCAAGTGCTTCCACCGCTGCGACGTCCGATCGCTCGACGAGCGCGTCGCCGGCCTTGCCCGTGACGAGATCGACGGAGCCGAGCGGCTTCATCAGGGTCGGCAGCGGCTTCATCGCCGCGCGCACGACGATCTCCTCGCCGTTCGACATGCCGGCCTCGATCCCGCCGGCGCGATTCGACGTACGGCGTCTCGAGGTGTCGATCTCGTCGTGCGCCTGAGAGCCTCGCAGCTGCGCAAGCGCGAACCCGTCGCCGATCTCGACGCCCTTGACCGCCTGGATCCCCATCACCGCGGCGGCCAGCCTCGCGTCGAGGCGGTCCTCCTTGGACGCGTACGAGCCGAGCCCCGGCGGGGCGCCGGCGGCGCGCACCTCGACGAGGCCGCCGACCGTGTCACGCTCCGCGCGCGCCTCGTCGATGCGCCGCCGTAGGCCCTCTGCGTCGACGGTCGAGCCGGCGACCGAGATGCCGATCGTGGCGAGCAGTGCCTTCGCCACCGCACCGGCTGCGACATGCACGGCGGTGTGCCGTGCCGAGGCGCGCTCGAGCGAGTCGCGGACGTCCGTATGGCCGTACTTCTGCACACCCGCCAGATCCGCATGGCCCGGCCGCGGCAGCGTCACCGGCTTCGTTCCCTTCCCCGATGGGTCGCCCTCGGGCTGCCACGGCGCCATCCCCCACGTCCAGTTCTTGTGGTCGACGTTCCGCACGACGAGCGCGAGCGGCGTGCCCAGCGTGCGTCCGTGACGCAGCCCCGCCAGGACCTCGACGCGGTCCTGCTCGATCTGCTGTCTCGGCGAGCGGCCGTAGCCCTCCTGGCGGCGCTTCAAATCGGCGTCGATCGCAGCACGGTCCAGCCGGAGCCCGGCGGGAAGGCCGCTGAGGATCGCCACGAGCGCGGGCCCGTGCGACTCGCCGGCGGAGGAGAGGCGAAGTGTCATCGGGCGAAGCCTAGAGTGCGACGTCGTGGCGGTCGTCCTTCAGATACTCGCGAGCGGCTTCGCCGCGGGGGCCGTCTACGGACTGGTGGCGGCCGGGCAGTCGATCGTCTTCCGCCTGACGGGCGTCGTCAACTTCGCCTTCGGCGAGCTGATCGCGCTCGGGGTGTTCGTCACCCTCCTCGTGGCGGCCGGATCCGGGCCGGTCTCGCAGACGAGCGTCGGCGGCGGCCGGTTCCTGCTCGCCCTCGCGGTCGGGCTGGTCGTGACCGCGGCCGCGAGCGCCGGCTCTTACTTCCTCGCCATCGAGCCGTACCGCGCACGCGGCTCGGTGATCGGCTGGGTGGGCGCCTCCCTCGCCGTCGCCTTCGCGGTGCGGACACTGCTCGTCGTCTTCTTCGACCGTCCCGCCTACGTCTTCCCGGACCCGCTGCCGTTCGGTGTCTGGCACGTGGGCGGTGCGACGATCCAGCAGCGCTCCCTCGTGGTGGCGGCGGTCGCCGTCGCACTCGCCGCGCTCGGGGCGGCGCTGCTGCAGCAGACGCGCTTCGGCCGCGCCCTCGACGCGATCGCACAGGACTTCGACGCCGCGGTGCTCGTGGGACTACCGGTTTCGCGCCTCGTCGGCATCGCCTTCGCACTTGCCGGGGCATGGGCGGGCCTTGCGGCGATCCTCGCCGCGCCGTCCGGCGCCTTCGACGTCGACACGGCCGCGCGTCTCGGTCTCTATGGGCTCACGGCAGCTGTCGTCGTGTGGTTCGACCCGCGGCGGGCATTCGCCGCGGGCGTGGCGCTCGGCCTGGTGCAGGCGACGGTCGCATCGGCGCACTGGAGCGGCGCGACGGCCTACCGCGACGTTCTGCCGCTCGCGATCGGGCTCGTTCTGCTCGCCTGGCGCGCGCGCGCGACTCCCGAGGTGGTCGAATGACCACGCCCAGGGCGATCGCCGATGCCGTTCACGACGCACGCGAGGCGTGGCGCCCGCTCACGTCGCTCGTGGCCGCGGCGTTTGCGGCAGCCGCGTTTGCACCGCTCCTCGTCGGTGAGTCGCGCGTCGCGGATCTCGCGGGCGGCCTCTACCTCGCGGCCGCCGCAGTCGGCCTCGCCTTCACCGTCGGCGTGGCGGGACTGCCGCTGCTCGCGCAGGGAGCCTTCATGGCCGTCGGCGCCGTGGCGGCAGCGCATCTGGGCTCGACCGTGCTCGGCGCGGCCGCGGGAGCGGTCGCGGGCGGAGCCGCCGGAGTGCTGACCGGTGTCGCGTTCGGGCGCCTGCCGCGCGCGGGGTTCGCAGTTGCGAGCTGGATCGTCTCGTGGCTCGTCGCCTTCGCCCTCCAGTCGACCGGCCGGCCACTCGGAGGCACGCGGGGGATCGTCATCGCCGGCGGCCCGTCGCCGTCCGCGCACTACGAGCTCGCCCTCGGGCTCACGCTGCTCGCAGTGCTCGCCTACGCGGCCCTGGCGCGGGCTCCGATCGGGCTGCAGCTCGCCGCAGCCCGCGACCGCGAGCCTGCCGCCTCCGCCCTGCACGTGCCGTTCGTGCGACTGCGGACCGCGGCGCTCGGCGTGTCGGGTACCTTCGCCGGCGCCGCCGGTGCGCTCACCGTCCATCTCGCCGGAGTCGGAGATCCGGCGGCGTTCGGTCCGTTCCTGTCGTTCAAGCTCTTCGTGGTCGTGCTGATCGGCGGCCCGCTGTCGGCGCTCGGCGGTGTGGCCGGCGAGCTCGTCCTGGGCGTGCTCTCCGTGGCTGCAGACGCGATCGGCTCGGTCGAACATGTTGCCGCCGCGCGCTCCCACACGCTCCTCGCGGCGATCATGCTGCTCGGCGTCGTCTCGCTCGGCTGGGAGGGCGTCGTGAGGCCGGGGAAGCGCGGCCGCCCCGCCCGGGCCGGCACCGGGCCCGACCGCGGGCCGCCGTCCGGCCTGGAGGCCCGCGGGCTCACCAAGCGCTACGGCGACGTCGTCGCCGCCGACGACATCGACCTCGACGTCGAGCCCGGGCGAATCACCGCACTCGTGGGCGCGAACGGCTCTGGAAAGACCACGCTGCTGCGCATCCTCGCGGGGCGAGTGGCCCCCGATTCGGGTCGTGTCGACGTCGGGCGCGGGGCAGCCGTCCGGACGCTTCAGGCAACCGCGGTCTTCCCCTCCCAGACACCGCTCGAGCACCTGCTCGCCGCCTCGGCGCGCCGTCGCCGTCGAGGCGGGCTCGCCCGATCGCTGTTCTCGACACCGCAGATGCGCGCCGAAGACGCGATCTTCGTCTCGTGGTGCGAGCACGTGCTCGCCCGCTTCGGCCTTCCGCGTGACACGGCTGCCGGGCAGCTGCCGGTGGTGAACCAGCGCGTGTTGATGCTCGCGACCGCCTACGCGACGGGCGCCTCCGTGCTCCTCGTCGACGAGCCGGCAGCAGGTGCCTCGCACGCAGAGGCCCAGCGCATCGCCGTCCTTCTGCGCTCTCTGCGCGACGAGGGACTCGCACTGCTCGTCGTCGAGCACAATCTAGGGCTCGTGCAACCCATCGCAGATCAGGTGCTCGTCCTGGAAGAAGGCCGGCTGTGAGCCGCCTCCGGGCCCCCGGCCTCCTGCTGGCCGTCGCTCTGCTCACCGGATGCGGGAGCTCCGCGCGTCACGGCGCGCATCGGAACCTGCTGGTCGTCGTGAACGCGCCGTTCTCGCGCACGCCCTACCTCGGGAAGACGATCGAAAACGGTGTCCGGCTGGCGGCGAGCGAGGTCGACGCGAGCGGCCTGAAGATCGGCGGCACCGCCTACGACCTGAAGGTGCAGACGATGGATTCGGCGCTCTCGCCGGCCCGCGCGCTCGCGAACGTTCGGCGCGCCGCGAACGAGCACGCGATCGCCGTCGTCGACGAGGGCACCGGCATCGACGCCTCCTGGCACGTCGCGCGCGGGATGCCGATCTGCATCGTCTTCCAGGGCGGCAAGGAAGAAGTCGACCCGGTGACGCGGCCGAACGTCTTCCGGATCGCGCCCACCGACCACGGAATCGCATTTCGGCTGGCGGAGTACCTCGTGCCGAAGGGACTGAAGGTCGGGCTCCTCCACGACGACTCCGGCTATGGGTCGTCCGGCGGGCAGGCGCTCCAGGAGGCCTTCTCCCAGAACGAGTCGTCGGTGGCCCTCGACGAGACCGTGCCGGCGGACGCGCTCGACCTCGCCCCCCAGATCCTGCGCGCGCGACGCGCTCATGCCACGGCGCTCGTCGTGTGGGGGCAACCGGCCACGATCGCGGCGGCGATCACGGCGGCGCGGTCGGCCGGCTGGAATGTCCCGTTCTTCACGCCGCCGGCCGGCGACGACCCGTTCGTCCGCCAGCAACTCGCAAACCACCCGTCGTGGATCGACGGCCTCACGTTCGCGGGCGGCCGGCTGACTGCAGAGGTCGGCAGCGGCCCGTTCGACGCTTTTGAACGAAAGTACGAGGCGGCCTTCGGCGTCGACCGGGTGGGTGTGAAGACACGCGCCGGGCTCGACGTGATCCAACCGCCCGAGACGGCGATGTACGCCTACGACTTCGTCAACCTGCTCGCCGCCGCCGTCCTGAAAGCGGGAACCACCGATCCCCCGAAGATCGCAGCGGCGCTCGAGGAGGTCACGACGGAAGGGGCAAACGGCGACGAGCGGTCCTTCAACAAGGTGAACCACGACGGCGTTGTCGACGACGACGTATATTTCGCCCGCTTCCGCGGCATGACCTACGCCCCTGTGAAGGACGACCCGTTGTCAGCGACCTTGCCGAGGATCCCACAGACGAGATGAACAGGCTCACCGTCCTCCCACTCGTCGCTGCGCTCGTCCTCGCCCTCGCTGCCTGCGGGGGCGACGACAAGGACAAG
Organism: uncultured Thermoleophilia bacterium; assembly: GCA_963826485.1. Classification (GTDB taxonomy): domain Bacteria; phylum Actinomycetota; class Thermoleophilia; order Gaiellales; family Gaiellaceae; genus PALSA-600. Next base: position 241,484 of record CAWGXF010000005.1, read on the forward strand.
GAAGCGCTCGGCAAGGCCTGCCCGGCCGCCCCGGCCGCGATGGGGACCGCGCCGACGCTTCCCGGCAACTTCCCGGACGTGCAGGGAATCACCTACACCGGCGTCGAGAAGGACGGCCCGTCCACGATCGCCACCGGGTATCTGCCGGACACGATCGGCCCGGCCCACGACGCATACGTGCAGGCCGTCGGGAACGCCTCCGGCTATTCGGTCACGAAGGAAGAGCAGGACGTTGCGGACGCGGAGGTGAACTTCTCGGGTGCCGGCAACACGGGCCAGGTCAAACTGGTCCAGACGTGCAAGGACCGGACCGAGGTCACCATCACCATTCGCCCCGCCTGAGGCTGCTGCTCGCCGCGGGCGCGGCCGGACTTGCCCTCGCCGGGCCTGCTGCGGCGGCGCAGGGCGCGCCGCTGCCGTCGCCGCTCACGCCGCTCTCGCCGGCGCCTCCGCTCGGAGCCGCAACCTCGTCGGCCGAGAGCGTGCAGCACCGGATCCGCTCGGTCGTTCAGGTGCACGTCTCGGTCCTGCCGAACGGTGTCCCGTTCGCGGTCGCCGCCGACCAGACGCTGCTCGTGACGGTCAAAGGCGACTACTACCTGACGATCGGCGCGCCGCTGCTGGACGTCGAGGCACTGCCCGGCTCGGAGTCGACGCCGGGGCTTCGCAGCACCTCCATCGTCTGGGAGGGGTTCAACCCGCTGCGGCGCACGCTGAAGGCGCGTGCCAAGCTGACGGTTGCCCGGGCCGCACCGGCACTTCCGCTGCGCATCGAGGTGGGCAAGGGATCGACGACGTTCGTCAACACCACCGGCGTCATCGTCGCCGCGTACACGGCCGACGCCGATCCGGCGCCTCTCGTGAGCTATCTCCGACGGCTGCGCGGGGCGCTCTCGTCTGGCCGTCCCCTCCCGGAGGGGACGGCGACACTCAGAGGCCCGGCCCGCGCGACGCAGGCTCACGTCGCCGTCCCACTCCTGGTCGACGGCTCGGTCGGGGGCCGGAGGATCCACGCACTCGTGACGGGACGGCTCACGGTTCCCGTCCGGGGCAAGATCTCCGTCTCGGTCGAGCCTCGACTGCCCGCTGCCGGCAGCCTCACCGGGCTCTCGGGGCGTGAGGCGCTCGCCCGCGCCACGCGGTTCATCCTGACGGTCGCGCGGCTGCGCCAGTTCGAGCGCTTCCTCGCCGATCCGGATCCCACGGGGGCCTCGACGACGGTGTACCTCTACCGCAGCGCCACGCCACGTCGTGGCCCCGCGGCGGTGCAGTCGGCCGCGGGCGGCCGCGACTGGACGACCACGATCGCCGTGGCCGCCGGCCTGCTGCTCGCGGCCGCGGCCGGGCTCGCGGTCTGGGCTAGAGCCTGATCGCAGCGCGCATCGTGTCGAACGGCGGCTCGACACCGGTCCAGAGCCGGAAGCTCGCGGCGCCCTGCCGGACGAGTGCCTCCCGGCCGTCGATCACCGTGCAGCCCGCGGCGCGGGCGGCGGTGACCAGCGCGGTCTCGTGCTCGCCGTAGGCGAGGTCGACGACGGTCTGTGCGGCGCGCGGTTTCACGAACAGCTTCTCGCGCTCCGGGGTGGCGTTGACCAGGAGGTCGCATCCCGCCGCGTCGGGCGGCCAGACACCCGAACGTGTGAAGACACGCGTGTCCGCCGGCAGGGCCGGCATGAGCGCCCGCGCGGCGCCGCCGGCCCCGATCAGACAGGCGCAGGTCGCGTCGATCCCCGCCAGGATCTCGCGATCGGTGTTGAAGCCCAGGATCCGTCCGTCCCGAAAGACGATCGTGTTGACGGCATCGCCGTCCGCCTCGTCGCACACGGCCACGACGGCCTGCTTATGGGGGATCGTCACGTTCGCCCCTGCGAAGCCGAGGGTGCGCAGCGCTTCCACGGCGGCGACCGGATCGGCGACGTCGAAGGCGCTGTAGTGCCAGTCGAGCCCAAGCGCGGCGAACGCCGCGTTCTGCATCCGCGGGGAGAGCGAGTGGGCGACCGGGCTACCGAGGAGCGCGACCTGGTTCAACAGCCGTACCCGTGGGCGCACTCGTACCGGGCGAACGCGCTGGCGCTCGCGGTGAAGTACTGGTGGATCTTGTCGGGCTTGCGCACGAAATAGAGGTAGTCGACATGCGCAGGATGGGCAGCCGCCTGGATCGACGCCAGCCCGGGATTCGTGATCGGCGTCGGCGGGAGCCCGGTCGTCCTGCGCGTGTTGTATGCGTTGTCGCTCTGGAGCTGCGACTCGAGGATCGACTTCGTGGGCGGGATGTGCAGCCCGTAGCGCAGCGTCGCGTCGATGCCGAGCGGCATGCGCGCATGCAGCCGGTTGTAGATCACCGCAGAGACGAGTTTCCGCTCCGCCGGCACGACCGTCTCCTCCTCGATCATCGAGGCAATGGTGAGCACGTCGTAGTCGGTCAGGTTCTTGGAGCGCGCGTAGGTGAGATCGACGCTCGACCAGTTCTCACAGAACGCGTCGAGTTGATCCCGGACGAGCCGAGCGGCGGTGGTCAGGCGCACGAAGTCGTACGTCGCCGGGAACAGGAACCCCTCGAGATTCGTCTGCGCACGCGGCCGGAAGCACGGGATCGACCCCCGCCTGCTCGCGCGCAGGTAGGCGGCCGCATCGAGCTTGACGGGCCTTCCTGCCTTCCGGCGGGCGATCGCCGCAACGTCGTGCACCCGCACTGCCATCTGCGCCCGTGTGAACCCCTCGGGGAAGACGATTCTGAACGGCTTCGGCGGCGGAGGCGGTGGCGGCGGAGCCGCCCGCGAGTGGTGCACGTGCGGGAGCGCGACCACGACCGCCACGACGACGGCGACGAGGGCGGCGACGCCCGCCGTGAGCGCGCCGAGGCGCCGGCGGCGGATCTGCTCGGGCGACGGGCCGGACGGCCGCCGCGGCTCCTTCACCGGGCGCTCTGCCACTCGAGGTAGCTCGACAGGAGATGGGCGGCAGCCCGCGCGTCGTCTCCCCCTGCGAGGACGGAGGTGAACCGCTCGTCATAGGTCGCGACAGGGATCGCGAGCTCGCTGCGGAGGCGCGCGACGAACTCCGCCGTCTCACGGGCCTGCTCACCGTGGTCGCCCGCGAGCGTCAAGGGCATGCCGACGACGACCTGGTCGGGCTCCTCGGCCGCGATCATGTCGAGGAGCTTCGCAAACCCGGCGTCGGTCGTTGCTCGTTCGACCGTCGCCACCGGCCGGGCGACCGTTCCCGTCGGGTCCGAGACGGCGACGCCGGTACGCGCGGAGCCGTAGTCGAGCGCCAGCACCTTCCGCTCCTGCGCAGTCACGCGAGCGCGGCGGTGAGCCGGTCGCGTCCAGCTGCGAGCGCATCCCGGACACCGCCGACGTTCTTGCCGCCCGCTTCCGCAAGCGTCGGCCGTCCGCCCCCGCCGCCGCCGATCAGCGGCCCGAGCTCGCGAACGATCGCCACCGCGTCGAGACCTGCGAGCGAGTTGTCGAGGTTCACGACCAGCGCCACCTTGCCGTCGTCGGTCGAGGCGAGCACGACCGCGTCCGCTCCTTCCCGCCGGCGCAACTGGTCGGAGAAGTCGCGCAGAGCGCCACCGCGGGCACCCTCCACCTCGGCGACGAGCACCTTGCCCTGCCTGTCCTGCCAGAGGATGTTCGGCCCCGAGTCGGCCTGCTTCGGCTTCTTCGCCGTGCGCTTCAGCTGCTCGAGCTCGACCCGAACGTCGTCGAGCTCCTTCGACCGCCCCTCGAGCACCGTCCATGCCTCACCCGAGGTGACCGCCTCGATTCGCCGTGCACCCGACCCCACCGAGCCTTCGCTCAGAATCAGAAACGGGCCGATCTCGGCCGTCGAGCGAACGTGGGTGCCGCCGCACAGCTCCGTCGAGTAGTCGCCGATCTCGACCACGCGCACCTCGTCGCCGTACTTCTCGCCGAACAGCATCATCGCGCCGAGCTTTCGAGCCTCCTCGATCGGGGTCACGTAGGTGCGCACGGGAATCGCCTCGAACACCTTCTCGTTCACGATCCGCTCCACGCGTTCGCGCTGCTCGGGCGTCAGCTGCTGCTCGTGCGTGAAGTCGAAGCGCAGCTTGTCGGGCCGAACGGCGGAGCCCGCCTGCTTCACGTGGTCGCCCAGCACGTCGCGCAGAGCCCGGTGCAGCAGATGCGTCGCCGTGTGATTCGCCTGTGTCGGGAAGCGGTCGCTCCAGTTCACGACCGCGTGGGCACGGGTGCCCTCGTGAAAGACCGGCTCACGGCCGACGTCGACGACCAGCACCTGGTCGTCGCCGAACTTGAGCACGTCGGTGACCTCGTACCGCTGGTCCTCGCCGTCGACCTGGAGGTAGCCCGTGTCGCTGACCTGGCCGCCGCCCGCGGCGTAGAAGGGCGACTGCTCGAGCTTCACGAGCTGGTGGGCGCCGTCCATCGGCCCCACGGCGACGACGGCCGTCAGCACGTCGGTCTTGGCGTACCCGACGAACTCGCTGTGGCTGAGATCCGCTCCGACGAGGCCCGACGCGAGCTGCTGCGTCGAGCTCTCACCGCCGGCGCGCGAGACCTCGCGGTGCTGCTCCATCAGGTCGCGGAAGCCGTCCATGTCGAGCGCCTGCCCGCGCTCCTCGGCGAGCTCCTGCGCCAGCTCGATCGGGAAGCCGTACGTCGCGACGAGCGCGAACGCGTCGTCGGCGGTGATCCCCTCCTGCCCGGCGAGGTCATCGAACACCTTCATGCCGCGCGCAAGGGTCTCCGAGAACTTCTCCTCCTCCGCCTGCACGATCCGCTCGATCTGACCTGCGTGCTCGCGGAGCATCGGGTATGCGTCGCCCATCTGCTCGACGACGACGGCGGGCAGGCGGTGGACTCCGTCCAGGCCGATGCGCCTCGCCTGGTAGACGGCCCGCCGCAGCAGCCGGCGGCAGATGTAGCCGCGGCCCTCGTTCGACGGCTCGATGCCTTCGGCGATCAGGAAGGTGACGGCGCGGCCGTGGTCGGCGAGAACGCGGTGAGCGCGCTGCGACACCCGGCTGTCGTTGTAGGCGACTCCCGACTCGCGCTCGATCCAGTCCATGATCACCTGGAATCCGTCGGTGTCGAAGACGGAGCTCACGCCCTGGAGCACACAGGCCGTCCGCTCGATGCCGTTGCCCGTGTCGACGTTCGGCGTCGGGAGAGGCACCAGCACGTTCCCGGGCTTCAGGTCGTACGCCATGAAGACGAGGTTGTAGATCTCCATGATCCGGTCGCAGTGGCCCGGCCCGCAGTTCGGGTCGCCGCAGGCGTAGGCCTCGCCGCGGTCGTAGAAGATCTCGGTGCACTGCCCGCAGGGCCCGGTCTCGCCGGCCTGCCAGAAGTTGTCCTTCCCGAGGCGGACGATCCGCTCGGCGGGAATGCCGACGCGCTGCCAGGCCTCGATCGAGACGGTGTCCTCCGGAAGCTCGAGCATCGGATCGCCCTCGTGCACCGTCGCCCAGAGCAGCTCGGGCTCGAGCCCGAGCACCTGAGTGACCCACTCCCACGCGAAGTCGACGGCCTCGTCCTTGTAGTAGTCGCCGAACGAGAAGTTGCCCATCATCTCGAAGAAGGAGCAGTGCCGGTCGGTGCGGCCGACCTCGTCGAGGTCGTTGTCCTTGCCCCCGGCGCGCAGGCACGGCTGGATGCTGACCACGCGCTCTCGCGGCGGCTCCTTCGTGCGCAGGAAGTACGGCTTGAAGGGCTGCATCCCCGCGATGACGAAGAGCGTCGTCTGGTCCTCCGCCGAGGGAATCAGCGAGTGCGCGGGCACGCGTAGATGCGCGCGGTCCTCGTAGAAGCGCTGGAACGCCTCGCGCAGCTCATTTGTCGTCATCGTCACGGACGAACAGTGTACGGACGCCCTGCGCCGGGCCTAGATGATTGATCGGGAATTCAACGCCGCCCCGGATGGGGCCTGCACACGGCGCATTGCGCCCGCCGCGCCCGGCGCCAAGGCCCACCGGCCTTGACCCCGGTCGCGTCGACCACACTGCTTGGTGCAGACCCTCCCCGGTACGCCGTCAATTACCGATCAACCATCTAAGTCGCGATCAGGCTGCGTGCTCGGGATCGAACTCGTCGGCGGCGATCTCGCCCCTGATCTTGTCGAGCGCGCGGCGAATCAGCCGTGACACGTGCATCTGCGAGATGCCCACCTGTTGCGCGATCTGCGACTGCGTCAGCCCTTCGAAGAACCTCAGGTGCAGGATCGCCCGCTCCCGCTCGTCCAGCACCTTGAAGCCGGGCGCGAGCACGGCGCGGTCCTCCGACACCTCGTACTCGCGCTCGATCTCTCCGAGCGACTCGAGCGGATCGAGCTCCTCACCGTCCTCGGTGCCGCCGCCCGTGGACAACGAGAGCGACGAGTAGGCCCGACCCGATTCGAGCGCCTCGAGCACGTCCTCCTCCTCGACGTCGGCTGCCTCGGCGAGCTCACCGATCGTCGGCGACCGTGAGTACTCCACCGTCAGCTGTTCGACGAGCTTGGAGAGCTGAACGTTCAGTTCCTGCAACCCTCGCGGCACACGGACGGCCCAGCCGCGGTCCCGGAAGTGGCGCTTGATCTCGCCGATGATGTTCGGCGTCGCGTAGGTCGTCAGCTCGACCCCGCGGTCGAGGTCGAAGCGGTCGATCGCCTTGATCAGGCCGATCGCGCCGATCTGGACGAGATCGTCGAGCTGCTCGCCTCGGTAGCTGTAGCGCCGGGCGAGCGAGCGAACGAGCGACATGTACCGCTCGATCAGCTGCTCCCGCGCCTGTAGATCGCCTTCTTCGTGGTAGCGGCGGAGGAGAACCTTGTCGCTGTCAGCCAACGGTCGCCACCCTCTTGGTCAGCGACACCCACTCTCCGTCGACGTGCACGTCGTCCACGGTGGAGTCGAGCACCCGCCGCACCCGGAGCTCGTCACCGCCGGGCTCGCGCTCGATCTCGTCGAGCAGCGCCGGCAGCAGAGGACCGATTCGCGTCTCGAGCTCCCCCTCGCGCAACGACAATCGCACCGTCACCTCGCCGGAGCTCGGAGCCAGGCGGTCGAGCACCGCGTCGAGCGCGAGCTGGAGATCCTCGAGGTGCTCGACGGTGAGGTTCAACCGAACTGCGAGGCCGCCGAGCACGAGGTGCGCGACCCGCAGGAACTCGGGCGCCCTTGGGAGCGTCAGTGTGATCTCGTCCGCCATGCCGAGAGCTCCAGTCTCAGCTCTGGGTCGACTTCAGTTCTTCGTCGAGATCGCGCTCGCGCCGCTCGGCGGCGTCCTTGGCCTCGGCGACGGCGTCGTGCCAGTTGCGGCGCGACTTGAGCGACGCCCAGCCGTGCGAGACGCCGGCCGACAGGCCGACGGCTTTCTGCACCGGGCGCTTGACGGCGAAGCTGGCTGCGCGGACGGCTTCGTCCACCGCCTCGACGGCGTCGACCGCGCTGTCCGTCGCCGTGTCGAGCTTGTCGAGCTGACGGTTGACCCGGTCGACCGAGCCCCCGACCTTGTTGATCACCGGCAGAGCCTCGCGCTCCGTCCCCCGAATCAGCGAAGAAAGCCGGTCGAACGTCACGGCCAGCCGCAGGAAGGCCCAGGACAGCCCGAGACCGACGGCGACGAGGAACACCGCGAGGGCGAGATCAGCGAGATCTCCGAAGGAGAAGGCGACGACCACCGCTGACCAGCCTAGCCCGCAGCGGCGGACGTGACCAACCCGGAACCGACGACGACGTCGCCGTCGTACAGAACGGCGGCCTGGCCACGAGCCACGCCGTACGCGGGTTCGTCGAGCTGGAGCCGAAATCCGGTGGCCGTCTCCTCGACCGTCGCCGGCACCGCCGGAGAGCGGTAGCGGAGCTTCGCGGCCACCCGGCTGACCGGCGCGTAGACCTGCCCACGTGCCGAGACCCAGGTGCGTGCGAGCGAGGCCCGCGGCCCGACCACGACCGTGTTCGTGCGGGAATCGGTCGAGAGGGCGTACAGCGGCTCGGCGGCTGCGACACCCAGACCGCGGCGCTGGCCCGGCGTGAACCGCCAGTAGCCGGCGTGCTCGCCGAGCCGCTCTCCCGCTTCGTCGACGATCGCGCCCGCGGTGGCGGGCAGCCCCTGGCGGTCGAGAAAGGACCGGTAGTCGTCGCCCGCGAGAAAGCACGCCTCCTGGCTCTCGGCACGATGCGCCGCCGCAAGCCCCGCCGCGGCGGCCTCGGCGCGAGTCTCGCGCTTGGTCTGTGCACCGAGTGGGAAGCGGATCCACGGAAGGTGACGAGGCGCAAGACGGGCGAGCATGTAGCTCTGGTCCTTGTGTACGTCGACGGCGCGCGCAAGCAGCAGCCGCCCGTCGCGTTCGACGATCCGTGCGTAGTGGCCCGTGGCAAGCGACGCGGCGCCGATGCGGCGTGCGAGCGACAGCAGCTCGGCGAACCGAAAGCCTCCGTTGCAGCGAATGCACGGGTTCGGCGTCTCCCCGCGCGTGTATCCGCGAACGAAGGGTGTGACCACGGCTCGGCGAAACGCATCGCGCAGATCGAGCGTGACGTGCGGCAGACCGCGCGCGTGGCACGACGTGCGCGCGGCGACCACGGCGCTCGGCGAGCAGCAGGCGCGTTCGGCATCCGGCCCACTCGGGTCGAGCCAGAGGCGCAGCGTCACGCCGACCGCCGCCGGCCCTGCCTTCAGGAGCGTGACGGCACTGTCGACACCGCCGCTCATTGCCACCGCGACGCGAGCGGGATCGGGCGCGGCGCGAACGGCGGGAGCCAGCGCGTTCGCCAATGCGTCGACCGGCAGCATCTCGCCGCCGACGGCGCACGCCTCGAGCAGCGTCAGGCCACGCAGGTCGGTATCGATCCCCGGCGCGTCCGCATCGTGGATCCGGCCTCCGCGCACGCGCAGCCGGACGGCGGCCCAGTCGGTGCCGCGTGCCGAATCGCCGTACAGCTCCTGCATCCGGCCAGGGTACTCACGAAAGTCGTGGGGGGAGCCGAAGCTCCCCCCACCATGCTCCGACCTCGCCGTCGTTGCCGCGTCCACGTGAACCTGGACAAGCCAGGTGGGTGCCGTGCGAGCCGTCGGCATCAGATGCCTGGGCCCGACCCGGGCTCCCTTTCACATGGTGTTGGTTCTACATGTACGCGACGCCACGAACGAGATCGAGCATTCGTCCGGGACCCTAGCGACGATCACCCGGCCCGCGCATACGACCAGTGGATCTGCTGGACGCCGTGCAGGCCCAGGCGACGGGCGAGCGCGTCGGTCAGGTCGAATTGGCGCCCGGCGGTATACGGCCCACGATCGATGACCTGCGTGAGCACCGTCGTGCCGTGGAACGTGATGAAGATCCGGGCTCCGCACGGAAGGGTCGGCTGCGCGACTCCTTCGGTGTCGGGCCCGAGCACGCCGCCGCAAGCCGTGGTGCGCCCGAACGCCGCGGGCCCGCTCGAGCCGGCGAGAGCGACGAACGACCCCACCGGCTGCGGGCCTGCGCTACCTGTGTCGCGCGTCTGCGCGGTCACCGCGAGCGAGACCGCTGCTGCGAGCAACGCCAGGGCGGCCAGCGCGATCTCCCGCACCGCGAGGTGCGCCCTCATGCGGGGCCCGTCATGGGCTACTCCTGCCGACTCGCCCGACCCGGGAGCGCCCGGTCGCCTGCGGGGCGCACCGGAGCCTCGACAGCCTGTGGTGGATCCGTCCCGCCCCGGCCGAACCGCCGACGGGGCGCCGGCTCTCCCAGCGGATCGAAGTTGTAGCGCGCGAGCCCTTGGCCGGAGCGGCCGGCGGCCCCACCGGCGGCCGGCGCCATCGGCCGGGCCGGGGCTAGGGCCTTCGGCTCGGGCTCGTCGTCCGGCACGGCCGGCAGATCCACCGCGGTCCAGCGGTCCGGATCCGACGCGCCCTGCTTCGCCCCGACCGGCAGCTCGACCGGCAGCGGCTCCGGGTGCGGCCACTCGCCGAGCACCTCTTCCCGCAGCGCTGCCGAGGCGATCCACGTCGGGGCCTCGTCCCGTCGCGCCTCGGGGTAGCCGACCCGAACCTGTTCGAGCGGCTGAGCCGGAGGCAGGTTGACGTCGGGCACGTAGTAGCGCGGCGGCAGCCCGCTCCCGTAGTGTGGCTCGCCGCGCCAGGCGGCCCACTCGAGAATCGCGACGATCAGCCAGCCGAGCAGCATGACGCCCGCGATCTCGAGCGCGTCGAGCTTCGCCAGGGTAACCGCGACGGCGAGCCCGACGAGGAACAGCACCTCGAGGACGAACCGCGAGCCACGACGGTCGGACATCAGGCTCCAGCCTGCGCTTCCTCGGGGAGAACGGCCCGCACGCCGAGCTCGCGCAAGACTGCGTCCGGCATCGGCGTGGGCGCACCCGTGAGCGGATCGGACCCACTTGAGATCTTCGGGAAGGCGATCACCTGACGGATGTCCGGCTCGCCCGCCAAGAGCGCGATGAAGCGCTCGATCCCCATGGCAAAGCCTCCGTGCGGCGGGGCGCCCATCGCGAGCGCCTCGAGCAGGTAGCCGAACTTCGACCGTGCCTCTTCCTCGGTCAGGCCGATCGTCCGGAACACCCGTTGCTGCAGCTCGGCGTCGTGGATGCGGATCGAGCCCGAGCCGAGCTCCCAGCCGTTCCAGACCAGGTCGTAGTGTTGTCCGCGAACGTCGGCCGGGTGCGACTCGTCCCACGCCTCGGTGCCTGCGACCGGAGCGGTGAAGGCGTGATGCATGAACGTCCATTCGCCCGATTCCTCGTCCCGTTCGAAGAGTGGGAAGTCCAGCACCCAATGGAAGACGTCGAGGTCGGCGTCGATCAGTTCGAGCTCTCGACCCAGGTGCAGGCGCAACAAGCCGAGAACGCGAAGCACGGCTGCCTCTGTCCCCGCGCCGAAGAGCACCGTCGACCCGTTCGGTGCCTGCAGTGCGGCCAGCTCGGCCGGCGAGAGAAACTTCGCAATCGGCGAGCGCAGCTCCCCGTTCTCGTCCACTACGACGTACGCGAGGCCCTTCGCGCCCCATTCCTTTGCGAGGTCCTCGAGGCGCTGGATCTCGCTTCGCGAGAACACCGCAGGCGCCACGATGAAGCGAACCGACTCGGCGTTCTTGAACACCCCGAACTCGGAGCCGCGTGTCACTGCGGTCGCGTCCTGGATCTCGAGGCCGAACCGAAGGTCCGGCTTGTCCGAGCCGTAGCGATTCATCGCCTCGTCGAACGAGATCCGGGGGAACGGACGAGATGGTGCCTCACGGTCGAGGGCTTCGAAGGAAGCGACGACGGCCGTCTCCATGACGTCGAGCACATCTTCGCGCTCGACGAACGCCATCTCGAGGTCGAGCTGGCGGAACTCGAACTGCCGGTCGGCTCGAAGATCCTCGTCTCGCCAGCAAGTGGCGATTTGGTAGTAGCGGTCGTAGCCGCCGACCATGCAGAGCTGCTTGAAGATCTGCGGCGACTGTGCGAGCGCGAAGAACTTTCCCGGCTGCAACCGCACCGGCACGAGGAAGTCACGCGCACCCTCGGGGGTGCCGCGCGTCATGCTCGGTGTCCAGACGTCGATGAAGTCCTGGGCGTCCATCGCGTGGCGGATTGCGGCGATCGCCGTGTGCTGCAGGCGGAAGTTCCGCTGCATGCGGTCGCGACGCATGTCGAGCCAGCGATACCTGAGCCGCAGGTTCTCGTCGACGTTCTCCTCGTCGAGCTGGAACGGCAGGGGCGTCGAACGGGAGACGATGCTCAAACTGTCGACCTGGATCTCGATCTCGCCGGTCGGCAGGTTCGGATTCACCGCTTCCGGAACACGGGCGACAATCTCACCCTCGGCCTGAAGCACGAATTCGTTGCGAATCTCGTGCGCGGCCTGTGCGGCCTCGGCAGCGCGCTCCGGGTTGACGACGAGCTGGAGCTTGCCGGTGTGGTCGCGCAGGTCGATGAAGACGAGGCCGCCGTGGTCGCGTCGCGTGTCCGCCCAGCCTGCGACGGTGACCCGCTCACCGATCTGGTCACTCCGAAGTTGCCCGCAATAGACGTCGCGCCAGCTCACGCCTTGAGCGTAGCGGCGACCTCAGCGAGAGCAACCGCCTGCTCCTGGCCCCCGTCGCGTTTGATCGTGGCTCCAGCCTCTCGAACGATCACGACCGTGCGTGCGCCACTCCGGCCGGCCTGGGTCATCTGACCCTTGAACGACCGTCCGGCGTAGTCGGTGTCCGCGGAGATGCCGGAGCGCCGCAGCTCGGCCAGGATCTGCAGCGTCGCGTCGCGCGACGCGACGTCGTCGACGACGAAGAACACGTCCACACCGGGCTGCTCGACGGTGATGCCCTCGTTCTCGAGCGCAAGCAGGAGCCGCTCGAGACCGGCGCCGAAGCCGATCCCGGGAGTGGGCGGGCCTCCGATCTGCTCGACGAGGCCGTCGTAGCGGCCGCCGCCGCAGATCGTCGAGTTCGCGTTCTCGTCGGGCCCGATGAACTCGAAGGTCGTGCGCGAGTAGTAGTCGAGCCCGCGCACGAGTATCGGGTCGATGACGTACGGAACACCGTAGACATCCAGTTGGTGGCAGACGGCGTCGAAATGCGCGCGGCAGTCGTCGCAGAGCGACTCTCCGATCTTCGGCGCATCCTCGAGCGCGGCGCGCACGGAGGGCGCCTTGACGTCGAAGACCTGCAGAGGGCTCGTCGCCCGCTTGTGGCGGGCGTCCTCGTCGAGAATGTCGTCGTGGTCGTCGAGCCACGCGTTCAGGAGCTCGACGTACTGCGGGCGGCAGTTTCCGTCGCCGATCGAGTTGAGTTGGAGCTCCCACCTGGTGACTCCCAGACGACGCAGCAGCTCGTGGTAGAGCTGGATGATCTCGGCGTCGATCGCGGGGTCGGCGGAGCCGATCGCCTCGACCGAGAGCTGGTAGTGCTCGCGGTAGCGCCCGCGGCCCGGCGCGCCGTACCGATACATGGGGGCGATCGTGTACGCCTTCACGGGCTGCGGCTCGCGGTGCATGCCGTGCTCGACGTACGCGCGGCAGATCGGAGCGGTGCCCTCGGGCCGGAGCGTCAGCGGCCGGTCGCTGCGGTCGGTGAAGCTGTACATCTCCTTGTGCACGACGTCCGATGCGGCCCCGGAGGTGCGCGCGAAGAGGCCGGTGTCCTCGAAACCCGGCGTCTGGATGCGCCGCCAGCCGTAGAGCGCGGTCACCTCCTCCATCGTGCGCACGAGCTGCCACCACGCTGCGTCGTTCGGCAGGACGTCGTGCGTGCCCCGTGGCGCCTGGAACCTCTCAGCCACGGCCTACGACGCCCGCTCGGCGCGCAGTTCCGCCAGGAACGGGTTGGTCTCGAGCTCGCGGCCGAGCGTCGTCGCAGGCCCGTGCCCCGGCCGAACGACCGTCTCCGGCGGAAAGCGGGCGAGCAACAGCCGAACCGAGTCGAGCAGGGCCTCCCAGTCACCTCCCGCCAGATCGACGCGACCGACCGAGCCGGCGAACAGGAGGTCGCCGGAGAAGAGCTCGCCGCCCGAGTGGAAGGCGACATGACCCGCGGAATGACCCGGCACGTCGACGACGTCGAACACGATGCCGCCGACGGAGATCTGGTCCCCGCCCGTCACGGTGTGGCGCGGCTCGTGAGGCGAGACGCGCATCCCGCCGCGCGTCTCGCCGGTACGCAGTGCGACGACCTCGCCCACGGGCGCCCAGACCTCGGCGCCCGTTCCGTCCGCGAGGGCGGCAACGCCGCCGATGTGATCGATATCGGCGTGCGTGACGAGAATCCCGCCGGCGCGCGCCCCCATTCGCGCCAGCTCGAGCCGCAGCTCGGTCGGGTCGTCGCCGGGGTCTACGACCGCGGCCTCCGGTTCTCCGCGCTCGCGTCGCACGACGTAGCAGTTCGATTGGAACGGCCCCATGACGAAGCTGTCGACGGCGAGCGGCATGAGCAGCGTTTGAGTGTATCCGGGTGTGGATAGTCTTCCTGCCGGTGCAGCACTGGGCCCTGCTCGACCTCGATGCTCCCGAGGGGACACGCGATCCGATCGTGCTCCACTCGGACGACGGTGCCCGCGCGGTCCTGATCGTGCTCAGCCCCGGCCAGTCGCTCGGGGAGCATCAGGTGAAGGAGAACGCGTGGATCGCCGTGCTCGAAGGCGAAGTCGAGATCACCGCCGGCGGCGGGCAGATCACCGCCGGGCGCGGCACGATGGTCCGCTTCGAGCCCGACGAGCGTCACTCACTGCACAGCGAAGGTGGAGCGCGCGTGCTCCTGCTGCTCGCGCCGTGGCCCGGAGAGGGCCATTACCGCGGCTCGAGGTAGGTAGGGCCTAGGACTTCTTGTTGGACTGGCGGTCGACGCGACGCAGGTAGGTGCGGTAGGCGGTGCGATCGATCCAGTACGTCAGCGGGATGAACGCGAGTGCGTAGAAGGCGCCCCAGGCGACGCGGATCCCGATCGGGGCGCTCTTGAACAGGAAGAGGAACGCGACCAGCATCAGCGCACCCATCAGCCCGCCGCGCTTGAAGGCGCGCTCCCACGACGGTGGCGACACCTCGCGAAGGGCACGACCGCTCTTCGTGCGCGAGCTCTGCTTCTGCTTGCCCTTCGACGCAGCCGCTGTCGGCTTGTCCTCGCGCGTGCGCAGCTCGGCGATCGGCACCTCGTTCCCCTCTTCGTCGACCTCGAAGACGCGGACGTCGTGCCTGAAGTCCTTGCTGCGCCGGCGGCGCTGCTTGCGCGTGGGCATGCCGCAGGTTAGCGCCGGTGGACGAGCGAGCCGCCGCGCACGACGGCCGCGACGACGTTGCCCGCGAGGTGATAGGCGAGATAGCGCCAGTCGGGCGCGTCGAGGAGGGTCAGATCGGCGCGCAGGCCGGGCGCGATGCGCCCGCGGTCGCCGGCGAGCCCCAGCACGTGAGCCGCGTTGACCGTGACGGCCGAGAGCGCCTCCTCCGGGCCGAGGTGAAGCTGGGTGCAGGCGAGCGAGCAGACGAGCGGCAGGCTGGTCGTGAACGAGCTGCCCGGGTTGAAGTCGGTCGCGAGCGCCAGCGGCGCCCCTGCGTCGGCGAGCGCGCGGGCAGGCGGCATCGGCCGGTCGAGGTACAGCGCGCTCGCAGGCAGGAGCACGCCGACGACGTCGTGTCCGGCCAGCAACCGCACCCCGTCGTCCCCGGTCGCCTCGAGGTGGTCGACCGACCGGGCGCGCAATTCGACCGCCAAGGGCACTGCGCCACTCTCGGTGAACTGATCGCCGTGCAGCCGCAGGGCGAGCCCGGCCTCTCGGCACGCTTCGAGATACCGGCGCGCCTGATCCGCGTCGAACGCCCCGCGTTCGAGAAACACGTCTGCTGCGCTCGCAAGCTGCGCGGCTTCGGGCAGGACCTCGGCCAGCGCGAAGTCCAGATAGGCGTCCGCATCGGCGAACTCCGGCGGCACCGAATGAGCCCCGAGCCACGTCGGCGAGCCTCCGGCAGCGCGGATCGCGCGCAGCGATTCGAGCTCCGTCTCGCGGTCGAGACCGTATCCCGACTTGCCTTCCCACGTGGTCGTCCCGTGCGCACGGAGCCAGGCGACATGGCGCTCCACGCGCGCCCGTAGGCCGCCGGCCCCGAGCGCGCGCGTCGCCCGGACGGTCGCGAGGATCCCGCCGCCGCCGGCGTGCAGCTCTTCATAGCTCGCACCCACCGCACGGAGCGAGAACTCGTCGACCCGGTCACCGCCGAAGGCGGGATGCATGTGGCAGTCGACGAGACCCGGGATCGCACAGAGGCCGCTGCCGTCGAGCTCCTCGAGCGCCCCGTCGATCGACGGCAGGTCGCGCATCCGCCCGACAGCCTCGATGCGGTCGCCCAGGCACAGGACGAACGCGTCGTCGATCACGTCGACCGCAGCGAGCTCCGCGCCGCGGCGCGGCAGGCCTCCGGCGCCCGGCGTCGCCACCTGCGCGAGATCGCGAACGAGCAGCCGGGTCGAGCCCCCAGCCACGGGACGAGTCATTTGGCTAGGCGTCGAACATCGGCGTCGACAGTCCGTGCTCGTGCGCGGCGCGCACCGCCTCCGGGTAACCGGCGTCCAGGTGCCGCACCACTCCCGTCCCCGGGTCGGTGGTGAGGACGCGCCGGAGCCGCTCGGCGGCCTCGGTCGAACCGTCCGCGAGCACGACCATCCCCGCATGGATGGAGAGCCCGATTCCGACGCCCCCGCCGTGGTGGACGCTGACCCAGGTCGCGCCCGCAGCGACGTTGACGAGCGCGTTCAGGATCGGCCAGTCGGCGATCGCGTCCGAGCCGTCGCGCATGTCCTCCGTCTCACGGTACGGCGACGCGACCGAGCCCGCATCGAGGTGATCCCGTCCGATCACGACCGGCGCCGTCACGCGACCCGAGCGCACGAGATCGTTGATTGCCAGCCCTGCCTTCGCGCGATCGCCGTAGCCGAGCCAGCAGATGCGCGCCGGCAGACCCTGGAATGCGACCCGCTCCGGCGCGACCGCGAGCCACCGCTGCAGGAGCTCGTCGCCGGGAAAGAGCTCACGCAGCATCTCGTCGATCGCGGCGATGTCGGCCGGGTCTCCGGACAGTGCTGCCCAGCGAAACGGACCGATCCCGCGGCAGAAGAGCGGCCGGATATAGGCCGGGACGAAGCCCGGATATGAGAAGGCCTCCGCTACGCCGGCGTCCCTGGCCTCACCTCGCAGATTGTTGCCATAATCGAAAACGTAGCTTCCGGCTCGGACGTACTCGAGCATCCCTTCCACATGGACGGCGATCGACGCGCGGGCCCGTCGCAGGTACTCGTCGGGATCGGACGCACGCAAAGCGTCCGCCTCTCCGACGGAGAGACCAGTCGGCACGTATCCGGTCAACGGGTCATGCGCCGCGGTCTGGTCGGTCACGAGGTCGAAGTGCTCTCCCCTGCGGGCCAGCTCGGGCACGATGTCGGCGGCGTTGCCGAGCACGCCGACCGAGAGGGCGCGGCCCTCGCGGGCGGCGGCACGGACCCGCGCCAGCCCGTCCTCGAGCGAGTCGGCAGCCTCGTCCAGATAGCGCGTCTCGAGCCGGCGGTCGATCCTCGACCGGTCGACCTCGACACAGAGGATCGCCGCACCCGCGAGCGTCGCCGCCAGCGGCTGGGCGCCGCCCATCCCTCCGAGGCCCGCCGTGAGAATCGTGCGCCCGGAGAGCGACGGCGATCCGAAGTGCTTCTCGCCCGCGGCCGCGAACGTCTGATAGGTGCCCTGCAGGATGCCCTGGGTGCCGATGTAGATCCACGATCCGGCGGTCATCTGGCCGAACATCGTCAGACCCGCCGCCTCGAGGCGGCGAAACTCGTCCCAGGTCGCCCACTTGGGGACGAGCAGCGAGTTCGCGATCAGAACGCGCGGCGCCTGCGGCGTCGTCCGGAACACGGCGACGGGCTTGCCGGACTGGACGAGCAGGGTCTCGTCGTCGGCGAGCTGGAGCAGAGCGCGCACGATTGCCTTGAGCGCGTCGTGTGAGCGCGCTGCCCTGCCGCTGCCGCCGTAGACGACGAGGTCCTCGGGGCGCTCGGCGACGTCCGCGTCGAGGTTGTTGAGGAGCATGCGCAGCGGGGCCTCCGTCGACCACGAGCGCGCGTTCAACTCACTGCCGCGCGGCGCGCGGATCGACGAGAGGTCGCCGCACAGCGAGTCGACGAGCATGTCGATCGACCGCGCGACCGTCAAAGCTCGGCCTCCTTCGCACGGCGTGCAGCCGCCTCGGCCCGCAGCCGGCTGCGCCAGCGGTAGAGGCTCCAGCCCGAGGCGACCACGAAGAAGAACACCGCGATGGCTGCAGCCTTCCTCACGGCCCCTCCGCTCAGCCACGCGACCAGCACGATCAGGATCGCCAGCCCGCCGTAGACGATCAGGGTGTCGCGGTATGGATGCTTGGGCGGCGGAGCCTCCGGCACACCCCATTGCAGGCGACGGCTCATTCGAGCTCACCAACCTCCGACTCGACCGTGGAGAGCAGCGAGCCGTCGCGGATCGCCTCGGCGACCGCCTCGATGTCCGGACTGAGCGACCGGTCGTCGCGAAGACGCGGCGACAACGATCTGACGAACGCGCGCGTGGCGCGGCCGCCTCGCCCCGGCTCGAGCGGCGCCAGGAACTCGACCGCCTGTGTGGCCGCCAGCAACTCGATCGCGAGCGCACGCTCGGAGTTCGCGACGACCTGCCACGCCTTCAGGCCGGACGCGTTGCCCATGGACACGTGATCCTCCTGCCCGGCGCTCGTCGGGATCGAATCGACCGACGCCGGATGGCACAGGGACTTGTTCTCCGAGACCAGCGAGGCGGCAACGTACTGCGGGATCATGAACCCGGAGTTCAGCCCACCGTCCGTCGTCAGAAACGCCGGCAGCCCGTCGCTCAGGTTCGGGTTGACGAGACGTTCGACGCGCCGCTCCGAGATGCTCGCCAGCTCGGCGACCGCCATCGCAAGCGCATCGAGGGCGAATGCGAGGGGCTGGCCGTGGAAATTGCCCGCCGACACGAGCATTCCGTCGTCGACGAGGACGAGCGGGTTGTCGGTCGCCGAGTTCAGTTCCGTCGAGACGACGTAATCGACGTAGTCCAGGAGATCGCGCGACGCCCCGTGCACCTGCGGAGCACAGCGGAGCGAGTACGCGTCCTGGACCTTGTCGCACCAGCGATGCGACTCGCTGATCGCCGACTCGCCGAGCAGGCGCAGGACGTTGCGAGCCGAGGCCGCCTGTCCGCGGAGCGGCCGCAGCGCGTGCACCTGCGGGATGAACGAGTTGCGCGAGCCCTGCAGCGCCTCGAGCGACAGCGCGCACACGCAGTCTGCCGCCCGGGCGAGCCGCCACGCGCGGACCAGTGCCAGCGCACCCTGGGCCGCCATGAACTGTGTCCCGTTGATCAGCGACAGACCTTCCTTCGCAAGCAGGCGGACCGGCTCGAGGCCGGCGCGCGCGAGGGCGTCGCCGCCGTCGAGCAGCTCTCCCTCCCACCAGGCGCGGCCCTCGCCGACGAGCGGCAGGGCGAGATGCGCGAGCGGCGCGAGGTCTCCCGAGGCCCCGACCGAGCCTCGAGCGGGCACGAACGGCAGCACACCGCGATTCAGACACGCGAGCAGCAGCTCGACCGTCTCGACCCGCGCGCCCGAGTTCCCTTTCGCCAGGGCGTTTGCCCGTAGCAGCATCGCCGCGCGCACGACCGGGTCGGGATACGGGTCGCCGACGCCGCAGGCATGAGAGCGAAGCAGGCGCAGCTGCAGCTCCTCGGTCTGCTCCTCGGGAATCGACTTGGAGACGAAGCGGCCGAAACCCGTGTTCACCCCGTAGGTGTGCTCGTGAGCTCCGTGGGACACCGCCTCGACAACCGAACGCGCAGCGCGCATCTGGTCCCGTGCCGCCTCGGAGAGCCTCGACGCCGGCCGCCGTTCGACTGCGACCGCCCAGACGTCGTCGAGGGAGAGGTCGTCGCCCGTCAGAGCGTGCGTCGCGGTCACGGCCCGAGTTTAGTGGCCTCTCCGAGAAATGTGGCACCGCTTGGCCGGCTGCAAACGCGGCGCATCGCTGCGTCCTCGGTCGTCCCGGTAGCTTTGGCTATCGGGACTTCCTGCGTCCTTGCGCTGCTTGGTCTTCGCTCGGCCAATCAGCGCCGAATTTCCCG
Organism: uncultured Thermoleophilia bacterium; assembly: GCA_963826485.1. Lineage (GTDB taxonomy): Bacteria > Actinomycetota > Thermoleophilia > Gaiellales > Gaiellaceae > PALSA-600. Next base: position 261,075 of record CAWGXF010000005.1, read on the forward strand.
GATCAACCATCTAGATGATTGATCGGGAATTCAACGCCGCCCCGGATGTGGGCCTGCACACGGCGCATTGCGCCCGCCGCGCCCGGCGCCAAGGCCCACCGGCCTTGACCCCGGTCGCGTCGACCACACTGCTTGGTGCAGACCCTCCCCGGAACACCGTCAATTACCGATCAACCATCTAGTTCGAGGACGGCGGTAGAGCAGCGCGCAGCTCGAGCACGTGCGAGGCGTCGAAGCCGTCGATCCCGAGCATCGCCCCGGCCGCGGCCGCCGCCGCCCCGGCGGGCATCAGCCCGACGAGCTCGGACCCGACCACCTCCGCTCCCCGCGCGTGTGCCTCCGCCTCGACGCGGGCGACGATCTCGTGCAGCGCCGAGGCCTCCCAGTCCTCGACGTTCATCGACACCTGAACGAAGCCCGCTCTCGGCAGGTCGAGGCCGAGCGCGCGCACGCCCGGAAACCCGCCGCCCTTCTCGCGGACGACCGCGGCGATCGCGCGCGCCACCGCGACGTCGCCGCGCAGGTTGACGTTGAAGGCGATCAACGGCGCGCGTGCACCGACGATCACGGCGCCCGCCGTCTCGTGCAGGCGCGAAGGGCCGAAGTCCGGTGCGAGCTCGCCCGCGTCGACGCGCCGCTGGAGCTCGACCGGCCCGCCGCGCCGGTAGAACGCGGGTCCTCGTTCCGGCGGCGCGTACGCGAACACCGGCAGTCCGAGCTCGGCGCCGACTCGCGCGCCGACGGCGCGTGCAACGGTGCGCGCGCGATCCAGGTCCTCCGGACGGAGCGGCACGATCGGCACGACGTCGGCTGCACCGATGCGCGGGTGCGCGCCTTCGTGCACGCGCAGGTCGATCCGCTCGGCAGCCACCGCGATCCCCGCCACCAGCCCTTCGGCCAGCTCGGTCTCCGTCCCGACCAGCGTGAAGACGGAGCGGTTGTGGTCGGGATCTGCGTGCACGTCCAGCAAACGCGCATGGGCGCCGAGTGCCGAGCCGACGGCGTCGATCGTGGCCGCGTCGCGGCCTTCGCTGAAGTTGGGAACCGACTCGAGCAGCGGCACAGCTCGTACTCTAGGAGCGTGAAGGAGTACTACGACCGGCGTGCACCCGAATACGACGAGTGGTACCTCGGCATCGGCCGGTTCGCCGAGCGTGATCGTCCCGCTTGGGAGGAGGAGCTCGAACAGCTCTTCGCGACCCTCGCCGCCCTCCCACCCGGTCGCACGCTCGATGTCGCCTGCGGCACCGGGTTCCTGACGCGCCACGTCCGAGGGGACGTCATCGGGCTCGATCAGAGCAGCCGGATGCTGGAGGTGGCGAGCCGGCAGGCCCCCGATGCGACGTTCGTGAACGGCGACGCATTTGCCCTCCCCTTCCCGAACGACTGCTTCTCGCGGGTCCTCACCGGTCATTTCTACGGGCACCTCGAAGCCTCCGACCGCCCGCGGTTTCTCACCGAGGCCCGTCGCGTAGCACGCGAGCTCGTCGTCGTCGACGCCTCCCGCGAACACACCGGAATCGACGAGGAGGTGTCATCGCGCGTGCTCAACGACGGCTCGACCTGGGCGGTCTACAAGCGCTACTTCGGCGGCGCCGCCCTGGCGGAGGAGCTCGGCCGAGGCGAGGTGCTCCACGAGGGAAGGTGGTTCGTCGTCGTGCGCTCGCCGGCGTGAGGCACCGCTCGATCGGAGCGCTGAAACGCGACCAGTCGGCGTGCCGGGCCTGCGCCGAGGCCGGCTACCGGCTCGAGTCGCCGCCTGTGATCGCTCCCGGCGCCGGCCAGCGCGCGTATCTCTTCGGCCAGGCGCCCGGCATCGTGGAGGGAGAGGAGGGCCGTCCCTGGCGGGGCCGCGCCGGGAAGACGCTGCGGCGGTGGCTCGGCCTCGACGAGGAGGCGTTCTATGCCACGTTCTACTGCGCGTCTGTCACCCGCTGCTATCCGGGCCGTGCTGCGTCGGGCCGCGGCGACCGGACGCCGTCGCCCGAGGAACAGCGCCTCTGCGAGCGCTGGCGAGACGACGAGCTGCGCCTGCTGAAGCCCGGCCTCGTCGTCACGGTGGGCGGGCTTGCGGCGCGGCGCATGCTCGGCGTGCGCAGCCTCGGCGAGAGCGTCGGTGTCCGCTACCGGCTCGACGACGCCGTTGTGATCCCGCTTCCCCACCCGTCAGGCGCTTCGAGCTGGCTCAACGCGCGGGAGAATCGCGCGCGCGTCGTGCAGGCTGTCGAGTCGATTCACGCGGAGCTGGCACGACGGTGACGCCCGGTACCCTCAACGGGTGACCCAGGCGCCTCGCTATCGCACGACGTTCGTTCGGCTGCTCGGGTTCCTTCGCCCGTACAAGTTGTCGACGGCGATCTCGGTCCTGCTCGCGATCGGTTCGCAGGCGGCGGCGCTCATCGGCGTCTATCTCACCGGCTCGGTGGCCAACGCGCTGACGAATGACGAGCGCAGCCGGATCCCCTGGTTCGTCGCGGCGATCCTGGTGCTCGGCGCCGCCCGCGCGGCGATGATGGCCGGACGCCGTCTGATCGCGGGCAAACAGGCGCTCGACGTCGAGCTGGACATGCGCACCGGGATCTACGCGAAGCTCGTGCGGCTCTCCTTCGGCTTCTACGACCGGCATCAGACGGGGCAGCTGATGAGCCGTGCCACCGTCGACCTGCAGGGTGTTCGCTTCTTCCTCGGCTACGGCCTCATCTTCTTCTTCCAGCACATCTTCACGATCGTCGGCGTCGGGCTCGTCATCTTCCTGATCGACTGGAAGCTCGCCCTGATCTCGCTCACGATCGCCCCGTTCCTGATCGCGGTCGCCTACCGCTACAGCCATGTTTCCCATCCGCTCCTGCGCGACGTGCAGCAGAAGATGGCCGATGTCGCGACCGTCGCGGAGGAGAACATCGTCGGCGTTCACGTCGTGAAGTCGTTCGCCCAGGAGGACGCCGAGCAGGTGAAGTTCGAGCGGCGCTCGGAGGAGGTCTTCGGGCTGAGCGTCAAGGCGAACCGGCAGCGCGCGTTCTACGTGCCGATGCTCAGCTTCCTGCCGCTCCTCTCACAGGCGGCGATCCTCCTCGTCGGGGGTCGCATGGTCGCCGACGGCTCGCTGTCGGTCGGGGGCTTCGTTCGCTTCAATCTCTACCTCGCGATGCTCGTTCTGCCGTTACGCGCGCTCGGAATGTGGATCGGTCAGGCGCAGCGAGCGACGGCCTCCGGCGAGCGCATCTTCCAGGTGATCGACGAGCACGAGGAGATCGGCGACGCGCCGGGCGCCGAGGAGCTTCCTCCCGGCCCGGGCGGCGTGACGTTCGAAGGCGTCACGTTCGGCTATGACCCCGACCGCCCGGTGCTTCACGCGATCGATCTCGAGCTGGACGCCGGCAGGGTCGTCGCGCTGATCGGGCATACCGGCGCCGGCAAGACGAGCCTCGCCTCGCTCGTGCCGCGGTTCTACGACGTCCAGACCGGCTCGGTGTCCATCGACGGCGTCGACGTGAGGGACGTGACGCTCTCGTCGCTGCGCCGCGAGATCGGCGTGATCGCGCAGGACCCTTTCCTCTTCTCCGCCACCGTCCGCGAGAACATCGCCTTCGGCCGGCCGGAGGCGACCGATGAGGAGATCGAGCGGGCGGCCCGTCTCGCGCAGGCGCATGACTTCGTCGAGGCGCTCCCGGAAGGCTACGACACTGTGATCGGCGAACGAGGGATCACACTCTCGGGCGGCCAGCGCCAACGCGTGGCGATCGCACGCGCGCTCGTCGTCGATCCCCGCATCCTGATCCTCGACGATGCGACCGCGTCGGTCGACGCCTCGACGGAAGCACGGATCCGCGACGGCCTGCGCGAAGCAATGCGCGGCCGCACCACGATCATCATCGCGCACCGCCTCTCCACGATCGCGCTGGCCGACGAGGTGGTCGTCCTCCACGACGGACGTGTCGCTGCGCGCGGAGCGCACAGCGATCTCGTCCTGGCGAACGACGTCTATCGCGAGATCTATGAGCACGGACAGCTCGAGCGCGTGTTCACCGAGGACGTCGCCTGATGCGGGTGCACCAGCCGGGCGGCCATCTCATGCGCGGCGGGCGGGGGCAGGTCGAGGACTGGTCGTGGGGGCAGACGAGGCGACGGCTGAGCGCGCTCTACCGCCTTGCCCGGCCGTACAAGGCCCGCACCGCGATCGCGATCGTCTCGCTGCTCGGGGCGACCGCGGTCTCGCTCTTGCCGCCCTTTCTGCTCGGCCGCACGATCGACGAGGTCGGCCACGGCAACACCGGCACGCTCGGCTGGCTCGTGGCGGCATTCATCGGCGCCGGCGCGCTCGGCATCGCCTTCAGCTACGCCCAGACCTTCTACACCGGCTGGACCGGCGAGCGCATGCTCGCCGACCTCCGGGGCAGGCTCTTCGCCCACCTGCAGCGGCTCTCGCTCGGCTTCTACGAGCGCAATCGCGCCGGTGTGATCATCAGCCGTCTGACAAACGACGTGGAGGCACTCGACCAGCTCGTCACGGACGGCGTCACCACCCTCGTCCAGAACACCCTGCTGCTCGTCGGAACCGCCGTGGTGCTGTTCTTCCTCGACTGGCGGCTCGCGCTCGCGGCGCTGATCATCATGCCGGTGGTCGCGTTGTCGACGGCCTGGTTCCGGAAGCGGTCGGGACGCGCGTACCGCAGTGTCCGCGAGACGCTCGGGGCGGTCACCGCGACGCTCGCCGAGGACATCGCGGGCATGCGGGTGCTGCAGTCGTTCACCCGCGAGCGGGCGGCACGCGAGAACTTCCGTCTGGTGAGCGACCGCTACCGCGTCTCGAACATGCAGACGGTGAGGCTGAGCGGCATCTACTTTCCGGTCGTCGACTTCATCTCGTCGGCCGCGACAGCCGTGGTGCTCGGGTACGGAAGCTACCTCGCGTTCAATCACGAGCTGACCATCGGCGTCCTGATCGCGTTCCTCGCCTACCTCACGAACTTCTTCGACCCGGTGCAACAGCTCTCGCAGCTCTACAACACGTTCCTGTCCGCCGTGGCCGCGCTCGACAAGATCATGGATCTGATGGACGAGGAGCCGGAGGTACGCGACGCAGCCGGCGCGATCGAGCTCGGCCGGATCGAAGGGCACGTCGCCTTCGACGGCGTCCGCTTCGCCTACGGCCGCGGCCCCGAAGTGCTGCACGGGATCGACCTCGAGGTGCGGCCCGGCACGACGGTCGCTCTGGTCGGCCACACCGGCGCCGGCAAGTCGACGATCGCCAAGCTCCTCGCCCGCTTCTACGACCCGACGGAGGGCGCCATCAGAATCGACGACGTCGACCTCCGCGAGGTCTCCCAGGCGTCGCTCCGGCGCCAGCTCGGCATCGTGCCGCAGGAGGGTTTCCTGTTCGCAGGCACGGTCGCCGAGAACCTCGCCTTCGGCCGGCCCGGGGCGAGACGGGAAGAGATCGTGGCTGCCGCCCGCGCCGTCGGGGCCGACGAGTTCATCCAGCAGCTCGAGAGCGGCTACGAGACGCAGCTCGGCGAGCGTGGCTCGCGCCTGTCGCTCGGCCAGCGCCAGCTGATCGCGTTTGCCCGCGCGCTTCTCGCCGACCCGCGGCTCCTGATCCTCGACGAGGCGACGAGCTCGGTCGACATCGGCACGGAACGCAAGATCGAACACGCACTGCGACGGCTCCTGCACGGGCGCACGTCGTTCATCATCGCCCACCGGCTGTCGACGATCCGGGAGGCGGATCTGATCGTCGTCCTCGAGCACGGCAAGGTCGTCGAGCAGGGAACGCACGACGAGCTGCTCGCTCTGCGCGGCCTCTACATGTCGCTCTACGGCGACTGGGCCGCGGACGCCGCCTGAGATTTCGCTTCGGCGTATCGTGTCCTCCCGTGGCGGAGGACAGGAACCAGCTGGATCCCGAGACACGCGAGCGCATCGCGGATCCCGTCTCCAAGGAGGCGGAGCGCGAGACCCGCCTCACCCCCGCCGAGGCGGTCCAGCAGATGCGGATCCGGGTCCCCGTGCGCGCGAACAAGAAGCTGCGCACCGTGATCGACCGCGTGAACAAGGACGATCAGCTCAAGGGCTGGTGGCACGTCGCAAATGTGAACGCGGTCGCCCGGATGGGGATCAACGACCACTCGTGGGTTCACATCCAGATCGTCACAAACATCGCGCTCAAGCTGCTGCGCCAGCTGACGAAGCACGGGGTCGAACCGGCGATGGTCCGGGATTACGGGATGGCCCGCGACGACGCCGAGCTCGTCGTCGCCCTCACGGCCCTCACGCACTGCATCGGCATGTCGGTGCACCGTCACGGCCATGAGGACATCAGCCTCTTCCTGGCCGAGCCGAAGCTCCGCGAGCTCATCGGCGGCCTGTACGACGAGCCCGACGTGACGGTCATCGTCTCCGAGGTGCTGCAGGGGATCATCAGCCACCGCTCCGACGGCGAGCCGCTGACACTCGAGGCCGGGATCCTGCGCGTCGCCGACGCGCTCGACATGGAACAGGGCCGGTCGCGGATCGCGTTCGAGCGCGGCCGGGTGGGAATCCACTCGCTCTCCGCCGCCGCGATCGAAGAGGTCGAGATCTCCGACGGCGAGGAGAAGCCGATCAGGATCTCGATCCGGATGAACAACTCGTCCGGCATCTACCAGGTCGACGGCCTGCTCAAGGCGAAGCTGCGCGGCTCCGGCCTCGAGCCGTACGTCGAGGTGATCGCCCACATCGACACGGAGGCCGAAAAACGGCTCGTGCCGCTCTATCAGCTCGATCTGTAGGGCGGATGGCGGCTACAATCCGGGGGCCCTGCGGGATCGTCTAATGGTAGGACGCCGGACTCTGAATCCGGTAGTCTAGGTTCGAGTCCTAGTCCCGCAGCCTTTTCGAAAAGCCCTGCTCAGACAGGGCTTTTCGCGGGCGCGACGCGGCAGTCGGGGTGAGCGCCTCCTCGAGGGCGCGCTCGAGCGCGTCGAGTGGAAACGGCTTCACCAGGTACGCCGACGGAGAGAGCGCGAGCAGATCCTCGGTCGCCGGATAGATGCTCGTGAACAGCACCGGCACGCGCGCCGCGCGCAGGCGCCTTGCGAGCTCCAGTCCGTCGCTCTCGCTGGGGTCGATCACCGCGACGTCGATCCCGGCCTTCTGCGGGACGCCGGGGCCGCCGAACACCTCCGGCTCGTGACCCAGGCGGCGCACGACGATCTCGAGGAGGGCCCTGATGTCGTCGTGGGGCTCACAGATCAGAACACGAGCCATCGCCTCCACGATCGCTCGACCGCGCAGGGATTCGGAGCGGGGATGGTATGAAGAGGGTATGAACCAGCGGCTCCGCATTCTCGTGATCGACGACGACGCCGACATCCGTCTGCTCCTGCGGGGGCTCCTCGAACGCGCCGGTTACACGGTCGACGAGGCGGAGGACGGCAAGACGGGGCTGAGGAGCCTGTTCACGAATGTCCCGTCGCTCGTGATCCTCGACGTGACGATGCCCGACCTGGACGGCTACCAGACGCTCGAGCGGATCCGCGACCTCTCCGACGTCCCCGTGTTGATGCTGACCGCGCGCAGCCGGGAGCTCGAGAAGGTTCGCGGCCTCTCGGCCGGAGCCGACGACTACGTCGCCAAGCCGTTCGGCCGCCAGGAGCTGCTCGCCCGTGTCCAGGCCCTGCTCCGCCGAACCGGCGGCAAGTTCGAGGTGAACGAGGCCTACAGCGACGCGTTCACCGAGGTCGACTACACCCAGCGGCAGGTGAACGTGCAGGGTCGAGACGTGAAGCTGACGCCGCTCGAGTTCAAGCTGCTGTCCGCCTTCGTGCAGAACCCGAACCAGGTGCTCTCACGCGACCAGCTCCTGGAGCTGGTCTGGGGCGATCCGTACGGCGTCTCGGGCGACCAGGTGAAGCTCTACGTCGGCTACCTCCGTCGCAAGCTCGTGCCGGACGCCCCGCACACGACGCCGATCGAGACCGTGCGCGGGTTCGGGTACCGCTACCGGCGCCCCTGAACCCGATGCCGACGAGGCTTTTCGGTTGCAGATTTCGTGAAGAGACTTGGCGTAATCCCGCCGCGTCTTTATGCTCTCCCGACAATCCCCTGACCCCCCAGACAGGAGGACGAGTGAATAAGCGCATCTACGTGGGCGCGGGAGCGTCCGCGCTGATCGCAGTCGTCGCCCTGGCGACGATGGTGAGCGGCGCAATCGCGAGGAGCGGCGCGACGCCGCTACCGGCTTCGTCGTGCTCGGCGATCCAGAACCCAAGCGGTCAGTATCTCCTGGCCTCGGACCTGCCTCTCGAGGGCTCAGGCCGGACACAGACGTCACAGATGGCACGGGCGATCAAGTTCATCCTCGCCCAGCATCACTGGAAGGCAGGGAAGTACTCCCTCGCCTACCAGAGCTGTGACGACGCGACCGCCCAGGCCGGCAAGTGGGACTCGGGCAAGGTCTCGGCGAACGGCAACGCCTACGCGCAGAACTCCAGCGTGATCGGCGTGATCGGCACCTTCAACTCGGGTGCTGCCGAGATCATGATCCCGATCCTCAACCGCGCCCCGAATGGCCCGATCGCGATGATCAGCCCGGCGAACACGTATGTCGGCCTGACGCATCCGGGGGCGGGCACGCAGGCCGGCGAGCCGGGCAAGTACTACCCGACCGGGAAGCGCAACTACGCCCGCGTCGTGGCCGCTGACGACTACCAGGGCGCCGCCGACGCGCTGCTGACCCAGTCGCTCAAGGTCAAGAAGGTGTTCATCCTGAACGACAAGGAGGCCTACGGCCTCGGCGTCGCGACGAACTTCAAGAACGCTGCTCTGAAGCTCGGCATCAAGGTCGTCGGTTTCACCGCCTGGGACGGCAAGGCCTCGTCGTACGAGGCGCTCGCGGTCAAGATCAAGGCCTCGGGGGCGCAGGGCGTCTTCCTGGGCGGGCTGATCTGCGAAAACGGCGGCAAGCTGATCAAGGACGTCAGGGCCGGAGCGCCCAACGTCAAGATCATGATGCCGGACGGCTTCACGCCGGTCTCGGCGACCATTCAGGGAGCCGGCACGGCAGCCGAGGGCTCGTTCGTCTCGGTTGCGGGTCTGCCGAACACCGCCCTGAAGGGAGCAGGCAAGGCGTTCCTGAAGGCGTTCACGAAGGCCGACCACCGCCCGCCGGATCCCTATTCGGTCTACGCCGCTCAGGCGACCGTGGCGATGGTGGCTGCAATCGCGCAGTCGAACGGCAGCCGCTCCGATGTTGCGAAGCAGCTCTACAAGATCAAGCTGAAGAACAGCATCCTCGGCAACGTGTCGTTCAACGGGAACGGAGACGTGACCGCGAACCCGGTCACGATCTACACGGTCAAGGGCGGCAAGACGAAGACCCTCAAGGTCATCGTTCCGCCGAAGAAGCTGGTGAAGGCCGCTTAGCCGGGACCCCAGCCCCACCAGAAGTGATCGATCAAGAGGGGGAGAGCGCGAGCTCTCCCCCTCTTCTCTTCCTATGCTTAGGTATGTCGCTGGCCGCGGTGCCGAACCTCGAGCGCGAACTGGACGGCCTGTACGCGCTCCCGCTCGAGCAGTTCACGAAGGCCCGGAACGATCTGGCCGCGCGGCTGCGCAAGGCGCATCAGGACGATGTCGCCGCGACGGTGCGCGCATTGAAGAAGCCGAGCACGGTGGCATGGGTTGCAAACCGGCTCGCACGCGACCACGCGAAGCAGGTCGACGGCCTGCTCCAGGCGGCCGGCCGGCTGCGAGACGCCCAGCAGCGTTCCCTCGGCGGCGAGGCGAGCGCCGACGAGGTCGGTGATGCTTCGGCCGCCGAGCGTGAAGCCGTACGCGCGTTGCTCGCCTCGGCTCGAAGCATCCTCGGCGCTCGCACCACAGCACCGCTGCTCGAACGACTGTCGCAGACATTGCGTGCGGCAGCGATCGACGACAACGCGAGCGCGCTCCTGCAACGCGGCAGGCTGACCGAGGAGCTGAAGGCCGCCGGCTTCGGGCCGCTCGAGGCGGTCGCGGGGCAGCGCGGGCGGGGTGACGAGGTCGCCCGGGCCGCCCGCGAGCGCGTCACGGCGCTGCGCGGGGAGGCACGGCGGCTGGAGGAGGAGGCACGCACGGCAGAGCGGGCGGCGGCAGATGCCTCCCGTGCGGCGGAGATCCTCGGCGACGAGGCGGCCGAGAAGCGGTCGGAGGCGAAACGAGCTGCTTCCGAGCTCGCGGAGGCAGAGGCAGACCTCGGCAAGCGACGCTAGACCGCGACCGCGTCCGCTCGGCTTGCGCCGGCGCGCCCGGACGAGGAAGGGCGCCCGGCTCGCGAGGGCGAACCGGGCGTCACCTCATTGGAAGGCGGGCGGAGCCTCCCGACGACTGAGCCACTGCTCGAGCGTGCCGATACCGGACGCCACTGCGGATCTCGCGTTCGAGACCTCACGCTCCTGGCGGCAGACGACCGTGTTCGGGTACCGCGCGACGTACTCGATCAACACCTCGTGGCGACGCTGTAGGTCGAGTTGCCGATGGCGGAGTACATCGAGCGCGACGTGCACATCGTCCATCTGCTCGGGACTTCCCGTCCCTGTCAGGCGACGTTCCATCGTTTCCCCCTCGTCGTCGATCGAAGAACTCAAAGCGTCACACAGGCGCGGATAAACCGCACTCCCTGAATCGAGGGATTTGCCCGTCCGGCCGCTGGTTTCAGCCGATCGCGGCCTCGATGAGCCGCCGGGAGAGCTCGTGCTGCCAGTAGACGATCGCGAGCCGGTTGGCCTCGAGCGGGCCGGCCGCATCATCCCCCGCATCGCGCAGCGCCTGTCGCTCATGGACGAGCGAGTTGAGAACCGCACGAATCCGGTCCGGAGTCCGCGCCGGGGCCGCGGGTGCTGCTGACGATGCTACGACCGCCACAGGACCGCCAGCGCAGCAGCCGCGAAGGACGTCGCGGAACCGAGAACAGCGGCGAGAGCCACACGTATCGTCATCTCCTCCACAGCATTCGCCTGCTCGTCACATCTGTCACCTGGACGAACAGCGAGGTTTGGGGCGGGGTGGGCTAGGTCCCGCGCTGGGCGATGGCAAGCTGAAACGCGGAGGTGATCAGATAGACCGCGGTGGCGAGGAACGCCCCGAGCGGCCACGCTCCGTCGTCGTGCACCAGGCGGGCCACGAGCGAGACGGCGAGGATCGCGAGCCCGACCGACAGGAAGTGGAGCCCGCCCCAGACGACCGACCGTGCAGATTGGGGCGCCTGATGCTCGGACAGGCCGCCGAAGGCGACTCCCCCCACGAGCGCGTAGGCAGCCACCGCACCGACCAGGAACAGCAGCGCCAGCGCCGCGCTCGGAATCCCGCGGGCATGGGAGAGGACGGCGCCGCTCGTCCAGATCGTGAGGGTGTAGCCGTACGGGGCGGCACTCGCCGCGACGGTCGCGCGCAGCGCGGAGATATAGCGGTCACGCAGCATGAGGGACCGCTTCGCTGGGCTGAATGCGGATCCTGCAGCCCGGTGGTGTCCGTTGACCCGAGCACAATGGCGGCAGGCTTCGGTCGAGGCCCACCCGGCGTCCGAGAAAGCGAAGGAGAACGAGAGGTGCCCGAGGGACTTTCGGCGGCCGAGGTCGGCGGAGAGATCAGAGAGCACGCCCATCACAGCGCCGGCCGCCACGGCGGTGGCGGTCACGAGCGGGTGATCGCCATCAGCGAGGCGCTGCTGCTCTCGATCGTGGCGATCATCGCTGCCTGGTCCGGCTATTCGGCCGCCAAGTGGGGCACCGAATCGTCCCTCCACCTGGCCAAGGCATCCGCGACTCGCACCGAGGCGAACCGCGCCTACCAGGAGTCGCTGACGTATCGCGTCGGGGATGGGCTGACCTTCAACGCCTGGCTCGGCGCCCACCAGGCCGGAGACAAGAACGCCGAACGAATCACCGCGAAACGGTTCCTGCCCGAGTTTCGACCCGCGTTCGTCGCCTGGCTCGCAACGAGACCGTTCACGAACCCGAACGCGCCGGCTGCGCCGCAGGCGATGCCGCAGTACCACGCGCCCGGCGAGGTCCAATCAGCGCGGCTGGACGCGGAAGCCGACGCCTACTACGCGGACGGACAGCATTCGGCGGAGACGGCGGACAAGTACATTCGCACGACCGTCATCCTCGCGAGCGTTCTCTTCCTCGTCGGGATCAGCACCCAGTTCCCGCTTCGCGGTGTCCGCTACGCGCTGATCGGTGTCGGTGCGGTGCTGCTGCTCTTCGCCGTCGAGCAGATCCTCCAGCTCCCCGGCCCGCCCGGCTCCTGAGACCGGCTCTTGATAGCGCTCACGGGGGGGTGGTCGAGCCCGTGCCCTTGCAGTTCTTCTTCTGGAACCACTCGATCGGGCCGGGTCCCGAGGCACTGAGCGTCGCGCTTCCCATCGTCGCATTCAGGCAATAGGTGGTCGCGGTGGGCTTGCCCTTGGATCCGGTACCGACCTTGACCTCGAGGGCCGCGTCGTACGAGACGATCCCGGGCGGCGTCTTCTTGGCCGAGTTGCCGAGTCCGACGAACGTGTCGTTGTCGACGAAGAAGGCGTGGGCTGCCGGCATCGCGGCACGAATCTGCTGTTCCGCCGTTCGCACCTCCGCTCGACCGGTCAACGTGCTGTAGGCGGGAACTGCGATCGCCAGGAGGATGCCGATGATCACAAGGACGATCAGAAGCTCGACGAGCGTGAACCCGTTCGTCTCCCGAGGTGCACGACTGTGAGCCGCAAGCGTCCGCACACCCGAGCTGGGCGTTTCTGTAGCCATGAGCTATGCATCGGGGCCGAGTTGGCAGCCTCCATACCCCTTCAGGGTGATCCCGAGGCCCCCGGTGTCCGTGACCTAGCGGGGGATCCGGAAGACCGACGTGTCGTAGATCGGCGTCCCCTGGCCGCCCTGTTGGGCTCCACCCTGCTCGGGATGCTCCCCGGAGCCCGTTTTGACGACGGCGCCTGCGACGGCGAGCGACACGACGGCGAAGCCCACCGCGGCGACCCGCGGGACGGTCACCGCGACCGATGACCTTTGCGGCAAACGATCCGCTCGAAGAACGGCAGTGATCGAGCCGAGCTCGTGCCGGTAGAGGCGGCACGACGAGCAGACGCTGGTGTGCGCGCGCAACCGGAGCGCGGACCCACGCGAGAGCTCGCCGTCGAGTGCCACGGACATCTGTTCGCGGGCGCGATCACAGCCCGACCGTGAATCGAAGCGACCCATCGACTTATAGAGACGAAAGGGAGCCCCCCTTGGTTGTGGCTCGCTGGTATGGGAGATGTAAACATTCACGTTACAAACTCAACTACCCGAGGGCGATCGCGTCTCAGTGTGGACCGTGCCGCTCGAGCAGCCCGAACCGGCCATCCTCAAAGCAGCGCAGCGCGGCGACGAGAACGCGTTCGCCTGGATCTTTCGGACCTATCGTGGCCCGGTGCACAACTACGTCAGCCGAATGCTCAACGACGACCTGGTCGCCGAGGACGTCACCCAGGAGATCTTCATGCGTGTCCACCGATCGCTCGGCGGCTTCGACCGGAGATCGCTCTTTACGAGCTGGCTGTTCCAGATCGCGAAGAACCGAATCGTCGACGAGCATCGAGCGCGGGCCCGACGGCCGTCGGGGCACCTCGAGCCCGACAGTGTGTCGTCGGTCGACCCGAGAAGCCTCGAGCCCAGCGCCGAGACCCGCGAAACGGTGTCCGCGATCTGGGGGGCCGTGGCGGCGCTCGACGTGCGCCTGAAGAACACGCTCCTCCTGCGGGACGTCGCGGGCCTTTCCTACCGCGAGATAGCCGAGGTGCTCGAAATCGACGTCGGGAACGTCAAATGGCGCATCTTCAAGGCGCGGGAGGCCGTTCAGAACGAGCTGGCCCGGGCCGGTCTGTCACCCGCGTACCGCGCCGGAGACCGCGCTCGCTCGGTTCCCAAGACCGCGACCGCAGCGGCAAGCTGAGACCCCGCCGGGTTTCGATGTTCGCAACTTAGGAGATTCCTAGGCGGGACATACGCTTCTCTTCCCTTGCGGTGACAGGGTCGTCGAGCAACGAAAACCGAGGAGGTTTGGAATGTCGATGTTGCGGATCTGTGCGGCTCCCGGCTGCGAAACGCGCACACTCGGTCGGTTCTGTGTCACCCACGAGGCGGCTCCTGCGCGCCACGAGCCGCTGCGGCAATCGGCATGGCACGCCACCCCGTCGGCGTCCAGCCTGGTCTCGGCCACCACGCGAACCACGTACGCCGACCGAGCTCGAGCCTGACGGCCCCGGCTCCGGTCACCGCTGCGCTCGCGCCCGTTCCTCGTCCGTGGTCAGCTCCGCCGTCGGGACGGCCTCGAGACGCTCGTCGGGAATAGGCAGCCCGCTCTCGATCGATAGGCCGTACGTCCCGGCGGCAAGGCGTTGCTCGGCTCGGGCGACGGCGGCGAGTTGATTGCGAAGATCCTCCGCGCGGCCCGCGTCGAACTCCTCCTGGTAGAGATCCGAGGCCAGGCTCGCCGGGTCAGACTCGTCGACCGGCTGGCCGTCCTCGGTGTGGGCGACGCTCTTGAACGCCCGCTCGATCCGTTGCCGCTCGCTCAGCAGCAGTTCACGCGCTCGTTGAGCATCCATCGGCCAAGCTTACGCGGGTCCCGGTGAAGGCTGCCGGTGGAACCCGGAACGGCAAGCAAGCGTGCCGCAAATGACACCCGAATCTGATTCGCCCAGCAAACCAGATTCGCGAGTTCCTCGGAGGGCACGGCAGTTCGCCACCCGACTCCCGGCACGCATGACCCACGCATCTAAGCCAAAAGCGTGGGTCAGATTTGAGTAGAAAGGCCCATACGGGATTCGGACACCCCTGCAAATCAGGGGTTTTTCGGCGCTGGGGTACCAGGGGGGTACGCACCATCCGAGCACGTGCGGGCGGTTTCCGGCAAAAGGACGGCTAGGTGTCGCGGCGAGCTCGGAGAGCAGCGACGCGGCAGCGACTGCCGGGGCAGTAGCGGGCATCGAGCCGCAACCCCGAAGGCAGCGGCTCACCACACCACTCACACTCGCGGGTAACGGCTGCGGGGGCAATCGTTACCGGCGCCTCTGTAACGGCTTCCGGGAGAGTCGTTACCGCCCGCCGTTCCAGTTCGTCGACGAGCGCAGGAACGAGCCACGGATCGTGCTCGGTGCCGTTCTCCGCGAACACGCCGACGTGTTCCCAGACGAGCCGGTAGAAGGAGCGCGCCAGGTCGTACTCGCCGGCTCGTGTGAGGCCGAGGAGCGCGTCCTGTAGTTCCTGCAAGCCGTGGCCGGGGTCGTTCGGCTCCTGCTCGTACTGGTTGCCTCCCCACGCTTCGAGGGCGTCCTGGTAGGCGAGCCATCTCCGGGCAACAGCGATGGCCTGCGTAGAGCTCATCGGCCACCTGAACAGCGTTCACAGAGCACCGACACACCTTCGGGCAGCACGTAGCTCCCGGCGCGCAGCCGTCCGCCGCAGCCGGAGCAGCGGACATGGAGAATCCCGACCTTGCCGCGCTGCTTCTCGCCGGTGTCGGGGAGGGTGATCGCTGCGCTGATCCGCTCACCATCGGCGAGCACGGTTCCGCGTGCGTCGTAGAGCACGGAGCTGATGTGCTTCCAGCCGCCGCGCCGCGCCGACGGTGTTCCGGGTACACGTGCGCGCTTCTTGCTCATAGCTCGCCTCGCAGGGCGGCTCGCAGTTCCTCGAGCTCCTCGCCGCCCTCGTCGATGATCGCCCAGAGCTCGGCGTGGACGGCGAGCACGTGCTCGGCCGTCACGCCAAGCCGCTCGAGCCGCTCCTCAACCTCGGCCTCGGAGATCCCGCATCCCCGAGCGAGATATGCGCGCGCGAATTCAATGGTCATCTCGGTGCCAAGAGCCCGAGAACCGTTCCGGGGGTGTTGTCCTCGAGAGGAACGACCTCGCCGTTCATGTTCTCGGCGAACGTCCCGGCAGCCCATTCACAGTCAGGGCAGTAGAAGACGACGATCGGGCTGTGCATGTCGGTCCGGTAGTCGGTGGCGAGTCTTATGCGGACGCCGACGACCGCAGTCCAGGGTTCCTCATCGACACTCATCTCGCACTCGCAGCCGTTGCAGCGGGGGGCCATACTGGTCATCGGATCGTCCTTTCGTGGTCGAGTTGCTTCGAGTAGTCGAGCTCGGTTCTGTCGAGCATCACGTGCGCATATGTCCGTAGGTGCTCCTGCGCCGAATGGCCGAGCCACCCGGCCGCCTGCGCCGCCGGAACGCCTCCCAGGTGCCACAACGTCGCTCTTCTATGCCGCAGATCGTGCGGGTGGATATGCGGCGCCCCGGTTGCCCGACAGGCGCGGGTGAGCGCGGTACGGAGCGCGTCGGCGCTGAAGCCGGCGAACACCTGGCCGGAGAGGTCGCGATCCTCGCGCGGGACGAGCTCGACGATCGCCGCGAAGAGCGGCTCGGGGACCGAAACCCAGCGCGGCCGCCTCGTCTTCGTCCTGGCGGCGGCGATCAGGAGCCGTCCCTCCTGCTCGTCGACCGACCCCCAGGTCAGCGCTTCCAGCTCCCCCACTCTGAGCCCGGTCGCCTCGAGCAGGAGCGTCGGCAGCCGGTAGGCGGGCGGCAGGGCGGCCAGGAGCGCCTCGAGCTGGAGCGCTGAGGGCGGGTTGACGTCCTCGTGTGTCCGCTCCGGCAGCTCCACCCGGCGGGCCGGGTTCGGGGTGATCTCGGCGAAGTCCAGCGCCATCGCCAAGGTGGCGATCGTCTTGCGGATCGACTCGCGGGCGAGGCCGTCCTCGTGCAGCTTCGTGACGAGCTCGGCGACGTCTGCTTTCGTGATCGCGGCGGGGGGTTTGTCGCCGAGCACCGGCACGATCCGGCCGACGTTCACCCGGTGGGTTGCCCGTGTGCCTTCGGCGACGCTGATCCGTGATTGCCGCCAGCGCTCGGCGACGGTCGCGAGCGTCTCGGCGGGCGCCGGGGCGGCCAGCTGAAGGTTCGGGATGCGCAGGTTCGCGAGCTCGCCGCCGACCCACTGGCGGCGCTCGAGAGCCTCCTGCTTCGTCCGGAAGCTGCCCGCATATGCCACCGCCGCCTCGGAGCCACCGGCGCGGTAGAGGACGCGCCAGCGTGGCTCGCCGTGCTTCGTCTCGCGTTTCAGGATCCAGGCGGAGGCCATGCTCACTCCTTCCGGCGCCGCTTGGAGACGGTCAGCGGCTGCGCTGCGCTCGTCTCTCGCGCGGGCTCGATCGTGACGTACTGAAGCTCGGAACGGCCCTTGAAGCCGCCGTAGTTGCCCATGCCGCCGGGGCCGGTGTGGAGCGACAGGTTGCCGCGGATGTTCTCGCGTGCCTGCTCGGTGTCGAGCACAACGGCCGGGGCGAAGGCGATCTCGTCGTAGTCGACGGCGGCGCCGGCGACCATGTGCATGAGCGAGACGTCCAGGGCGACGCTGAGCGCGAGCGCATCGTCGAGCGAAACGCCGCGCTTGCCCTTCTCCAGCCTCGCGACGGTCGACTGGGCGGTTGGGACACCGAGCTCGGTCAGCCGCTCGGCGAGCTGCTGCTGGTTCCAGCCGCGCCGGTTGCGGGCCGCCCTGACGGTGCGGATGAATGCCTCGCTTGGGGTGAGCTGGGGCAACTCTGCTCCTCTCAAATGCGGATGGAGCATAGAGCATAACATACCCTTGCTAGCGAACGCAAGCTCATGCATAATACGGCCTATGAGCGATCATCTGACAGAAAGGGGCGATTTGGGGACAGAATCCGCATTGACCCAGCCTGAGCAGCTCCTCTCCGTCGACGAAGCTCGCCGCCTGGCTGAACGTGTCCAGGGCGACCGTCTACGGGTGGAGGCACTTCGGGAGCGGCCCGCCCGCCGTCAAGGCCGGCCGGCTGCTCCGTTTCCGCCGCCTGGACGTGGAGCGCTGGCTCGAGGCCGAGCGCAGCTCGGCTGCGTAACGCGCGAGCGGCCCGGGATGAACCCCCGAGCCGCCAACAACAACGAAAGGACTATCGACGTGTCGACACTACCCAACGACGACCACGACCTCCAACCATTCTTCACTGACGAGCGCACCCTGCGGGAGAAAATGGCCGCCGACGAACGCGAGTGGCGGCCCACCGATCCGAAGTACGGCTGTCCGCCGCTGATCGCCGGCCTGCTGCTCGAACGGGACACGTTCCTGAGCACCGTGGGAGCCGAGCCCGAGCAGAAGCCGACGCTGCGCATCCTCGAGATGCCGGCGAACATCGAGTGGAAGGCGATCGGCTTCCACGGCTGGTTGAAGCGCGCGATCGAGTCGAAAGACCCGCAGCCTGGCGACTACGTCGTCGTCTCGTACATCGGCGTCAAGCAGAGCACGAAAGCCGGCTTCTCGGACGGGTACATGTACCGGCTCTACATCGAGTGCGACCCGGCCGGCCGGGCTGGCCGGGCTGTTGCAGAGCGGCCCGTCGACGAGCCGGTCGATACCGAAGCCGAGCTCAGCGACGAACAGGGGACCGACGATGACATCCCGTTCTAGCCGTCTCGATGCCGCAGCGTGAAGAGACGAGAGAGGCGGCGGGCGACCTGCTCGCCGCCTACCTGGCCGACGTGCCGCGCGACCTGTCGGCCGCGCAGTGGGCGCGCTGGCGCGGCAAGCATCCGCCGCCCTACCTGCTGGCCGAGAACCGCCGCGGGGACCGCTGCGGCGTCTGCGGCGGCGAGCTCGCCGTCGTGACGCGGCTCTGCTTCGCCTGCCACCGGCGCGAGTTCGAGGAGCTGAACCGGTGAGCTCCTATGAGCGGCTGCGCGATGAGAAGCCGCCCAAGAAGCTGCGCGACTGGACCGCCACCTGGGAGAAGCTGGAGCCGATCGGTGCCGTCAACGGCAGCGCCCGGGAGGCGCTCGACCGCTTCTGCTCCCGCAAGCGGATCAGCTTCGAGGCGCTCGAGGTGCTCGGAGCTCGTTACGCCTCTCGGCGCGGCCGCGTCTGCCTGGCCTTCGCCGGCCGCAACCGCGGCGGCGCCGTGACCGCGATCAAATACCGGCCCGTCGACGGAGAGAGCAAGGACAGCTTCGCCGAGCAGCCGTCCGTCTGGTTGGAGCCGATCGTTTGCGGCGCCTCCCGCTCGCTCGACTGGGTCGTTTGCGAAGGCGAGTCCGACGCGGCGCGCGTCTACGAGCTCGTCGGCGACGTCGCAGCCGTGCTCGTACTGCCGAGCGGAGCGGCGACGTTCAAGCCGCCCTGGGCTGAGCTGATCCCGCGCGGCGCGACCTGTTATCTCGCCCATGACGCCGACGAGCCGGGCGACGAGGGTGCGGCGAAGGCGGCGCGGATCATCGGCGGCCGCACCGTGCGCCTCCGTCCGCCGGACGAGTCCGGCGACTGGTGTGCCTGGCTCGGCAGCCGCGAGGAGTTCGTCAAGCTCGTACACGCGGCGCGGCAGGCGGGCGAGCACGAGCTCGAGGTACTGACCGCGCGCGCGACGTGCGCGATCCCCGATCCGCCGGGAAGCGAGGAGCTGCTCGGGCCGCTGATCCTGCGCGGGCAACGGCTCGTGCTCGGCGGCCACACCGGCGAGGGGAAGACGACGCTCGCGCTCCAGATCGTGCGCGCCGTGAGCACGGAGGGTGAGCTGCTCGAGTGGACGGGCGCCGGCGGCCGCGTGCTGATCCTCGACGCCGAGCAGGGGCTGCGGACGGTGAAGCGGCGGCTGCGCGAGGCCGGGCTCGCCGACACCGAGGCCGTCGACTACGTGCGCGTCCCGGACGGGCTGGCGCTCGACTCCGACCCGACGCACATCGCGGCCGTCGAGAGCGCGCTCAGCGAGGGCGGCTACCAGCTCGTCGTCGCCGACCCGCTCTACAAACTGCACGCCGGCGACTCGAACGACGAGCGGGAAGCCGTCGACCTGATGCGCCGCTTCGACGGCTGGCGCGAACGGTTCGGCTTCGCGCTGCTCCTGCCCGTGCACTGCCGCAAGCCGCAGCCGGGGGCGAAGTTCTCGATCCATGATCTGTTCGGGTCTTCGGCCTACGTGCGCGGCGCCGAGGTGGTGCTCGGCCTGCAACGGCTGAGCGACGGCTACTCGAAGCTGCACTTCCTGAAGGACCGCGACGGCGATCTACCGATCGGCACGAGCTGGGGGCTGCTCTTCGACCGCGAGCAGGGCTTCCGGCGCGACCCGAACGACGGCAAGGTGCGCGACATCCGCGGCGAGCTGCTCGAGCTGCTGGCCGATCGGAAGTGGTGGACGCTGAGCGAGCTGCGGCGCAAGAAGGAGAACGGCGGCATCGGCGCGGCGCCGGCCACGATCCAGCCGGTTCTCGACGCGCTGACCGCCGAAGGGGTGCTCGTGCACGAGGTCGGCCCAGCCGGCCGGAAGTCCGAATCGAAGTGCTGGAAGGTGTCACCGACCCCATATGACACACGTGACACCTTCGGGAATATCGACCCCTACGGTGAAGTGGAAGTCGAAGGTGTCACTACGGAATCCCCTTATAGGGATTCCATAGAAGTGACACCTGACAGCTTCCCCGCGACAGGTGGGGGAGAAGGTGTCACGTCACCTGGTGACACCCCAGATGACACCTCCCGCCGAACCCCCGAACAGGATGCGGCGATCACGGCCTGGTTCGCCGAGCATGGTGAGTTCACCCTGAACGGTGAAGCGTGAACGCGCAGGAGCTCCGCGCCGTGCTCGACCGCTACCCCGAGCTCGAGGCGGGCCTGCCTGAGCACCTGGACGAGGTTCTCCGGATCGCCGCGCGCTGCCTCGAGGCCGAGCAGCGGCCGCCGCGGCCGCCGGCCCCCTGGGCGGGCCTGAGCGACGTTGAGCGCGCCGCCGCCTTCGACGCGGCGTACCCGAGGCCCGTGTGAGCTCGCTCACCGATCGCCTCGAGCTCCCGGATGCAGTCTTGTCGCGCGCCGATCTGCGTTCGCTCGGCTGGCCGAGAAGAGCGATCGACGCGCTCGTGCGCAACGTCGGCGTGGTCGTGATCGACGATTACAGCCGGCCGCTGATCCGGGTTTGCGACTACCGGCGGTATGTCGCAGATCACCTCTACGACGGGCGAACCCGTGTCCGCTGAGGCTCTCGAAAGAGCGGCGCCCCCGCCGACCACGAGGGCGCCGCGCGGCCGCTCCCGGGCGCGGACCCGCGACGCGGGGAGACACGAGCCCGGCCCGGCTGGCGGTTCATGCTGCGACCAAGCCTACGCCCATTTACTCCGGAGCCGTAGTATCTTTGGGCAATGGCTAAAACGACGATGATCGTCAGCGCGCAGGTCCCGGTCGGGGACCGAGACGAGCTCGCGCCGCGCGCCGCCGGCGATCGCAGCCTCTCGAGCGAGATCAGCGTGCGATCGACTAGCACCTGAAGTCGCGCCGAGCAGGCGCAGGATCGTGAAGCTTGACCGGGCGGGGCATCTTCCTCCGTCGCTGCCCGGTCGAGGCGACGGGACCCGTCGGCGGCGGTAAGAAACCCGTGACTCCAGCCGCCGGTGCCGGGTTCGTCGTGGAGGACGTCGTCGGCGAGCCGGGTGACCACTCGCCGCCGCCGCCCGGCCTTGACGCGGCGCTCGCCCGGCGCCGGCAACGAGCAACGGCCGAGCTGAAGATGACCGCAACCCATGAGTCGGGCACGTCATCGCCGCGATCTGTTGGGCTGTGACGTCGCCTCGGGCGCCGGCGCGACCGTCACGCCGTCACTGGTGTTCTACGGGCAGGCCGACACCGGCCACGGCGTCACCAGCGACGAGCTCGTCTCCGCGTACCTTTCGGCGGCGGACGGCGAGCCGGTACCCGCCGAGCTCCGCGCCCGGATCGAAGCCGACGTGATCGTGTATCTGGCCGGCCCGGTCGCGACAGCGGTCGCGGTCGACCTGGGTGCGCTCGCCGACCCGCCGCCGCCGCCGCCGCCCACGGTTGCCGCCCAGCAGGAACGAGACCAGGTGCTCGTCAGCCGCCACGCCGACAGGTCCGGCGAGACCCGGACGCCGTCCGACTTCCAGGGCGCCCGGACGATCCTCGAGGCGGCGTCCGTGACGGTCCGTGAGGCCGACACCTGGCACGCGTTCCTGATGGCACGCACCGAGAACCTGGTCCGCACCCGCCGCTTCCAGAGGGCCAGCGCGGAGCTCGCCGCCCAGCTCGAGACACGGGGGACGATCGACGGGGCCGGCTGCGTCGAGATCATCGACCAGGCACTCGAAGCGAGGAGAACCTGATGGCGACCAAGAAGAAAGCGGCGGTCGACGCGACCGGCGCTGTCATCGACCCGGACACGCTCTACCGCTGTTTGGCAGGCTTCATCAGCCCGGGGTACAAGTCCGGCTTTGTGCCGGTCCCCGTCGACGCCCGCCACCTCGGCGACCACCAGGCCGTGCTGGCGGACCCGGCCCGCTGGGCACCCGACGACACACCCACCGACATCGTCCACCGCCTCCGCGGGGAGATCACCCGGCGGGCCGCCGTCCGGCAGGCCGCCGCCGCCGCCGGCCACGCACGCGAAGCCGCCCAACGGCGCGAACAGGCCGAAGCTGGTTGGTACAGGTCGATCGCGTTGAAGAAGCAAGCAGGCCGCGCGGATGCAGAGCGGGAGCGCCGCCGCCGCGCCGGCGACCGGCCGCCCCTCACCGAAGACGAGGTCGCCAAGATCGACACGCTGCGAACCCGCAGACGCGAACAGGAACAGGAACGGCTCGGCGGCCCCGCCGACCCCGACCGGATCAGGGTCGACACCCTGTGACCCCCAACGCCGCCCACAGGTCGTTACTGCCGGTAACGGGCATTGCCATCGTCAGATTAGGATTTTCCGTGTACACGGAAAATGAAGGCGGCAGGGGGGCGGGGGCACAACGGGCCAACAGAAAATCTGACGCAAGACCCCGCACTTATTCGCGGAGGGAAAGGCCGAAGCCGTGACGGGTGAGGAGTGTGTGTTCTGCAACGGCGAGTACGCCGCGATGATGGGTACGCGTGAGCGG